>CAVSEH010000017.1:0-109278 GCA_963726935.1 uncultured beta proteobacterium
GATGCCTTTCGCGACGGTGACTACACGTACCGGACGTATTTCGGGGGCGGGCGCCTCCTCCGCGCGCCTGCACGAGGCGAGCAGCACTAGAAGCGCAAGCGGAAGAAGAACGACGGCTTTTGCGGAGCAGTTCTTTCGCCTGGCAGCGAAGTTCGGAGGCACGTTACAACTCCCGGTTGGATTTTGCCTATTGTCTTTGTTGCGGCGCCACAACGCAACGGGCGACCATCACAATGGAACTTGACCGACCGATGAACTTCGCCGTCAAGTTGATGTGACCGATACGCTCGTGGCGCTGCAACCTCTCACTCCAGCGACGCCCCAACCGTTTCGCTGCCGCGTCTGCCGCGCGGGCGGAATACGCAGCATGCGGATGCCGGCGTACGCGATCGCGACCGTAAGCGCCGGGCTGATGAAACAGAAGAGCAGCCTCAGGCAGCAAAGGTCGCGAAAGCCCCGATTGTGGCCGCCGCTACGACGAGCAAGGCCAGCAGCAACGGCCAGGCGAAGCGCAGGTATTTCTCATACCCGACCTTGGCAATGGCGAGACCGCCGACGAGCACGACGCTGGTGGGCGCCGCCATCAGCGCCAGGCCGTGGCCCATGATCCACGCAGTGATGGTGGTGGCGCGCTTGACCTGCGCAAAGTCGGCGAGCGGCGCCAGCAGCGGCATCGCCAGCGCGCCATGCCCCGAGCTTGAAGGGATCAGGAAGGCCAGTGGAATGTTCACCACGATCGTCAGCGACGTGAAGAACGCTGCCGACGTGCCGCTGACCAGCTTTTCCATCGAGTTCAGGATGGTGTCCAGCGTCTGCGTGTTGTTCATGATCACCGACACGCCACCCGCCAGCAGCACGACCATGGCCGGGCCCAGCATGTCCGCTGCGCCAGCGGCGATCAGCCGCACCGTCTCCTTCTCACCCATCTTGGCGACGAAGCCCACGAGCACCGAGGCCAGGATGAACAGCATGCCGAGCTGCGGGAACCACCAGTTCAGCTCGAACCAGAACGGCCGTGCGCCCTGCACGGCATGCAGCACCTCGTAGTCGGCGAGTGCAGCGCGACCATCGAGCACGCTCGACCAGGGGATGACCGAGAAGATCATCAGTCCGAAGGCCAGGCCGGTGATGGCCAGCACCGCTTTCTGCGTGCCGGTCAGCTGCTCCTGCGTGGCCGGCACCGGGCTCGGGCCATCGCCCGCGGCCGACCCGAGCTGCGCTTCGGCGGCAGCATCCGCGTCCCAGCCCACCAGCGACGCGGCCGGGTCCGTGCGCACCTTGGCAGCATAGCGCAGGACCCAGCCGATCGCCATCGCCGTCAGCACCACCCACAGCAGCGCGCGCAGGCCGAGGCCCTCGCCGATCGACACGCCGGCTTCGCCGGCCGCCACGCCGATGGAGAAGGGGTTCACCGTGGCAGCCATGACGCCGACCAGCGCGCCGAGGATGATCATCGACGCGGTGACCAGACGGTCGTAGCCCAGCGCCGCCATCAAGGGCAGGAACAGCGCATAGAAGCCGAGCGTCTCCACCGAGAAGCCCATGGTGGATCCCAGCAGCGAGAACAGCACCATCACCGTGGCGATCAGCAGCCAGCCCTTGTCGCGCAGCCGGTGCGCCAGCGACGCGACCGCGACCTCCAGCGCGCGCGTGGCAAAGCTGACCGAGATGAACGCGCCGATGGCCATGATGAAGACGATGACGCCGATCTGGCCGAAGATGCGGCCGACGGTCTCGGTGCTGACGAATTCGGTGCCGGGATTGCGCAGCCCGTAGACACCGTTGACCGGCGCCAGGATCAGCTGCTCCACCGTCTCGCCGAAGCTCAGCGGCGACGGCACCTGCTGGAAGGTGCCGGGGATCGGCGAGCCGTCGGCATCGGTCTGGTAGCGGCCCGGCGGAATGAACAGCGCCGCCACCCACACCAACACCGTGACGATGGCCAGCGTGGTCACGGCGCCGGGAAACTTGAACCCGCTTCGGGCCGGCTTGGCGTCGACCTCAGGGTCGTTCGTTTCCATGCTTGACCTTCCTGCTCGATTTCATGCAGGGACAAGCATTTCCCGCCGAGCGCCGCTTCGCGACGCGGGCCCGACATGGCGATGCCTGCCTGATGCAGTCGGACCGCGGACTAGAAGTCTACCGCGTCCCGGATGATCGGACACGTCATGCAGTGGCCGCCGCCGCGACCGCGGCCCAGTTCGGCACCGACGATGGTGATGACTTCGATGCCTTCCTTGCGCAGCAGCGTGTTGGTGTAGGTGTTGCGGTCGTACGCATACACCACGCCCGGTGACGCGCAGACGAGGTTCGCGCCGCTGTCCCATTGCGTGCGCTCGCGCTGGTAGTCGCTGCCGCCGGCCTCGACCACGCGCAGCTTCTTGAAGCCCAGCGCCTGCGCGACGACGTCGACGAACGGCTTCTTTTCGTTGTGGAATTCGACACCGCTCGGATGATTGCTCGGGCGATACGAAAACGTGGTGGTCTTGGCCAGGAAGTCCGGGCGCCAGCAGCACGCAGTCGCGGTCTGCGAACGTGAACACGGTGTCGAGGTGCATCGCCGCGCGGATCTTCGGCATCGCGGCCACGATCACGCGCTCCGCCGCGCCCTTCTTGAACAGCGTCGCCGCGAGCTGGCTGATCGCCTGGCGCGAGGTGCGCTCGCTCATGCCGATCAGCACGTTGCCCTTGCCGATGGGCATCACGTCCCCGCCTTCCAGCGTCGCCAGGCCATGGTCCTTGGTCGGATCGCCCCACCACACGTTGACCTTGCCCGCGAAATCCGGATGGAACTTGTAGATCGCGGTAGTGAGAATCGTTTCCTCGTGCCGCGCCGGCCAGTACAGGGGATTGAGCGTCACCCCGCCGTAGATCCAGCAGGTCGTATCGCGCGTGTACAGCGTGTTCGGCAGCGGCGGCAGCAGGTATTCGGTTGCACCCGCGGCCTCCTTGGCGACCTTGAGCGCCGCGCCGCCGTGCTTCTCCGGAAAGTCGTGGGTCGACAGCCCGCCGATCAACGTTTCGGCGAGCTTGCGGTTGTCCAGTCCCTCGAGGTAGCTGCGCAGCTCGTCGATGAAGCCGAGGCCCACCTGATCGGGCACGACCTGGTTGTCGAGGATCCATTTCTTCCCTTGCGGAACCGCGACGGTCTCTGCAAGCAGGTTGTGCATCTCCACGACTTCGACGCCGCGATCGCGCATCTTGTTGACGAAGTCGAAGTGGTCGCGTTTGGCGTTGTCGACCCACAGCACGTCGTCGAACAGCAACTGGTCGCAGTTCGACGGAGTCAGCCGCGAGTGCGCGAGTCCCGGCGCACACACCATCACCTTGCGCAGTTGCCCAACCTCGGAGTACACGCCGAACTTGGACTCGTTCTTGGTCGCCTTCTTGGCTTCCTGCTTGACCTCTTTCTTGCCTGCCTTCGCCATGTTGAGCTCCGATGACTTTGATTGGATGGTTGTACAACCGGTCGCGATCGAGTACGCGATCAGATGGTGAGACTGCCGGTGATCAGCCCGTACAGCGCATAGACTGCGCCGGCCACGAAGACTCCAAATATGACCCACTCGGCCGTATTGAATACCTGCTTGCCCTGTTCGCGACGCGTCATCAGATAGAGCAGTGTGCCCGGAGCGTAGATCAGGAACGAAAGCACCAGGAACTTCGTGCCGCCGGCGAACACGAGGAAAACGGAGTAGATCGTCGCCAGGATCGCTACGAACATATCCTTGCGCAACTCGGCATCGGTCGGTGCATAGGTCTCGCGGGTCAGCACGAGCTTCAGGAGGTATGCCGCCGACAGCAGATACGGCAGCAACGAAAGATGGCTGCATAACGAAAGCGCGAACGTGAATGCATCGGCAGAGAACAGCGTCGCGGCGAGTACGAGCTGCACCAGCAGCGTGCTCATCAACAGCGCGTTGGTCGGCACCTGGGCCGCATTCTCCTTGGCCAGGAAGGCCGGCATGTCGCCCTTCTTGGCAGCAATGGACAGCACTTCGGCCGCCATCAGCGTCCAGGCCAGGTACGCGCCGAGCACCGAGACGATGACCCCTACGCCGATGAAGACCGCGCCCCACGGGCCGACCGCCGCGGCGAGCACACCGCCCACCGAAGGCTGGCTCAACGCCTGGATCTCGGCGCGCGGCATTACGCCGAACGACAAGATGGACACTGACGCGAACAGCGCCAGTACGCCGAGAAAGCCGACCACGGTCGCCTTGCCCACATCCTCGCGCTTCTTGGCGAAGCGAGAGTAGTTGCTCGCGCCTTCGATGCCGAGGAACACGAACACGGTGATCAGCATCGTCGCCTTGACCTGCTCGAACAAGCTGCCGTAGTCCCTCGCAGCGGCGCCCGCTCCCTTGACGGAGACGAGGTCCCCGTGAGCATGCAGGTAGTCCTGGGGCACGCCGGTGCCGCCCCAGAGGTTGGCGGCGAAGACGTCCGGCTTGAAGGCAAAGATCGCCAGCACCAGGAACAGCAGCAACGGAATGACCTTGGCAATGGTGACGATCTTGTTGATCGCCGCCGCTTCCTTGGTGCCGCGCAGCACCAGGAAGTAGAACGCCCAGATACCGACCGACGAGACCGCCACCGCGCTGATGGTGTTGCCGTCGCCGAAGAAGGGAAAGACCGCGCCGAGCGTCGACTTGATCAGCACCCAGTACGAGACGTTGCCGACGCAGGCACTGGCCCAGTAGCCGAAAGCCGAGGCAAAGCCCAGGTACGGGCCGAAGCCGGCGCGGGCATAGGCATAGACACCGGCATCGAGGTCCGGCTTGCGGTTGGCAAGCGTCTGGAACACGAAGGCCAGCATCAACATGCCCACGCCGGCGATGGTCCACGCGATCAACGCACCGTAGACTCCGGTAGCCATCGCGAAGTTGCGCGGTATCGAGAACACCCCCGCGCCGACCATGCCTCCCACCACCATCGCGGTGAGAGTTGCCAGTGGCATCTTCTCAGTGGTTGCGGTACTCATTGTGATAATCCTCCTCTAGATTTGGTCGATCACATGTGGTCGGACCGATCGATCCGGTATCGACAATCGGACCGGGCGCCAGACGTGATACGCGGGCAGCACACGAAAGAGTTGAAGGTTCTGCGCCTGATCCGACTTGTCATGCGTCGGAGGGATTGCACACGCATTGACCGTTACTCCTCGCGTCGTTGCCGTTGTCATTCTTCTTGTATCCGACACGTCCCCCAGACGTCGCGGCAATTTCATTGTTTCACACTACGGACCGAAGCGCTATCGCGCGGCAATGTGCAATCGTCCCCGCAGTCAAGACATTGGAGCGAGACGCGTCGCGTATGTGCCAGTGCGCAGACAGCACCGCTCTTGCGGTCATTGCTAGAAGGCGTAGCGCAAGTTGAGCCATACCTCGGTTGAACTGTAGTTGTGCACGAACACATTGCTTTGGTCGCGGATCCAGAGAATCTCCGGACGCAGCGACCACTTGGGTGCGAACCCCCACACGAGCCCGCCACCGACTTCGTACAGGTTGTCCCTGCGTGCACCCACCGCACTGTCGTCCACCGAGTCGGGATGCAACCGAATGCGGTCGACGTTGAACGCATCGTGTTCCCACCATCCGAAGACGAATCCGCCCACGCTGTCGGTCACCGTGAAATCGAGCGTCGCTTCGGCGCCGTACTGACTCGAGTCCCCGTAGTGGCGACTGGTTCCCCAGTTGTACCCGCCGCGCCCCTTGATCTCGAGGCTCGCGCGTCCATCATCGAGCGATCGGAGCCAACCGACGGTAATTTCACCGACGGTGCGGCTGCGGTTGGAAAGCGGCCCGGATGGATATTGACGGCGCCAGACCGTTGCGCCGGCGCTGACCTGATTGTCGGCGTCGAGGCGGTCGTTCCAGTCACCGTACACTCCATAGTCATTGCGATCTTGCCCGTTGCCGCGATAGCTCACTCGCCCTCGCGCACCAAGCACCAGATTGCTTTCGCCAATGTTGCGGCTCGCCGCGCCGTTCCACCGCAAATCGGAATCGTGTCGGCTATCCGCGTTATCGTAGTACCGGTAGCGATAGTCGAGCGTTCCATCGAGCGACCAGTCGTTACCCAGCATATAGTTCAGACCGCCGCCGGCGCGTGCGTTATAGAACGTATCGTTGCGCTCGCCCGATGTCGTGGCGACAGTGTCGTTGATGCGGTAGTTGCCGATACCCGTCTCGAGATAGCCGAAGCCGATCACACGGCGACCTTCCTCGTACTGCTGCGCTGCCTGCGCGACGTCTGCACCTGCGACAACAGGTCGGGCGGGAGGTTGTCGAACCGAAGCACGGTCTCGAATTCGATCTTGGCTTCCGCGTACATCCGGAGCGCATAGTAGGCACGACCGAGCGCAAGATGCGCCTCGATGGATCCTGGTCTGGCGGCGAGGCTTTGCTCGAACAGCGCCTTCGCCTTTTCGGCCTGATTCGTCCCGAGCGCGGCACGACCGAGCAGGTAATCGAATTGTGGATTGCCCTTGTTTGCGTCCGCGAACGGTGCGAGCAGGTCGTACGCCTCGGCGTACTTGCTGTCGCGAACGAGTTGCTCTCCCCGCGGAATGTCGACCTCTGCGGCAAACACCGAAGCTGTCCCCAACCACACCAGCACACCGGCGACCATGCACGACCGGCGCCACCGAGCGGCAGCCTGGACTCCTTCGTCCCGGACTTCGGTAAAGCGATGCATGACGATCCTACCCTGACTTCCGAAAGTCGTTGCTTGTGTACGCAACGTCATCCTGACGCACCCTATCACGGGCTGTAGGTCGGGAATTGGTAAAAAGTGCGAGGAGCGCGTCGCAAGTGATCACTCTTTCTGCTCAGGCTATTACAATTCGCTTATTGCCTATCGACGAAGGTCCGGACAGTTCATGACCGCAAGCGATTTACGGGAACGGCTGCCACGACACCTCAAGATGCGCGAGCTTCGCGTGTTGCTCGCGGTCGCCGAGCAGGGAAGCTTCCGCAAGGCGGGACAGCTGCTTCACCTGACCCAGCCAGCGGTTACGGCAGCGATCGCCGAGCTTGAGCAGACGCTCGGCGTGCTTCTGTTCGAGCGGACGTCGCGAGGGGTAACGCCGACCGCGCACGGCGAAAGCTTCATCCGCCGCGCCCGCGCGATATTCGGCGAGTTGAGCCGCGCGGCGGAAGACATCGATATCATCTCCCGCGGTTCGCGCGGGACGCTGCGCGTCGGCATCGGCGGAGGTGGCTGGGGAATGGGGATTCTTCCCGCGGCGCTCACAAGGCTGCTGGATCCGGAGCCGGATGGATTCGTCCTGATCCGGGAAGCCGACGAAGACGTACTCGTCGCTATGCTCAAGGCCCGCGAACTCGACATGTTTTTTTCGCGGCTGGCGCCGCTCGCGTCCGACCCCGATCTCGCGTACCAGCCGCTGTTCGAGGACTCGATATGCGTTCTCGCCAACCGCACGCACCCGCTCGCCGCGCGCAAGCGCGTGAACTGGGACGCCCTCGGCGACGAAAGATGGGTGACTCCACCCTCGGGCGCGCTGTCCTTCGACCACGTGCAACGTACCCTCTACAAGGGCGGCCTGGCGATGCCTCGTCACGTGATCGAGTCTGCGTCTGCCCCACTCGCATTGAGCATGGTCCTGCAGGGGGACTTCCTGTGCTTCGGGACCTATCTCTACTATGAGCTAACCGTGCTCAAGCCCATGCTTACGATCCTGCAGGTCAATCTCCCCGAGGTGAAGGTTGCCTTCGGGGCAGTAACCCTCAAAGATCGGGAGCTCAACCCACTCGGCGTTCGCTTGGCCGAGTTCGTCGCACAACTCGCCCAGGCTTCGCGCAACGGACATGGCGCGCCTGAGAGCGCGAAGCGCGAGCCCGAGCGCAAATACCAGGGCGCGTAGCGCTACGGACCGGCGTTGCAGTTGGCGCGCCGACGGCACGCGCCAGCCGCTATCACTGCTGCCGACCGCCCCTGATATTGCCGGCGACGCCGCCGGCCACGCCGCCGATCGCGGCACCGGTCCAGGCATTGCCTCCGGAGATCGCCGCGATGCCTGCCCCAGCTGCGGCACCAATGCCTGCGCCGGACATCGTTCCCTGCTGCTGCGGGGTCATGTTCGTGCATCCGATCACACTCGCCGCAACTCCCACCGCCACCAACAACGCAAATCGTTTCATCTTCGACCTCGGCTCGTTATTTCTTCAGACCCGGAACAACCATTTCGAACCAGATGGTTTCGATGACCGGTCGCTTCAGTTTGTCGGGATTCGTCACGTAGAACTTGTCGAGGCCTTCGCGCACGCTGTCGAGCGTCTGCCCCCGCAGGCCCTTGGCGAGACGAGGCACGATGCTCTGCGCATCCGACGGCGGGTTCGCGCCTTCGTAGGCGACCTCCGTTTGGATCGCGTTCGCGATGCCCACCAAGTAAGCCTTCTTCACCTGTTCCGATGACTGCGTCCAGATCTCTCCGGTAACGATCGGAATCTCCTGCGCATAAGCGCTGCCGCACGCCGCGGCGAAGCCCACGCAAGCTGTCATTGTTGCCGCTTGGAACCATCTTTTTGCCATAGCCATGTCTCCACATTGATCAACATTCTTTGACAGTCCCTTGCCCGAGAGGTCCGGCATGTGGGTGTCATTGCGACGCCACCTTGCCGCCGAGGCGGAATCCTGACGAGCGCGAACGGCATAGTATTGGTGTTGCGAAGAAATGCCTATGCCCGCCGGCGACCGCGGGCATCATTCTGCCGACATCCCTCCTCAGGGCACTTGACAACCGCCGCGTTTCGTCGTGAGACCTCGGCCCGTGCCGCCTACGCATCGCAGAAACCGTAGAATGCGAATCGAGATGGTGAGCAGAACATGACTTCCAACATCGAGCGCCACGCCGCGCCGGTCGACACGAACGTCCTGCTGGAGTTCATGTATCGACTCGCGCAGGCGCTGCTGGCCTCGGGCGAACAGACGTCGCAGGTGGAACTGCTGCTCCGACGCATTGCGTCCGCGTACGGTATGCGGCGGTCACGAGTCGTAACGTTTCCAACTGCCGTCTTCATCTTCCTCGATGACGGAACCGGTGAGCGCGTGACGCTCGCCGAAGGGCCGTCGGAATCGCTTCGCCTGGACCAGATCGCCGATGTCTATGCGCTCGGTGCCGCAGCGGCGCGTGCCGAGGGCAACCCGGCCGAGGGCATCGAGCGTCTCAACGAGATCCTGCGCAAGAAGCCCCGCTTCGGGGCGCTGGGCATGGTCGTTGGACACGCCACGCTCACGGCCGGCCTGGCGATGATCCTCAGCCCTTCGCTGATCAATGTCGCCGCCGCGTGCTTGCTTGGTGCCATCGTCGGCGCGTTCAAGCTCATGAATCAGAATCGTCCGGTGCTGGCGGTACCGATACCAATGGTTGCCGCAGCGCTCGTATCGGCCCTGGCATTCTTTGCGTTCAATCACGGATTTCCGGTGGATCCTGTGCAGCTCCTCGTTCCGCCGCTGGTGACGTTCCTGCCGGGGGCCATGCTGACACTTGGCATGCTGGAGCTTGCCTATGGCGATATGGTCAGCGGTTCCAGCCGGCTGCTCACCGGGCTCGTGCATCTCGTCCTGCTCGCGTTCGGACTCGCGGCAGGCGCGGCGCTGGCCGGCTACACGCCCTCGGATCTGGTCGCTACGGGCGCCGACCTGGCCAAGGCCCGCTGGGTACCGTGGGCGGGCGTGCTGGTGTTCGGAATTGGCGTCTATCTGCATTTTTCCGCGCCCAGCCGCGCGCTGGGGTGGATGCTGATCGTGTTGCTGAGTGCATTCCTCGCCCAACGCGTGGCCGGGGAGCTGTTCGGAACCGCGATCAGCGGATTCTTCGGAACGCTGGTCGCCACGCCGCTAGGCTACTTCATTCACCTTCGCTTCAAGGGGCCGCCGCCGATGGTGACGTTCTTGCCGAGCTTCTGGCTGCTCGTGCCCGGCGCGCTGGGACTGATCAGCGTGACCAAGATGCTGAGCGATCGCACCGCCGGTGTCGATAGTCTGATCGCGGCAGTGTTCGCCATGACGTCGATCGCCCTCGGGACGCTTGTCGGTGCCTCCCTCTACAAGGCTCTCACCGAGCGGTTCGGCTGGTGGCGATTGCAGGCCGGGCGCGTCGGAACCTACATGCGCCGAGGAAAGCGCTGACGTGTTCATCCTGTCCACCTTCAAACGGCAGCGATGACCGAGCACAATGCCGTCGACCGGGTTGTCGAACCGACATCGGATCGCGTGATCCTGCTCGTCGTGTGCGCCTACGCCGCGGCGTTCGTCGTGTTCGGATTGTTCGTCGACGGCCTCGATCAGGTGCTGCGCGGGTTGCTCCAGATCGTCACGACCCGTGACGCGCTGCTTACCGATTATTTCGGCATCGGTGGGATCGGTGCCGGGTGCGTGAATGCCGGCCTGCTCACGCTGTGCGCGTGCTTGGTCTACTACCTCGCAAAGGCGAGGATCACCGGCGCTTCGGTCGCGGCCCTGTTCCTGGTGCTTGGATTTGGATTGTTCGGCAAGAATCTTCTCAATATCTGGTCGATCGTACTCGGCGTGTTTCTCTACGCGAAATTCAAGGGCGAGCCGTTTGCGACACATATCAACACGGCATTCTTCGGCGCGGCGCTCGCCCCCGTGTTCTCGGAAATTCTGTTCAGCACGACGCTCGCCGTCGAGGTTCGCGTGCCACTCGCGGTGGTCACGAGCCTCGTCATCGGCTTCATCCTGCCGCCGGCCGCAGCGCAGCTCTTCAAGGCGCACATGGGGTTCAGCCTGTACAACATGGGCTTCACCGCGGGCATCGTAGGAACGTTGGTCGTCGCGACCTACAAGTCGTACGGTTTCGTCGCCGATCCGGTCATGATCTGGACCACCGGCAACAATCGGCTTCTCGGGGCCTTTCTCGCGCTCGTGTTCGCGTCGATGGTCGCGGTCGGGTTCTGCTTCGATCGCTACTTGTGCATACGACTCAAACAAATCGTCGCGACGACCGGACAGGCGCCGACCGATTTCATCGCCCTCGCCGGCTTCGGGCCGACACTCGCCAACATGGGGCTGACGGGTGCGATCGGCACGATATACGCGCTGCTCGTCGGCGGCGATCTCAACGGCCCTGTCATCGGTGCAATATTCACCATCGTCGGCTTCGCTGCGTTCGGCAAGCACCCGAAAAACATCGTGCCGATCATGCTCGGCGTGTTCATCGCGTCGCTGGCCAAGCCGTGGAGCGCCAACGACCCTTCGATCCTGCTCGCCGCATTGTTCGGCACGACGCTGGCTCCGATTGCCGGACGCTTCGGCTGGCACTGGGGGATCGTCGCCGGGATAGTGCATTCCTCTGCCGCCCAGAGCGTGGGCGCGTTGCACGCGGGCCTGAATCTCTACAACAACGGCTTCGCGGCAGGCATCGTTGCCGCCGTGCTCGTCCCGGTCATCATCGCCATCCGCGGCGACCGCGAGGCGGATGCCACGCAAAAGCCACGCGATCCGAAGGGTTGACGCGCCCCGGTCAGGACTTGGCCTGCCCGCTCGCCGCGTGATCGAACGACTGTCGCGGCAACAGAAAGAGCCACGACACGAGCACGAACGGCGCCGTGAGCGCGGGAATGGCGAATGGCGTGAGTGCCACGTTCAACGCTGCCTGGGCGACCACCGTGAATACCGTACCCAACGCCGCATAGGCCACGACGCGCGGACTCGGTTGGTAGAACACCGTGCCGAGCGCGATGGCCGTCAGGACCGGACTGAAGCCGAGAAGCCCGCCGATGATCAGATCGCTTTCCGCGCCAAAAAGATGGGCGACGATGACAGCGAGGATCGCGCCACCGAGCGCGAACAGGGCGGCCGCGAGTGAGTTCACGGCCAATCCGGCCAGCAGGAGCAGTGCCGCGAGGACGCTGCCTTTCAGGAACACTTGCGAAATGCTGAGCATCACCCCTCGTGCGAAATCGCCGAGGCCAAGCCGCGTGGCTGCGACCGATTGGAACGGCGTGACCACCTCCGCAGCCGGCAACGCTGTCCCGGCGAGTCCCGCGAAACCGTACGTGGCCAGCAACAGCAGCCAGGTGGTCAGCACGAACGGTCCCGTCAGGGCGCCGCCCCAGGGCTTGGTCACATGCGCAGTGCCCAGCATGACGACGACCGATACGGCGGCACCCAAAACCACGTAGACCCAGAGCAGCGCACTCGGCGCGATGAAGGTGGCGAGCGCGAGGCCGACGAGCACGCCGTTGTAGCCGTAGAGGCCTGCATGCAACGACGTCTCGTCGACGTGCAGCCATTGGGCAGTTAGCGTCGCGACAACGACCGCGATCACCCCGGCGATCGCGATTTCCGGCGCGCCCGCCGCGTAGGATCCCCACGCAATGGCCGCAAGGAACAGCGCCCCACTCAAAGGATTGTCCTGAAACATCACCTGCCCGATCCCGCGCAGGTTGACATCGACGAAGCGTAGTGCGCTCGACGACGCGCAACGCGTCTCCCAGCCAGAGAGGAACTTGTTCATTGAACGCCTCCGTCGAACATGGCGCGAACCGGTGCTAGCGCCAGAAGAATGGTGGCGGAATCGCGGCGCCGGTGATCTCCTCGCGCGCCACCGCCCAGAATTCGCGGATCTTGTCCCGTACTTGCGCCGTCTCGCGGCCGAGCACCTTGTAGATGAGCCCGGCGTCGTTGGGCAGCCGGCACGCCCCGAATGCGACGCCGTGCTCGAGATCGACGTCGGCACCGACGCGCGCATGGATGCGCTCCGCGATGGCTGCAGGCGTGCACAGGATCACGTTGCCGAACACGTCGAAGCCGTCCATCACGCCGGTCTGCCGCATCGGATTGCGGGCAGGTTCGATCAGCAGCTTCTCGAGAAACAACGGGAGCCCGCCTGGCCGTGCAGCCGTGGTCGCGAGCGACAGCACCGTCGCGCCGAAACACTCGTCCGGATGATGGTGCTTGCGTCCCGATTGCACGATCTCCGAGTAAAGGAGAGATGCGGTCGGGTGCAGCGTGATCTGTGTGTCGCTCGCGAACCGTGAATGGCGATGCGGAAGCAGCGGGTCGGGGAGAAACTCGAGGTAGGCGCCTTCGTCGAGCGTGAACACCTGTGTCTGCCGCGCGTAGTTGGCGTCCATCGTGTGGATCTTGGTCGCGGACTGCGTCGTGACGTGAGCTCTCGCCTCCGGTCCCAGCGCGACTTCCAGCGCCATTCGATCGCCCTGCAGTACGCAACCCGCCGTCGTGATCATGAACACCCACGCCATGTCCGGCAGTGCCTCGTCGCAATGCAAGGCGCGCTGCGCGAGATATGGCGTGCGTGACTGGAGATCGGCGAGGATAGTGCGGTCGCCGCGGCGCTCGAAACCCAGGCGCAGGAAGCCAGACTTGCCCCGGGCACCGCTGCGCATTTGCGCCGGCTCGTCCAGATAGCCCGCAAACTCCGCCGGCGGCGGACCGGCGTTGTCATCCGCGGCCAGCGAGGCTATGGCCATTGCCCGCTCAGTCGCGCCCATCAGGCTGGCTGCCCCGCCGGCAGCTTGAGATCGAACAGCAGGTCGCTGCGGATCAGGTCGACCAACTCGGGAATGCCTTCGCCGGTGCGACAGTTGGTGAACAGGAACGGCTTGTCGCCGCGCATCAGCTTCGAATCGTGCGCCATCACCTCGAGGCTGGCACCGACGTGCGGGGCGAGGTCGGTCTTGTTGATCACGAGGATGTCCGATTGCGTGATGCCGGGACCATTCTTGCGCGGGATCTTGTCGCCCGCCGCGACGTCGATGACGTAGATGAAAAAATCGACGAGCGCAGGCGAGAACGTCAGCGTCAGGTTATCGCCGCCGCTCTCGATCAACACCACATCGCCATCCGGAAAGCGCGCTTCCATGTCTTCGACTGCCGCGAGGTTCATGCTCGGATCTTCGCGCACCGCCGTGTGCGGGCATGCGCCGGTCTCGACGCCGAGGATCCGTTCCTCGAGCAGGATGCCCTTGAGCGTGCGCTGGACATGCTTCGCATCCTCGGTGGTCACCACGTCGTTGGTGATGATGAGGACCTTGATGCCCATTTCGAGCAACCGCGGCGTGATGGCCTCCACGATCGCGGTCTTGCCCGAGCCGACCGGGCCGCCGACCCCGATGCGCGTAACCTTTTTTTTCACGTTGCCGCCTTTCCTTGCAAGCGTTTCAGTTCATGAACAAACGGACGTGCGCCTTGACGTGGACCGCGGCGAGTATTTCGGTGAGCGGCGCGAAGCCTGCCATGTCGGCCAACGTTGCCGTCGCGGCCGTCTGGTAGGCCGATTCCACGTCGCCGTTGAGCGCGTAGAGCATTTGCTGGGTGTCCACATGACTGACACGCATGAGGCGCAGTGCCGCGCTCAGGATCGTCGCCGACACGCCGTACTGATGCACGACGAAGGCATCGCGCGCCGACAACCCTTGCGCGGCAAAATTCACGGCGAGCGCCACGGGATAGCAGCCGGGCGTCGCGCCGGTCTCCACGCGCTCGCGCCACGTCATCAACGCCGGCGAACCGGTCACCTGCGCGCCCATCTCCGTGAACTTCTTGCCCGTGCGTACCGACATCGTCCGCGTCTCGCCCGAAAGCTTTCGCGCGTAGACGCGGGCGTCGATGCGCATCAATTCCTCCAGGTCTTCCGCTTCTGCGGCACGATGGGCGCAGATGAGTCCAACGCCGTCCCCGCGGCTCGCCTGCTCGACGGCGGTCCGCGTGAACGCGAGGAGCGTGGTTACGTCCGTGACGACGCGCTTCTGAATGGCCGACTCGAGGCCACCGGAGAACGCGAAGCCGCCGATCGGGAACACCGAGTCGCCGAACTGCAGCATGCGCGCAAGATGCACCGCATTGGTGTGATCCCCCCACGCTTGCGGCTCACGCCGCTGCGCTGCCCCCCGGGGGGCGGAACTCGCGCCTTGGGGCGGCCCTGCGGCGCTCATGGGCGGCGACGCGGCGCCGTCGTCGCCCGCCCTCATTGACTCGTGTCAGGGTCGGTATGCGGGGGGGCGAAGGCGCGTACGGGCGGGCGTCCGTGCGCGCGCCCCGTCGCGGGATCGATCGCCACGTAGCGATCGTGCGTGTGCGTGTGCACCGGACCCTCGGCACCGCCGAACAGCCGCCGCGACTCGTGCGGCGCGAGATACGGAACGATGTCGCTACCCGGCACGAACTCGTAGCGTATGTCTTCGAACCGATGCGTGTTCATTACCGATGCCATGACCTTGTGATCGACGGTGAGCGGTACGAACACGCGCGTATCCTTGACGAGCGCGGGCCAATGCTGGTTGCCGAGCGCATGGCCGAGCTCGATGCACGTGCGCGCCGCGACCTCGGGAGGCAGCGACGACAAGCCGTCGAGGTGGATGACCATCACGTCGCGCAAGCTGATCTGCGCCACGACCGCGCGGGCGGTCGCCTCCTCCCAGATCAACACATCACCATCGCGCAGGAACGCGCCGCGATCGAGCGACACAGCGACGTCGGTTCCACCTGCGGTCTTCTTGCGAAAGCGGTTCTTCTGCGCTTCCCAGTGATCGAGCGCCAGCGGTTCGACCGTACCCGCGGCCAGCCGCGCGGCCCATTCCGGATCGCCGCTGTTGCCCAGGACTTTTTCGACAATGATCAAGACACGCCAGTCAGCTGAAGAAATATTTCTGGTTGAGGGAGATCGTCTTCAACGGCGGCACGGTCGCATGGACGCCGTCGACGGTGACCGCGAACGTTTCCGGAGAAACTTCGATCTTCGGGGTTCCGGAATTGCGAACCATGTCCTTCTTGCCGATCTTGCGGGTATTTTTCACCGGCATCACCTGCCTGCTCAGATCGAGGCGATCTGCGATACCGGCCTGATGCGCCGCCTGCGACACGAACGTCACGCACGTGTCGGACAACAGGCGGCCATGCGTGCCGAACATCGGACGATAGTAGGTTGGCTGCGGCGTCGGCAGCGACGCGTTCGGGTCGCCCATCACCGCCCAGTTGATCACTCCGCCCTTGAGCACGAGCTTGGGCTTGGCGCCGAAGAACCCGGGCTCCCACAACACCAGGTCCGCGATCTTGCCGACTTCGACGGACCCCAGCACGTGCGAAATGCCGTGCGCGATGGCCGGATTGATCGTCATCTTGGCGACGTAGCGCAGCACGCGAAAATTGTCGTTGCCCGGGGCGTCCTCCGGCAGCTTGCCGCGACCCGTCTTCATCGCGTCCGCCGTCTGGATGCAGCGCAGCCAGCATTCGCCGATGCGCCCCATCGCCTGCGAATCGCTCGAGAAGATCGAGATCACGCCGAGATCGTGCAATACGTTCTCGGCCGCAATGGTCTCGGCGCGGATGCGGCTCTCGGTGAATGCCACGTCCGACGGAATGTCGGGACTCAGGTGGTGGCACACCATGATCATGTCGTAGAGCTCGGCCTGAGAATTGACGCCATAGGGAAGCGTGGGATTGGTCGACGCGGGCAGGACGTTCGGGAGACCCGACACCTTGATGATGTCCGGCGCGTGGCCGCCACCCGAGCCTTCGGTATGGAACGAATGGATGGTGCGGCCCTCGAACGCGGCGATCGTGTCCTCGACGAAGCCCGATTCGTTCAGCGTGTCGGTGTGCATGCACACCTGGACGTCCATCTGGTCGGCCACCGTGAGCGCGGAGCGCAGCACCGCGGGCGTCGTCCCCCAGTCTTCATGGCACTTGAAGCCGACCGCGCCGGCTTCGATCTGCTCGACCAGCGCATCCTTGCCGTGCCCGTGACCTTTGCCAAGGATGCCGACGTTGACGGGCCAGCCTTCGAACGCGCGCAGCATGTTCCGGATGTTGCCCGGCCCCGGCGTCACCGTCGTCGCGTTCGAGCCGTCGCTGGGGCCGGTGCCGCCCCCAATCAGTGTCGTCGTGCCGTTGGACAACGCCGCGTAAGCCTGTTGCGGTGAAATGAAGTGGATATGCGTGTCGATGCCGGCCGCCGTCATGATGAGGTGGCTGCCCGAAATGGCGTCGGTGGCGAGACCGAGCTCGAGCCCCGGCGTAATGCCATCCATCGTCTGCGCATTGCCGGACTTGCCGATGCCGCAGATGCGCCCGTCCCGAATGCCGACATCGGCTTTCACCACACCCTGCACCGCGTCGATGATCGTCACGTTGGTGATGACGAGGTCGGGCGGTCCACTCGCATAGGTCAGGCGATTGTCCATGCCCATGCCTTCGCGCAGGCTCTTGCCGCCGCCGAAGACGATCTCGTCGCCAGACGCGCCCCGCAGGTCGCGCTCGATCTCGACGAACAGTCCGGTATCGGCCAAGCGGATGCGATCGCCCACCGTCGGACCGAACAGTCCCACGTACTCGTTGCGAGAGATGGTTGCCATGTCGAGAATCCTATGGACTTTGATCGGTGCTGCGGATCAGCAGGAAAGCGAGCGGAACTGCGTCGCGCGTTACGCCTTGGAGCGGAAACCGCGCTTCGCCGCCAGCGCCACGGCCTTGGTCTTTGCCGCTGCGCCGGGCTTGCCCGCCGTGGGGCCGTCGACAAGATTGTTGAAGCCGTACACGGCGCGCTTGCCGCCGTAGGGGACGAGATTGACCTTGCGCTCGTCGCCGGGCTCGAACCGCAGCGCCGTCGACGCCGGGATGTTCAGATGCTGGCCGAATGCTGCGGCCCGATCGAACTCCAGCGCGCGATTGACTTCGAAAAAATGGAAGTGCGAACCGATCTGCACGGGGCGGTCGCCGGTGTTGCGCACCGTCAGCGTCGTCACTTTCAATTGGGCGTGAAAGGAGATTGGATCGGGGTGGCATACGTAGCCGCCCACCGCCACCTTCGCCGTCGCCGGATCGACGTCGGCGGCGATACTGGGCCCCGCTTTTACTGCGGCCATGGTTTGCTCCTCGCGTAGGCGTTACTGGATCGGCGTATGCACGGTCACGAGGCGACTGCCGTCGGTGAACACGGCCTCGACCTGCACGATCGGGATCAAGTCGGCCACGCCGTCCATCACGTCGTCCTTGGTAAGGGCGGCGCGCGCATCCTTCATGACTTCCTCGATGGACTTGCCGGCGCGCGCGCCGTCGAGTGCGTTGGCCGAGATGATCGCGACGGCTTCCGGATAGTTGAGCTTGATGCCCTTGGCTTTGCGCTTCAACGCCACCTCGGCCATCATGTAGATGACCAGCTTGTCGAACTCCCGCGGTGTCAGTTGCATGGCACCCTCTCCACCTGATCTTGTTTCTGTTTGTAGCATAATCCCACGACATGACACGCGCAAGGCAAGATGTCATGCCAGATTCTGCCCGGAGGATGCGCATGAATATCCGTTCGATGATTCTTCTCTTCGCACTGGTCGCACTCGTTTCCGGTTGCCAGAGCACGTCGATCCGCTCGGCGTGGTTCGATACCAACTTCGCCGGACCGCCGTTTCGCAAGATCATCGTGGTGGGCAGCATCAGCAGCGTCACCGATGGTCGCGTCTTCGAGGACACGTTCGCCGAGCGGCTGCGCGCCGCGGGTGTCGAGGGCATTCCGGGCTATACCGTCGTCCTGGGCGACGCGCAAACGACCGATGCGGCGTTCACCGCGGCGATCGTGAACAGCGGCGCGCAAGGCCTGCTTCTCGTGAGCCTCCTCGGCGTGGACACCCGAACGCACGTGTCGACGACCATGGTCGCCGGCGGCAGCCAGTGGGGTCGAGGGCCGTGGGGCGGACCCACCCGCACGGTGGTCCCGGTGCAACAGATCCGGCAATACGACCTCGCCACCGTGGAAGCGAAGCTGTTCGACGTGCAGACGAAAGCCCTGGTGTGGACCGCGACCACGAGCACCTTGAATCCGCGCACCGTGGCGCAGGAGACGCCCTGGATTCGCCGATCTCGTCATCGGCCAGCTCGCCGACCGAGGCATCATCGCGCGCAAATGAGAGCGGGACAACGCGAGTCGGCGCGCGTGGTTACCGATTTAGACGCCGCAGCCATGACCGCTGAGCGCGAACCGCTGCGATCCTGGCTGCCGATGGTCGTCATCGCGATGGGACAGGCGCAGATGTCCCTCAACATCAACGCATTGCCGGTTTCCATCGGCGGCATCGTTGCCGAGTTCAACACGGCACCGACCACGGTCGGCACCGCCATCGTCGCGAATTCGGTTGCGGTTGCAGGCTTCACCATGCTTGGCGCGAAGCTCGGACAGAAATTCGGTTCGCTCAGGATTTTCCGACTGGCGACATTGCTGCTGATGGCGTCGATGATCCTGATGACGTCCAGTCACAATGTAGCCGCCATGATCGCGGCACAGGTCATCGCCGGATTGGCGTCCGCGGCAATCGTCCCCTCCCTCGTCGTGCTGATTGTCGACAACTACTCGGGCGCGCAGCAGGCCAAGGCGCTCGGCATTCTCGGCGCGGTCCAGGCGATCGCGGCGGTGACGGCGTTCTTCGTCGCAGGCGTCGTGGGCACGCAACTCGGCTGGCGCTACGCCTTCGGCCTCGTGGTGCCCTTCGCCGCCCTGACGCTGCTGCTGAGCGCGCGGCTCAAGCCTGTCTCAAGGATGACGGGCGTCGACATCGATGGCGTTGGCGTAGTGCTTGCTGCGGCAGCCGTCGTCATGATCAGCGTGGGTGTCAACAATCTCTACAACTGGGGCACGGTGCTCGCCAACAAGTCGGCGCCGTTCGATCTTCTGGGCCTGTCGCCCGCGCTGGTGATGCTCGTCGCCGGCATCGTCGGTATCCAGCTGTTCATCGCGTGGGCACAGCGGCGGCAGATCCGCCACCAGACGCCCCTGCTTGCACTGAAGGTCATCGAATCGCCGCGGGAGCATGCCGCAGTGCTCGCGATGATGGCGATCTTCATGCTCGCCAACGCACTCACCTTTCTGGTCCCGCTGTATATCCAGATGGTGCAAGGGAGGTCGAGCCTCCAAACCGCCATCGCGATGATTCCCTATCAGTTGTCCGTCTTCGCCGCGGCCATTTTCGTCCTCGGCCTCTCCGATCGGCTCACACCGCGACAGATCGCCCGTTATTCGTTCGTTCTGGTGGCCGCCTCCCTCGTCCTGCTGGCCGTGGTGATGAACAACGAGTGGAGCAACCTGCTCGTCGTCCTCGGTCTCGTCATGTTCGGTCTCGGTCAGGGCGCACTTGCGACGTTGCTGTTCAACGTGCTGGTTACGTATGCGCCGAAGGACTTCGCCGGTGATGTCGGTTCACTGCGCGGAACGATCAAGAGTCTCGCGGCCGGGGTCGGCACGGCGGTCGCCGGCGCGCTTGCCCTGGGAATTCTCAATGTCAACATCGAGCGCAGCCTGGTGGACAATCCCGCCATTCCGCCCGACCTGATCAGGCAAGTCGATCTCGATCGGGCGACCTTCGCCAGCAACGAGCGCCTGAAGGACGTCATGATCAGCACCACCGCAACGCCCGAGCAGATCAGTGAAGCGGTGCGCATCAACGCCGAAGCTCGGCTGCGCGCGCTCAAGCTTTCGCTTCTTATGCTCGCGGCCGTCGCACTGCTCGTGATCGTGCCGGTCGGTCGACTGCCGGGCTATGTCCGCGGCAAGGGACCGGGTGCTGCGCAGCCAAGAGGCTGACGCGTATCGCTTCGTTCGCGGTAGTGCGCTTACTGACCCGTTCCACCATCACGCGAAGGTCACCCGCCTGAAGGCGGTCGACCGCCCGAGGGAGGTCCACCCGACGGCGGCCTGCTCGACGGTGGTCGTCCAGACGGTGGTCTGCTCCCACCGGGGCCCGACGGACGATCGCCTGCCGGCGGCGGACCAAAGTTGGGCGGTCCGGAGGGCGGCCGCGAGGGTCGCGGCGGCGGACGGCGCGGCGGCGGCGGTGGCGGCGGTCGCCACGACGGCGATCCCCAGTTGTTCCATGCCGATCGATTGGAGTACCACGGACGTCCGCGATAATGCGCGCTCCAATAAGGTCCGACGGAGAAGGTGACGATGGGTGCACGGCCGCGGACAAAACTCGACAGGTACCGCGAATAAACCCAGCCTCGGGTACCTCTCGCGATGACGTCGCACCAGCGCCAGCCATTCGTGCAACCGATGACATTCACGGGCGTTCCGCCCGGCAACCAGCTGACCAGCGGGAACACGCGGTCGGGACCGGCACGCACGTTGACGGCTTGCACCGTGAACGCAGACTGTGCGAGCGCCGGGATCGGCAGCATGCACAGCAGAATTACCAACCGACGTAGGGCCAGGGGTGACATCGATATCTCCGATGCAGAAGCGTGCGTCAAATCGCGAAGCATTTCATAACGTGTCCAATGTGGCTATGGTTGACGGCATTTCGGCAATTTGAAGATGGCCTTCGCAATGCCGCGCCGGGTGCAGCATGCATGGTCGCCCTGCCGTGATGCGACAATGGACTGTTCATGTAAAATGTGTAACGGAATGTGCGATCAAGTGCGCGTCGCGTGCTCCAGTGTTCCGTCATCCCCCCGAAGGTACCCATGTCGAAATCCCTGCTTGCAGCAATTTTCACCGCGCTGGCGCTGTGCACCTTCGGTGCCTCGGCGCAGTCGTTGCCGCCCACGCTTGCGAAGATCAAGGCGGCGAAGGCGATAACCGTCGCTTATTCCCCCGATTCTCTCCCGTTCTCATTCAACGGCGCCAACAACGAGCCGGCCGGATATTCGATCGATTTGTGCAAGCGCGTGATCGCGCAGATCGCCCGGGCTGTCACCGAACCGAACCTCAAGGTCAACTGGGTCCCCGCCGCAGTGAACATCCGCCTGGAAATGATCTCCGCAGGCAAGGCGGACCTCGAATGCGCGAACACGACGCAGACGCAGAGCCGGCTCGCGACCGTGGACTTTTCGAATCTTATTTTCATCGACGGTGGTGGGATTCTGGTCAAGGCGGGTGCGCCGATCAATGCCATCCCCGACCTGGCCGGCAAGAAGATCGCGGTGCTGAAACATCACGACGACAGAGGCGCGTCTTAACGAAACGTTGCGCCGCCGCCTGGTCAACGCAACGGTCGTCCAGATCGAGAACGCCGGCGACGGCATCACCATGCTGGAGACGGGCGCCGTCGACGCCTACGCGGGCGACAAGATCAAGCTCATCGGCCTGCTTGCCCAATCGAAGGACCCGGCCAGGTTGGCGATGCTGGTGGAAGAGCTATCCTTCGAACCCTATGCGATGGCATTGCCTCGCAACGATTCCGGGTATCGCCTCGAGGTGAACAAGGCGCTGACGCAGGTTTACATGAGCGGCGACATCGAGACGATCTTCGCGCAGTGGCTGGGCAAGCTCGGTCGTCCGAGCGGGCTGCTGGCGGTCATGTACCTGCTGAATTCGATTCCCGAATGAACATACGGACTTTGCACAGGAGAATGAAGATGACGAACATGTTTGGATGGCGACGAGCCGTCGCCGCTTTGGCCGCGTTTACCGCAATGGCGCTTGCCGGCTGCAATACGCCGCCCGCCTTCCAGGTCAGTGAGCAGCCTGCGATTCGCATCGGAACGGTCGAATCGATCACCCAGGACAGTGTGCAGAACGTCAACAGCACGGTGGGCATGATCGGTGGCGCGCTGGTCGGCGGCGGACTCGGTAGTCTCGTCGGCGGCGGCACCGGGCAGACCGTGGCGACGATCGTCGGCGCGGGCGCCGGCGCATGGGGCGGCAACCAGCTCGCCCAGCGCAGCCAGACGCTGGTGTGGCGAATCGGTGTGCGCTACGACGACGGCACGTTCGCCACGGTCCAGCAAACGTCGGCACCCGCGCTGCGCATCGGTGATCGCGTGCAGGTTACGTCGACCGGCATCACCCTTCTGCGTTAGCGCGCTTGCGCCTGGAATCGACTTCTCGGCTGCATCGACGGTAGATTCCAGAGGCCATGAATCGGCGGCGCTTCCTCGGTGCATGCGCGGCCGGCTTGCTGACGACCGGCTGTGACTTTTCATTGCGTCACGGCGTGTTCAACGCCTGTGGCGGCGCGCTGCCACCAGAACTGCGCGAGCACCCGTTGGTCGTCGCGGCGTGGCGCGACCTCGACGCGACGAAGGTGTGGGACGTGCATTGCCACGTTTTTGGCAACGGCGACTCCGGCAGCGGCCTCTGGTTCAATCCGCGCATGGAGCAGATGTGGCGCGCGGTCGAGTACCTGCAACGGGCGTTCTATCTCAATGCGAGTTGTACCGTCGACGCTCCCGGCAAGGTCGACGCGAGCTTCGCTGCACGGCTCTTGTCACAGGCCAACGAGATGGCGACCGGCTTTCACGCGCTGCTGTTCGCCTTCGACTGGGCGCGCGACGACGCCGGCGCGCCGCTGCTGGATCGCTCGACGTTCCACGTGCCCGACGACTATGTTGCCGGACTCGCGGAACGTTACCCCGAACGCTTCACGTGGGCGGCGTCGATCCATCCTTACGATCCGAGCGCGCTCGACCGGCTGGATGCGGCAGCCGCGCGCGGCGCGCGCGCGATAAAGTGGTTGCCTTCGGCGCAAGGCATCGATCCTGCGGATGCGCGCTGCGACCGGTTCTACGCGAAGTTGGCCGCATTGCGAATCCCGTTGATCTCCCACGCCGGGGACGAGCGCGCGGTACACGGCTTCGGTGAACACCTGGGCAATCCCCTCCGGCTGCGACGCCCCCTCGACGCAGGCGTGCGGGTCGTCATCGCGCACTGCGCTTCGCTCGGCGACGGCGAGGATACCGATCGACCCGGCACGGCGACGCTGTCGAATTTCGATCTCTTTGCGCGGCTGATGGACGAACCGCGGTATCGCGCCAATCTGGTCGGCGACATCTCCGCCATTACCCAGGGTAATCGCATGAATGTGATTCCCACACTGCTTGCACGCCGCGACTGGCACGATCGCCTGCTCAACGGCTCGGATTACCCGCTTCCTGGCGTGGTGCCCTTGATACCCCTGAATGCCCTCGTCGAGCGCGGCGTGCTCGATTCCGGCGCCGTCGTGACGCTTGCGGCATTGCGGGGGCACAATGTCCTGCTGTTCGACTTCGTGCTAAAACGTACGTTGGCATCGAAGGGCGTAGGATTCCCGCCTACGGTATTCGAGACTCGACCTTACTTCATCCAATGAAGCGCGTGTTTTCTTCCAGTTTTGACAGGCCCGTCATGCCCAACAACCCATTTCATCGCTGCCTTGCTGTGGTCATCGTGCTCGGCTTGTCGGCGTGCGCGTCGCCATCGCGAGATCCGGCGGCTCCGCTGCCGAAGAATGTTCAAGGCGACAAACTGGTGCAGACGCTCGAAGGCAATCGCTGGAACCTGGTCTCGGCGACCGACAGTCAAAATCGCCGCCTCGAGTCGCTGGCGCCACGCGAGGGCAAGTCGTTGTCGTTGATCTTCAAGGACAACGTGCTCAACATCACCGGCGGCTGCAACCTCATTCGTGGCAGCTTCGTCGTCGATGGAGGAAAACTCGAAGTCCGTCGAACTGCGACCTCGCTGATGGCCTGCGAGCCCAAGCTGACGGAGACCGATATCGTCCTGGAGCGCATGCTGCTGAAACCGTTCCGCATCGAGGTCGGCGAAGGCGCGCCCCCGCGCTTGCAGCTGATCTCGGCGACCAACGATACCCTTGTGTTCACCGGTGACCCGACATTGGAAAGCCGATATGGCGCGCCGACGCGTCCTCTTCATCGAGGTTGCGCCGCAAGAGGTCGCGTGCCAGCACCCGGTTCGGGGCGACATGCGCTGTCTGCAGGTGCGCGAGCGGAAATTCGACGCGAAGGGTCTGCCGGTGGGCAGGCCTGGGGCATTTCGACCGCTGTACGAAACCATCGACGGGTTCAAGCATGTCGAAGGTCAGCGCAACGTACTGCGCGTCAAGCTCTACCAGCGTGTGCCGGCCAGCCGACTCACGCCCGACAACGTCTACGTTCTCGACTTGGTCGTCGAGTCGGAGACCGTGACGAAATAGCGGCGCAAACGGAAGGCGAAGGTGGATATTGCGGATGACCACGCACGGTTTCGTTATCGAGCAAGTCGAACGGAGGATAAGTTGAAAACTCAACCGATTGTTCGCTTCACCCATGCACTGCTTGGCTGTCTTGTCGTTCTCCTGCCGGCCCTCGCGTGGTCGCAAAACGTGAAAATCACCCCTCTCGGCTCGCACACGGGCGAACTTTGCGCGCTCGACCGGGCGATGATCCTCGAGGACCCGACGGGCGTGCGCATTCTCTACGATGCCGGCCAGTCCGTGACCGGCGCGAGCGATCCGCGTCTGGGTGCGGTTCACGTCGTGTTGTTGACGCATGCCCACGGCGATCACATCGGCGACAGAAAAATGTCGGCCCAGAACGCTGGAACCTGCGAGAAGCCGGATACGGTGTCTGCCGCGCCCAACTCGACGACCGCGGAAATCGCCGCCGCCAAGAATTCCGGCACGATGATGATCGGTGACATGGGTGTCTTCATCGGCAAGAAGATCGAGAACATTCGTGGCAAACCGACCGCCGCGTGCGCGGACACCGTGGTTCCGTACGCGGAGCCGTGCCTTGCCAACGCGCAGCTCGGCGGCAAGCGCATATTCAAGACCGCGGGCGCAACGAAAGCGGTAGAGATCACGACTGTTCCCGCCTCGCATGCGAGCAACGTTCCGCGGTCGCTGCTCACCGATCCGGAAAAGAAGAACCTGGAGGCCGACGACGTCAGCCTGGCGCTGGGCCCGCCCATCGGGTATGTCGTCAAGTTCACCAACGGACTGACGGTCTATCTTTCCGGCGACACCGGCATTCATTCCGACATGCGGACGATCGTCCACGACTATCACAAGGCGAATCTGGTCGTGTTGAACCTGGGGCCGAGCGCGGTTTCCCCGGAGGCTGCGGCGTTCATCATCAACGACCTCGTGCAACCCGCGACCGTCATTGCGTCACACCCGAACGAAGCCGTGACCGCCGACGGCAAGATGCTGCCGACCGCCCGCGCCAAGACGTTCAGCGACCTCGTCAAGGGGCGTCCGGTCTACCTTGCGTTGAGCGGCAAGACGATGGAATTCGACGGCAACGCGAAGTGCGTCGCCGGATGCTGAGCACACACGGACTTCGGCGACCGGCTTCAGCGCGGCGGATCGAGGTCGCGGATCTTGCAGCCGTTGAGTTCGGCAAGCACGCCGGGCAGCACGGGAATGTACCGTTCGCCGTGGCCCTGGATGTTCGCGAGCATGGTAGGTCTGGTTGACCGCCTGCGCGATGAACGCCGTTGCCGGCGCGCTCTCGGCCAGCTTGGTGTAGTAGCGCATGTCCTTGCCCGCGATGCGCAGCGGCCCCTTGAGATGGGTGTCGTCCCCGTCGAGCACCCACGGCATGATCATCTGGAACATCTTGCTGTTGCCGCCGCCCGCGGTAACGACGTCGTAGAGCTTGCGCAGGTCGACACCAAGTTTGGTTGCGGTGGCGAGCGCCTCCGAGATGACGCCGCTGGTACCGATCGCGATGAAATTGTTGATGAGTTTCAGCGTGTGACCGGCACCCAGCTCGCCGGCTTCGATGATCGTGTCCGCGTAGCATTCGATGATCGGTTTCAATTCGCGCACCGTTGCCGGGTCGCCGCCGACGAACGTGCTGAGTTTGCCGGCTTCGGATTCCTTCGGCGTGCGTCCCAGCGGTGCGTCGGCCATGCGAATGCCACGCTTGGCGAGATCGGCGCCGATACGCTGCGTGCTGCGCGGATCGGCGGTCGTCGAATCGACGACGATCAGGCCAGTCGCGGCCCCTTCGAGCACGCCGCCTGCGCCGTAGATGGCGTGCTCTACTTCCACGGTCGACGGCAAGCATAGGAACAGCACGTCGGAAACGCGTGCGACGTCGGCCACCGATTTCGCCTCTCGCGCCCCGAGGGCGACGAGATCGTCGACCGGTGCTCGATTGCGGTGGCCCATGATGGTCAGCGGGTGGCCCTTCTGCAGCATGTTCTTCGCCGCACCGTGCCCCATGAGGCCGACGCCAATATAACCGATGCGTTGTTTCGACATGATTCCGTTTCTCCGTGGTGAGTTGATCGAGGGTAATGCTAGTCGTTCGGGTCCAGGACGGCGCGGATGAAACTTTCGAGTTCGGGCGTCCTCGGCGCCGCGAACAACTCGCGCGGCGGTCCTTTCTCCCAGATGCGGCCCTGGTGCATGAACACCAGCGTGTCGGCGGTGCGCCGGGCGAATCCCATCTCGTGCGTGACCAGCACCATCGTCATGCCCGAGGTGGCCAACCGCTCGAGCACCTTGACGACCTCCCCCACGAGTTCAGGGTCGAGGGCCGACGTGATTTCATCGAACAGCATCAGACGTGGTTGCATCGCCAGTGCACGCGCGATCGCGACCCGCTGCTGCTGGCCTCCCGACAATTGGGTCGGATAGGCGTGCAGCTTGTCTTCGAGGTCGACCTCGCGCAGTACATTGCGCGCGATCGTCTTCGCTTCGGCGAGCGGAATCTTGTTGGTAATGGTGGGCCCGAGCGTGATATTCCGCTCCACCGAATGATGCGGGAACAGGTTGAGGCTCTGAAAGACGATCCCGATATGTCGCCGCAGTTCACGCAATTCCGCACCGCCCGGCGGCAGCGGCTTGCCGTCGAACGCGATCGACCCTTCGTCGATCGTCTCGAGACCGTTGATACACCGCAGCAGCGTCGTCTTGCCCGACCCCGAGCGACCGATGACCGCCACGACTTCGCCGGATTCGACGTCGAGCGACACATCGTCGAGCACCAGGTTCGACCCGTAGCGCTTACGTATGTTGCTTAATGCCAAGAGTGGCATCGATTCTCCTCTCCAGCCGCAGCGCAGCCACCGATATGGGCCAGCACAGCACGAAGTACAGCATCGCGACCAGCGGATAGACGATCATCGGCTGGAAGGTGACGTTGACGATCAGCTGACCCGCGCGAGTCAGCTCGACGAAACCGATGATGGACGCGATCGACGTGCCCTTGATGAGTTGCACCAGAAAGCCGACCGTCGGCGGGATCGCGATGCGAAACGCCTGCGGCAGGATCACGTAGCGCAGTTGCGCCGACGGCGCGAGCGGAAGCGCGGCGGCAGCCTCCCACTGCTGTCGCGGGATGGCCTGGATCGCCCCGCGCCAGATCTCGCCGAGGAAGGCCGCCGCATACATCGTGAACGCCAGGGTGACTGCGGGCCACGGGTCGATCCGAATGCCGGTCAGCACGGCAAGTCCATAGTACGCGAGGAAAAGCTGCATCAGGACGGGCGTTCCCTGCATGAGCCCGATGTAGGTGGCCGCGATTCCGCGCAGGATCGCGTGCGATGACGTGCGCGCGACGGCGAGCACGATTCCTCCGATGCCGCCGCCGACAAACGCGATCAGCGACAGCACGATCGTCCAGCGCAGTGCGCCGAGCAGGAACAGGAATTCGGGCCAGTCGAAGTCGCGACTCATCGTGACCAGGCCTGTTGCACCGGACGCGCGCGCTGGAATGCCGCCCAGTAGATCGCGTGCAGCAGCAACCGCGCGCCGAGCGCCATCAGAAGATACATGGCGGTCGCGACGAAATAGAACTCGAACGCGCGGAAGGTCGTCGATTGCAGCGTGTTGACGACCGCCGTCAGCTCCTCGGCCGATATCGCGGCAACGATCGACGATCCGAGCATGAGGAGGATGAACTGGCTCGCGAGCGCAGGATAAACCGTGCGCAGGGCGGGAAAGGCGATGATGTTGCGGAAAATCTGGAATCGGGTGAAGCCCAGCGAATGCCCCGCTTCGATCTGGCTGCGCGGCACCGCTTCGATGCCCGAGCGGAGGATTTCCGTGGCATAGCCGGAGAAATTCAGACTCATCCCGAGCAGCGCCGCGGTCACCGCCTCGAAGCGGATACCGATGGCCGGCAGGGAAAAATAGATGATGAACAGCTGTACCAGAAAGGGCGTGTTGCGGATGAACTCCACGTACCCGCCCACGGCCGCGCGCGCCGGTCGGGGCCCTGATGTGCGCAGGAAGGCGAGGAGCACCGCGATCGCGAAACCGAGCGCGAACGCGCCCACCGACAATCGAATCGTCAGCCAGGCGCCATCGAGCAATCGCGGCAGGTGATCCCAGACGATGCCGAATTGGAAGACATACTTCATCGCCTACCGAGTTTCGCAAGAAAATGTCTGACGATTGTCAAAGCTCGGCCCTCACCCCTGCCCCTCTCCCGGTGGGAGAGGGGTTCGTTGTGTCGCCTCTCCCTCGGGGAGAGGCCGACGCGCCTCACTGGACAATGAGCGCGTCGGGTGAGGGAAGCAGCAATCACAGCACGGGCAGATCGATCAACGCAACCTCGGTGTACTTTTTGTAGATGCCGGCAAGCACGCCGTTATTCTTGTTCAGGAACACCCACGTCCTGAGAAACTGCAGGAGATCGAAGTCGCCCGGGCGCACGGCCGCCGCGTAGAACGCCGTAGTGACGGTGAACTTGTTCTCGATCTCCGCCTTCGGGTTGCGGTCGGCCACGGATTTTGCCGCGAATGCGGACATTCCTGCGGCGTCCACCTGCCCCGAGACCATCGCCTGCAGCGTCGCGGCGATGTCATCGAAAAAGACGATCTGGGCACCGGACGGTGCGATTTTTGGCACGGTCGCTTCCTCGAGTGTCGCCCGGGTAATGCCGATCTTCTTGCCGGCCATATCCGCCGCCGCGCGGATCGGCGTCTTTTTCGGACCGGCGATCACGATCGACAGCGCACCATGCGGCGGCGCGAACATCACCGTCTTCGCGCGATCGAACGTGATCGACAGCGACGAGATCGCGACGTCGGCGCGCCCGGCAAGCAGCGCCGGAATGCGTTGCGGGCTCGTGACCTGCACGAGTTCCAGTTCGACACCGAGGTCTCGGGCCAGTTGGCGCGCGGTTTCGATCTCCGAGCCGTCGGGCTGGTTGTTGCGATCGAGTATGCCGAACGGCGGCGACGTGACTTCCGCCGTCACGCGAATTTTCTTTTCCTTGATGATTCGATCCAGCACACCGCCGGCGGTCAGCGGTGGTGTTGCCTGCGCCAGTGCCGGCGCCGACTGCGTGACGGCAGCCATGGTTGCGATCCCTGCTGCTCCCGTGACTGCGGCACCGATCAACATTTCTCTGCGTTTCATCTTGGTTCCTCCAATGGTTGTTCGATCTCTTGTGACGTCGAATACTTGTTCCCGGCCAGATGATCAGGGCGTCGCCGGGTCACCCCTTCGTGCGTTTGCAAATTCATGCGTGAGCGCGGTTCTCAACACGGCCACTTCGTGCCCGATGCAGATGCAGCGGAACCCTCGCTGCAGCGCAAGCCGGGCCATGTCGCCGTTGGGAACCAGCCAACCCAGCGGCTTTTTTGCCGCTGTCCCGGCCGCGAGCAACCGCTGCTCGGCAGCCACGTAGCGCGGATCGTCGAAACTCTCGGCGCAACCGAGACTATCCGACAGATCGTAATGCCCGAGCCACCCGAGATCGATTCCGGGTGTCCCCAGAATCGCCTCTGCATTTTCCACGCCCCGTGCGGATTCGATGAGCGCGATGGTGAGAATCGCTTCGTTGGCCGCCGCCATCTTCGGTCGCGCTGCACCCCCGGTGTAGCGATCGTGCGACACGCTGAAACCCAGACCGCGCCGACCTTCCGGACGATAGCGGCATGCCGCGACAAGTGTTTCGGCCTGCTCGCGTGTTTCGACCATCGGCGCCATGATGCCGAGGGCGCCGGCGTCGAGTACCGGGGCAATGAGGTGGTACGCGCACGACGTCACGCGAACCATCGGCACGATACCCGCTCCGTGGGCGTATGCGATCTGCGCCTTGATGGTGTCGATGCCGGCCCCGCTGTGCTCCATGTCCAGCAGCACGAACTCCGCACCGGACGCCGCAAGCACCGGCGCCAGGCCGGGCGTGAAAAATTCGAACGCCATCACACCGAACGCATTGCCGCCTGCACGCAGGCGTTCGCGAACCGGGTTCGGCCGCGATCGTCACGCAGCGAAGCCCTGTGGCAGAGCGACACCGAGCGCGCGCACGCTGCCCGCGATCTGCCGACGCGTCGTCGCATCCAGTGGAATGCCATCGCGCTCCAGCCGAGCGCGGGTTCGGCGCTCGATTTCGCCAGGCAGCAGGACGTCACCGCCCGGTACTGCGGGTGGTGAGGCCTTGACCCATGCCGCGAATCGCGCGATCTCGGCCCTGAATGCTTCCGCACCGCAAAACGCTTCGGCGTCGAAGACGAGCGACAGCATGTTGTTGACGAGGCGCCCCGCCGTCGCATTGTCCGGATTGGTCGTCTGCCCGCCGGACAGCGCGCCCGCGAAAATCTCGCAGAAAATCGACAAGCCATAGCCCTTGTGGCCACCCATCGGCAACAACGCACCAACCGGAGGACCGTAGAACACCGCGGGATCACGATTGGGGCGACCCTCGCTGTCGATGGTGCAGCCCGGAGGCAGTTGCTCCCCGTGGTTGAGCGCGACCTGGATCTTGCCTTCGGCGATCGCCGAGGTCGAGATGTCGAGCACCAGCGACGCGCCATTGGGACCCGGCGCACTGGCGGCAATCGGATTCGCGGAGAGCCGGCGGTCCGTGCCACCGTAGGGTGCCACGAGGATGCCGAAACCCGATGTATTGACGAAATGGATGGAGGCCAAGCCGGCCTGCACCACCTGCTCCGCCCACGCGCCAATGCGCCCGAGATGACCGGCATTGCGGATCGCCATCGCGCAGAAACCGGATTGACGTGCTTTGGCGATCGCAAGGTCCATGGCCTCGCGACCGATCACCTGGCCGTAGCCGAACTGTCCGTCGACGACCGCGTTGCACGCGGTTTCACGAACGACGAGCGCGTGCTGGTTGGCCAGGACCATGCCTTTGGCTTGCCAGTCGACGTATTTGGAGACACGGATGACGCCGTGCGATTCATGACCCGCGAGGTTGGCGTCGACGAGATGGTCGCCGATGATTTGCGCCTCCCCGTGCGCCGATCCGGTGGCACGAAAAACGGCCGCGACGAAATCGCGGAGTTCCGCAGCGGGGATGCGGTATGCGTTGGGGTCGGCACTCATCGGTCAGGGTCGCGAAGTGGACGCCGCGCCTCCCGCGGCGTCCGTCGCGATTCTACCGGTAATCCGGTCCGAGTCCGTGGCTCCTGGCACAAACCCTGCAAAAGCCGTCGGGACCGATGCGCGGGTACGACAGTCAACGGATCGGGTGACTCACGACCTAGTGGAAATGCCGGTGCGAGTGGCTGCGACCACTTTCGTGCGCATGCTCGTGAGCGTGCAGGGGATGGAGATGGCCGTAGCGCTGTTCGATGCGGCCGAACTTCCATACCGCGGCCGCCGCCCCCCAGGTAAGCAGAAAGATAGCGACGATGACATAGCCGAGGATTCCGAAATCGAGGCCGGCAACGAAATCGAAGAATGGCCCCGAGAGATGGAGCATCCGGATCAGAACCTGGAGCAATTCGACGGAGCCGATGATCAGCGCGACGACGATCGACAGACTGGTAATGGCGACGTTGTAGAAGATCCTGCGCAGCGGATTAACGAAGGCCCAATCGTACGCCCGCGCCATCAGCACGCCATCGGTCGTGTCCATCGCCGTCATGCCGGCGGCGAACAGGATCGGCAAGGAGAGCACCGCGGCGACGGGAATGTCACCCGCCGACGCACCGGCGGTCATTGCCAGCAATCCAACCTCGGACGCCGTATCGAATCCGAGTCCAAACAACAGGCCGAGAGGATACATCTGCCAACTGTGGCTGATGGCTTTCTGCAGCCGGCCCCCAAACAGTCGGTTCATGAACCCGCGCTGCGTGAGCAATTCCTCCAGATGCGCGTGGCTGTGCTTCCCTGTCTTGGCCTGTCGCCAGACATCGAGCATTTCCACCAGCACCACGCAATTGAGTATGCCGATCACCCAGAGGAACGTTCCGGACACGCTCGCGCCAATGATGCCTCCCAGATTTTGCAACGCGGGGAGTTCGCGCTTGACTGCAGTCGCCGCGAAGATTATCGCCATCGCCAGGGCAAGCACGACTGTCGAATGGCCCAGGGAGAAAAAGAAGCCGACACCCAGGGGCCGCTTGCCCTTCTGCAGCATGAAACGGGTCGTATCGTCGACGGCCGCGATATGGTCAGCGTCGAATGCGTGACGCAAACCGAACATGTAAGCGACGAACCCGAGGCCGACCAACGCGGGATGCTGCGCCGAGTAGTAGAGAAACAGCCCGCATCCGACGATGTGCAGGAGTGCGACCATACCGTAGAGCCCGGCCAGTCGGGCCCACTCGCTGTGCGTGAATGCGAGCGGGCGATGCTGTGCAGCGTGCGGCCGGATCGACGCGACGGGCGCGTCCAGACTCTTGTAGGCAGTGACCATTTCGCTTTCGTGGAGACTGTGAAGCTGGCTCGGTAAGGGTTGGCTAGCGCGATGTGCTGGCGTTGCTGTCCCAGTTCAATTGCGTCGCGTCGCGGCCCGCCACCGAATAGAGCGCTCCGGGTGCGTTGCGCGTCTTCTGGAACTCTTCGAGGCTTTGCCCACGCATGGCCGCGTAGATGTGGAGATTCGACACGCCGACGACCGCGCCCAGCTTTTCCAGCATGAAGAAGATGACGCCGTAATGGATCATGCCGCGCCAGTCGCGACGGCGCACCAGGTCGCGCTCTTCTTCGGTAAGCCCCGCGGCCTCGAACGACGCCTCGGGATCCGCCAGGAAGCGCGCGCGATGCGCGGGTTCGATCATGTGGTGCAGGAAATCATTCAGCCGGTAGGCCTTCACGCTGCGCTTGAAGTCGAACGGATACGTCCCGGCAAGCTTTTCGGCACCGGCCAGTTGCCGCGTCGTGGCCGCGCGGGTGCGCGCGATCGCGTCCGGATCGCGCACCGCATCGACATCCTCGTAGATCGCGGTGGCGATCCCCGTCATCGACGGTAAATAGTAGGTGCGATGCAGCCGCTTGATGCGCGCAGTCATCGCGCCGCGCATGATCAGCCACATGATCACCTCCGCGCCTTCGAAACCGCCACGGGTCGCGAGTTCCGCGTGGGTCATTTCGAGAAGCTGTTCCGGATGTTCCTCGAAGAGATCCATGAACTCGGCGTCCCATTCCGGATTGTTGAAGCCGGCGCGTTCTCCATGCACCTGATGCGACAAGCCGCCGGTCGCGACGATCGCAACCTTGATGTCCTCGGGGTAGCTCTCGATCGCGCGGCGCAGGGACTGCCCGAGGCGGTAGCAGCGGCGCGCGGTCGGAATCGGAAACTGCAGGACACCGACCTGCAGCGGGACGATCGCCGCGGGCCATGCGGGTTCATGCGGCAGCATCATCGACAGCGGCGAAAAACAGCCGTGATCGAGCGCGCGCTGCTGGAAAAACGACATGTCGAATTCGTCAGCCATGAGCGCCGCGCCGATGTGCGCGGAGAGGGCCGGATGTCCCGACACCGGCGGCAGCGATCGCGCCCCGCCGCCCTCGTCGGCGACGGCATACGACGTGCCGATCCCCAGCGCGAACGCCGAGTAGTGGTCGAAGAAGAACGACGTGACGTGGTCGTTGTAGATGAAGAACAGGACGTCCGGCTTGTTCGCCTCCAGCCATGCCTGGATCGGCTTGTACGCCTCGAAGATCGGCGCCCACACCGGGTCGTCCTGCTTTTTCTTGTCGTACGCAAAGCCAATGGTCGGCGTATGCGAACTGGCGATGGCACCTACGATTCTTGCCATGACGGGGAGTCCAGAAATTGAACGGTTGAGAAAGCGGAGGACCGTGTGCTAGCCGGAGGTCCGCCCCGGCGAGAACGTTGTCAGTGGGAATGCTAGCAGAAGCAGGATGCGCGTGAGATGTTCCGCCGCCGGCACGGGAAAGCGCGGCGGTCTACGCCGGTTCCATGCCGTGGCGCCGCTTTGCCGCATCGGCTTGTGGTGAAGCAAGGAACGACAGCAACTTCCTCGCTGCCGCGGCACGGTTGGACGCCGCGCACACCGCCGCGGAAAACACGGTAATCACCTGGATCTCGGCAGGCAGCGGGCCGACCACGTCGAGCCCGGGCAAGTGCATCAATTCGCTCAACTGCTGGAAGCCCAGCTCCACATCCCCACGTGCCACGAGTGTACCCACCGGGACGCCGGGCGGAGCTTGCACGATGCGCGACGCGATGGCGTCTGCAATACCCCACCGCTCGAACAGGCGGACCAGATGCGCACCGCTCGGACCGGTCGAATAGCCGATCGTGCGTGCCCGCAGGACGGCGTCGCGAATCGCCGATTCGCTGGCGATGTCGGGCCGAGGCGCGCCGGCGGCCACGGCAATCGCGACGCCGGAGCGCGCGAGGTCGATTCGACCCGCCGGATCGACGCGCCCGCGGGCAGCCAACTTCTCGATCGCGTCGGCGGCCAGCACGACGAAGTCGAACGCCTCACCCTCCTGTACGCGCCGTACCGCGTCGACGCCGCCTACCGACTCGATGGCGACCGGTTGTGCCGACTGCTGGGTGTACGCATCCGCGAGTTCGGCCAACACCTGTCGCGTCGCCATCGAGGAGATGCCCGTTATGCGCTCCATTCGAGATACCTCCGAACTGCTATCGGCGGCGATCAGTCAGGCTGGATACCGGCGGCCTTGATGACGCCCGACCAAAGCTCCGTCTGCGACTTGATGAAAGCAGCGAATTGGTCGGGTGTACCCGGCGTGACGACGACGCCGAGTTCGGCCAGCTTGTTCGCCATCGCGGCATCGGCGAGGGACTTGTTGGTCTCGGCATTGAGCTGCCGGACGACCTCGGGAGGCGTCTTCGCCGGCGCGACGAGCCCCCACCAGACGGACGCCTCGTAACCCGGGAGGCCGGCCTCGGCTGCGGTCGGCACGTCGGGCAACAGCGGGAAGCGCTTGTCGCTCGCAACGGCGAGTGCACGCAAGCGGCCGGCGCGGATATGCGCGATGACTTCGACCGGATTGATCGGCATGAACGAGATGCGCTCGCCCAGCAGGTCGGTGATCGCCGGGGCGCCACCCTTGTAGGGAACGTGCAGGACGTCGATCTTCGCCGTCGATTTGAGGAACTCGCCCGCGAGGTGCCCCGAGCTGCCGTTGCCTGCGGAGGCGTAGGTGAGCTTGCCCGGCTCGGCTTTCGCCATCGCGATCAATTCCTTCAGCGATTTCACCGGCGAGGTGGCGGGTACGACGATCACCAGCGGCGCGTAGCCGATTCGCGCGACGGGCGCGAAATCGCGCCGACCGTCGAACGCGAGCTGCGGGAACAGCGCCATGTTGGTCGCGATGCCGTTCGAGGCCATCAGCAACGTGTAACCGTCCGGCGCCGCTTTGGCGACCAGCTCCATCCCGATGTTCGCGCTGGCACCCGGACGATTGTCGACGATTACCGGTTGCTTCAGTGCCTCCGAAAGCGGCTGTCCGATGGTCCTCGCGACGATATCGACCGCACCCCCCGCAGCATACGGAACGACAATCTTGATCGGTCGACTGGGATACGGCTGCGCATGCGCGGTGAACGGAACCAGCAGCGCCGTACCCAGCAACAACATACCGAGGACCTCTCTGATCCGTACCGCGCACGTTCCAATCATCGGGTTTCTCCGCAAGAAAATCCCACGCCTCTGGCCGCCAGATCGACGGGTCTCGCGTTGCTCTGGACTGTCAATCGACGTATTTCAAACCGGCCTTTTGCAGCGATTCGCGCATCTGGTACATGTCCAGTCCGAGCACGCCGGAAGCGAGCTTCGCACGCTTGGCGCCTTCGTTCGCCTCGCGCGCTGCCGCAGCCTCGAGCGTTTTCTGCGCGAGCGCCGAGGGAACGACCACCACGCCATCGTCGTCGGCCACGATGACATCGCCCGGTGTTACGAGCGCTCCTGCACATACCACGGGAACGTTCACCGAACCGAGTGTCGCCTTCACCGTGCCCTTGGCGGAGATTGCCTTGCTCCAAACCGGGAACTTCATTTCGGTCAGTACACGTACGTCGCGCACCCCAGCATCGATGACCAGCCCCTGCGCACCGCGCGCCTTGAAGCTCGTCGCAAGCAGGTCGCCGAAATAGCCGTCGGTGCAGTCGGCAGTCACTGCGGCGACGACGACGTCACCCGGCCGTATCTGTTCCGCCACAACGTGCAGCATCCAGTTGTCGCCCGGCTGCAGCAGCACGGTCACGGCCGTACCCGACGCTTGCGCGCCAGGATAGATCGGGCGCATGTACGGTTTGAGCAAGCCCAAACGTCCCATCGCCTCGTGGACGGTCGCCGTCCCCAACGTGCCCAGCCTGGCCGCGACGTCGCTGTCGGCGCGGCGGATGTTGCGATAGACGACTCCGAGTTCGTACATGGTCAACGCCCTTTCGCTTTCAGTGCCGCATCGAGCCGCGGGTAGACACGCCGCGCGTTGGCTTCGTAGATCTTGTGCCGCTGTTCCGGATCGACGTGCGCCGACTCGATGTAGCGCTTGGTGTCATCATAAGGATGGCCCGTCTCCGGATCGATGCCGCGAACGGCACCGATCATCTCGCTCGCGAACAGGATGTTGTCGACGGGGATCACGCGGGTGAGCAGGTCGATGCCCGGCTGGTGATATACGCAGGTGTCGAAGTAGATGTTATGCAGCAGGTGATCCTTGAGCAGCGGCTTCTTCATCTCCTGCGCCAGGCCGCGAAACCGACCCCAGTGATACGGCACCGCGCCACCGCCATGCGGGAATGACGAACCGCAGTGTCGGAAAATCCTTGAACAGATCCGACGTGAGGCACTGCATGAACGCAGTGGTGTCCGCATTGAGATAGTGCGCCCCCGTGGTGTGGAAACACGGATTGCAGCTCGTGCTCACGTGGATCATCGCCGGGATGTCGTGCTCGACCATCTGCTCGTAGATCGGGTACCAGTAGCGATCGGATAGCGGCGGGGAGTTCCAGTGGCCTCCGGATGGGTCGGGATTGAGGTTGATCGCCACGTTGCCGAACTCCTCCACGCACTTGACGAGCTCGGGAATGCACGTCGCCGGATCCACGCCGGGGCTCTGCGGCAACATCGCGGCGGGAACGAAGTGATCCGGGAACAGCCGGCTCACCCGGTAGCACAGCTCATTGCAGATCGCGGCCCACGTGCTCGAGACCTGGAAATCGCCGATGTGATGCGCCATGAAGCTTGCGCGAGGGCTGAAGATGGTGAGATCAAGACCGCGCTCGCGCATGAGCCGCAGCTGGTTGCTCTCGATGGATTCCCGCAGCTCGTCGTCGCTGATGCGCAAGCTCGGACGCCTTCGGCATCTCCGCAGGATTCGTCGATGCCGGCGATCTGGCGATTGCGCCACGTTTCGAGCGCCTTCGGCGCAGTGGTGTAGTGACCGTGGATGTCGATGATCATCGAGTTCTCTCGTTCGGACGCCTTGTCAATGATCGCATGCGAGCCTGTGATGTCGTAAGTACCGATTCGCTGATGCGCGCATCACGCGCTGAATTGGAACAACGCGTCCGGTGTTTGCCAGAGGACCTTGTGTCGATCCGCCGCTCCGGGAAACAAACGTTCGACGAACTTCAACTGCAGCCCATAATCCATATGCCCGGGCGCCCGCAAGTTCGGCCAGTCCGACGCCCACATGCAGGCATCCGGTGTATATGCGTCGACCAACGCGTCAATGAATGGTTGTACGTCCGGATGCGGGTACGGAGTGCGCGAGAATTTCACGTAACCGGAGAGTTTCACGGCGGCGCGACGAGCCTTTCCAAGCCCGAGCAACGCCTTGAAGCCCGGTTCGTCGATGCCGGCCTCCGGAGCTGGCCGTCCGCAGTGATCGATCAGGATGCGCGCGCCCGAGCGTTGCAGCATCGGCAGCAGCTGCACCAGCTGGTCGTGCTCCACCTGGATCTGGACGAACATGTCGAGCGCCTCGAGCCGGTCGAGCAAGCCTGCAGCGTTCGCATAGTAGTCGACACCATAGTGAGTGACGTTCCACGCCACGCCGACGACGCCGGCGGCTTTGAGTGCTTCGAGTTCGGCATGCGTCGACCTCGTTGGTCACGACCGCGATCCCCTTGAAGCGACCGGCGCTGTGTGCGATCGCGTCGAGCATGCAGCGGTTGTCGAGACCGTACCCGGAATTAGGACCGACGAGCAATGCGTAGCGCACCCCGTGCGCATCCATCACGTGGAGGAGCTGGGCGGCAGTTCCGGTCTCCTGGCCGGCAGGCCGGTAGTGCGTATCGGGCGCGTACGGAAAGCCGACGGGATCGAGGATGTGCGTGTGGCAATCGATCTTCGGCTCGTCGAAGATATTCATGGATCAATGGAATCCATCTCAAAAATATCGCGAGCAGCCCTGAGTGCGCGAAGGCCCGCAGCGAACCCCAGAGCTAGTACAAAAACGTACAGCGAGGGGTGAGCGAGGACACGACAAAGCAATCGGGGCGCACAGCAATTTTTGCGATGGATTCTAGAACGTCGCCTGGATGGCCTGGCGCAGCTCCGGAGTGATTTCCGGCATCACGCCGAACCAGGCGTTAAACGCCGGACGGGCCTGGTTCAGCAGCAGTCCGAGACCGTTGACGGTGACGTTGCCGCGCGCGCGTGCAGCCGCAAGCAGCGGCGTCTCCGGCGGAATGTAGATGAGATCGCCCACCAGCGCGTGCCGCGGCAGCCGGTCGAGCGCGATATCGAGCGCCGGCTTGCCCGCCATGCCGAGGCTCGTCGCGTTGGCAAGCATCGCAGCGCCATCGAGTGCGTCCGCGCGCTGCTCCCACGGCAGGACCTTCACTATCGAACCGACGGCATCGGCGATCTCCTGCGCCTTGTCGAGCGTGCGATTGGTGAGGCGGATTTCCTTCGCACCTTGCGCCGCGAGGCTTGCCACGACCGCACGCGCCGCGCCGCCCGCACCGAGCACCACGATCGGTCCGCTGTCGGGACGCCACTTCGGGTCGACGTCGCGCAGGCTCTGGATGAAGCCATTGCCGTCGTTGTTGAATCCGGTGAGCGTTCCGTCCTTCTCGACAACGACGGTATTGACCGCGCCGATGCGACGGGCGAGGTCATCGACGCGGTCGAGCAGCGGAAAGATCGCCTGCTTGTGCGGTGTGGTGACGTTGCAGCCACGCAGGCCGAGCGCCGCGATGCCGCGTACCGCCGCGTCCAGCTTCTCCGGCGGCACCGCAAACAACACGTAACGTCCGGCGATGCCGTGCTTTGCGAGCCAGTGATTGTGGATCACGGGTGAACGCGAGTGTGCGACCGGCCATCCGAGGAGACCGGCGATGCCGAACGCGTTGGAATCCGCCATGGTCATCTCCTCGGTACGGTGACTGCCGACAGGTGCACGCCTACTTCGCCGACGCGGGTGGCAGCGTCTCGACGACGACCTGCTTGCCGTTGACGACCTTGGTCATGAAGCTCTCGCGATCGAGGTCGCCGTTCTGATCGAACGTCACGTCGAGCAATACGCCCGGGTTATCCTTGACGGTGATCTTCGCACCGTGCATCGCTTTGGCGAATGCCTTCGGGTCGAACTTGCCGACTCGCTCCGTCATCACTTTGACGATGTACATCGCGCTGTAGCCCTTCAAGCCGTTGTGGTCGGACTTGTACTTGAATTCCTTCTGGAACCGCTCGTCGAAGGCCTTGATCGTCGGCTGGGGAGCGTCCGCCGTCAGTCCGACATGCGCCACCGCGCCGTTCGCCGCGTCGCCCGCGAGTTCGATGACCTTCTGGCTGGTCAGCACCGTCTCGCCGACGATCGGCTTGTCGTAGCCTTGCTTCTTGAGCTCGCGCAGTGCCCGCGCCGATTCCTCTTCGTTGGTGTAGACCACGAGCGCATCCGCGTTCGACTGCTTGGCCTTGAGCACGGCGCTCGAGAAGTCGACCTGACCCGGATCGGTCGAGATGTCGGCCGCGACCTTGATGCCTTGGGCCTCCAGCGCCTTGACCAGCGTGTCGCGACCACCTTTGCCGAAGTCGTTGTTGACCCAGATGATCGACACCGTCTTCGCTTTGACAGTGTCCTTCAGGTAGCGCGCCACCTTGGGCATCGCAGTTGTCTGCGTGAACGAGGTGCGAAAGATGTAGGGATTGCCTTGCTGTGTGATGCTCGCCGCCTCGCCGCCGGTGAAGTTGGGTATTTCCGCGCGTTTCGTTTCGACCATGCTGACGATGATGGACCCGGAGAACACAGGCCCCATCACCACATAGGCACCCTGATCGACGGCCTTCTGCGCGAGCGCCTTCGCGGTCTGCGGCTGCGACTGCGTGTCGTTGCTGGTGTATTCGATCTTGCGGCCGAGAATGCCGCCGGCGGCATTGATCTCCTTCACCGCCAGCTTGACACCGTTGTCGAAATTCGTACCCGACGTCGCGCCGGTGCCCGAGAGTTCCACCAACCCGACGACCTGGACCGGGTTCTGCTGCGCCAACGACGTCTGTGCCATGGCCAGCGCGCAAAGCGCGACCAGGATCCTGCCGATGCTCTTCATAGATACGCCCTCCTTGATATGTATTTGCGACCGCCACCCGTGCAGGCAGGATCGTAGCAGACTGTCGGCCGGAAACGCTGGAAGACGGCGTCAAATAACCCGCCCGGGATCATACATTCCCGAACACATGGACGCACACCCGATCGGACACTCATCTTAACGCCACTGACGGCCGTCGTCCATCAAAGAGCCATTCGCTCCGTCACCGTCTAGTGTCGCTTCGCGACGCAAATCCGTCGATTCGTCACCTCCTCATTGAGCTTGGTGGGCGGGGTGCCTAGAGTTCCGCCTGTTCAGTCCAATTCGCCCCCAGAAGATGCGATGTGGCCGAAAACCGAATATTTTCCGCCGATTCGGTAGACGACTTACAGAGGAGCCAACAATTGAGACATCACGGCCTGCTCTATCACCTGAAAATCTTGTCATTGCGCTCCTGGTCATCTTTCCTTGCTGGAAGATTTTCCAGCGCGTCGGTCTTAACCCAGCGCTTTCGCTATTCATCTTCGTTCCCGGCGTAGGCTGGTGGATCGCCGGAGCGATCCTGGCCTACTCGAAGTGGCCCACGGTCGTCGTCGCAGAGAGTGGAGGGACAACGCATGGTTAGCCGCAGCATCTGGCATCTGATGGTCCTCGTCGTCTTGGTTCTCGTTGTTTGGGCGTTCATCGCAGTCTTTGGGCGAATCCTTAACCGCGCGGGCTATTCCCGCTGGTGGCTACTGACTGTGGTCGTACCGTTGCTCAACTTGATCATGCTGTGGGTGTTTGCCTTCGCTAGTTGGCCGGTCACGAGAGCCTCGTGGGCGAACCTGAATTTGCGGCGCGTACGCCGTGGGCTTCCCGGCATCGGCATGGGTCAAACCCCATGTACGCGGTAACGCTACTCCTTCAGTAGTCGCGACCGGCTAGCGCCCGGCGCATCGCGCCGAACCGCTTGCGATACTGGGCCGGAGTGAGGCTCACGTGGCGGCGGAATAGCCGACTGAAGAAGCCGGCGTCTTCGTAACCGACCTCGCTCGCCACATCTTCCACGGGAGTGTCGCTCGTTTCCAGCATCTGCTTCGCTTCCTCCAGCCGCAGCGTGTGCACGTACTCGAGCGGGGCCATTCCCGTCGCCAGCCGAAACCGACGTTTGAACGATCGCTCGGCCAATCCGCTCAAACGAACCATTGCAGTGACTGGCGAGGACTCCCGATAATGATCGGCAATCCATGTCTGACAACGCGCGATCTCCGCATCTGCCACTTGTCGTGACCGCGCGAGCCTGGCGAATGGCTGCTGCCCGATGGCGTGCCAATCGATGAGATTGATACGTGCGACATGCATCGCGGCATCGATGTCCACGAAGCGAGCGATGAGGTACAGCGCCAGGTCCTGCCACGACGTTCCGCCACCTGCCATGACGAGCCTTTGACCTTCTCCCGAGACGACAAGAGCGCGTTCCTTGCGTACCTTTATGCGGGGGTAGCGGCTGCGCAAGGTATCGCAATAGGCCCAGTGCGTCGTAGCCTCGTGACCATCGAGCAAGCCGGCCTCTGCAAGCAGCACCGCCCCCGAGCACGCGGTGGCGAGCGTGGCGCCCTTGGCATAACATCGCTTCAGCCATGCGATTTCGTCGATGAACCGGCCAGTCAGTGGCTCGGTGGGCGGCAGCGCAAGCTCGGAAACGCAGACGATGTGAGGGTCCGTTTGATCCGCCAGCGCAGCCTGGGGCGTGATCGAGGCGTCGTTGGCTGCCACGAACGCGTGACAATGTGCCGCAACGATCCGCGGACGGATCAACGACCGCCCAGGCTGCCCGGTGACCACGAAGCCCCAGTCGCGGCCCGCAGCCATGAAAAGGTCGTACATGCCGTACGTTACGGAGGCAGTGGTTTCGGGGAATGCAAGGATCGCTACCTCGACGGGCGCAGGCGAAGGTTTCATGGCCGATTCGTCCAGTTTCTTGCCGAAATGACTCTGGTGCTCGAACGCTCGTGATCTTACCTTTGCATCCGGCGTGATTAAAGCACCGAAGCCATCTGACCGAAAGGGAAGCGAGATCATGAATAGAGATTCACGCGGCATCGCGATGACCGGCGGCGACGCGTTCGCGCTTGCACGGTACGAAGCGGCGATCGGACAGTTCCAGGCGTACGTCGGCGATCCGATCGCAACGATCGACGAGGCGCTACAGGCTGCACCTTCGTTCATCGCGGGGCAGTTGCTGAAGGCGCTCGTCGTGTACACCCTGTCCGAGCGCAAGTTCGTGCCCGTGGCGAGAGAGGCGCTCGACGCCGCCCGCGCGCAGGCGTCACATGCCAACGATCGCGAGCGCGGACTCATCGTGGCAGCCGAACTGCTGATCGACGGTCGCTGGCACGAAGCCAGTGCGGCGATCGACCGCGTGCTGGCGTCGCATCCGCGCGACGTACTCGCGCTGCAGGTTGGACATCTCATGGATTTCTACCGCGGCGACGCGCTCAACCTGCGCAATCGGATCTCGCGCGTGCTGCCGCACTGGGACGACTCGATTCCCGGGTACTCGTACGTTCTCGGCATGCATGCGTTTGGCCTCGAGGAGATGAACCAGTATCCCGAAGCCGAGGCGACGGCGCTGCGCGCTCTGTCCCTGCAGCCGAAGGACGGCTGGGCGGTGCATGCCGCGGTGCACGTGATGGAGATGCAGGGTCGCATCGACGAGGGCATCTCGTTCCTGTCGTCGCGCGAAGCGGATTGGGGGAACCGTGAGAACTCGTTCGCCTTCCACAACTTCTGGCACCTCGCACTGTTCCACCTGGACGGTGCGCGTTACCAAGCGGCGCTCGAGCTCTTCGATCGCCACGTCCATCCGGGGCCGGCGACCTATCTGCTGTCCCTTGTCGATGCGACGGCGCTGCTGTGGCGGTTACAGCTCGAAGGTGCGAGCGTAGGCAGCCGCTTCGAAAGCGTCGCCGACGACTGGCAGGCACGGCTCGACGGCGAGGCCGGGTTCTACGCCTTCAACGACGCGCATGCGGCGATCGCCTTCGCCGCGACCGGCCGCGACGCCGCGCTTTCGCAGCTCATGGCGCGTATGCACGCCGCAGCGGCGCAGCAGAATACCAATGCGGCAATGACACGCGACGTCGGGCTGCCGCTGGCGCAGGGCATTGCTGCATTCTCGCGAGGCCGTTACGCCGATTCGATCGCGCTGATCGAACCCATTCGCGACCAGGCACACCGCTTCGGTGGCAGCCATGCCCAACGCGACCTCATCGCCCTGACGCTCATCGAGGCCGCACTCCGGGGCCACGATACGACACGCGCCCGCCACTACACGGCCGAGCGGCTGACGCACAAGCCTGCAAGCCAATGGGGCGCACGTCTTTGGGCGCGTGCGGAGGCGTCGCCAATTTACGAAGCCGCGACATAGCGTCCTCCTGGAATCATGAAGGGCGCGAGTCGAACATAGCCAGCTGTGGCGCCTCGTCCCGAAAGGCTTCCACGCACTTGTATCAATGCCTGATCGGCGTTGACGCGAGCCGCGAGGCGAGGCTTCCGTCCGGCGTATCAATTTCGAAGTTTTAGGAGTGCTTCGAAAAGCTCCGGCTCGTCCCACGGCACGTCTGACGGGTACTGGCGCAGATACGTGCTGTACGGATCGCGCAGCCACTCCTGTGGGAAATGCACGCTGACCCCCTCCTCCTCTGCGTCGAGTGCCGCACGCGACTGGGAGTGGGCGCATTCGAGCGCGGCGTAGAGTGCCGCGCACAGATTGACGTTGCGCAGTGCGCCTCGATGCGTCGCAGGACTGACACGACGATTGATCTCGAGCAGGCAAGGCGCGCCCATCGCTTCGTCAACGATGAACTCGGCGAAGAACAGTCCGCTAATGCCGAAGCCGCGCGCGAGATCGGCGGTGATCTGGCGCAACATCTTGCCGGGAAAATACCGCGTTACCGTCGGTGGTCCTGTCGGCGCCGGGTTGGCAACCAATTTCTCCAATCCCCACCCAGCGATAAGTTGGCCTTGCCAAGCGGCCGCATGGAAGTACTGAACTGGTCCTGTGAGATGGGCCTGCAGCAAGTACCGGTTGCGGTCAGCCGCGCGGATTTCTTGCGCGTTCGCAAGTTCGAACGCGTTAAAAGCGCCCGCCAGCTCGCCGTAGTCTGCACAGATGGCCACACCCTGTCCCGCGAAGCCGTGCCCGCGCTTCGACACCGACGGGATAGGGGTGCCGGGCGATGAAGGTTTCGGCAGCCGCGATGTTAGTGACGACAGCGTAAGGGGGCATCCGGATACCAAGCGCCTCGGCGAGCGGTGGGAGCCGTGTCTTGTCGACGGTATCCTCGTAGTACGCGGGGTCGCCAAGTGAGGCGCGAACGAGCGCCGACAGCTGCAGCTGAAGGTCGGGCCGCATGCCGGCGTGGCGCTCGGTCACGACCCAGGAGAGAAGGCGGAATGCCATGTCGTCACATGGGATCACAAGCCGCGGCAGGCGTAGGCGTAGTGGTTGCCACGGCCGCGAATGCTTCCAGCCACTGCAGCGGCGTCGCGTGGTCGGCGAGGTAGTCGACCTTAGCGACATATCGACTCGCCTCGGCGAGCGAACCCCTCGGCGTCAGCAGCGAGACGTGGAAGCCGGACTGGGATAGTGTCTTCGGGATGCGCGCTGTACCGAGCCAGCTCGTCGTCGTTGCAACCAGCAGGATCGGAATCGCCACGCGGCTGCCAACCTTGGGGATATCACCGCGCCGGCGGAATGCGCGGAAACGTGGCGACCTGGGAACTACGGACCAACCGAATCCTTGGCCGGCCCCGGACTAAGCTGTCGAAACCAACTCTGCCAACTGCGTCGGCGGCGCTCAATTCTTGTAGCTCTGGTCAAACGCGTCGAGCTTGCGTTTCAGCGCAGCATATACCAAGTCGTAGACGACGCGTTCGCCGGCTGCAGCCTCGCGCGAAGCCCGCGCAAGCACCGGAGCCTGTAGCCTCCGGGTTTGGCCGGCAGACGCAGCAGAGATTTGCACGTCGCATGCACGTTGCAGCGTCCAGAGCGCCAAGAACGCTTCCTGAATGCTACCTCCCCAGCTCAGCAATCCGTGGTTGCGCAGCACAACCGCCTTCTTGTCGCCGATGCTGCGGAGCATTCGTTGTTGCTCATCCAGATTGACAGTAACGCCCTCGAAGTCGTGATAAGCGACGTGCCCGTACAGCAGCACCCCATAAAAGGAGTCGTGGGACAGACCCTCTTCCAAACAGGAAACTGCGCAGCCAGTTGTCGTGTGCGTATGCATAACGCAATGCGCACCCTCGATATTTCCATGGATCGCGCTATGAACAACAAAGCCTGCGCGGTTGATCGGATGTTGGCCCGGCCTCACCGGGTTGCCCTCGGTGTCAACGGCGACCAGATTGGATGCGGTCACTTCGTGATACTGGAGGCCGAATGGATTGATCAGGAACACGCGCTGTGGCCCAGGTACGCGCAGCGTGATGTGGTTGAAGATCCTTTCTGTCCAGCCCAGCATGTCGAAGATGCGGTAACACGCTGCCAGTTCGACCCGCGCGTCGCGCTCTGCGTCGATGGGATCTCGAGCGCGCCTCCGCGAGCAGCTTCATATGAAGTGACACGGAACCCACTGGCTCTCCCTGATCACTTAGTCTCGTCCAGTCTCGTCCGCCTAGTAGACCTGTTTGGCGCATCGTTCATTCCGTGTACCTTTTCGCCAATGATATTGAGACGGAAACTCTGGTCGATGAGCGATCCGGGAAGAAGCATTCGACTATAGGCAACTTTGCTGTCGAATGCCTGACGGAGAGTGTTTGCGTTACCCTGCCGCGTCGGCCGGGTTGAACCGCGTCTGGGCGCCATCTCCGCTTCGCGGCGACCGAGGTTTTCGACCAGCGACCGCTTGGCCAAACGGCGGCTATTCGCACGCTGTGAATCAGCGGCTCTTTCTGGCCTTGGCCGGCAATCGGATAGCGTCGATCAACGCCGCGAGCGCCGGGGATACCTGGCGCCGCCCCGGGTAATAGAGGAAGAAGCCGGGAAACGGCGCACACCAATCCTCGAGCACCCTCGACAGCGCGCCGGCCTGGAGTAGCGAGGCAACCTGGTCCTCGATCACGTAGGCAAGGCCCACGCCGGCCAACGCGGCGTCGATGACGATCCCTTCGTCGCCGGAGACGAGCGGTCCTTCCACGCCGACCTCGATCTTGCGGTGCGCTTTCTCGAACTCCCACTTGTAGAGCGTGCCCGCTGACGGAAGCCTGAAGTTGACGCAACGGTGTTTGCGCAGGTCGTGTGGGGTGGATGGCGCCGGATGCGACGCGAAGTATTGCGGCGATCCGACCACCGCCATCCGAAGGGGTCCGGTCACGGGTATGGCCACCACGTCCTTTTCGAGGGACTCCCCCAGGCGGATGCCGGCGTCGAACCGCTGCGCGACGATGTTGGTCAGACCTGGATCGATGAGGATTTCGACGACGATCTCGGGATAGGCCTGCGTGAACCGACGCAGGATGGGCGTTACCACCATGCGAGCGGCACTTCGCGATGCGGTAATCCGGACGTGTCCCGAAGGCCGATCGAGCAAACGCCCGAGATCCTCGACTGCGCTGGAAATCTCTTCGAGCGCCGGACCGAGACGCGCGAGCAGCCGCTCGCCCGCCTGCGTCGTCGAGACACTGCGAGTGCTGCGGGCCAGCACTTGAATGCGCAGCCGCTTCTCGAGACGGCGAATGGTGTGGCTGAGCGCCGACGGCGATACGCCGAGTCTCGCGGCGGCTCGCGTGAAGCTACGCTCCTCCGCGACGACGGCCAATGCCGCAAGGCTACCCCAGTCTTCCCGGTTCATTCATGACAATTTTTCAATACCTCATGCAAATTCTACCTCTTTATCGAGGTTATCCGCGCGCGCATGATTACCGGCAGGACGAGCGAGGCTCGGTCGTCAACGAAAGAGGAGCGGAACATGCGTAAGCGCAAATTGGGAAGCAGCGGTTTGGAAGTGTCGGCGCTCGGGCTGGGCTGCATGGGTATGAGCTATGGCTACGGTCCGGCGGTCGACAAGAAGGACGGCATCGCGCTGATCCGGTCGGCATTCGAGCGTGGGCGTCACCTTCTTCGACACTGCCGAAGTCTATGGACCGTTCACCAACGAGGAATTGGTGGGCGAGGCGCTGGCGCCATTCCGTGACCAGGTGGTGATCGCTACCAAGTTCGGCTTCGACATCGACCCGAACGACGGCAAGCAGCGGGGCCTCGACAGCCGTCCCGAACACATCAAGCAGGTGGCCGACGCGTCGCTCAAGCGCTTGAAGACCGGCGTCATCGACCTGTTCTATCAGCATCGCGTCGACCCGAACGTGCCGATCGAAGATGTCGCCGGCGCGGTCAAGGACCTGATCCGCGAAGGCAAGGTCAAGCACTTCGGCCTTTCCGAGGCGGGCGTGCAGACCATTCGCCGTGCGCACGCCGTCCAGCCGGTCACCGCCGTTCAGAGCGAATACTCGATGTGGTGGCGAGAGCCCGAGCAGGAGGTCCTGCCGGCGCTCGAGGAACTCGGCATCGGCTTCGTTCCCTTCAGCCCGCTGGGCAAGGGCTTCCTCACGGGCGCTATCGACGAGAAGACGACCTTCGACAGCACGGACTTCCGCAACGTCGTCCCGCGCTTCGCTGCGGACGCGCGCAAGGCGAATCAGGTTCTGGTGGATCGCCTGGGCGAAATTGCTGCTCGCAAGAAGGTGACGCCCGCCCAGATCGCGCTCGCGTGGCTCCTCGCCCAGAAGCCGTGGATCGTTCCAATACCCGGCACCACGAAGCTCCATCGCCTGGAAGAGAACGTTCGAGCGGCCGCGATCGAGCTGACGCCAGATGAGCATCGTGACATCGTCAACGCGCTCTCGACGATCGCAGTGCAAGGCGCCCGGTATCCGGAACACCTGCAGCGCCTGGTAGGTCGCTGAGCAGCGCGAGCTTTACGCCATGCCGAGCGTGACCCAATATCGGGTCCGATGGGGGATCTAGAAGAACTGCTTGTTCTCTTCGTTGCTGCCGTGATCCTGGCTGCTGCGGCCCGACGCGTCGGCGCACCTTATCCGGTGTTTCTCGCACTCGGCGGCGCGTTGCTCGCGTTCCTTCCGGGGCGCCCTTCCCTTTCGTTCCCGCCCGAGCTGGCGCTGGCGCTCTTCGTTGCACCCGTTCTGCTGGATGCCGCGTACGACGCTTCGCTCCGAGACCTCAGGGACAACTGGGCGCCCGTCACCGGCCTGGTTGTGTTCGCCGTCGGCTTCACGACCGCCGCTGTCGCTGTCGTGGCCCACACGCTCATTCCGGCGATGCCATGGGCTGCGGCCATTGCCCTCGGCGCGGTCGTCGCTCCGCCCGACGCGGTCGCGGCAACCGCCGTGCTGCGCCCGTTGCGACCACCGCACCGCCTGTTGACGATTCTCGAAGGCGAAAGCCTGCTGAATGACGCCAGTGCGTTGCTGATCTTCCGCCTTGCGGTCGGCGCCGTTGCCGCCAATAGCTTCTCCATTTCGGCAGTTGCGCCAACCTTCCTTTTTGTCGTGGCCGGAAGCGTGGTGGCGGGTCCGGCACTGGGCTGGCTGATCCTGCGCATGACGGAACGCATCCAGCACATCCCGACCACCATCATTCTGCAGTTCATCGGCACGTTCGGCGTGTGGATGATCGCCGAACACGTTGGACTCTCAGGCGTTCTGACAACCGTGTGCTGCGCCATGGCGATAGCGCGGACGGCACCTGAGCGAGTTTCCGCACGGACGCGCATACCGACCAATGCCGTATGGCAGACGGTCATCTTCGCGCTGAACATCCTGGCGTTCATCTTTGTCGGCCTCCAGGTCCGGCCGATTTTGGAAAGCCTTGAAGCAGCGGAGCGGAGGCCATACTTCGCGGTCGCCGGGGCGGTTCTGCTTACTGTCATCATTGTTCGCTTCGCCTGGCACATGTCCTTCAATGCGGTCACCAGGTGGTGGCACCGTCGCCGCGGCTTCCATCCACCACGACCGATGCTGCGGCCGACCGTCGGCAGCGGGTTGATTATTTCCTGGGCCGGCATGCGCGGCATCGTCACGCTTGCGGCGGCCATGGCGCTCCCACCACCGTTTCCCTATCGCGATCTGATCGTGCTCACATCGTTCGCCGTAGTCCTCGGCACGCTGACGATCCAGGGACTGACCCTCAAACCCCTATTGCGCGCGCTCGATTTGCATGACGAGGATCCTGTCGGCCGTGAGTTGGCCGCGGCGCGCGAACGCGCCTTGCGCGCCGCACTTGCAAGCCTAGGCGATAACCCATCGCCGGTCGCCGAGTTCTTCCGGCAGGAGTTCAGGGCACGTCTGGCAGACGAGCGTGCGAATGCTGACTTCGACACCGCCTCGCCATCCGCACACGGCGAGTTGTATCGCGCAGCTCTGAAAGCGGCGCGGCAAGCGGTTCTCGCCATGCGTGCCAACGACGAGATCGGGGATGATGCCTTTCATCGCGTCGAAGAAGAATTAGACTGGATCGAGATGGCGAGTGGTCAAAACGGGCAATAGGTTCCACGACCGGAAATGGCCATCACGCCACCGCCTTCAGCACGAAATGTGAGGCGATGCACCCGACGATGCCGTTCAGCGCGTCCTCGGCGAGAATCACGGGCACGACAAGGTATCACCGGCACCAGGATGCACGCCGACGTCAATTCGGTGGTGAGACCTTGCTCCAGCTCGCGTCAGGGTTGTAGGCGTTGATTGCGCGTACTGCGGCGTCGGTATCGGCACCGAGGTTCTTCTGGTACACGATGCCGTCCTGATTCACGATAAAGGTCATGACACCCGTATCGGCGTATTTCGCCGGCCACGCGATCAAGCCGTATCCCTCGGTCATGCGCCCGTTCTTCAGGTAGCTGCGCGCGCCACCCGGCGCATCCTTGCCTTGCGCGGTGAGGATCTTGTAGACGTAGCCGTGGTAAGGCTGTCCCACTTTCGCGTCCGCGAATTCGGCGCCAAGCGGACTTTCCGCCTCGCCTGGCAACGACGCCCAGTAAAGGCCGTCGCGCTTGCCGGGCGATGACAGGCCGCGGGTCGCGTATTGCAGCACACCGTCGCCGTTCCAATCGCGCGCGTGGTACTCCTTTTGCGCATCGGTGTAGGCGAGCGCGACCTGGATCGCGGCCAGTTCATTGCGGCCGATGCGGCGGATGCGCATCTCCTCGGGGGCAGCGTGCGTATCGAATCGCCATCCCGCCGAAGTCTTGACGATCGGAATCGCCATCGTCCAGCCTTTGGTTCCGGCACCGAGAAACGCCTTGTCGCTGCCGGCAGGCACGATCTTGTGCGCCTTGGCCCACGCCTCCAGGAAATTGGTGACGTCTTCCGGATCGATGCTCGCTGCAGGAATGTATTGACGATAGTCGGGCCCGACGACCATTTTGAGCGCGTCGCCATCGTGGCGCGCAACGGCGTCGACGAACGCATCTGCAGCCGCCTCGGGCGTGGGGTAGGCGGTCTGCGCGACAGAGGCAGCTGCCATCGCGAGTGAAACCGCTATCGTCGCGACTTGAAGAATATTTTTGATGTTCGTCATGTTCATCCGCTCCGTCTCAACGACCCCGTCCGCCGCCACCACCACGGCCACCGCCACCGCCGCTCGGACGACCACCGCCACCACCACTTGGGCGGCCACCACCGCCACCGGCACTTGGGCGACTGGCGCCACCCCCTGCACTGGCACGCGCATCGCCACCACCGCCACTTGGGCGCTGCGCAGCGGCGGACATGCTCGAGGCACCACGATCAGCCTGTGCGCGCGCCTGACCGCTGTTGGCGCCCCGCAACGCATTGTCGTGGCTCGCCGCTTGCGCATTCTGCCGCGCTGCACTGCGGTCAGCGTTCTGCATGTTCTGCCGATCAAAGTTCTGTGTCCCTTGCCGGCTCATATCGCGATTGGCGGCTTGCGCGCGATCCCGCGCGGAGCCGCTGCCGGTATCCACGCCGCGGCTCTGCATCGTCTGCGACGCGCGCTCCCGGCTGGCGTCGCGGCTGGCATCCTTGCCGCGGTACTGCTCCCGGTTACCCGACTGGTATTTGTTGTTCAGGTTCTGCCGGGTCGCGTCGCCACCCCGATAGGGCGTCGTGCGATTGGCGGTATTGTGATTCCAGTTCGTCCGATTGCCGTTGGCGTTGATCTGCCGGTTGGAGTTGATGTTGTTGTAGCGGTTGACGTTGATGTTCACGTCGCCCCGGCCCCAATTGCACCCGCCCCACAATGCGTTGCTGACGCCGATGCCGATGCCCCAGGCGATGCCGGTGGCAACGACCCCTGACCAAAAGTAACCCGCCGGCGGCGGATAGTAGTACGGCGGATACGCCGGGTAGGGCCATGTCCCGTAGACGACCGCCGGGTTGTACGCAGGCACGTAGACCACCGACGGTTGCGCCGGCTCGATCACGATCACCTGTTGTCGGCGGTGCCTGCTGCACCACCGTCGTCTGCGGCGCTGGTGCCGGTCGCGGCTCCGCCGCCTCCGTCGACACCTTGATCTGTTCGTTCGACTTCAGGTTGCCCGCCTGCTGCGCCCTCTTCCGCAGCCGCTGCACCGAATCCATGACATCCTCCGGCTGCGCCAGGAACGCATCGCCCATGTTCTTTACCCACTCCGGCTTTTCGCCGAGCGTGATGACTACCTCGGGGAAAGCGACGAGCGACGCGACCGACGGATCCCACGGCTCGTTTTCGACCATTTTGACTGCGTCGTCGCCCTTGGCGTCCGGGTGCGCCTTGGACCAGGCGGTGGCCAGGGCGAATTGGTCCGGATAAGTCGTGGCCATGAACAGTTGCGCCAGCAGCGCATCCGGATACAACGCGACCTGCGCGGTCATCTGATCCAGCTGCTCGTTCGAAAACGGCTTCGCGTCCTGCGCTGACGCGAGTGTGGAGAAGACGAACATGAGCGCCGGCAACAGCAGCACCCGCGTCCATTTCGACATTGCGGAAATCACGTTCATCTTGCCACCCCCGTGCTCGTATCGTGGTGCGAATACTTTCCTGCAACCGGCGTTGCGTCCAGGATCTGCCTGCGGCTTATTTCGTCGCCTTCGCGACGTCCGCCAGCAACGGAGCCGCCTTCGGACTGCTCACGGTCCTGCGGATCAGGATGTCCGGTGGCAGCAGATTGCTCCCGCCGAAAAACGCATCATTCCATGGGACGTTGGTACTCACGACCGTGCCGTCGAGGTTGAGACCTCCGTAACACGCCTTTCGCCCGGGTGAACGAGATCAGGTCGGCCGTGACCGTGGACCTCGCCCCCGCGCCCACCGGACCCGCCGCAATGCTTGCATCGCCACCGATCTTGAACGAGGTCGACAGCAACGAATTGAAGCCCTTGTCCGTCATCACGACGATGATGACCTCCGACACGTCGATGCCCGCCTGGAAGCCGACGCTGGCCGTCGCCAGGTTATAGAACGCCGGTCCTGCCCATGTGCGTCCGTCTCGCGCAACCAGAACGCCGCGTCCACCCGAGCCACCGAAGATAAAGCCCGCCCTGACAACCTGCGGCGCAATCAACAGCGCCCTGCGCCCGGCTCAGGTTGTCCTGGATCCACGTCTGGTCCGGATCACGGATGAAATTGCTCAATGTCGTCTGCGCATCGGCGACGAGCCTTTCCGGTTCTGCCGGCGAAACCGCCTGCGTCGCGCATCCGGCCAGCGTCGTCGCCACCAGCACCCCCAGCGCGTTACGGCGCGACGGACTTTCTATCATTCTGGAAATTGTCATCCTGACTCCATGGAAAAACCTAGGTTGCTCGAGGAACGAAGCGTATCAGGAAACGATCACCCGCGAAAATCTCGTCGCTGATGACGCGATCCCGTAACCCGCCGTTGCGGCTCGTGCCAACTTATCACGGAGGACACGACATGGAACGAGGTGCAGCAACGCGCGACAGAGTCGCCAAAGCGATTGCCGGTGCGGACGACATCGAGATCAAGGCCACGGTTCCGCATCATCAGATCAAGCAGGCACTGAAACGCTTCGGCCTCACTGCGAGCAACGACGAGGAACGCTACATCTATTTCTTCGACACACCGAAACTCGACCTGCTCAAGGCGGGAATCATCACGCGGGCCCGGCGAGTGGTCGGTCAAGCCCACGACAGTACGGTGAAGTTCCGGCCCATCAACCCGACCGACGTGGGGAAGAAATGGCGGCGTTACCGCGACTTCAAGATCGAGGCAGATGCGAGCGAGTCATCCATGGTCAAGTCCGCTTCGTTTTCGATGCCCGTCGCCAAAGGGCACATCAAGCGCGTCGCGGGCGGCAAGAAGCCGATCGCGGCAATCTTTACCCCGGACCAGGAGAGATTCCTGGAGTCCATCGCGGGTCATAAGATCAAGTTCGAGACCCTGGTCGTGCTCGGGCCGTTGATGGCCCAACGCTGGAAATTCGTGGATCCGGGATGTCCGTGGGCAATTACCGCCGAGCTGTGGACGCGCGGAGACCGCGAACAGATGATGGAACTTTCGATCAAGGCGCCATCCGTGCAGGCCGCGGCCGCGGTGGGTGGCTTCATGGCGTTTCTGGCCGAGGTCGGCGCCGAACGCGACAAGAGCCAGCAGACCAAGACGCGCTGGGCGCTCGACTACTACATCGGCAAGCTGCCGGGCGCACCGGCGAAGACGACCGCAACCGGCAAAGGCACGACCAAACAGGCGTCAAGGAAAACGGCCGTCCGGTCACCCCCGGCGAAGAAGCGACGCCGGGCCGCCGGGAAGAAGAAGAAATAACGCGGTCGACCGCCCCCAACAACGAGCGCAAACGTCGCGTCGTTCCGAGTCAGGCGTGGCTGGCGGCCTGGGCCAGCGAGCGAGCCTCGTCTTCCGTGAGCACCGGCCCATCCAGCGTACAGCGCTCGTCCTGTGTTTTCGCGTTGCGAAAGCGGGCGATGACGGGCTTCAGTTCATCCTTGACGTAGCGATCGTCGTAGCCGTTGAAGAGGTGCCCGAGAAGGCCGCGATTGAGATCGCTCGTCTTCATGAACCAATCCGCGACCGGGAATGTGAGGTTCATGTTGACGTGCATCATGATGCCCATGTTGTGGTGAGCGGCATGGTGGCGGCGGATCGTGTTGATGAACGGCGCGTTGCGCACGAACCAGTTTTCCGGGACATGGCAGCAGAAGTGGAAGGTCTCGTACACCATGTAATGGCCGATCATGGTGATGAACGTGACGTAACCGGCATTGGCGTTGAACACCTGCGCCATCGCCAGCGAGATGCCGGTGCCGGCCACCGCGAGTACCATCAGAACGCGCCACGGAAAGAACACGATGCGAAATTCCTTGACCGTGCTGATCGTGGGATCGTTGTCCGTGAAGTACTGGTGGTGCTGGCGCGTGTGGCGGTCGTAGATCGCGCGCACGGCGAAGACGTCGCGCAGGCGATGCATCACGTACTTGTGCATGCCCCACTCGATGAAGTTGCCGGCGATCGCCACCGGAATCACCAGCAGCCATTCCCAGCGCGCGTCGTGCATGCGGCTCAGGCACCACCAGATCGCGCCGATGCCGGCCGTGTACATGACGCCGATGTGGACGAAACCGTTGTACCAGGGGCTGATCGCGGCGACATACTTCTCGCGGAATTTGCGCTGGCGTTCGGTCATCATGGCGGCACCGTTGTTGCAAAATAATATCGCTGATATATTAGTTGTCGATCAGAGCGTTTGTCAAGGAGCCTCCATGTCGCAGCCGGCCCAGCCCGTCCAGAAGAAAAAGCGAACCCTGCAGGACATCACCGACTCCAAGCGCAGCGGCGAGAAGATGGTCTACATGTCGGTGCCGGACTACACCTCGGCGCGCTGGGCCGAGATGGCGGGCGTGGACGTCGCCGTCGTCGGCGACAGTCTGGCGATGATCGCCCACGGTCACCCCACCACGATTCCCGCCACGATGGACATGATGGTGATGCACGCGCAGGCGATCCGCCGCGGCGCGCCGAATACGTTCGTGCTGGGCTGCATGCCCTACCAGAGCTACAACACGATCGATCGCGCGCTCACGAATGCCACGCGGTTCATGCAGGATGCGGCCAGCGATGCGGTCAAGCCACAGGGCGGCAAGAGTCAGGCGCATATCCTGCGGGCCATGGTCGATGCCGGCATTCCGACGGCTTCGCACATCGGCATGACGCCGCACACGGTCGCGATGTTCGGCGGCTTCAAGATCCAGGGCAAGACGGCGACGACCGCCATGAAAATCCTCGAGGATGCGTTCGCGATCCAGGATGCGGGTTGCTTCATGCTGGAGTTCGAGGCGGTGCCGGCCAAGATCGCCGCGGTCATCTCGAAGCAGCTCGAGATCCCGACCATCGGTATCGGCGCAGGCGTGGGCTGCGACGGCCAGATCCTGCTCGGTCACGATCTTCTCGGCGTGTTCACCGATTTCAAGCCCAAGTTCACCAAGCGCTTCGCGAATCTGACCGAGGTCGCGGTCAAGGGCATCACGCAGTACATCACCGAAGTGAAATCCGGCGCGTTTCCCGACGACGACCACAGCTACGGCGTCGACGAGAAGGAGTACGAAAAATTCCTCGGAATGGTGGAAAAGCGAAAGCACCAGTAGCGGCGAGCCTTGCCGACCGGGCCTACGCGGACCTCGAGGAGATGATCGTCACCCTCAAGCTCGCGCCGGGCGCCTCGGTCTCGGAGGCGGCACTCGCGCAGGCGCTCGGCATTGGCCGGACGCCCATTCGCGAAGCCCTGCATCGGCTCGCGCGCGAGGGGCTGGTGTCCATCCTGCCGCGGCGGGGCATCATCGTGACCGAGATCAACCTCGTCAAGCAATTGCGGCTGCTGGAGGTCCGCCGAGAGCTGGAGCGACTCATCGCCCGGAGCGCCGCGCGCCGCGCCACCGACGACGAACGAGCGCGTCTGAGCGAGCTGGCGGACCGCTTCGAGAAGTCGGCGAAGGTGAACGACGATGTGACCTTCATGCGCACCGATCGCGAGTTCAATACGCTCTGCGGCGCTGCGTCGCACAACGAGTTCGCCGCCGGCGCCATGGCACTCATGCACTCGCTGTCGCGGCGTTTCTGGTATATCCACTACAAGCAGGCGGCCGATATGCCGCTCACGGCGAAACTGCACGCGGAAATCGCGCGCGCCATCGCCGCGGGCGACGAAGAGCGCGCCGCGAAGGCGAGCGACAGACTGCTCGACGTCATCGAAAAATTCACGCGCGACACCACTGACATGTAATAGTGACGAGTGAAGTACTTACCACGGAGGAGGAGAATCATGGACAGCAAGCGTAGAAAGCTGTTGCAGGCGATCGGCGGCACGGGCGTCGCCGCCGCCGCGACACCGTACTTGAGCTTCCCGGCGATCGCGCAGAATACGCCGCTGCGCGTCGGCATCATCGCGCCGAAGTCCGGCATCGCCGGCACGATCGGCGAGTGCGGCCTGCGCGGCACGCAGTTTGCGGTGGATCGCATCAACGCCGCGGGGGGTATCGCCGGACGCAAGGTCGAGATCATCGTCGAGGAAGAGACCAACCCGAAGGACTCGATCGAGCGCCTGCGCAAGCTGGTGCTGCAGGACAAGGTCGATTGCGTCCAGGGCGTTGTGTCGTCCGGCGTGAGCCTCGCCATGGGCGCGGTCGCGGAGGAAATGAAGGCGCATGTGATCTTCTGGGATGGCACCACGCAGGACGGCGTCAAGGAGACGATGGTGAACCCGCGCTATGTCTTCCGCAGCACCGACAACGAGTGCGAGGCGGTGATGGCCTCGCTCCTTGCGATCAAGTACTGGAAGGGCAATTTCGCGACGGTCGCGGGCATCAATCCCGACTACTCCTACGGGCGCAACAACTTCGAGGCCTTCAAGGCGCTGCTGAAGAAATTCAAGATCGAGCACAAGGTCGTCGCGGACCAGTGGCCCAAGGTGGGTACCACGGACCTCACGTCGCACGTGGCGGCGCTCAAGGCTGCCAAGCCCGATCTCATCTTCTCGTCGCTGCTCTTCGCCGACCTGCCGATCTTCATGCGCACCGCGCACGGCGCGGGACTCATGGACGGCGGCACCAAGTTCGTCTTTCCGGCCGCGGGTTTCCAGCACACCCTGCTCAAGAAGAGCTTCACGCCCGAGGGCATGATCTTCGGGCACAACACGCTCTACTTCGACTACAAGGACGGTACCGGATTGCAAAAGCAGTTCGTCAAGGACTACTTCGAAAAGACCAAGGACTACCCGAACTGGGAAGCCGACCGCGCCTATTTTGCGATGGAGGTCTACAAGGCGGGTGTCGAAGCCGCGTACAAGGCGAAGAGTGCGTGGCCCGGCAAGGAAGACATCATCAGCGCCATGGAAGGCGTGAAAGTGGATTCGCTCGGCGGCCCCGGCCAGATGCGCAAGGACCACATCCCCGAGCAGACCTTCTACCAGGGACTCACCACGCACAACAACCCGTACGACTTCCCGACGCTCGGCAAGCTGGATGTGATGTACTCGGACCAGCTGCAGAAGCCGACGGGCCAGGACTTCTGGCAATGGATCGACACCGCGCAGATCAAGTTGTAGAAGCGCGTTGACGGCATTCCTCGACATCTTCATCGGCGGCGTCTTCCACGCCGCCGTTCTTTTTCTCGTCGCCGCGGGGCTGCAGCTCGTGTTCGGCGTCCAGAAGATCGTCAATCTCGCCTGCGGATCGTTCTACGCTCTGGGAGCCTATTTCGGCATCAGCGCGGTGAACTGGGCAATCGGGGCGGGCGTACCTGCCACGCTGTTCCTTCCGGTGCTGCTGCTGTCGGGCCTGCTGCTGGGTGCGGTCGGCCCACCGATAGAAGCGCTCCTGCGCACCGTGCAGAAACGTGACGAAGCATTCCAGCTCCTGCTCACGTTTGCGCTCGTCCTCATGTTCCAGGACGTGCTGCGCTTTTTCTGGGGTGCCAATCCGCAGCAGCTCGGCAATCTGGTCATGGAGTACGGCAAGGTCGCGGTGGGCAGCGTTCAGGTGCCGACCTACAACGTGCTCGTGATCCTTGCGAGCATCGCGATCGCCGTCGGCATCGGTGCCCTCCTCCAGCGCACGCGCTTCGGTCGCATCCTGCGCGCCACGGCCGAGAATCGGGAGATGAGCGAGGCGCTGGGCGTCAACGTGCGCCGGATGTACATGAGCGTATTCACCCTCGGCACGGTGCTCGGAACGGTCGGCGGGGCGCTGGTCGTGCCGACGGCGGCGGCCTCGCTCGACATGCCGGTCGAACTCGTGGTCGAGGCGTTCGCGGTCGTCGTGATCGGCGGTCTGGGCAGCATGCGCGGCGCGCTCGCGGGCGCCCTGATCGTCGGCCTGATGCGCGCCGCAGCCATCTCGTGGTATGCCGAACTGGAGATGCTGGCGATATATCTCGTTGTGATCGTTGTGCTCGTCGTCCGCCCGGCGGGCCTCTTCGGCAAAGTTGTCGAATGAGCGCGCGGGCGCAGGCCGAAGGGCGCGATGAGGCTCGCCTGATCGTCGCAGTGCTGATCGTACTGCTCGCGTTGCCGAGCATCGCACAGCCCTACTACGTCACGCTGGTCTTGCCGGCCTTCGCTTACGCCATCGCCCTGCTCGGCTTCAATCTGCTCTTCGGCTACACCGGTCTGCTTTCCTTTGGCCACGCGCTCTTCGTCGCGGTCGGCGCCTATGGCGCGGCCGTGCTGTCGAGCAAGCTCGGCGTCAAGAGTCTCGAAGCGATCCTCCTTTTGTCGGGGGCAGCGGCGGTCGTCGCGGCCATCCCGGTGGCGATGCTGGCAGTGCGCTACGTGCGCATTTTCTTCGGCATCCTGACGCTGGCCTTCGGCATGCTGTTCCATTCCTTCCTGTTCAAGTTCTACGATCTCACGGGAGGCGACACGGGCATCCGCGTACTGCGTCCCTCGCTGTTCGGCAGCGGGTTCGAAGGTCTCGACAAGACCGCTTTCCTCATCGGTCCGTTCTACTACTACTGCCTCGCACTCCTCGTCTTGTTGAGCCGTGGCGATGTGGCGCATCGTGCACTCTCCCTTCGGCCTGCACCTCGCAGCCATTCGCGAGAACCCGCGCAAGGCCGAATACCTCGGCGTTCGCGTACGCCTCTTCCGCCTCATCGCTTTTCTCATCTCCGCGTTCTACTGCGCGATCGGCGGCGTGATCCTCGCCGTCAACACCGGGCAGGCAGACCCGGAACTCGCGTACTGGACGCATTCCGGCGAGCTCGTGTTCATGACCGTGCTGGGCGGCTTCGCCAACTTCTTCGGTCCTGTCATCGGCGCCTTCACGTTCGTCTTCCTCAAGTCCGAACTCATGGGGATGACGCAGTATTGGCGCTTTTGGCTCGGTGCGATACTGGCCCTGATCGTGGTGCTCTTCCCGCGCGGACTCGTGGGTCTCGGTCAGTTGCTGTGGACCAGGGTGCGGCGGGATATGACGGCGCATCATCGAGACGACAGGTGTGTCGAAGGCGTACGGCAGTTTCGTGGCCCTCGACGACGTGTCGCTTGCCATCGCGGAAGGCGAACTGGTGTCGATCGTCGGACCGAACGGCGCCGGGAAGACCACGCTGGTTAATCTGTTGACCGGGCTGCTCAAGCCAACTCGCGGCGTCGTGCGTTTCAAGGGCGAGGACATCGCCGGCATCGGTCCGGTGCTGCTCGCACAGCGCGGCCTGGCGCGTGCGTTCCAGTTGGTCCATATCTTTCCGGCGATGACCGTGGCCGAATCCATCGCCGTGGCGGTCATCTCGCAGATGGGGCGCAGCCTGCGGCTGTTCGCGTCGGCGCGGAAGGACGAGGCGGTGCACGCCCGCGTACGCGAGGTCGCGACGATCTTCGGGCTCGAGGCCAAGCTCGAGAGCGAATCGCGGCTCCTCTCGCAGGGCGAGAAGAAACTCCTCGACATCGCCAGCGCGTTCGCACTCTCGCCCGAAGTCATCCTGCTCGACGAGCCGACCAGTGGCGTATCCAGCGGCGACAAGCACGGCATCATGCGTAATGTCGTCGATGCCGCCAGGAGCGCCGGCGTCAAGGCGATTATCCTCGTCGAGCACGACATGGATCTGGTCGCCGAGTACTCCAGCCGCATCGTCGCGCTGCAGGCCGGAAGGATACTGGCCGACCGGCCTCCGGCGGAGTTCTTCAACGATCCCGAGATCATTGCCGCCATCGTCGGCAAGCTGGTGGGCAAATTGGCGAAGAGCGCATGATGTTCGCGATCGACCGGCTCACTGTCGACATCCAGAACAGCAATATCCTGCGCGGGATCTCGCTCCAGGTCGCGACCGGCGAACTCGTTTGCCTTGTCGGTCGCAACGGCGCCGGCAAGACGACGACATTCCGCACGATCATGGGCTATCTCAAGCCGGTCTCCGGTTCGATACAGTTCCGCGATCGGTCGATCAACGGCCTGGCCACCTTCCGCATCGCGCAAATGGGGATCGGCTACGCGCCCGAAGAAAGCCAGGTCTTCGGCGATCTGACCGTGGCGGAAAACATCGAGCTCCCGACCTGGACGCGTCCCGAGGGCCGCAACCCGAAATCGCGCATCGACCTCGCGTACGACATCTTTCCCAAGCTGCGGCAATACGAGCAACGCGGCGGCAATCAGCTCAGCGGTGGCGAACGCAAGATGGTGTCGATCGCGCGCGCGCTCACACTCGATCCACAATTGCTGTTGCTGGACGAGCCCTTCGAAGGCCTGTCGCCCGCGATCATTCCCAGCATCAGCGAAGGTATCGCGTCGATTCGCCGACTCGGCCACGGCGTGCTCATGGCCGAATCCAACGTCCACCACATCCCCGACTATGCGGACCGCCTGTACGTGCTGGAACGCGGCGAAATCATCTATCACGGCAAACCGGGGAATACTTATCCACCCGAGGTGATGAAGGTGATCACCGGCAGTGCCGACTGAGCTTTGCAGAAGTGACTGACAATCGGCAAAGCTCAGCCCTCACCCCTGCCCCTCTCCCAGAGGGAGAGGGGTCCGTGCCTTCGCCTCTCCCTCCGGGAGAGGCCGACGCGCGAGAGCGCGTCGGGTGAGGGAGAAAACTCTCACCCATTTTGCGAATGTTTAGTTGAAGGAGGTGTCATGCCCAAGATACTTAGCCAACAGCAAATCGACGACTACTGGCGCGATGGCTGCATCTTTCCCATTCGTGTGATGTCCGAAGGCGATGCATTGGAGATTCGCCGTCGACTCGAAGCATTTGAAGCGAAAACGGGCGGTCCGCTCAAGGGCGATCTTCGCCACAAGTCGCATCTGCTTTTCTCGTGGCTCGGCGATCTCGTGCGGCAGGAGAAGATCGTCGACGCCATCGAGGATCTCTACGGCCCCGACCTCCTGTGCTGGACGACGAACTTCTTCATCAAGGAAGCGCACAATCCGGCGTTCGTATCCTGGCACCAGGATTCGACCTACTGGGGCCTCGACAAGCCGGACGTCGTCACGGCCTGGATCGCCCTCACCCCTAGCAACCTGGCGAACGGCGCCATGGGTTTCATTCCCGGCACACACAAGGGCGATCAGATCCCCCATCGCGACACCTTCGCACAGAACAACCTGCTCACCCGCGGTCAGGAAGTTACGGTCGACGTGGACGAAAGACGGGCGGTGACGATCGAACTCAAGCCGGGCGAGATGTCGCTCCATCACGTGCGCCTCGTGCACGGCTCGCCGCCGAATCCATCCGGCGATCGTCGCATCGGGTTTGCCATTCGGTACATCCCGACGACGGTGGCGCAGGTCGCCGGCGATGACAGCGCGACGCTCGTGCGCGGCGAGGACCGGCACCACCACTTCGAGCACGAGCCGCGGCCGACATCGGACATGGAGCCGGCATTCGTCGCGCTGCATCGCCAGATCACCGAACGCAACGCCCAGATCCTGTATCGCGGCACGACGGTCAAGAGCTACAACGATCCGAAAGCGTTACCGGATCGGGCGGCATGAACTGCTACCGCGAGGCTGGCGCCGACTGCCTTTTCGTGCCAGCCGCCATCGATCGCGAAACCATCAAGGCCCTCGTCGCCGAAGTCGACGGACCGATAAACGTCCTCACCATGCCCGGTTGCCCGCCGATCTCCGAGCTCGAGCAACTCGGCGTGCGCCGCGCGAGCGAAGGTTCGGGCCCCATGCGCGCGACGATGATGCTGACGCGCAGGATCGCGGAGGAACTCCTGCAGCACGGCACCTACACGCGCTTCCACAACGACGCATTGCCGTATCCCGAAGCCAACAAACTGTTCGAGTAGCGCGTGACTGACCGATGACGAGCTGGCTTTGGATTCCCATCGTCATTGCAGCCGCCGGTTTCCAGACGGTGCGCAATGCCGCGCAGCGGAGTCTGGTCAGTTCGGCAGGGACACTTCCGGCCACGCTGGTTCGTTTCATCTACGGCCTGCCCTTCGCCATCGGCGGACTGCTGGCGATTGCCACGCTGACGGCCGATCCGCTGCCGACTCCCACGTCCGGGTTTCTGGCGTGGGTCAGCGTCGCGCCGGTGCACAGCTCGCCGCGACGGCATTTCTCATCGCGGCGATGGAACAACGCAGTTTCGTCGTTGCCGTAGCCTATTCGAAAACCGAGATCATTCAGATCGCGCTCTACTCGCTCGTGCTGCTTGGAGAGCGTCTGTCGATACCAACGGCCGTTGCTATCGTCCTGGCCACCGTCGGCGTGGTGCTGTTGTCCGTCAAGCCATCCGCGCAACGCCAGCGGGCGGTGGCATCGTGGTTTTCACCGGCAGCGACGCTCGGTCTCGCCTCGGGCGCAGGGTTTGCGCTTTCCGCGGTCGGGTATCGCGGCGCGGCACTCGCACTGGACGCGCCGCTGCCTTGGGTCGCAGCGATCTATTCGCTGGTCTGGGCGCAGGCGATTCAAAGCGTGTTGCTCGGCGGCTATCTCGCGGTTCGTGACCGCGCCGGACTGCAAAAAGTCATGGTGCAATGGCGTGTTTCGACGCTCGCCGGGCTGATGGGAGCTCTCGCGTCCTTCGGCTGGCTGACCGCATTTGCCATGCGCAGTGCCGTCGATGTGCGCGTCGTCGGCCTGGTCGAGGTGTTTTTCAGTTACGCGTTGTCGCGCCGCTACTTCAAGGAGCAGGTCACCCGACGCGAAATCGCGGGCATCCTGTTGACGCTTGCGGCCATTGTCGTGATCAGCTCGACGTAGTCGTGCGACCCGCTTCATTCCATGCATTTTGGGTATGATGCGGGCTCTCGAGCCAACCTTGACCTCAGATGCAGGACGACCGGCACCGGATCGAAGCAGTCGATGGGCTACGCGGCTGGGCGGTCGCCCTCGTGTTCGCCGTCCATTTCACCGGCTTGTTCGCCATCTATCACCGGAACACCAATCTGCCCAACGTGACGGATTTCTTCGCCCTGGGTGCCGCCGACAGACTCCTGTTCTTGGCTGTTCTACTCGCACTACGGCGTCTACATGTTTTTCGCCATCAGCGGTTTCGTGATCAGTCGAGGATTTCGGCGATATGCGCACGTTGTCCGCCTACCTCACGTTCCCGGACATCGAATCCGGCAAGATCTATCCCGCGTTCCTGATTGCTTTTGTCGCTGCGGTACTGGTGTCCATGTACCAGGTCGGCAGCCAGGCCATCGCACTCGCGACGCTGCTCAAGAATCTCGTATTCCTGAATGGAGCGTTCGCGCTGGACATCGTGGGCAGAACGGCGTCACGTGGTCCCTCTTCTTCGAGTTCGCTTTGACCTCGTCTTTCCGCTGCTGTTTCTGCTCGCGACTCGTGCCGGCAACCCGCGGCGCATGGCGCCGCTGCTCTGGCTCCTAGTTATCCTGGCAGCTGGGGCCTTGTCGTACGGCGAGTGGTTCCTGTTCCTGCCTTCCTCGCCGGCGCCTGGGCGGGTCTGCAACCGAGGGCCCGCCTCGAGCAGGTCGCGCGCCGTTGCCCCGATATCTGGCTCGTCGGCGCTTACCTGACGACGACGAACATGGTGGCTTGTCTGCTGGTACCGCTGCCGCGACGTATCGTGGGCGGCGGACTGCTCTGGTCGCCGCCGATGCCGGTGTTCATCCTCTGCCTGAGCGTGGTGGCAAGCCTCATCATCGTCAGGGCGAGCTACGCGCGCGGGTTCCGCACCGGTTCCTTACCGCGAACCCGCTGCTGGCACTGGGCCGCATATCGTTCTCGTTTTTTCTGTTGCACACGTATTCGACGCGGTGCGGGTCGTCCGACCCAAGGTCGATCTCGCCCGTAACGCCGACGGCTCCTACAACGTCGGCGACCTGATCGAGCGCTGGCGTGCTCAACCGGCGGGACCGACGACCGCGTTTTCGATCAACAACATCGAGATCGAGGACGGCACGCTGGCTCTGGACGATCGCCAGCTGCGGCGGTCGACCGCGGTGACCAATCTCGGCATCGGCATCCCGTTTCTGTCGAGCCTGCCGTATGACGCAAAGATCCGGGTGACGCCACGACTGGACGGTGCGATCGACGGCGCCCAGTTCAAGCTTGCGGGCAACTCGAGCACACCGTTCGCCGACATCGAAGAGGCGACGCTCGAGCTCAACCTCGATGCGCTGGCGCTGCCGCGCTACATGGCGTATGCACCGCTGCCCGCAGGGATGAAACTTACCGCCGGCGCCCTTACGACACGGCTGACGTTTGCATTCGTGACGGAGAAAGGGACGCCCAAGTCGCTGACCCTCGATGGCACTGCTCGCCTCGATGGCCCGACGATCGCGCGCAGCGACAATTCGCGGCTTGCCGCCGCCAAAAGTGTCGACGTCGCGATCGAGAAACTCGACGTGCTGGGACGATCGGTTGCCCTGAGGCGCATCAGCCTCGACGCGCCGGAGGTGGATTTGCATCGCTTTGCCGACGGCGCGCTCGAGCTCGACCGCTTGCTCGGCACGCCGGCGAGCCCGGGCAACCCGCCCGCCGGCGCTGCGAAGACAGCCGACGCTGCGTCGCCGCCCTGGAAGTTCGCGATCGCCGACGTCCACATCGCCAACGGTATCCTCCATATCGCGGACGAAGGGGTCGCACCGGCATTGCGGGTCGATCTGTCGAGCGTGGCGCTGGATGCCAAGAAAATCGGATCGAGCGGCGAAGGGACGACGGACGTCGCCTTCGACTCGAACACCGGCGCGCACTTCGCGGCGCATAGCGACGTCGACCTCGCGGGCAAATCGGCGAGCGGCCATTTCTCGCTGACGACGTTTCACCTCGACCTGCTCTTTCCGTACTACGCGGAAACGGTCAATCTCGACGTGCGCAAGGGCACGATCGATCTGGCTGGCGATTTTGCCGTTGCGGCGGCGGCCAATCCGCTGCAACTGACGCTGACAAAAGGCGCAGCGACGCTTGCCGATCTGGAGATGGCAGTGCGCGGCGAGACCGATCCGCTCTGGCGCATTCCACGGGTCGACCTGAGCGGCGTCGCCTTCGACCTCGCAAAGCGCAACATCACGATCGACCGCGCCGAATCTCAGCGTCCGGCGTTTCGGTTGGTTCGGCAAGAAGACGGCGACATCAACTTTGGGTTCCTCATCGGCACGCAGCGCGACGGGGATCAGCTAGCCCGCGAAGCCGACAGCGACGCGGAGTGGGCGCTGCTGGTTCGGCGGCTGTCCAGTTCGAGCGCGCTCCAGCAACTCGGGAGACCGTCGTGCAACCGCCGGTCAAGCTCAAGCTGCCGATGCGCGTATCTCCGTCGACAACGGGCGACGCCGCGCGCCACAAGGGAACGATACAGCTTTCGCCACGCGGGTGGGCACCGCCACCAGGTGCAGTTCAACGGAGAAATTCCAGCCAACCCGGTCAGCGTCGACTGGCGGGTCGATGCGAGCGGCCTGGACCTGGTGCAGCTACGCCCGTATTTCGAGGCGAGGACCATGTCCATCGTCGCCAGCGGCGCGGTCGGCGCCAAGGGACACCTGCAACCTACGGTGCCGTGGTAGCGCGGCACCAGCGCAACCTACGCGGCAATGTTAACGATCAAGCGGATTACGGATGGGTGGCCGTCTGCCGCCTGGCAGGAGCTACTCCGCTCGAAAGCATCGCGCTCACAGCGGTAAAGTGGAAGTCGGAACCTGGTGGAAGATTCCCCTCGGCGCCATCGCGCTCAATAAGTTCTACGCGCGCATGCGTGGATTCCCGATGCCACACTCAATATGCAGCAAGCTCGCGCCGGAATCCGTGGCCACCGGCGCGGCGGAGTCCGCACCCTCGACCACCGCGGCCGGCGTGACATCGACGGAGGTTCTCGCCATCGACCGCCGGGACCAGGAGCTGCCGGTGTCGATCGGTCGCATCGAAGTTGCGCACGGCGAAGTACGCAGTTCTCCGTTTCTTCGTCAAATCCAACTACTTGTGGCCTTACCGACGTTGCCGGAAGTGTTCTCCGCATTGTCGGCGACGCAGGCGGGAGACGTGCAGGTCGAGGCGCGGGTCGAAGACACTCGCCCGTGGCAATCCACGGCACGGTCAATCCGTTCGCGCGCGCGCTCACGCTCGATTTGACGGCCAGCGCCCGCGACATCGATCTGCCGCCGCTTACGCCGTATTCCGCGAAATACGCGGGGTACGGCATCCAGAAGGGAAAGCTCCGCTCGAAGTGCATTACAAGATCGACAATCGCAAGCTCGCGGCGTCGAACAAGCTGGTGCTCGACCAGTTGACGTTCGGCGACCACGTCGAGAGTCCAACCGCAACCAAGCTACCGATACTGTTGGCCGTCGCGCTGCTCAAGGACCGTAACGGTGTGATCAATCTCGATCTACCGATCTCCGGCTCACTCGACGATCCGAAATTCTCGGTGGGCGCCGTGATCGTGCAGATCATCGTCAACCTGCTCACGAAGATCGTCACGGCGCCGTTCGCCGTACTGGGCGCAATCATCGGTGGCCCGCACAGCGAGCAACTCGCCTACGTCGAATTCGCCCCCGGACACGCCGAGTTGTCCGCCGATAGCGAGAGGAGCTGCCGATCGCTCGCCAAAGCGCTCGCGGATCGTCCCGCCCTCAAGCTCGACGCCGCGGGTCGGGCGGTACCTGACGTCGATCGCGACGGACTCAAGCGCGTCGAACTCGATCGCGCCATGCGCATCCAGAAGCAGAAGGCGCTCGTCGGCCAGGGTGAATCGGCGCCGGCGGTCGAAACGCTGAAGATCGAGACGGCCGAGTATCCGAAGTATCTCGCGCTCGTCTATCGCGATACCAATCTCCCCGACAAACCTCGTAACGCGATCGGCATGGCGAAGGACGTCACGCCCGCCGAGATGGAGGCGCTCCTGCTGGCGAGTTATCGCACCGACGACGAGGCGCTGCGGTCGCTCGCCAACCGCCGCGCGTTGACCGTCAAGGAATGGTTCGTCGGACCCGGGGCGATCGCGTCCGAGCGCGTGTTCGTCGTCGCTGCGAAGGTGACCGGTGACGGCATCACCGACCAGGGTGCGCCGACCCGCGTGGATTTCTCGATCCGCTAACCGTCATGGGTCCTGGCAAAGTGACTCAATCGTCCTGCGCCCGGATCAGCGTGCTCTTGCCGAACAGGCTCTCGACCAGATCGACGGCGAGCTCGGCCGTCGTGTTCCGGTGATCGAGCGCGGGATTGAGCTCCACGATGTCGAGCGACGCCAGGCGGCCGGTGTCGGCGATCATCTCCATGCACAGCTGCGATTCGCGGTAGGTCGGGCCGCCGCGCACCGGCGTGCCGACGCCATGCGCGATGTCCGGATCGAGAAAGTCCACGTCGAGGCTGACGTGCAGGTGCGTTTCGGCGTCGACGCCCGCCAACGCCCGCTCGAGCGTCTGGCGCATGCCGATCTCGTCGACGCAGCGCATGTCGTACACCTCGATGCCGACCTCGCGCAGGAAGCGCTTCTCGGCGTCGTCGACGCTGCGAATGCCGACCAGCCGGATGTCGGCGCGCCGCAGCGCGGGCGAAGCGCCGCCGACGCGCGTGAGCTCCTCGGGGCCGTAGCCGCAGCAGGCACGCCACCGGCATGCCGTGCATGTTGCCGCTCGGCGTCAGCGCGGCGGTGTTGAAATCCGCGTGGGCATCGAGCCACAGCACGCGCAGCTTCTGCCGCCGACTGCCGGCAGTGTCGCGCCACGGCGCTGATCGAGCCGATCGCGAGCGAATGGTCGCCGCCCAGGAGGATCGGCAGGCGCCAGCCGCGCAGCTCGTCGTGCACCGCCGCGTAGACCAGCCGGTTCCAGGCGACGACTTCCGCCAGATGGCGATAACCGTCGTGCGCCGGCAGGACGGGATTGAGCGGACCGTTGAGGTTGCCCTTGTCGCTCACGTCGCCGACGACGCCGGCGAGGGCCTCGATCACGCCGGCCACGCGCAGCGCGTCGGGCCCCATGTTCGCGCCGCGAACGCTGGCGCCGATGTCGGTCGGCGCGCCGATGATGCTGGCTGAACGATGTTTCACCCACTCAAGGATACTATCGTTCTTGTGACGTCGATCGGCGAAGCCGATAAAATCCCCGTTCCCGATTCAACCACGACACGTGCCAGGAGGATTCAATGTTGCGCCCAATAACGCTGCTGCTGGTGCTTGCCTTCGCCTTTGGTACTTCGGGGGCGTTCGCGCAGACCAAGAAACCCGCGCCCTCGGCAAAGCCGACGTTCAAGGACAGTTCGATCACCATCAACATCTTCATGCGGGATGCGAACAAGAACGAGCTGCTGCTCGGCACCAGGCTCTGGCCCAACTTTCCCGACTACAACGCGATCGCCTTGCAGCGTTTCTTTGCCATGATGAAGACACTCGAACCCGGCTACAAACAGGACGACGAGGTCGCGTATACCTGGGCTACCAAGGGGCGCGTCACCAAGTGCAGCATCTACCTCGAATCGTGGGAAGCCGGCGCCAAGAACGGCACCGGCGCGATCGTCGGATGCGAAGCCAACGGCGTGAGCAGTATTGCGGTCACGTCCACTGCCGATCCCAACCATGCCGTCAGCTCTTCCGAAAGTCCCCAGCACCTCAATGACGTGATGGACCTGTTCAAGAAGCAGTGGGAGAGAGCCCGCAATTCGGTTGCCAAGTAGGCATCCATGCGGCGGCCCCTTTGCCGTATCCCCTATTCCGGCAAAACGTCGCCCGACCCGCCCATCTCCTTGGGCATATCCTTCATCTTGGGCAGGCCATCCTTCATCCGGAGAACGGTCTCCGCGTAATTCACGTGGAGCTTCGGCTCGTGGCGAAAGGTCGGGATCGTGGCGGCGTAAACGTCGACCACACCCCATAGCGGGTGATCGGTGAGCAGGTGGCCGCCGCATGCCTTGCAGAACTTGCGGTAGCTCTTTTCCGTCTTGTGGTGGACACCGACGTTGCTCTCGCCCTTGGTAACTTTCACGGCCTCGGGTTTCCAGAGGCTGAACGCGTTGACCGGTGCGGCCGACCAGCTCCGGCACGACGAGCAATGACAGTAACCCGCGGCGACCGGATCGCCGGTGACGGCAATTTCAACGGCTCCGCAGAAACAGCTTCCCTTGTGCGACTGGGCCATGCTTTCTCCTTCGTAATGACGAGTGCCAAACTCACGCGGTCCAGAGCAACGAGCGTTCCGTGCCCGCGTGTCAAGTGCTGGTCTGGCTGCGCGAGATCAATTTGTGCGACTTTCCACGCGACGCCTGCGCACCGACGGCCGCGCAATCGGTTGCGGGGTGCTTGGCGCCATCGATGTCCAGCCCATCGACGCGCGCCGGGCTGGGCGCGCCGGTCATTGCCATTGTAGCCGCCCTTGCGGCAGCAAGCGTATACGGATCTTCGCTTAAGGAATCGAATTTCGCCGGCAACACGACCAGTACACCCATGGTGACTCCAACCATCGCGATCGCGGCCAAACCGGACGCGACGCGCGGTGCGGAGGGATTGTAGTTCTTCATGTTCGACTCGTTCAGTTCTCGTGACGGCGGCACCAAGGATGGGTTTACCCGCCAATGCAAGAAGTCTATTGCGCAGATGCAGCAGGAGAACTTCATCGAACAGCCATTCTTGTTTCGTTTGTTGCACCAGACACGCCACGCGATCGGCTCAGCCCGGAGGCGCCCCCTTGCTGTCCATCGCGAGCTCGGCGACGATGCGGCGCACTTCGGCTGGCAGGAACGGCTTCTCGATCACGGGACGGCCGCTCTCGGCGACAAATTCACGCATCGTGGAAGCGAGCGTATCGCCGGTCACGAAGACGACTCCGCCTGCCCGCGTCGGCCAGCGCTGCGCGATCTCCTGATACAGGGCCCGTCCATCGATATCCGGCATGCGGATATCGGTGAGGATCACATCGTAGTGTTCCGCGGCCATGCGCTCCAGGGCTTCACGTCCGGACCCGGCGGTGACCACCCGATGGCGCGCGCCCGTCAGAATGGCAGCGAGCGTCTCGCGGATTTCGGCCTCGTCGTCGACGACCAGTATCGAGTGCGATCGCGCCAGGGCCCTTGCCGTCGACCCTGCCTCGGCGACGGTCGCATCGACGGCACCCACCGGAAGCGCGATGGTGAATACCGCACCGCCATCGAGCGGACAATCGACGGTCAGCGTACCACCATGCGCTTCGACGATGCCCTGGCTGACCGCCAGGCCGACACCCAGACCGGTTCCGACCGGCTTTGTCGTGAAATACGGTTCGAATACGCGCGCCCGAAGATGTCGCGGAATGCCCGGCCCATTGTCGGTGACGGTAATGCGGATTTCGTCGGCGTTCTTGTCGAAGCGACTGGCGACCCGTATCCGCCGCGGCCCCGGCCGATCCTGCAGGGACTGCTGCGCATTGATGATCAGGTTGAGCAGCACCTGGTGGAGCTGATCCGCGTCGGCGAGGATGAGCGGAACATCCTTCGCGAGATCGAGCGTCACTTCGATGCTGCTGGTGCGAACCGCGTAACTGGTGATATCCAGCGCAGCGACCACGACGTCGTTCACGGCCACCGGTCCGCGTGTCGGCCGCTGCTGCCGTGCCATGGCCAGGAACGTGCGCACGATCCGCGCGCAGCGCTCGGCGGCAGTACGAATCTTCAGCGCCGCCGCGCGGGTCACCGCGTCCCCTTGCTCCTCGAGCAGCACCGCCCGGGCGACGACGACGGACAGCGGATTGTTGAGCTCATGGGCGACACCGGCAAGGAGCGAGCCGAGCGCGGCGAGTTTTTCGCGCTGGTACAGCGATTCCCGCTGGCGCCCCAGTTCTTCCGCGGCGCGCTTCTTCTCGGTGATGTCGCGGGCAAGCGCCAGTATTCGATCCTGGCCGCCGATGGTCACGCGCTTAACGTAAACCTCATGCCAGCGCAGACTGCCATCCTTGCTCCTGCCGTGCCATTCGACGCTCAGCTGCTCGCCGGCATACGCGCGCGCCAGCAGTTCCATCGCATCTGCTTGCGTATAGGGATGTTCGCCCGTACCCAGCGCACCGATGTCGATCCGGCGGAACTCCTCGCGGGTGTAGCCGAACGTGGCACAGGCCTTCAGATTGACGTCCAGAATGGCGCCCGTTTCGACATCGTGGATGAAAATCGCGTCCTCCGCCGCATCGAAAATCGCGCGATAGCTAGCCTCTGAGACGCGAAGGGCCTCGTCGGCGCGCTTGCGTTCGGTGATGTCGGCCGAGATCGCAAGCGCCATCGCATCGAAGGCTCGACTCAACCGGCCGAGTTCGTCGCTCCCCTTCAGGTCGCTCCGCGCACTGAGATTTCCTTCCGCGAGCTGCTCGGCCGCACCGACCAGCCGCGCGGTGCGCCGGGTCAGGAGAAAATGAAATACCAGCCACATCGCCAGGGCGAGGGCCGTCACCCAGCCGGCCCAGTAGAGCGACTGCTGGAGGACTTGCGCGCGAGCTTCTGCTTTGTACCGCTTGAGGTCGTACGCCAGAAACACGTTGCCGGTGCGCGACGGACGCAGCTCGTCACCTTCGGTGCCCATCAGGATGCCGGCCCGGCCGAGCAGCTCGTTGCCATTCGCGGTGATGATCAATCCCGCACGACGTTCACGCTTGGCGTCGGCACCCTGGTCCCGATCGGATTGCGGCAACACCGCGGCGATCGGCTGGCCCAACCAGGCACGGCGCGTCGCCGCGAGGACAATGTCCCGATCGTCCGTCAGCGCTGCGAATACGACGTCGTGGTTGTGCGCCAGCACCGCGATCTCGTGCTGGGCCGCGGCCAGATCGCCCTTGAGCAACAAATACTCCAGCGTGCTTTGGAGACGAGACATCTCCTGGGCGAGTCGCTTGCGGTTATCCTCCTCCGCCGCACGCTCCGCCTGAGGCACGTGGTAGACGAGGTTCACCGTGCTCAGGATCGCGGCAAAGCCCAGCAGGATGAGCGGGACCGTAACCTTGAGCGATACGGGAACGCGCATGCTCACCGGGCGGCCTCCTTGCGCCACCTACCGTAGGCCAAACGTCCATCCGTCGGCCGCGCCAACTCGCACGGCGTCGCGCCCTTCGGGCCTTGGCTCGGCTTTGCCTCGCCCGCCGCGCTCATTGGTACCCGCGCGCGGCGATGCTCATCGCGGCAAATTCTCCAGCGGTCCCGGCGCAAGCACTCCTTCGATTTCCAGCCCGGAGTGCAGCAGCTTCGCGTCGACCATCAAGGCCATGAGTCGGCGCCCGGTCACTGTCAGTTCCGGTGTCGCCCCGCCGAGCATCCTGAGATTCTCGTCGCGACTCGGGATGTGCAGACCCTGCCACGCCTCGAGGAACTGCTCGCCGCTGGTCTGCTGGCGAATCCCCATGCGCTTCGCTGCATCCTTCGGGTCGCTGCCGATATAGTCGATCGCACGGAACCAGCCGGTGAGCAGCGCTTGGATCGCCTTCGGATGCTCTTTGATCGCCGTGGCCCGTACCGCCAGCAGGTCGACGATCTCGCCTGGTATCTGCGTGCTGTCGAACAGCGTCTTGGCGCCTGCGCGCAGGAATTGCGCGCGATACGGGTCGAAGGTGACGGCGGCGTCCACCTGTCCCTTCTCGAACGCTTCCGGCTGCTCGTTCGACTCCAGGTGCACGACGTTGACATCGCTTGCCTGCATGCCGTTGATGGCCAGCGCCCGGCTCAACACGAATGCGCCGAGGGCGCTGCTCTCCACGGCGACCGACTTGCCTTTGAGGTCGTGCATCGTCCGCATGCCACGACGACCGACGACGACGTCAGCGCCATGGGACACGTCGACGACCAGGATGATGCGTGGCTGGAACCCGTCCACCGCGAGCCCGAATAACTCGTCGAGACTGATGACCATGCCGTCGATGGCCTGGTTGCGAAACGCGCGCAGGACCTCGCTCGCCGACGGATACTCGACGAGTTGCACGGTCGCAGGATCCAGATGGCCAAGCTCCCGTGCCAGATACAGCGGTTCGCTGCCGATCCAGACATTGGTGCCGATGCGCAAGACGGCTTCCGGTTCGCGCACGCACCCGGTGACGGTAAGCAGGAGCGCGATGGCGGTGAGTACGCACAGTCGTCTTTAGCATGTTCACGTAGCCGGTCCTTTGACGGTCACTCGCCGTCCGGGACGAAGATGTAGCCCTCGTTGCGCACGGTCCGGATGAATCGCGGGTGGTCGGGATCGGGTTCGATCTTCTTGCGCAAGCGCATGATGCGCAGGTCGACGCTGCGGTCGAATGGGTCCCAATCCTTTTTCTGGTTCAGATTGAGGATGCGCTCGCGGGAGAGCGCCCGATTGGGGTGTTCCGCGAGCGCCTTCAGCAGATCGAATTCCAGCGGCGACATCGCGACCTCCGCCCCGTGCTCATCGGTCAGCCGATGGGCCGCGAGATCGAGCACGCACCGCCCGATGCGCACCCGTTCCGCGCCGAGCTCGGCCCGACCCGCGGAGGAGGTGCGCCGCAGGACACTCTTGACGCGAGCCAGCAGTTCGCGCGGATCGAAGGGTTTGGGGACATAGTCGTCGGCGCCCATCTCGAGGCCGACGATTCGATCCACCACCGTGCCGGCAGACGTCAGCATGACGATCGCGAGCGACGCATAGCGCTCCCGGAAATGCCGCGCGAGGCTCAGGCCATCCTCGCCGGGCATGTTGATGTCCACGAGCGCGATGTCGACAGGATGCTCGGCGGCCATCGCCTTCGCGACGCTGGCGTTTTCTGCACCAAGGACCACGTACCCGTGGGTGCCGAAGTACTCCTCCAGCACCTCGCGGACGTCCGGCTCGTCGTCGACAACCAGGATGGTGGCTTTTGGACTCACGGAGGTCGTCTCACTCCTGCCCGCCGCCTCGGCGGACGAATGACCGACCCCGTGAGCGACGGAATCGCTGATCGTACAACTATCGCGCTGTGATGTGGAGGTCAATCGCATTCCTTGGTCATGGCACGGGACGAGAGCCCGGCGAGCCCCAAGGATAAATCGATTCGCAATCGATTCGCAGGGCGACGGGGCACGTGAAACAAATGAAACAAAACGGGCTCTCCCGGTGAAGTTCTCCTGCCGCACGCGGCCAATAGACTCGCATCCATCGAGGCTCGTGGAGACTGAAAGTGCAATCGATGTCCCTGTACCAAACGCAGTACCGTTCGGCCGCCGCGTTGCTTTGGCTCGCTGGCCAGATGCAGGTTGCAGCACGAGGCGTGCGCAACGTCGCGAAGGCACTCGACGCGTGGCTCGAGAGGCGGCGAGTGGCAGCCGCTGCGCTGATCGACTTTTCGACGATGAGCGATCGCGATCTGCACGATATCGGCCTTTCGCGCGTCGACGTGCACCGTGTCGCGTGGGGTGCTTCGGATCGGGATCAGGACAGCATCTGAGGCTTGACGACAATGTCTGAATCTCGGAACAAGTTCCAAAGCACGCCAGGCCGCGTGCTGCCTGTGGCTCTTCGTCGGGTTCACCGGCGCGGTCATGGTAGCGACCGGATTGCTGCGCTGGTTCGACGGCGACGCGGGATGGCTGATGACGCTGACCCGCGTATTCTCCGGCACCGCGCTGGCGATCGCGAGTTGGCGCTGTGGTCGGGTCGCCCTCGACCACGTCGGGCAGACGCCGCAGCCCGACGCGAACGCGCCGGATCACCGGCGGCCCGTGCGTTGCCATCCGAGGCCGGACGCGCGCATGGGTTCAGGCGTGACCTCTATTCAGCAGCGATCGGACCGCAGACGCCATGAAGAAGTTTGCCGTCCATCGCCTGAGCGAGAGCGCACGGGCAACGCTGGCGAGACATTTTCTCGCCTTGCCCGTGCAGGACCGGTCGCTCCGGTTCGGCATGGCGCTTGCGCCGACCGTTATCGCCGCTTACGTCGACCAGATCGACCTCGACCGGGACGCCGTGCTCGGCGTTCACGACGAGCGCAACGCGCTTATCGGTGTCGCGCATGTCGCGATCGAGGACGATCAGGCCGAGCTCGCACTGTCGGTCCTGCCGAGGCATCGTCGTCGCGGCATCGGCAGTGCGCTGTTCCGACGCGCCATCGCGCACGCGCGCATCCGGCGCATGCCCAAACTCATCATGCACTGTCTGACGGCGAACGTGCCGATCATGCGCATGGCGCAGAAGTTCGGCATGGTCGTCGTGGAAAACGGTCGCGACGCGGATGCCTTTCTCGATTTGCAGCCAGCTTCGTCGACTGCGCACGGCGCATCACGCAATGACGCAACCGACACCGGTGCGCTGTGCTGCGGAGCCCTCGTCGCCACCGCTGATCGAGACGCATTGGAGTCGAATTCTTTACTACGACCTGTTTTCCGTCCAACAGCGACGATTACGAGTCGGATCCAGCCGGCGCCACTGCGGGCGAAGCGCAGCCGTCGGTCCAATCTATGCACGAAAAAGATGGAGGAATACTCGTGGCAGAAAAAGAATCTGGTCGCAGCAACGCTCCCCAGCGGAATGGATTTTTCACGCAGGCAGCGGCAATCGTGCTCGTCGTTTTTATCGGGTTGTATCTGGCCGTTGCCAGCCGCCTCCCATGTCGGCTCGCCCGATGCCGCCCTTGCATCGGAACATCTGGGATGTCCGCGATGGTCGGTGCGAGCAAACCTCCGTCAATAGAGTCGCTCGACGCGACCTCGCACTTTACGGAAAAAATGGACGAATGCGGGCCGGGACCGATGAACAATCCCAGCACCAGCGACTGAGCCGTTTCCCAACCACCTCGAGAGGAGTACCCCATGTCCGCAGTGATGACCCCCACCGCACCCGCCGTCGACTTCGCCGCCGTGAAGACTCGTCAGCAAGCCGCCTGGTCCGCGGGCAACTATGCCGTCGTCGGCACGACCCTGCAGATCGTCGGTGAAAACCTGTGCGAAGCGCTCGATCTGCGCTCCGGTTCCCGCGTGCTCGATGTCGCGGCCGGCAACGGCAACGCGACGCTCGCCGCAGCGCGCCGCTGGTGCGAGGTGACCTCGACGGACTACGTCCCTTCGCTGCTCACGTCCGGGCACGCGCGGGCGCTTGCCGAAGGCCATACCGTCCACTTCCAGGAAGCCGACGCCGAGAACCTGCCGTTCGCCGACGCGGCCTTCGACGTCGTGATGTCCACCTTCGGCGTGATGTTCACACCGAATCAGGCAAAAGGCGGCGAGCGAGCTGGCGCGCGTCTGCAAACCGGGCGGCAAGATTGGTCTGGCCAACTGGACACCCGAGAGCTTCATCGGCCAGGTGTTCAAGACCATCGGCAAGTACATACCGCCCGCGCCCGGCGTCCAGTCGCCCGCGCTATGGGGCACCAAGACCCGCCTCGAAGAACTCTTCGGCAAGACAGCGCGGGAGATCCGCGCGACGCGCCGCGATTTCGTCTTCCGTTATCGTTCGGCGGCGCACTGGATCGAAGTGTTCCGCACGTTCTACGGCCCGATGAACAAGACTTACGGAGCACTCGATGCCGACAAGCAAGCGCCTTCAACCAGGACCTGCTGGCCCTGATTGCGAGCCGCAACCGCTCGGGTGACGGCACGCTGGTCCTGCCGAGCGAATACCTCGAAGTCGTGCTCGAGCGCAAGTGGTGACATCCGCAGTTCGTAGTATCGATTGCCGACCTCGACTACCGTCGCACAACCCCGCTCCGGCGGGGTTGTGCTTTTCTGGTTATCATTCAGTTACCAAGCATCCGCGCATTTACCTTCCGGCGAGGACGATGGCACTGAATCCGGCGCTGCAGCACCTGATACAAACGAAGCTGGCGCATACCCAGGCGCCGCAATCGGCGATGCCGATAGCCGACGTGCGACAAGCATTTCGCAATCTCTGGACGCCCGCGATCACCGGCGAGCTCGTGTCGATCGGACGTATCGAGGACGTGACCATCCCCGGCGTCGACTCCCCGCTTGCGGCGCGCGTTTATGCGCCCGACAGCGACGGCCCGTGCCCGATCATGCTGTATTTCCACGGCGGAGGTTATGTCAAGGGAGGCATCGAGGAGAGCGACGCATTCTGTCGCAACCTCGCCCATGTCACCCGACACACGGTGCTGTCGATCGGTTACCGATCTGGCGCCCGAGCATCCCTTCCCTGCCGCGCTCGATGATGCCGTGGCATCGACTGTGTGGGCCGGTGCGCATGCGGTCGAGCTCGGCAGCGCGCCGGGACCGGTGGTCGTATGCGGCGAAAGTGCGGGCGGGAATCTGGCCGCTGTGACCTGCCTGCGCTTGAAGTCGGATCGCCGCGTCGCGATCCGCTATCAGGTTCTGCTACAGCCGGTGGTCGATTTCACCCTTTCATTTCCGTCGATTGCCATGTCGCCAACCGAATGCCTCGTGCCGCGCGACGATCTGGCGTGGTACTACCGGACCTATTGCGGCAATCGATGCGACCCGAAGGACCCGAGCGTGTCGCCCATCTTCGCGGCGGATCTCTCCGACCTGCCGCCAGCGCTGATCATCACTGCCGAATTCGACACGTTGCGCGACGAGGGGGAAGCGTATGCCAAGCGGCTGCAAACCGCGGGCGTGCGCGACGCGCTACACGTGCTACCCGGGTATGGTGCACGGGTTCCTTCAGATGCGCGGACTCGTTCCGGAGGCGCAGACGGCGACCGAGGAAATCGCCCGATTCACGTTGCGCCCCACGACGGGTACGGTGTTGGCGCCTGAACCGTGAAACGCATCCTCGACGTCGCCCGCTTCTTGCGGGTCCGGGCCCTTGGAACAATCGATGCGGTACGTCATCGGGCCGCCTGATCTTCATTGAGCAGCATCACCGGACAACTCGAAGTCGATCGTGGCGCGCAGGAGATTGTCTCGAGCGCGAAGGTTGGTGATGGTCAGGTTGTTGACGGTAAGCCGATAGCGGCTGGCCTCCTTGGCCAGCGCCGCACGCACGGTCGCACCCACGTCGTTTCGCAGCGTGCGGACCAGCCCCTGCAAGGCCGCCTCGAGCAGCACGCGATAGGACGGGTTGTCGATCTGCACGATGCGCGCATCCTTGACCCCGACGACGCTACCATCGACATACGGCGTGCCTGCGACCGTGAGCCAGACAGCATCATTCGATCCGACGCATTGGCCAGCAACCTCCTGCGCCGCGCTGATCGAAAGATGCATTCGGATGTTGACTCGACCGTCGGCGAAGCTCACGTCCGGTCGTTCGAGGTACGTGTAGCTGCATTTCGACGGCGGTATGAGGTCGTACTTGCCGGCCCGCTTGAACGTCGAATCAAGGAACGCCGCGGTCGCGGCCCGTCCGGTAAGGACCAGCTCCACACCTTCGCAAGCAGGCGCCGCCAAAAAGCCAGCGACGACCAGTACGACAGCAGCAAACGGCTTATGCATTGGCTGGTCCTCTCACCTTTTTGGACAACATGTCACGAACTCGCGCATGCTGCCCACGAAATGCCCATGCATCCATCATATCGCGCATCCGGGTCGGGGGCGTCGCCAATTCGCCAGCGCGCCGAGAGCAGACGACCTCGACAGCCTGACGAGGGTCTCGACTACACGCGACTGCGGTGCGCCAATTGACGGCGATAAGGGCGGGTCTAGCAGCCTGATGCTAGGTGGACGGAGCCCGCGCAAATCGCATGTGGATATTCTTCTCTTGCGTGAAGGACAACAGTTCCTCCAGACACTCCTCGCGACCGAGCCCGGACTGCTTGACGCCACCGAACGGTGCGCCCAGGAAATGCCGGCTCACCTCGTTGACCCAGACGTAGCCTGCTTGCGCGGCGTTCGCTGTGCGCAACGCGGCGTTGAAGTCGTTGGTCCAGACCGAACATGTCAGGCCGACTTCGACCGCATTGACGTCGTGGATCATCGCGGCCTCGTCCTCCCATTTCAGCACGGAGAGCACCGGGCCGAAGATCTCTTCGCGCGCAATCGTCATGTCGGGCCTGACATCGGCGAATACTGTCGGTTCGATGAAAAGACCGCCCGCAAGGGCCGATGACTGTGGCGATCCGCCGCCGCACACAAGTGTGGCGCCTTCCCGCTTGGCGGTCGCGATATACGACAGGATCCGCTCATATTGGGGTCGGCTGATGATCGCACCCATGGTCGTGTCCCAATCATCCGGTCTGCCCGGTCGGAACGCGCCAATCCTGGCCTTGACCTCGTGCAGCACGCGATCGTGGATAGCCGCATGGAGAAACGCCCGGCTGGTCGACCCACAGGACTGGCCGCACCAGGCGAAATTCATTCCCGCAATCATCGCATCGGCTACGACCGCGGGATCGGCGTCGGCAAACGCGATCAGCGCGTTCTTGCCACCCAGCTCAAGCAATACTGGTTTGACGGTGTCGGCTGCGCTGCGCATCACCGCGCGCCCTGCCGCAACACTGCCGATGAGAGCGACCTTGGCAACGGACGGATGAGCGACCAACGCTGCGCCTATGTCGCGGCCGCGGCCCGTGACGACGTTGAACACACCCGGCGGAAAGAGGCCTTCGACGAGTTCCGCCAACCGCAAGGCGGAAAGGGGCGCCTGTTCCGGCGGCTTGACGACGATGGTGTTGCCGGCGGCAAGCGGTGCCGCGGACTTTCCGGCGGCGAACATGAAGGGGTGATTGAAGGGAATGATTCTGGCAACGACGCCGAGCGGTTCGCGAACCGTGACGTTCATCCTGTCCGGTCCCATCGGGATGGACGTTCCTTTCATTTCGGTAACCAGGCCGGCGAAGAAGTCGATCTGCGCAGCGGCGATTTCCGCGTCACCCACCATGGCGCGGACCGGGTTGCCGCAGTCGATCGCGTCGAGCATTGCCAGCTCCCGCGCCTTTTCGCGAACGATCCCGGCAAAACGACGCAACGACTTTGCACGTTCCAGCGGCGGCACGTCGCGCCACGCCGCGAACGCCTGGAATGCACTCTCGACGGCGGCATTCACGTCGGCCGCCGAACCGTCCGCGGCATGGCCAAGCGACTTGCCGGTACCGGGACTGATCAGGTCGAAATAGTCACCCGACAACGGACGGTGCCATGCGCCTCCGTAGTAAAGATCACGATGTGCGGGAAGAATCGACGACTTGTCCGCTCCATCCGCGTCCACAACCTGAGGAGAGGGCACATTGGCTTGCGCGTCGTGTTGCATGGCTTTGGGCACCTGGTGTTATTTCTTCACTTCGAACGGAGGATCGAGGAGCAGCTTCATTGCCTCGACCGCGGCCAGATACCCGGCCGCGCCGAATCCAAAAATTACGCCGGTGGCGACCGGTCGCACATGCGATAGATGCCGAAATTTGCGGTCGGGGTATCGGTACGAGTTGTTGAAGTGGAGTTCGATGATGGGGCAGGTCAGGATGCGCAGCGCGTCGGCGATGGCGATCGAGGTGTGCGTAAAGGCGCCGGGATTGATAACCACGCCGTCGATTTTGCCATAAGCCTGGTGGATCCAGTTGATGAGCTCCGCTTCCGAATTCGACTGGCGAAAGTCGATGTCGAGTTCACGCGAAGCGGCTCGCTCGCGAACCGCGGCCTCGATCTGGGCGAGCGTTGTTCGACCGTAGACTTCCGGCTCGCGAACTCCGAGCATGTTGAGGTTGGGGCCGTTGAGGCAAAGCACTGTACGTTGCGGCATGGCGCGCGGACTCCTGGCTGTGGTTGGTGCAATCGGATTGGAAAGCGTTGTCATTCCGCGGGAGCAAATCCGCGGCGGCGGGCGCGCATGGCCGCGGCAAAGCGCAATGTCGATTCACCCGCGATCTTGAGTCGCTCCCTGGGCGGCAGACCGGCATGGACTGCATGCGGTGCTTCGAGGCTCATCGATATATCCGCAGGGAGCACGTCCATCAGGCGCTGCAGCGGCAATCCGCCTTCGCCTGGGAAGAGCCGGCCCGCGCGGCTTTCCTCGACCAGCGACGGCGCCGAGCGCTCTGCCGGCGCGTCGCAAATCTGGATGTAAGCGATGACTTTCGGATCGAGCGCCGCGACATCGTCCGGCGTTCCACCCGATCGCGCGAGATGCAGTACGTCGATCATGAGACGCGCATTCGGATGCGCGACCTTGCCCAGTACCCGCATGGCATCTACCAGCGAGCGCATCGGTCGGCTTGGCATGAACTCGATCGCCATGCCCAGTCCGAAGCTCTGCGCCGCCTCGCTGAGCGCTGCGTACCCGGCGACGAGGCGTCCTTCGTCATCGTCGATCCCCCCCGACACGATGTACGACGCGCCGAGCTCGGCCGCGGTTTCCAGCGCCGGTCGCAATGCCGGCACCTGTGTGTCGACATCGATACCGAAAGATTCGGCCTCGAAAATCCGGATGCCGAGATCATCGGCCTGGCGTTTCAACGCGGCGACACGCGGTCGGTCGCCCACGACGGGCCATCTGCCGGGCGCATGCTTCGGCGGGAGTATCCGCAGCCCGACACCCTCGAATCCGGCGGCGGCCGCACAGGTCAGGAATTCCTCGGGCGGCGCGTCCAGGGCGGTGAGATGGGAGACACAGATCATGCCGCTTCCTTCGTCGTTTGACTTTCCGCGAGCATCTCGGCGATCCGCACCATCGTTCCGCGCCTGGCGGATTGGCTCACGGCGAGCGTCACGGCAAGGGTTCGCGTCGCATCTTCCGCCGTCACCAGTGGCTTCTCCTCGCGTCGCATTACTCGTGCGAAGTGCGCGAGCTGCTCCGTCAGCGCGTCGGCGGGTACGTGATACAGGCGCCGACGCATCAAAGGCGCCTCGCGCCCGCCATTGGGCTCGTTGGTCCAGTTTTCCAGCGTGGGGACAGTAAGCGACCCCTGCGTCCCGCAAATGACATAGCAATTCTCGGGAACCGAGGCGAATCGTGGATCTTCCCGCGACGTCATCTCCCAGCACCACGGTGCGGTCGTTGCATCCGAGACCGTGAGCGTGCCCAACGCACCGCTTTCGAAGCGCAGCGCGACTGCCGCCGTGTCTTCGACATCGAAATCGCGCACCTTGCTGGACGTCATTGCCTGAACGCTCTCGATTTCGCCACACAACATCCTGAGGCAATCGACATCGTGGATGGTATTTATCAACAGGACGCCTCCGCCTCGAGCGGCCTCCCGCTTCCAGGTGTCTGCGAAATATTCGTCTGGTTTGCGCCGCAGCCACATCCCGACAATAGCGACAACCTTGCCGATGCCGCCCGTGGCGATATGCTGGGCGGCCTTCTTGAGCAGCGGATTGTGCCTGCGGTGGTGTCCGATCAGAACCGGGACGTTGGTTTTTGACAGCGCTTTCAAGAGTTGCAGGGCGCTTTCCACCGAGTCCGAAACGGGCTTTTCGATCAACGTACCGATGCCCCGCTCGATGCAATCCAGCGCGACCGGCACATGGTGCGAGTTTGGCGTCGCGATCACGACGCCTTCGGGTTTCGCCTCCTCCAGCATTCTTCGATAGTCGGCAAAGGTGCGGAACCCCTTTTCGGCCAGAGGCGCCAGTATCTTCGCGGTCGGGTCAGCGATGCCGACAACGTCGAAATCGGGGCTCTTCGAGAGTATGTCGAGATGGGCGCGCCCCATGACACCAGCCCCAACCAACGCAACGCGGCAACGCTTAGTCATAACTGTTTTCCTTGATCGGTGTGCCGTCAGATCTTGTGACTTTCCAGCGAAGCCGGATGAAACAGTTCGTCGACGGCCACGACGCGCGAAGAGATGCCTTGCTCGTGATGATGTTTGACGAATGCTTCGAGGACATGCCGATTCGCCGGCAAGCCGTAGGGCCAGAAGTCCTCTCCCATGAACTCCTGCGCACGGCGCAGTTGCTCTTCCACAAACGGTAGCGAAACCTTGGTTGCCGACGTGTCCGCCAGATTCTTCAGCGCCAGTTGCTTCGAGCGCTCGAAGGCTTTGAGGAGTGCCATCGGCAGCCATGGATGCTGCTCGGCAGGCGATCGAGCGCCGCAGGCCCACGAGGTGCATGATGGGAAATATCCGAGTGCGCCGGTAATATTCAATGGCTTCGCGGGTAGGGTCATCAAACAACCAGCTCAACGCTTTGTTCGCGGGCGTAAACGACGTCGGTGCGCGAGGACCCATGAACGCATCGATTTCGCCCGCTTGCAGCATCGCGTTCAGGGTTTGATCGGGCCCGATGTCTTCAAGCGCGACGCCCTTGGGCAACGTGACGGCCACCTTTTCCGATCTGCCGCGCTCTTCTATTCCGCCGCGTACCCACCGGATGTCCGACGGCGTCACGCCGTAGTCTTCGAGCAGCGCGCGCGCCCACACATTAGCCGTGAGCTGCCATTCGGGGATACCGACCCGTCGCCCCTTGAGGTCTTGCGGCGACGCAATCCCACGGTCCGTGCGAACGATGATGGACGTATGGCGGAAAGCGCGGGAAACAAATGCAGGTATCCCGACATAAGGACAGTCGCCTCGCGCTGTGCGCAACACGAAGCTACTCAACGAGAGCTCGCAGATATCGAAGGCGTCGTGCTTCATCGCCCGGAAAAATATCTCCTCCGGGGAGAGCGTCATCACGATGGGCTCAACGCCGTCGATCTGGACTGCGCCGTCGATCAAAGGCCGGTTGCGATCGTAGTCACCGATCGCCATCGACAGTCTCAGTTTGTTTGTCACTGAATTGGACTCTCGGGTCAGAGCGGCGACCATGGCCGGCGTGTATCCCGGCTCGGTGATGACGTCGACGACGGCAACGCCGCCCGCGTCGACGTGCGCAATCGCCTCGCGGAACGCTGCGCACCAGTGCGTCCGCGCTTTGCACTGGACCGATGCCGAGAGCGCCTTGCGAGCGGGCAAGCCCGGCAATATCGACCGCCGGATCGGTGATGCGCTGGCCGATCCATTTGTTTTCCACCGGCCGGCCGCGCATGCGCGCTACGCGCTCCTGGTGAACCTCGTCGTTGAAGAACGACTGGTTGTTGGCGATGACGACCAGCAACGGAATCTTGTAGTGTGCCGCGGTCCAGATAGCCGTCGCGCCCATGAGAAAATCGCCGTCGCCGCCGATGCATATCGGCAATCGCCCGCTCCCCTTGAGGGCCAATGCCGCACCGACCGAGATCCCCGGCCCACCGCCGACGCCGCCGCCGCCGTCCGATCCCAGGAAGTCGAGCGGGTGATGGAATGCCCAGTACGCGCCGTTCCAGCCGAGCGGAAGGTGGACGAGTGATGTGTCGCGCGTCCCGACCACCTCGCGCAGCGCTGCTGCGAGATGCGCCATCGTAATCGCTCCATCGCCGAGGGCCGGACCTTGAGGTGCGGCTTTCGGCGGGAAGACCTTGTCGATTGTACGAGCTACCCTGTTGCTTCGAGTGCCTCAACCAGCGCAGGAACGACCTGATCGGGGTCCGCCGCGAGCAGGATGTCCACCGCGGGAAGGCCCTGGTGGTCCATGCTCCAACCGTTGTGCAGGGTGTGGTCCTGGGAAATCTGGATGATGGTTGCACTCGGTTCGGCGCTTCCAAACGCGGCCCCCAGCGTTCCGGCAAGATCCACCCAATCGAAGCTGACCACGACATCGGCACTGGCAATCGCCTCGCGCGCCTTCGGAACGGCATAGATACCGGGCTCCGCGACGTGCAAGGCGTGAAGGGTCGGAAATGCGGCGCCGACTTTCAGGTCGGTGATGACGCGCGCCCCGACGGCTTCGGCGAGGAGTACGCGAGCCTTCCAGGCGTCCTCGCTGCGCGAGACTCGCCCAATGAGGAATACCGGCGTCTTGGAGCGCGCCAAGATGTCGGCGACCTCGGCGATCTGCTCGGCGGACGCGCTGGCAGTAACGCGTGGCCGGTAACGCCGCGTATCCAACGGAGGCAGTGGATCGGCAAGCGGCGTTTCCTGCAGGCCGACATCGAGGTTGATGTAGACGGGCGCTTTCGGATTCGTCTCGGCCAGCCAGCCCGCGCGCAGAATGGCTTCGCGAGCGGCCGCCGGCGAGGCGGGCTGGTCATCCCATTTGGTGTAACCGCGCACGATCGCGCCCTGATCTCGCGCCGTGTGGATCCACTCGATCCAGGGACGACGATGTGCCGCATCCACCGGTCCCGTGGCTCCGATCAGAAGCAACGGCATGCGATCGCACCACGCGTTGAAGACCGCCATCGTGGCATGGAACAACCCGACATTCGAATGCGCCGCCGCCGCCATCGCACGACCGGTGACTTTGGCGTATCCGTGAGCGATCGCGACAGCATGTTCTTCGTGCAGGCAAAGCAGCAGCTGCGGCCGCTTGTTCCCGAGATGGTTGACGAGACTATCGTGCAGGCCCCGGAAGCTCGCACCCGGATTGAGCGCAATATAGGGAATGTCGAGCGCACGAATGGCCTCTGCGACAGCATCGCTTCCAAACATCGCTTTGGCATCCGACCCTGTCGACGGGTTGCTCGATGTGCAGATCGAGCTGGCTCCCGGTTCCCTCGCCGTTACCATCCACCGCGCGTACAGTGTTGGAACCGAGCAACGCGGTGCTCCGGGTGATCAACGAATTCAACGCAGGCTCCATACAGGAATCCGACTCGGCGCTCATCCCGCGGTACGCTTGATGCGTGCGATCAACTCATCGACTGCCTTGTCGACGGGCACCTTCTCGTTCACGATGCGATTCGCGGCGACTGCCCAGGCGTTTTCGTTGTTGAGGATCGTGAACTTGTAGTTCTTGGTGAACTCGTAGGGAAGCGTGGGCCCGGTGATCTGGCTGTACACCGCTTTGCGGTGCCGGTCCTCGCCCCAGAAGCTTCGTTCCTGTTCGGCTTTGATGACGGGAAACCATCGTCCAAGGCCCCCTTCGACGTAGTTCCTGAGATTCCCCTCTTCCAGCAGGAAGCTCGCGAACTCCTTCGCACGCTTCTTGTTCTTGGAGTTCTCGAAGATGAGCCCGATCTTTACCGCGATGCGGTTGTCCATGGGCTTTCCGTCCGGCTTGTTCGGGAATCCAGTGGTGCGTATGTTCTCGTAGTACCGCTTTTTCGCCTCGGCGCGGTCCGCGGCGGACAGCGCCTCGTTGTTGGCATCGTTCAACCATTTGGCCGCCACCGAAATGGTCCCGTTCGGCGTCATGAAGGTGGATCGGTTGTTGAAGGCAACGTTGTTGTCCGGATCTTTCCAGTTCGTCGCTGACGGCGGGACGCAGCCCTTGAGGTATGGATCGGTGAAGTCCTTCATCGCGTTGATCAGGCCTTGCCTCACCTTTGGATCATCGACCGTGAGCTTGCCGTTCTCGTCGACGAGCTTGACGTTGTAGGCGTCGATGAAGTCCAGGAACACCTGGTATGAATCGCTGGAGTTAACGCCCATGGGCATGCCGATTGCGTAGACACGCGTTCCCGTGGCCTTGCGATAGGCCGGCTGCACCTTGTCGCACCAGAACGACCAATACTCTTTCCAGGTTGTCGGAATGTCCGATTCCTTGAACCCTGCGGTTTCGAGCATGTCCACCCAGTAGGTGATATGCATCGTCTGCATCTTGATGGGAAAGGCGTAGTACGACTTCTTCTTCAGCTTGTCGTTGTAGAGGTACGTCGTCTCCAGGACTCTCGGAGGGAAAATTCCTTTGATCGGGAGGAGCACATCGGACAGATCAGCGAGCCTCCCTTCGTACGCCCACTTTCCCGCGATCTGGAGGTCGTAGACATTGGTATACGTAACGTCCGGCGGGTCGCCCGCATCGAGCGCAGCGATGACCTTCGGCAGCATGTCCTGCGTGGCGAATTGGGACAGCTCCACCGTCACGCCCGTCTTCTTCTCGAACTTCTTGGTGACTTCGACGAAGGCGTCGTCTTCCGCCTTCAGCAGGCTCTTTTCCCACCAGATGACGAGCTTTTCGGGCGACTGTGCGATTGTCTGCGTGCTCGCAAGCACGAAACATAGGGCAATCACCGCTTTCAACATTCCAGACATGACAGGGTTCCTCATTTTGCTTGCCGGTACGGCGTCGCCATAGCTCAAGTGGATGAAACACGGCGAACGACGTGGAGTCATCACCATTTGACCTTGCATTTCTTGGCCGCTTCGACCAAGGTGTTGCCCGCTTCGATGTATTCCTTGCTCTGCATATCCTCAACCTCCAGCTCTTCGGCGCGATCCGCCACATCGGTGGCGCTGGCGGCAGGGACGAACGCCACGTTCGAATCCGGTGCCCAAGTATGGATACGAGGGCCATCCGCGACAATTCAGGCTTTTTGGGGAACCCCCTCAGTATTTCTATGCCTACAATCGTCCGCAAGGCCGGGGCGAAGGGTCGAGGACATGGCGGGCGAATCCACGACTCACCTCTTTGAAAGACACGTTGTTTACGGCGCGGACAAGCTGCGTTGCCACAGGACGCAGGCACCTGCGCGCCGCGATGGTGATCAGCCTATCGGCTGGCGGCGCTCTTGTGGTCTACCTGTTCGACATCCTGGACGCGCGACATTTCCGTGGTGATCCAATCTCGAAACGCGACGATCTTGCGTTCCTCTGCCCGAGACGGACGGCAGATCAACCAATAGAAGAAACTCGTGGCACAGCGATGCTCGAACGGTTGAATAAGGCGTCCGACATGCAGGTCCCAACTTACCAGCACATTTTTGGCGAGGGCGATCCCGTTCCCCTCGATTGCAGCCTCGTATGCAAGCGCGGCCTGGTTGAAATGAATGCCCCGTTGCGCGATCGTCAGGTCGGGCGCACCCGCGGATTGAAGCCACTGGTACCAGTCCTTGCGCTCGTTCATGCGCAGCATGTCGTCGTGAAGCAAGGTATGGTCGGCCAAGTCCTCGAGCTTGCGAGGCGGCTCGAGGCCGTTGAGCAGCACGGTCGGCCGGCATACGGGAAACACGTCAACCTCGGCGAGGCGCGTCGCGTGCATATCCGGATACGCACTGGGTCCGGAGTGGATACCCACATCGGAACTCTCATGCAGATAGTCGGTGGCTGACGCCGAGGCCGAGAGTACGAGCTCGATGTCAGGGTGGCTCTTCCGAAATCGGTGCAGGCGCGGCATTAGCCACTTCATCACGAACGCCGGCGTGACAGTGACCGTCAGCTGATCCTTCCGATTGCGCGAACGAACCTGATCGCTTGCCACGGCCAATTCGTCCAAGGTCGCCTTCAGGGCCAGCGTATAGGCGCGTCCGGCGTCGGTCAGCACCATCGCTCGTCGCTCGTGCCGAAAAAGCGGCGTCTTGAGCCACTCTTCCAGCGCCTTGATGTGATAACTGATCGCTGCCGGCGTGACGCAGAGTTCGTCCGCGGCCAATGTAATACTGAGATGGCGAGAGGCCGCCTCAAACGCTAGGAGTGATTTGAGCGGCGGAAGATTTCGGCGCATGAACTGAAAATGTTACTTGCGACCCGACGCGGACCACCATCGATCCTGACCTTCGATGTCGAAATCCGCTGTCCAGGAACGGGATCGCCAAGTGTACGTCAGCTCGCAGCGGTCGTCCTCCCTCACCCCACCAGCAGCGCCTTGCTGGCGAGGGTCTGCAACGCGCCATCGAGATTGGCACGTCCGGCGGGCCCCGCGAAGGGACCGCCGAGCGCCGCCATGAGTTCGTCGCGCGTCCTCGTTCCGTCGAGCAGCGCAAGCAACCTTCGCGCGAGGGGATCCTGAAACCGGAGCGCCTCATGATAAAGGCTCGGTATGACGTCGCGCTCGCGATTGAGCCAGCGCGCGGCGGCGAAAGCTTCGGGGCGCTCACCGGGAACGGCGGCAACGCCGACAGGGGCGGTGCGCAGGTCGACGAGATCCGCCGCATAGAGTTCGGCCACCAGCAGTTCGATCGGCGCGGCATTGCCGTCCGCCGCCGGTGACGCAGTTTGGGCACGCCACCGGCCAAGCTCCGCCACGGGGACCGAGCGTGGCCATTGCGCAAGCAGGAACTTCCGGATGGCGCCGAATTCGACGTCCGCTCCGGGTTCCGGCTCGTTACTCGCGGCTGCGCTGCGCACGGCCTGCGACGGCAGTACATGCAATCCCGATACCTGCGATGGCTGCACGACGAATTGCGACAGCGCGTTGGCGTGGCAGAGCAACGATTGACGAAAGTCGCGAAACTGGATGAAGTCGAGGTACTGCTCGCGCGCGAGTCGATCGAGCTTGGCCAGCGCCTGTCGGACCGGTGGTGCCAACCCGCTGCCCATCATCGAACTCAAGCGGGCCTCCGCGAGGAAGGTCAAGCCCGCGCGCGCCGCGTCAGCCAGGAGTTCGTGGAAATACACGGGGTCGTTCGGCTCGGCGAGGTCGTCATGCGCCAAGGCGGCGTCGGAGCCCTCGGCCGCATCGCGAACTTCGGCGCGCAGGGCGTGCTGGCGAGCGTTTTCGTCGCTGACCGGGAGCACCCACGAGTTTGAGCAGCGCGCGGGCAGCCGCAAGCGCCGAGGCGGGGTCGGCAATATCGCGCGTGTGATACTTGATCATGTCCCATACAGCACGACGCATATGGCATCCGGGCAGCGTGTTGTAGCTCACGAAGGCCACGCCATTTGGCGCCAGATGCCGCGCGATCAGAGGCATCAGATGGACGCGAACCTCCGCGGGAATCCACGAGTAGAAGCCGTGCGCGATGACGTAGTCGAAGCTGCCGAGGTCGGCGGGAAGTTGACGCAGGTCGAGTTCCAGCAGTTGGATGTTGGTGAGTCCGAGATCACGTGCCATGCTCCGGGCGTGCGCGACCGGCCGCGCGGCGAAATCGAAGCCCACGAAGGTCGCGTTCGGCAACGTAGCCGCAATCGGCACCAGGTTCGTCCCGTCGCCGCACGCGAACTCCAGCACACGGCAGGTTGCGGTCGGCGCGACGTCGAGACCGAGCAACGTGCCGATCGTGGCGAGACGATCCGGATGGCGCATCGGGTCCGGAAAACTGGTGTAGGGGACGTCGTTGTAGCTCTTGAGCAGGGTATCGGTCCCAGGCTCGAGCGCATTGGTCGTCATGTCGGACAAGAGGCTCTCGCAGGCGGCGCCGCAGGCACGTCGTGGCTGCGGCATGCCGTAATTGTATCGTGCGCGTCGACCCGATTCGTCTTCTCGTCCGTCTTCTTGCGGCGGCAAGACGGGATCCCCTACACGATCACCGGCATCGGTGCGATGATGCGACGCTGTTGCGAGGGAGGGCTGTCCGGTGGATCTGATGTATCCAGGCGCTGCATTGCGTGCTCTGCGCGCGAAGGTACCCGTGCTGAAAGCCGGTATCTCGCACTTCATGGCCATCACGGCCGCACTAGTTGCGCTGTCGGTACCGCCGTCCGTCACCGCGCAAATCCCCGCAAGCGACACCACCGCGATCGCGCCGGGACACATTCCCCCGCCGACCACGACGCCTGTCGGTGCGGTTCAAGTCGGAATTTACCTGTACTCGATTCAAGAGATCGACTTCGCGCGGCATACCTTTCACCCTCGATTCGAGATCTGGTGGCGCTGGCGCGGCGACGGTTTCGATCCCCTGGCAACGCTGCATATCGTTGGTGCGCGGTCCGCGAGCGCGGTACAGGAGGATCGCCGCAAGTTGCCCAACGGCGAGAACTATCTCGTCGCCCGCGTCGATGCAGTCATCAACCAGACGCTTGACACCGTCTCGTTCCCGTTCGATCGCCATCGACTGCAGATCCAGATCGAATCACCGTACGAAGACGAATACCTCCAGTACGCCATCGACAACGAGGCGAGCCTGCTCGATCCCGACTCCTTTTCGCCCGGCTGGCGGCTCACCGGCTTTCGCGTGAGCGAAACGCGCATCAAGTATCCGACCAGCTTCGGCCTGAAGGAGCGCGTGGGGGAGAGATATTCCCGTGTCGTCGCCGACGTGGTCGCCGAGCGCGTGGGCTGGCGCGTCGCCGTCGATTATTTCATTGGGTTTATCGTCTGCGTCCTGGTCTGTTTGCTCGCCTTTTTCATTCACCCGCGACTGATCCAGGTCCGTGCATCGCTGGTGACCGCGGCCACGATCACTGCAGTCGGCAACAAGTACATCGTCAATTCGCTCACCGAGACCAGCGTGACGGCCCGCCTTGCCAATGCCGCCGTCATCACTTCCTTTGCGATGGTCCTGCTCCTGATGATCTCGTCGATCGTATGCGAGCGGATGATCGAGGCGGGCCAGACGGGACGTGCCCTGCGCATCAACCGCAGAGTCGGCATCACGGCCGCGATCGTGTACGTTCTCGTCATGGCCTTCTTCTTCCTGGAGGCTCTGACCGGTGCTCCCACTTGACGTCGCGATTTGCGGCCCCGGATGACCGACGCTCGCTGCGATCCCTCGATCCCACTCTGCAAGAAGCCGGGGATCGTCGTATCATATTGATATGGCTAAGAAACACTCGAACGCCCGCCCCGCCGACGATGCCGTGGCAACCGCATCCGGGCAGCGCGACACGGCCGATCCTGTCGGCGAGACCACCTATCGACGGATCCGAACCGATATTATTTTTGGCAGACTCGGACCCGGTCAGAAGCTGACGCTCGACCGGATGAAGGAGGCTTATGGCGCGAGCGTCAGTACGCTGCGCGAAATCCTGAATCGCCTGGCGTCCGAAAGCCTGATCAAGGCGGAAGGAGCCAAGGGCTTCGAGGTCATGCCGACCTCGCCGGAGAACCTGCGCCAGGTGGCGTCGATGAGGCAGCTACTCGAATGCCACGCGCTGAAGGAGTCGTTCGAAGCCGGCGACATGGAGTGGGAGGGTCGAGTCGTGGCCGCTCACCATAAACTGGCGCAGATGGAAAAGCGCATGGCCGCGGGCGATCGCTCGGACGCCGAGACCTGGAAGCGCTACGACTGGGAATTTCACCACGCGCTCATTTCCGCCTGCGGCTCCCAAGTGCTGCTCGACACGCACGCGATGATCTACGACCGGTATCTGCGCTATCAGATGATAGCCGCTGTCTACCGCGGCGAAGCAGCGTCAGGCGAGCATCGCACGCTGCTGGAGAGCGCCCTTGCGCGCGATTGGCGCACGGCGCAGAAGGCGCTGATGACGCACGTTCAGGATTGCGTCGAGCAGATGGTCCGAGGCGGTCTGATCGGCTAGCTCTCGCTGCTATCGGGGTGCCGGTGTGGATGGTAGCGCTTGCAGCGAGGGCGCCCCCCAATTCCTCCAGCTGGCTTTCGTCGAATACCATTCACGGTTGCGGTAGTGCTCGTCCCAGTAGCTATCGACGGAAAACACGACGAACGGCGTTCTCGAGTTGCGGAATGCGCCAGAGAGATAGCTCCCATCGACCCATCCGCGCGCGCGTCCAGCGATGATGTCGCACCACCGCCAGCCTTCGGTGCAACCGACGACGTGCACTTCGGTACTGCGGTGAAGCCATGTCACCACCGGAAACGCCTTGTCGGGCCCGGCCCGCACGTTGACGGTGCGCAACGCCAGCGCGCGTTGCGCGAATGCGCCTCCCGACATCGCCAGCAATATCAGCACGACCAACAATTTCAATCCACCACGCATCGACGTCTCCATCCCAGTGCAGCCAGCATCATAGCGGATGCCAAGAATATTCCAGGGGACGCCGCAAAGGGAAATGGCCGACGCTCTCCACGATCACACGATCGGGAGTATCGAGTGTCAGACGGCGTGGGGAACGAGCTTAGCGCGGTAGATGATGGCCGCGCTGCTCGGACGCCGACGCGATCAAGTGGGTTACCAGCCCGGCACAAAACAGCGCAAGGATCACGACCAAGGCGAACTCAGCCGCCGGCGGCACGATCTCGGCTGCGCCGAGGGCAAAAGCGGCCAGTGCGGATAACGAACAAACAAGAACAACGGGCAAACACCGAAGCATGTTTTTGCGGTGCCGGTGCGTCGGCAGCGATTGGGAGGAATTCAGTTGAATTCGCCGTCGCGCGGGAGTCCCTGCTCGAAAATGAAATCCGCTATCGAGGATCGGTACTCCACCTCGTCGTAGAGTTCGCTGGCACGCCGAAATCCGTGCCTGTTCCAATTGCCGCCCTGAATCCTGGGCGTCGGCAACGCTTGCGGCGACCTTGCTTCATTTCTGTTCCGGGACGGGTTCATGGACCTTGGCTCCTCGATGCGAATGATGACTGAAGGTTGAACCGGGCACCTTCCGCAGACTATCGGTCAACCACTGATTCCGGTATCAGACCCAACGTCCGCCGCGTAGGCATTCCACCTACATGCGGCGCAGTTCCGGACCATCGGCACCATCGGTGAGACTGGACATCGAGCACCCGTTCGTCGGCACGTCGCGTTCGCCTGCCGATCGATGTATCGTGGCGCTTCGGCAGCGACCCACCACCGGTACCGATCCCCGGATGTTCACCATCCTGGCCATCACTGGCCCGATCTACATTGTCATGGCAATCGGCTTCTTCGCCGGCAGGGCCAGGATATTTTCCGGGCCCGACATGCGGGTGCTGGGTACCTTTGTCGTCAAGTTCGCGCTACCCGCACTGCTGTTTACCGCGCTGTCGCAGCGACCCATCGCCGATATCGTCAACGGTCGATATCTCGGGGCGTACGCGGCAGGTTCACTGATCGTCTTCCTCGCCGCGGTCGCGTACTCGCGATTCATCCGGCGCAAGCGCGATGTCCTTCAGCGTGCTGATCGGACTGGGCATGTCATTTTCCAATAGCGGCTTTGTCGGTTACCCCATCGCGCTGCAGATCCTGGGACCACCCGCCGCGGTGGCGCTGGCGATGTGCATGATCGTCGAGAACGTTCTGATGTTTCCGCTGGCGCTCGTCCTGGCCGAAATGGACCGCGATAGCGTCCAGCGATGGGATCAGATCCTGCTGCAGTCGCTTGCCGGCCTCGTCCGTAATCCTCTGATCCTCGCCATTTTTGCCGGATTCATGGTTTCACTCCTGGGAATTCAGCTGTCGGAACCCTTGGTGCGCACCGTGAACATGCTGGCAATGGCTTCGACCGCATTGGCGCTCTTCGTCATTGGCGGATCGCTCGTCGGACTCAAAGTCAGAAGCGTGTTGGGCGACGTTTTCGAAGTCGCTATTGGCAAGCTCTTGCTCCATCCCTTGGCGGTTTTTGGGATGCTATGGCTTCTCGCCCCGGTGGATGAACATTTGCGCATGGCTGCACTCATCTTTGCCAGCATGCCGATGCTGAGCATCTATCCCATTCTCGCGCAGCGGTACCACCACGAAGGTTTCTGCGCCGCAGCACTGCTCGTGGCCACGCTGCTCTCGTTCCTGACCGTGACCGGCGTGCTTTGGGTGATGACCTCGCTGCTCGGTTGGGCGGCGTGAGTGGCGTTCTGCCCGCTTCTCCGCACGTTCCGACGGGGGTTGAGCGTAAGATCGAACACTTCGAACGTTGCGGGAGGGCTGTGGCAATGGAACGTCGCAGGGTTCTGCTCGGCATCGGAGGTAGCCTGCTTGCCGTACCTCTCGCGGGCCGCGCTCAGAATCCTGCGAAGGTTTGGCGCATCGGATTTCTGACCGCGACTGCTCGTCCGCCCGATGGCCTTCCCCCTGCCGCGTTTCGCCTTGCGATGCAAGAAGCCGGGTACACCGCCGACAAGAACGTAACCTATGTCGGTCGGTGGGCAGATTTGAACGCCGACAGGTTGCCCGTCCTCGCCGCTGAACTCACGCAGCTGCAAATAGATGTGCTGGTCACTTTCGGTGGTCCCGCGGCGTTGGCGGCCAAAGCCGCGACTACAACCATTCCCATCGTCGTCGTCGCGCCGGGAGACGCACTCGGTGTCGGCCTCGTTACCAGCCTCGCTCGTCCGGACGGCAACGTCACGGGAATAACCGATCCCGCAACGGAGTTAAGCGCCAAGCGACTCGGCCTGCTGAAGGAGGCCATTCCAAGTGCCGCGCGCATCGCGGTGATCTGGAATGCCAACGATCGCGCCATGACACTTCGCTATGACGAAGTCGAGAAAGCCGCACGCCTCCTGAATGTCACGGTCCAGCCACTCGCCGTGCGCAAACCGGAAGACATCGACACGGCGCTGTCCACAATGACGCGGGAGCGTCCCGACGCGTTCTTCGTCGTATCGGATTCGCTGACGACCGGGAATCGAAAGCGCATCGTGGACTTCGCGGCCGCGCAGCACCTGCCTGCGATGTACGAATTCGGCATATTTGTTCAAGACGGCGGCCTGATGTCCTACGGGCCGACGCTCGACGAAATGTATCGGCGGGCCGCTACCTACGTCGACCGAATTCTCAAGGGGGCAAAGCCAAGCGGATTGCCCCTCGAACAACCCACCGGGTACTTCCTGCTGCTGAATCTAAAGACCGCCAAGGCTCTCGGTCTGACCATTCCGTCGGCCGTCTTGCTGCGCGCGGACGAGGTTATCCAGTGACGTGTGTCAGAGTGGCAGCCGTGGCAATGCCGCGAGGCCGGGCACCGTATCGGGTGGCGTGTGCGCCACATTGAGCACCATCGACATCAGTCCGAAATAGCCGATCAGACCGACCAAGTCGATCACACCTCGTTCGCCGAAGCGTTCGATGCACATGGCGTATGTCGGGTCGCTGACCCCGCCACAGATAGTCAACTCGCGTATGAAGTCGTAGGCGCATGCCTCCTCGTCGCTCATCACGGACGGTCGACGCCCGACGCGTAGTGCGTCGATCGCTTCTTCGGTGGTCCCTTGCTGCCTCGCCAGCGGTTCGTGGACCGCCCATTCGAACTGCTGGGTCCACTGCCGTGATACGACGAGCGTGGCGAACTCGGACACACGTCGTGACAACGCGCTGTCGAAGCGCAGGTACTCGCCCACCTTCTGCAACGGCGCGAGCAGCCGCGGACTGCGCATGAGCGGAATGAATGGACCTTTCACGCCCTTCCTGGGGCCAGCGATCAGTTCGTCGGCAGCCGCGCGTTGCAAGTCATCCATCGTCTCGCGTGCAAGCGGCGGCATGCGGTCCGGCAGCAGATCCATGGCAGTTTCTCGCGTTGGATAGGGGATAGGCAGCACGTCCGGAATACGACGTGGTCAAAGCGGCCGCACTGGCAATCAACAGGGCGGCAGCAGCGAGGCTCGGTACGAGCAGCGCGTTCACTTGTGACGCAAATATGCTGACGACGATCGGTCCGAGCAGCTGACCCAGTGCGAACGCGGCGGTCATTGCCGCGATCAAGCGCGGTGCGGCGTTCCCCGCAATGCGCCGCGCCTCCTGCATGCCGGCCATCGTGACGACCATGAAGGTGCCACCGATGGCGAGTGCCGAGATCAACAGCACGCCGACATTGGACGCGACCACGGGGGCCGCAACGCCGACGGCCATCACCACGTGGCACGTCGCCCAAACGCTTCGTGACGCAATCTTCCTCGACAACAGCGAAGCGGCGATGGTCGATACCGCCGCGGCAGCGCCGAACACCGGCCAGATCCACCCGAAGATCGCCGGATCAGCGATCAGTTGCCGGGCCAGCGCAGGCAGGAACGTCGCGGGAATGATGTAGCCGAATCCAAAGATTCCGTAGCAGCCGATGAGCAGCCATGCACCGGCGTCGAAGCGCCGCGCGTTCATCGGTACGTTCGTCGTCGACGCGACCGGTGACGCCGAGAATCGCGACCATGTGGTTGCCAGCACGGCGGCCGCGACCGCACCCAGGAGGAGCCATCCGAAGGTCGGTCCCATTCCATAGATACCAATGACCAGGCTCACGATGCCGGCAAACGCAATACCGAGGCCGACACCCGCAAACGTCCATCCGGCCCAGTGCGCGCGGTCGGCACGCGCAAGGCGCTGCAGGGTCCAGGCCGAGATTCCGACAAGGACGAAGCCGCTGGCGATGCCGGCGACGAATCGCCAGACCAGCCACCAGGCGAAATCGCCGGTCAGGCCCATCGCCAGCGTAAAGAGCGCGACACCGACGAGTCCGGCGCGGGTGGCAATGACCGGATTCGGGTTGGCCAGCATCCACAGCAGGGCACCGGCGAGGTAGCCGGTGTAGTTTGCTGCCGCCAGCCAGCCGCCCTGCGCCACGGTCAGGCCGGATTGCGCCTGCATCAACGGCATCAGCGGCGTAAACGCGAACCGGCCGATGCCCATCGCCGCGGCCAACCCGAACATGCCGACCACGACGTCCAAGATTGGCGGCGCTGCTTGCTTTGTCTGCATCATGACCGCATGCTAGCGGTCGCACTTAGTCATGTATACTGAATTAATGAGAACATATCATTCGCGTTTGGAGAATGTCTCAGGCGAGGTGACAGGATGATGGAACTCTCCGACCTGCACATTTTCCGCACGGTGGCGCGGGAGGGTGGGATCGTCCGCGCGGCCCGGCGCCTGCATCGCGTCCCGTCCAACATCACGACGCGCATCCAGCAACTGGAGGCGTCGATGGGCGTGCAGCTCTTCACGCGCGAGCGCAATCGGCTCGCGCTTTCGCAGAGCGGCGAGCGGCTGCTGGTCCACGCCGAGCGGATGCTCCGTCTCGCTGACGAAGCCAGGAGCGACATCTCCGGCACCGCACCCAGCGGCGTGCTGCGCCTGGGCGCCCTGGAGAGCACGGCGGCAAGCAGACTGCCGGCGATACTCGCGGCGTACCACAAGGCGTATCCGGATGTCAGCGTCGAATTGATGACAGGCACGAACGATGCGCTCACCGCTGCGGTTGTCGACCGTCGTGTGGACGCCGCGTTCGTCGCGGAGGCTCCGGCAAGCCGGGAGCTGGCTCACCAGCCGCTGTTCCGTGAACGTCTCGTGATCATCTCGGCCGCGACCCACGCGCCGATTCATCGCGCGCAGGATGTGGATGGCGATTCCGTGATCGCCTTCCCCAATGGCTGCTACTACCGCAGAGTCCTGCAGCGCTGGCTCGGCGAACGGCGACTGCCGTCGGTCCGGGTGCTGGAACTCGGCTCCTACCACGCGATCGTCGCCTGCGTTGCCTCGGGTACGGGTATCGCGCTGGTGCCGGAGTCCGTGCTCGACACCGTGCAGCACGCCGCCGTGACGCGGCACCCGCTACCCAAGGTGCACAGCGATGTCGTGACGCCGCTGATCTGGCGCGCGGCCGAGCAGTCGCCCGCGCTGATGGCACTGCGCAATCTACTCGCGGGACAGCGCGCTACGGACAGAGTGCGAGCGCGCAGCTAGGGAATCCCGACGACGCAACAAAAGAAACAAATCTCGCCTTGCGGCGAAGTTCTCCTGCTGCGTCTGTCCGGTAGATTGCGCTTATCACGGCTTTTGACCGTGGCGTTCCCCTTTTCCACAGTTTGCTATGGCTACCCTCCCCGACTCCTTAGGATTGATTACGTCGACCGGCGATCCGCGGTCCCTCGAATGCTTCGAGCAGGCGGTGGCGAGTCTATTCCGCGGCGACGGAAACACCCTGCCCACAATCGAGCGTGCGCTGGCGCACGATCCGGCATTTGCCGCCGGCCACTGCCTGCGTGCGGCCGCTTTGGTGCTGAGCGGCACCGGCACGCCCACGGCTGAAATCGCGGAATCGATCGCAGCAATCGAATGCAACCCTGCTGCAAACGAGCGCGAGCGCAGGCATGCCGCCGCCGCGCGCCAGTGGCTCCATGGCGACGTTGCGGGTGCGGCCCGTCTCTATGGCGAGCTGCTTCGTGACTACCCTCGCGACCGGATAGCGCTGGTGGTCGCGCACGCCCTCGATTTCCGCCTTGGGCGGCCCGAAATGCTGCGCGATCGCATGGCCGCCGTCCTCTCGCATTGGGATGCCAGGGACTCCGAGTACGGATACGTGCTCGGCATGCATGCGTTCGGACTGGAAGAGACCGGCAACTACGATCGCGCTCTGGCCGTGGCGCAGAAGTCACTCGAACTTATCCCCGACAACGCGGCGGCGATTCATGTGATCGCCCATGTCCTCGAAATGCGAGGGCCGCCCGACAAGGGTATCGCCTGGCTTCGGGGAACCCAGCCGATCTGGGAGGGCAATGCCAGCTTTCGCGTCCATCTCGCGTGGCATCTTGCGCTATTTCAGCTCGATGCCGATGCCGCCGTGGATGCGCTCTCGACGTACGACGGCTTGATCGCGCCACAGCTCGATGGCGGCAACAGCGGTCTCGTCGACGCCTCGGCGCTGCTTTGGCGACTGCAGCTTTGCGGGACCGGTTCGCAGTCGCGCTGGCGCAAGGTGACGGCATTCTGGATGCGCCCGCGCACCATCTGCAACCGTGCCTTCGAGCTCGTGCACGCAGTCATGGCACTCGCTGCCTCGAAGGAACACGCACGCGCCTGGCAAATGGCCAAGCGGCTGGAGGCGGATGCAATGCTCCGTGCCCGTAGCGGGAAGGAGGAACTGGCACTGGCGCGGCCTCTCGCCACTGCCATCATGTCGTTCTGCCGCGGCGATTACGACGCGGCCGTCGAGTCGATTTCGGCGATCCGCGCAGCGGCCGATCGTTGCGGCGGCAGCGTTGCGCAGTGCGACCTGATTCATCTCACGCTGCTCGAGGCAGCGTTGCGAGGTCACCGGAAGCCGCTTGCCCGAACCTTGGCCGCCGAGCGTGCTCAACGCAAGCCCGCGAGCCGCCTCAATCGCTGGCTCAAAGCACGCGCATGGAACCCCGGCGCCGCTCGCTCGGCGACGTAGACCCGTCTCGGACAGTTCTCGCACTTGGCGCGCTCCTGCGCGATTCAGCGGCAGGACACCCTCCGTCGAATCGCAAAGCAAGGGCCTTGTTCTGCCGCTGAGGTCGCGCAACTCATCGCGAGCGTACCGACATCGGTGCAGGCACTGGGTTGGGCCGTGCGTCTCATTGCGGTATAGTCCAACACCTGTCATAGATTTGCGGCAGATCATTCAACGCGGAAACGTGCTCATGACACTGCCACCGGGACCGCGAACCCCGCCCCTCATCCAGGCGGTTCAGTTGAGAGCTCGCCCGTTGGCGTACCTCGATGCGTGCGCGCGACGCTACGGAGATGTTTTCACTGCGGGAGGGAGCGACGCGTCGCCCCACGTGTACGTCAGCAGTCCGTCTGTCATCCAGGAGATGCTCGCTGCTGAGCACTCGCTGTTCGAACCATTCCGTCAAGATGCGGCGGCCCGTTTCCTCTTTGGCGAAGGTTCAATGGTCTTCCGCGATGGTGAAGGGCATCAGCGCGAGCGACGCCTCCTGACGCCCCCCTTTCACGGCGAACGGCTGCGCACCAATGCAGCTACCATCGCCGGGACCACGTGTGACGTGGTCGATGACTGGCGGACCGGCGAGCCGTTCTTCGTCGGACCCGCCATGCGAGAAATCACATTGCGGGTCATCTTTCGCATGTTGTTCAGTGCAGACGAAAGCGAACGACTGCAACGACTACGGCATCTCTTCAGCTCTTTGATGAAGTCGCTGAACTCGCCCTGGCGTCTTGCGCTGTTCCGGCTCTCGGCAAGAATACCCCTTCCTTTGCGGCGGTGGAGATCGGTCGCGGCGACGAAGGAGGAAATCGATCGCCTCATTTACGAGGAGATCCGCGAGCGCCGCGCTCGAGGTCGCTGCGCCAGTGACGATGTGCTCACCTTGCTGATCTCGGCAGATAATGCCGCGGGGCCCCCGCTGACAGATCAGGAGATCCACGACGAAGTCGTGACGCTTCTCTTCGCCGGACATGAGACGACCGCATCCGCCCTTGCCTGGGCTCTCTACCGACTGCACCGTTCACCGGTTGTACGTGAGAAGTTGTGCCGCGAGCTCGAGACTCAGGCCGCCCTGATCGATCCGATCGAGATTTCGCGGCTGCCCTACCTTGCTGCGGTATGCCAGGAGACGCTGCGTCTGAACCCACCGTGCATGAGCGCGCTGCGGGTCCTGAAGGCACCACTGACGCTAGCCCGCTACGGGTTCGCCACAGGTACGACCCTCATCATTTCGATCTATCTGACTCATCGGCGACCTGATTTGTATCCGCAACCCGATGCCTTCGAACCGGAACGGTTCCTGGGTCGCAAGTTCTCGCTGTACGAGTATCTGCCCTTCGGTGGCGGGCACCGGTTCTGTTTGGGGAATTCGCTGGCGCTCTTCGAAATGAAGCTGGTGCTTGCCACCATCCTGTCGCGCTGGGACCTTGCGCTCGCTGATCGTCGCGCAGTGAAACATGGACGCCGCATGCTGACCGCAGGCCCCGGCGAAAGTATGCGGCTGGTCCCGCTCCGCGAACGGGTACTGCGAGGGGGAGCCTCCCTCCAGGTCGGGTAGCCAGACAGTAGGTCGAGGCTTGCATCGCATGGAATTTCCTTCGGGAAAGTGAAGAGCGCGCATGTCCCCGCCCGATTCTTGCCCATTCGTCAGCGTCGTCGTGCCGACCCGCAATCGCGGTGACCGCATCACGAAGGCGGTGCAGACGCTGCTCCTCAACGACTATCACCCGTTTCAGATGATCGTCGTCGATCAGAGCGACAAGGACACGACCGCCGAGGCCTTGAACCCGTACCGCGATGCTCCTAATTTTCGTTACGTCCGTACCACGACACGCGGTTCGTCGAGAGCGCGGAATGCCGGCATCGCCCTGGCCGAGGGCGAGATCATCGGGCTCCTCGACGATGACTGCGAGGTGCCGCGGAACTGGTTGCGCGAACTGGCGGCAGCGTTCGCGATCGATCCGCGAATCGGCATCGTCTTCGGCAACGTTCAGCCCGGCCCGCACGATTCGAACAGAGGATTCGTCCCGGCATATATTCGGCATGAACCTTTCTTGGCGAAGACGATTCGCGACAAGCATCGGGTCGAAGGGATGTCGGCCTGCATGGGCATACGTCGAAGTGTGTGGCAGGCACTGAATGGATTCGACATGATGCTTGGCGTCGGAGCTCCGTTGCAGGCCGGCGCGGAAGTGGATCTGACCATCCGCTCGCTGCAAGCCGGTTACTTCGTGTACGAGACTCCAAGCCTGACACTTGTCCACCACGGCTTTCGAGAGTGGAAGGACGGCCGCGGCCTCATTCGCCGTTACTGGTATGGAACCGGAGCCGTGTTCGCAAAGCATCTGAAGAGCGACCCACGCAATACGTTGCGGCTACTCCTTCGCCTCGGCTGGCGGTGGGCCTTTGGACGGTCACCGGTGGCACAAAGCCTGGGAAATCGTCCGCACCGGATGTTGCGACTCGCAACGTTCGTCCGAGGATTTGCGGTTGGAGTGGTGACCCCTGTCGATCACGCGACGGGCCACTACGCAGCGGGCGGGAAGGAGCAGGGATGGACCGAAGACAAGTTCTGACGACCTATGACGAAGCGTATGCGCGGGCGTACGAAGAAAAATTCATCCTCAACGAGCACTACCGATCGAAGTCCGAGTTCGAGATCTCGGTCCTGAAACGGCTGCTCGGCGCCGGAAGTCGCTGGTTGGACGTCGCGTGCGGCACCGGCTACTTCCTGAGCCGTTTTCCGGGTGTGTCACGGGCCGGGCTGGACATTTCTCCGGCGATGCTCGCGCTTGCGCGAAAATCGAATCCCGACGCGCTCCTGTTCAGAGAAGGCGACTTCACCGATGAATTTCCGGAATGGGATGGCGCGTGGTCCGTCGTCTCGAGTCTCTGGTATTCGTATGGCCTCGTCGAATCCATCGCCGCCGTGCGCACTGTGGTGGGTAACCTGGCACGCTGGACGGCAGACGACGGGGTTTGCTTCGTGCCGGTCTTCGAACCCGCCAATCTCGGCCGCGGCGTCAAGGTTCCGTATCTTCTGCGCCAGGCCGGATTTCCTCCCGAGACGCTCATGATCACGAGCGTGACCTGGTCGTGGATCGAGGCGTCGGGCAAACGCCACGACAACATGGTGGCCCCACAGATGGACTACATGGTCGGATTGTTCAGCGAGTTCTTCGGTACAGTCGAAATCGTCAGCTATCCACCGTTCAAGCCGTGGCAGCGAAGACGCAGGCGGGCCATCATCGCGCGAGCGAAGAAACCCGGTGTTCACCGACCGTGATGCCAGCGCCCATGACGTAGCCGCCGGTAACGTTCGGCAATATCGCCCCCAAGGCCGGCCGATAGTCGGCTACGCAACGCATCCTCGAACGCCATGATCTGCCCCCGAGGCATGCGCATGATCGGCTTCATCGAATGGCCATCCCCATAGCCGAACCGCTGCAGCGCCACTCGAGCGATCTCGTTCAATCTTGCGACGGTTCGCTGGGGTTGATGCCGCCAGCGTCCGATGGATGACGGGGCAACGACGTGATCGCGCGCGATGCGGACCGCATCACCGTTCAGGCCGCAGAAATCGAGGATGCGCTGAACGGTGGGAACGGGCGACGTGCACAGGTCTTCGAAGCGAACGAGCAGATACTGGTTCGGCAGGTGTTGGTCGGCGTAGTCTGCTGCCATGAGGTTGAGACGACTCCACACGACAATCGAGCGCAACGGCTGGCTCCAGCGCCTTTCCTCCGGCGTCAGCAGCAAGTCGCCATAGCGACGTACCTGATACTGATTCGGTGAATACGCCATGTCGCGTCCATCGCGCACCATATGCACGAATCTCGCATTCGGAAACGCATCGTGAACAAGGCGCAGCAGGTGAAGGCTGCCCGAGTTTTTCCATCCCCAGGGGGCGTTGTCGTCGTTGAGGTCTGCGAGATGCTTTTCGACCACGTCGCTCAAGTCTTGTCTCATCCGGTGAATGATGGTCGGCGAGAGCGGACCCGCCGCTCCTGCGTACGTCGGAATCCATCGCGTGCAGTAGTCGGCAAGATCCAGTGCATCGAGTGGTCCGTTCAGGTTCGTCCCGATCCACATGCCGGATTGCCGGACAATGGCCGCCAGGACGCGAGTGCCCGACCCGCCGACAGCAGCGATCACGTACGGGCCACGGGGTTGGACGCTCATACAGCCACTTAGCCGCGCGGCGCCCTCATCCGCCACTGACGGAGCATTCCCGAGATCTGCGGTGCACCTACAAGAAGCAAGAGGACGGCAATCGCAAGAAAGCCGTATGAAGACGATGCGCGGCTCAGGGCAAGGGCCAGGGGCAGCATCAGAAAGTAGTATTCGGCCAGCGGAGCCTCTTCATAGCCTTGGAGCTTCGTGCGGAAAGATCCAGGCGGGCGTCGGAGCGTTGTCCGCCAGAGTGCCCAAAAGGCGAGTGCAATGACCGCCGGGATCGACATCGGCCAACCGAGCAGCAAGATCGCCACCAGTGCGACGATTTCCCCGGCGAACGCACTCGCGAGCACCACCCATACATCCGCGCCACTCGACGCGTAGGTTCGCACGTCCGCCCGTCGGTCCGCGGCAGCGTCCTGTAGTTGGTGAACCGCCATCCATCGCAGGCCAATCGCCAGCCCCAGCGCACTCAGCAACCAGGCCAAAGGCCGGAGCCATCCGCCGGGTTGCGCCGCGGAGACGGCGAGAATTGGAAGACTCCATTGAGCCACCGCTGCGGTCAGCAGGCCCCAGACGCCCCTCTCCTTCAGCCTGATCGGCCGGACTGAATACGCAAGCGCCATCACAAGTCCTGCCACAACAAAAGCGGGAGCTGCGGCATCGCTGGCCCAGACCAGGCACACTGTGACTGCGCCCCCTGCCGTGAACATCAGAAACAGGGTACGGCTTGCGATGGAAATCTGAGCCGCCTGATTCGCCTTGCCGGCGCGCCCGTCCGCAGGTCTGTCAGCGATGTCGTTGACACCGTAGCCGAACGCCGCCCAGAACGCGACCGTGACCATCATCTCGACAATCGTCAGAGGACGCTCGTCCGGGGGAACGAGCAAAAGCGCGCCTGCGGTGATGAAGGGCAGCTTGGATTGGAACCAGTCCCGCCACCGCGCAAGTCGGATCCAGTCAACCAAATGCATCCGTGCTGCCCTTCTGCGCCATTCAGAGAAGTCGCGGGGTCGTCCGCCCGGAGCATCAGAAATCCACATGCGAATCTCTCTGCAGTTGTGCTTTTGATTTCTGCCGAGAGCATGTGATTGTAGCACCGGACCGCGGCGCCACTCGCCCGGCGACGTAAGCCAAGTCTCGAGCAATTCAGGCCGGCACGTATTGGAGGCTAGCCGGCTATTGCTCCATCGTAATGCCGTTGCGCTGGATGAATGCTCCCCACATTGCGCGTTCCTTCTTGAGATCCGCGCTGAACTCCGCCGGCGTGTCGAACACCGGGACCAATGCCTGTTGCTCGAGCCGCGGCTCCATGGTCTTCAACGCCTTGTTCACTTCAGCAGCCATGCTTTGCACGATCGCGGGCGGAACGCGAGCGGGCGCGAGCACGCTAAACGAGATCGGGGACTCAAACGTGGGCCATCCCGCCGCGGCAAATGTCGGCACGTTCGGTAGCAGGCCCGTCTTTCTGTCGACGGCCAGCGCGACCATCTTGCCCGACACGATATAAGGCAGCGCCGAAGCCAGATCGGCGTACATGAATTGCAATCGACCGGCGAGCAGATCCTGATACGCCGGCCCCAGGCCCTTGTAAGGAATGTGCACAAACTTGGCGCCGGCAACTTCCTCCATCATGCGGACGCCAAGATAGGGTGACGTTCCGGTCCCCGCAGATCCGAACGTCAGCGTATCCGGTTGCTTCTTCGCCAGCGTCACGAACGCCGCGAGATCCTTCGTGGATAGCGACGGGCTGACGACAAGCACGCTGACGGCCATCACGCCCCGCGCCACGGGAACGAGGTCGTGCTCAACGTCCAGGCTCGGGCTCTTGACCAGGAACTGGTTGATGGCGATCGAAGCATTCGCCGTCACGAGAAAGGTGTACCCGTCCGGCGTCGCGGCGGCTACGGCCTGTGCCCCGATGTTTCCGCTGGCGCCGGGTTTGTTTTCGACGACGAATGATTGCTTCGTCGTCTCTGTGAGCGACTGCGCGAGCAACCGGGCAAACACATCGGTTCCTCCTCCCGGGGAGGACGGAACGATGAGCTTGACTGGTCTCGCGGGCCACGGATCCTCGGCATGGACGGTGCCAGTCGCCGCGAGGACCGGTATCAACGTGCCCGCAACGACTACCCGCATCACCCAACTCCATACATCTGCACTCGCTGGAACTCCCGGGCGCGCTTGCTTCATCGGCTCCTCCAGTTTCGAATCATGCATTGTTCCACAGAGCGAAGAATCGAAGGCACCCGCGTCGCCGGGAAGGCAGCGCTGGTATACGGAAATCACAATGAAAACGGCCCGCATCGCTGCGGGCCGAATCTCTTTTCAGCCACCCAGGTAGCGGAGATCCGTCAGACGTGGATCTGTCGGCCGCCGCCGAAGGCCCAATTCTCCCACTGTGTTTCGATGAAGCAGACCATCACATGCTCCGGGTCGAGACCCGGGTCGCGCGAGACACCGGCCATGATGTCCGCAAGCACTTTCCGCTTCACCTTCACGCTCCGGCCGACGGACCAGAGAATCTCGATCAGCGCGAAGTCACCTGTGCGCGGTGACGCCAGGTCGGGATATTCGCCGTCGTAGCGAAAATCGTCGCCGTCGAGTTCCAGCACCCTCTGGAAGCGGTCCTTTTCCGGGACGCCCGAAGCGGCCAGAGCGGCGTGGACTGCGCCGAGCACGGCGGACTTAAAGGCCGCGGTCTTGGGCTTGCGTACGGTAAGCGTAACGAGTGGCATGGTGTTCCTCGCTCAATGCAACGTCGACGACGGAATGCTAACCGAATATCCGGAGACCGCGCGTCTCGTGCTCGAGGGCCAGGAGGTCGACGGATACGTACTGCGCTTCATTGTCTTGTCCTTTCGTCTGTCGGCACCCGCAACATACGACCGCGGAAGGCATTTGCCAAACGAATTGTTCGAATCTCACCTATTCGCAATATTCATTCGTTACGCGTGCGGCAAATCTCGATATGAGCATCGTGGGAGCGCTGTCACACCGAATGTGACAAACGAAGCCGTCCCAGCAATGTCGACAGATGAGGGTCTTGCAGGAAAGTACGGGACTCGCCGGTCAGGTGCGCTCGCACCAGCCTGACCAGAATGTCGGGCTGCGGGGTCAGCGGGCCGAGAAACAACGGGCCGTCATCACAGGCAATCAGCACCGTCGGAAAGTTCTCCACGTCGACGCCATCGACGAGAGCGGCCTGATCTTCCACGTCGATCCACAAGAATTGGACGTGGGCGAATTCCCGCGCGACCTGGTTGAACGTCGCCCGGTACTCGCGACAGGACGAGCACCATTCGGCGCAAAGGCACGCAACGATGAATCGCGTGGAAGGTGCGCCCGAGGCGGCGGGGGTTGCCATCCGCTAATGATGCCATCCGGGCGCGGATGCGTCTCGTTGACGCGGCTAGGTCTTGCCCTCCTCGACCTCGATGCCCTTGCGCATTTCCATCAGCCTCACCGCGTACTCCTGCTCGCTCACTTCCGCTGGAGTCTGCAGGGGTCCATGGTTTGACCGGCGTGGGATTGCCATGATCATTGACGGAGACGAACACGATCACGCAGTGGGTGGTCTTGGCGAAGACCAGATCCTTGGGATCGCCCGCCCGCACATCGACGGCCACGTGCATGCTGGTTTTGCCTGTGTAGATCACCTTGGCCTCGACTTCGACGAGGCTGCCGACCAGGATCGGCTTGTAGAAGCGGATTCCGCCGACGTATACCGTCACGCAGTAGTGTCCGCTCCAACCCACCGCACAGGCGTAGCCCGCCTGGTCGATCCAGCGCATCACACTCCCGCCGTGCACCTTGCCGCCGAAATTCACGTCGACCGGCTGTGCAAGAAAGCGGAGGGTCACATCGCGTCGTTGGGTATCCATCGT
>CAVSEH010000018.1:0-298107 GCA_963726935.1 uncultured beta proteobacterium
TCGGGGTGAGAGGATTTGAACCTCCGACATCTTGCTCCCAAAGCAAGCGCGCTACCGGGCTGCGCTACACCCCGACGACCGGGGATTATGCCACCGCGCGCAGTGTAGTCGCAAACCGTGTCGCGACGTCCCTCACAAACGCGCCTCGACCCCAGCACGTTTATACTTGCGTTGCTGGTTTGTCCTGTGGTGCCTGCGCTACCCAACCCCCGAAAGGATCGTCATGAGCACAACCCGAAACGTTGCCGTTTTCGTCGGCAGCCTCCGCAAGGAGTCGTTCAGTCGCAAGATCGCCAAGGCGCTCATCGCTATGGCGCCACCGACGCTCAAGCTCGAAATCGTCGAGATCGGCCATTTGCCCCTGTACAACCAGGATCTCGAGGCCGACCCACCGCAAGCCGCGCGGGAATTCAAACAGAAGGTCGAGACGTTCGACGCGGTGCTGTTCGTGACGCCCGAGTACAACCGTGGCGTGCCCGGCTGCCTCAAGAACGCGATCGATGTCGGGTCGCGTCCGTACGGCAAGAGTTCGTGGAGTGGCAAACCGGGTGCAGTGATCAGCAACTCGCCGGGAGCGATTGGCGGTTTCGGTGCGAACCACGCCCTGCGTCAGTCGCTCGTGTTCCTGAACGTCCCAGCAATGCAGCAACCGGAGGCCTACATCGGCGGTATCGCCGGGATGTTCGATGACAAGGGCACGCTCACCAACGAGACGACGCGCGAATTCCTGCAGAAGTTCCTCGCAGCGTACGCGCAGTGGGTGGAGCGCAACGCCGCGAAGTAGCGGGCAAACAAGCGCTCAGCGGGCAAACTTGCGTATGACGCCCAGCGCTTCCTCGATCGCGTGCTCACCGTTGCCGGACTTGACGGCGGCTTGCACACAGCCGTGCAGATGATGTTCCAGCAACTGCAACGCGAGGGCGTCGAGCGCGGCCTGAACGGCCGCGACCTGCGTCAGGACGTCGACACAGTAGCGGTCGTCGGCGATCATCTTGCCGATGCCGCGCAACTGACCTTCGATGCGGTTGAGGCGTTTGGTCAACGCAGCGCCGTCGCGACGCGCGACCAGCGGGTGCGCGTGATGCGCCGCCGAGCGGGTCACCGCTTTACCCGGCGATGTCATAGCCCGCCGCCTCGACGGCTGTCTTCAGCGCCGCGACCTGGGTGCGCGCAGGATCGAAATTCACTTCGGCCAGGCCCGGGCTGAGCTGCACTTTTACCGCAACCACGCCGGGCACAGCCTTGAGCACGCGCTCGACACTGGCGACGCATCCGCCGCAGGTCATGCCATCGACTTTCAATGTCACATTTTCCATCACTTCTCCTCATTGAGGTGGGCGCCAGCGCTTGAGCAACAGCGCATTGGTAACGACCGACACCGAGCTGGCTGCCATCGCCGCGCCGGCGATGATCGGGTTGAGCAGCCCCAACGCGGCGAGCGGAATGCCGAGCAGGTTGTAGGCGAAAGCAAAGAACAGGTTCTGGTGAATCTTGCGCAGCGTCGCTTGCGACAGCAGGATCGCGTCGACCACCGCGTTCAAATCGTTGCGGATCAGCGTCACATCCGCCGCCTCGATGGCGATCGAGGATCCGGCACCGATGGCGAAGCTCACATCGGCAGCGGCGAGCGCCGGCGCGTCGTTGACGCCGTCGCCCACCATGCCGGTGACCCGGCCGCGGTCCTTGAATGCGAGCACCGCCGCGGCCTTGTCCTGCGGCATCACGCCCGCGCGAAAGTCAGTGATGCCCACACTCTCCGCGACGGCGCGCGCAGTCTCGGCGTTGTCGCCCGTGAGCATGATGACGTCGATGCCGGCCTCGCGGAGCCTGACCACGGCCTTCGGCGACGTCGGGCGGACGCGATCGGCGAGAGCGATGAGTCCAAGCGCCCGCCCGTTCAGCGCGACACCCACGACGGTCTTGCCGGCACGTTGCAGCGGCGTAGCCAGCGCGTCGTCCAGCGCCACGCCGTTCTCGACGAGGAATGCAGTCGAACCCAGGATTGCCGTCTGTCCATCAAGCACGCCGGTCGCACCCTTGCCTGCGATCGACACGAACTGCTGCACGGATGACAGCGCGATGTTCTGACTGGCGGCGGCCGCAGCGATGGCCTGCGCAAGAGGATGCGCCGATCCGCGCTCGAGGCTCGCCGCGACACGCAAGACTTCGGCCCCCGTCGCGGGCGTCAGCGCGAGCACACCGGCGACCGCGGGCTTGCCCTCGGTCAAGGTTCCCGTCTTGTCGACGATCAGCACGTCGAGCGCACCCGCTTGTTCGAGCGCGCTGGCATTGCGAATCAGCAGGCCCATCTGCGCTCCGCGTCCGGTTCCCACCATGATCGCAGTGGGCGTGGCCAACCCCAGCGCGCAGGGACACGCAATCACGAGCACCGCCACCGCGTTGATCAACGCGGGGGTCGCGCCGGCCCCATGCCACCACGTGAACGCAAACGTCAGCACGGCGATGACGACGACGATCGGGACGAACACGCCCGAGACCCGGTCGGCCAGACGCTGGATCGGCGCCTTCGAACCCTGTACCTCGGCCACGAGGCGAACGATTCCCGCCAGCAACGTCGTGCTGCCGACGCCTGTCGCCTCGCACGTGAGCGTGCCGTCCTGGTTCAAGGTGCCCGCGAACACGGTGTCCCCGATTGTCTTGGGAACAAGGCGGCTCTCGCCCGTGAGCATGCTTTCGTCGATGCTCGATTGACCGGCCAGCACAGTGGCGTCGACAGCGACGCTATCGCCTGCCCGTACGACGACGTGGTCACCCGGGACGACGTCGGCGATCGGCAGGTTGACGATCACACCGTTGCGCTCGACGTTGGCAGACTTGGGCTGCAGGCGCAGCAGACCCTCCAGCGCCGCAGAGGCGCCGGTCATCGCCCGCGCTTCGAGCACTTTGCCCAGGAGCACCAGCGTGATCACGGTAGCGCCCGCCTCGAAGTAAACGTGCTGCTCGTGCAAGCCAAGCACGGTCACCACCACGCTGTATCCCCACGCCATCGACGTGCCCAGTGCGATCAACACGTCCATGTTGGCGCCGCCGCCGCGCAGCGAGTGCCACGCCCCAACGTAGAAGCGGCGTCCGATCCACAGCTGCACCGGTGTCGCAAGCAGCAATTGCAGCCACCGTGGCAGCAACTCGTCGTGGGGCGACGAACCGAACCAGTTGCCGTGAAGGAGCATCGGCACCATCTGCGCCAGCAACGGCAACGTCAGCGCGATCGCGAACACCAATTCATGCTTGAGCGCGGCGTAGGCGGCGGCCTTGCGCGCCTTCTGCTCGGTACGGTCGCGTTCCGGATCGCTGCGAACGATCGCGTGGTATCCGGCGTGCTCGACTGCCGCGAGCATCCGCGCGGAATCCACGCGCGCCGGGTCGAAGCGCGCAGTGGCGGTCTCCGTCGCGAAGTTCACCGTCGCCTCGACGCCCGGGACACGATTGAGCGTCTTCTCGATGCGCGCAGCGCACGCCGCGCAGGTCATCCCCTCGAGACCGAGATCGACACGTCGCCACGTCTCCCGCGACGGCGAACCGGCAGGCTGCAGCGGCGCACGCAAAGAGGTGTCCATCAATGAACCATATACCCCTATGGGGTATATGTCAATGAACCCCTCTCCCCAAGGGAGAGCGGCAGGGGTGAGGGTCAGAACCGGATCCTGCCGGTCAGCATGTCCTTGTACATGACCCAGTCGCCGATGAGGCTGTAGACCGGATGCGAAAACGTCGCGGGGCGGTTGCGCTCGAAGAAAAAGTGTCCCACCCAGGCGAAACCGTAACCGCACAACGGCGCGCCAAGCAGCCACCACGCGTTATGCGTGGTGATCGCCGCAAGGACGCAACCAAGCACGAGCGACGAGCCGATGAAATGCAATCGCCGCGACACGACGTTGGCGTGTTCCGAAAGGTAGAACGGATAGAACTCGTCGAACGACGCGAAGCGCCGCGCCGGCATGGCTCAGCTTTCGCGCTTGAGCTGCGGGAAGAGGATCACGTCGCGAATCGACGGACTGTTGGTCAGCAGCATGACCAGGCGATCGACGCCGATGCCCTCGCCGGCCGTCGGCGGCAGGCCGTATTCGAGCGCGCGAATGTAGTCGCCGTCGTAATGCATCGCCTCGGCGTCGCCGGCGTCCTTGGCCTGCACCTGCGCGGTGAACCGCGCGGCCTGGTCTTCGGGATCGTTGAGCTCCGAAAAGCCGTTCGCGATCTCGCGGCCGGTGATGAACAATTCGAAACGGTCCGTCACCGCAGGATTCAGGTCGTTGGCTCTGGCCAGCGGCGACACGTCGGTGGGATGCGCGATGATGAACGTTGGCTGGACCAATTTGGGCTCGGTCGTTGCTTCGAACAGCTTGAGTTGGAGCACGCCGATCCCGTCGGTGGGCAAGACCTCGGCGCCGACCGCAGCGAGCGCCTTTTTGAGATAGGCGGGCGTCGCCAGGTCCTGTGGCGCATGGCCGCTGTTGTACTTGGCGATCGCCTCCGCCATGGTCAGGCGGTCGAAAGCGCGGGCCAAATCGATGGGCACATCCTGATACTCGATTGTTGTCGTACCACATACCTTCAGGGCGAGCTCGCGCAGCAGCGCTTCCGTCAGATCCATCAGGTAGTGGTAGTCCTGAAACGCCTCGTAGAACTCGAGCATCGTGAACTCCGGATTGTGCCGGGTCGAAATGCCTTCATTGCGAAAGTTGCGGTTGACCTCGAACACCTTTTCCAGCCCGCCGACCACCAGGCGCTTCAGATACAACTCGGGCGCGATGCGCAGGTACAAATCCATGTCCAGCGCGTTGTGATGCGTGGCGAACGGCCGCGCCGCCGCACCGCCGGGAATCGGATGCATCATCGGCGTCTCGACCTCGAGATAGCCGCGGGCAACGAAGAATTCGCGCATGGCCTGGACGATTTGCGAGCGCGCGACAAACACGCGCCGCGACTCCGGGCTCGTGATGAGATCAACGTAACGCTGCCGGTACTTCTGTTCCTGATCGGTCAGCCCGTGAAATTTTTCCGGCAAGGGGCGCAACGACTTCGCCAGCAGCCGCAGGGCGGTGACCTTGACCGTCAACTCCCCGGTTCGCGTCTTGAAGATGGTTCCGGTGGCACCGAGGATATCGCCGAGGTCCCAGTGCTTGAACGCATCGTGCGCTTCCGCCCCGATGGCATCGTTGGTGACGTACAGCTGGATCGTGCCGCTCATGTCCTGCAATGTCGCGAAGCTCGCCTTGCCCATGACACGCTTGAGCAGCATGCGGCCGGCGACCGAGACCACGACATGCGCGGCTTCGAGCTCCTCGTTGTGTTTGCCATCGTGTGCCGTGTGGAGGTCGGCAGCGAGGGCATCGCGACGAAAGTCGTTCGGGTAGGCGTGCCCACGCTCGCGCAGCGCGGCGAGTTTGCCGCGACGCTCAGCGATGATCTGATTCTCGTCCTGCGGTGCGGGGGACGCCGGATTGCGGGTATCGCTCATGCGAAATTCTCGGTCGGATAGGGCGCGGAACGACGTGCCAGTGCCAGGACGCGCAGCGGGTCGAGGTCACTGTAGTCGGCGATCGCGGTGAGCACGTGTACGGGTCCCGCGAGCTTCGCTGCCGGCTCGCCCGAGGTGACCGCGATGGCGGACATGCCGGCGCGGCGTGCGGCTTCGATACCGAGCGGCGCGTCCTCGAAAACGACGCAGTCGCGCGGCGCAGCGCCCATGCGTTTTGCCGCCAACAGGAACAGATCGGGCGCAGGCTTGCCGTTCCCCACGTCCTGCGCGCCGACCAACGCATCGAACTCGCGCTCCATGCCGAGGCCATGCATCGCGAACGCGATGTTGTCGGCGTCGCCCGCGGTGGCGCAGGCGATGCCGATGCCTGCTGCTTTGGCGCGGCGCGCAAAATCGCGAAATCCCGCGATCTCGCTGAACACGGGTCGGAAAAGGTCGCGGTAGATCGCTTCTTTCTCGTGCACGAGCGCCCATGCGTCGGTGTCGGAGAGCGGACCGAACAGCTCGCGCATCAGCTCGACGCCCGTTCGTCCGGCGGAGCCGCGCAGGAACGACTCGCCGGCGTAAGCGCGCCCATGTCGCGCGAAAAACACTTCCCACGACTTGCCGTGCCAGGGCATCGAATCGATGATCGTGCCGTCGATGTCGAAGATGAAGGCGCCCATCACACGCCCTGTTTCAGGCTCGCCGCGATGAATTCATCGAGGTTGCCATCGAGTACACCCTGTGTGTTGCCGATTTCGACATTCGTGCGCAGATCCTTGATGCGCGACTGGTCCAGGACGTAGCTGCGGATCTGGTGACCCCACCCGATGTCGGTCTTCGCTTCTTCGAGTTTCTGCTGCTCCGCCTGCCGTTTGCGCAACTCCAGCTCGTACAGACGCGACTTCAGCATCGCCCACGCCTCGGCGCGGTTGCGGTGCTGCGAGCGGTCGTTCTGGCATTGCACTACGATGTTGGTCGGCAGGTGCGTCATGCGCACAGCGGAGTCGGTCTTGTTGATGTGCTGCCCGCCCGCGCCCGACGCCCGGAAGGTGTCGATACGCACGTCGGCCGGGTTGATGTCGACCTCGATGGTGTCGTCGACCTCGGGGTACACGAAGACGCTGGCGAACGACGTATGGCGGCGGGCATTCGAATCGAAGGGGCTCTTGCGGACGAGGCGATGCACGCCGGTCTCCGTCCTCAGGTAGCCGTACGCATACTCGCCGTTCACCTTGATCGTGGCGCTCTTGATGCCCGCGACCTCCCCCTCGGACTGTTCGAGGATTTCCGTCTTGTAGCCGCGCCGTTCGCAATAGCGCAGGTACATACGCTCGAGCATCGCCGCCCAATCCTGCGCCTCGGTCCCGCCGCTGCCGGCCTGGATATCGACGAAGCACGGGTTGGGGTCCATCGGATTGTGAAACATCCGCCGGAACTCCATGTCGTCGACAATGTGTTCGAGCGCCGCCACGTCGCTTTCGAGCGCAACCAGCGTTGCGTCGTCGCCCTCCGAGCGTGCCATTTCGAACAGTTCCGCGCTGTCCGCAAGGCGGGTACCGAGGTCATTCAGCGTGTTGACCACGCCTTCGAGCTGTTTCTTCTCGCGCCCGAGTTCCTGTGCCCGCTTTTGATCGTCCCAGACCTTGGGGTCCTCCAGAACGACAGAAACCGCCTTCAGCCGCTCCGCTTTGGCGTCGAAGTCAAAGATACCTCCGCAGGTCGGCAGCGCGCTGCTGCAGACCAGCCAGGAGGTTGGCAAGAAGGTTGATTCTTTCAGCTTCCATTGCGGACCCACATGAATGACGCAGCCGCGATTATACCCTTGCGATGCCTCGCATTTCACCGCTGCCGCTGTTTCCCTGCCCTGCGGAATCCCCTATGATATGCACGTACTTTCCGGCCAGCGCCGCGCGTGGACGCGTCGCCCGTTTCCGATTCTGGAGCAATCATGCTGCTGTTCGTCAATGGCCAGCGCTATACCGTCACCGTACCCGACGATACGCCGCTGTTGTGGGTCCTGCGCGATCAACTCAAGCTCACCGGCACCAAATACGGTTGCGGCATGTCGCTGTGCGGCGCGTGCACCGTGCACATCGATGGAGCGCCGACCCGTTCGTGCACCATGCCCGTGTCTGCGCTCAAGCCTGGCGTCGAAATCACGACGATCGAAGGCGTGAAGTCGAAGGAAGCCAAGGCCGTGCAGGCAGCGTGGGAAAAACTCGACGTGCCCCAATGCGGCTATTGCCAATCGGGGCAGATCATGTCCGCGACAGGCCTGCTCACGAAAAAGAAAAAGCCGTCCGATGCGGACATCGACGAGGCCATGGCCGGCAACGTCTGTCGCTGTGCGACCTATGTCCGCATTCGCGCGGCTATTCACGAAGCGGCCAAGACGCTCGCTTAGGCGATACCACCGGAGCAATCGATCCATGCCAGATTCGTCATCGCCGCCAAGCAGCCGGCGCCGGTTCCTGAAGGCCTCTGCGAGCACGGCGGCAGGGTTCACGCTCGGCTTTTATCTCCCTGGCAAAGTCTTCGCACAGATGGCCGGGCCTGGTCAGGGCGGCGCGCGCGCGGTACCGGCGGGAACGTGGCAGCCGAACGCGTTCGTTCGGGTGGCCGGTGACAACACCGTCACCGTGCTGGTGAAGCATCTCGAAATGGGTCAAGGCACGTTCACTGGATTGCCCACTGTGGTGGCCGACGAAATGGACGCCGCATGGATCCAAATCCGGGTGGAGGGCGCGCCGGCCGACGCCGCGCTCTACAACAATCTGCTGATGGGAACCATTCAAGGCACCGGTGGTTCGACGGCGATGGCCAACTCGTTCGATCAGTTGCGCAAGGCGGGCGCCGCGGCACGCGCGATGCTGGTCGGCGCCGCGGCAAAGCGCTGGAACGTGCCGCCGGAATCGATCGCGGTCAAGCAAGGCGTGCTGACCCACGCATCGGGCAAGAAGGCGACATTCGGCGAGCTCGCGGCCGACGCCGCGGCACAGCCGGTTCCCACGGCCGTCAAGCTCAAGGATCCGAAGGATTTCGTGTACATCGGCAAGCAGGTGCCGCGCACCGACTCCCGTGCAAAATCGAATGGCACCGCCCAATTCACGCAGGATGTGCAGCTTCCGAACATGCTCACCGCCGTGGTTGCGCATCCGCCGCGCTTCGGCGCCAAGGTGGTCAAGTTCAGTGCCGAGGATGCGCAGAAAATTCCGGGGGTGCGCTATGTCGTTGAGCTGCCCACCGGGGTCGCAGTACTTGCAACGTCGTTCTGGACTGCAAAGAAGGCGCGCGACGCGCTCAAGATCGAGTGGGACGACACGGACGCGTTCAAGGGGTCGTCGGCAGAGTTGATGGCCGACTACAAGGCTCGCGCCGCGACACCCGGCACGGTGGCGCGCAACGACGGCGACGCCGTCGAAGGCGCTTGCCAGTGCGGCGAAAACGTTCACCGCCGAATACGAGTTTCCCTATCTCGCGCATGCCGCCATGGAGCCGATGAACTGCGTCGTGCAGCTCGGTCCCGACTCGTGCGAAATCTGGAACGGCGAGCAGTTCCAGACCGTGGACCAGGGCGCTGTCGCGGAGGTGGTCGGCCTCAAGCCCGAGCAGGTCAGGATCAATCAACTCTTCGCCGGCGGCAGTTTCGGGCGGCGTGCGAACCCCGCCTCCGATTACGTGCGCGAAGCCGCGATGATCGCCAGGCAGATCAAGGGTGCGGCGCCGGTCAAGCTGGTATGGACGCGCGAAGACGACATGCAGGCCGGGTACTACCGTCCGATGTATTTCCACGCGATCAAGGCCGGACTCGACGCCAGCGGCAACGTTGTCGCGTGGCAGCACCGCGTCGTCGGACAATCGATCCTCGCCGGCACGCCGTTCGAGGCATTCATGGTCAAGAACGGCATCGACGCGACCTCGGTCGAGGGGGCGTCGACGCTCCCCTATGCGATACCGAATCTGCAGGTCGACCTGCATACTCCCAAGGTCGGCGTGCCGGTGTTGTGGTGGCGCTCGGTCGGATCAACACACACCGCGTACTCGACCGAGACTCTCATCGATGAGCTCGCAGTCGCTGCCGGCAAGGATCCGGTCGCCTTCCGCAAGGGCTTGCTCAACGGCCATCCGCGCCATCTTGGCGTGCTCGAACTCGCCACGTCCAAGGCGGGTTGGGGAACACCGCTCGCACCCGGCAAGTCGGGCGAAAAACGGGGTCGCGGTGTCGCCGTCCACGAATCGTTCAATACGTTCGTCGCGCAGGTTGCCGAAGTCACGGTCAAGGGTGATGGCAGCTTCAGCGTCGATCGCGTCGTATGCGCCGTCGATTGCGGCATCGCGGTGAATCCCGATGTCATCCGTGCGCAAATGGAGGGCGGCATCGGCTACGGCCTGTCCGCCGCGCTGCACGGCGCGATCACCCTCAAGGACGGCATCGTCGAGCAGACGAATTTTCATCAGTATCCGCCACTGCGCATCAACGAAATGCCGGCGGTGGAAGTCCACATCGTGACGTCGAGCCAACCACCGACGGGCGTCGGCGAACCGGCAACACCGGTCGTCGCGCCCGCGGTCGCCAACGCCATCGCCGCCGCAACCGGCAAGCGCTTGCGCGTGTTGCCGCTTACGCTTGGTTGAACTGAGGCCTGACCAGGCTGAACAGCGCGAAGTCCGGTTGCACCGGCCGCGCAAGGGAGGAACATGAGACAGTTCATCGCGCGGCTGGCGCTGCTTGTGCTGGGCGTATGGGTCGCAAATGCCGCAGCCGAGCCGGGGGTCACGCCGACGTCGATCCTGATCGGACAATCCGCGGCTTTCTCGGGGCCCGCGTCCGAACTGGGCAACGAAATGCGAGCAGGCGCGCTCGCCTATTTCCAGATGGTCAACGCTGCAGGCGGGGTGAACGGCCGCAAGATCGAAATGCGTTCGCTCGATGACGGCTATGAACCCGATCGTGCCGCAGCAAATACGAAAAAATTGATCGACAGCGGCGTCTTCCTCCTGTTCGGATACGTCGGCACACCGACATCCAACGCCGCCAAGCCGATCTTTACCGCTGCAAAGGTGCCCTTTGTCGGCGCCTTCACCGGCGCTGAATCGCTGCGCAACCCGCTAAACCGCTATATCTTCAACATTCGCGCGAGTTACTTCGACGAGACCGACAAGATCGTCGGACAGATGACCGGACAGACGCTCGACCGTATCGCCGTTTTCTACCAGAACGACGACTACGGCAAGGCGGGCCTGGCGGGTGTTGAGCGCGCGATGCAAAAGCGCAACATGAAGATCGTCGCGACCGGCACGGTCGAACGCAATACCACCGACGTCGCGGCGGCAGTGACGGCCATCGGCAAGGCCGATCCGCAGGCTGTGATCATGATCTCGGCGTACAAATCCGTCGCGGCGTTCATCAAGGCGATGCGCGCAGCCGGCCAGAATCCGCAGTTCATGAATGTCTCGTTTGTCGGCAGCAAGGCGCTGGCGCACGAGGCCGGCTTGGCAGGTCGCGGCGTCGGCATATCGCAGGTGATGCCGTTCCCGTGGAACATCTCCAACCGCGTGGTCAAGGAGTACCAGCAGCAACTGGCTGCTTCAACCGGCAAGCAGGAATACTCGTTCACGAGCCTCGAAGGGTTCATCGCGGCGAAGGTCCTGGTCGAGGGCTTGCGTCGCACCGGCAACGATCTCACGCGGGAGCGATTCATCACGGCCATGGAACAGCTGCGTGATTTCGATGCGGGCGGTTACCTGGTCAATTTCTCCCCGTCCGATCACAACGGTTCGAGGTTCGTCGAACTCACAGTCATCGGCAAGGATGAAGCCTTCCTGCGCTAGACCAATATGCAAATGAACACCCCGGCGGCGTTCGAGCCGGGCATCGCGCTGCCCGCAGCACTGTCGCCAGCTACGCTGTGTTACATCTGGCGAGAGGACAAGATCCTGGTGCGCGCAACCGAGCCGCCCGCGATGCCCACGCTCGCCGAGGTCGAGCAGGTCGGCATGACGGGCACGCGTCTGTATCTCGGCCGGCTCGAAGGCATCGATCACATCGCATTGCACGCGGACAGCGGCGGCGTCGAGCCCGACGGATGGCAGTGGCGCGGCCTGCGCTCACTGTTCCTGCAGATTCCGGAACACCACCTCGCGCTCGCGGGCCGCGCGTTCCAGATTGTCGAATGGCATCGCAATCATCGCTTCTGCGGCCGCTGCGCGACCCCGACGCGCGAGAAAGGGACGGAACGGTCCAAGGAGTGTCCGGCGTGCGGGCTGGTCGTCTATCCGCGCATTTCGCCGGCGATGATGGTGCTCGTCACGCGTGGACGGGAACTGCTTCTCGCGCGCGCGAACCGCTTTCCCAACGCGATGTACAGCGCGCTCGCAGGCTTTGTCGAGCCGGGTGAATCGATCGAGGATTGCATTCACCGGGAAGTGCTCGAGGAAGTGGGCGTCAAGGTCGATCAGCTGCGCTACTTCTCGAGCCAGTCGTGGCCGTTTCCCAATTCGCTGATGATCGCGTTCAACGCCGAATACGCGAGCGGCGACATGCGCCCCTGCGACGACGAGATCGCCGACGCGAAATGGTTCTCGCTGGACGCGCTGCCGCAGCTCCCCGGTCCGGTGAGCATCTCGCGCCAGCTGATCAACGCGACGATCGCGAGGCTAGCGAAAGACTAGTTGTGTGCGGCGTAGAGCAGGTGCGGCAACCATAGGATGATGCCGGGAAAGACGATGCAGAGTGCGAGCCCAAGTATCTGCAGGCCGATGAACGGGATCGCCGAACGGAAGATCATCGCCATGCTGATTTGCGGCGGCGCCACGCTCTTCAGGTAGAACAGCGAGTAGCCGAACGGCGGGCTCAGGAACGCCATCTGCATGTTGACCATGAAAATCACGCCGTACCACAGCGCGACGTCGCCCGCAGCGACGCCCGGCAGGCCGAACGCACCGGCAAAAGGCAGGCTTTTCATGATCGGCAGGAAGATGGGGACGGTCAGCAGCAATATGCCCACCCAGTCGAGGAACATGCCGAGCACGAACAGCACCGCCATCATCAGGAACAGGATCCCGTAGGGCGGCAGGCCCGTGGCGAGGATCAGGTCGGAAACGAACGTCTGCCCGCCCTTGACGATGAAAAAGCCGACGAACATCGTCGCGCCGAAGAATATCCACATCACCATCGCCGTCGCCTTGAGCGTCGCGAGGGCAGCCTCGTACAGCGCAACCCAGTTGAGCCGGCGATGGAGCGCACATACCACCAGCGCGCCGAAGGTGCCGATGCCGGCGGCTTCCACCGGCGTCGCGATGCCGAAGAAGATGACCCCCAGCACGAGCAGAATCACCAGCACCGGCGTGATGGTGTTGCGCAGCAGCCGCAGCTTCTCCTTGAAACTGACCCGCTCTTCCTCCGGCAACGCCGGGCCCATCGCCGGATTGATGTAGCAACGCAGTGTGACGTAGCCGATGTAGAGGGCGGAAAGCAGCAGTCCGGGGAATACCGATCCGACCAGAAGCTCACCCAGCGATTGCTGGGCGACGACCGCGTAGACGATCGCCATGACCGATGGCGGAATCAGGATCCCCAGCGTTCCCCCGCCCAGCAGCGCTCCGCACGCGAGCTTGGGCTCGTAGCCGCGCTTGAGCATGGCCGGCAGCGCAATCATGCCCATGGTCACCTCGGTGGCGCCGACCACCCCGACCATCGCCGCGAGCACCGTGCAAGCGAGCACCGTCGCCGACGCCAATCCGCCCTTGAGCGCCCCCAACCATTTGTAGATGACGTCGAAAAGCTCTTCGATGATTCCCGCTTTCTCGAGCACGGCCGCCATGAAGATGAACAACGGCACCGCCGAGAGCTGATAGTCGGTCATGAACGGGAAGATGCGCGACGGCAGCATGTTGAGGATCGCGCCGTTGCCGAAGACGAACAGGAAAATGACCGCGAGGCTGCCCGTGCAGAACGCCATCGGCAACCCGAACATGAGCAGAAGCGCGAGCGAACCGAACAGCAGGATCGTCAGCCATCCGATGCCGATCTCGAGTCCCATACTAGGCAGCCTTTCGCGTGACCAGCATGATGTCCTTGATCAATTTTGCAATGCCCTGCAGTACGAGTAATCCCGCGCCGATCGGCATCATCAGCTTGATCGGCCAGTACGGAAGTCCCCATTCGGTGAAGGAGTGCTCGCCCATCGAAATCGAGTCCATGGCGAAGCGGGTGGTGGTCCACAGCAGCGTTATCGTGAAAATGAAGAAGAATATCGACGTGAAGATATCGGCGGCTGCCTTGCCTCGCGGATCGACAACTTGGCATAGAAGCACGTCGACGCGCACGTGTTGATCTTCCTTGTAGGCGTAGGCGCCGCACAGGATGTACTGCATGCCGAACATCAGGAACATGCTTTCGTGCAGCCAGTTGGTGGGCGAATTGAAGACAAACCGCGCCATGACTTCGTAGTAGTAGCCAAAGACCGCGATCAGCGCCCAGAACGCGACAAAACGCCCGACGGACGTCGTGACGCGGTCGATCAGGTCGGTGACCGGCGTGTGCATGTGGAGCGTCGGGTCCTCTCCCACGCCGCCCTCGTGGACTGACGAGCCGTCCGGATGCTCGACTTCCAGCGATGGTTCGGCGGCCTCGAGCGCGCGGCGTCTGCGAACCAGACCGGGCAGGAGGATTGCGTCGACGAGCAAGAGCAGCGCGAGCGCGATGGCGGCATATCCGGCGCGGGACTTCCAATGGTCGCGAATGGCCTTGGCTGCCTCGTACTCGACTTCGCGCGCGGCGGCGGTGGCGCGCAATTGCTCGTACGCTTTGGCCGACTCCGGCGACGTATCGTCGGGCTTGGGTCGAGCGAGGTCCGCGGCGACCTGCGCCTCCTGGTGCGCGGCGAACGTGCGCGACTCGTCGTCGCGCACGTCGCGAACCTGGCCGTTGCAATAGAGAATGGCCAGGAAGATCGGGATGAAGATGAACCCCCACCCGCTTCGAAGATAAAAGCGATGAATCCCGAGGAACCCGGCCAGAAACAGGAACAGGTACGCGATGAACAGCGACGGGCGGCGATCGGGCGGGTTGCGCATCTGGCGCGCAACGAAATACATCGCGATCAGCGGAAAAAACGCGAGCACCGACCAGTACAGCCAGTGCGGCAGAACAAAAGTCAGACTTGGCATCGGCGCCGACGTTTCGAAGAGGAACAAAACAGAGGCGCCGTCACGGCGCCTCTGGAGCGAGTCGAGGGCCCCACCGGAGGCCCGCGGAGGTCATGCTTCGATCTTGAGCCCTTTGTACATATCCGGCGTCACATAGCCGAAGGTGTGCGACTCCATGATTTCGAGCTGCGACTTGAACAGGCGCGCCGCGTCCTTGTCCTTGTTCGCCCATTTGAACCAGATCGGCACGGCGATACGCTGGAACTTCGGCAGATCCTCGGCCGGCATGCGAATGATCTGCGTGCCAGCCTTTTCGAATTTGCCCCACGCTTCGAGATCCGCTTTCTGGATCGCGGCATGATGGATATTGGAATACACCTGGATCTCGTCGTCGACCCATACCTTCATTTTCGGGGACAACTTGTTCCAGACGTCCATGCGCACGACGAAGTCCATCAGGTCGACCGGCTGATAGATCGATTCCAGCCCCGGAGGGCCGGTCCAGATGTACTTGGTCACCTGCTGGAAGCCCAGATCCCAGTTCACCGCGGGACCGGTGTAATCCGCGGCCTCGATCGTGCCCTTCTCGAGAGCGGAAAACACTTCGCCGCCTGGCAGCAGCGTCGTCTTTGCGCCCGCTGCGGCAAAGCCCTCCGCGATCATGCCGCCGGGGACTCGCAGCTTGAGGTCCTTGAAATCTTCGATCGTGCGGATCGGTTTCTTGGAATGGATGATGTTCGGGCCGTGATGGATGCGATTGACGTAATACAGGCCCTGCTTCGCGAATATCTCGCGCGTGTCCTTGAGCCCGTCCTTGCTGTAAAAAAAGATGTCCCATTCGTGCGGGTAACGCAGGCCCATCAGGTACGAGGAGAGAAACGCGCACGACGGCAGCTTGCCCGCCCAATAAACGGTGAAGGAATTCATCGCCTCGAGCACGCCGTTCTTGACACCGTCGAACAGCTCGAAATCGCCGACGACTTCCTTCGCGGCGAATGGTTTCAACTCGAGTTCGCCGCCGGTCTTCTCCTTGATCGTGCCGCACCATGTCTTGAAGGTCTGCAGGCCCACGCCCGCGGGCCACGACGTTTGGACCTTCCAGGTTGTCGTCTCGGCCGCAGCCGCATTGCGGATGAATGGCGCCGATATGGCAGCCGCTCCGACCGCCGCGGCGGCCGTCTTGAGCACGTTCCGCCGGGTCGGTTGCTCAACGGCGTTCTCAACTGCGGTATTGGTCTCAGTACTCATCAATCCTCCTATGGACTCTGCAGTTTGCCCGGTCTTGTTTGCCGTGGTGCCATATCTTGCACGCGCGACCGCCTGACTGCAAGAGACGCCACGGCACCAGGGGCGTGAGTCCCGCATCTGCTAAAATGCGCCCCTTCGTCCGTTCAGCCTTCGATGACTTTGCGCTTCAGCCTATGCATCGCGGCGATGTTGCTAAGCAGCATCGTCCTCGCCCAGCAAGCGCCGCCCGAGGCGCCCGCGGGGCCCACCGTGCCCGTCGTAACTCCGGGGCTGACGCCCGTACTGGCCCAAGCGGTCAGCATGATCCGCGACGGTCAGTACACCACAGCATTGGCCAAGATCGACGAAGTCCTGGCCATGGACGCGCGCAATCCGCAAGCGCGTTTTCTCAAAGGTGTGGTGCAAACGGACCAGGAGGAACTGGACGACGCCGTGCTCACGTTCCAGGCATTGACCGAGGACTTTCCAGAATTGCCCGAGCCGCACAACAACCTGGCGGTGATCTGGGCCCAGCAGGGACAGTACGAGAAGGCCCGCAGCGAGCTCGAAATCGCGTTGAAAGCGCGTCCCGACTACCCCGTCGCCCACGAAAATCTCGGCGACATCTACACGCGCCTCGCAGGTGCCGAGTACGAACGCGCGCTTGCCCTCGACAAGACCAACAAGAGCGCGCAGGCCAAGCTGACCCTCGTGCGCGAGCTGTATGCCGTGGCGCCGTCCACGACGGCGCCGAAGGTCATCTTGCCCAAGCCGGTGAAGACCAAACCGATCTCGCCACCCAAACCGAAGTAACCGCGCCGCGTCTTCCGCCGCGCCCCGTTTTCGCTCATAACGAAGGAGTTGCCGATGTTTTACCGCAACGCAATGCTGATCACGATGCTGGCCGCGGCCGCACTCGCCGCGCCGGCACACGCCGCCAATCCGCAAGTCGAGCTGGACACCAGCGCCGGCAAGATACGCATCGAAGTGTTCCCCGATGCGGCGCCGAAAACCGTCGAGAACTTTCTCGCTTACGTAAAGAGCAAGCAATTCGACAACACGCAGTTCCACCGCGTCATCCCCGGTTTCATGATCCAGGGCGGCGGCTACACCCCGGATTTCAAGGAGAAACCCGCCTCGCGGCCGCCGGTGCAGAACGAGGCAGAGATGAGCAGCAAGGCCGGGCTGCTCAACGTGCCGGGCACCGTATCGATGGCACGCACCGGCGATCCACACTCTGCCAACGCGCAATTCTTCATCAATGTCGCCGACAACAAGTTCCTCAACTTCAGGGAAGCGACACCGCAAGGCTACGGCTACACGGTGTTCGGCAAGGTCGTCAGCGGCATGGACGTAGTGAACAAGATTGCCGGTTCCCCGACCGGCGCCGGGGGGCCGTTCCCGAAGGACGTGCCGCAGACCCCGGTGATCATCAAGTCCGCAACCGTTGTCGCACCGTAGAGCCGCCATGGTCATCCTCCACACCAACCACGGCCCGATCACCCTCGAACTCGACGCCGTGCGCGCGCCGAAAACCGTCGCCAACTTCCTGGACTACGTCCGCGCCGGGCATTTCAACAATACGCTGTTCCATCGCGTCATCCCCGGCTTCATGATTCAGGGCGGCGGCTTCGCACCGGACTTCTCGCAAAAATCGACGCGGACTCCCGTCGCGAATGAAGCCACCAACGGACTGAAGAACGCGAAGTACACGGTCGCGATGGCGCGCACGTCGGATCCGCACTCAGCCACGGCGCAGTTCTTCATCAACGTCGCCGACAACGGCTTTCTCGACCATCGTTCTCCCGACGCCAAGGGTTGGGGCTACTGCGTGTTCGGAAAGGTCGTGGACGGCACCGCGGTCGTCGACAAGATTGCCGGCGTCGCCACCGGCAGTCGCGGCGGGCACCAGGACGTGCCGACCGAGAATGTCGTCATCGAGCGGGCGGAAGAGAAGGCCTGATCCCGGCAGGAGCCCAAGTGAGCAACGTGGCGCCCACGCTGTTCATCTCGGACCTGCACCTGTCACCGGCACGGCCGCAGCTGGTGGCGGCGTTTCATGCGCTCGTCGAAGGGCCTGCCCGCTCCGCCAAGGCGCTGTATATTCTCGGCGACCTGTTCGACGTGTGGATCGGCGACGACCAGTTGCGCGAACCGCTCGCGGCCGGCGTCGCCCGCGCGCTGAGCGATTTATCGGAGCATGGAGTACCCGTGTTCCTGCAAACCGGTAACCGCGACTTCCTGCTGGGCGAGCGCTTTGCGCAGGCGTGCCGCGCAACGCTGCTGCCGGATGCGATCGTTCATGACGTGCACGGTACGCCGACACTGCTCATGCACGGCGATCTGCTATGTACCGACGACGTCGAGTACCAGCGGTTTCGCGCGTATCGCCAGGACCCTGCGCGACGCCGGCGATTTCTGGCACGGCCCTATTTCATCCGCCGCATGATCGCCGCGGTGCTGCGCTTCCGCAGCCGCCGCGCCACGGCGACCAAGAGCGAAGCGATCATGGACGTCAACGCCGGCGCCGTGATTGCAGCAATGCGCGAACATCGCGTGCACCGGCTCATCCACGGTCATACGCATCGACCCGCACGACACGAGCTCACGGTCGACGGTATGGCGGCAGAACGCTGGGTACTTGCCGATTGGTACCGTGCCGCGAGCTATCTGGTGGTCGACGCCCATGGGGTCGAGGCACGCGTTCTCGACGCGGAGGTACGACAATGACACCCGCCCAACCTGACTTTCTGTCGGCGCTGCTCGCCATCATCCTGATCGACCTGGTGCTTGCCGGCGACAACGCCATCATCATCGGCATCGCGGCCCGCAATGTTCCCAAGGAGAAGCAGCGCGCCGTCATTCTGTGGGGGACTGCGGGTGCGATAGCGGTGCGGGTACTGCTGACCGGCGCTGTCGTCTGGTTGTTGAAGATTCCCGGCTTCCTGCTCGTCGGGGGCGCCGCCCTCATATGGATCGGCTGGAAACTCACCGCGCCGCCGGACTCGAGTCCCGAAAAAATTGCAGCCGCAGCGACCTTCGGCGCGGCGGTCCGCACCATCGTCATCGCCGACGCGGTAATGGGTGTCGACAACGTCCTCGCGGTCGGCGGCGCTGCGCAAGGGAGTTTCGTGCTGGTCATCCTCGGACTCGTGATCAGCATACCGATCGTTGTGTGGGGCAGCGCGCTCGTGCTGAAGCTCGTCGATCGCTACCCTGCCATCATGTGGGTCGGCGCGGCGGTGATCGGCTGGACGGCCGCCAAGATGATCGGCGGCGAGCCGTTGCTGGCGGACTGGTTCACGCGGCAGCCGTGGCTGCGAATCGCGCTGTACACGGTGATCGTCGGCGGTTTGGTAGGCATTCCGATGTGGCGCTCGTTCAGTTCGCGCGGGCGAGCGCAAGGTCTGTCGCTGCTGGTGACGATCGCCTGGATAAGCGGGTTCGGCTGGCTCGAGGATCACATGGGCATGCACTTCGATCTGTTCGAGCACGAGCACTGGGACGATGAATGGATCGACCTCGTGCGCTGGATCGGGTGGATCCCACTCGTTATCGCCATCGACCGCGCGTTTCGCGTGAAGGCAACGGCGAGCGGCTGAAGCTAACCGAGCGCCTGCGCGAAGTCCGCGAGAAGATCGTCGCGATCCTCGATCCCGACCGAAACGCGGATCAGCGAGTCCGCAATGCCCATGCTGGCGCGGCGCGCAGCACCCATTTCGTAGAAGATCGTGTGTGCGACCGGAATGGCGAGCGTCCGGTTGTCCCCGAGGTTCGACGAGAGAACCACATTCTTCAGACGATTGAGGAAATCGAAGCAGTCCCGGGCCGGGTCGAGCTCGAACGACAGCAGCGCTCCGTAGCCGTGGAATAGTTCGGTCGCGAGCGCGTGTTGTGGGTGCGAGGCGAGGCCCGGGTAGTACACGGCACGGACCTGCGCGTGCTCCTCGAGAAAGTGGGCCAGCGCCATCGCATTGGCGCAGGCGCGATCCATGCGCAGCGCGAGCGTCTCCGCGCCGACGGCGATATGGTGCGCCTGCTCCGCTGCCAACGTGCCACCCCAATCGCGCAGGCCCTTCTTGCGGATCTGCTGGATCCCCCAGAGCGCGGTCTTCGGCCCCTTGTAGCTGTCGTAGATATTGGGGTAACGAGTCCAGTCGAACTGGCCGGTGTCGGTGATGCTGCCGCCCAAAGCGTTGCCGTGGCCGCCGATGTACTTGGTCAATGCGTTGACGATCAGGCTCGCGCCGACGGTCCTGGGCAAAAACAGGTACGGCGAGGTCATGGTGTTGTCGACGACGTAGATGAGGCCGCGCGCGGTGCACAGCTCCCCAATGCGTTTGAGATCGGCGACCTGCGTGCGCGGGTTGGCGATCGTCTCGACGAAAACGAGCCGTGTCGCCGGCGTGATCGCCGCTTCGACGGCGCGTACGTCGGTCGCATCGACGAAGGTCACGTCGCTGCCGTGCGCCTCGATCGTGTTGAACATGCTGTTGGTGTTGCCGAACAGGAACGCGCTCGAAACGACGTGATCGCCTTCGCGCAAGAGCGCCAGCATGATCGCTCCGATCGCCGCCATGCCGGTGCCGAAACACACGGTGGCCACGCCGCCCTCCATCCCGTTGACCTTTTCCTCCAATGCGGCGGAGGTCGGGTTGCCCTGGCGCCCATAGGCATAGCCCTGCGCCTTGCCCTGGAAGACCGCCGCGAGTTCGCGCGCATCGCGATAGCCGTACGCAACCGAAAGATGCAGCGGCTTGTGCAGTGAACCGTGCTCGATCGGCGCGTCGCGATCGGAATGCAGTATCGACGTGGTGAAGCCGGCTTTGCGTGACATGTCGTCGCTCCAAACAGAAAAGCCCGTCAGCTTGCGCTAAACGGGCCCTGGAGAGTGTCGCCGGCTCGCTTTGTCGGGTAGGGACAGCTCGTCACCGAGCCATCCCCCCCTTAGAACCGGGCGTGCGAGTTTCCCCGCACCCGGCTCAAGCCTCTGCAAAGCCCCTGTTACCGGGGCCGGCCCTCCAACGTCAAACCAGCGGCATGAAGTTGACGGTGGCAATTCGGGTGCAGCAGGACCAGATTAGCGTAGTTGTCTGCACCGCCTTCACACTTCGGAGTCCGATGGTGGACATTCCACCCCGTCTCCTTCGTGATCAGTTGGTCACATAGTGTACAACGCTTGTTCTGGCTCCACCAAAGACGCAAGAGCTTCGCCTTTCCCTTCATATCGCCTTGCATCTTCAGACCGAGTCGGTCCTCGAAGTAAGACTCCCATTGCGGGTCAAAGGGATTAGCGTCGCCCTTGATCTTGGTGTGCCGACGGATTGGGGTGTCACTGGCTTTCGCCAGCGTCACCCGTTTCCGCTTTCCTTCTGCATCCTGAACTTCCGCAGCAAGCACCCAGCTTCGGCTACCAATTCTCACAAAGTATTTCTCTTTGATCCAATTGGCGCTCTTGTTGGGATGTCTCCGCTTGGCCCATTGCCATGTCTTCAACCACAACCATGAGTCGATCGAGGCGAAAGTCTTGCGAAGCACATGCCGCTCGGTGATAGTTCGCCCAACCCCGAACCACCGGGTTTAAGACGCCTATCAGGTTCTCCTGCTTGGCGGTTTTGTTCTCCGCGAATATCTCCTTAACCTTGGCTTTGAACGCTTGGATGTTTTTCTTCGACGGCGTAACAATGATCTTGCCGCCGAAACTCCGCACGTTCTGACCGAGGAAATCAAACCCTTCCGCGACATGCGTCGTCCTGGTCTTCTCTTGCGAGAGTTCCAGTCCTCTGGTGGCGAGAAAGCGTTCCACCAGTGGTTTGACTTCACGGTCGAGAAGCTCTTGCGAACTTCCGGTGATCACGAAGTCATCCGCATACCGCACCAAGTTGACCTTGTACTTTCCAGCTTGGCGGCTGCCCTTCGCCCCGTAGTGGGTCGTGAGTTCCGCTTCCAGTCCGTCCAAAGTCCAGTTGGCCAACGTCGGCGAAATAATTCCACCTTGCGGCGTTCCCGCTTCCGTCGGAAAGAGCTTGTCCGTCTCGATGTAGCCGGCCTTCAACCACTTTCGGAGAATCTCCTGGTCCATGCGGACGTGAGAGATCAACCAGTCGTGGCTAATATGATCGAAACAGCCTTTGATATCACCTTCCAGAATCCACTGCGCCTTGTCGTGTCCCGACAGTATCGTGTGACACTGCCGGATCGCATCGGCCGTGGACCGCGCGGATCGAAACCCATACGAGTTCCAATCCGCACGCGTCTCCGACACCGGTTCGAGCGCGAGCAAGTGTAATGCTTGCATCGCGCGGTCGTGCAGGGTCGGAATACCCAGTGGGCGACACTTACCGGGCTGCCCGGCTTTCGGGATGTTCACCCGTCTCAGCGGACGTGGCTGATACCCACGTCGTTTGAGCGACTCGATAGCTTGTCGCTTCTCCTCCGGGGTGGACCATGTGATGCCATCCACACCCGGCGTGCGTCTACCTTGGTTCTCCGTCACTCGTCGCACGGCGAGTGCTTTGCCGCTAAACGAGCGGACCAGAAATCGTTGCAAGGCTTTCACCCTGCGCCAATCCCCGGCCTGAGTTGCCTTCACCATACGCGCCTGTAGCCGTCTGACCGTCCCGTGTGTCCTGGCCCAATCGATCTGGTGCCATTCACTCGGGGCAGCAGAGACCGCAGACGTCGGCATCGACGTTCTCACTTGCTTGTCTCCTTGCGTTGATCCCGTCGGAGAACAAGCCGATCCCCTCGCGGGGACTTCGCTCGTCCCCCTCGGGGTGTGATGTCGGTTCTACCGGCTCTCTGATGAAGAGAGACCATGCGGAAGTGGGCGCCCTTTCGGGTGGGGTAACGTTCAAACCCCTATCCATCCCATTACAGGACAGCATTCGCTTTTTCCGCGCTCCTTTACCCGCACATTCCCACAGCTTCTCTTGCGATCCGCCTACCCACGCAATTCTGTGGGCGGAACTACGGGCTTACCCTGTTCCTTCCGAGTGACACGAGCGGGTTAGACCTTGCCTATACGCCGGTGGCCTCGCGTCAGCGTATTCCGAACAGCTAGCGGAATATCCGGCCACGTACCTTTTGGTTCAGGCCTGACAGCAGCTTGGGCCTGTCAATAATTACGACGCGTTATCGGCAATTCACTTGCGTTGGTCGTACCACCCAGCCTTGCGCCTCATCCGCCTTGCTGCTGGCAGAATCATGCAAACCCCTCGCGGGATCTGGCATATGCCTGTACGGCTTGGCTACGTTGTCGGAATCGCTTGGCACCTCCCCGTTACCAGGGACGCACCGACTCCTAGGCTACCGTCGGCTGAACGACGGGTCTCCTGCGGGGACAAATACTCCCCCTGAGACAATCATTCGAAAGGCTTACGCCTCTCAGGCTTCCGCAGCACGCAAAACATCCGTGCTGCTCGGGCTGCGTTTCTGCCAAGTTAACTGACTTGGCTAGGCGAGCTACCTAAGCGACTTCAGGTCGCACAGCTGAATTTATTAAGCGCCCGCAAGCTGTGGACTCGCATTGCTGCCGCTGTCCATTTCAAATCGGCGCTGGAAGAAGTATCGCGCGAAACCGGCGGTGCGTCAAACCTGCGCTATGTGGGTTCAGCCGTTCGTCCTGAGCGAGTCGAAGGAGACGGCCGTTCGTGGTTCGACCGGCTCACCACGAACGGAATCAACCGGCGGCCAGCATCGGCTCGTCGAGCTCGCCCCGGCTCTCGTCGCGTTCCTGCGCCAACTGCGAGAGGTAATCCGCGGTGACGTCGCCCGTCACGTAGTAGCCGTCGAAACACGATGCCTCGAACTCCTTGAGCTTCGGGTTGACGGCGCGAATCGCACGCTTCAATGCTTCGAGGTCCTGGTAGATCAGCAGATCGGCGCCGATCTCGTGCGCGATCTCGGCTTCGGTGCGCCCGGTAGCGATCAGCTCGCGCTGGTTCGGCATGTCGATGCCGTAGACATTGGGATAGCGCACCGGCGGGCTCGCCGACGCGAAGTAAACCTTGCGCGCACCGGCTTCGCGCGCCATCGACACGATCTCGCGGCTGGTGGTGCCGCGCACGATCGAATCGTCGACCAGCAGCACGACCTTGTCCTTGAACTCCATGCCGATGGGGTTGAGCTTTTGCCGCACGCTTTTCCGGCGGATGGCCTGCCCGGGCATGATGAAGGTGCGGCCGATGTAGCGATTCTTGACAAACCCTTCGCGATACTTGAGCCCCAGATGGTTTGCGAGCTCCAGCGCGGACGGGCGGCTCGAGTCGGGAATCGGGATGACGACATCGATGTCCTGCGCCTCGGGGATCGTGGCGATCTTCTTCGCGAGTTCACCGCCCATGCGCAGACGCGACTCGTAGACCGACGTACCGTCCATCACGGAATCCGGCCGCGCAAGATAGACGAACTCGAAGATGCACGGATTGAGCTGCGCATGCTCGGCGCAGTGGCGCGCATGAAAGCGTCCGGTCTGATCGACGTAGATGGCCTCGCCCGGCGCGACATCGCGCAGCACGGTGAACCCGAGCGCCTCCAGCGCGACCGACTCGCTGGCCACCAGGTATTCGGTGCCACCCATCGATTCGTTGACGCCGATGATCAGCGGCCGAATGCCGTACGGATCGCGAAACGCGAGCAGCCCGTAGCCGGCGATCATGGCAACGATGGCGTACGCACCGCGGCAGCGCTTGTGCACGGCCGTGACCGCCGCGAAGATCGCGTTCGCATCGAGCCTCGCGTGGTGCGCGGAGCGCTCGAGTTCGAGTGCCAGCACGTTGAGCAGCACCTCCGAGTCCGAATTGGTATTGACGTGGCGGAAGTCGAGCTGGAACAGTTCCTTCTTGAGGGCTTCGCTGTTGGTCAGGTTGCCGTTGTGGGCAAGGGTGATGCCGAACGGCGAATTGACATAGAAGGGTTGCGATTCGAGGTCGGACGACGCCGATCCCGCCGTCGGATACCGGCAATGCCCGATCCCGGCGTTGCCCATGAGGTCGCGCATGTTGCGCGTGCGGAACACGTCGCGGACGTACCCGCCACCCTTGTACATGTGAAATACCGGACCTTCGCTGGTCACGATGCCCGCCGCGTCCTGGCCGCGGTGCTGCAGCAACAGCAGACCGTCGTACAGCAACTGGTTGACTGGCGTGTGCGTGACCGCGCCGACGATGCCACACATGGTTCTAGACTCCTGTTCCCGCGGCTGGCTTGGGTTTGGGCCCGCCCGGCTTGCCATAGTCGAGGTGGTCCACCCAAGGATGCGGCAGCCACGGTTTCAAGCTCAGCGCCGCAGCGACCAACGGCGGCGCCAACAAGGCATTTTGCCACCAAACCTGCTGCGGCAGGCTCGTCAATCCCGCGACGAGTACTCCTATGACAACAATTAATACGCCCCGTGCGACGCCGACGACGCCGCCGAGGATCCGATCCAGGAAGCCAAGGCCGATGGCACGAACGAGACGGTAGAGCATCCAGCCCAACAACGCGCCAACTAGCAACACGACAATCACGATCAGCGCGAAGGCCGCGACGTAGCGTGTCGTGGGCGAGTCGCCGAACTCGGGCAACATCGCGCCCAATGACGGCGACAGATGAATCGCCAGGAAGAAGCCGAATACCCATGCCGCGAGCGATACAACCACGCGCATGAACCCGCGCACGAGTCCGAACAACATGGAGAGCACAACAACGACGACGACGACGAAATCGAAGGCTGTCACTTCGTGTTCGTTACCATTGCGCGGTCGTGCCCCGCCAATTTGAGCTTGGCCACTGCCGCGTCGGCGGCGGCACGCGTCGCGAACGGTCCGACGCGAACGCGCTGCACCGAACCCTGCGCCGTGGGTACCGCTTCGGTATATGTGGCAAAGCCACTCGATTTCAATGTGGCGACGAGTTCGTCGGCCACCTTGGCATCGGCGAATGCGCCGACCTGGACTGCATAAGCGCCGGTCGCTGCCGCTTGCGGCGTCGGCGTTGCGATCGCTACGTCAGTCTTTGGTGCCGGTGTGTCCGTGCTGGGAGGCGCAGAGGCAGGCGCGTCTGCGGGCGGTGGCATGGGTGTCGTCGCCGGCGTGCCCGCCGCGCTCGGCGCAGGTTGCGCAGGGCTTTGCCCCAGAACGCGACGCTCCGCCTCGGTAATCGACTTTTTCGGCGTGATCACCGCACTCGATTTCGCCTCCGCTTTTGGATCGGTGGCACCCGGCACCTTGCTGTCGCTGCCCCGGCCCGGCGCAAGCGGATTCACGAACTTGCCATCGTCGATCGGCGGGATGCGGATGGAAACTTCGTCCCCGAGGGGTTTGGGATCGCTTTCCAGGAGAAACGGCAGAATCACGGCGGCCGCCAACGCAAGGACGATTGCGCCAACGAGGCGGCGACGCGCGCGCCGCTTCAACTCATCGACTGCGAGATCGGGAGCGTCCGAGCGTGTGGGCATGCGACTACTTAGTACTGCGGAAATGGTCAACAACCATTTCCGTCACGCTGCTCCCCTCGCCCGCCATCGTGGGAGAGGGGATGGGGGTGAGGGGTGAGCTTTGCCAATTGTCAGTCATTCGTGCAAAGCTCAGTAGGTCAGGGCAGGCGAGATCCGTCACGCGGAAAGCGCAGCCGCCACCGTTTGGAAGGAGCCAAAGACGACAATTCTATCAGCTTCCGCACTGCTGCCGCGGGCCGCGCGGTACGCCGTCGCCGGGTCGTCGAATTCGCGGATCGCCGCAGGCGCGACGCCGGCGGCCTCGAGTCGCTCGCGCAGCATCGCTGCAGTTGCTCCGCGCGGTGGCGGCAGCGTCGCGACCAGCCAGGCATCGATTCGCGGCAGCAGCGCAGAAATCACGTCGTCGATATCCTTGTCCGCCATGATGCCGAACACGGCGCGCGTTTCCGGATGGAAACCCATCGTGCCTAGACTACCGGCCAACGCGCGCGCCGCCTGCGTGTTGTGTGCAACGTCGAGCACGCATACCGGACGTCCAGGCAATACCTGGAACCGGCCCGCCAATTCCACCTCGACGAGCGCTTCACGGACAGCACCCATCGCGATCGGAAGGCGTGCGCGCAGGGCATCGATGGCGGTCAATGCCGTTGCGGCGTTGGTGAGCTGATAGGCGCCCCGCAATGCGGGATGAGGCAAGCCGTGTCGTGCGCCTCCCGGACCGCGATAACTCCATTGCGGGCCGCTCACTGTGAAATCGTAGTCGACACCCAGGCGCAGCAGTATCGCGCCGATCGCTGCTGCATGGTCGAGCAGCGTGCGCGGCGGATCGCGATCAGCGCAGATGGCGACCCGACCCGCGCGAAAGATGCCCGCTTTTTCCCGCCCGATCGCCTCGCGCGTCGCGCCCAGGTAGTCGACATGATCGATCGCGATCGTGGTGACAATCGCCACGTCCGGATCGATGATGTTGACTGCATCCAGGCGTCCGCCCAGCCCCACTTCCAGCACGACTGCATCGAGGTTGGCGCGCGCGAACAGCCAGAGCGCGGCGAGCGTTCCGAATTCGAAGTAAGTCAATGCGGTATCGTCGCGTACCGCCTCCACTGCGGCAAACGCCTCGCACAGCGCCGCGTCGCTCACGTCCGCACCGGCGATGCGCACGCGCTCGTTGTAGACGCAGCAAATGCGGCGATGTATAGAGCCCAACCCGATAGCCGCCGGCGGCGAGCATGCTCTCGATCAGCGCACAGGTTGAGCCTTTGCCGTTCGTTCCGGCAACCGTGACGGTGGGGCAGGTGATTGCAGTACCAAGGTCGCGCGTAGACCGTCTGCACCCGGTCGAGACCGAGGGCGATGGTTTTCGGATGCAGGGTCGCGAGATACGCGAGCCATCCGTCGAGCGTCGTCGGTGTGCTCACGTCGCCAGGGCGCCACGGCGCACGCGGTGTGCGCGCGGAATCAACCGCTGGGCAGCGCCTCGCGCTGCAGCAGCGCCAAGAGCCTGGGCAACTCTTCCTTCAACTGCCGGCGGTCGACGATCATGTCGATCGCGCCCTTTCCCAGCAGGAACTCGGCGCGCTGGAAGCCTTCGGGCAGTTTTTCGCGCACGGTCTGCTCGATGACGCGCGGACCGGCAAAGCCGATCAGGGCGCCGGGCTCGGCGATCACGATGTCGCCGATCATCGCGAAACTTGCCGAAACACCACCCATCGTCGGATCGGTCAGCACCGTCAGGAAGGGCAGCCGGGCCTTGGACAATTCCTGCAGCACTGCGGTCGTCTTGGCCATCTGAAACAGTGAACTGACGCCTTCCTGCATGCGCGCGCCGCCGCTTGCGGTGAAGCAGACGAACGGCACGCGGCTCTCGTACGCCACGCGCACGCCTCGGACGAAGCGTTCACCGACGACCGAGCCCATCGATCCACCCATGAAGTCGAACTCGAACACCGCGACCACCAGCGGGAAGGACTTGATGCTGCCTTGCATGACCACCAATGCGTCGGTTTCGCCGGTTTCCTCCAGCGCGACAGAGAGTCGCTCGGGATACTTGCGGGTGTCCTTGAACTTGAGGCTGTCGATCGGCAGCACTTCCGACCCGATTTCATAACGCGCGTCGGGATCGAGCAGCTGATCGATGCGCTCGCGTGCGGCAACGCGGCCGTGATGGTTGCACTTGGGGCAGACGCCGAGGTTTTTTTCGAGGTCGGTGCGATAGAGCACGGCTTCGCACGATGGACACTTGACCCACAGTCCTTCGGGCATCGTCTTGCGTGCGACGCCCGTCGCCGCCTTGATGCGCGGCGGCAGCAATTTTTGTAACCAGCTCATCCGCGCTCCCCGTCCACGCAGCCCTGCATCATGCCGCCTGCCTTGCGACGGCATCGATGGCGCGGCGTATAGTCGCCAGCCATGCGCCAACCCGCGCCGCTGCCTGATCGGCGGGACCCGCCTCGATTTCCTGGATGATACGGCTGCCGATGATCACGGCATCGGCATGCGCCGCGATTGCCTGCGCGCCCGCGGCATCGCGAATGCCAAAGCCCACGCCGATCGGCAGCGCGATTTGTCTTCTGATTTCAGCAAGCTTGGCGATGACGTCCGCGGTGTCCAGATGCCCGGCGCCGGTCACGCCCTTGAGCGAAACGTAATAGACGTAGCCGCGCGCCATCGCGCCGACCGTGGCAATTCGTGCCGCCGGCGTGGTCGGCGAGAGCAGGAAAATCGGGGCAATCCCGCGCGCATCAAGGATTTCGGCAAATTCACCGGCTTCCTCGGGCGGATAGTCGACGACAATCATGCCGTCGACGCCGGCCGCCTTCGCTCGGTCGGCGAAGGTCCTCACGCCCATCGCTTCGATCGGATTGGCATAACCCATCAGGACCAGCGGCGTGGTCGCATTGTGCTGACGGAACGCGGAGGCAATCGCGAGCACGTCGTTCAGCCCGACACCTTGCGCCAGCGCGCGCTCCGAAGCCCGCTGGACCACCGGCCCGTCGGCCATGGGATCGGAAAACGGCACACCCAGTTCGATGATGTCGGCACCGGCGGCGGTCAGCGCCTGCAGAATCGGCAACGTGGCCGCGAGCGACGGATCGCCCGTGGTGACGTACGGTATCAGCGCGGCTCGTCCCGCGGCACGCAATCTTGTGAAAGTGGCGTCGATGCGATTCATCAACTGGCGCGGGCAAGCGTCGTCAGAACTTCAGGCCCGTCCGCTCGGCGACGGTATTCATGTCCTTGTCGCCTCGGCCGGACAGATTGACGAGCAGCACCTTCTCGCGTGGCAGCTTCGGTGCGAGCTTCGCCGCGTACGCAAGCGCGTGCGACGATTCCAGCGCGGGAATGATGCCCTCGATGCGGCAACAGTCGCCGAAGGCCGTGAGCGCTTCGGTGTCGGTGATCGAAACGTAATCCGCACGGCCGCTGTCCATGAGCCAGGCGTGCTCGGGACCTACGCCAGGGTAGTCGAGTCCGGCGGAGACCGAGTGCGTCTCGATGATCTGGCCGTTCGCGTCCTGCAGCAGATACGTGCGGTTGCCGTGCAGCACACCGGGCCGTCCGGCGGTCAAGGACGCCGAGTGCCTCCCGGTTTCAATGCCGTCGCCGGCTGCTTCGACACCGATCAGCTTGACGTCGCGATGGCCGAGGTACGGATAAAAAATACCCATTGCGTTCGAGCCACCGCCGACGCACGCGATCACGATGTCGGGTTGGCGGGAGATCATTTCCGGCATCTGCCACAGGCATTCCTTGCCGATCACAGACTGGAAGTCGCGCACCATCATCGGATAGGGATGCGGTCCCGCCACTGTACCGATGATGTAGAACGTGTTCTCGACGTTGGTCACCCAGTCGCGCATCGCTTCGTTGAGCGCGTCCTTGAGTGTCTTCGACCCGGACTCGACGGGAACGACCGTCGCGCCGAGCAGTTTCATGCGAAAGACGTTCTGCGCCTGGCGTCTCACGTCTTCCGAGCCCATGTAAACCACGCACTCCATGCCGAAGCGCGCCGCGACGGTCGCGGCCGCGACGCCGTGCTGACCGGCGCCGGTCTCGGCGATGATGCGCGGCTTGCCCAGGCGCTTGGCGAGCAGCGCCTGGCCGATGCAGTTGTTGATCTTGTGGGCGCCGGTGTGATTCAGATCCTCGCGCTTGAAGTAGATCTGCGCGCCGCCGAGGCGCTCCGACCAGCGCCGTGCATGATAGATGGGACTCGGCCGTCCGACGTAGTGCTTGAGCTCATATTCGAATTCGGCCACGAACTCGGGATCGTCGCGGTAGCGCGTGTATTGGTCACGCAACTGATCGAGCGCGCTGATCAGCGTTTCGGCGACGAACACCCCGCCGTAGGGACCGAAGTGGCCGCCGGCGTCGGGTAATGTGTACGGCATGTCACCCATCTGCATTGCGTACCTCTCGGATGAACGCGGCGATCTTCGGCGGGCTCTTGATGCCCTTTTCAGGCTTGCCATCATCGCCAGTGACCTCGACGCCACTGGATACATCGACCGCCCACGGCCGCACCGCCCGGATTGCCGACCCCACATTCTCCGGGGTCAACCCGCCCGACAAGATCAACGGTCGCGCCAGATCACCCGGGATGGCCTTCCAATCAAAGGTGATGCCTGTGCCGCCGGGCAGCCCGCCTGGCTGGAACGCATCGAACAACCAACCCTTCGCACCGGCATAACGACTGGCATAGTGTAGCAAATCGACCCCTGGCCTGACCGGTATCGCCTTTACGTAGGGGTGGCTCGAAGCTCGCGCAGAATTCCGGCAGCTCGTCGCCATGGAATTGCAGAAGATCGAGCGGCACCGCGGCGAGCGCGGCGCGCACTTCTTCCGGCGCCGGGTCGACGAACAAGCCGACCACCGTCACGTAGGGCGGCATAGCATCGGCGATCGCGCGCGCCTGGTTCAGCGACACGCAGCGTGGCGTTCCCGACCAGAAGACGAGCCCGATCGCATCCGCGCCGGCGCGAGCAGCGGCAAGGCCGTCATCAACGCGGGTGATGCCGCAGATTTTCACGCGGGTGACCATCGCGGGTTTCACGCACCCAGCGCACGGACCGGCGCCAGGGTCGACGGCAGATTCCAGCGTGTCGGATAGTCGACGCCCGTCAAATAGAGCCCGGCGGCGGAAAACGTGGCTGCAGCCCGTGCCCGATCACGGCTCGCGAGCACTTCGGCGACCCACGAAGGAGCTTCCCGACCACTCCCGACCGCGACGAGTGTTCCGATGATGTTGCGCACCATGTGCTGCAGGAACGCGTCTGCGTGCAGTTCGAAGCGGAGCATGTCTCCCTCGCGCAAGATTTCGAGCCGGTCGAGCCTCTTGACCGGCGACTTGGCCTGGCACTCCGCCGCGCGGAACGCAGAGAAATCGTGCGTTCCAAGCAAGGCCTGCGCACCTTCTTCCATCGGCCCCAGTGCCAGCGGGCGATGGTACCAGCCGACACGCGACTGCAGGAGCGCCGGACGCACCGGGTGATTGTGCAGCATATACGTGTAGTGGCGTCCGGTGGCGCTGAAGCGGGCGTGAAATTCGTCCGCAACTTCGAGCGCCCAGCGCACCGATACGGTCGCCGGCAGCAGCGCATTGACGCCGCGCACCCACGCACTCTCCGGCCGTGCGGCAGGCGCGTCGAAATGCACGACTTGTGCGGTGGCATGTACGCCGCTGTCGGTCCGGCCTGCGGCGACCGTCGCTACGCGCACGCCGGCAATCTCGCCGACGGCACGCTCGAGCGCGTCCTGCACACCGCTGCCATCAGCTTGCGATTGCCAGCCGTGGAAGGGTGCGCCGTCGTATTCGAGTCCTAGCGCGATACGCATCGTAAGAGACAGTGGAGCAGCGCCTTCGGCAACCCCACGCCAGCCAAGGAAGCAGGAGTATGAAAAGAAAACGGCGGCGATGCACGCCGCCGTTTTCGACATCCTGGAGACTTAGGAGAGCTTCGACATGAGCGCTTCGGCTTCGGCCTTTTGCTGCTCGTCGCCCTCGTGCAGGACTTCCTGCAGGATTTCCCGCGCCCCTTCGACGTCACCCATCTCCTGATAGGCCTTGGCCAGATCCAGCTTGGTTGCGGCGTCATGCCACTGACCATCGAGCACCGAGGGGGTCGGATCCTCGAACGTCGAGCGAGCGGGGTCGAACGCGAGATCGAGCTTGTCGAGTTCGATGGCCGCCGCCGGGCGCGCCAGTTGTGGCGCCGGTGCGCTGCCGGTCGCCACCGCGAACGAAGGCTCCGGATCGTGCGCAACTGGCTTCGGCACAGGTGTTGGTGCAGGTGTCCGGGTCAACGACACGGGCCCGTCGAGCTGGAAGTCGAGATCGAACTTGGGTATGGATTCGGGTTCGAACGACACCGTCTCGTGCAAGTCGCTCGCCGGTCGTGGCGAGACCGTCTTCGTCAGCCCTGCAGCGCTTGCGGCAATCGCCGCCGCCCCACCGGTGATCGTGGTCTCGGACATGTCGAAGAAGCTCTTGCCACCTTCGGCAGCGGACCGGCTCGACTTGGCGACTTCATGGGCCGCGCCGGCAAGAATTGCGGCCGGCGACTTCGGATCGGCGACGCCCGATGACGGCGCCAGCGAAATCTCCTCGTCGAGTGTGAAGTCGAGGTTCGTGGGTGCGCTGGGCTCAGGCTTGTGCTCCGGCGGTGTGGCGAACACTTCGGTGTCGCTGGGCGCGTCGGTACTCGCCAACGCGACGCCACTGGCGGCCGCGATACCTGCCTCGCCGAACAGCGGGTTGCTGGGATCGAGTTGGCGACCCAGCGCCATCGCCTTTTGCCAGGTCTCGCCCTGTCCGCCGGACACGGCGTACAACTCGCTCGCCACGGTCTCGAACGCCGACGGTTTGTTGTGCTGGGCGTGGATCTCCAGCAGCTTGAGATAGATCTCCTGGCGCTGCGAATCCTTTTTCAGCGCGTCCTTGAGAATTTCCTCGGCCTGCGCATCGCGACCGTAGGCGAGATACACCTCGGCCTCGGCGATCGGGTCGACCTCGTCGGTATCGATGTTGCCCAGACCCTCGCGGCTGAAGTCGCTTGCCAGCGAATTGTCGCCGGTGTTCACGACGCCGCCGCCAGTCGAGCCGAACACGGTGTTGGTCTTGATGTCGGTGCCAGAGATGATGCTGTCCTCGAACCTCGTGGTCTTCCGCCGACGCGCGGCGATGATGCCCGCGATGCCCGCGAGGATCACCAGTGCTCCGCCGCCGACGGCCCATGTCGGCGTATTGCCGAACAGATCGTCGATGAAGGACGACTCGGACGCCGGGACCTTCTTCGGAGCGGCCGGCGCAGGGGCCTTGACGGGCGGCGGCGAGGCTTCAACCTTCGGCGGTTCCACGTTCGCCACAGGTGCGGGAGGTGGGGAAACAGGTGCCTTCGCTTCCGGTGCGGGCGTCACGGCAGGTGCCGGTGCCGGCGGCGCCGCGGGTACGGGCGTCAGCGTCGCTGCCGGTGGCGTCACGGCGGTCGGCGCGGGTGTCGGTGGCGCCGCAGCCGGAGGCGTGACCACCGGCGGTGCCGCCGCTGCCACCTTGGGAGGCTCGACCTTCGGCGCTTCCGGCGCCTTGGCCTTGGCCGCTTCCGCAGCACGCGCCTGGAGATCGGCCATCGTCTGGTTGCGCAGCTCCGCAGCCTTCTGCAGATCTTTTACGGTCTTTTCGAGTTCTGTAATGCGGGCGTTGGCATCGCGCAGCGCCTTGGCGTTGGCCGTCGCGTCTTCTGCCTTCGCGATCGCAGCGGTCGCACCTGCGCCCGCGCCGGTGGCGGCCGCGCGCGATACCTGGAGCTTGTCGCCGCCGGGCTGGGTTGCGCCCGCCTTGTCTTCCACGGTGGTGCCGATCCTGCCGCTCGCCGACTGCCGCGATTGCGTGCCGTCGGTCACGGGCGCGGCGCCGGCGACCTGGTCGCGATAGGCCCGCCAATCCGCCGACTGCACTTTGATTTCCGTCGCGGCTTCCGCCGCCGGAACCGCGGCCGCCTGGTCTGCGGCAGGAATGCTGATGATCTGTCCGCTACGCAGGCGGTTCATGTTCTTGCCGTCGAACGCGTTCTCGTTGTTCCGGAACAGCGCCACGAGCATTTGCTCGAGGCTGACATTTTCGGGCTTGTAGTCCTTGGCGATCTTCGACAGCGTGTCGCCGCGCTTCACGGTGTAGCTGTCTCCGCCGCCAGGCGACGCCGCTGGCGCGGTTGCCGCCACGGGGGCGCCGGACGACGCCGGAGCTTCCGGGGTCCGCCGCGCGCCCGCGGTGCCGCGCGGGGCGCGAGCCGGCGTGGTCTGCGCGATGATGGGCGGCGCGGGCTCGACCGATTGCGTTTCGCTTCCGGGCGGATCGAGCAGGAACGTGTAGTCGCGCACGACGCGTCCGCTCGCCCAATTGAGCTCGACGATCATGTCGAGGTAAGGATCGTTGACCGCCTGCGGCGTACTCACGCGCAGGTAAGGTATGCCATTCGCACCCTGTTCGAGCGTGATTCGCGCGCGCGTCAGCGATGACGCGTAAGGAACGTTGTTGTCGCGATACACGGAGGAATCCGCGATCCTGGCGCGCAGCGAATCGAGTTCGTCTCGTTGTGCCGAGGTCAACTCGATCTGTGCAGACAATGGCTGGCCAAGTCCGGAAAGGACAGTTAGCTTGCCGAGTCCCAGCGCAAGCGCCGGGCCGGGCAGCGCCAGGGCGCCCGCCAACAGGCCGCAAGTGACAATTGGTTTTGCTCGCATGCCGACCTCTAAAGTGCGGATTAGCTAAGCTAAACTAACATCATGGGTTTAGGGCTGCAAGCTAAACCTCGGTATTAGCTTGTATTTTTGCGGCAAAGTGTATGTTCCAGGTACCCAGGCAACGCACAGCAAAATGCGCTGCGAAGCGCTATGGCTAGGCATATCGGCGCCGGCGCCTACAACAGCTTGTGGGCGCGGTCGCCGAGACTTGGGCGAGGCACACTGTTGTAAAGGCGTCCGTCCCGCTAGGCAAAGACCCGTCGCGGCTTAGTGCCAACGCATAAAACCGGGCAAAAACGGCCGCTTGCGCGACAGCGCCCACGACCCTGTCATAAGGAACCTCTAAGCGGGTCCCGAGACTTGCCTGCAACTACCTTGCAAGCAGAATGCGCAGCATGCGTCGCAAAGGCTCGGCAGCACCCCACAACAATTGGTCGCCGACGGTAAACGCGCCGAGAAACTGTCCGCCCATCGCGAGCTTGCGCAAACGCCCGATCGGGATGGACAGCGTTCCGGTCACGGCGGCCGGGGTGAGTGCTTTCATGCTCGCGTCGCGCGTATTCGGAACGACGCGCACCCATTGGTTGGCGCCGGCAATGATTTGCTCGATGTCGGCCAACGGAACGTCTTGCCTGAGCTTGATCGTCAGGGCCTGGCTATGGCAGCGCATCGCACCGATCCGTACGCAGATGGACTCGACCGGGATCGGCGAGCCCTCCCGGCCGAGGATCTTGTTGGTCTCTGCGCCGCCCTTCCATTCTTCCTTGCTGATGCCGTTGCCCATGTCCTCGGCAATCCAGGGAATCAGGCTCCCCGCGAGCGGGACGCCGAAGTGCTCGGTCGGGAAGCGCTCATCGCGCAGGATGCCCGCGACTTCCCGGTCGATGTCGAGGATCGATGAGGCGGGATCGTCGAGCAGATCCTTGGCGGCCAGATGCGCCTCGCCCATCTGCTGCAGCAATTCACGCATGTTCTGCGCACCCGCGCCGGACGCCGACTGGTAGGTCATGCACGTCATCCACTCCACCATGTCGCGCTGGAGCAAGCCCGCAATGGCAAGCATCATCAGGCTTACCGTGCAGTTGCCGCCGATGTAATTCTTGATTCCGCGGTCCACCGCCGCGTCGATGACATTGCGGTTCACGGGATCGAGGATGATCACCGCGTCGTCGGCCATGCGCAGCGTCGATGCGGCGTCGATGAAGTAGCCGCTCCATCCGCTCGCGCGCAGCGCCGGGTACATCGGCTTGGTCCACTCTCCGCCCTGGCAAGTGACGATCGCGTCGAGTCCGGCGAAAGCCTTCACGTCCCCGGCATCGCGCAGCGCTGCCACCGGCGCCTTGCCGATCGCCGGTCCCTTGCCACCTGCACTCGACGTGGAAAAGAACACCGGCTCGATAAGATCGAAATCCTTTTCCTCGAGCATGCGCTGCATCAGCACCGATCCGACCATGCCCCGCCAACCGACAAAACCAACGCGCATCATGTCCTAGTCCTCAGTTGTCCCTGCGCACTGCGGCCCAACTTGTAGGTTCCCCCCGAACGGCGCTGCGCGCCGCTCCCCCCAGGGGGCGATCGCCTTGGGGCGGCCCGCGGCTCTCATTGTCCAACCGGAGCGCCAAACGACGGATGCAGGCGGGCCATCGCATACGAATCGACATAGCGCCCATCGCGAAACGCGTACGCGCGGCACGTGCCTTCGATCACGAATCCGAATTTGCGGTACAGGGCGAGTGCGGCAAGATTGTCCGCGTAGACACTCAACTCGAGCCGCTGGTAGTTGAGCCAGCCGTCGGCGAGTTCGATCGCGGCCCGCATCAAGGCCGTACCGACGCCGCGGCCCTGGCGATCGTCGCGGACCGACATGCCGATGCTGCCGACATGGCGGCGGCGCGGCGATTTGCCGGCGGCGTGCAACCCCAGATTGCCGACGATGTCGCTGTCGATCGTCGCGACCAGCGAATAGTCGGAGGCCGACACTTCCGCCAGCCGCTTGCGCCACAACTCCACCGACGGGTAGGGCAGCTGCAGCGTGCCGGCGATCACCTTGGGCCCGGCGAAGATCGCGTGCAATGCTTCTGCGTCGCGCACCTCGGCGCGCCGGATGACGATCGGATGGCCTGCAGGTGTCACGACAGGGCCGCAACCACGGCGTCGCCCATCTGCCGGGTGCCGGTCACGCGATCACCCGGCAGCGCGATGTCGCCCGTGCGCAATCCGTCGGCCAGCACCTTGCGTACCGCCCGCTCGATGCGCTCGCCGATCTCGGGCTTGCCGAAGGTATAGCGGAACATCATCGCCGTCGACAGGATCGTTGCGAGCGGATTGGCCTTGTTCTGTCCGGCGATATCCGGGGCGGAACCGTGAATCGGCTCATAGAGCCCCTTGCCGTTGGCATCGAGCGACGCGGACGGCAGCATGCCGATCGAGCCGGCGAGCATCGACGCCTCATCGGACAGGATGTCGCCGAACATGTTGCCGGTGACGATCACGTCGAACTGCTTCGGGTTGCGCACGAGCTGCATCGCCGCGTTGTCGACGTACATGTGCGAAAGCTGAACGTCGGGATAGTCTGCCGCCATCGCGCTCACGATTTCGCGCCAGAGGATCGACGTATCGAGCACGTTGGCCTTGTCCACCGAGCAAAGCTTGCGGCCGCGCTTGCGCGCGATTTCAAAGCCGACGCGAGCGATGCGACGAATTTCCGGCTCGCTGTACAGCATCGTGTCGAAGCCTTCGGTGACTCCCGCGGCATTGGTGCGCCGTCCGCGCGGACTGCCGAAATAGATATCGCCCGTGAGCTCGCGCACGATCATCAGGTCGAGCCCCGCGACGACTTCGGGGCGCAATGTCGACACGCCCGCAAGCTCGGCATAGAGCAGCGCAGGTCGCAGGTTTGCGAACAACCCGAGCGCCTTGCGGATCGCGAGCAGGCCCTGTTCGGGCCGCATCGCGCGCGGCAGGGTGTCGTACTGCGGGCCGCCGACCGCGCCCATGACGACGGCGTCGGCGCTCTGCGCGAGACGCAGCGTGGCGTCGGGCAGCGGCTGCTTCGCGGCATCGTAGCCCGCACCGCCGATCGGCGCGGTCTCGATCTCGATCGGCACGCCGTCACGGCGCAGCCACTCGAAAACCTTGAGGGCTTCGGCGATGATCTCGTTGCCGATGCCGTCGCCGGGGAGGATCGCGATCTTCATGAGGAGGCGCCCAGGGGGCGAGCGAGAAGACCGCGGACGACAGTTGAAGGCTGGGGTTCTTCTGTGTCTCGGGGTCTGTCTGCGCGCGCGTTGCTCAGAAAAGCCACGGTTGTTCGGTTTTGTGCTTCGCTTCGAACGACCGGATCGCATCGGCATGCTGCAACGTGAGCCCGATATCGTCCAGGCCGTTCAGCAGGCAATGCTTGCGGAATGGTTCCACCTCGAAGCCGAATGCGATCGCACCGTCGGTCGTGGCCACCGTCTGTTGTTCGAGATCGATCGTGAGCCTGAAACCGGGAAACGCCGCCGTTTCGTGGAACAGCCGATCAACCTCGTGCATCGACAGGACGATCGGCAACAACCCGTTCTTGTAGCAGTTGTTGAAAAAGATGTCGGCGTACGACGGCGCGATGACGGCGCGAAATCCGTAGTCCTGCAGCGCCCACGGCGCATGTTCGCGCGAGCTGCCGCAGCCGAAGTTGCGCCGGGCGAGCAGAATTTCCGCGCCGCGATAGCGCGGTTCATTGAGCACGAAATCCGGGTTCAGCGGGCGCTTGGCGTTGTCCATCCCCGGCTCGCCCCGATCGAGATAGCGCCACGCGTCGAACAGGTTCGGCCCGAAGCCGCTGCGCTTGATCGACTTGAGAAACTGCTTGGGAATGATCGCATCCGTGTCGACGTTCGCGCGGTCGAGCGGCGCCACGAGTCCGGTCACGATGTGAAATGGCTGCATGACTCGTTCAACCCAGTCGACGCACGTCGACGAAATGCCCGGCAATTCCGGCCGCGGCCGCCATGGCTGGACTGACCAGATGCGTGCGACCGCCGGTGCCCTGGCGTCCCTCGAAATTGCGATTCGAGGTCGACGCGCAGCGTTCGCCGGGTTCGAGGCGATCGTCGTTCATGGCGAGGCACATCGAACAGCCGGGCTCGCGCCACTCGAAGCCTGCCGCGGTGAAGACGCGGTCCAGGCCTTCGCGCTCCGCTTGCGCCTTCACCAAGCCGGAACCCGGGACGACCATGGCGAGTTTCACGTTGTCGGCCTTGCGCCGGCCGCTGACCACGGCCGCCGCCGCGCGCAAATCCTCGATGCGGGAGTTGGTGCACGAGCCGATGAACACCTTGTCGATCTTGATGTTGGTCATCGCGGTGTTCGGCTCGAGTCCCATATAGACCAGTGCACGCTCGATACCTTCGCGCAGGATCGGGTCCTTTTCCTTCTCGGGGTCGGGAACCCGACCGTCGATCGTGGTCACCATCTCGGGCGTCGTGCCCCAGGTCACCTGGGGCGCGATCGTAGCAGCATCGATGTCGACAGTGCGGTCGAACAGCACGCCCGGATCGGAGACCATCGTGCGCCAATGTGCGACCGCGCGATCCCACATCGGGCCCGTCGGCGCGAGCCGCCGACCCTTGAGGTACGCGATGGTCGTCTCGTCGACACCGATCATGCCGGCGCGCGCGCCGCCTTCGATCGTCATGTTGCACACCGACATGCGGCCTTCCATCGACAACGCGCGGATCGCGGACCCGTCGTACTCGATGGCGTAGCCTGTGCCGCCGGCCGTCCCGATTTTGCCGATGATCGCGAGCGCGATGTCCTTGGCGGTGCAGCCAAACGGGAGTGCGCCGTTCACGCTGACGCGCATCGCCTTGGATTGCCGTGTCAGCAGGCACTGCGTGGCGAGCACATGCTCGACTTCGCTCGTGCCGATGCCGAACGCGAGGCAGGCGAACGCGCCGTGGGTGCTCGTGTGGGAGTCGCCGCACACGACGGTCATCCCCGGCAGCGTGGCACCCTGCTCCGGCCCGATGACGTGGACGATCCCCTGTCGCCCGTCGCGAAACGGGAAATACGCCTTGGCGCCGTGTTCCTTGATGTTGGCGTCGAGCGTCTCCACCTGGAGCCTCGAAATCGGATCGTCGATGCCGCGATCCCAGTGCTGCGTCGGCGTGTTGTGATCGGCCGTGGCAACGATCGAATCGACGCGCCAAGGCTTGCGTCCCGCCTGCTTCAGGCCTTCGTAGGCCTGCGGGCTCGTCACTTCGTGGACGAGATGGCGATCGATGTACAGCAGCGCCGTGCCGTCGCTTTCGGAGCGGACGACGTGGCTGTCCCAGAGTTTGTCGTAGAGCGTGCGCGCAATCATGATTCGTTCGACGCTTGTCGCAGCGTGAACCAATGATTATTGCACGGCAGCATGCGCGCGTCTAACGTCGGGCCGTCGCGATGCTAGCGGCGACGGGCGAAGGAAACGGCAGCCATCGTAGCAACGAGCAACCCGAGCGCAAATAACCCTGCAGGCGACACTGTCGGAATCTGCGCGGCGGCGATCGCAAAACCGTTGGCCAGCGGAATCGCTGCGGGGGCGGCAATGCCCGTCACCTGCGCTGCAATGCTGTAAGCGCCGAGCGTCGAGTTGGCGGTCGCAGCGACGCTCGCCGTCCCCGTGCGGTCGGTGACGACCGTCGACGCCGACAGCGTCGCGGACGCGCCCGACACCGGCGCCGTGAACGTCACCGGCACGCAGGGAATCGGTGCCCCACCTGCATCGAGGACGACAACGCTGATCGTTTGCGGGAACGGCGAATTGGGTGGTGTCGTCTGCCCGCTGCCGCCGACCGTCGTCGACGTGACGGTGCCGGCACCGATGCCGCTCCAGTTGACGTCGTAAGTGCTGCCGAAGTTGTAACCCTGGATGATCATGCGGGTGTATTTGTTCGGCGGCCCGAACGAGTTGTCACCCTGGGCCAGGTTCGACTGCACGTAGACCTGGACACCGTTGACGTAGTGCGTAATCTGGTTGCCGGTCCAGGCAATGCACAGGTCGCTCCATTGGTCGTAAGTCACCGGCGTCGGCAAGTCGACGAAACCGATATTGGTGTCGAATACGCGATAGCGTCCCGTCCCCGGCCCGGTCGTGCCGGGGTAGCCGGGGTCGGCATTGGAAAAGTCGAGAATTGGAAACAGGTTGCAGGCCGAACCCGGGCAAGTGTCACCGCCGGTCGCAGGCGACAGCACACCCCACAGGTCGGACCGACGGTAGGTCGCGGGGTCACTTGAGGTGGTCCAGGCAGAGGGGAGATACACGCTCCCGTACAGCACCGAATAGGCGGGCTGATCGAGCTGGAGCCCGCGTCCCTGCGTGTTGTAGAACGTCGACTGAAACGCTGGTGGGCGATTGGCGAGGCTATCGCCGCTGGCCAAGCCGAGGTCGAGAACGTTGGGCCGGGCAAAGAGTGCGCCGGCGTTGCTGAATGCCGACGGTGGATAGCGATCGACTTCCCATGTTCCGGCCGTCGTCCCGAGCGGGTATGTTGGCGCCAGCCCCGCTTGCGCGGCCCCAGCGCCCGCAAGCAACAACAGCGCAACCGAAAGTTGAGCTACTTTCATAGAAACATCGTTCAGCCGTATGATTTAACGGTGGATTCTATCAAGAATCGTCTGGACGGTGTGGGCAATGCTGGCTGTCGAGGCGTCGAGCATGGTCGCTTCAGTCGCCCGGAGCCAGGTGAACTGGCGTTTGGCCAGCTGCCGAGTCGCGGCGATCCCGCGTTCGCGCAGGGTCCCGCGGTCTCCGAAGCCATCGAGAAATTGCCACGCCTGCCGATAGCCGACACATCGCATCGACGGCATGTCGGGGCCAAGCGCGTGGCGCTGGCGCAGTGCGCGCAATTCGTCGACGAGGCCTGCCGCCAGCATCGCATCGAAGCGTCGCGCGATGCGGACGTGGAGGTCCGTCCGATCCGAGGGCAACAGCGCAAACGCGAGCGCATCATCCAGATCCCCCGCGGTGCGTGTGCCGTGCAGTGTCGATAGCGGGCGCCCCGCGATCGCGTAGACCTCGAGGGCGCGCTGGATGCGCTGGCTGTCCGTGGGTTCGAGCCGCGCCGCGGTCACAGGATCGATTCGCGCCAACTCCGCGTGCAACGCAGGCCAGCCTTCGACCGCGGCACGCGCGTCGAGTCGCGCTCGGACCTGTGCATCAGCGCCGGGAAGATGAGACAGTCCTTCGCGCAGTGCCTTGAAGTAAAGCATCGTGCCACCGACGACCAGTGCCGCGCGGCCCCGCGAACGGATGGCTGCGATCGCCTCGAGTGCGTCGGTGCGAAATCGCGCGGCGGAGTACGCCGCGTCCGGGTCGATGATGTCGACAAGATGGTGTGGCACGCGCGAACGCGTGGCCAGATCGGGCTTGGCCGTCCCGATGTCCATGCCGCGGTAGACCTGCGCCGAATCGACGCTGACGATCTCCAGCGGCAGGCGCACCGCGAGTTCGAGCGCCACGGCGCTCTTCCCCGATGCCGTCGGGCCCATCAGCAGGATGACCGGCGGCTTCACCGTCCTCGCATGAACAGCCGGTCCAGGTCACCCAAGGTCAATTGATACCACGTCGGACGGCCGTGATTGCACTGCCCCGCGCGCTCGGTAGCCTCCATCTCGCGGAGCAAGGCGTTCATCTCGGGTACCGTCAGGCTGCGATGCGCGCGGACCGCGCCGTGACAGGCCATGGTCGACAGCAGTTCGTCGCGCTGCGCGGTCAACACCTGGCTGGCGCCGTATTCGCGCACGTCGGCGAGTACCGCACGCGCCAACGCCACCGAATCCGCCTCGGCAAGCGGCGCCGGCACGCCGCGCACCGCAAGCGTGGAGGGACCCAGCGCCGACAGCGCAAATCCCAGTTCGCTCAGAACGTCTGCGCTTTCGTCGGCGGTCGCTATATCGAGCGGATCGGCGGTGAACGTCGCGGGCACCAGCAGCGGTTGCATCGGCACGCCAACGTCGAGCGCGGACTTGAGCCGCTCGTACAGGATGCGCTCGTGGGCCGCGTGCATGTCGACCAGCACCAGGCCGTCGCGATTCTGCGCAAGAACGAAAATCCCATGCAGCTGTGCAAGGGCGAACCCAAGCGGATGGTCGTCGTCGTTGGGCAGATCCGGGCCGTCGCCCGGGGCGCTGCGCTCACCGAACAATTTGGCATAGAACGTCGAGGGCTCGCCCGCGCCGAGTGCGATGGTCGTCTGCTGCGCGAGCGGTGCGAAAGCGTGCTGCGCGCCCGTCGGTGAGGTCCAGGGCGGTATGCGCGCAGCGGCAACTCCCAGTTTTTCAGCGGCGGACACCGCGGGCTGTTCGGCGGCAGTATCGGCGAGCGACTTTTGAATCGCCCGGCGAACGAATTGATGGATCGCCCCGCTCTCCCGAAAGCGGACCTCGGTCTTGGTCGGATGGACATTCACGTCGACTTGCCGCGGCTCGATGGCAAGCCACAATGCATAAGCGGGCTGGCGATCCTGATGCAGCACGTCGCGATACGCTTCGCGCAGCGCGTGCGCAAGGATGCGATCGCGCACGAAGCGGCCGTTCACGAAAAAATATTGCGCATCGCGCGCGGTCGTCGCGTGCGCAGGCCGCACGGCCCAGCCCGTGATCGACAGTCCTGCGCCATGTTCGTCGACATGCGCCGCCTGCGCCGCGAATTCGCTGCCGAGCATTGCATCGACCCGTGCGCGGCGGCCTTGCGCAAGCAGCCGGAAGCGGACGCTGCCGTTGTGCTGGAACGTGAATGCAACGTCGGGCTGGGCCAGCGCGATGCGGCGGAACGCCTCCTCGCAGTGGCCGTACTCGGTCGCATCCGTGCGCAGGAACTTGCGTCGCGCCGGGGTGTTGAAGAACAGCTCGTTCACCGTCACCGTCGTCCCGCTCGCCAGCGCTGCGGGTTGTGGCATGCCGACTTCGCCGGCGTCGACCTCGATGCGCCACGCGTGCGCCTTGTCGCGCGAGCGCGAGGTGAGCGACACGCGCGCAACTGACGCGATGCTGGCGAGCGCTTCGCCGCGAAATCCCAACGTCGCGATGCCTTCGAGATCGCTCGCCGTCGCGAGCTTCGACGTTGCGTGACGGGCGACCGCGAGCTGCAGGTCCTCGCGCTCGATGCCGCCGCCGTTGTCGGCGACGCGAATCAGCTTGACGCCGCCGCGCGCAAGCGCAATGTCGATTTCCGACGCACCGGCATCGATGCTGTTCTCGAGCAGCTCCTTCAACGCGGCGGCAGGCCGCTCGATTACCTCGCCCGCGGCGATCTGGTTGATGAGTTGATCGGGCAATGCGTGGATCGCCGGCATCAGTAGCTGAGCCCTTGCACCCAGTGCGCGTAGACGTCGTCCGCGACCTGGGAGAGTTTTGCGAGGCGCGCATCGACATCGTGGAGGATATCGGCCTTGCTCTGCGTCGCTCCCACCGTCCGCGGCGGCAAATCGTCGGCGCCATCGCGGCACCACGTCTCGACCATCGCCCGGGTCATCTCGATGTGACACTGAAAGCCGATGTGCTTGCCCAGCGCGAATGCCTGATTGGGATTGAACGAATTGGTGAGTACGCGCACGGCGCCCGGCGGCAGGTCAAAGACGTCGTAGTGCCATTGAAAGGTGGTGAAGCCGGTTCGACCGCCCAGCCAAGGCGATGCCGCCGGATTTTCCGCATCGACGTCGACCCACCCGATCTCGGGCGTCGGTGTCCGGCTGACCTGCCCGCCCAATGCCTTGGCGAACAGCTGGCCGCCGAGACAGTGGCCGATGACCGGGACATCCGCCGCGACGGCATGGCGCAGCAATCCGAGCAGCGGCGCGTTCCATGGCAAGTCGTCGTTGGCACTCATCGGGCCGCCCATCATGCCGATACCGGCAAACGCGCGAGAATCGGCCGGTACGGCTTCGCGGCGATCGAGCTCAATCACCTTCCAGGCGATGTACTGGGAATCGAGCCAGTCGCCGAAGTGCCCGGGACCCTCGGTCGGGGAGAAGCGGAAAATGGCGACGGGCTTCATGACGGTGAGCGCAATTGTACCGCGCACCATTGGCTGCATCGGCTCGGTGCTATGATCATCCGGCATGGCCTCCACAGTTCACAGGCGCCCCGCGCGCCGCGACGACCTGGGGCTGACTCGCGCGGAATTCTCCATCCTGCGCAAGCTCGTCACGCCGCAAAAAATCCAGGCGTTCGTGAACGCGATCCCGATCAATCACGAGGTCGGCGGCGAGACGATTCTCTCGGTGCGGCAGGTACTCGCACAGCGTCGTGCACATTGCATCGAAGCCGCGTTCGTCGCCGCATGCGCGTTGTGGATCCACGACGAGCCACCGCTGGTCATGCATCTCGATTGCGCGCCGAGCGACGATCCGCACGTGGTCGCGTTGTTCCGGCGCGGCGGCGCGTGGGGAGCCATCTCGAAAAGCAACGGCACGCACCTGCGTCATCGCGATCCCATCTATCGCAGCCTGCGCGAACTGGCGCTGTCTTATTTTCACGAGTATTTCGACAAGCGCGGGCGCAGGACGCTGCGCAGCTATTCGATCGCGTTCGACCTGCGCCGCATCGATCCCGGGCTTTGGATCACCCGGGACGCCATGTGCGAGGAAGCGGACGCCCGCCTCGCGGGGCTACGGCACTACGCGTTGATGCCACCGCGCGCGGGGCGACTGCTCTCGCGCCGCGATGCGTTCGAACAACGCGCCGCAGCGATCGTCGAATACCCAGCGCCGGCGTAGCCGTTAGCGGCGCACGATCTCGGCGTAGGCCGAGTGGTTGTGGATCGACTCGAAATTCTCCGCCGCGACGCGGAAGCCGGCAAAGCGCGCATCGTCGACCAGACGCGCCGCGATGCCGCGCACCAGGTCCTCGACGAAGCGCGGCCGCTCGTAGGCGCGTTCGGTGACGAATTTCTCGTCGCTCCGCTTGAGCAATCCGTACAGCTCGCAGGACGCCTCCTCCTCGGCGATCTGGACCAGTTCGGCCAACGAGAACTGCGCATCGGGCAGCGGCCGCACGCTCACCGTCATGTGCGAGCGCTGGTTGTGCGCGCCGTAGTCGGCGATGGCCTTCGAACTCGGGCAGAGACTCATTACCGGGACGACAACGGCCACCTCGACGCTACGCTTGTTCGCGGACGCTTCGGCGGAGAGCGTCACCGCGTAATCCATCATGCTCTGCACGCCTGACACCGGCGCGGACTTGCGCATGAACCACGGGAACTCGATATCGATATGCCCGGCGTCCGCGTCGAGACGAACGAGCAGGGTGTCGAGCAGCGCAGGCAATCGGCGCAGCGCGAGCGGCTCACGCATCTCGTCGATCGCCGCGACCAGCCGCGACATGTGCGTACCTTTGCGCTCGGCAGGCAGCGCGACATACGCCCCGAATGTCGCCACCGTCGCCTGCGGTACGCCGTCACCGTCCTCGAATCGAATGGGATAGCGCAGGCCGCGTATGCCGACCCGATCGATCGCGAGCTGGCGGACATCCGGATGCGATTGGACGTCGGGGATGGCGGGGACTTCAGGTTTGTTCATCGGTGATGTGCATTCATCTGTGCCCACTCACGCGGCGGGCTTTGCCACGTGCGTGGCGGCCATTGGCGCAGGTGCGGGGACTGCCTGCGGACCGAAACGCCCGACGATCGACGCAGCGATGCCCTTCGCATCGAGGCCGCATTGCGACAGGAGCAATCCGGGATCGCCGTGCTCGATGAAAGCGTCGGGCAAGCCCAGATGCAGTAGAGGCACGGTAACACCTCGTTCCGCCAAGGCTTCCGCGACCGCACTGCCGGCCCCGCCGGCGATCACGTTTTCTTCCACAGTCACCAACGCGTCGTGCGTCCTGGCCAGCCATTCAATGAGATCGATGTCGATCGGCTTCACGAAGCGCATGTTCGCCACGGTCGCGTCGATCTGTTCCGCCGCTCCCATTGCCGGCTGCAGCATGCTGCCGAACGCGAGCACGGCAATACGCTGCGAACGCCGTCTGGCCTCGCGTCGAAGTTCCCCTTTGCCGATGGGCAGCGCGTGCATCTCTTTTGCGATCGCCACACCCGGGCCCGTCCCGCGCGGATAGCGCACGGCGCTCGGCGTATCGAGCTGGTACGCGGTATAGAGCATCTGCCGGCATTCGTTCTCGTCGGCCGGTGTCATCACCGTCGTATTCGGCAAGCAGCGCAGATAAGTCAGATCGAAACTACCGGCGTGCGTGGGGCCGTCCGCGCCAACGATGCCACCGCGGTCGATGGCGAACATCACCGGCAGGTTCTGCAGCGCCACGTCGTGGATCAATTGATCGTAGCCGCGCTGCAGGAACGTCGAGTAGATCGCGACAACGGGCTTCATCCCCTCGCAGGCGAGCCCCGCCGCGAACGTTACCGCATGCTGCTCGGCGATGCCGACATCGAAGTACCGATCCTTGTGCTCCTGCGAGAAGCGAACCAGGCCGGAGCCTTCACGCATGGCAGGCGTGATACCGACGAGCCGCACGTCACGCTTGGCCATGTCGCACAGCCAATCCCCGAAGACTTGCGTGTACGCGGGCTTGCCAGGTGGCTTGGGCACAAGGCCAACCGCCGGGTCGAACTTGGTAACGCCGTGATACAGGATCGGATCTTCTTCCGCCTTCGCGTACCCGTGCCCCTTGCGCGTCACGACGTGCAAGAGTTGCGGGCCGGGCAGCTGACTCACATTGCGCAACACATTCACAAGTGGGCCGAGGTCGTGTCCGTCGATGGGACCGATGTAGTTGAAACCGAATTCCTCGAACAGCGTGCCGGGGAGCACCATGCCCTTCATGTGCTCTTCCCAGCGTCGCGCGAGCTCCTTCACCGGCGGCAAGCGGGACAGGACTTCCTTGCCGCCGCGACGCACGGTGTTGTAGATGCTGCCCGACAGCAGGCTTGCGAGATAGTTGTTGAACGCACCGACTGGCTCCGAAATCGACATCTCGTTGTCGTTGAGGATGACCAACATGTCGGCATCTGCGGCGCCGGCGTTGTTGAGCGCCTCGAACGCCATGCCGGCGCTCATGGCGCCGTCACCGATCACTGCCACGACCTTGCGCGGCTCTCCCTTGAGCCGGGCTGCGATCGCCATGCCGAGCGCCGCCGAAATCGAGGTGGACGAATGCGCCGTGCCGAAGGTGTCGTACTCGCTTTCGCTTCGTCGCGGAAACCCTGCCACGCCGCCCCATTGCCGCAGCTTCGCCATGCCGGCGCGACGTCCGGTGAGAACCTTGTGCGCGTAGGTCTGGTGACCGACGTCCCAGACGATGCGATCCCTGGGCGTGTCCAATACGTAGTGGAGCGCCACCGTGAGTTCGATCGTGCCGAGATTCGACGAGAGATGGCCACCCGTCTGGCTGACCGATTGCACGATGAAATCGCGCAATTCGCGCGCGAGCAGCGGCAACTGGTCCGGCGTGAGACGGCGGAGGTCCGCGGGGGAGTTGATGGTTTCGAGCAGCATCAGTGCTTGCGCAATGCAATCCAGTCCGCCGCTTCGTGGAGGCGTCGGGCCGGTGCACCGAAGCGAGTGAGCGCCGCGTGCGCGGCGGCGCGCAATGTTTCGATGCGCTGTCGGGCCGCATCCTGGCCGAGCAGGGAGACATAGGTAGGTTTCTGCCGGGCCGCGTCCTTGCCGACGGTCTTGCCGAGGGTTTGCACCGTGCCTTCGACATCGAGCACGTCGTCGACGACTTGGAACGCCAACCCGATCGCTGCCGCGTAGCCGTCGAGCGCCTCGTTCTCTTCTGCGGACAGCGTCCGGCCGCATCCCGCCCCGAGGCGCAACGCAGCACGGATCAGCGCACCGGTCTTCAGATCGTGCATGCGCTGGAGCTCCGGCAACTGCAAAGTCGTGCCGACCGCCGCGAGGTCGATCGCCTGCCCGCCGGCCATGCCGCGCGAACCACACGCGTGGGCAAGCAAAGCAAGCTGACGGCGCGCGTCACCGGCGCCGGCCTTGGCGACGATTTCGAAAGCGAGGCTTTGCAACGCGTCCCCGGCAAGCAGTGCGACGGCCTCGCCGAAAGCGACATGGCACGTCGGCTTGCCGCGTCGGAGCACGTCGTCGTCCATGCAAGGCAGGTCGTCGTGTACGAGCGAGTAAGCGTGGATGAGTTCAACCGCCGCCGCCGCCGCGTCGACGTCCGCGGGGTCCGCGTCCACGAGTTCGCCGCCCGCATAGGCGAGGAGCGCGCGCACCCGTTTACCGCCGCCGAGAACCGCATAGCGCATCGCGTCGTGCAAGACCGACGGCGTCTCTGAAGGCGTGGGCAACACCGACTCCAGAACACCCGCGACGCGCTGCGCGCGCTCACCGGACCAGACCGGGAAGGCGACATCAGGGTTCATCGCGGTCCTCCGCGTCGACGCGTTCCGGCGCGAATGCCTTGAGCACGCCTTTTTCCAGGACCTGAACTTGCTGCTGGGCGTCCTTCAGCGCGGTCTGGCAGTACTGGAGCAACTCGGCGCCGCGCTTGTAGGCCGCCAGGGCATCCGCCAAAGGCAGCTGTCCGGCCTCCATCGTCGCGACGATGGTTTCGAGCTCGGCCAGCGCGGTTTCGAAGGTCTTGGGCGTCGCGTCAGAAGATTTGGGCATCGTTGGAAGCGCAGCATCGCAGGCCCGGGACGTCCGGAATCCCCGAAACTGCTTGAATTTTCAGCGAACGTACCCCAATTCCGCCATCGCGGCAACGTTGACGCACCGCGGAACTTTCAGCATGGACCCGGGGTCCATACGCCGCTATAATTGCAATCTCATTTGACGACGCAGCCTTACTACGAGTTTTCGTAGATGGCTGACTTGGCAAATCGGTTGGGGGGCGGAGCAATCCGCCACTTATATTGGTTGTTGGGTTGGCTGTTTACGAAAAGGACAGGCTGATGTCGAACCTCGCCACTGCGGACCGGCTGCGGACGGCGTCCTCGCAGCTCCCGGTTTCCTGGTATTGCGATCCCGCAATGTACGCTCTCGAACAGAAGGTGTTGTTCGACCGCGGGCCTGCCTATGTGGGTCACGAACTGATGGTGCCCAACGTAGGCGACTATTACGCCCTCGCCTGGCGCGACAATGCGCAAGTTCTGGTGCGCGGCGCCGACGGCGTCGAATTGCTGTCAAACGTCTGCCGCCACCGGCAGGCGATCATGCTCGATGGCCGGGGCAACGCCCCCAACATCGTCTGTCCCATCCATCGCTGGACGTACGATCTCAAGGGTGGCCTGATGGGCGCGCCGCTGTTCGAGGACAAGCCGTGCGTGAAGCTCGACAACACGCCCCTGCAAAACTGGCACGGCCTGCTGTTCGAGGGCGGGCGCAACATTGCACGCGACCTGCAAGGCATGGGCGCAGCCCGCGACTTCGACTTCTCGGGCTACATGCTCGATCGGGTCGAGATCAAGACGTGCAACTACAACTGGAAGACCTTCATCGAGGTCTATCTCGAGGACTATCACGTTGCGCCCTTCCACCCGGGCCTCGGCCAGTTCGTCACCTGCGACGATCTGCGCTGGCAGTTCAGTGACCGCTTCTCGGTGCAGACGGTGGGGGTGAACTCCGGGCTGGCCAAGCCGGGAACCAAGACCTACGAGCGCTGGCACAAGGCGGTGCTCGACTACTACCAGGGCGAACCACCCAAGCACGGCGCGATCTGGGCGACAATCTATCCGAACGTCATGATCGAGTGGTACGCGCACGTGCTCATCGTGAGCTCGCTGATTCCGGACGGCGTGGACCGGACGAACAACGTCGTCGAGTTCTACTATCCGGAGGAAATCGCCCTGTTCGAGCGCGAGTTCGTCGAAGCCGAGCAGGCGGCGTACCTGGAGACTGCCGCCGAGGACGATGAAATCGGCGAACGCATGGAGGCCGGCCGGCGCGCCTTGTGGAAACGCGGTCGCAACGAATTCGGCCCGTACCAGTCGCCCATGGAAGATGGCATGCAGCAATTCCATGAATTTATTCGGCGGGAACTCGAGCCGCACGTCTGACGTCGAAGTTATTCGTCCGCGCACGGCAGCAACCGCTGCCGTGCCACCGCAACGCACTTCTGCCGGTCGGCGAGACCCAACGCCCTATTGAACACTAAATGCGCACACTCCTGATGCTTGCAGCGCTCGGCATGGCAGTCGGTACACGCGTCGCGATGGCGGCAGCCCTGCCCACGATTCCTTACGAGAAGTATCGCCTCGACAACGGGCTCGAAGTCATCCTGGCGCAGGATCGCTCGTTGCCGATCGTCGCGGTCAATGTCTGGTACCACGTCGGCGCAGCCAACGAAGAACCCGGCCGCACGGGCTTCGCGCATCTGTTCGAGCACATGATGTTCACGGGAAGCAAACACATCCGGCGTGGACTGGCCGAAGACTTGCTCGCCGCTGCGGGCGGTTCCGATTCCAATGCGTCGACGTCCTTCGATCGGACGAATTATTTCGATACCGTTCCGTCCAATCAGCTGGAGCTGGCGCTGTGGACGCACGCGGACCGAATGGGGTATCTGCTCGACTCGCTCGACCAGACGGCGCTGACCAACCAGCAGGACGTGGTACGCAACGAACGTCGGCAGACGACCGAGAACCGGCCGTACGGCATCGTCGACGAGGCGAGATTTCATGCGCTGTTTCCAGTGGGCCATCCGTACCGCCCCGAGATCATCGGTTCGCACGTGGACATCCAGGCGGCGCAACTTGCCGATGTGCGCGATTTCTTCAAGCGCTACTACCGCCCGAACAACGCCACGCTGGTCATCTGTGGTGACTTCGAGACGGCCACCGCAAAGCGCCTGGTCCAAAAGCAGTTCGGCTCGTTCAGACGTGGTCCCGAAGTTCCTCCGCCCGCCGTCAAGACGCCACCGCTGACGGCCGAGCAACGCTTCACCGTCACCGACCAGATCGAGCTCGAACGCCTCGATCTCGCGTGGCTGACGCAGCCGAAGTTTCAGCCGGGCGATGCCGAGTTGTCGATCGCCGCAGGCATCCTGGCCGGCGGCAAGGCGAGTCGCCTGTATCAGAAACTCGTGTATGACCTGCAGGTGGCGCAGGACGTGTCCGCCGGGCAGGATTCCTATGCCCTGACATCGATCTTTGTCGTGCAGGCGATGGCGCGCGCGGGGCACACCGCGGCCGAATTGCAACCGCTCGTCGATGCCGAAGTCGCCAGGCTTGCGGCGGACGGTCCCACCGCGGCCGAAGTCGAGCGTGCCCGCAACCAGATCGAGCGCTCGCTCTACGAGGGACTGCAGACTGTCGGCGGACGCGCCGATCAGCTCAACCTCTACAACCAGTATCTTGGCGATCCCGGCTACTTGCCCAAGGACATCGAGCGCTATACGCGCGTCACGCCCGCCGACGTACAGCGCGCGGTGAAGGCATACCTGCGCACCGACGCGCGCGTCGTCACGCTCGCGGTCCGTGGCGAAAAGAAGCTCGATCCCGATCCGCCGGCAGGCCCGGCGCCGGTGGCGACCGGCACCGAATCGATCAACGCCGACGAGCCATGGCGCAACACGCCGCCCAAACCCGGTCCGGTACGTCCGCCCGTGTTGCCGCAACCGCAATCCTTCAAGCTCGCGAACGGATTGACCGTCCTGCACTTCCAACGGCCGCAAATGCCGATCGTCACCGCCGAACTGGTGGTGAACGGCGGCCTCGCCTCGACCAATCCGGCGCTGCCCGGCGTTCCCGATTTCGCCGTGGACATGCTCGACGAAGGCACCCGCACGCGCAGTGCGAAGCAGATCGCCGAGCAGTTCGAGCAGTTGGGCACGTCCTACGGCGCGCAGACGCGGCGTGACACCACGGTACTCAGCGTCGACGGGTTGTCGCGCAACTTCGCCGACACCATGACGCTGCTCGCCGACGTGGCACAACGTCCGACGTTTCCGGCCGACGAAGTGGAGCGCACGCGCAAGTCCCGCCTGAGCGACGTCGCGAGCGCTCGCGAGGAACCCGGCGTGCTTGCCGGGGTGGCCTTCGCGCGCGCCGTTTACGGCCCGGCGAATCCCCTCGGCGCCTCGAGCCTGGGCACGGAGAAATCCGTCGCGAAAATCAGCGAAGCCGATTTGCGTCGTTGGTGGCAGACACAATTCCGGCCAGCCAATGCGGCGCTTGTCGTTGTGGGGGCGATCGACGCGACGAGCCTGCGCACGCTGGTCGAGCGCGAGTGGGCATCCTGGCAGCCCACCGGCGATGCGCCGCCGGTTCCCGCAGTGGTTCCTGCGACCACGACCAAGGCACGTGCGGTCATCGTCGACAAGCCGGATTCACCGCAGACTTCGCTGCGGATGGGTCGTCTCGGCACCCAGCGGACGACGCCCGACTATCCGGCTCTCCAGGTCCTCAATTTCGCCGTGGGCGGCAGCTACACCAGCCGCATCAATCAGAACTTGCGCGAAGACAAGGGCTATACGTACGGCGCCCAGTCCCGTTTCGATTTCGGGCGCAAACTCGGGTCGTTTTTCGTTGCCACCGACGTCCGCGCCGATGTGACGGAGCCCGCCATTCGCGAAATCATCGCCGAGCTCACGCGCGCGGAGTCTGCACCGCTCGCAGCGGCGGAACTCAACCAGGCGCGCGGTGCATTGACCCAGTCGCTGCCGGCCCGCTTCGAAACCAACGGTGCAACCTCCTCCTCGTTCGCGGAGTTGTTCGCCTATGGCCTGCCGCTGGACTATTTCCGCCACCTGCCCGCCCAGTTCTCGAGCGTCAAGGCGACCACCACGGAAGCACTCGCGCGCCGTTACCTCGACCCGGCCTCGATGGTGATCATTGCCGTGGGCAGCCGCGCGACGCTCGAAGCCGCGTTGAGCAAACTCGGCGTCGGCCCCATCGAAGTCTGGCCCATCGCTGGCACACTATTCTGACCGCGACGATCGCGCCGGACGATGTTCCGTCGTCAGCCGCGCACCCTCGCTCACTCTCTTACCGAATGAACTATACGACCATCATTTCCACCGCCGAACTTGCCACGCATCTCGACGATCCGAACCTGGTCATCGTCGACTGCCGCCACAACCTTACCGACGCTGAGGCCGGGCCAAGCGCCTATCGCACGGCGCATGTTCCGGGCGCGTTTTTTCTGCACCTCGACAACGATCTGTCAGGACCGAAGAACGGGAAAAACGGCCGCCATCCCTTGCCCGACGTCGCCATTCTCACCGCGACGCTCGGACGCATCGGCATCGATGCCAGCAAGCAAGTGGTCGCCTACGATCAAAACACCGGCATGTGGGCGTCACGATTGTGGTGGACGTTACAGTGGCTGGGACACGATCGCGTCGCCGTCCTCGACGGCGGTCTCGACAAGTGGAATGCCGAGCGACGCCCGCTGAGCGCGGCGTTGCCGGCGTCGCACGCCACCACGTTCATACCGAAACCACGTCGAGCCACCGCCTCGGCCCAAGAAATCCTGCAGCATCTCGCCGATGGCACCCTGACCGTGCTCGATGCCCGCGCACCCGAGCGCTACCGCGGCGACATCGAACCCATCGATCCGGTTGCCGGACACATTCCCGGCGCGATCAGCCGACCGATCGCGGCCAATCTGACGCCGCAGGGTACGTTCAAGTCGCCCGAAGCGCTGCGCCACGAATTCGAAGCACAACTTCCCGACCGCGATCCCTCTACCATCGTCCATCAGTGCGGATCGGGCGTAACCGCCTGCCACAACTTGTTGGCGATGGCGATTGCCGGTCTGCCGGGCTCGCGCCTGTATCCCGGATCGTGGAGCGAGTGGTCGTCCGACACTTCGCGGCCCGTCGCGCGCGGCGGCTGACCCGACGCGGCAAAGCCGCGATGACGGCTTAGCTCACCATCGACGCGCGATGGATGGCGGCGTATTTCGTGGGGTCCTGCCGAAACGTCGTCAGGCAACCGTCACAGCAGAAGTAATAGGCTATCCCTTCGTAGCGTTCGACGTGTTTCGGCGCCGTCGTGTCGACCGCCATCCCGCACACCGGGTTGACGAACTTCGCTGAGGGTGCCGTTGCCGCGGCATCCATCCGCAAAGTCGGGGTCGTCGACGGGCGACCCGCTGCATGGCCCAGCCGGCGCGGCATCCCGAGCGTCCGACGCTTGCGCCCGACCGCGCAAGACCGCGAGCACGCCGACGATCGCCACCATGGCAATCTCGCCCGGCGTCTTCGCACCCGCGTCGGGACCGGCCGGTGCCACGAGCCGCGAGAGTTGCTTCTCGTCGACGCCGCGCATGCGCATCGCGTCGCGCAACCTGTCCGCCTTGCGCCGACTCGCGATCATGAGCACGTGCGTCGCCGGACTCTTCAACGCGCGCTCGAGCGCCTCTTCGTCACCCTGGCCTTGCGTCGCGACCAAGACGAGGGGAGCTTCGTCGGGCACATCGGCGAGCCGGATCCTCAGCCGCTCGGCCAGGAAGCGCGCCTCGTCCGCGGCGGGTGTACTGCCGAGTACGCACAACGCGATGCGCGGACTGTAGGGCTGGAGAAAGAGCTCGATCGTCCCGTTGCTCGCGCAGGCCATCGTGTACTGCTCCACATCCTCTTCGGGGCGAAGCCGGTCGTTGGAAATGCGCACGAGCTTCGGCTCGCCCTTGGCGATCGCCGCCTGCGCCGCACCGACGACAACATCCTTCGCGCATCCGCCACCGATCCATCCATGCAACGTGCCATCTGCAAGAACGATCGCTTGCGCGCCGAGGTACGCCGATGTCGGTGCGACAGCGCGGACGACCGTCACCAGCGCATACGGCTCACGACGGTCGTTCAATGCGCGCGCCAGTTCCAGAATTTCATTGTTGGTCATCGGAGGACCTCGATCAGATTGGGCAGGACGCGCTCGATGCTTGCGAGATCGGCCCCCGGCGCCAGCAAGTCGAGGTGGGGCGCCGCCGCCTGCATTCCGCGGCTCACCGGGCTGAAATCCGGCCGGTTCAATAGCGGATTGAGCCAGACGATCCGCCGAGCGCGGCGTCGCAGCTCACGCAGCGCTGCGGCCAGGACGTCGGGTTCGCCGGTGTCGTAGCCATCGCTGACGACGATCACCGCCGTGCGCGAATGCACGAGTCGCGGCGCATGCAGGCGGTTGAAGTCCTGCACGCATTCTCCGATCCGCGTGCCGCCGCCCCATCCCGCAGCCAGGAGGTGCAGGCGTTCCTGCGATCGCCATGGATCGGGATCCCGCAACGCTTCGCCGACACCGGTCAGCCGCGTATGGAAGATGAAAGTGTGCACGTCCGCCAGCTCTGCGGAGAGTGCGCGCGCGAGGCGCAGGTAGAAAAAGCTGTATTGGCTCATCGACCGGCTGACATCGAGCAGCAGAACGAGACGCGGGCGCACTCGGCGGCGGTCCTTCCAGGCCAGTCTGAACGGCGTGCCTCCGCTGGCGACGCTCGCGCGGATCGTGCCTTGCAAATCGATCCGGCGACCATGGTCCGTGCGCGCTTCGCGGCGCAATTGCAGATGTCTCAAGCGGCGCGCGAAACTTCGCATCAGCGCCTCGATGTCGCGAACCTGATCGGCGCGATCGAGGTCGCGAAAATCAGTGGCGGCTAGAGATTCACGTCGACTCGCACCGTGTCTTTCACCGCGGGCGTCGTCCTCTGTCGATAGTCCATGACCGGGGGCGCTTGCGATCGGCAACTCCTGCCCACCTTCGCCCGCGCCGTCCGCCCGTTCCGCCGGGCCGGCGTTCGTCGCCGGGTTTTCCGCAAATGCCTTCCTGTTCGCCGGCAGGAAATACGCATCGAACAGCGAATCGAATCGCCGCCATTCGTCACCACGGCCGCAAAGCAGCGCCTTGAGACTCCAGCGCAGGATGTCTTCGTCGAAGGCGCCGACGCGGCCCGCTGTTTCGAGCACCCGGGTCGAATCGCCTCCCCCCACGCCGTATCCATTCGCACGCAGGAAGCCGGCGAAGCCCGTCAGGCGCGTCCGCAACGCGGCGCCTGGATGGTCGGGCGGAGGCGTGACGGTCAACATGCTGCCGCGATACGCGCAACCACCTCCCGGGTGAACCCCGCCCGGTCGGCACGGGTCTTGATGAGTGCGCTCAACGTCTCGAGGATGCGTTCCGCGCCGTCATCGTCGATGGTCGTGATACCGAGGCGCAGCAACGCGGCCGTCCAGTCGAGGGTCTCGGCGATTCCCGGCTTCTTCTGCAGGTCCATTTGCCGGACGCGCTGCACGAATTCGACCAGTTGGCGAGCAAGCGCGTCCGTTGCCTGCGGCGCCCGCAACGCGACGATCGCCAATTCCTTCTCGAAGTCGGGATAGTCTATGTACTGGTAGAGGCACCGGCGGCGCAGCGCGTCGGAGAGCTCGCGCGTGCCGTTGGACGTGATCACCACGAGCGGGCGCGACAGCGCGCGAATGGTACCCAGTTCCGGTATCGACATCTGGAAATCCGAAAGCAGCTCGAGCAGGAATGCTTCGAAAGCCTCGTCGGCGCGGTCAACCTCGTCGATCAGGAGCACCGGTGGCTCTACACAACTGATCGCCTCGAGCAGCGGACGCTTGAGCAGATAGCGCTCGGAGAATATGTCCTGCTCCTTGAGCGCCACCGAGCGCTCGTCGCGGTCGAGGAGCTTGATCGCCAGGAGTTGCCGCTGATAGTTCCACTCGTACATCGCCGCGTGCACGTCGAGGCCCTCGTAGCACTGCAGGCGAATGAGTTTCGCGCCGCGTACCCCTGCGAGTGCCTTGGCGACCTCGGTCTTGCCCACGCCGGCATCGCCCTCCAACAGGAGCGGGCGACCGAGATCGAGCATCAGCAGCAGCGCAGCCGCAAGAGGGCGCTCGGCGATGTAGCCCGCATCCTGCAACTGACGCTGCAGGGTGACGACCTCGTTCATCCGCTGCGAGGGCGTACTCAAGCCGTTTTGTTTCCAAACAAGCCGCGCAGCCAGTCCTTGAACACGGCCCACATGAGTGCCAGTCCGTCGAGTTCTTTGGCGGGTGCAGCTGAGGATGCGGTTTGAGGTGGGTCTTCGGCGGGCGGCGCCGCACTTGTGCCCACGCTCGCGGTAGTCGACACAGGTGCGGCCGCGGCATTCCGTTGGGACGCAAGCGCGGCAACCTGCACGGCGAAGTTGTCGGCGAACTGCTTGAGAATCTGTTCGGCGACCGAATTCATCATGCGCCCGCCGAACGCCGCCGCCTTGCCGCTCATCGCGACTTCGCTTTTTCCGACCAGATTGCTGGCGTCCGCAGCGACGCTTTCGATGCGCGCAGTGAGGTCCATCGACGCGCCCGAACTGCCGGTGCTGTCGGTGCCCTTGCCCAGGAGACGCAGCGAACGCTGCTCGCGATCGACATCGCGCACCTGGACCTCGCCCCGGAACGACATTGTCGCCGGACCGACACGGACGGTGACTGTTCCCTTGTAGCCGCCATCGGGCAGGCACTCGGTGATTTTCGCGCCGGGCATGCAACCCGCGACCGCCTCGATGCTCTGCAGGAATTCCCAGGCAACGTCGGCCGAGCCCGGCATCGGAAAGGATTTCTCGAGCTCGACCTTCATTCCGGTTATCCCTCCTCGGGCACTACCTCTTGTTTACGCCGAGGGCCTTGCACTGCTGCCACACGCGATAGGCCGTATGCGGCATGTCCATGTGCGTCACGCCCAGATGCGCGAATGCATCCACGACCGCATTGCTGAAGCAAGGAATGCCCCCGACATGCGGTGACTCCGCGACGCCCTTGGCGCCGATCGGGTGGTGCGGCGACGGCGTGACCGTATGATCGGTTTCCCAATGCGGCGTCTCAACGGCGGTTGGCAGGAAGTAGTCCATCAGACTGTTGCCGAGATGGTTGCCGTTCTCGTCGAACGGGACCGCCTGGCCAAACGCAACGGCGAACGCTTCCGTGAGGCCACCATGGATCTGGCCTTCGATGATCATCGGGTTGATCCGCGTGCCGCAGTCGTCCAACGCGTAGAACCGGCGGACCTTGGTCTCGCCGGTGAACCGATCGACGTCGACGACGCAAACATATGCGCCGAAGGGAAATGTCATGTTCGGTGGGTCGTAGTACTCGGTGGCATCGAGCCCCTTTTCCATACCGTCGGGAATGTTGCTCGTGTGTGCCGCCATGGCGATCTCTTTCATCGTCTTGGACTGGCTCGGATTGCCTTTCACCTTGAACCGATCGACCTCCCATTCGAGGTCGCCTTCACCGACTTCCAGCAGATGTGCGGCGATCTTCTGTGCCTTCGCCCGGATCTTGCGCGCAGCGACCGCCGCCGCCGCGCCGGCAACCGGTGTCGAGCGCGATCCCCACGTACCCGCGCCATAAGGCGCCTTGTCCGTATCGCCTTCCTCGATCTGGATTTCGTCCGACGACAGACCAAGCTCGGTGGCGATGATCTGCGCATACGTGGTTGCATGCCCCTGGCCCTGGCTCATCGTGCCCAGGCGCGCGATCGCGCTGCCGGTTGGATTGACGCGGATGTCGCAACTGTCGAACAAACCGATGCCGAGAATGTCGCAGACCTTGGTCGGTCCCGCGCCGACGATCTCGGTGAACGTCGAGATGCCGATACCCATCAACTCGCCCTTCGCGCGTTTTTCCGCCTGCTCGCGACGCAAGCCGTCGTAGTCCACCGCCTTCAGCACCTTGTCCAGCGCGGTGTGGTAGGCGCCGCTATCGAGCGTCCAGCCGAACGCCGTCGTGTATGGGAATTGCTCTGCCTTGACGAAGTTACGCCGGCGGATCTCGGCTTTGTCCAGCCCCAGCTTCTGCGCGAGCACGTCGATCATCCGCTCGATCAGGTACACCGCCTCGGTGACGCGCAGCGAGCAGCGGTAGGCGACCCCACCCGGCGCCTTGTTGGTGTAGACCGCGTCGACCCGGCAGTAAGCCTTGGGAATGGCGTAGGAGCCCGTGCAGATACTGAACAAGCCGGCCGGCAGCTTGGTGGCGGAGACGTGCGAATTGAATGCCCCGTGATCGGCGAGGGCGGTGAAACGCAGTGCCTTGATGCGACCATCCTTGTCGGCGGCGAGTTCACCCACGCCGTGATAGTCGCGCGCGAAGCCGGTCGTTGAAATATTGTCGATGCGCGATTCGATCCACTTGATCGGCACGCCGGTGACGATCGACGCGACGATGGCGACGACATAGCCTGGATAGACGGGGACCTTGTTGCCGAAGCCGCCGCCGATGTCACCGCCGACGATCCGGATCTTGCTCTCGGGAATGCCGGAAAGCATCGCGACAACCGTGCGCACAAGATGCGGGGCCTGGGACGTCATGTAGACCGTCAGCTGACCGGTGACCTTGTCGAATGACGCGACGCAGCCGCAGGTCTCCAACGGACACGGGTGCACGCGCGGATTCAGGATTTCTTCCTTGACCGTCACGTCCGCACTGGCAAATGCTGCGTCGGTGGCGGCCTTGTCGCCCGCCTCCCAGGTGAAGATGTGGTTCGGGTGCGTGCGCTTGCCGTGACCGACGTTGTCCTTGTCGGCGATGTCTTCGCGGATGACGGTGCATCGGCCGCCATGGACTTGTGCGGGTCGACGATGACCGGAAGCTCTTCGTAGTCGACTTCAACCATGTTCGCACCGTCCGCGGCACTGTAGCGATCGCTGGCGATCACCATCGCGACTTCCTGCATCTGGAAGCAGACTTTGCCGTCGGCGAGCACTGCCTGTACGTCGCCACCGAGCGTCGGCATCCAGTGCAGCTTCACCGGCTTCAGGTCGTCCGCGGTCAATACCGCGACCACGCCCGGCACGGCCAGCGCCTTGGACTTGTCGATCGATTTGATGCGGGCGTGCGCGTAAGGGCTGCGCACCATCGCGCCAAACAGCATGCCGGGCAGTTTGATGTCATCGACGTACGTCCCTCTGCCGCGAATGAAGCGTGCGTCCTCTTTGCGCAACCTGGAAGCGCCCATTCCTTGCAGTTTTGTCTCGCGCTCGAGTGTTTCCGTATCACCAGCCATGACGAGTTCTCCGTTTGATCGCGATTGACTAGACAGTTGCCGATGCGAGTTTCTTGGCGGCGTGCTGCACCGCCTTGACGATGTTCTGGTACCCCGTGCAGCGGCACAGGTTGCCCGCCATCCAGTAGCGAATTTCCTCTTCCGACGGATTCGGATTTTCCTTGAGCAGCCGGTAGGCACGCGTGATCATCCCCGGCGTGCAGTAACCGCACTGGAGCCCGTGCTGCTCATGAAAGCCTTCCTGCAACGCGTGCAGCGCGCCGCCCTGCTCGAAGCCTTCGATGGTCAACACGTCGGCGTCCTGGCATTGCACGGTCAGCACCGTGCACGACTTTACGGACATGCCGTCGAGATCGACGGTGCATGCCCCGCAGTGGGTGGTTTCGCAACCGATGTGCGGACCGGTGTGCAGCAATCTCTCGCGCAGGGTGTGGATCAGCAATTCCCGCGGCTCGACGACGACGTCGACCGGCTTGCCATTGAGTTTGAACGACACCGCCTGCTTATTTGCCAAATGAGTTGCCACGTTCGCCTCCTGATGTCGAATTGCTTATTTACCTGTGCGTGAACGCGCTGTGCGCAGTGCACGCTGGGTCATTTCTCCGGCCATGGCCGTCTTGTATTCGGCATCGCCACGCTGGTCGCCTGCCGGATCGCAGATGCTCATGGCAAGGTCGGCGGCCGCGGCGATCGAGGTGTCCGTCAACGGCTTGCCACGCAACGCGTCCTCGGCCGCACGCGCCTTCAGCGGCGTCGCGCCCACATTGGTCAGCGCGATGGCGACCTCCGCGACCGCGTCGCCGTTCATCCGCAGCGTGACCGCCGCCGCGGCCGTTGCGAAATCGCCGACCTTGCGCTTGAGCTTGGCGTAACAGTAGCCGGTGCCGGGCGCGGGCGTGGGGATACGGATCTCGGTCATGATTTCGTCCGGCCTCATCAGCGTGTCGTAGGTCCCGACGAAGAAGCCATCCGCCGGAATAACGCGCTCGCCCTTCGCCGACCGCAGCACGAAACTCGCACCGAGCGCCAGCATCAGCGCCGGATGATCGTTGCCGGGATCACCATGCGAAATGTCGCCGCCGATCGTGCCCTTGTACCGCACCTGCGGATCGGAAATGAGCCTTGCACCTTCGACCAGCAAAGGACATTTGACCTGCAGGAGCTTTGACCAGATCAGCTCGTTTTCCGTGGTCATCGCGCCGATGCGAATCGTCCCGCCTTCTTCTCGGATACCCTTGAGTTCAGGAATCTTGCCGAGATCGATCAGGTTGGCCGGCTGCGCGAATCGCATCTTCATCATTGGCAGCAGGCTGTGGCCGCCGGCCAGCAGCTTGGCATCGTCGCCCAGTTGTGACAGCAACGACAACGCTTCGCCTACGGAACGAGGAGCGTGGTACGCAAAAGGTGAGGGAATCACGAGAATCTCCTGTAACGCAGCCGTCTGGCCACCCCGGCTGCAAAGGTTAGTCACCCACTTCCGTCCCGGGGCCGCGCGTCAATCAACCGCAGGCCCGAGCACACGAATGACCGTCAGCGCGCACGAACAGAAGGGCAAGCGGTCAGGACTTCACCGACGTTGCACCGAGCAGTCCGAGCTGGTCCAGCAGCGCCGACGTACTGGTGCGAGAAACCGGGATCTCCACGGGCTCAGGACCCGCCATCCGTAGCGACATGCGTCCGTCGTCGCGCAGGATCTCGTTTACCTGCGAGAGATTGATGATGTAGCTGCGATGAATGCGCAGGAACAGGCTTGGATCGAGGCGGCTTTCCAGATCACTGATGTTGAGGTTGCAGAACTGGCTGCCCTGCGACGTGTGGACCCACGTGTAGTGGCCCTCGGATCGGACGAAGGATACATCGACCACATCAACCAGCAGGATGCGCCCTTGCCGGGTGGTAGGAATCTTGCGCAACAGGCGCTTGCCGCTCGCCGGGTCTTCGCGCGCACCTCGCGGAGAATTCCAGTCGCGCGCCTGGCTGATGACTTCCGTAATGTCGTGGAATACGAGCGTGTATCCGGTGGTCGCGCCTTTTTCGTCACCGATCTTCGATACCTTGACCAGCAGCATCCGCTCGGGAATGTTGATGATCATCGTCATCGGGGGCGCATTGCTGACCGGGCATTCCGCCTGCCCGATGAGAAACTGGACCTTCGCCCTGGACGATTCCGGATGGAACGAGGTCACCAGCTTGCCGAACGGCAATTTCTCGTCCACCGGCAAACTACGCCGGGCGAAGTCGTTCATGCCGACGACACGCAAGTGCCGATCGAGGTGCACCAAGCCGATGTCGAAGCGTTCAAGCAGGTAAAGCCACGAGCCGGGAGCCGGCTGGGCTTCCACTGGACAGCCAACCTGTTGCATACATCCCTCCTGGGTCATCTTGGCGACGACCCCATCCCGCGTAGGCAACTTCGCGCACGATATCTTTGCGATGCAGACGCCGATTCGTGCCGACATCTTCCGGTGTCTGGTGCACCGGTCAGATTTGTTCTTGCGGCATCGATATTACAACAAAGAGCGCGCCGCAATATTCGTCGCACCTGCCCTTGCCGTTCCTGAGCTAACCCGAAAGCAGAGACGGTTATTCGTCGCTTGCGCGGAACTTTCCAGGCGCTGCGGCAGAACGAGATGCCACCACGACCGTTTGGTTACTGCGCCATCTCCGGGATCGGCAGCTCCAGGCGCCACCCGGTGCGTTGCGCAAGTTGCTTCAGGTCGTCCATCGTGTCGAGATCGGTGACGAAACGCGTGTTGGCGGTTTCGTAAGCGTAGACCCATTCGGGCTGACGCTCGATCAGATGGCGGCACCCCAGGTTGGTGTCGCTGGACAGAATGCGACTCAGCGCCTGCTCGCCGAGCACGATGGGGTTGCCGCGCTGGCCGTTCACCATAGGCACGACGACCTGACCGGATGGGCGCTTCTTGAATGCGCCGATCAGCTCGGTCAAGTCACTCGCCCCGATCAGCGGTTGGTCGGCAAGCGCGATGATGACGGCATCGAACGGGCCGCTGAGCGCATTCAAGCCGACGCGCACGGAGCCTTGTTGCCCCGCCGTGTACGCCTCGTTATGAGCGAGCGTCACCACATAGCTTCGTACCTGTTCCTCGATCGCATGCCGGGCGTAGCCGGTGACGACGACCACTTCGTCGACCCCGGCACCACTCAAGGCAACCAGTTGCCTGCTGATCAGCGGCACGCCCTGCAGCGTGATCAGCGGCTTGGCCACACACCCCATGCGTCGCCCCTCGCCGGCGGCGAGCAGGACTGCGCCGATACGCAAACGTGAATGGATTCCACCTTGTTTGAGCAGGCATCCCATGACCATTTTCCTGTGCTGGCGTGTCTCGAAGGTGCGCCGCGCTGGGCGAAATCCGCGACAAGCGTTTTGGCGATTATAGGCCATCGCTGCGGGTGTCTGCGGGATCGTCGCGTCCACTAAATCGGGTGCGGGAATAGGACAGCGTCGCCGTCTGTTCACTGCATGCGATCGGCCGACAATGTTGCCCAGGCCATCTCATTTCGCGCGCCGGCGTCAGGCGTGCCCCGCCCACACTGGATGCGGCTCGTGAAGCGCTGCTCGCGAATCGGTGGCCTGTGCCTGTTCGTCCTGACCGCGTTGCTATTCTGTAGTGCACGCGCGCAGGCACAGATCGTCGTCCACAACGACGAGAATCTGGCTTCCACTCGCCCGGAGGCGTGGGCAATGAACTATGTCGCTGCGTCCACCCTGATGACGGCATTCGGAGCCACACCGGTGTTGCCCGCGTGGCGCTGGGGTGTCGCGCTCGACCTGGGTTACATCCCACGGCTCAGCGAACAGCAGCAACGAGTCGGCCTCCATGGAATCAAGCTGGAAGATCTCAATCGCTCTCCGGTATTCGGCAGGTTGCGGCTGATCCTGGGCCTCCCGGGCGACTTCGTCGCGGAATTGGGCTACACGCCGCCACTATCCATCGACGGCACGCAACCACTCGATCTCGTCGCGCTCTCGATCGGCCGCCGCCTTTACGAGGGCGACAACTTTTCGCTGTCGATGCAGATCTTCGGTCAGCATGGCCGCGCGCAAGGCGATGTCACGTGTCCGGCGAGGTTGGCCGGCGTCGAGGACAGGCAACAGAACCCGTTCGGATGCCGGGCACCCTCCAACGACCACATCATGCTGAACTACTACGGCGTCGAAGCGACATCCGCGTGGAGCGCAGAGTCCTGGCACGCACATGCGAGCGTCGGCGTCGTACGCACCGAGTTTTCGGTACAAGTGGATGCGCTGACGTTCAACGTGCACGATCGCTCGTACCTTGTCGCGCGCGGCTCGATGCCATTCGCGACGATCGGCGCAAGCCGAGATTTGGACGCGCAGTGGAATCTCGGGGTCGAATTCCTTTACGTCCCCCTTCGGGTACAGCGCCAACTCGACGGCCCGACCGAAAATGACCCACTCAAGAGCGTGCGGCTGCAGCTTCTCTATCGATTTGATTGACCGGTGGGGGTGGTTAGCGCGCCATAGCCACGTTTCGTCCGTGATTTTGGGCGATCCGTCGCCTCCTTCTTGAGCCTGTAACACAGCCCCCCTACTCTTCTCTTGCCGGAAATTGAATCCGTCGGCCGCAATCGCGGCATCAAACAGACCAATGGATCAGCAGTCATGAACGCGACCATCGTCAGCCTCACCGGACTCCGAACCGTCATTGGCGCCGCGTGTGCGGCACTCCTCGGTAGAGCGCGACGTGCAGTAAACCTGCGCAGCAAACGAAATCGCGGTCGCTCATCGCATCCAGCGCCGACGAGCGCGTTGCTTCCGTCGCTGCTCCATCCGCTGGCCTTCGACGCGACGGCCTCGGAATTCGACGACATCCCGCGACGCCGGTTCATGCCGGTCAGCTCGTTGTCGGAGCACAAGGAGGGCGAAGCAAGCGCATCCGCCAAAAGCTTCTGATTTTCGGTTCTTGCTCCCCCAGAGCTGCCGCGGAGCAATCCGCGGTTTTTTTATGCTCGAGGCGCTGGATCAGGCCACGTCTTCAGGACTTCGTACCGCACACCCGCGGGATCGAGCACCGACGCGACCAGTACGAACGACCCGATGTGCCAGTCGATCGGCGGCAGGACTCGACGGGCGACGACGGCCTCGATGCGTCGCGCCAATGTCACGTGCGGCATGAACTTTCGTTCATCGATCAGTATGTGCAGGTCGCGGAGTGCCTCCACGATTTGGTCATGCATGACGAGCAACGGCGGCGCCACCCGCTTCGCCGTGAGCCACGCGATGCCCGTCTTGCGCCAGCACCCGATGTCGTCGAGCGACAGGTGGAATGCCGCGGTGCCGATCGTGGAAACGCAAGCGCACAGGTCAGGCACCATCGCCGCCGGGCGCTCGCCGAGGAAGGCCAGCGTTAGGTGAAGGTTGTCTGCCGCCACTGCGCGCCCGCGCGTTTCGCCGGCGACCTCCCCCGCGAGCGACGCGATTGCGGCACGCACAGCATCATCCGGCCATAACGCGAAAAACAAGCGCAGCGAGGGTGCAGACACGTTTATATATTAGCGGGTTCCGACACGGTATCGACTGCCCCGGGCGATGCAACCAGCTCACATCGCGATCGCGCACCATCAATGACAACGGCGCGACACCCTCGCAGGCGCCGCGCCGTCGGCAACGGACTAGATCCTTGTAGCCTTATGCGTTAGCGACCGACAACTCCCCCTTCGCCTTTTCGAAGAACTGCTCGTCCTCGGTCGAGCCCTTGAGCGCCGTCGTCGACGACTGTCCGCCCTGGATGGTCTGCGTCACGGCATCGAAGTAGCTGGTACCCACTTCGCGCTGATGCTTGACGGCGGTGAAGCCCTTCGAGATCGCCGCGAATTCCGCTTCCTGCAACTCGACGAACGCCGTCATCTGGTTGTTTGCATAGCCATGGGCCAGATTGAACATGCTGTAGTTGAGGCTGTGGAAACCGGCCAGCGTGATGAACTGGAACTTGTAGCCCATTGCGCCGAGTTCGCGTTGGAACTTCGCGACCGTCGAATCGTCGAGGTTCTTTTTCCAGTTAAACGACGGCGAGCAGTTGTAGGCGAGCATCTTGCCCGGAAACTTGGCGTGGATCGCATCGGCGAAAGCCTTCGCGAATTCGAGGTCGGGCTTGCCGGTCTCGCACCAGAGCAGATCCGCGTACGGCGCATACGCGAGCCCGCGCGACACCGCCTGGTCGAGACCGTTTCGGGTCTTGAAGAAACCTTCGACGGTACGCTCACCGGTGCAGAACGGCTTGTCATTGTCGTCGACGTCCGACGTGACGAGGTCGGCCGCCTCGGCGTCGGTACGCGCCAGCAGCACTGTCGGCACGCCCATGCAGTCGGCCGCGAGCCGCGCGGCGATCAGCTTTTCGACCGCTTCACGCGTCGGCACCAGCACCTTGCCGCCCATGTGACCGCATTTCTTCACGGCCGCCAGCTGATCTTCGAAATGCACGCCGGCCGCGCCGGCCTCGATCATCGCCTTCATCAATTCGAACGCGTTCAGCACGCCACCGAAGCCGGCTTCGGCGTCGGCGACGATCGGCGCAAAGAAGTCGATGTCGCCGTTGCCTTCCATGTGCTGGATCTGGTCGGCGCGCGCGAAGGTGTTGTTGATGCGTTTCACGACCATCGGTACCGAGTTGATCGGGTACAACGATTGGTCCGGATACATTTCGCCGGCGACGTTGGCGTCCGCAGCCACCTGCCAGCCGGACAGATAGATCGCCTTCAGGCCGGCCTTCACCTGCTGCATCGCCTGGTTGCCCGTCATCGCGCCCAGCGAATTGACGAACGGCTGCTCGTTGACGAGCTTCCAGAGTTTCTCGGCACCGCGCCGCGCCAGCGTGTGCTCGATGTGCACCGACCCGCGCAGCCGGACCACTTCTTCCGCGCTGTAACCGCGCTTGATGCCCTTCCAACGAAAATTTTCCGCCCAGTCCTTCTTGAGTCTTGCTGCTTCGAGATCGTAGTTCATCTGTTTTCCCATCGTTTGCATCATGGCCAAACCAGCATCGCTCCCAGGGGGCGCGACCCGGAACCTGGTCTGCGGTAGCGCCCGCATCGCGCGAGCTGCAGCCGCACGTGAATTGCCCGCGGACATGAGCCGCGTGCTCTTCACAGCACATACCGGTGAAGATCGTTCGACCGGTCGGGCGGGCATGGATGGGGTATAGGAGCAGACCCAGGCCCTGCGAGCACCCGCCATCGTGGTTACCGGCGAGCACCTGTTCAACCGTGACATTAGCAAAATTGCCGCACCGTGACAATCGAAATTGTCGCGTTGCAATAGGTACATTATATGCTACAAAACAATGTGTTAGCCGCTCTGTCGACAGAACATGAGTGTGCCGCACCAAAATTGCGTGCGCAATCGCCGCGCGCTTGCAAATACTTAACCGGATCGAGAGGCAGAACGGAGCAGAATGGCGGTTGACGTGGCGGCTCAAAAGCACTTAGCCTTTCCAACCCCCCTACGGCGCGACGCAACATGGCGGATCGCATCGACGAGTTCAAGGTCACTCCGCCGAACCTGTCGGGGACGATCTCTCGTCCAAGGCTAATTGAGTGGGTCGGCGCGGTTGGCACCCCGGCCAAGTGGCTGAGCGCGCCTCCCGGCAGTGGCAAGTCACTGCTGGCTGCGCAGTACGCGCGGGCAACGCGCAAGCGAGTGTGCTGGTACCGCCTCGATTCTCGCGACGACGATCCGGCGTTCTTCTACTCACGCTGGGGAAGCGTGGCGAACACGCGGGTCACGCTCGACGCGTAAAGCCGCACTGCCGCGTTTCAGCGGCGAAGACGTCGCCGACGAGCCGGCATTCGCGCAGCGATATTTCACCGCGGCGATCGGTGCCGGAGTGCCCGCATCGATCTTCGTGTTCGACGATGTTCACGCGCTCGGCGCAAGCGAACGCCTGCGGACGCTCGCGAAATTCGTTGCCTTGCTGAATGGCAAGCACGAGATTCTGTTCGTCGGACAGGACGCTGCGCCGCGCGAATTCTTCGACCTTGTCGCGTCGCGCAAGGTCGCACTGTGCAACGACGCCGCGCTGGCATTCGACGCCGAGGAGTGCGATGCGCTGGCGCAAAGGCTCAGGGTGTCCGGGACCTCCGGGGCGGAACTGGCGACCATTACCGGAGGACACGCCGGAGCGCTGGTGCTGGCCTGCGAATTCCTGCGCAGCACAGGCGGGAAGCATGAGGGTTCGGCCGAGGTCGTAACCCAGATTCACCAGCACATGCTGGAGCGATTGCTCGAGCGCATGGCGCCGGCGCGGCGCGAGCTCCTGCTGCAGACCGCCCTCGCGCCGCGCTTCGACGCAGCGCTCGCGGCGGCTCTCGCCGGCGACGAAGCAGCGCGCGAACTCGATGCCCTCGTCCGGCAAGGCATATTGCGGTGTCAGGCATCGACGCGTGGTGACATCTACGAGGCGCATGGACTGGTGCGCCAGGGTGCGCGGGCGTCGCTGCGGTCGCGCGAAGGCGACGAGGCGGTACGCGCCCTTGCGATGAAGACCGCTGACCTGCTCGAAGCGCATGGTCAGCCCGAAGACGCCTTCGAACTGCTGATCGAGTTTCAGGCGCAGGAACGCGCGGCTCAGGTCCTCGAATCGCTGGCGGCGAAGCAAGCGCGTTCCGGCGAAGCGGCACTGGTCTCGCGCGCCGCCTCACGGCTCGATGACGAGATCCTGGTTCGGCACCCGTGGCTGTGCTTCTGGGTGGGCCGCGCGCTGCAAGGCATCGATGAGGAGCGGGCCCGCAGCTGGTTCGAGCGCAGCTACGCCGGCTTCGCGGCGGCGGATGATGCGTCCGGAATGCGCATCGCTGCGGCGAGCGTGGTCATCGCCTTCGTCATCGAATACGGCGACATACGCACGCTCGAGACCTGGCTGCGGCGCCATGTCGAAGCGGGCGGCGAACACCCTGTCGAGCAAGGATGCGCGCACGAGGCGACGCTCTGCATGGGCGTGGTCTGCGCCGCGCTCAACGCCGGCGCCTATCCGGCGACCATCGATGCGAACACCGTCACGCGGCGGCTGCAGGTGCTGCTCGACGATCCATCCGTATGGCTTACGCGCGACCAGGCCGTCGAAGCCGCGCGGCTGCTCGTCGACAACGCGCGAGGATTCGCCAGCGCGGCAGCAGGCGCAGAACATGGTCCTGGCGACACGCGACATGTCGACGATGCGACGCGGGTACGCTGCAGCGGGGACGCTGGTGCCTGAGCGCCGCCAACGCCTATTTGCTCGACGGCAAACAGGAGCTTGCCGAGCAATACCTGCAGCAGGCGCGCTCGCTGGTCGAACAAAGCGGCTCGCGACGGCTCGTCTTCGAGCTCGCGATGCACGTTGTCGATGCCGCACTAAGGCGCGGAGACACGACCGCCGCCGAGGCGCATCTTGCGCAGGTCGAACCAATCGCCGTGACCGCGCCACCTGCGCAGCGTGCGGAGTACGCGCGCCTCACGGCGCGGGTGATGCTCGCCCAGCACAAGTATGTCGAGGGCCTGCATTGGGCCGACGAGGCGCTCGATGTCGCGACGCTAGCCGGACTACGCTGGCGCGGGCGCGCGCGCCTTCGAGCTCGAGCGCGTCTACGGCCTTGCCGCCAACGGCCGCACCGAGGAAGCCGCACAACTGGCAGCGTACGATGGCGTCGCGGCTGCAGGGTACGCAGTTCGTCGTCGATGGACGCAATCGCGCATTGTCTGCGCTTTCTGGCAGGCGACAGACGCGACGTCGACACCTTGCGCCACGGCCTGCAGCAGGCCGAGAGCGCGGGCTTTGTCTATCTGCTTGCGCGCGCGGGGAGCTGCCTGCCCACCCTGTGCGAACTGGCGCTGGCTCACCAAGTGAATGCAACTTTCGTGCAGCGGCTGATCGCCACCAACAAGCGTTCGACCCCCGAGGAGCACCGGTCCCGCATGGCCGTGGCCGGTACGTATCCGGACGCTGGGCGGCTTCGGCCTCGAAATTCAGCGATGAATCGTATCGTCCGGCGCGCAAGGCACAGGACAAGCCGCTCGAGTTGCTCAAACTGCTGATCTGCTGCCAGGCGATGCGCCGCGATTCCGCCGACAAGCAATGGCTTGCGCAACGACTGTGGCCCGACGCCGACGATGCCAACGCGCGGAAGTCCCTGGACATGACGCTGTCTCGCCTGCGTCGCCTGCTGCGCGACGACGACACCATCGTCGCGTCCGAATCGCGCCTCGCATTCTCGCCCAACTCACGTCTGGACGGACATCACACCGCTGCTCGATGCGCTTTCCCGCGTGAGCCACCTTCGGGACCAGCAAGCGACCGGCCACGAGCTGCATCGCGCCGCGGCATCAGCCGAGGTCGCGGCCGTACTGGAGCACTTCAAGGGTCCGTTTCTGCCCGAAGACGAAGGTCCATCGTGGCTGCTGGCGGGCCGCGAGGCCGATCGCCACTGCGGTGCGCTCGACGCTGCTGATCGCCGAGTCGCTGTTCGAAGGCGACGAGGATCCCCGGTTCGTCGCCGCGCTCGAGCGCGCATTCAACGCGGATCCGACCTCGGAAGACCTGGCGCGTGCGTTGATGCGCTCGTTGATCCGTTCGGGCCAGCACGCGGAGGCATTGCGCATCTATCGCCGCCTGCGCGAGATGCTTTCCGTCGTGCTCGGCGTCGACGCCCGCGCGCGAGACCGAACAGTTGAGACAACAGATTCACGCCGAAGCGAATGCGGGCATCGCATCGACGACACCGGCCTCGAACTAGGGGCGCGCCCGCTCAAAACAGGGAGAACGACCATGGCAACGACCCGACCCACGTGGGAAGTATTCAAGGCGCAACTCGACGCCGCGATCCAGGAGGTCGTTGATGCGCAGAACGAGCTGACGGACGCACAGGCCAAGTTGGCCGAGGCGCAGACGCAGTCTGCGCGATCTGAGTGATACGCCGCCCGGGCAGCGTGCCCGACGTTGGTGGCCTGACATGACTATGCGCACGTTTTCGCCCAATCCCTACGCAGTCGCGGAACGGCTGCTCGGGAAGAACGTCGACGTGCGCGACTGGGCGGCACAAGCCCAGTTGCTGGAGGACGCCTTCAAGATCAAGCGGACCATCCTGTTCGATCCCGATGGCAAGGATCCTTCGCGCTTTGCCCTGTTCCAGGAGCATCGCCGACCAAGGCGGCAAGGCCGCAAACCTCGACGCGATCTGGCAGCTCCCGCTGGTGAGACAAGCGCGCGCCATCTACGGCGACGAGCCGATTCGACGGGTGTTGCCGTTCCTGATCCCGATCGACGACGCGGAGTTCAAGGCGCCTGGCGCGGAAGGCGCCGGGGGTACGTTCGTCGGCGAGTACCGCCCGGTCGATCAGTTCATCAGTCGGCGGCGCTTCCTTTCTGGATCCGATCCAGGGTGGGATCGCCGATTGCTATCTGATCTCGTCGCTGATCGCTCTTGCGTGGGTGCAACCGGTTTCATGGGGCGCGTTGATCGACGGTTCGACCGTCGCCGGCGCAGGCGTGACCGAGTTCCAGTTCGCGTTTTTCCAAGGCGCCTCGACGCGCACGCCGGCGTTTCGAGGCGCCCGGCGACGTTCCGTTCGACGATCAGGGAAGGCAATGTTTTGCGCGTTCGGTGGATCCCCACGAAGGATGGGCGTCGATCGTCGAGAAGGCCTACGTCATGCAGCGCAGCGGCAACGTGACGGCAGATCCGCAGCCGGCCGACTATCAGATGGTCGGCAAGCAGGGTGTGCTGCCGCAGGAAGCGTGTCAGATGCTCGTAGGCGGTACGGCTAAGCGCGAGCGCAATCTCGAGCTCAAGACCGGACCGCCCTGGCATAGCTTTCCCGATCGCTGCGACGCACGCGGAATTGCCACGGTTCCAACCATGGCATGGACATGGGCTCGAGGCGAGCCATCTGCAGGAACCTGACCTTCGCGCAGACGGGCCTCATTCCAAACCACGCCTACGCGGTTCTCGGCACGGCAGATCGCGATGGCAAGTCGTTCATGATGCTGCGCAATCCGCACGGCGTTTCCATGACCGGCGCCGAGCAGCCGCCCGAGTACGCGACGGGAACGTGGGAGCCGGACGCCAGGCGATGGCGCGGCACCGGTGGTCGAGCTCAACAAGCTCGGCGTATTCGGGCTGCCCATGGACTGGTTCAACATCTGCTTCGATGCCATGGGCTGGGTCGAATCGTCCTAAGCCCCGCGATACAACTCGCGGCGCTCGATCGCCTCGCGCTTGCGCGCTGATGCGCTGTGCGATGCGTGCGCGCTGCAGGATCGCGAGGCGGATCGAGGCCTCGCAGACCTGTTCCTGCTCGTCCTGCACCTGAACGCGAAAGGTCACTTCGTTTGCGGCGACGCCCTCGACCCAACCGCTCACCCGCAACAGCGCTCCTTTCGCCACCGGCGCGCGGTGCCTGCACTCGACGACGATCCCCGTCACGGTTTCACTTCGCGGGTCGATGAAGCCCCGCAATTCGCGAGTGCATATCGATTCGAGCATCGCGATCAGGTACGCCGTTGCCATTGGGTCGACGAGGTCGGCGGCACCGTCCGCGGCAGCCGGAAACTCGCTGAACAACAACGGCGCAGTTTGGTCCAGAGGCACTGCGTAGCGCTCGTCGAAAACGATCTGGCTGATCGCCTGGTCGTTCGCAATTTGGCGGTCCATCAGCGTACCCCTAAGTCGTAGTACTGAGGGTCGCACTCCGGGTTGCCGGTGCATGCCCGCACGTCGACCGCGTCGGACGCTATCGTTGGCAGCAGCATCGGAATTTCGTCCGGAACGATCAGTACAGCGACCGGCTCGGCGTGCAGACGCGAGTGCGGCAGGGTTTCGCCAAGCGCGGTGCGAAAGGTGGGATGCATCAGCATCGCGCCGAGCGCAAAGCGACGCGGCGAACAATGCGGCGACGATCGGAGCCCGCTTCGCACGCCGGATGTCTTCGGGTGTATCGGGAAGCTGGTAGCGTGTCATGGTCTGTCTCCAGGTGAGCCCGGCAATGCGCCGGGTTGGAAACAGATTGCGCGGCACGGACCCACGGATTGGCCACGGTTTCGCTACGCGAAGTGCACGGGAGCCGCAGAACAGAGGTCCGCGTCGGCCGTCTGCATTTCTGAAGCCGCTCGCGTCAGGGAAGGCGCCGAAGCGTTAAAGCGCCATAGAATCAAATAGCTACGCGAGCATGTCCGCCCAGATGTTCCGCGCCCACCCTTCCGCGAAAACGCCCTCTTCCGCGCTCGGCGCCGGCGACAGGCCGCCGCTGCCCGGAACCACGACCATCGTCTTCTTTTCGCGGTCGTACGCATGCACCGACGACACGTGGACCACTTCCTTGTCGTCGATGTAGCTGTAGCAGGTGTTGGCGACGATCGGCGCTGCGTTGACTTCCTGACCGGTGAGCAACGCCACCACCGCCGACGCGCAAACCTTGCCGTGCTGGTTGGCCATGTGTCCGGATTTCGGCATCAGCGGCGCCACCTGGATGGCATCGCCGAGGATGTGGATGTTCTTCTGGGCGATCGACTCGTACGTCAGGAAATCGACCTGGCAAAAGCGTCCGTTGGCGTTGGCCATGCCGAGTTGCCGCGCGATGGCGCCGGCGAATTGCGGCGGAATCACGTTGAGCACGTCGGCCTTGACGTTCTCGAAGTCCAGCTTCGCGGTCAGCGTCGCGACGTCGACGTCGACCAGGCTGCTGTTGGGGCGATATTCGACGTAGCCCTTGTAGCGTCCATCCCACGCCGCCATGAACAGGTTCTTTTTCGACTGGACTTCCTCGTTGGCGTCGAGGATGAGCACGCGGGATTTCGGTTTGCTGATCTGAAAATAGCGCGCAACTTGGCATGCACGCTCGTACGGCGCCGGCGGACAGCGATACGGCGACTTCGGGACGTGAATCGCAAACAGTCCGCCGTCGGGCATCGCTTCCAGCTGCTTGCGTAGCGCAAGCGTCTGCGGCCCCGCCTTCCAGGCGTGCAGGACCTTTGCCTGCGCGTCAGCATTGTCGAGCGACGGAATCTCGCTCCAGATGAAGTCGACGCCGGGGGACAGGATCAAGCGGTCGTACGCGAGCGTCGTCCCGCCGGCCAGCTTGACCGTGCGAGCGACCGGATCGATGGCGATCGCGTCGTCGCGAATGCGACGTACTCCCCATTTGTCGAGGCCGTCATAGGCGAGGGTGATATCGGCCATCCGGCGGCTGCCGCCGATCACGAGATTCGAGAGTGGGCACGAGACAAATTCGTCTCCGCGCTCGACGAGCGCGACGTCGATCTTGCGGTCGCTCCACATCCGGATATATTTCGCCGCGGTCGCACCACCGTAGCCGCCGCCGACGACAACAACCTTCGGCCCGCCGCTCGGTACACCCGCGCAACCCAATGCTGTCGCGGCGAGCGTCGCCGATCCGGCCTTGAGAAATTCGCGTCGTGTCCGGCGCATTACGGTTTTTGGGCAGCCAGGTAGGCGGCGACGGCTTCGATCTGCGCGTCGGTGTAGCCCTTGGCGAGCTGCTGCATGACGGTCGACGGCCGCTTGCCGTCACGAAATTCCCTGACGATGACGACGAGCTCGCCCTGAGGTCGCCCGGCAAGCACGGGCATCACGCCAACGCTTCGCCCGTTGGTGCCATGACAGTTCGCACAGTTGGCGGCGATGTCTCGGCCAGACGCAGGATCGGCGGCGCGCACCGTGCAGCAAACCATTGCCAGCACGATGGTAGCGACCACGGGCGCTCGCCGACTCTTCATCCCATCTCCTGCCGACCCGACGACAAAATCTTACCGCACCATCGCAGTAGTGGCGCACGCTCACGCGACGATCCGCCGTCAAACCCACGAAACAAAACGGGAGCCCGCGGGCTCCCGTCCTTGTCGCAATCTGCGAATACTATCAGGCTCAGGCCACCGGCTCGGCCTCTTTGGCTTCGTCGAACTCGAGCTTGATCTTCTCGTCCGCGTCGATGCCGATGGTCACTTTGCCGCCGGTCACCAGCCTGCCGAACAACAGCTCCTCGGCGAGCGCCTTGCGGATCGTGTCCTGGATCAGTCGTGCCATCGGGCGCGCGCCCATTTGCGGGTCGAAGCCCTTCTTCGCCAGGAATTCCTTCAGCCCCGGTGTGAACGACGCTTCGACCTTCTTTTCGTGCAGCTGCGCTTCGAGTTCGAGCAGGAACTTGTCGACCACGCGCAGGATGATGTCGTGGTCGAGCGAGGCGAAGGAGATCGTCGCGTCCAGCCGATTGCGGAACTCCGGCGTAAACATGCGCTTGATCGATTCCATCTCGTCGCCCGCCTGCTTGCTCTCGGTAAACCCGATCGAGCCCTTCGACAGCACGTCGGCACCGGCATTGGTGGTCATGATGATGATGACGTTGCGGAAGTCCGCCTTGCGACCGTTGTTATCGGTCAGCGTGCCGTGGTCCATCACCTGCAGCAGGATGTTGAAGATATCCGGGTGCGCTTTCTCGATCTCGTCCAGAAGCAGGACGCTGTAGGGATGCTTGGTGATCGACTCGGTGAGCTGCCCACCCTGGTCGAAACCGATGTATCCCGGCGGTGCTCCGATAAGCCGCGAGACCGCGTGTCGCTCCATGTACTCCGACATGTCGAAGCGGAGCAGTTCGACGCCCATGCAATACGCGAGCTGGCGGGCGACCTCGGTCTTGCCCACGCCCGTCGGCCCGGAAAACAAGAAATTGCCGATCGGCTTGCGCGGATTGCCGAGCCCCGAGCGCGCCATGCGGATCGCCGACACCAATGCGTCGATCGCCAGATTCTGTCCAAACACGACGTTCTTCAGATCGCGGTCGAGCGTCTTCAGCGAATTGCGATCATCCGACGTGACGCTGCGTGCCGGAATGCGCGCGATCTTCGCGACGATCTCCTCGATCTCGGTCTTGTTGATGACTTTCTTCTGCTTCGACTTTGGCAGGATCTTTTGCGCAGCACCGGCTTCGTCGATGACGTCGATCGCCTTGTCCGGCAGATGCCGGTCGTTGATGAAGCGCGCCGAGAGTTCCGCCGCGGTCGTGAGCGCCGCAGGTGCGTACTTGACGCCGTGGTGCTGCTCGAAGCGCGTCTTCAGTCCCTTGAGAATCTCGATGGTCTCGGCAATGGAGGGCTCGGGCACGTCGATCTTCTGGAATCGGCGGGACAGCGCATGATCCTTTTCGAAGATGACGCGATATTCCGTATAGGTGGTGGCACCGATGCACTTGAGCGCGCCGGTACTGAGCGCGGGCTTGAGCAGATTCGAGGCGTCCAGCGTGCCACCCGAGGCCGCGCCGGCGCCGATGATGGTGTGAATCTCGTCGATGAATAGAATCGATTTCGGATTCTCGACCAACTGCTTCAGCACCGCCTTCAGCCGCTGCTCGAAGTCGCCCCGATACTTGGTGCCCGCCAGCAACGCGCCCATGTCGAGCGAGTAGACGGTGAATTCCTTCAGCAGGTCCGGCACGTTACCTTCGATGATCCGACGCGCGAGCCCTTCCGCGATAGCGGTCTTGCCTACACCGGCCTCACCGACCAGCAGCGGGTTGTTCTTGCGGCGCCGGCACAGCACCTGGATGACGCGTTCGAGTTCGTGTTCGCGCCCGATGAGCGGATCGGTCTTTCCGATCTTGGCCAGGTGATTCAGGTCCATCGTATACGCGTCGAGCGCGCCGGCGGCCTGCGGCTCGCCGTCGCCTTCTTCTTTCGCGGACTCGGACTTGTCCGGCTTTTGCTGCTCCTTCTTCGTGATGCCGTGAGCGATGTAGTTCACAACATCGAGACGGGTGACGCCACGCTGGTTCAGGAAATAGACGGCGTGCGATTCCTTCTCGCCGAAGATCGCGACCAGCACGTTGGCGCCGGTGACTTCCTTCTTGCCCGACGACTGCACGTGCAGGATCGCGCGCTGGATGACGCGCTGGAAACCCTGGGTCGGTTGCGTGTCCGCGTCGGAATGGGGCGATAGACGCGGCGTGTGCTCGTTGATGAAGTCGGTGAGGACGCCACGCAACTCGTCGAGATCGACGCCGCATGCTTTCAACACCTCCGCTGCCGACGGGTTGTCGAGCATCGCGAGCAACAGGTGCTCGACGGTGATGAACTCATGCTGCTTCTGCCGCGCCTCGACAAAAGCCATGTGGAGGGAAACTTCAAGTTCCTGCGCAATCATGATCCGTCCCGGCTCCAATCGCAGCGGCGTCGCCACGGCGGCGCGCCTGCCGCACCAACCCTACGTTTCCTCCATCGTACACTGCAGCGGATGCTGATGCCTTCGCGCAAAATCCAGCACCTGGTCGACCTTCGCGGTGGCAATCTCTCGGGTATACGTACCGCAAACTCCCATGCCTTCGCGATGCACCTGCAACATCACCTGCGTCGCCTTTTCGCGACTCATGGCAAACACAGTCTGCAACACCACGACGACAAAGTCCATCGGCGTGTAGTCGTCGTTGAGCAGAATAACCTTGTAGAGCGGCGGGGGTTTGAGCTTGGTCTTCTCGACCTCGAGAACTTCGCCTTCGCGCTCGTGAATCCCCGCGCCCCGACCTGGAAAACCTGGCACCCGAAATCCCTATGTGATGATTGCAACAAAATAATCAAGTGCGGCGTCCGTTCGAGCGCTCCAACTTGACGTCCCCCGGTGCGCGCGCGCCACAATGTTCTGTTTGGCTGCAACGCGATTCCTTCACCGATGCGCCACACGTGACACTCACGCCGACCGCCGACGGTAGCACTTGCTGTCCAGACCTCATTATCGTCAATTTTGGAAGGAAGTAGCACTGGCAGGCTGATGCACAGCTCCGCCTGCCGCTTTGGCACCGGAACGGTCGAGTGGTTCAACGATGCCTAGGGCCGCCGCCTCGTCGCGCCGACGGCGGTGGGCGCTACGTCACAAAAAGAAAACCCGCCTCGCGGCGGGTTTTTGTTGCGGAACTGGCGGCCAGTCTAGCCGTCATCCCGGCCAAGCCCGCGGCAGCGGGCGCGAGCCGGGATCCAAGTTGACTCTAAAATGGATCCCCGCCTTCGCGGGGATGACGCAGTCGTTTCCAATCGCCGCGACGCTGCGCGTCTAGCTCTTAGGCGCTTCGCGCTAGCTCTTTGCGCGATCGCGTGAATTGAGACGTCGCTCGTCGCCTCAGCAGACTGTCGCCCCGGTGGAGGCCGGGGCCCAAGTTGCGCTGTCGGCACGGAGGCGCCGTAACTTGGATCCCGGATCTCGCTGCGCTCGTCCGGGATGACGAATCTGTTGTCAATCGCGACCCGTGCTGCGCCGGGCCGCTCTTGGACAAATTCGTCACATCCTCTCTATCATCGCCTGGCCGAAGCCGGAGCAGGACACCTGCTTCGCACCTTCCATCAGGCGCGCGAAGTCGTAGGTCACAACCTTGTCGGCGATTGCCTTTTCAAGACTCTTGACCACGAGCGCCGCGGCTTCCTTCCAGCCCATGTGGACGAGCATCATCTCCGCGGACAGGATCTCCGATCCCGGGTTGACGTAGTCCTTGCCGGCGTACTTGGGTGCCGTGCCGTGCGTCGCCTCGAACATCGCCACCGTATCCGACATGTTCGCGCCGGGCGCGATGCCGATGCCGCCGACCTGCGCGGCGAGCGCATCCGAGATGTAGTCGCCGTTGAGATTGAGCGTCGCGATGACGTCGTACTCGTCCGGCCGCAGCAGAATCTGTTGCAGGAATGCGTCGGCGATGACGTCCTTGACGATGATCTCGCGCCCGGTCTTCGGGTTCTTGAACTTGCACCACGGGCCGCCGTCGATCGGCTGCGCGCCGAATTCCTGTTGCGCGAGTTCGTAGGCCCAGTCGCGGAAACCGCCCTCGGTGAACTTCATGATGTTGCCCTTGTGCACGATCGTCACCGACCGGCGATCGTTGTCGATCGCGTATTGCACGGCTTTGCGCATCAGCCGCTTCGTGCCCTCGATCGACACCGGCTTGATGCCGATGCCCGACGTGGCCGGGAAGCGGATCTTCTTGACGCCCATCTCGTTGATCAGGAAGTTGACGATCTTCTTGGCGCCGTCGGACTCGGCCGCCCATTCGATGCCGGCGTAGATGTCCTCCGAGTTCTCGCGGAAGATCACCATGTTGATCTTCTCCGGGTGCCTTGACCGGGCTGGGCACGCCGGTGAAATACATGGACCGGACGCAGACAAACATAGAGGTCGAGTTGTTGCCGCAGCGCAACATTGAGGCTACGAATGCCACCACCCACCGGCGTGGTCAGCGGACCCTTGATCGAGACGACGTAGTCCTTGACGATGGCCAGCGTTTCGTCGGGCAGCCAGACGTCGGCACCATAGACCTTCGTCGACTTTTCGCCGGCATAGACTTCCATCCAATGAATCTTGCGCTTGCCGCCGTAGGCCTTGGCAACCGCGGCATCCACCACCTTGAGCATGACCGGCGTGATGTCCAGGCCCGTCCCGTCACCTTCGATGTAAGGAATGATCGGCTGGTCGGGAACATTGAGGCTGAAATCCTTGTTGACAGTGATCTTCTGGCCCCCGACCGGGACCGTGACGTGCTGATAGGCGGGCATGGATTCTCCTGGATACGGCAAGAACGACGGTGGGAACCCATGATTATCCGCGATTCCGCGTCGGCCCGCCACGGCGCCATGCTATGATCCACGGGCGTCGCCGGCCCCCGCTGTAACCCTATGCACCGAAATGCGGCGCCCAACCCAAGCGCGCCCGCCTGCAGTGCAACCCAAATTCCGCTAGATGATTCGACGCCTGTTCGCGCGCTTCCTTCCCGGCAAGAGTTCAACCAAACCGCGCATCTACGGCCCCGATGCCCATCCGGTACGCAGGTCCCAGATCTCGCGCGGCGCGCAGGACGTGACCCGCAAGTTGCAGCAGGCCGGCTTCAAGGCCTTCGTCGTGGGCGGTGCGGTGCGCGACCTCCTGCTTGGCATCGCGCCCAAGGATTTCGATATCGCGACCGACGCGACGCCGGAACAGGTCAAGCCGCTGTTTCGTCGCGCCTTCATCATCGGCCGCCGGTTCCGGCTGGTCAACGTGCTCGCGGGACCGGAGACGATCGAGGTATCGACGTTCCGCGCACGGCAGACAGGCGACGACGCCTCCGACGAGCACGGCCGGCTGCTGACCGACAACGTGTTCGGGTCGCAGGCCGAGGACGCGCTGCGCCGCGACTTCACCTGCAACGCGCTCTACTTCGATCCGGTCAGCGAGGAAGTCTGGGATTACGTGGGCGGCGTGCCCGACGTTCGGGCGCGGCGAATGCGTCTGATCGGCGATCCCGTCACCCGCTATCGGGAAGACCCGGTACGCATGCTGCGTGCCGCGCGCCTCGCCGCCAAGCTCGGTCTCACGATCGAAAAGAAGACCGCGGCGCCCATTCCCGAACTGGCACCGTTGCTCGAGAACGTCCCCCCGGCGCGCCTGTTCGACGAAATGGAAAAGTTGCTCCTGTCCGGCCATGCCCTGGAATCGGTCAAGAGCTTGCGCCAGCATGGCCTCCACCACGGCGTCCTGCCGCTGCTCGACGTGATCGTCGAACAGCCGCTGGGTCAACGTTTCATCGAATTGGCGCTGGCCAATACCGACGCTCGCGTTCGTGACGGCAAATCGGTCACGCCCGCATTTCTGTTCGCCACGCTCCTCTGGCACGAAGTGCTGGCCAGCTGGACCGCGGCCAAGGCCCGCGGCGAGCGCCCGATGCCCGCGCTCTTCGAGGCCATGGACAAAGTATTGGTACAGCAGGCGCAGCGCCTCGCGATTCCGCGCCGCTTCGAAGCGGCCATCAAGGAAATCTGGTCGCTCCAACCGCGTTTCGAACAACGCGCCGGGCAGCGACCCTTCCGTTTGCTGGAGCATCCACGCTTTCGCGCTGGATACGACTTTGTCCGATTGCGCTGCGACAGCGGTGAAATGGAAGGCGAACTCGCGGATCTTGCCGACTGGTGGGAAAGTTTTCAGCACGCCGAACAAGCCGACCGCGACCAATTGCTACGGCCGGACGAGGCGCCGAAGAAAAAGCGCCGCCCGCGCAGTCGTGGCCGCAAGCGCGGCACGGGCGAAAATCCCGGCGGTGCCGCCAGCGAACCGGCCACTTCCTCCGGGGAGTCGTGATGTCCACGCTCGCGTACATCGGCCTGGGCAGCAATCTCGATCACCCACGCCGGCATGTGGCGCGCGCGCTCGCGGAACTGGCACGACTGCCGCGATCGCGCGTGATTACCGCCTCACCCAATTACGTGACTGCGCCCGTGGGTACCAGTGAACCGCAGCCGGATTATGTGAACGCGGTCGCGGCGCTCCGCACGCGCTTGTCGCCGCGCAACCTGCTGGCGCGTATGCATTCCATCGAACGCCGTCACCGACGGGTGCGCCTCGCCCGCAACGCGCCCCGCACCCTCGACCTGGACCTGCTGGTGTTCGGCCGGCGGCGGCTGCGTCAGTCCGGGCTGGCGCTACCCCATCCACGCATGCATCAGCGCGCGTTCGTGCTCAGGCCACTATGGGATATTGCGCCGACCGCCAGCGTTCCCGGTCATGGCGCAGTCAGGCGGTTGCTTCGCACGGTACGCGATCAACGGATCGCCCGCACTCGCCGGCATGCGTGGCGTTGACCCGCGATGAACGTCGGCAAACTGCACTACGTCGTGGTGGAAGGTCCGATCGGCGCCGGCAAGACCAGCCTCGCACGGTCACTCGGCCAGCACTTCGATGCCGAGGTGTTGCTCGAAGCACCGGAAGACAATCCGTTCCTGGAGCGCTTCTACGAAGACATGCGGCGCTATGCGCTGCCGACGCAGCTCAATTTTCTGTTCCAGCGCGTCGATCAGATTCGCGGACTCACACAGCTCGACATGTTCCGCCGGCAGACCGTCGCTGACTTTCTGCTGGACAAGGATCCGCTGTTCGCCCGACTGAACCTGAGCGACGACGAGTTCGCGCTCTATGACAAGGTGTACTCGCACCTCAAGCCGCAGACGCCAACACCCGATCTGGTGATCTACCTGCAGGCGCCGGTCACGACGCTGATCGACCGCGTGCACAAACGCGGCGTCGGGTATGAGCGCAAGATTTCCGAACAGTATCTGGCACGCCTGGCCGACGCGTACAGCCGGTACTTCTACGCGTACGAGGAAGCCCCGCTGCTGATCGTGAACAGCGAACGACTGAATTTCGTCGACGACCCCGAGCACTTGCAGTTGCTGATCAAGCGCGTCGGGACGATGCGCGGACGACGGGAGTTTTTCAACCTCGGGCAAAGCTAGGGCGCGTTCCAGCAAGGTCGCAAGAATCCTTGAATGCTCCCATCACTGGATGACCTCGTCCGCGCGCCGCAGTAGCGACTGCGGGATCGTCAGGCCAAGCGCCTTCGCGATCTTGAGGTTGATAATCAACTCGAACGTCTTCGGTTGTCCGATCGGGAGATCACCTGCGTTCGCACCCTTCAGGATACGGTCCACATACGTAGCGGCTTCGCGCAGCACGGCCTCGATCTTCGCCGCGTAGACCAACAATCCAACTTCCTTGAAGCTTGCAACATCGTAGATCGCGGGCAGCCGATGCCGGATCGTCAGGTCATAGATTTGCTTTCTATGTGCGTAGACGTGCGGGTTGCTCCAGACCAGCAGCGTCTGCTCGCGCTCTCGGACCATTTCTTCGAATAGCAGATCGAGATCCTCGGGCTGCTCGAACTGGACGAACCGGGCTCGGATGTCGAGCGTCGTTGCCGCAGCGTCGGTGGCGTCACGGTACAAAACGAAGCCTGGCCGGGGCCACGGGACGCCGCGCAGAACGGCGACGCGACGAAGGCCGGGGACAACCTCCTGGAGAAGTTGGAGCCGCTTGCCCATCGTCTCCGGCGAGTAGAGTTGCATCCCGGTGACATTGCCCCCCGGCTTGGCCAGACTTGCGACAAGCCCCGCGCCGACGGCGTTCGCGACGCCTGCCAGGACAATAGGTACCGTCTTCGTCGCCCGGTGCGCCGCGGCGGCACTTTGACTGCTTCCGACGACGATCACGTCGACTTTCTGCCCAACCAGTTCGCCGGCCAGGGCGTCCAAGCGGTCCACCTCGCCATTGGCGTAGACGAATCGATATTCGACGTTCTTCCCTTCCACCCAGCCGAGATCCTGCATTCCCTGCCTGAAGGCCGTGCGCAAATGGGCACTAGTGGCCTCTGACGAGAACGTGAGGAGCCCGACACGTCGGATTGTCGCGGCAGGCTGTCCGAGGCTCAACCGATGCGCGACGAGCAGGCTTGCACCGGCAGCCATCACAATGCGGCGGCGCTTGATCATTGAATCACCTCGTCCGCGCGCAGCAGTAGCGACTGCGGGATCGTGAGTCCGAGCGCCTTCGCGGTCTTGAGATTGATGGCAAACTCGAATTTCGTCGGCTGCTCAATGGGAAGATCCGCGGGTTTGGCGCCCTTCAGGATCTTGTCCACGTATGTCGCCACGTGGCGAGCGGTCGCAGCCAGGTCAGGTGCGTAGCTGAGAAGTCCACCCGCGACCACGTGCTCGCGCCACCCATACGCCACCGGCAGCCGTGTGGCCTGCAGCAGCCCTTGCAGCTTTACGCGCTCGTTTAGATAGATCGGGTCCGCGACCACCACGACGGCCTGCGATCGCTGCCGGACAATCTGCTCGCTGGCGGCGCCGAATTGCGCCGGCGTGTTCGCGACAACGCGCAGCGCGACGAGGTCCAACGCGGAACAGGCGCGCTGGGCAGCCGCCCAAAACACGGCGTGGTTCGGATTGCCGTCGTTCAACACGATGGCAACGCGCTGTGCACCGGGGACAACCTCGTGCAGAATCCCGATCAGCTTGCCTAGTGTCTCTTCCCCTTGGGTGGTAATCCCGGTGATGTTGCCGCCAGGCTTGGCCAGGCTTGCGACAAACCCGTTGCCCACCGCATTGTTGACGCTCGCCATGACGATCGGTAGCGTCTTTGTCGCCCGCTGCAGCGCGCGCGTGGTCGTCGCGTTTCCGACCACGATCACCTCGACTTTCTGCCCGATCAGTCCGCTGGCCAAGACATCCAGGTGGTTCACGTCGCCATCGGCGTAGGCGGTTCGATACTCGACGTTCTTGCCCTCCAGCCAGCCGAGATCGTGCATTCCCTGCTTGAACGCCGCATAGGCTTCGGCGGGACTGGCTATCGATCCGAGCGACACCCACCCGACACGACGGATGGTCACGGCAGGCTGTCCGCGGCCAAGCGGGTGCGCGACGAGCAGACCGGCACTGCCAGCCAACAGAACGCGGCGGCGCGTGATCACTCGATCACCTCGTCCGCGCGCAGCAGCAATGATTGCGGGACTGTCAGGCCTAGCGCCTTGGCCGTCGTCGTGTTGATAATCAACTCGAAAGTTCTTGCCTGTCCGATCGGAAGGTCTCCTGGGTTCGCGCCTTTCAGTATGCGGTCCACGTAGGTCGCGGCTTCGCGCCAGACGTCATCCCGCTTCGCCGCGTAGACGATCAGATCCGGCGGGTAGACCCGAACGTCGTGAATTGCCGGCAGCCGATGCCGGATCGTCAGGTCGAAAATTTCCTTCCGGTAGCCGTTAAGGTGCGGGTTCGCCCAGACGAGCAGCGCCTGATCCTGCTCCCGGACCATCTCGTCGAAAAGCCTGTTCAGATCACCTATCGTTTCGAATTGCAGGAATCGAACGCGAATGCCGAGTCTCGCTGCGGCGGTTGCGGTGGCGTCTCGGTATAGCTCATAGCCCGGTCGGGACCAAGGAACGCCGCGCAGCACGGCGACTCGACGAAGCCCGGGGACGACCTCCTGCAGAAGTTGCAGACGCTTGCCCATCGTTTCCGGCGAGAAGAGTTGCATCCCGGTCAGGTTGCCTCCAGGCTTTGCCAGACTGCGTACGCCCTGTTCGGCCTGGAGTTCCCCGGCGGTGAGCGCCACTACCGGAATCGTCTTGGTGTGCCCGAGGACAATCATTGCAAGCCCTGCGCTCGAGACTACGATCACGTCCGGCTTGGCTTGCACCAATTGTGCGGCCAGGCCCGTGAGAGCCTCGGGGCGCCCCTCTGCAAAGCGCGAATCGACCGTCAGGTTCGTCCCCTCGATGTATCCGAGCAGGCGCAGATTCTGCAGGAGCGCTGGAAACGCCCCTCCGTCGGCAAGATTGCTGGATTTCGAACCTTGGCCAAGATAGCCGACCCGGTAGACTCTGCCGATGACCTGCGCCTGCAAGTTGTGTAGGGGGCCAAGCGTGCTCCCCGCCATCAATCCGACGAATTTGCGGCGCGTGATCATTGGATCACCTCGTCCGCGCGCAGCAGTACGTCCTTCGGAATTGTGATTCCGAGCGCCTTGGCGGTCTTGAGGTTGATCACCAGATCGAACTTGGTCGGCTGCTCGACGGGCAGGTCCGCGGGTTTGGCGCCCTTCAAAACCTTGTCCACATATTTCGCTGCGTGACGGTAGGCCGCTGCAATCTCAGGTCCGTAACTGAGTAACCCACCCGCGCCCACGTGTTCGCGCAACCCATACGCTACCGGCAACCGCGTGGTCTGCATCAGCGCTTGCAGTTTCGCGCGTTCGCCAAAGTACAAGAAGTCCTGGACCACCACGACAGCTTGCGATCGCTGCCAGACAATCTGCTCGACGGCGGCTCCGAATTCCGCTGGTGCACTGGCGACAACCCGAAGCGCCACGAGGCCCAACGCGGCGCAAGCGGTTTGGGCGCCAGTCCAGTACGTGGCATGCATCGAACTGCTTTCGTTCAACAGGATGGCGATGCGGCGGGCGGCGGGCGCGACCTCGTGCAGAATCCCGATCAGCTTGCCCAGCAACTCATCTGACTGGCTGGCCAAGCCAGTGATGTTGCCCCCTGGTTTGGCCAGACTTGCGACCAGCCCGGCGGCCACGGGGTTCCCAACGCCCGCCATCACGATCGGTATTGTCTTCGTGGCCCGCTGCGCCGCGCGGGTGCCTGGCGCGTTGCCGACCACGATCACCTCGACTTTCTGTCCGATCAGTTCGCTGGCCAGCGTATCCATGCGCTCTACGTCGCCGTTGGCGTATACGAAGCGATACTCGACATTCTTTCCTTCCTGCCAGCCGAGATCCTGCATTCCCAGTGTGAACCCCGCGCGCGGAATGGTGGACGCGGCTTCCGATGCAAACCACAGCACCCCGACACGTCGGCTTGTCGCGGTAGGCTGTCCGAGGCTCAACCGATGCGCGACGAGCAGGCTTGCACCGCCAGCCAACAGAACGCAGCGGCGCGTGATCACTGGATCACCTCGTCCGCGCGCAGCAATAGCGACTGCGGGATCGTGATGCCCAGCGTCCTTGCGGTCTTCAAATTGATCACCAGCTCGAACTTGGTGGGCTGCTCGACGGGAAGGTCGGCGGGTTTGGCGCCTTTCAATATCTTGTCGACGAAGACGGCCGCCCGCCGCCAGAGGTCGTCGATGTCCACGCCGTAAGACATGAGTCCTCCGGCTTCGACATATTCCGCGAGTCCATATATTGCGGGGAGCCGGCTCCTGGCGGCCAGGTCCACGACTTGTTGGGCGTGTGCGAACAGGAGCCCGCTAATCAGGAGGACAGAGCCCGCCTGCGCGTTCGTCGCCGCCTTGAAGGCAGTATCGATTTCGCCGATCTCGCGGATTTCGAGCGACAGAACTTTCCAACTCCGCTCACGGGCGGCGGCTTCGGCGGCCTGGAAATCGGGGAGGTTAGCCCGATCCCAAATGACCGCCACTGGTGCTGAACCGGGGACGAGTTCCTTGAGCAGTTCAAGGCGCTTCCCGGTCGTCTCCAGCCACTGAGCGCTGAACCCGGTGAAGTTCCCGCCCGGGTGTGCGAGGCTCTGGACGTACCCTCCGCCCACGGGGTCGTTGGCAGCCACCATCACGATGGGGATGGGGACGGGAGAGGTCGCCTGCTTGAGCGCGCGCAGCGCTGTCCCTGCCGCGACGATCACGTCTACTTTGAGGCGGACCAGCTCGCCGGCCAACCCGGGAAAGCGCTCCGACCTGCCCGCAGCACCGCGTGCCTCGGTGACGAACTGCTCGCCATACACGTAACCGAGATCGCGCAATCCTTGCAGGAGCGCTTTGGTGGACGGTGACTTGGGCATGGGCCCGACCAAGTCGTCGGTCGGCCGAATACCGAGGATTCCGATCCGATAGATTCTGGGTGCGGGTTGCGCCGAAGCACCGCGGGTCACGGCGAATGCCCCCACACCAAGGCTGCCGATGAACATTCGTCTGTCCATCACTGAGTCACCTCGTCCGCGCGCAGCAGTACGTCCTTCGGAATCGTGATTCCGAGCGCCTTGGCGGTCTTGAGGTTGATCACCAGCTCGAACTTCGTCGCCTGCTCGACGGGGAGATCCGCGGGCTTGGCGCCCTTCAGGATCTTGTCCACGTATGTCGCCGCGTGGCGGTAGTTCGCGGCGAGGTCAGCGCCATAGCTGAGCAAGCCGCCCGCGACCACGTGCTCGCGCAACGCATGCGCCACCGGCAGCCGGGTCGTCTGCATCAGCTCCTGAAGTTTGGCGCGCTCGGTAAAGTACATCGCGTCCGTGACCACCACGACGGCCTGCGATCGTTGGCGAACGATCTCTCCGACGGCGGCGTCCAGTTGCGCGGGCGTGCTGGCGACGATGCGCAGCGCGACGAGGTCCAACGCCGCACAAGCGCTCTGAGCGGCGGCCCAGAACACGGGATGCACGGGATTTGTTTCGTTCAACACGATGGCGACGCGCCGGGCACTGGGCGCAACCTCATGCAGGACCCCAATCAACTTGCCCAGCACCTCGTCGTAAAGGTTGGCAATGCCAGTGATGTTGCCGCCCGGCTTGGCCAGGCTTGCGACAAACCCGTTGCCCACCGGATCGGCAACGTTCGCCATGACGATCGGCATTTTGTTCGTCGCCCGCTGAAGCGCGCGCGCGCCCGGTACGTTTCCAACCACGATCACGTCGACTTTCTGTCCGACCAGTTCGCGGGCCAGGACGTCCAAATGGCTCGCGTCGCCACTGGCGTAGACGATTCGATACTCGACGTTCTTCCCTTCCAGCCAGCCGAGATCACGCATGCCCTGCTTGAACGCCACGTCGAGATTGGCGACAGTGGCTTCCGATCCCAGCGACAGCCACCCGACACGACGAATCGTCGCGGCAGACTGTCCGTGGCTCAGCCGGTGCGCGATGAGCAGGCCGAACAGCGCGAGCGCGTTGGCCAGCACAAACGTTCGCCGATCGATCACTGGATCACCTCGTCCGCGCGGAGCAGAAGCGCAGGCGGAATCTTGATTCCGAGCGCATTGGCGGTCTTCTGATTGATTGCAAGGGAGAAGCGAACCGGCCGTTCAATGGGAAGGTCACCGGGCCGGGCACCGTCAAGGATCTTGGCGACCAGGGTCGCCGCGGTGCGGAACATGTCCCGTTGCACGGGGCCATACGCGATGAGCAGACCCTCCTTCGCGAAAAGCACGGTGAGGCCGATCGCCGGCAAGCGGCTCTTCAACGCGGCCTCGGCCACAATCGGTCGATACCGGTCGTGTATACGGGGCGAGGAAAGTGACGATCAACCCTTGCGCGCCGTCCTGCGCCGCGGTGCGAAGGGCCTCGGGTAACGCGTCCGGCCCACGCCACGCAATTGACGCGATTTTGACGCCGAGCCGTCGTCCGGCAACCTCTACTGCCTCGCGCTGCGCCGTCGCGAGTGCAGGGTCCCAGAGCACGGCGATACGAGACAGAGTTGGCACCATCTCCTTGAGCAGTTGCAACTGCTTGGCGCTTACCTCGGCCTGATCCAGGAAGATGCCAGTGAGGTTGCCTCCTGGTCGCGCGAGGCTGGCTGCATAACCCGCAGCGACGGGATCACTCTCGTAATCATAGCCAACGATCGGCAGGGTCGTCGTCGCAGCGCGCGCAGCGCGTATCGCGTATGGGCTTTGAGCGAAGATCACCCGGACGCCGATGCCAACCATCTCGGCGGCGAGTTCCTGCAGTCGATCCTGCGTGTCCGCGCTGCGGAATTCGATGATGAGATTCTGACCTTCGTTGTATCCAAGCTCCGCTAACCGGGTAAGTATCGTCGCAACGGAGACTGGAATTGCCTCTCTTGGCGATAACGCGAGGTAACCCATCCGCGCAATCTTTGCAGGCGTCTGCGCCACCGCCGCGAACGGCGCGGCGAGGAGGGCACCTGCCGACGCGCCCAGGAACGTTCGCCGATCGATCACTGGATCACCTCGTCCGCACGCTGCAGCATCGCCTGCGAAAACGTCAGACCGAGCGCCTTCGCGGTCTTGAGGTTGATCACGAATTCGAACTTGGTCGGCTGCGCGATCGCGAGATCGCCGGGCTTCGCACCCCGCAGAATCCTGTCGACGTAGCTCGCAGCCATGCGAGCGACGGCGGGAATGCTGGGTCCGTAGGACATGAGCATCCCCGAGTCGGCAATCGAGCCCTCCTCCGCCATTGTCGGCAGCGCGTACTGCAACGCCAAACGGCCGATTCGCTCGCGGTTCGAAGTGAACATCGGATCGCCGCGGACGATGAGCGCGTCCGCGCGCTGGCTGGCGATCTGCGCGATTGCCTTTTCGATCGCATCGGCGTTCGCTACCTCGACAAAGAGCGGCTGCATCCGCAGCGCGCGAAACGCCTGCTCGTAGTCTGGCCGGACGCGTTGCCAGTACAGATTTGCCGGATCGACGAGCTCGCCAATCCGCGTCGCCTTGGGGAAGAACTCGCGAATGAGTTCCAGCCGTTTCGCAGCGAGTTCGGGAGAGATCAGCGACAGGCCGGTGATGTTGCCTCCGGGATGCGACAGGCTCGTCACCAGGCCGAGACGGACGGGGTCGCCGGTGGTAGCCACGATCGGAACCGACGTCGTCGCGTTTTTCATTGCTATGCCGGCAACGGCACCGCCGGTCACGATGACGTCGAGCTTCAGTTGTACGAGCTCAGCTGCAAGCGCAGGGACGCGCTCCGAGTTGCCGTCACCGCCGCGCCTTTCGATGACCAGGTTCTGTCCCTCAACCCAGCCCCGTTCGCGCAGTTCATCGAAAAATGTCGTTGGGATCGCTTTCGACACAACGCCAGCCGTCAGAATACCGATGCGCCGAACATTGGCTGTCTGTTGCGCCGTGGCGGGGACTGATGCGGCGAGTAGTCCACCTGCGGCAACGCCGATGAATTGACGGCGATGCATCACTGGATCACGTCGTCCGCGCGCAGCAGCATCGATTGCGGGATGGTCATGCCGAGCGCCTTCGCTGTCTTCAAATTGATGACGAGCTCGAATCTCGTCGGCTGTTCGACCGGCAGGTCGGCGGGCTTGGCGCCCTTGAGAATCCTATCCACGTAGCCGGCGGCCATGACATAGTGTTCGGCAAGCAGCGGACCATAGGCGACCATGCCGCCAGCCCTGGCCATGCTGGGTTGATCGTAGCTTGCCGGCAGGCGGGCGCTTGCCGCGAAGGCAATGACTTGGGCGACTTGGTCACCGATAAATGGATCGGCCATGACCAGGAGCCCGTCCGGTCGCATGTCGCGGATCATGGCAAACGCGTTCGGAAAATCCTCCAGCCGGGCGACCTCGGCGATGGAGATGCTTAGATTGAGCTTGCGGCCAGTTTCCATCGCGTCCGTCACGTACCTGCGTGCGCCGGCGTTGGACGGATTCAGGACGACGGCAAGCTTCGCGGCACGCGGAACCAGCTCACGCATCAGTTCGATCTGTTTGCCGGCAAACGAAAGATTCGTGGTTCCCGTGACATTGCCACCCGGCCGAGCCAGGCTTGCGATCAGCCCCGCACCGACCGGATCGCCTGCGTGCACCATCACAATCGGAATCGTGCTGGTCGCCTGTCGCGCGGCACGGCTGGCGGTTACCGCTGGCGTAACGATGACATCGACCTTGCTCGCCACGAGTTCGCGCGCAAGTTCGCCCAGTCGATCCGCATTTCCCTCTGCGGATCGTTCCTCGATCAGGATGTTCTTTCCTTCGACATAGCCGAGCGCGGCAAGTCGCTGGCGAAACACCGACCGATATCGAGAGGCCCCCGTAGTGTCCATCGCGCCGAACCAAAGGATGCCAACGCGCGGAATTTTCCGCGGGGTCTGTCCGAGGCTCGGCCTGCTCGCGACGAGCAAACCGACGCTACCTGCTAGCAAGACACTGCGGCGCGTGATCACTGAATGACCTGGTCGACGAGAGACAGTCCGGCCATCGTACGCCTACAGCGGGAATTGAGCCGCCAACGAGCGGCCGCTCCCAGCCCGAACCTAGACGTTCAACCCGTTCCGGTCAGGATTGAGAACGCATCCGGTCGTCGCCGGCGAAATGGCGGCGAGCGAACTTCATGAGCTGACCGTCGGCAGGGTGATTGCGGTCTAGCCCCGGCACGGGGCAAGTTACGCGGCAAGCAACAGCGCGCAGGCTTTGGCCACTGCCGTTACCTGTGCCGGCGGATTGGTCCCTGCGACCGTCGCCCAACCGCCCTTCTCGACGAACTCTCCTTGCGACCACGAATCCGTTTTCTTGAGCGCCGCCAGATTGGTCGGAACGTCTGTAGCGCGTTGGAATTTTTCGACACAGATCGGCGCAAGCGCCACCACCACGGCCGAACTGGCACGCTGCGACGCGGCCGCCTCGGCTGTGCCACCGGTCACCCAGCCGCCCCAAGTGAAGCCCACGATCGCCATGGCGATGGCTACGCCCGCCACGGAGCCAATCTGGCCAGGATCGACCAGTTCGAACGAAAGCGCTTTTCACCGGCTCGGCGAGGCCCGTCTCGGCCACCCTGTATGATGCTGGCGGCGGATCGACCGCCGTGCGCAACAAATTCCCGATTCCTCCAAGGCCGACGAGCCCTCCATGGCGCCCCTCGTTCTTCACCGCGGGCCGCCTGGTGCGGCCCATGCCGACAGTCAGCCCTTCACGTGCCAACGCGCGCCGGATCGCTCGTGGCGCGGAATCGCGGATTCGCCGTCAGCTTCCCTACAGCCAGGAAGCGTCAAATATATGTGTCCGCTACCGTACAAAAGGAGCACAATTGACTTACACGCACTGGCCCTCCCGGACTGGAAGTCCGGTTCAGCGCACCCGCGACGCGCTGATGGAACCAACCCCCGTTTAACTGTTCTACCTCGAGGCTCGTCGTTTGCGCGACGGGTCACGTGCCGACAGCGCTCGGCAGGACAGTTTTCCGGCAAGCGACGCTTTCAGAGTTTCCGATGACGACAGCCGTAAGAGACATCGCAGACGACTATCCCTTGCCCACACGCAGGGTGCGATGGCTGGGGCTGATCTTTTTCGTTTTTCTGCACGTCGTCGCGATCGTCGGCACGCCGCTCTACATCTACTATCGCGGCGTTACCGCAGCCGACCTGGCGCTGTTCTTTTTCTTTGCGGCCGCCACCGGCATGTCGACGACGATCGGCTATCACCGCCTGTTCGCGCACTCGACGTTCGAGGCGTCGCCCATCGTGCGCTTCCTTCTCCTCCTGTTCGGTGCAGCCACGTTCGAAGAGTCGGCGCTCAAATGGGCGTCGCAACACCGCCAGCACCACCGCTTCACCGATACGGAACACGACCCGTATGGTGTCAACAAAGGCTTCTGGCACGCGCACATCGGGTGGATCCTGTTCTGGCGGCACCGCACCAACTACAACAATGTGAACGACCTGAAGAAATCGAAGCTGGTGATGCTTCAGCACAAGTACTACGACTGGTGGTCGATCGGCGGCGGATTCGTCCTGCCCATGCTCATCGCCTGGTGGATAGGGCATCCTCTCGGCGGCTTCATCATGGCGGTCTGCCTGCGCATCGTCGTCGTCCTGCATTCGACGTTCTTCGTGAATTCCTTCGCGCACACGTTCGGCGCAAAGACGTTCAACAAGTCGCAGTCGGCGCGAGACAACTGGCTGGGCGCAATTCTCACCAACGGCGAGGGCTTCCACAGCTTCCACCATCGCTTTCCCACGGACTACCGCAACGGCGTCCGCTGGTACCACTGGGATCCGTCCAAGTGGGTCATATTTGCGCTGTCGAAGGTCGGCCTGACCTGGGACCTCAAGCGAAACTCCGCCGAGCGCGTCGCCGGTGCGGTCGAGTACTAGCTCTCCGAGAAACCGGCAGGGTCCAGCGTGAACAATTCCTGTGGCCGGGCGACGCCCTTCATCGCATAGCGGCCGAGACTGACCAGCAACGAACGCGCGTCGCCGGATGCTTCGGCAAAAGCAGACGAAACGATCACGCTCTGGTCGAGCGAGGAACAGAGGTCGTCGATTCGTGCGGTCTCGTTCACGGCCGATCCCAGCACAGTGAAATCGAGCCGACGCGAGCTGCCGAGATTGCCATAGAGCAATTCACCGACGTGCAGCGCGACTCGAGTGTCGGTGACGGGCAGTCCGCCCGCCGAGCGTCGCGCGTTCAGCGCGGCGATACGATGGCGCAGCGCGGCCACCGTTTCCAGCGCGCACCTGCAGGCATGCGCCGGGTCGTCCTGAGGAAAGATTGCAAGAATTCCGTCACCGATGAACTTGAGGACATGACCGCCGTGCGCTTCGATTTCCTCGACTTGCACCTCGGCGTAGTCGTTGAGCAGCGCTAGCACTGCGTCCGCAGCCGCGCTGTCCGAGATGCGAGTGAACCGGCTCAGGTCGCTGAACCAGACGACGGCGCGGATCGGTTCCGCCCGGCCCCGCACGATGTTGCCCGCAAGCACGCGTTCGGCGGCATCGCTGCCGAGGTATGTCGCGATCAGCGTGCGTGCCGTTTGACGAGTGGTCCGCAGCAATATGGCCAGCGTCAGCAAAGGCATGACGGCGGCGAGCAAATCGATCTGCGCATCCGTAAAGCCGTCGGGCGCATCGCTCGACCATGATGCGACGATGCCTCTGCCTCCGCCCAGCAACACGCCTTCCGCTACCCGCGAAGAGAAGGCAACGTAGTCGGTGACGCCCTCGCCCTGAAACTGGTCGAGCAACGGCATCTCGCCTCGTCGATGGCTCGCATCCAACCGCCAGCGCAGCATGGGTTGACCACTCTCCAGGAGATGGAAGAACGGACTCCGTGTCCATTCCTCGTTGACCACGTCGTCACCCTGGCGGACGAACGCTTCCTCGATCCCTCCCTGGCCGCGCAGCCATCGCACCCCGCGGCCGTCATAGGTCGGATCGAGCAAGTCGTTGGCGACCGAGGCGCGCACCAGTGCGATACCGGCCTCGGTCAAGCGATTGCATGTACCGGCGAGGATGTCGATCTCGCTGATCCCGCCCAGCGCAGCATCCACGATCCACCGGCCGATCTCGATCTTCGCGCGTTCTGCGGTCATGTCATGTACAACCGGCATCTCGGGTCCGGAGTCAGGACATCCCTAACCCGACTTGCCGGACAAGGTGTAGAGTCAGCATGTAGGAGTGTCAGCACCATGCAAGTGCCGGTGACGTTAGCCACTTTCCGACCCACTGTGCCGTCCCATGGTCCATGTATGTCCGCTTTGCGGTAACTCCGTCATTCGAACACCGCGCCGGTTGATCGACCGCCTGACGTCGATCGTGCGTCCGGTGTGGCGCTATCGATGCAGCAAGCTGACCTGCCCCTGGGTCGGCAATCTGCCGATGGAACCGCCGCCGACCGCTGATTTGGACGATACCGACTGGCGACCGCCCAGCTAAGCTGTGCTCTCCCACTGCTCGAGGATCGCGGCGCTCGCCGACGTGCCGATGCGATTGGCTCCGGCGTCCAGCATAGCGCGCGCATCGATGTGGTTGCGAATCCCGCCCGAAGCCTTCACGCCCATCACCGGCCCAACCGCGGCGCGCAGGAGTCGTACGTCCGCCACCGTGGCGCCACCGCTCGGATGGAATCCGGTCGACGTCTTGACGAACGCCACCCCGGCATCCCGCGCGAGACGACACGCGAGCTGCTTCTCCTCTACCGACAGCGCCGCCGTTTCGAGGATGACCTTGACCGGTACGCCCTGCACCGCGCGGACCATCGACGCGATTTCCGCAGCGACGAGTGTCGCGCGACCACTCTTGAGCGCCCCGAAGTTCATCACCATGTCGATCTCGCCCGCGCCGTCGGCCACCGCGAGCACCGCCGCGCGGATTTTCACCGCGGGCAGATCGCACCCGTGCGGAAATCCGACGACGCTGACGACACGCGCATCCGCAGGCCCGAGAGCATCCGCCGCCGTTTTCACCCAGCACGGCTGCACGCAATAGAATCCGATTTGCAGCGAACGCACCAGTTCCGCACCCGCCCGAATGTCGCTCTCGGTCGCCTCGGGCTTCAGCACCGAGTGATCGAGCAGGCGTGCAAGTTCCGCACGCGTCATGGCTTCTTGCTCCCCGCGCCGCCGCGCAACCGTGCGATGCGATCGGCGAGATAGGCCTCGAGTTTGTCCTCGGTGGCGAACTCCGGCGTCGTATCCGGGGCCCCAAGATAGAACACCACCAGCGCGGGCGTCCCCGACCGCGCAGCTGCCTCGGAAGCGTACAACCGGAATTCGGTCCGCGGAAAATCCGCAAAGCGCGATCGCGGCCCGCGCACATCGGTTGTTCCGGGGTTCGCGCCCATCGGACGCAGCACCTGTTCCTGCTTCGAGAACGGATCGATCCCCACCACCCCCATCCATTTGTACTTCGCGGGATCGGTGACGATGCGGACGACCACGGTGGTGTTCGCTTCGGTGGACCCGCGAAGGATGCCCCAAGCGAGGGCGACCTCAGGCGTCGCGATGGCGTCCGACATGCCGTGGACTTCGGTCGGCGCGTCGGCAGCACTCGCGTGCCGCAGCATCGCCAGGACCATGAGCAATCCGGCGAGCAGGAGGCGCAGCGCAGTGATGGGATGAGTGCGAGAGGGGTTACTCACGACGGTTGTCCTCGTTGGGTGTTGCCGCCAGCAACGCAAGAGTGTCCTCGCCGAAGCGAAGCGAAACCGCGGCACCATCGCCAACGACGTCGCCAAGGCCGGCGTTGTACCGCACGACCTGCAGCGCTTCGCCTGCACAGCGCACGACGTACTCGATCTTCTCGCCGAGGAAAGTGCGCGATTCGACCGTCGCCTTGAGCGGACTTGCGTCGGCAGGCAGGAGTTCGATCGTCTCGGGGCGCACGACAAGCCGTACCGCCGAATCTCTTACGATCCCGTTGGGCACGGGTCGGACGTTGAGTATCGCGCCAAGCGCCGCTACCTTGGCTGTATCCCCGGCAATCTCCGCGACGCGTCCGCTGATCAGATTGACGCGCCCGACGAATTGCGCGACGAACTGCGACGCCGGGCGATGGTACAAGTCACCCGCAGTACCCTCCTGCATCACACGACCCTGGTGCATGACGACGATCCGGTCAGACACCGCCATCGCTTCTTCCTGATCGTGCGTCACGTACACCGTCGTGATACCCAGCCGGCGTTGCAGGTCGCGGATTTCCTGGCGCATCTGCACACGCAACTTCGCGTCGAGATTGGACAGCGGCTCGTCGAACAGCAGCACGCTCGGGCGTATCACGATCGCGCGCGCCAACGCCACGCGCTGCTGCTCGCCGCCGGAGAGCTGGCCAGAGAATTGCTGGTCGTATCCAGCCAGTCCAACCAGCGAAAGGACATCGCCCACGCTCTTGCCGATGTCCTCGTCCGTCCGTCCGCGCACACGCAGGCCGTACGCGACATTCTCGAATACCGACAAGTGCGGAAACAGGGCGTAGTTCTGGAACACGAAGCCGATGTCGCGCTGATTCGCCGGCAACCCGGTCACGTCCTTGTCGCCGAAAAGGATGCGCCCCTCATCCGGCGTCTCGAAACCTGCGATCATGCGCAGCGTCGTCGTCTTGCCGCACCCCGACGGTCCCAGCAACGTGAGGAACTCGCCCGGCCGCACGTCGAGCCGTACCTCGCGCACGGCATACACCTCGCCCTTGACGCGATGCGCGAAGCGCTTGGAGACGCCGTCGATGCGGACGCCAGTTTTATCGACGGTCACCGGACTCATCCTCCGAGCAGGTTCGTCATGGAAACCGCACCGGGTGCGCGGAACAGACGCAGCACGTAGCCGATGATGGTGATCACGACGAACACGATGACGACGACCAATACCGAAAACGCCGCCGCGGGCCCAAGCGACAGTTCGGTGATGTTCTCGAGAATCTTCACCGTGATCAACGTCCATCCGATCGAAACGAGGAAGATCGTCGCACTGATCGCCGTCATGGAACGGATGAACACCACACCGAGCCCGGCGAAGAACGCGGGCATGATCAGCGGCAGGGTGATGCGCCGGAACGTGGTGCTGCTGCCGGCGCCCAATCCCTGCGAAGCCTCTTCCAGACTCTTGTCGATCTGCTGCAAGAGCGCGACCGTGGCGCGGATGCCCGTCGGCCCGTAGCGAAAGATGTAACAGGCGATGATGATGAGCGCCGTGCCCGCCAACTCGATCGGCGGGTCGTTGAAGGCGATGAGATAGGCGATGCCGACGATGGTCCCCGGCAACGCGTAGTTGATCATCGAGACGAGCTCCATCGAGCGACGCCCGACGAACGACTTTTTCGTCACCAGGTAACCGAGCAGGATGCCGTAGAGACCGCCCAGCGGCATCGCGAAGCCGGCGATGATCAGCGTGTCGCGGATCGCCTTGAGTCCATCGGTGAAGATGACGCGATAGTGCTGCAGCGTGAACGTGTGATTGGCGCCGAGCGCCACCACCACCGACGCATAGAGAAGAAGCGCATAGAAGTAGATGATGACCAGCGCCACCAGCGCGCATTTCGTCAACAGCACGACGCGCATGCCGGGCGACACGCTGTCGAACGGCGTCTGCCCCGCGCCCTTGCCGGTGATCGTGACGTAGTAGCGCCGACTGACCCAATAGCGCTGCAGCAGGAACACCGCGAGCGCCGGGAAGAGCAGCACGAACGACAATACCGCGCCGCCGCGCAGGTCGAACAAACCCGTGATCTGCAGGAACGCCTGCGTCGGCAAGACGGGGAAATTGTTGCCGGCGAGGATCAGCGGCGTCGCGAAGTCGGCGAGCGATGCAGCGAACAGCAGCAGGAACGCATTGGCGAGCCCGGGAATGGTGAGCGGCAGCGTTACCGTCCGAAACACGCGCCAGCGCGACGCGCCGAGCGAGAGCGCCATCCCTTCGACGTTGGAATCGATGCCGGCGAGCAGCGGCCGCAGCGTCAGGTACGCGATGGGAAAGTACGTCATGATCTCGGAAGCCAGCGTGCTGGTCAGCCCGTAGACGGTGACACCTTTCAGGCCGAGCAGCTCATAGGTGATGAGCCCGCGCGGACCGAACGAGAAGATCATCGCGATGGCCGTCGTGAACGGCGGCGACACGAGCGGCAGCAACACCGCGGCATCGAGCGCCGCAAGCAACGCGCGCGGCAGCCGGCAACGCGCGGCGGTGAACGCGAACAGGAAACCCAGTATCGTGCCGCCGAGCCCGACGAGCACCGCCAACAAGAGGCTGTTCCAGAACGCGCGGATCTGGTGCTTGTCGGTGAGTACCGCAAGAAGACCGGCCGTGGTGAACGTGCCGTGGTCGGTGAGCACCCGACCCAGCAGCATCACCATCGGGTAGATGACGAATAGCGCCAGCAACGCCCATAACACGACGACGGCGATGGTGACCGCCGGGTCGTTGCGCAAACCCGTGACCGCGCCCGTCCAGGAGCGGGCGGTAGCGCTCGTCACGACGCGGCCAACGCTACTGATTCAATACTTCGGCGACCCAGCGCTCGACGATGCGTTTGCGGTTGGCGCCCGCGTAGTCGGCATCGATCGGGAAGATCTTCGCGCCCTTCAGGATCGCCGCGAGGCTGGGTTCCAGCACGACATCCGGATGCGCCGGCACGAAGTTGATCTTGTACTTGGCGAAGTTGTTCTGCATCGCCGGCGACGTGGCCCAGTCGATGAGCTTCTTGCCGAGCTCCGGATTCTTCGCGCCCTTGATCAGGGCGATGCCTTCGGCCGCCGTGCCGATGCCTTCCTTCGGAAAGCTGATCGTGACGTCGTAACCCTTGGCCTTGGTGTCCAGCGCGTCGACGATGAAGAAGATGCCGCCGCCCGCCTGACCGAGACCGACCGGCAGCGTGCCGCCGCCGCCGCTCTTGGTATAGAGCTGCACGTTGGGCCGCAGCTTCTTCATGTAGTCGAAGGCCTTGTTCTCGTCGCGACCGTTGACTTCGAGGATCGAGAAAATGCGCGTGACTGCCGTGCCCGACGTGCGGGCATCGGCCATCTGCAGCATGTTCTTGTACGGCGCCGCCAGCAGGTCGTTCCACGACGCCGGCGCCTTGAGGTTGTTCTCCTTGACGAACTTGTCGTTGGTCATGAACACGAGCGGGATCGTCGGCGATGGCGATCCACTGACCGTCCGCCTGGCGAAAGCGCGTCGGCAGCACGTTGAATGACGGCGGCTTGTACGATTCGAAGATGCCTTCGCTGATGCCGGCGGCGAAGGTCTCGACCGGTCCGCCGAACAGCACATCGACGCGCGGATTGTTCTTTTCCGCGATGAGGCGGGCGAGCGCCTCGCCGGACGAGAAACGCACGAAGTTGACCTTGATGCCGGTGGCCTTTTCGAACTCCTCGAACATCGGCTTGGCCCAGTTCTCGGGCCAGATCGAATAGACGTTCAGCGTGTCGGCGGCCAGCGCCGGCAACGCCAAAACTTGCGCGAACATTGCGACGGCGAACAATGCAACGGCGCGCGCGGCCAGGTGGAAGCGGCGGGTGATGCTCATGGGAATTCCTCCAGTGGACGTTGTCGCCGCGATCTTGTGGGCGCGATGACATCGCGCAGTATCGTTGAGCGTAGTTGGCGACGGTAACCGACGCGCGCGGGCGGCGTCAACTCGGCGGCAGGAGCGCGCCAAAACAAACTCCGCCGTAGCGGGGTGCGTCACCGTTTCCGAATACTTAGCCGGCGCGATTGCGGCGGCTGAATCCGGTCCGACAAGACCGACGCCGAATAGGGAAAAAGTGACGGGTTTGGGAACCGCAACACGGTCCCTCACCTATCATCCCCGTGGTCACGGTCTCAGAGGTAGTATTGTCGGCCTGCCATTTGCCACTCGATCGCCAATCAAGAATCGAACCTTACCTGATGACTGCTGATTCGAACCCAATGAACGGCGCGGAGAGCCTGATGCGCACGTTGGTGGCCAACGGCATCGATACCTGCTTCGCCAACCCCGGCACCTCCGAAATGCATTTTGTCGCCACGCTCGACAAGGTAGATGGTTTGCGTTGCGTGCTCTGTCTTTTCGAAGGTGTAGTCACCGGTGCGGCGGACGGCTACTACCGCATGGCCGAACGACCAGCCGCAACGCTGCTCCATCTTGGCCCCGGACTGGCCAACGGTCTAGCTAACCTTCATAACGCGAAAAAGGCTGGTTCAGGCGTCGTGAACATTGTTGGTGAACACGCGAGCTACCACATCCGTTGTAACGCCCCGCTCACCGCCGACATCGAGGGCCTTGCCGGTCCCATGTCGCATTGGGTACGAACCTCGGCGAGTTCGAACGCCGTTGCACGCGACGGTGCGGAAGCAATTGCAGCCGCCAGCGCGACTCCTGGTCACATCGCGACCCTTATACTGCCTGCTGACGCGGCATGGGGACTCGCCGACGGCATCGCGCAAGCTCCGGCAGTGCCGCGACGTCGCGAGGTGTCAGACGGGGCGGTCGATGCGGCGGCCAAGGCATTGAGCGCCGGAGAGCCGGCGGCGCTGCTGCTCGGTGGCGCGGCGGTAAGGGAAAGGGCACTGCATCTGGCTGGCAAGATCGCCGCAGCAACAGGCTGCACATTGCTGTCCGAATTCGGCCTTCCGCGACTTCAGCGCGGCGCCAATCGTGTGCTAACCCGGCGCATTCCGTACCCGATCGATGCGGCTGTAGCGCTCTTGAAGGACTTTAAGTCGGTAGTGCTTGTCGGTGCGAAACGGCCAGTCGGATTTTTCGCATATCCCGGCAAACCGAGTTACCTTTTGTCGGACGCATGTCGCGTCACGGAACTGGCGACAATCGAGGACGACATTGTTGCCGCTCTGGAGGCACTCGTCGAGCGAGTTGGTGCGCGAAAACTCGCCCCGATCGGCATGGTTGCGCTCACGCGACCTGGCTTGCCCAGCGGTCGCATCACCACAGAAGGTATTGGCGCCGTGCTCGGCGCCCTGATTCCGGAGAACTCGATCGTCGTCGATGAGGCGATCTCAACCGGCCGTGGGTTCGACCTGCCGACGGGCAGCGCGCCCCCACATGACTGGCTGAGCATCGTGGGAGGTTCGATCGGCTTCGGGCTGCCGGCGGCCGCCGGCGCCGCGATCGCCTCACCGGACCGGACGGTCATTGTTCTTGAAGGCGACGGCAGCGCCATGTACACGCTGCAGGCCTTATGGACGATGGCTCGCGAAAACCTGAACGTAAAGGTTCTCGTGTTCGCGAACCATGGCTACCAGATTCTCAAGTCAGAACTCGCGAGCATTGGCGCGGGAAAATCAGAGGGCAAGGCTACCGCCATACTGACCATAGACAACCCTACGCTGGATTGGGTCGCGCTCGCCAAAGGCCATGGGGTGACGGCGTCGCGCGTCGATAATCTGGATTCGCTGGCTTCCGAGTTTCGACGAGCACTCGCGAGCCGTGGACCCAACCTGATCGAAGTGGTGATGTAAGCTAGAGCAGCCGCTCTGGTCCATTGCGAGTGGCTGGAGTGGGGTCGTGAACCGTCCTTCGCTTAGGCGAGCTACTTTGTCGTGCCGGCGCCAACTGTCGTTCGCAGCCAGGCTTCCACCGCCATGCGCGCCTGTGGCACGTTGAGCAACGTGTGCGGGGCTCCCGGAATGAGCACGATGGTCGTGTTCTTGTGCTCACGCAGCGCGGCACCGCAATGTCCCTGCGCGTCAACGCTACCGATGTACGCGTTTGCGCGAGAGAAGAAAGGATCGCTGGCGCTCATCACGTTGAGCACGGGCTCGCTGGGCACAACGGTGCGGTGGGCGTCGACAAAATAGTTGTCCTCGCAGCTCCAGCTGAAAATCATCCGACCAGCGAAATTCGCTCCTGCGTAGCGAGCCACCGCCGGACCACCTTCGCTGGCCCCACTCAAGACCAGGCGGCCAGGATCAACCCAAGGAAGATCACCAAGTGCCTTTAGCACCAGCGTAATTTCCGATGCCCGCAACGCGTGGATCTTCTCGTACACGTCCTTGCCGGCGGGTGAGGTGTAGGTGATGCGGTCGGGCAAGCCCATCGAATCGGGCGCGATGCTTGCGTATCCTAAGGTTGCAAGCCATCGCTGCCACTCGCCGATCGCCTTTAGCCCGAGGCCACTTGAACCATGGAGGAACAGGACGACCGGCACCCTCGCCCGGGCGATTCGCGGCGCTTGCGCTAATTTGCCGAAGTAAACCTCGCCCCCAGTAACCTGCGCAGGTAACGCCACGTCGGCGTTGGCTACGACCCCTGCCGCCGACGACTCCGAATGCTTCCACGCCGAACCTTTCACCTCTCCTTGAGGCACTTCCGCACCGGCCGCCTGCATAACAATGCCGACTAGCGCGGCGACCAAGGTGTGTGATGACCGGTTCATTCTCACCCCATTCACAGGCGCCGGCGGCCTAATCCCCAGCCTACATAGGCTTCCGGGATACGTCATCGGCACCGATCGCGAACCCCGATATTCTCAAGGGAATCGATGCGGCGCTTTGATCCAGGTCGAATCTCAGTGGCCTGTCGGACGACGAGGCCCCGATCAAGCCGCAGGCGCGCATCTTCTCCAGCTCGCGCACGAACCGGTCGTGCGCCGACGGCGAGTTGCCGGTTTACCCGGAATCCGTGCCCCAGTAGCGGCGGGCTTGCGCGGACTGCGTGGCGCCGCAACTGTCGCAACAATGTTCGTGATCGATCGACTCCCGGCCATCTGATCTCTTGCGGTAACCGGCGGTTGTACGGCCGAAACCAACGGCGCCCCAATTTGACCGTGGATCGTAACTCTGCACCTGCCTGGCGTTGGGCGTCGGCGTTCCGCCCTTGGCGTGAACGGGCATAATGACCCGTAAGAGGGGACGTAATGAATAATCGCCGCAAGTTGATCATTGCGCTTGGTGCGGGCGTTCTGGTGGCGCCTCTCGGCTCTTTCGCTCAACAGCATGGCAAAGTCTGGCGCGTGGGCTTTCTATCGCTGTCCTCCGCTTCCGAAAGCGTGCTAAACACGGCCGCATTCCTGAAAGCCCTGGGAGAGCTCGGCTATATCGAGGGCAAGAACCTCGTTATCGAATGGCGCTTTGCCGAAGGCAGCTTCGAACGCGTGACAAGCCAGGCGGCTGACCTGGTGCAGTTGAAAGTCGATGTTATTGTCGCGGTGGCGTCGGCGGCGATCAGGGCGGCCAAAGAGGCGACCAGCACGATTCCGATCGTCATGGCAACCACCGGGGACCCAGTAGGCAGTGGGTTCGTGAAGAGCCTCGCGCGGCCCGGGGGTAATATTACCGGGCTATCAAATATGGGCGGCGATACCGGCGCGAAGTTGCTCGATTTGCTTCTCAGTACGGTGCCTAAGGTGTCCCGCGTGGGGGTGTTGGTGACGCCCACCAGTACGACTTACCGCGCAATATCGGAAAGCGTCCAGGCCGGCGCGCAGAACACAAGCGTAAAGGTTCTAATAGCAGAGGCACGAACCCCACAGGAGATCGAAACCGCGTTCGCCATGATGGCCGGGGAAAGCGCCGGCGCGGTTATCGTTGGCGCTGCGCCGCTCTTCGCACTCCACCGACCGCAGATCGCGCAATTGGCCATCAAGTACAAAATGCCGTCGATATTCGGAAATCGGGCTTATGTCGAGGCCGGCGGCCTGATGAGCTACGGTTATAAAATGACCGAAAACTATCTGCGCGCCGCGAGTTATGTGGACAAAATCCTCAAAGGCGCGAAGCCGGGCGATCTTCCGGTCGAGCAACCGACGACCCTCGAGCTCGTCATTAATCTTCAGACCGCCAAGGCGCTCGGCCTCACGATCCCGCAGCCGGTGTTGCTGCGCGCGGACGAGGTGATTCAGTAGCGGAACCTCGTGAGTTGATTGCAGTTGAATGTCCGTTTCTTGTATGGCGCAACGGCCGTTCAGGGTCGTTCAGCGACGCCAGCGAACGTCCACCTCGGTAAATCCGACCAAGCACTCAGCTCGAGCGAAGCGCCGGCCACGCCGCCGCAGCGACGGCATACACCGCGACTGCGAGCACGATTACTGCACCGAACCCGAGGTGGATCGCCAGTACGGTCGCGAAAATTGCAGCGATCACCGACGCGTTAGCGTTAATTCCCCAGGCCCACGGAATCAGCGCGTCGGCGCGGCCGGCGAGACGAGCGAGACCCAGCGGAAACGGCATCCCCATTGCAAATGCGAGCGGGGCAATCAGCGCAATCGAGATTGCGATTCGCGCGGGATCGGGAAGTGGCATCAGGTGCCGGAAGATCGCCGGCAGCGAAACAAGATAGAGGAGCGCAATGCCGGCAATGCCTGCAGTTAGCCACGCCAGTGGATGGTCCGCCCATCGCCTTCCCGCGGCGAAGCGCCACGAATAGCGGCTCCCCAGTCCGCCAAACACCAGAAACGCACACAGCACGACTGCCACGGCGTAGAGCGGGTGCGCGAGGAACAGGAGGAACTTCTGGATAAACGCGATCTCGATGAACATGAATGCGAAGCCGATTGCCGTGAAATAGACGGCCACCACTGCGACGCGCGGCGGATGCGCAGCGACGGCGTCGCGGATGCCATCGCGGCCAACCCACATGGGGACGACGACCAGCATCAGGCTCACAATGATCGCCTGCAGCAGCGTCGCGATCAGGACCGGATAACCCCATTCGAACAGTGGCAATCCGCCCTGTTCTTTGAGTGCCAGCAATTCCGGCAGCGCGCTCCAGCGGAAGAAGTGGAAGAAGTACGGCCGGTCGTCAGTGGCTGGTGCAATGACAAATTTGTAATGGTCGACAAACGCTTTTCGATCCGGCCCGAGCAGCGCCACGGCACCATCGTAGAAGTAGGAGTCGTCAAGTATGTTGTATTGGTTGGCATGATCCTGTGCGATGCCCGGGTAATAGTCGGCATCGAAGGAGCGGGCACGACAGAACGCCTCCAATGAGGCGACCTCGCTCGCGGTGAAGGCGCCGTTCTTCACGATCAACGTCGCGGTCTTCCAGCTCCGTATCAGCGCCAGACGACGGCCAGGTTCCGCGACACCTCGACGCTCGAGCGCCACGGTGGCAGTGGCGAACAGCTTCAGCACGTCGCGTGGCGGCAGGCTGACCCAGCGCGTTATCGCGAGCATCCCGCCCGGCTCGAGGCGATCGAGGTAGGCCGCGATGCCCTCGCTGGTGTAAAGATAGCTTTCGGACAGCGCATAGAGCCCCGCCGACGATGCGGCGAACGCGTCGAGCAACGCAACCTCGATGAGATCGAAGCGCTCCTGATGTCGTGCGACGAAGCCACGCGCCTCGCCGATATGCACGCGCACGCCGGGCAGGCTGTACGGCCTGCCCGAATAGTCACCGAATTGGCGCTGCACGAGGTCGATCACCAGAGGATCCAGTTCAACCGCATCGACGGCTTGTGCGCCGAGTGCAATCGCCTGCAGCACGTCGGCGCCTGCGCCCGCGCCAAGCACCAGGACACGTGGTCGCGTCAGCAGGTGGTAGGGCAGTGCGGACGTGAGGTAATCGAGGTACGCCAGTGGTTCCTGTCGTCCGTCGTATCGGAGGAGCGCGCTTGGTCCATCGCCATCGACGAACACGCCGAGTTGCGGCGGCGGCTCCGCGGGCGCATTTAGGCTCAATCCCGGCGCATACCTGAACGGAACCCGCGGGCTCTCGACCACGGTTAGCATGCTCAACGGGCTCGACCGCTCGGCGACGATGCGCGTGCCCCCAATCTGCAAAGTCTGGCGCAGGTCCTTGTATTCGGAAGCATCGAGGCGTGTCCAATCGACTGGAATGCCGAATGGCAATGCGATGGCGCAACCTAATAACGCCAACCCAGTCGCCCTTGGCCGCTTTGCGAAATGCAAGTCCGCCATGGCGGCCGCGGTGAACCCCAGCGCACCGATGAGCTTCAGCGCGTCGGTTGGCGTGACCACGAACAGCGCGAGGAGAATCGCCAAGCACCCGGCACCGCCGCCGAGAATGTCGAAGCTGTAGATGCGGTGCGAGGCTTCACCGAAGCATCTAAACGTGAGGCAAAGCGCGGACGCGGCGCAAAAGAATGGCACGAACAGCAGCACGTAGATGGCGAGAAGGCGCAACGGCTGCCGCGGGTCCCACGCCAATTCCAGCGGATTGAACTCGACCCCTTGCGCCAGCAGGAAGCCCGTTACAGCGAAGATGCCGAATGCTGCAGCGCCCGCGACAAACACCTGAGCGTATCGGGTGAGCAGTGCGCCGCGGGCCAAAGCTACAAACGTTCCCGCCGCACCGTAACCCAACAGCGCCACGCTGATCATCATGTACGCGAAGTGATGCCACTGGATGACCGAAAACAGTCGCATTAGCAAGATCTCGTAGCCGAGCGCGGCGGCGGACAGCATGGCGATGGCCAAGAGCGGTGGGCCATCGGCGCGCTCGGCGCGATCCGATTGCAACGAGTGCTCGGAAACGGTACCGGCTGTAGGATCTGCGGACGCCATTGTCGCGTCGCAAGGGGATCAGTGTTTTCCCGTCAGCGGCACGAACGCCACAGGGAGAATCTGGCGCGTCAGGATCGTCCCGTCGGTGCGCTTCTCAACGAGCATGAGATACTGGGTGAGGAAAGGTGGCCCGACGGGAATCACCATCCGGCCGCCTGGCTTGAGCTGTCGAACGAGCGATGGTGGAACGTGGCTTGCTGCCGCGGTGACAATGATCGCATCGAACGGACCGCAGTCCTCCCACCCGTAATAGCCATCGCCGGCGCGGGTTCGCACCCTCGCATAACCCAGCGTGCGCAGACGCTCTGCTGCCTCCCGCGCGAGCGGCTCGACGATTTCGACGGTGCACACGGTCGCCCCAAGCTCGGCGAGGATCGCTGCCTGATAGCCGGAACCGGTACCAATTTCGAGGACAACATCGTGCGCTTGCACGCGCATGAGGTCTGTCATCAGTGCAACGATATAGGGCTGCGAGATGGTCTGGCCGTACCCGATCGGCAGCGGGCGGTTCCGGTAAGCTGCGCGCATCTCGCCCGCAGGTACGAACCGGTGCCGCGGCACCGCCGCCAGCACCGACATCACACGCGGATCGAACGCGGGTCGACCGGTTTCGCGCGCCGTATCGCGCGCAAGCGCAGCAATCTCTTGGGTCAGCGCCGTGCGCTCCGCCGCGAACTCGTCATCGGCGAGCGCCGCCGACAATCCAAGTGCGACGAGGGCCAGTGCGATCGGAACACGAACGGAGTCCAACATGTCCCAGGATGCCTAACGTCGCGGTGCGCAAAGACGCGCCGCATCCCGGCCATCATAGTGTGTGCCGGATCAATCTGGCAACGCAATGGCAAGGCGGATACACAAGCAAAAATGAGGTGAACTGCCGCGCCCTTTTCGAGGATGAAACGTGGCGGCGAGTGGATGGCGGCTTATATGATCTTCAACAACCGGCTTGAATCGCCTTGACCGTCAGGTCGGGGGCGAAATGCGACCATCAAAGGACGAACGCCACGGACACTATCGTGCGTACCGCCTGGGTCTCGCATGCTCAGTGCCGACGTAGATTGATCCGCGTAAATGCGAGAACGTCGCGCGCGTACAGCGTCCCACCGATATCTGCGCTGTCTTCGTGCCCACCGCCTGGAATTAGCGTTAGCCATTTAGGTCCTTGTGCGGCTGCAAATAGCCGCTCACTCATGGTGTAAGGAACTTCCGCATCCGCCGTCCCGTGGATGAACAGCACGGGCAATCGCAACAACGGAATCTTGGCCAACGCGTCGAAGCGCTGATGCAGGAGCCAATCCGCCGGAAACATCCAGTAGGTAAGCTTCGCCATGTCAGCTATCGACGTAAACGTACTTTCCAAGATTAACCCCGCAGCCTCGGGGTGATGTAGGCCGAGCTCAATCGCAATGGCACCGCCGAGCGAATGGCCGTAGATGAACGCGTGACCAGGATCGACGCGGAGCTCCCGAATCAGATAGGTCCACGCAGTCTCGGCGTCTTCGTACACCTGGCCCTCGGAAGGAAACCCGCCCCCGCTTTTCCCATAACCACGGTAGTCTACGATAAGGACGGAAAATCCCATGCGACGAAGCGGAGCGATATGTTCGATGTTGCCAGCGATGTTCAGATCATTGCCGTGGAGGTACAGAAGTGCTGGTGCGGCGGCATCGTCCGCCCGCAGCCACCAGCCATTGATGGATATGGACTGGCTCCCAGCCACTGGTAGCCATAATTCCTCGTATTGCAATTGAAGATCGCCGGGGGTTCGCTGCACGTCCCGGCTTGGGAAGAAGATGAACTCTCGTTGCTTCGACCACAGATACCAACTCGCGCCGCTGTACGCGGCGATCAGCAAGGTCGCGACACTCAACAGAACTAGTATCAGGTGCCTGCGCTTTTCCATCTTTCCGCGATCATATCGCTCCGGTCGGAGCCAAAGGAAGCCGCCGTTGCCTGTCAACTGATAGTGGTTTCGATGGAGACTGACCGAGCCTGTTTATGGCTTGGGTTGTGTTTGTGTAGGTCGCAAACCGGCCACAACCAGCCGTCGCCAACTTTTCGATAAGCCGCCGTTGGACTACGACCAGATTGTGGGTCGGTGTGCACTGAACCAAAACACAGTTTCCGCGATCCGCGTTTCATCTTATACGAGCCTGTGGCACACTTTCGCGGCCGTCTAGTCGTGCTTGTCTTGCTGTTTTATGGTCCGGCGCGTCATGCGCCGCCATTGGGGATTCTGCCTAAGCTGATAAACCCCTCCCACTCTTTGGATGAACCCAATGAAACATCAAGCGCGTACAGGGAATATTGTGATGGTGGGTTGCTATCTGGTGTTCGCGCTCGCGTTCATTAGCTTCCTGTCCGCTGGGCCGGCCGTCGCGGCAACAATCTCCGGCCAAGTGATCGGCGGCGGCGCGGCGGTCGTCAATTCAACCGTAACGCTCTGGGCTGCAACTGCCGGAGCTCCCTCGCAATTGGGTCAGGCGCGAACCGATGTGAGTGGCCGCTATACGATTACTACGAAGGCCGCGTCGACGAAGGATGCAAGCCTGTATCTGGTAGCGAAGGGCGGCAAATCCGCCGCGGACAAGTCCGGTGGCGACAATCCCGCCATCGCATTACTGTCGGTGGTTGGCAACAAGCCGCCGGCCAAAGTAACGATCAATGAGTTCACCACCGTCGCATCGGTGTGGACCCACGCGCAGTTTCTCGAACGCACCGCCATCAAGGGTCCCGCGCTGGGCTTGCGCATCGCCGCGGGCAATGTTCCGAGTTTCGTCGATCTTCAAACGGGTGGCTGGGGGAACGCCATCCAAAGCCCGCTCAACGAGGGCGAGACACCAACGATGGCCAACTTCGCTACGCTCGCCAACGCGCTCGCGGGTTGCGCCACGCGGGTCACTGCCAATGCCTGCGACAGTCTTTTCCTGGCGGCGACACCCCCGAACGGCGACGTACCCACCGACACGCTAGCAGCGGCCCAATCGGTGGCGCGCTTTCCCTGGTACAAGCCCGAGAGGCTCTTTGCCTTGATTGGGCAGTTTTATCAGGTTCCCCCGGGCAAGAACATGCGCGCTGTTCCGTTCATGCCGTATTTGAACGTCGCGCCTAGCGCGTGGGTGCTGCCGCTGAAGTTCGGCGGCGGCGGTTATCGCGCGGGCGGCAAAGCAATGTTCGACAGCGAAGGCAATCTTTGGGTCGGCGACAACTTTACGGTGGGTTGGCAGGGGACGGATAGCTTGTGGCAGGGGAACGCGACCAAATTCAATCCCAACGGCAAGCCACTTTCACCTGGCATCACCGGATTTTCTGGCGGCGGGATGGAGGGTGGCACCTTCGGGGCGGCCGTCGACGCCAAGGACAACGCCTGGTTCGGCACCTATGGCGGCAAGTCCATCGCCGTGTTCGACAAGAATGGCAAGCCGCTGACACCGCCAGAGGGCATTACCTTCGGCGGCCGGCTTGGGCTGATGCAGGGCATCATCGCGACGCCCAAGGGGGACGTTTGGGCCGTCGGGATTTCAAAGGGCCAACTCTTGCATTTCCCCAATGGCGATCCCACCAAAGGCCGGATCATTTGCGAGGGGCGAGACGGCGCCGAACCTTGCAAGTCCTTGGTGGGGCCGTTCCACCTTGCCATCGACCAGCAGGACCGGATCTGGGTGTCGAATGGCTTTGGCGCGCATGTGACGCGATTTCCGGCGTCAGACCCGAGCAAGGCCGAGAAATTCGGCACCGGGTGGAGTCCCGGGGGTATGGCGATCGATAGCCAAGGCAATGTCTGGGTAACCAATCATTTGGGGAACGGGGCGCGCGCGACGTTCGATCTCGTCAAAGATATCCTGGTCCTGAAGGCCGGTGGCAACGCCGACGAGGCCCTAACGATGCAGATGTTTCGGCAAACGGGCACGGATGGCGGCAGCGTCACGCTGCTGCGTCCGGATGGCTCGCAATTCCCCGGCTCACCGTTCACGGGCGGTGGTCTGCCCGCCCCGTTCGCGGTGGTCGTGGACGGCAGTGACAACGTCTGGGTTTCCAACCTTGCCATGGCGCACAGCCCGGTCGCGCATTTGTGCGGTGTGCGCACTGAGAACTGCCCGCCCGGCATGAAAACCGGAGACCAAATCTCGCCGGCTGGAGGCTATGTGGGTGGTGGGCTGCAGAGGGTGACCGATTTGGCGGTCAGCCCAGCGGGCGACGTGTGGGTGATGAACAACTGGCAGATAACCGACAGCTGTTTCCTCAACACGAACAAAGACGAAGCCCTCTCGACTCGTTGCGGTGGCAATGGTGTAACTATCTTCTTCGGTATGGCCAAGCCCGTCCGAGCGCCGCAAATCGGGCCAGCGCGCCCGTACTAGCACTGCATCGGTCATGGTGACGGAGGCCGCTCAACAAGGCTGGGGCCATGCACGAATACCTTTGAATGGCCACGGCTGCTTTCGCAGCGACGCGAAGGTCTGCTCAGGGGTCGACAGCGATCTAATCGTGGCCTCGATAGCCGACGTTCGTGCGAACGACGGCTTACGGCGAATGAATTCGGCGGCAGTGGCCAAAAGCTGCCGGTCGCTCCGAACCTTCACTCGCGCCTGAGGCCAGGCCGTGCTCTGCCGATCTGCATCCACAATCGAGCGTCAAGATGGTTCTGAACCGAGTTCCGCCACGCGCGCAGCCACCTACCCGCCCGGTCCGTCCGTCATGATATGGCCTATAAGATCGCTGACATTGCGCTCCATGTCGTCCATGAGGTCGTAAAGTAGGTAGCGCAGAGCCAGCATGCCGACCAGCGTTTCGTGCTCGTCCAGGACGACCAGATGGCGGATGTGATGCTTGCGCATCAGTGCTGCGGCTGTGGCCACCGAGGTGTTCACGCTAACCGATAGCGCCGGACTCGACATGATGTCCCGCACCCGCGTGGTATTGGGGTCGCCGCCGGCGGCGACGACCTTTTCCATCACGTCACGCTCAGTCACCACGCCGACGACCCCAGTCCCTTCGAGGACGGTCGCGGCACCGACGTGGCGTTCGGTCATCGCGCGCGCCGCCCGGACGACCGTATCCTCCGGAGCTACCGTCAAGGGTGGCTTGTTGCCTAGCCGAATCAGTCCCATGCTAGCTCCCCTCGTGCAAATCCGCGAGCCATTTTACGCCCGTGATCAGCTCTCAGAACGTATGCCTGGCTGCAATGGGTCTGGTACGGTCAAATTGTTGACGATCCCATTCGGCAGCGACCGGGCCAGTTCCAGACGGCCGCCCTCATATCTCCATTTGCCCGGGAGCAGCCATTGACGAGGCGGCTGGCGACGCCTGGCGATCCGAAGCCGCCGCTGGGTACTGCGCCAACGCACCTCAGCCTCATCCTAGCGGCCAGTGACCGCCGGCCCGTGCGCCACCCACGCTTGAGCCTACATGCTCGACGAGGGGGAAGGCATGGCCGGCGCGTGACGGGCCAGGGACCGCGCACCAGGGCGCTGCCAAATGATCTGCGCTGGCCGGACCATGTGCCAGCAGGAAAGGTCGCAAACAGCATAGCCTTTGGCAGGATTGGTTCCCGACTTTCGTGGCGGCAGCCGGCGACCCGAACGTCGTTGATGAGTTGCCTAAGGGTACGCAGCTTGGCGATCGCATGTACAAAGTGCTGCACCTGGACGGTTACAACCAGATGGACCTCATCACGGGGAAAGGGCGTTCAGCACGCCGCGAGATACTTCACCGCTCTTGGCCGTGCGTATCGGGTTGACTTGATCAGCTCCGCGTGATCTGATTTCGGACAGCGATGCGGCTTTGATATAAACGACTGATCGAGTGCCGATCTCGCCTACTAAGCGAAAAGGAGTTGCAAATGCCCAAACACGACGCCTCGAAGCCAGGTAAGGAAGTATTCTCAATCAATCTGCGGACAAAGCTGAGGCAATACCTTGGTATCGGTCACGTAAGGATCGGAACGGTACTCGGCGGCATCGCCTGGGGTGAAGCGTGGACGCGGTACGACTGGGTCGAGGTACAGGCCGCGGAGGTGCATCCACCCACACAGGGCTGGAACGAGCTGGCGCTCTCTTCGTACGGCAAGGGTGTGAAGGACGTCAGCGTGCGATCGGCCTTCAAGTCGGTCCAGCCCAAGCGCAGGGGCAAACCGTCCTCGTGAGCATTGTCAACAAGGCCGTTGAACAGAGCGTCGACGTGAGGCGCAATGTCATCTTCGTTGTTAAGATCTCGAAGCTGTGCAACCTGCGCTGCAAGTACTGTTACGAGTTCTCCCAGCTCTCAAATCCGCGGAGAATGTCATTCGAGCAGCTAAGCCGATTTTTTACGAGCCTCGATGAGTACTACGGCGCGCTCTCCCACGACGTCCGGATCCGCTTCGTCTGGCACGGCGGCGAACCACTTCTAGTCCCTCCCGATTACTACTGGCGGTTGTTCGAGCTGCAGCGTCAGATTTTCAGAGGCCGCCTCGAGATCAAGAACTCGGTTCAGACCAATCTTGTTCGGCTCGACAACGCCCGCTTGCAGCTGCTTAAGAACGGCTTCGATACTGTCGGCGTGTCAATCGATCTCTTCGGCGATCTGCGTGTCGATGTCAGAGGCGCGCAGCGGCAGGAAGCCGTGCTCGAAAACATGGAGAGGCTGCGCGAAGCTGGAATCCCTTTCGGCTGCATCACAGTGTTGACGAGGAACAATCTTCCTTACGTGCCGAACATCTATTCGTTCTACGAGCAACTCGGCCTAGACTTTCGGCTCCTACCGCTTTTTCCGGGCGAGACTGACGACCAGCATCGCGGTTACGAAATCACGGCCGCGGAAACTTTGGACGCATACAAACAGATCGTCGATCTGATCTTCGAACGCGATGCGATCATAAGAGTCGAGCCGTTGGCGACCTACGTCCGGGCCGCCCTGCTTTTCCTCAGTCGACCCACCTGGCCGAACATCTACCAGCGCACCGACTGGGAGCGCTACTTCATTATCGATACCGACGGCGCCGCGTATTCGAACGCAAGTGTGTACGATCCGGAAGAGGTCTATGGGAACGTTTTCGAGACACCTCTCGCGGAACTCCTCTCGTCCCGTGGCAGGCAGCGGTCAATTGCCGCGGCCAATGAGCGAGTCGCTGCCGAGTGCTGGAAGTGCGAATACTTCGGCGCGTGCGACGGCGAGCCCGTGGCTGATCGTCTGAGTGAATTCCCCGATATGTATCTGAGCGGCAAACGCCGGTGCATTGTGGAAAAAGGCGTGATCGCATATATCGTCGACAAACTTCGGGAGGCCCGCGTCGTGGACGACGCTGGAGCGCTGGTCGGGCTCTAAACCGGTCGGCAAAGTGCTGCGCCGTTCGCGCGCTCCAACTCTTGCCGACCCGAACGAGAACCGTGTTGACCGTTACGCTTGGCCCGCAGGCACGCCTTCATCGCGGTTATCACGCGGCGCTGCTCGACTTTCCGCCGCCGACGGTCCGGTACGTGATCGCGGATCCTACCGTCGACTTCGCGTCATATGTCGACACCAATCGTTTCTGTCCAAGCGATCACTTTGCTGTGTGTGAAGGCCATGTGTACGACGGTGACCCATGTTTCGTCCACAGCGTCCACTTTCCGGTCCAGAACGGCGGGTTTAGGTGGGCGCTCGAAACCGACTCACTGCTCGCTCATCTGCAATTCGGAAGCGTGATCTTCAACGCGCGGTTCAGTGGGTGGCTGCAGAATCCAGCCGTCGCGCCGCTCGTGGCTGAGCGGTTGCTGAATATGCTGGAGCTCGTCAGCTCTCCGCGCTGTGTGTCCTTGGTGTTTCATAGCTACGCGCAAATGGCGAGCAACAAGGAGCAGTGCCTGGCCGTCTTGCCGCGCGAACGTCAGTCGTCCATCGAGTCGCTCTTTCGCAAGGCAGTTGTGTGCTACCCGGCGCAGCCTCCCAGAATCAGCGGCGAGCAGCTCCGGATACGCAACGCGAACTCGCGCCGTGGAATCGTGTTTGCCGCCAGCGGGTTCGAAGGGAAGGGCGGCCGGGTGGTGCTGCAACTGTATCGACGGCTCCTCGCCCGCGACGACGTGGAGTTGTGTTATGTCGGACCAATCCCGACGGAGCTGCAACGAGATTTCGCGGATGTCCTGGCGGCGATTCAGTACGCGCCGCAAGTTCCGCGTGAGCTGCTACTCGAGATCTTCACGCAGGCACACATCCTCGTTCACCCGTCACGGCACGAGGCGCTTGGTATCACGTTCCTGGAAGCGCTGTCCTGCGGCCTGGCGATCATTACCACGAGCGGGCCCGGGATGGAGAACGTCGGTGAAATCATCGAGGACGGCGTCGGCGGGACATTGGTGCGAAAACTCTCCGTTCACGAGGATCCACCGGTCGATGCGGTATTCGACGCCGTTACCGCCCTGCTCGATGATCCGGATCGCTATGACGCCATGTCCCGGCACAATCTCTCGCTCGTTCAAGATGGCCCGTTCTCGCTCCGACGGCGCAACGAGGTGCTGCTAGATGTCTACGGCAGGTCAGGGCAGCAGAATGCCTCCGCGGGAGCCAGTACGGACTGGACGCCCTCGCGAGTCGCGGGGGACGACCGCCTGTTCCACTACGCATGCCAATTCTCGGCGGTCGCCGAAGCGACCAGGCAATCCTTTACCGCGTCGAGGCCGGCCACCGAATCGAGTCTTCTCGTCCCGGCGTTGTCCGTTTCCGACGCAAGTCCACCGCATGGATCTGATTGGGCAGCGCTGGCACGCACGAGTGACCTGCTCTTCAACGAGCGTGGAAAGGTACATGGCTGAAGGGAAGTGGTTCGTGAACGGGCGCCGCCGCTTCTGCATGAGACACTGGCGCCAATCGCCTCGTTGCAGGCTGAAGTCCGCGAGATTCATCTACGGGCACATCCCTTCGCCGGCCCGGCGGCGGTGCTCGCCTATCTGTCCCGCTACACCCATCGGGTGGCGATCGCGAACTCCCGCTTGCTCGCCTTCGATGAACGCGGCGTCACCTTCCGCTGGAAGGACTACCGCGCCACCGGCAAGACGCGCTACAAGGCGATGACGCTCAGCGCCGACGAGTTCATCCGCCGCTTCCTGTTGCACGTTCTGCCCAACGGCTTCCACCGCATCCGGCACTACGGCCTGCTCGCCAACGGCGGCCGGCGCGAGCATCTCGCTCAGGCGCGCGAACTGCTGCACGTTCCAATCACCACCACAGCGCCGACACCAGCTGTGGCACGGGTCGCCAGCCTGCCGCCGACCTTCGTCTGTCCGCACTGCGGCGCCGCGATGAGCATCGTCGAAATCTTCGCTCGCGGGGAAACGATCCGCGCCCCGCCGGCGTTACGAGTCGCAGCATGAGCACCCGGTTGCATCAACACTACGTCCGCTTTGCGGCGGCCACCGCCGATAGCGGACGGCTTCGCCTTTCCCGGCCAGAAGCGGACTTCGGCTTCGCGGGTCATCACCGAATCCAGCCTCGATCGTGGTCATCACCCCTCGACGCGATGTCAGCCACCAATCCAGCGGCCGATCGACACCATCGCGCCCGCCTGCAACCCGTCAAATCCCCATAGCCGTTTGGCCTCCCCGAACGGCAGCGGTGCACGCCGCGGTTTCCTCCCTTGAGGCTTGTCGCGGTCAAAAAGAATTGAATGCAGCGCGACCTGAGAGGTCGAGTTTTCGGAACAGATCACATTCGACTTGGGATCGCGTTGCCGCCGGTGCCGCGTATGACTGCATGAAATCGAGTAGCCCGTGTGTCAGCAGGTGGTCGTTGATAGCGCTCACCCGCGCGGGACCTTCAGGGTGGTCAGGGCCCATTTCGTGCAGCAGGCTGCTGGGATGCGTGATGTAGGCAGAAAGCATGCTTCGGACATAAGACCGAGCGCGGACCTGATGCGATCCTGTAACGCATATCTTACCGACACCAAGATGGGTCCGCGAGCGGCGGCCGGCCGTCGCGTCTAGTCGGCCTCTCGTTCGTCTCAGTTCGGCCGAGCAGTCCGGACGTCAGGGCCTTCGAGTTTGCTCCAGAGCGGTCCTTGCCAATGACGTGATTTCTGGTGGCCTTTGCGCGGTAGATTCTGATTGTCCGCTACCGTACATAAAGCGCTACCCTTTGCTCGCAAACCGGGGTAGGCTGCGTTGTTCCGGGTCGACTCTACCTCGCTCGGCGCAAGGGAGACTATCCACTGCCGACACCCCTCGAAGCAAGCGCAGTGCGCGCCAGCGACGGTGTTTCGCCTGCCCCGGTCATTGCGCTCCATGATTTGGGGAGCCATTGCCAGACTTGCAGCCTATGTGAACTGTCTCTGCCAGTTGCATTCACCGAGGATCAAATGGGGCAATTTGACGCCTTGGTCGTGCACCGCACCAAGGTGCGGAAGCACAATTTTCTGTATCGTTCGGGAGACCACTTTCATGCGTTGTATGCGATCCGGAACGGGTCGCTCAAACCCGTCGTGCTTGCGGAGGATGGCCGCGAGCAGGTGATGGGTTATCACATGCTTGGCGAAGTCATTGGTTTCGATGGCATCGGCACCAACAGGCACCACGCCGGCGCGATCGCACTCGAGGACACCGAAGTCTGCGCCATGCCATTCAATAATATCGAGCAGCTCGCGCAGACGATACCCGCGCTGCAACACAACCTCTGCCAGATGATGTCCGTGGCGATGACGAGGCGTCAAAATGTGATGCTAATGCTTGGCAGCTTGCACGCGGACGAGCGCCTCGCAGTATTCCTGTTGGACTTGGCAGACCGTTACCGTCGCCGTGGCTATTCGGCCACCGAATACACGTTGCGCATGACACGTGAAGAGATCGGAAGCTATCTCGGCATCAAACTCGAAACCGTGAGCCGGCTTATTTCGAGGCTTCAGGGCGAAGGGATTATTCAGGTGCAGGGTCGCGCAGTGAAGTTGCTCGATCAGGCCGCGTTGAGGCGGATCGCCGGGCGGCGCGCCTGACGAAGTTGTCGGCGTTCCACGGACACACTTCGTACTGTACTACGTCACCGCAACCAACGCGCCGATGTGCCACGCGATGGCCGAGGACTACCTGCTGGAGCAAACCGCACCTGGAAAGACGCGCTTTACCCACACCATCGCTCTGGAGCCGCGCTTCATAGCGGAGGTTGGCGGCCCCTTCACGCACATGTTCTTCGAATCACTGTTGAAGAGCTCGGGCAAGGCCCTGCACAGCTACGTCCTGCAAGCCTAAAGAGGTCGAATTCGAGCGTTGGCAATCTCCGATGTGAGTTGATCACGATAGGACGGCGGCCAGTTCGTGCTGACGGTCTGCTTTCGAGTACGGCGAATGGTCGGAGAGGGTCGACAGCAGACCTTTGAGAGGCGTTTCCCGCGGACGCGTCACAATAACGCGGATACGGTGGAAGGTATCGCTGTGCGCCACGGTGACACTAAGCCGTCGCGCCCAAGACGTTAGGCGCGCTATGGTTGCAACGATCACCTCAATTCGCTGACGCCGAGCGATGGGTTGACCGGGTCACTTCACAACGTCATGCAGACTTTGGTCGCTTAGCACGAGAGGCGACAACTGTTCTAACGCAATGGGCAGCCGCCCACGCGGATCGCCGCCGCGCTACGGCGCACACTTGCCGACGTAGCCTTCGGACACCGGCGCCTCGGAATCGGCGGGGTCTACGCCGCGACCATCGAACATCACCGGAATCTGGTTGCCCGTGCCCAGCTTGGGATCGGCTCTGCGCCGTTCATTGATCAATCGGAAGATGTTCCACTCGTCGTGCGCGCCGCGGCTCACCGAAGACGATGCGCGTATCGCGTAGTACTTGCGAAACGCCGCCTTGGTGAGGCCGTTCTGCACGGTCTTTTCGAAATCGGGGTTGGACTTCAGCCGCTTGTCGAAGTAAGCGTCGAGCTTGGCCATGTCGTTATTGCCGTCGAAGCCGAAATAGCGGGCGAAGTCCTGCGGGCCGGCGAAGTACACGAAGTCGAATTCGCCGAGACCCTCGGCGCCCTCGATCAGCGTTGCCCACATCAGCATGTAGTCCGCGCCTGTCCCTTTGGGCAGGTCGGCATCGAGCGTCGTCGGATTGAGCACAAAGACGAAGTCCGGCCCGAAGCGCTTTTCGATGGCGGACTTGGCGCTTTCCGCGACTTCCATGTTTACGTTGAAGTTGCCTCCGCCCGCCGACGTGAGGGGAACGCTCAGGTAGCCCACCACCTTGCCTGCCTTGCGCTGCTCGGCGATCTGCTGGCGGAAACGATCGATCTTCGTGGCAATGGTCGGCTTGAGCTCATCGTTGACGCAGTAGCAGATGCCGACCTTGCTGCATTCGGTGACTTTGGCTGCGCGGGCGCGAAGGGTGCCAAGTCATGAGAGCCGCGGTAACAAGGAGCGTCAGAGCGACGGCAGTACGGCGACTTTCGGAAATCACGGTAACGATCTCCCTGGATTAGCGCACATCACGCAATGCTGCAATGAATCGACACGGAGCGCGGAACGACCAAGTTATCGGCCGCTGCTGACTGATGAACTAAGTTAACCGACGCGCCGAAGGCGCGTCCGGGCTGAACGCGTGGTTGGTGAGCGCGCATGATGCTCTGCGTATGCATCCAACAGGTGACGAATCATGCGCTGATACTGCGTATTGTTTTTCTCAGCTTCACGCTTGAAGAAGTCGACGCTTCGCTTGCTCAGGGCGAGAGTAATTTTCACTCCATCCTCTCGGAATGCGAGGTCCTCTGGTCGCGGCAGAAAATCAGGAATAACTAAGGGCTGCCCCATAGTTTCATCCTTGTATTTTATTTTCGCGCTCATAAATTGTCTCGCCCTTTCTCCAGTATCCGGCTCCAAGGATTCGAATGACTCCCGCACGATGCGTGAAGCGCACAGTTAGTACGCCACCGCCAACCTTGCCGATGCAAAAGAAACGAGCTTCGTTGTCGCTGTGCGACCGATCAACCACAATCACGCGTTGAGGGTCCGCAAACGCGAACTGCGCCTCACTGAATCCGATGCCGTGCTTTTGCTGATCGACGATGTCCTTGGTCCGGTCCCAGTCGAAGCGAGTCGCCGCCATTATTTTACCCGGGAGCCATACAAATAGCCATACGTACGTATGGCTATTCTGGAGTGACTCCTGACGTCGAATTCCCTGTCTGGTGAGACCTCAATGCCGGACATCGTTCGACTGCAAATGCCGTGACGAGCAGCAGAAATGCTTGCCGATTACGCCCGAACCATCGGGCAATCAATTGAAGCTGATCGTCGCCGGTTTGATCGCGGGCACAAACGCGTAGCCCGGCTCCGTCGGAAATGGCTTCCATGGCAGCGCGGGAGCAGTCGGGAAAGGCCTCACAAGGCAATCGCCCGTTCCGGCCTTCGCGTATCCGAACGTCAAGGCGAAGTATCGCGTGTTTCGAAAACTGTCGACTGGGCCCACATCTCTGCGCAGCGTGTACGGGTCGTTGGGAAGGTCGGTGCCTTGCACGGTAAGTTGATTGCCTGCCGGGTAGTGCAACTTGTACGGTGGTGGTTGCGGCGAGTAGAAACCTGCAATCTCGTCATTGAACACGACGTCCGGTTCGGTCAGTATGGTAAATCGTGCGAATTGACCCGGAGCCAGATCATTGACGACAACCAGCGGGTTGGTCAGCGCACCGCCACCAATCGCCCCTGCATTCTTCCCAAATGCAAGTCGTGTCGCCGAATACGGTTGGGCCTGCAATGCGCTTGAATACTGCGCTGGAATGTTTGATGGGAGCGAACCGTCGGCGTTCTTGTAATACCAGTTGTCGTTGTAACAGAAGAGATAATCGGTCACGTTAACGATGGTGAAGTGGGTGGGCTCCGAAATATCCTTCGTCCCAACGACGACCGCATCCTGTTCGGATCCCTGCACGCCGCGGAAGACCACTTGAAGGTAGACATCTGTCGCATTTATCGGAACTGGGTTCGCAAACGTGAATGTGAGCGCCGTAGCGCTCGCAGCGCCGGCCGTCAGCGTAACGGCGGGCTGCGGGTCGGAAACGGTGATCTTTTCCTCCGTGCGACGGCACCCCGGGGGCACAGCGGTTGGGTCATTAAACTCGGCGTCGCCGTAACTCGAGCGAATCTCCCAGGCACCAAACTCGCCGCTAAGGTCCGCCTGATAGCAGGTGTTCTCGTGGTATTTGACCACCGCGACTACGGTTCCGGACATGTCCTGCGCGATATTCTGATCTTTCTGCGGACCTGCGGTAGGTATCACTGGCGGCGTGATATTGCGAACCTTTAGCTTGATCTTGCGGAAGCCTTTCACGTAGGCTGATTCTCAGCCGAGTGGTCAATCGCACCATAGACTCCCTCGTCAGGAAGCGAAATTTCCAACCTTCCGCGGAAGAAGTAGTCAATCAACCCTGCCGAATAGGCAACTGCGCGTGGAAGCAGCAGGTCCGCGGCAGCGTCGTAGTTCATGTAGTTGAGTGAGTACCTCGGCCGCGCACCGCGGGCCTGGAGGAATTCGTCCCACACGCTGAGAGTGGTGAGCGGCACACCGCTGGCACTGAGTTGGGGCGCGACGGTGTCGGGTACGGTTCCCTTGTACAGATATATAGGCGCAATCGAATTGATCGGCGTACCGTTCCAGGCAACTGGTTGCACGGCCGTCGCCTGATAGTCAGCCATGTTTCGTGACGGAAGGGGATACGTCGTATCGTTGAAATTCTTGCCCGCTGTGAAAAAGCCGCGATTACTGTAGTCGGCCATGCCCGTGCCCGCGGCGATGCCTGCGCTGGGAGCTGTGCTGAAGTAATCGCTATACCTGTCATATCGAGGAATCGGGTAGCCATCTGTACGCAATGGCCGCAACGAGATGATATTGACCGGCAGTTTGTTATCCGGCGTCATCGCGTAGTCGAAGCTGCTTGCCCCGATCGCCCGTGCCTCGATGTACGCCTCGAACACGCTTTTGTGCCCGAAGCCCGCAGGCTGAAGTGCGTAGGGACCGAGTCCAGCATGGCGCTCATTTCGCGTGTGCTGAGGCTGCGCCATGTCCTGTATGAGATGCACGACATCGCCAAGAGCGCGGAACGTCGTCGCCCAATACGCCTTGCGATCGACTTGGGTTGGCGCTACAACCTGCCCAGCCTTCGCGCGGCCGGTCAGCGCTCGATACATGGCTTCGCGCGCATCGTAGATCGTGAAATGGCTGATGCGACCGGTATCTTCCTCGTACGTGCTAAAGACGTTTGATGGCGCAACACCAATCGCCCATGCCGGCGCAGGAAGGCCCAATTCAACGCCGGCGACATTTAGCCCCTTCGTACTAATCGGATCATAAAAGTGACTTAGTACTCTGTGAGACACCCCCAACGGATCGAATGGGTCGTCTTTGGGATTGGGTTCACTCTTGTCGGAGTCATCATCTTCGCGGATCGCACCGCGCATCAGCCACCCTGGCAGACGTAAGTTGTCGTCTTTCGCTGAAAATTCGGTCTCGCATCGGCTCGCACTAATGTTTACCATCTTGGTCTTGTCGAACGGCTTTCCGTCGAGGCTAGCGCATTTGCCTGTCGCAAGTGGGCATCACTTCCATAAAAGTCAACATAACGTTTCACCAAACGGATCTTGTTCCAGGATCGTGTTGACTCGCTAAATACACTTCGATACCGAGCTCCTTTCGAGTCACGGAGCCAGCCGCAAGACCGACTGCGAAAAGCCTTGTAGGTTAACAATCCGTGCGTGGCAAGTTCGTACGCGTTTGAGCACAGGCATGCACACATATCAACGAACATCGCACGGATATGGCGAGAATTGCCGATCTATCTGTCTCATTTCGCTTCCTCCAGAGCGACGGCGCTTGCAACTCTGTGCATTCTTCGTTGTGTCCTGCGCTCTAGCGCAACGCTGTTGCCGTATTGCGCAGACTCCAATGCCCGTGAGCAGTATGTCAACAAATTCCGACGTCGCTCGAGGACTGCAGCAATTGCCTTTCCCTCTTCGTACGCCGACTGATAGATCGGGATCAAACGTCTTGTCGTCAGCTTCACACATGATCTCTCGATCAAATCGATCGTAAGGTAAATCAGCCGCTCCGCGTCGTTCCTTCGAAAGGCTCCAAGAATACGCGCTTCGGATCATCTTGACGTCGTAAGGGCATCACATACCCCGGCTTGTAAGCGACGGGTAGGATTGGACCCGTTTCGTTGACTTGAGCGATCCACTCCGCATGCCCCTTCGTTTCGAAGCGCCAACGGTTGATGTGATACCTGCCGTTTGCATCTGTTGTCGCGAGTTCGACGTGATAGCAAGGCACGCTGTTGCTGTGGATTGTGGGCAGTACCCCGTGCCACTTCACCACCACCATCGCATTCGCGATAGGTTGCTGGGTGGTGGCGTCAAGCACTACTCCGTCCACCGGGCCACCGTTCAGGACGCTCTTATCGCATCCAGCCAATAGGTACAGCGACGCTCCGACGAGAACACAGCAGATCGAACGTCGAGAAAAGATTCGGGGCAAGTTCATTTTGTGTGTCTCTCTGGCGCGGCTGGACATGCCGGATTCAACTCATCTATCGAGCGTGTCATAACTCACATGCCTTCAATGCGCCATATTCCATCGCTCCCGCGAATCATTTCAACGCTGAAGGCGGCTCCCTGGACTCCGGGCCTCGCAATCAGAAGTTGCACAATTTCTTCACCTAAAGTCACGCGCTGAATCGTTCCAAGTTGATCCGCAATCGTCGGCATCTCGGGCTGCAATATGGAGAAGATTTCCTTATATTTGTCGTATGTCAGGCTAGAAACAGCCGTCAGGGCACCGTCGATGTCACTACGGCGCAGGCGATCGAGCATTCCCGAGTAGGCGCCGATAGCGCGCCTGGCAAAACTCGCCGGATCCCACACCAACACACGACGCTTGGCGCTGTATATGACTGTACCGCCGGTATCAAATACCTTCACGTCGATCGAATAGGTGCCGGGTGCATCGAAGCGAATGGTCGTGTCTTGGACATTGTTGGGCAGCGACGTTAGCTTGGTCTCAGGCACGCCATCGCCATTCGCATCAATTTCGATCCGTTGAAACGCTTCGCTTCCTCGCATTGCAATGGTAAGTGTTACGTCCAATGGTGCGATTCCCTCCTGGCGATCGACGCTGACCTGAAATGGCCTTACCCCCGCACTGTTTAATGCAATGCTCTTGCTCGTCTGCGTCCCGTCCTGCGTGATCAATCCCAGTGAAACGCTATTAAGACCCGCAATCAAAGGCAGGCCATCGACGAAGAATCGCCCTGTTGCATCGAGGGCAATAAGGCGGCCATTGACGTTGAGGGCCGAATTCTGCGGCGCCTGCACAGTACCGCTGATGGATGCATTGTCATCCGCGACGGTGCTCCCATCGATTCCGGCATCAATCTGTAAGGTTGGTGCGGCGACTACGCTTACGCTCACAGGGGCGGAACTCACTACCAGCGACGTCGCATCGCGCGCCTTCGCGCTTACCGTGTGCGCACCCACTCCTACCCCGCTCCACATGGACGTGTATGGAGGCGTGGTGCGACTGCCAAGAAGGACGCCGTCACCATAGAAATCGACTTGAGTGATGGTTCCTCCAGGTTCGCTTGGGTTTGCGGCAATGCGAACATCACCCGGCGACTGGAAGACCTGCCCAGCGAGTGGCTCAACGAGCGCGATCTTGAAGTCTACGACACTGATGCTTACGTTGGCGGATGTCGCGGTCGAACCATCGGCCGTGAAGACCTTCGCTGCAAGCGTATGTGCTCCAACAGCTGTGCTCGTCCAAGTAAAGGTAACATCCGCTGCCGATGCACCGCCCGAGACAGGCGCGCTATTTATCAATTTGCCGTCGCCATAGAATTCGACGCGGCTGATGCTCTGCTGCGGCGCCAGCGCGTGAGCCGCGATGACAATATCCTGACCCAAACCGTATTTGGCGCCATTTTCCGGCGTCGCAAGCGTCACCGTCGGACCCAGCGACGTAACGGAGATGGCAATCGCGGGCGAAGTTGCCGTCGCGCCCATGTCGTCGGTGGCGATCGCGGTCAGGACGTAGTTGCCCTCGTGCACGTTGGGCCAACTTGCAGTAAATGGTGCCGTTGCCGACGCAACCTTCAATCCGTTCGCGAAATAGTCGACTTTCGCCACGGTTCCGTCTGAATCGGATGCAGCAGCAGAAAGTGTGATGTTTGCTGGCGCGGCGAATTGCGCATTTTTCGGTGGCGATGCAATCGCCACTGTCGGCGGCCGGTTGCCGGTCACGCTGATTGGCACCGCAGCCGACACGGCTGCAACGCCCTGCAGGTCATACGCCTTGGCAATCAATGATTGGGCACCCGCGCCAGGGCTTGCCCAGGTGAATTGATACGGCACGGTGGCGACGCTGCCGAGCAGCGAGGTGCCTGCGTAGAAATCGACGCGGCCGATCGTGCCGTCCGGCGCTAGTGCCGTCGCGGCCATCTGTAACGCGGTGCCTGAAGCGATGGTCGTGCCGGGCGCAGGCGCAGTCAGCACGACCGAAGGAACGCGAGGCGTGGGGAGCACTTGGACGTATGCTGCCGGAGATGTCGCGGCGACACCGACATCGTCGTACGCCTTGGCCACGATGGCGAAGTTACCGGTCGGCGGATTACTCCAACTCGCAACGTACGGTGGGCTCAAGGCCGTTGCAATCACTCGATCGGCAATGACGAATTCGACACGCTGTATTGCACCCGTCGGACTCATGGCGGTCGCAGCTAATGGGACTTCATTCGGTGGCGCAAAGAGCTGCCCTGTTAACGGTGTTGTTAACGTCACGGTTGGCGCGGGATCCGGTCCGACAATGTAGACCGTGACTGCATTTGTCGTCGTCGAATAGCCAAGCGAATCCGTGGCGCGCGCGGCGACCAGGTGCATGCCGGGCGGCGCGTTCTGCCAGACGAAGGCGTACCCGGTCGGAATGCTGTTTGGTGCCGTTAGCGACCCGATCACGGTTCCACCGTCCAGGAAATCTACGCGCACGATCGTAGATGGCGGAACCGTAGTCCCGGGACTGGCCGTTGCAAACAATACCGGCGATGCTGGCGTGACATAGCCTCCCTCGACCTTAGGTACTATGAGCGCGATCGCGGGTACAGCCTGCGCCGCCAACTGGGAAAGCGGCAAGGTCCCAACCAGCAAGGCGCCAAGTATGCGTGCAAGCAGGCGCATGGCTATGGCACCACTCCGGTTTGGTTAACGACTTGCACGACCTCCTGTGCGACCGAAGCGTTGAATTGTCCGGCGCCGATAAAGGTGGCGCTGATGCGATGGACGCCAAGGGCGAGTGCGGTGGAAAGAGACGCAGTGCCATTCACGACCGGCACGGTAGCGATCAACTCGGCACCATCGCGAAATTGGATCGACCCCGCGTACCGCGGATCACCGACCAGTGCTGACATCGTGACCATTTGCCCCGCCGTACTGGGGCTAGGCACGACTTTCAGAACCACCGGGGCTGTTTGGCTGATGATCTTGGCGATGAATATCGATCCCGGCGCCGACTGTGTGGCGTTGACCTGAGGCGCCCCGGCACGATAGCCGGTGACATAGGCCGCGCCGAATAGGTCCAGTGCCAGCCCGGTTGCGACGCCGGAATTGATAATCACGGAGTAGGTCAGGAAAGCCCCATCGGGCGAGAGCTTCATCAGGAACGAACCGCGACCATAGAAAACGGCGCTCGGTCCATACGCGACCGTGGTCGCGCCATCCTCGAAGTAGCCAGGGGATTGAATCGGCTGGAGGTTGCGATACGTCTCCACGCGTGTGTCCATTGCGGCGACGGGAAGCTGGCGATCAATATCGGTGACGCCAGTTACGTAGATTGCCCCGGCTGCGTCGACGGCTACCTTGGTCGGCGCAGGGTCGCTGCTTGCATAGGCATTTCGCACGAGGTTGCCGCCGGAGCTGCCGATGGGAGCGACGAACAGCCAGCGACTACCATCACCCGCGAGTTTCGCTACAAAACCCCGTTCACGATCGACCAGCAGCATGCGGTAGTTGAAGTCCTGTTGAAAGGCGCCTGTTGTTCCCATGAATCCCTGGCGCGGCAGCGTCGCGCTCTTGCCGCCGACGACCACACCTCCATCAGGAGCGAGCGCAAGGCTTGTTGCACGTTCCGCATCAGATCCGCCAATCCTCGCCACCCACAACAGTGCCGTTCCGCTTGGATTGATCTTGGCGACAAACGCGTCACGGTTCTGGCTGTCCGCCGTATCGGGCGCGCCCGGTGTCACCGGAAAATCGTTGGCCGTAGCCTGACCGGCCACGTATGCGTTTCCGACCGTGTCCACCACCAGGGCGTAGCCCGTTGAAGCGTTGTCGATCAGCGATCGTTGCGGATCGGGCGCGACGCTGCTGCGGCTGCCGGCGATCGACAGATAAGTCGCGTAGGCGACACTCGTGCCATCGGACGTGAGCTTGATGAGATAGGGTCCTCCGGCGACGGCACTCGCCGCCGAAATTGCGGCATTGGTACTCGTCGCGAGTCCCGGACCTGCGACTCCTGTGAGATAAATCGCCCCCGTGAGGTCGACTGCGAGCGCTCGAATCGTCTTGACGGCCGGGTCGATGATTGCCGGAAGAGCTTGCGTGCTTCCATCCGATCCAACGCGGAAAATGGATTTTGGCCCGGCCCGCACGTACGTGCCCCCGGTGACTGGATACCTGGCGCTGCTCGCATAGGCGGCGACGTACACGATGCCCGACGTGCTGATCGCCATGGCCTCCACCTGGTCGGCACCGACGTAGGCCATTGCTCCGCTTCCGGTCACGCTGGCGGAGCGCGCACCGACCACCGTGGCGACATCGATCTGCCCGCGATCCGGGATTCATCTTCGCGACATATAACAAATCGAGGCCACCGTTACTGAACGTTGCAGAACTGATGCCCGGAAAATATGAATCGGCAACCGAGCCGCCGACGTAGGCGCTGCCGTCTGGTGCGACGACGACGTCGAACGCCTTGTCGCGTCCATAGCCATTCGCCGCAAAGCCCCCCAGAAGCGTGGAGTACGCGATGAAAGGTCCGGGTATCGCGATGTTGGGATTCGCGACAGATGAGCTTGTCACCGTGAAGGTTCGGTCGATTGACACTGCCGCGAAACTGGCGTTACCGGACTGCGTCGCGCGAAGCGTGCAAGCGCCCGCTGCGACGAAGGTCACAACAGTGCCACTGGTCGTACAGATGGTCGGCGTTAACGACGAGAACGTCACCGCTAATCCCGACGATGCAGTGGCTTGCGGCTGGAACTGGGGGTGCAGCAGCGATTGTGCCGTCGGCTGGGGAAACAACAACGTCTGAGAAGCCGGCGTCACCGCGAAGCTCTGATCGACGTTCGGGGCCGCAGCGTAGTTTCCGTTGCCCGCCTGGCTTGCGCGAATGGTGCACATGCCGACGGTCAGTGTCGTCAGCCAGTGGTCGCTCATACGGCATACGGCGGGCGTTAGCGAGGCGAAGGTGACGGGCAACCCCGACGTTGATCCCGCCAGGAGTTCGATCGGCGCGAGATCCAGAGCGCGGGCGCTTCTCGGTGAGAAATCTATGGTCTGTACGCCTGCCGTGACGGCGAACATGCGATCGACGTCGGTCGCCGCGAGATACGAAGCGTTCCCCGCCTGTGAAGCGCGCAGCGTGCAGTTACCTACGGCGATTACGGTAACGGTTGTGACATTAACCGCACAGATCGATGGAGTAAGCGAAGCAACGCTCACCGACAGACCGGACGATGCCGTCGCGCTTGCAATAAACGGTGGCGCGCCAAACGGCTGGTTGCCAATCGCAGTGAAATTGATCGTCTGGCTCGCCTGCGCCGTCACCGTGAAACTTTGATCGACACTGGCCGCGGGTGCGTAGCTCGCATTGCCCGCTTGCGATGCGCGAATCGTGCATGTGCCTGCGGCAAGAAGCGTTACCGTGTTCGAGGCAAGCGTGCACACGCCATTGGACAACGATGAAAACGTGACGGCGAGACCTGAGGACGCCGTGGCGCTGACGTCAAAGGGCGCTCCGCCTAGCGATCTGCTGTTCAACGCCGGGAAGGTGATTGCCTGACTGACAAGGGAACTGGTAACCGTGAAACTTTGATCGACACTGGCCGCGGATGCGTAGCTCGCATTGCCCGCTTGCGATGCGCGAATCGTGCAGGTGCCGGCGGCGATCAGTGTCACGGTATTGCCGCTGAGCGAACACACCGAGTCCGTCAACGACGAGAGCGCGACCGCAAGTCCCGACGATGCGACGGCGGTCACTGCAAACGGCGCCGCCGCCAATGTACGACCAGCAATCGGGCCAAAGGTGATCGTCTGACCCGCCTGCGCAACGGCAATGACGAACGACTGCGTTGCGGAGGGGTCAACTCCATTGCTGGCAGTGATGACCCCCATGTAGCTACCGGCCGCGGTCGGCGTACCAGTCATTGCACCGGTAGCCGCGTCCAGCGTGATTCCCGTGGGCAGGCTCCCTGCCGTGACCGCGTAACTCGGTGCCGGCTGGCCTGCCGCGCGAACCGCGAACGAATACGCAGTGCCGACCTCTCCACCAGGAGGCGCGGCGCTTGTGAATACCGGCGCCAAGCTCCCACCTACGTTGCTGAGCGCAAAACCCGTGCTGAGCGCACCGGCCGATGCGACCACGCTGTATGCTCCGGAAGTAAGGTTTGCCGTTAGGGTTGAGGCCGTGGCGACGCCGAGCGCGTCGGAAATGGCGCGGGCTGATGATTGCCCCCCTGCAAACGAGCCCGTTGCTCCGCTTTGCGGCGCGGAAAACGTCACCGAAGTGCCTGGAAGCGCACGGCCGTTGGCATCGCGGACGGTCGCGGAAAGGGAAACGGGGAACAAGGTCCCCACCTGCGTGCTTTGCGGGGTTCCGTCTCGGGCCAGCAGCGACGCGGGCGGGTTTGCGATCGATGTATTGAGCAACACCGTGACGTTGTTGCTGCTGCGATTGGCGACCAGGAGATCAAGGACGCCGTTGCCTCGAAGGGACACGGACTCGACCGCCATAGGACCCGAGCCGGTACCGAAGCCGATTGGCGCCTGGAAGCCACCCGAGCCGTTTCCAAGTAGCACGACGACATTGCTGCCGAAGATGTTTCCCGTAGCCAGGTCCAGCAATCCGTCCCCATTGAAATCGCCGATCGCCAAGCCGTTAGGCGTGAAACTCAGCGCGATGTTGCTCACTGTCGGGAACGTGCCGTCATTGCGACCGAGCATGATCGAGATGCCGAACGCATTGACGACGGCTAGATCGAGACGGCCATCGCCGTTGACGTCGACGGCGCGCAGCATGTAGGGGCGAAAGCCCGTTGCGAACGTCGCGCGCGGCCCAAACGTGCCGTCGCCATTGCCGAGCAGGACCGAAATCGTCGCATCATTGTTATTGGCGACCGCGAGATCGGGTTTGCCGTCGCCGTTGAAATCTCCGATCACGACATCCTGCGGATTGATACCGCTGGTGTAGGTGCGGGCGATCCTAAATGTCCCGTCGCCGTTGCCCAGGAGCACGGCAACACTTTGTCCGACAATCGTTCCACTGGAAGCGTTAGTCACCACGAGATCCTGCTTGCCGTCACCGTTCAGGTCGGCGACCGCGATGCCGGATGGCGCCAAACCGGCCGTGATGTACGTCGGTGCCCTGAACGTGCCGTCGCCGTTACCGAGATAGATGCCGACGTTGTTCGAGCCGATATTGGTGATTGCGAGGTCGGCCTTGCCGTCGTTATTGAAGTCCGCGACGACCAGACGGCTCGCATAAATGCCCGTCGGCAGTGCGACGGGCGCGAGTTGCATCGTCCCGCTCCCTTGACCCAGAAAAATGGACACATTGCCGCTACTCATGTTGATCACGGCGGCATCGAACTTGCCGTCACCATTGAAGTCAGCAACGGCGATCGCGCCCGGATACAGGCCGCCGACATAGTTGACGCCGGGCGCGAACAGATCGGCCTGTGCAATTGGAATTTGGAAAGCGAAGGTCAGAATCACACCCATCGCATTGCAGAGTGAACGCAGCGCGATGTGAGGAAGCGATGATTTGGCCAGTAGTTGTTGCAACGTCGGGCTCCGTGCGAACGAGCCTCAATGTTGACGATTGCGACAGCTGCTGCAAATCATCCAAATGGCCTAGGTAGGTTAGGGCCTGTTAACGCTATGGACACAGACGCGTTGCAGGGCCGAAAACGTTCAGCGCGAGGCGCGGAGGCGAAGGCGGGTCGGGAACCCGGCGAGCCTTCGCAACGCAGCGATGGGCGTTTTCGGCAGCAACCCGAAGGGAACGGGCGCCCTGGGGCGCCACTCTTTGTTGCTCTCCTCGCCAAGACCGCTAGTCTTGGCTTCGTCGGCTGCCGCGATTGGCGCCCCAGGCCACCCGTTCGCGTTTGCGCCCATAGCGCTAACAGGCCCTAGTCAATGCGCGCGCGCCGATAGCTGCGGCGATAATCGCATCAATATCGTTTCGAGAATCCTGACCGGACCGCGACGACTCTCAATCTGTGCGATCAAGCCAGGTCGCCGTTTGTCTCCGCGAAACCCGAGCTGGCCGTTCAGGTGCACTCCAGGCTGCGGGCACCGGAAAGCAGCATCTGACAAGTAATCGCATGCCTCCGCAGCGCTCGACTTGAAGATTCCCGTAGCCTCGACGCCGGAAAGACTTGTTACAAAACGACCGCCGCTCGTTTCGGCGTCGGGTGCTACCCAACCTCGCCACGCCGGCCTACAATGTTTTTGAGGGAACGAGGCGGCAAGACATCGGCGCCGGGATTCCCGCTCCATCTGTCTCACCTTGAGGAGATGCGTCGTGAACGGTCAGCTTCCCAACGATCACACGGCCCCGAGCGCGGGCCCGTCGACGGCCAAGCCAGTGCGAGCACGGTCGCTACGCGACCGCACCGACCATTTTCTCAAACTCATGTTGTACCAGGACCGCGATTGGACCGACGACGAACAGGGCTCGGGACGTCCCGACCGCGCGACCGGCGAATACGCGGCCTTGAAACATTCGATGGCAAAGCGCGGCACTCGCTATACCGTACCGCAGCCTCGCAGCGCCGCGGCGGTTCGGCTCGATTCGCCGGCAACCGAAGTGATGACCGACCTGCGTCGGATCAGCGCCGCCACCACCGGCAGCGACACCTCGATCGAAGCCGCCAATCGGGTGATGATCGCGCGCGCGTGCGCGCCCTGTTCGTCACCGACGATGCGCGACAGGTGCTCGGGATCATCACATCGACCGACATCCAGGGCGAGAAGCCGATCCAGATTGCGCAGGAACGCCGTATGCGGCACGGGGACGTGCTCGTCCGCGACATCATGACGCCCGCGGATCGGCTCGAGGTCCTCGACTACTGGGATGTCGAACGCGCCCGTGTTGGCGACGTGGTCGCCACGCTGCGCCTCGCCGGCCGTCAACACGCGCTGGTGGTCGAAAATGCTCCGGGCACGCCCCAGGGAGAAGAGACCGTTCGCGGCATGTTCTCCCTGACGCAGATCGCGCGTCAGCTGGGCATACCGCCGCAGCAAGTGCACGACATCGCGCGCACCTTTGCCGAAATCGAGGCGGCCATCGCCTCCTGAAGGGCTGCGCGCGTCGCAGTCGGTCTTGCCGGCGCAGTCGCCGGACCGCCGCTGCCTGGTCGCCTGTTCGGGCACCCCGGAAACCGGGGTGCGCCGGGTCCTTGCCGAAGGGCTAAAATGTGGTCTTCAGCAGGACCGCGCCCACTTCGCCCCGCCCCGCATGACCACCGACCTGCTTCGCGATTTGAATCTCCTCGGCGCCTGTCACGGAATCGTCACCGCCGACAGCTACGCTGGGCGGGTTGGCTCCCGGGTGCTCCACACCATGCGTCGTTCGCTGCGCGTTGTCTCGCTTATCGTCTCCACGCTCATGCCCGGCTTGTTCCAAGCCGCCGGGGCGCAAGGCACCGCGCAGACCTTCCCGGTCAAGACGATCCGCCTGGTCGTGCCCTTCCCACCCGGCGCCGGCACGGACGCCATCGCGCGGCTGATCGCGCAAAAACTCGGCGAGAGCATGGGCTCGCCCGTGATTATCGACAACCGCGTCGGCGCGGGCGGCGCCATCGGCGCGGTGGAAGTCGCCAAGGCCGATCCCGACGGCTACACGCTGCTCTTCGTCGCGTCGCCGTTCACTACCGTGGCGGCGTCGTCCAAGAGCGCGGGCTATGACCCGGTGAAGCAGTTCCTTCCCGTGGCGCCGATCGCAACCGGGCCACTGGCCTTCGTCGTCAATGTCGACGTTCCCGCGAAAACCATGCGCGAATTCATCGCCCTCGCGCGCGCGGCGCCGAACAAGCTCAACTATGGCTCGGCGGGGCCGGGCAGCGTCAACCATCTGGCGCTGGAGCTGCTCAACGCGCGGGCCGGTATCGACATCGTGCACGTGCCGTACAAGGGGATCGCTCCAGCCACGCAGGACCTGTTGTCGGGACAGATCCAGGCGATGACCGCGTCGATCCCCGCCACCCTGCCCCTTCTCGCGCAGAATCGCATTCGGGTGCTCGCCGTGACCGGTCCGCGCCGGGCAGCGCTGCTCCCCGACGTGCCGACGTGGGGCGAATCGGGCATCGCCAACGCCGAGGTGATCAACTATTGGGGCATCGTCGCGCCGCTCGGCACACCGCCCGATATCGTCGCCAAGCTGAACGCCGAAGTCACCAAAGTCTTGGCCCAACCGGACATCCGTTCGCGCCTGGAGCGCGAAGGCGCCGAGCTGATTCCCGGGCCACCCGATCGATTGGGAACGCTGATCGAGACCGACCTGGTCTCGTGGAAGAAGCTGATCACCGAGGCCCGGTTGCAGTTGGAGTAGTCGACCGCCGCTCCCTGCAGTGGGTGGCCCTTGCTGTATTCCACAGTTACGCCATTCCGGCGTATGCTTTCTTTCGTCAGGCTCGTGCAGCGGCACCGCACGCCGACACTCTCCAGGGCGGCAGCCCTCGGCGCACACGGAGGATCGAAATGACCAAGCTCAACATCAACGGCAAACCCTACGACGTCGACGTGCCCGGCGATACGCCGCTGCTGTGGGTACTGCGCGACGAGCTGGGCATGACCGGCACCAAGTTCGGCTGCGGCATGGCGCTATGCGGCGCGTGCACGGTGCACATCGACGGCCAGCCCGGACGCGCATGCGTGACGCCGATTTCGTCGCTCGCGAATAAGAAGGTTGTCACGATCGAGGCGATTGGCCAGGACAAGGTCGGCAAAGCGGTGCAGACGGCTTGGATCGACATGAGTGTGCCGCAATGCGGTTACTGCCAGGCGGGGCAGATCATGTCCGCCACCGCCCTGCTCAAGCAGAAGCCCAAACCCACCGACGCCGACATCGACGCCGCCATGACGGGCAACATCTGCCGCTGCGGTACCTATGGACGTATCCGCGCCGCCATCAAGCAGGCGGCGGGTGACAAAGGAGCGATGGCATGAACGCGCCCTTCGATTTGAGCAAGGTGTTGGCGATGGATGCACGGTCGCCCGAATCACCGCTGGTCATCGCCAACGTGAGCCGGCGCAAGTTTCTGCAGGCGTCCGCACTCGGCGGACTGGTGCTCGCGGTCGGCTATCCGCAAGCATTGCGCGCGGCGGACCCACCCAAGTACGGCGCAGACGGCATGCCGCACGGCTGGGTCGACAATCCGCTCGTGTTCGTTGCCATCGGCCAGGACGGCATCGTCAGCATCGTCTGCCATCGCTCCGAGATGGGCCAGGGCGTGCGCACCGGCATGCCGATGATCGTCGCCGATGAACTCGAGGCCGACTGGGCGCGCGTGCGCGTCGTGCAAGCCACGGGCGACGAAGAACGCTACGGCAACCAGGACACCGACGGGTCGCGCAGCACACGGCATTTCTTCATGCCCATGCGCCGCTGTGGCGCGGCCGCGCGGCAGATGCTGGAGGCGGCGGCCGCCAAACGCTGGAACGTTCCAATCAGCGAAGTACAGGCGAAGAACGGCGAGGTGATCCATGTACCCACCGGCAGACATCTCGACTACGGTGCGCTGGCGAAATCCGCAGCCACGATGCCGCTGCCCGCGATGGACAAGGTCAAGCTCAAGGATCCTTCGCAATTCCGCTACATCGGCACCGGCAAACTGAAGCTCGTCGATGCGCAGGACATCGCCACCGGCAAGACGCAATACGGCATGGATACGCGCGTGCCCGGCATGGTCTACGCGGTGGTGGCGCGACCGCAGGTGTACGGCGGCAAGGTCGTGAGCGTCGACAGCGCTGCGGCGCTCAAGGTACCCGGCGTTCTGCGCGTGGTCCAGATCGATCCCACGCCCGGTGCGCCGCAATTCAATCCGCTCGGCGGCGTCGCCGTCATCGGCCGCAACACCTGGGCGGCGATGCAGGGGCGCGCCGCGTTGAAGATCGTGTGGGACGACGGCCCGAATGCCACCTACGACTCCGCTGCGTACAGGGCGACGCTCGAAGAAGCCGCCCGCAAGCCCGGCAAGGTGGTGCGCAACGACGGCGACTTCGCCGCCGCGGCAGCGTCGGCTGCGAAACGCATTACGGCCGAGTACTACCTGCCGCATCTCGCGCACGCGTCGATGGAACCACCGGCGGCGAGCGCTCGCATCGTCAACGGCAAGTGCGAGGTCTGGGGTTGCTTCCAGTCACCGCAAGCGGCGCGCGACCTTGTCGCCAAGCGCCTCGGCATGCCGGTGGAAAATGTCACGGTGCACGTGACGCTGCTTGGGGGCGGATTCGGTCGGAAGTCCAAGCCCGATTACGGCATCGAGGCAGCGGTGCTGTCGAAGGCGATGGATGGCAAGCCGGTAAAAGTGGTGTGGACGCGCGACGACGATCTGCACAACGATTATTTCCACACCGTGTCGGTCGAGCATCTGGAAGCCGGCCTCGACGCGCAGGGGTTGCCGGTGGCGTGGCTGCATCGCAGTGTCGCACCGACGATCGTATCCACCTTCGATGCCAGCGCGGTGCAGGAAGCGAACTGGGAACTCGGCATGGGCGTCATCAATGTGCCGTTCGCCATCCCCAATATCCGCATCGAAAATCCCGATGCGATCGCGCATACGCGCATCGGCTGGTTTCGCTCGGTGTCGAACATCCCGCACGCGTTCGCGGTGCAGTCGTTCGTTGCCGAGCTGGCTGCCGCGGCAGGGCGCGACCAGAAGGACTATCTGCTCGACGTGATCGGTCCCCCGCGCGTCGTCTCGCCGCAGATGCTGGGCGATACATGGAACCACGGTGAATCGCCGGAGCGCTATCCCGTCGATACCGGTCGCCTGCGTCGGGTGGCGGAACTTGCCGCGAAGGAAGCGGGCTGGGGCAAAGCGATGCCCAAGGGCAGCGGACTGGGCATCGCCGCGCACTACAGTTTCGTCAGCTACGTGGCCGCAGTGGTCGAGGTCGCGGTCAATGACAAGGGCGAGGTGACGATTCCGCGCGTGGACATTGCGATCGACTGCGGCGCCATGGTCAACCCGGATCGCGTGCGCGCGCAGATGCAGGGCGCCTGCGTCATGGGTGTGGCCGCCGCGATGCTGGGCGAGATCAGCTTCAAGAACGGCCGCGCACAGCAGGACAACTTCCACCAGTACGAGGTGACGCGCATCGACGCCGCGCCACGCGAAGTCCGCGTGCATCTCGTGGGCGGCGACTACGACAAGCCGCTGGGTGGCGTGGGTGAACCCGGTGTGCCGCCCATTCCGCCGGCGCTGTGCAATGCGATTTTCGCGGCCACGGGCAAGCGTATCCGTGCACTGCCGATTCGCGATCAGTTGAAGGCGTAGTCACCTGCATCAAGCGGGCAGCAGTGCCATCGCGGCACTGCTGCCCGTTTCTTTCCTCGCCGCGGGGACGCCCTGCAAAGCCAATATGGGCACTTGCTGCTATATTTCGTCGCGCATGTCGGGCCAAAGGCGCGCCGACAGCCATACAGCAAGGGGAATCGAATGCAGATCCGATGGAATCGCGCACTGTTGACGCTGGCGGCGCTGTTGCTGCTCGCCGGGTGCGCGTCGCAGCAATCATCTACACCGCCCGATGTCTGGCGCGATCCGAATTACGCCGGTCCCCCGTTCAAGAAAGTCTTTGTCATTGGTCTCAGCTCGAAGGACCTCACCGATCGGCGAGGTTTCGAAGACCTGATGGTCGGCAAGCTGCAGGCCGGCGGCGTGCAAGCGGTGCCCGCGTGGCAATTTCTGCCGAATAGCGGCCAGGCTGACCGTGACACCATGATGGCTGCGTACGCCCGCTCGGGCGCGGATGCGGTATTGCTGGCCCGATTCATGGGGTTTGCGACCAAGGATGCGATCGTGCCCGCTCCGGTCTATGGCGGCGGCGTGGTGATCGCCACGAGCGGCGGCGGCGCTATCGAAGCCGGCATGTACAACTCGTACTCGAACTGGTACGCGACGCCGGTGATGGACACGCAATACCAGGTGGCGACGATCTACACGACGCTGTTCAACGGCAAGACCATGAATCCCGTCTGGACCTACAACCCGAAGACCTTCGATCCGAACAATCTGCAGCAACAGGCGAACGGCTACGCGAACGAAGTCGCCGGCTTGTTGCAATCTGCAGGACTCCTGCAGCTGAAGTAGCCCACCCGAGAATGCCGAGCCATCGCGATGAACAGGCGTAACGCCGCACTTGCGCTTTTACTCGGGCCGCTTGTGCTTGGTGTGGCTTCCCGCGCCGCCGAGGCGCAGCAGGCGGGCAAGGTCCGTCGCATCGGCTATCTGAGCGCGCCCACCCGCGCGTCCGTCGAGCAAGGGGTCCTGTCATTCCTGCGTGCGCTGCGGGAGCTTGGCTGGATCGAAGGCCAGAATCTCATCATCGAATATCGCTGGGCCGACGGCAACATCGAACGTCTTCCCGCGTTAGCCGCCGAGCTGGTTCGGGAAAAAGTCGACCTGATCGTCGCGCCGGCGGGGACCGCCGCGCTGGCGGCGAAGAAGGCGACGAGCAGCATTCCCATCGTGATGATTTTCCCGGCCGATCCGGTCGGTCTGGGGCTGGTTGCAAGCGTGCGGCACCCCGGTGGAAACGTCACGGGTACGAGCAGCACCCCCAGTTCGGAGATCTTCGGCAAGCAGCTGCAACTTCTGAAGGACGCAGTCCCCCACGCGAAGCGAGTCGCCATCCTGGTGAATCCGGCGGACCTGGCATTCGGCTCCCAGGTGAAAGAGGTGGAAACGGCGGCACGGTCTCTCGGCATCCGCATTCAACGCGTGGAGGCACACGGCCCGGAGGAGTTCGAAAGAGCTTTCGCCGCCATGACACGGGAAGGTGCGGAGGCGTTGCTGGTTGCCAACGACACGACGTTCCTGGTGAACCGCGCCAGAGTCGCCGACCTTGCATTGAAGAGCCGGCTGCCGACGATGAACTACTATCGCGAAATGGTCGAGGCAGGCGGCTTCATGGCCTACGCGGTGAACATGGCCGGATTCACCCCGAGAGCCGCCGTGTACGTGGACAAGATCCTCAAGGGCGCCAACCCTGCCGACCTCCCGGTCGAGCAGCCGACGAAGTTCGAACTGGTGATCAACCTGAAAACCGCAAAGACGCTGGGCCTCACGATCCCGCCGTCGGTGCTGCAACGAGCGGACGACCTGATTCAGTAGCGGGTGATTGCGTTGGGGTTCAGATGCTCGTCCACTTGTTCTTGACCAGGGCGACGAGCTGATCGAGAGCCTTGCCCCAGCCGTCGTGGAAGCCCATGTCCGCGTGCCTCTTGCGCACCGCTTCGTCGCCGTGAATGACGAGGGCCGAGTACTTCGTCCCGCTTCCGTGCGGTTCGAGCGATATGACGGCGGTGAAGGCGAGCGCATCGCAGGTCTCGTCCTTCGGTAGTGTCGCCGGCCGGAATCCGGGCCCCAGCACGTTGGTCCAGACGAGCCTTTCGTTCTCGATCACTTCGAGGTAACAACCGAGGAATGGAGATTCCTGCCCTTCCGGCGAGCGCATCACCGTGCGGAAAATGCCGCCGGGCCGAAGATCGATTTCGCAGTCGACCGTGCTCCATGGGACGGGAGTGAACCAGCGCTTCAGATACGCGGGCGTGGTCCAGGCGCGCCAGACGTCTTCGCGCGGCACGTCGACGATGCGTTCCAGAAAGAGATCCAGGCCGGTGTCGGGTGGTTGCACGTGGGCGCGTGTCATCGTTTCTGCTCCTTGAGGTCTTCGAGAAAATGGTCCAGTTGATCCAGCCGACGGTCCCACAGGGCTCGTTGCCGCACCATCCAGTGCTCGGCAGCTTTCAGCGGTCGCGGGGCCAGCCGATAGGTGCGCACGCGGCCCGACTTCCGGGACCGGACCAGTCCGCTGCGCTCCAGCACCTCGAGGTGCTGCGAGAACGACGGCAATCGCATCCCGAACGGTTGCGCCAGTTCGCTGGTAGTGGCCGGACCATTGCAAAGCCTTTCGACCACGGCCCGCCGGGTCGGATCGGAAAGGGCCCGGAAGACGGCATCGAGGCGTACTTCTTGGTTAGGCATGTACCTAACTATACGACCTGCAGATACTTAGGTCAACACCTTTCTTTTAATCGCTTTGCGTGCCCTCCGTCGCCCATGCATTCCACCGAAAGCGCACTGTTTTGGACGTGCGCAAAGATTCTGTAGACAACGACACGTTTGCGTCAGGGCCGCTGGCATAGCCCTTGCATCTTCCTTTCTATGGATGAGAAGTCACCCCTCAAGAAAGCGCTCGCCCTCGAGCCCGCCGATGCTCCGACGCGTGGTGGCGACGGCGCCGTCAGCGATGCCGAGGCCAAGCGCGACCTCCACATCACGACCGCGGACGAGTTTCTCGCCAAGGCGGCCAAGGAATACAAGACAGGCAACATCGACCAGGCGCTGTGGCGCCGGGCCGTGGAGCAAGGCGGCGGCGACGAATCGCTGGTGATCGCTGCCTATTTGCGTACGCGTGCGACGGCACTGCAATTGCAGCAAAAGAAGGAGGAAGGCTCGGAAATCCAGGCGCGCGGCGCGGGCCGGTCGCGCAGCAGGAGCGAGCGCAAGGCTGCCTCCGACGCGGACGTGCAGCAGGCGTCGACCAAGTTCGTCGGTGTTCGTTCGCGCAATTCGAAACCGAAACTCTGGCAGATTGGCGCCGCGGTCGCCGGCCTGGTTGCCATCGTCATCCTCGTCTACCTGATGGTGTCGCCACGCGAGAGCGAGCCGGTTCGGACACCCGTCGTCGCCACTGCGTCGCCGGCTTCGTCCTCGCCGCCGTCACCTTCGAAGAAGGAACCGCCGGTCAACACGAATACCGGAAGCAATGCAAGCGCGGACGTCGCTGCACCCGCGATCTCCGAGACGGTGCAGCAACTGAAGAGCGTCGGCAAATGGAACGTGCTCGTGCTCAACGCGAACGAGTGGACGCGCCGGGAACCCGGCAATGCGACAGCGTGGATGGAACTCAGCTACGGCTACGCCAAGCTGCAGCAATACAATGACGCCCTCGATGCTGCGACGAAAGCGGTGCAGCTCGCGCCGGCCGATCCGATGACCTGGCGCAACCTGGGCCAGATCAATCTGGTCGTGGACCGGCTGCCGGAGGCCGGATATGCATTCGGCAAGGCGCTCGAGTTGCGCCCGGACGACGCAGATGCTCAATGCGGGGCCACGTTCGTTGCACAGAAACTGGCTCGACCAAAGGACACCGAAGCGACGGTCCGACGCGTCAAGCCCGTGGATGGAAGTTGTCCAGGCCTGCTCGCAGTAGAGCCGGCAGTCGTGCCTCCGTCCAGCCAACCCGCCCCGAAACTCGGGTCACCCCTCGGGCGCTGAAAAGCGTTACGCTAACGGCGCGTGCTTTCTGCGCGACCGTCGCGAGTTCAGGATCGCCGCGGCCACGAGTCGTCAAAACGCGGCGATGTGAAATCACCCGAGCCCACTGTTGCAGCTGTTGTTCGCGAACAAACCGGATTCGCATGGTCGCGTGCGCGCCGACTGTGCACGGAAGGGCGCGTCACGTTGAATGGCCAGCGCTGCCTCGACCCGGCGTCTCGGCTCGCGCCCGGTACGGTGCTTGTCATCGACGTGCATGGGCCCAAGCTCCGCGGCGGCCCTCTTGCGGAGAGCGCCGTTGTTTTCTACGACCGCGACGTCGTGGTTATCGACAAGCCCGTTGGGATACTGAGCGTTGCCGACGAAGCAGGAAACAAGGAGACGCTCGTCGACTACACGCGAACGCTGCTGAGACGGGTCGACAAAAAGGGCATCGACGCCAAGCTCGGCGTCGTGCATCGGCTGGACAAGGATACGAGCGGCGTGATGATGTTCGCCCGAACAGCCCAGGCCAAGCGGCTGCTGGCAACCCAGTTCCGCGAGCACACGATCGAACGCGTGTACCATGCCATCGCGCACGGTGTCGTCAACGCGACGCGAGTGGAGACGGATCTGCTTCTCGATCGTGGCGACGGGATGCGCGGCTCGTATGGTCACTTCCGGCGTGCGAACGGTGCCCCTCCCACCCACGCGAAACACTCGGTCACGCACATCCAACCGATTGCCGCCCTCGCAGGTGCGACCTTGGTCGAATGCCGTCTCGAATCCGGACGTCAGCATCAGATCCGAATCCACTTGTCGGAACTCGGCCATCCGCTGGTGGGTGAATGCCTGTACATTCGCGACTACGTCGGCCCGAAGATCGACGCAGTCCGGCCGATGCTCCACGCGCGCACGCTCGGATTCGTGCATCCCCGCACGGGCCAGCGACTCCTTTTCGAGCGCGAGCCACCCCAGGACTTTCAGGCCACGGTGACGTCGCTGCGACCGGCCAACAGTCCTATCCGGAGCGAAGAAAATTCGTGACCGCGGCAGCGAGCTCTTGCGTACGCTCGAGCGGCGGCAGGCACGGGCCTTCGTTTACGGATCGATGGGCAAATGCGCGGGACAAAGTGTGGCGGACAGGTTCGAAATTCACTGGCTAGCGTGGCAGCTTCTCTAAAGATCTTGACAGAACCCGCCTTTGGGCGAAACATCCCAAGTGCAGCAAGATGTAGTGAACGCGAATCGGTATGGTCGCGTGCCCAGTACAGATCAGCTCGGCAAAACTGTCGCAAGGCAGTGACGCAAAGCCTCCGGCCCTGAGCAGGTTGCAGGGTAGCGGGGTTGCCCACGCAAGTTTGCCGTCATGCGAATGACGTGCGCTGCGCGGCGCGGAATCCAATCCACGTCACCGTCCCGCGATGTCCTTACGGAGGCGTTGAGACGTGGATTCGACCGACCCTGGTTCCTCGCAAAATCCAGCCCGCAGCAAGAAGTCCTCGCGCTCACCGCACGGTCCAGTATCCGCTCCGCGGGTCGGCGCCCCAGCCGCTGTCCCCGCGCCCGACAGACTGATCACCGCACAAGGCGGCACCAGCATCCGCAGACTGGTCGCGGATGAGCGATATTTCGGACTCGAAGCGCGCGCACTGCGTGCCGGTGCCGTGCGCGTGCTTGCGCGGCAAGGCTGCACCCGACCCGGTCGAGGCACGCATCGACGCCGACAGCTTGGGCGCGGATTTTCGACTCGACGCCGCCAACAGCGCTAGGCTACTCAAGAAACTGGAGGCGGGCGGATTGCTGCAGCCGGACGACACTGGCGGCTATCGCCCGACCGCACGTCTGCGCGAATACGCGCTCGCCTGCGTGGTCACGCCGTTATCGCGCGCGCGGGCCAAGGCGTTGCTCCATGCAGCGCGGGAAGTGGCAAGACACATCAACGCCGATTGGAATCGGAATCCTTTCGAGGTCAAGACCGTCGCGGTATCCGGCAGCTACATGAGTCGTCGCGATCCGCTTCCGGAACTTTCCCTGTGGGTGGTCCTGCGTTCGCGCGCGGAAGCGCGTGGGCGGCATGCACGATCCTCGCTGAACAAAGGCGACGCCTTACGCCAGATCCTGGCGGCGATGAATTCGCTCAGCTCATTCGTCGTCGTGCGCATCGTCGCCAATCGACAAGACGTGCAGCGTCCGTTCAGCGTGGTGTTCCAGGCGAGCGAAGAGGTCGCGGACAGTTCTTTGCTCGTATGGGACAGGGTTCGCGATTGGAGCGCATCGATCAGTCGCCGGCTCGGGTCGCGATGAGGCAAATTTGCCACGCGCTCGCCGATGTCGTCCCTGATATCTTCCGCAGGCCTGCAACCACGGAGTCACCGGTCGCGTCTTGGTAACGCACTGACGAATACTGGGTTGTAGTACCCCACGCAGACGGGAACTCTGCCGCTGGCCCAGCGAACGGGCCCTTCGAACCCTGCTCAAGCGTCGGCGGGTTCGCCTCCTAGGCGAGCCTACATCTGCTTGAACAGATGATGGAAGGTGCGGCTCACTTCCAGTTTTTCGTCCCGGCCCTTCACATGCACTATCTGATGCCCGCGGAAATTGCGGCTGACCTGCTCGATCGCATCGACGCGAACCACGGTGGCGCGATGGATTTGCCAGAATTCGTCGGGATCCAGTTCATCGATCAGCTCTTTGATCGGCTTGCGAATCAGGGCCTCGAAGCCCTGCGTCTGCACGCGGGTGTACTTGTCCTCGGCGCGGAAAAACAGGATGTCGGTCGTCGGGATCATCCGTATGCTGGCGCCCACGCTGGCCTGTACCCAGCGCATGTATTCGCGTGCCTTCGGTCCGCCAGCCCCGAGTCGCTGCGATAGCTGCGCCAGCAGGTCGTTGATCGGCTCGGGCGCGTCCTTGAGTCGCGCGCGCAGACGCTGGCAAGTCAGCGCAACCCGAGCCGGCTCCGCGGGCTTCAGCACATAGTCGATTGCGCCGTGTTCGAAGGCGCGGATGGCGTATTCGTCGTGCGCGGTGACGAAGACGACATGGACCTGCCCGGACAGCGCCTGAGCCGCCTGGATGCCGTCCATCCCGGGCATGCGGATATCGAGAAAAACGATATCGGGTTCGAGGTTCCGCACCATGGCGATTGCCTCGCGGCCATTGCTCGCCTCACCCACGATCGAGAGTTCGGGCCAGGCTTCCTTCAGGCGCGCAACGATCTGTTCGCGCATGAGGCGTTCATCGTCCGCAACGACGGCGGTCGGAGGAGACAAGGGGTGCATGCAGGCGTTCGTCCTATCAGGCCGGGGCCACTTCGTAGGGCACTTTTATCGTGGCACGGGTGCCCCCTGCCGGCGGAACAGTGATGATCAGTTCGGCACGGTCGCCGTACAACGCCTTCAGCCGCTCACGGATATTGGCCAGGCCCACACCACCTTCGCCCTTCGGCATGAAGCCGACTCCCGTGTCCAGCACGTGGACGGCCAGCTGGCCGTCCACGACTTCCGCGCCGATCTCGAGTCGGCCGCCTTCGGGCTTCGGTTCCAGACCATGCTTGATCGCGTTTTCCACGAGCGTCTGCAGCATCATCGACGGGAAGACCGCTGATTTCAAGCCTTCGGGAACATTCACCACAGGCTGCAGACGTCCTTCCATTCGCACTGCCATGATCTCCAGGAACGCACCGCAAAGATCGACCTGTTGACCCAGGGATGGTCGCCCGCCTTCGCGCATCTGCGGCATCGCCGAGCGAAGATATCGAATCAGGCTTTGCTGCATCTTGGACGCGCGGGGCGGATCGGTCTGGATGAGCTGGTCGATGCTGCCCAACGTATTGAAGAGGAAATGCGGCTCGATCTGGGCTTGCAACGCTTCCATGCGCGCTTCCACCACAGTGCGCTCGAGTTGCTCGGTCTCGGCCCGCTTGGTGGCCTCGGTCGCGGTCAGCTCCGCTCTGCGCTTGCCGCCCGCCACGATCTTGATGATGCAGGAGGCCAGGACCACCAGGAAGGCAGGGATCGGGTGCTTGAGTATGCCGAACAGTAAGAATCCCAGGAATGAAACGAGCAGCAGCGTCTTCCACGATACGTCGGCCAGCCAATTGAAGAAGGCCCACCACATCACCACGACGCCATCGCGGATCTCGCGCAGCGATTGTGCGGTTGATGGTCGCGAGCCGGTACCGCTCTTGCCGCGGTCGGCGGCATCGGCACTGCCCGGGCTGGGTGGATCGGTATTCATGCGGTTGCCCTCTGGTTGCCTGCTTGTCACGGGGGCAGATTACAGGAGGCGGCCGCCCTCCTTTAGCGTGCAATGACAGAATGCGCTGCGGAGGGGGTGAAATGCAGGAACGCGTGATATTCCGCTGCTGCCCCGACGCCCGCTTCGCGCTCCCAGGGTCCGGAGCACGCGGTTTGAGCCACCCCGCCTTGGCTGAAACTTCAGTAGCACATGGCGACGCTAGTGTGTGACAGCGCACAGACGGCGTCGACGATTTTCCGTATGCGTGAGTTAACGACGCGGAGAGGCCAACTCGCAGCCCTACCTGCCTAGTCGCGAAGCATATTGTGAACCGTCAACTTTCGATACTGCATTGATGGAAAAAGATCTCCTTGCCGTTGAAGTGCCGCGCGAATTTCATCGACGGATGGCCGCGATCATCGACGCTGTGCAGAACGGGATATGGCAGGCAGGCGTGCACGATCTTCTCGGCTATGCGACGGATTACGCCTTTGGACAGCAGCGGGGCCTGCAGACTCTTGTGCTGAAGAGCAAGTACAGGTCCGCCTATGTGCGGCTGCACTGGGATACCGTCATGGGAGACACCGTTGCCGATCGAGAGCTTGTGGACCAGAGCATCCGCAACGCGATTGGCGAGCTGGGCTAGGCACCAAGAACTTGCGGTTGCGATGGGTAACACCATCGTTGCCGCTGCGCCACGGCAAGGCTTCGACCTTCGCCTGTAGTACCGGACGCCACGGTCTCGGCGAGCAACAGGAGTACCCATGTCCCATCAGCCCCCAAAAGAAAGCAAGAAGAAGCCGCAGCACACACCGAAGGAAAAGAAGGTCCTCAAGCAACAAAAGAAGCATGCGAGCGAAACCTCGCCCCTCATCAAGCACTGAGGATCTGCATCGATTACGCATGTCAGTCTGCCTTCTTCCGTCAAGGCAAAGGTTCGGTGGTCGCGCGGCGAAGCTCCGCGTGCGACGCGATGCGGTCAACCTCTTCGGACGACATCGACTAGGTCCGCAGCGCGGAAAGCTAGAAAGGTCTGAGAAAGGTACGGGGCATCGATTCGTTGCTACGAATTCAATGCAGCGATTGCACGATGCCAAACGCCCAAATTCAATTGCGTACTACCGGGAATGCCGCTATAAATTGTCGTAACTGCCATGCGCCCGCAGGACAGTCTTAGTCGCGGCCTCTCCAGCCAACCAATCACATCGAGAACTCGCAACGACGGCCGTCGTGCACGAATGATCCGCACATCAATGGAGTGATTCAATGATGGATCGACGGCGGTTCGTTGGCGTTTTCGCGGGCGGCCTTGTCGTCGCGCGGTCTGTCGCCGAGGCTCAGCCAGCAGCGAAGCTGTATCGGGTCGGCTTCTTCCTGGGTGCCTCAGGCGAGTCCGTGGCGTCGCTGTTCGGCGCGCTCAGCGAAGGACTGCGCGATCTCGGATACGTCGAAGGACGCAACGTCATCTTCGAGCGCCGGTACGCGGACGGACACATGGACCGCCTGCCGGAAATCGCCGCGGAGTTGGTGCGCCTCAAAGTGGATGTGATCGTCACCGGCTCCAGCATTCACGTGGCGGCCGCCCGGCAAGCGACCAAAACGATACCTATTGTCATGGTCTTCACGGCAGACCCCGTGCAAGCAGGGTTCGTCATGAGCCTCGCGCGGCCCGGCGGCAACGTCACCGGCTTGAGCGCTGACGCGAGCCGCGAACTCTGGAGCAAGTACCTCACGTTTTTGAAGGAGATGGTCCCCAAGGTCTCACGGGTGGGAGTACTTGGGCAAGTCAAAACCCAGGTCGAATTCGCAGAGCTCGACACGGCGTCGCGAAAACTCGATATCGCGCTCGAGGTCGCCGACATGCAGAGCCCAGGCGATATGGACGGCGCGTTCTCCACGATGATCAGCAAGCGGGTCGGAGCCCTCTTGGTGGTGGTCAGCCCGTTGACCTACTTGCTCAAGGAGTCGATCGCGGAATCGGCGATCAAGCATCGCCTGCCGACGATCTCCAACGCGAACCAGTACGCGGAGGCCGGGCTTCTGATGAGCTACGGACCGAAGCTGGAGGATCTCTACCGGCGGGCCGCCACCTACGTCGACAAGATTCTCCGCGGCGCCACGCCCGCCGACCTGCCCGTCGAGCAGCCCTCGAGGTTCGAACTGACCATCAATCTGAAGACAGCAAAGGCACTCGGGCTCGTGTTCCCGCAGTCGCTGCTGCAGCGGGCCGACGACGTGATTCGATAGTTGCGAACCAACTGCAACGTGGTCGTCCGCAACGACGCCCGGATTCGCTCTGTTCGAAACAAATCGGATGTCCTGTACGATGCCCTTATTTCCTCTTCTCGACCAGGCGATTCGTTGATCACGCGCCGCAGCGTTCTACTGGCAACTGGCATCAGCTTGTTTGTCACGCGTCGCATCAGCCACGGGCAAACTAAGTCGAAAGTTCCGCGCATTGGCTTCCTCTGGTTCGCCTCCATGAGCGATCCATCGAGCATGCTGTATCGCGAGGCGTTTCGCCAGCGACTCACAGCCCTTGGCTACGTCGAAGGCAAGAACATCCTGATCGAGGAACGTTCCGCCGAGGGTCACCCCGAACGCCTGAACGGCATCGCGCGCGAACTGGCCGCGAACAAGGTCGACATCATCGTTGCGCCAGCCGTGGCCGCGAGCAGCGCCGCCCGCCGGGCGAGCAGCACGATTCCGATCGTGATGGTGAACGCAGGCGATCCTGTCGGTGCCGGGCTGATCGCAAGCCTGGCTCGGCCCGGCGGCAATGTCACCGGCAGCACAAATCTTTCCTTTGGTGCCAAACAGGTCGAGCTGATGCGCGAACTTGTTCCCCATGCCGCCAAGCTCGCCATCCTCCTGAATCCGTCCAACGCCGGCGCACCCAGGTATGTCGCTGACGCAACGGAAGCCGCGCGCAGGCTCAATTTAAGCGTCGCCATCGCCGAGGTGGTCCGGGTGGAAGATTTTCCGAACGCATTTGCCATGATCCGCGACATCCGCCCGGATGGGCTCCTGGTCATGACTGAGCCATTGATTGGCGGGCAGCGGGCGCAGGTGATCGCTTTTGCGGCAAGCGCGCGCTTGCCGACGAGCTACGACAGCGGGAACATTGCCAGGGAAGGTGGTCTGGTGTCCTACGGCCCGCTTTACGCCGAACACTACGAGATGGCAGCGGGCTACGTAGACAAGATCCTCAAAGGCGCAAAGCCCGCCGATTTGCCGGTCGAACAGCCGACAAGGTTCGAGCTTGTCATCAACTTGAAAACAGCGAAGGCCCTGGGACTCACCATTCCGCAGTCGCTGCTCGTGCGCGCAGCCGAGATGATTCGATAGTCGAGCACTCCGGGTGCTCTTTCCCGCAATGTGACCGCAGCGAGAGAATTCAAACGGCCCGTTCGCGAAAAGAATAAATCTTGATTCCGTATTCCGGGCTGCAAACGGCCAGGCTGTTCTTATGTATCGCTATGCCTTTGGGTCCGCCTTCCATTTTGTTGCGCGCATTGACTTCCTTGAATTCGTGGTCCGGTCCAACAACGGTTTGGGACACGGGCGATTGAGACCAGCGCATTCGAAGATGGCGGCGCTTTGGCGCGTATACGCTGAAGTAATTGGCTCCCGCATTCGTAACGACAAGATGGTTAGTCTCCGGAGTAAAGGCGACTGAATGCGGGTGGCGCATCCCCGGGTCCTTTATGATCGTCACCGGCTCTGTCTGATACTCCAACTTGCCGGCCGACAGAATCCTGTTGCGTCGTTGAAACACACTTACCGAGTGATTCCTGTGATTGGCGACGGCAAGCCATGTTCCGCATTGGGAAAAGGCCAATCCATCCGGATGGGAGAGGCTGTTGTGCCTCAGGTCGAATACCGGGTCCAATCCGAAGCTGATCGGAGAGTCCGAGACTCTGCGGAAAAAAGAGATGTTGCCAATTTCCAGGTTGCACGCTGCCAGGTAATCGTTCTTCGGGGGGACAAAAGCAACGCCATCCGAGAAATTCAATTTCGCTCTGGGCCCGCAAATCTCAAAAACGGGCTCAGGGCCATAGGTTTCATTCGAGCGATTTTTTTCAAAGATAACGATTGCTCCACCACGCGCCGCCACCGCGAGCAGTTCCGTTTCTCCGTTCAGTGAGAATGCGACATCGTGTGGATAGGCGAGTCGAGACCTCGGGCCGTTGATGATGCAATAGGGCGTTTCCTCGAACAGCCCGTTTGCTTGCCGTCGATACATGAAAATGGCGTTGGACTCCGATCCGGCAGCACCGATGATGCTCCCAGAGGATGAGAAAGCCACGCCTTCACACCGGTCCGATTTACTCGGTGGCGCAAGACTCTGCACTGGATGATCGCTGCTTGCGTAGATCTCGAAGCGAGAGTTGTCTGCCATTTGAGGGTTCGTCCGCGATGCCGGGTTGCGTCACGCAAGTGGACCCTCGCAGAAGCAAGAGATGTGCCTCAACAGATAGCGCGCTGATTCGCAGCCCTGGAGGGCCGCCGACCCGGCCGAACCCGCTACGAATGTGAAGAGTGGTGACAGCCGCCGCGTCCGCTTTCGCGCATGGCGTACGGCTGCTCAGGGTCGGTTTGGTAGGGTCTGGGGATGTCCTGGACCATCGGGCAGAACCCGTCCACGCCATACCTCGCGAACGTCGGTATCACGTCGGCTTGTCTCGCTTCTGGGCGCCCGCCTCCGCCTGACTGCGGGTGGCCACCCAGCCCATGAATATCTGGTAGCCCAACGCCAGCAGCGTGGCACCGACGAACATCCCGAGAATCCCCGCGGCCGCCATGCCGCCTAGCGCGCCGAGCAGGATCACCGGCATCGGCGCATCGACGCCGCGGCCGAGCATCAATGGCTTGAGCACGTTGTCGGTCATTCCCGCGACGAAGAGCAGCACAGTGTAGATGACCGCCGCGACGGTCCCGGCATCGCCCTTCCACCAGATGTAACCAATGGCCGGCAGAGTGACGAGCAGCGCGGGCACCTGGGCAATACCGAGTACCAGTACGATCATCGCCAGCACGCCCGCCCAGGGCACACCGGCGAGCAACAGACAAAGGCCGACGATGATTGCCTGAATGAAGGCGACGCCGATGACGCCTTGTGCAACAGCGCGTATGGTCGCCGTGGACAGCTTCGTGAATTCGGCGCCCTGTTCGGGGCCGACAACGCGCTCGAAGATGGCAAGACATGCACGGCTGCCCGCCTGACCAAAGGCCATGATGATGCCGGCGATGATGAAGGCGGCGACGAATTGGAGCAGCCCGGCGCCGATGCCGGCGACGAAGCCGAGCGCGGTCTTTGCGAGGTCGCCGATCTTCGGCTGCTGGCTCTGGATGAAGGCAGGCAGGTCGTTGTGCGCCGCCGACCAGGCCGCATATAGCTTCTCGCCAACCAGGGGCCACGTTGCGACAGCGTCGGGCGGGGCCGGGATCTCGAGCGTGTTCTCCTGCACGTCGATGATCAATTGATGCACCGAGTCGCCCAGCGAGCTCATCAGCACGGCCGTTGGAACGATGATCACGGCGACGCCGAGGAGGACCAGGATCGTTGCTGCAAGCCCTTGCTTTCCCCCCATCTTGTCCGCGAGGTATCGATGCAGCGGATACAGCGCGACAGCCAGAATCAGGGCCCAGATCATCAGGGTCAGGAATGGCGCGAAGACCTGGTAGCAAAGCACCACCAGCGCCAGGATGAGGCCGGCACGAATGAGTACATCCAGCAGGTCAGCCCTGGCGCGTTTCCTCAATTCGGAATCAGTCCTGTCGTTCAAGCTCATACGCGGCTCCCGTGGCAAATTTCCGCGGAGAGGAACAACGCCACCCATCGCAATGACCGGACTGGTTGGCGGTCCCGACCCCGGCAGGCAGCATCCCCGACGTTAACTGGATGCGCTACTTCTGATCGGCGCCCGACTTGCCCCGTGTTCGGAGGCGCTTCCCAGCTTTCTTCAAAAATGTCCCGGCGTCATCTGCCGCCTTCGATGCGAAAACCCTGGCCTTCGCGCCGGCCTTCGATGCGACGACCTTGGCCTTCGCGCCGGCCTTCGATGCGACGACCTTGGCCTTCGCGCCGGTTTTCGATGCGACGACCTTGGCCTTCGCGCCGGCCTTCGATGCGGCGACCTTGGCCTTCGCGCCGGTCTTCGATGCGACGACCTTGGCCTTTGCGCCGGCGATCCGCGCATCTTCGCGATCGACTTTGCCGTCGTCGTTCAGATCGCCAACACCGACGGCCGCTTCACCTATCTTCTTCCCGGCACGCTTGGCCGCCTTTGCCACCTTGTTGCCCGCAGCCTTGATGCGTTGCTTGGTCATAAATCACCTCCTTCTCGACTAGACGCAGGGCGCAAGTGCCGTCACGGCGACATCGACTCGCGGCAACTTGCTCGCAAACTTGGCTAGCGATACGAGCGCTACCGAACCATTCAGCTATCCTTCCTGAATTTCGCCAGCCAATACTCCATTTGCCGACCTGCGGCCTCTCGGCCGCCGAGTCCGAACGACAGCGCCACGGCCACTGCGACCGCTCCGAAGGTCAACAGGAACGCAAGGTCCACGATGTCGTCGGCAATGCCCATCGCGCGCAGTCCCATCGCGATCACCAGGCCCAGCATAGCAACCCGGGCGATGCCAGCGAGGCTCTCCGAGTGCGTGGTGTCGGCGCGCTGAATCGCGTCGTGCGCAATGTTAGCCAGCCAAAAACCAATCGTGAGGATCATGCCGCCAAGGACTACGTTGCCGCCAAACTTGATGAATAAGGTGACGACATCGCGAACCTGACTGAAACCAAGACGATTCGCCGCCTCGACGGTGGCGAACAGCATGGCGAAAAACAGCACCAGCACCGACACCAGCCGCGACGGCTGCATACCCCCTGCGAAGATGCTTGAGAGGCCAAGTTTCTCCGGCAGCGTGTCGAAACCGATGCCGTTCAACAGGCGCCCGAGCAGCTCCGCGGCAAGTTTGGCGACGTAGTAGGTGATGGCGAGAATCAGCGCTGCGGCCACGATGTTCGGAACGGCCGCCAGCATTTTGCCCAGCATATCGGTCGCGGGCCTCGAAATCGCTTCGATCTTGAGCGCGTCCAGCGCGGCGATCAGCGCCGGCACGAACACGAAGATCAGCACGATGGTGCCGACGATCCGCGAGATGCGCAGGGTCGGATCGAGTCCCAGGCGATGCGCGCCCTGATCGGCGCCGGCGGCGGCGAGGATGTTGGTCACCAGTCCCGCAAGTACCTTTCCAAGTACCCAGCCGACAAAGCCGATGACGAACGCCGCGAAGATGTTGGGCAGAACGTCGAGAATCTTGGTCACCATCACCTTGACCGGATCGAGCAATCCGCCCAGCTCGAAGACGCTGAGGATCGCCGGCACGAACAGCAGCAGCACCAGCCAGAAGAGCACGTTGCCGACGCTCTTGCGCATCGGCTGCATGCCAGCACTGGCGGAGAGCTTCTCGTCCAGGCCGCTGGCATCGAGCACACGGTTTACGATGGCGCGCAAGGCAACCGCGGCGAGCCAGGCGACGAGGACGAGCAGCGTGCCCGCTACCACACGCGGCAGATAGGCGGCGATCTCCTTGACCAGAACCTCGAACGGACCGGAAGCGAGCGTCAGATCGAGCGAGTTGAACACCCCGATCAGCGTGATGAGTATGATCAGCCAAAAAGCTCCGGCAGAAAGTCCCGACTCCAGGTCGAGCTTCTGTTCGGTGGTCTGGGCTATCCGAGTGTTGAGTCGCGCCAGACCGAGCAGCCGCCGGACTCCGCCGCGCACAGCCACTGCCACGATCCAGCCGATGATGAGGATTACGATCGCGCCAAGGATGCGCGGCAGATGTTCCCCGATTGCGATTCCTAGCGAACTACCTATTCCCGAGAAATCCATGTCCCCCCCACGAGAATGTCAGAAGCAGCTAAGCCGCCTCCACGGTGCTTAACCGCCGATCCGCTACACAAACTCACCCCCGAAACGGCCCCTTTCGCATGCGAGCAAAAGAATACTGCGTGCTTCAGGGGCCCGCCAGCGCGCTCGGTGACGTCGGCGTGCTGCGCGCGTCTCAGTTCAGATCAGTGTCCTTGTAGTACTTGGTTCCCTTGGCAGTGAGTTCGAGAGCGAGGCCTTTATCGGTGACCTGGTAGAGCCATACACCCGGCGCCACCGAGACGGCCCCTTGGTAGGCGGAACCTTTGTCGCCAGTTTTTGCGGCGGCGGTCGCCTGGCCGCCGAACTCCCAGCCGGAGGTGACGAAGTTGTTCAGCGCCGCGTCGGTCTCGAACACCCAGACCAACTGGAATTTCTTGACCCCGAAACCCAAGCCGGCCTGAAGCTCGGCCATCTTCATGTAGGTCGTGGCCTTGGTCTTGTTGTTGACCGCGACGCCCTTGCCCGAGCCGCCCCCGGCAACGAGAATCTTCATACCGAAGTTGCTGAAGGCGGCGTAACCGGCCGCGGACTCGACGGCTGCGCGCGCCGACGGCGCCGCCTTGTAGACTGCGGCGAGCGCTTCCTGTGCCGCCTTGCGCACCTCCGCCTGCTCTTGCGCCTTGTCGGCGCCAAACGCAATGCTGGACGCGACCAGCGCGAAAGTCGTTGCCAATACCATCATGCGGCGATTCATGCTCCCTCCCGTTCAGTTGGCTTGTCGATTCACCAGCCGCCACTGCAACGAAGCGCACCTGCACGCACAATCGACTGCCTGCGCAAGGCGGCAGTGCCGGGTATTGCTTTGCTGCTGTCGTACAACCCCTGGTCGAAGTCACCGACGTTCAAAGTTTAGCAGTGTGTCGCGATACTGTCTTGATCCAGCGCAGTAAAGCGAAGAAAAATCGTGATGGACCCCAGCGCACGTGCTGGCCCAGCGGGGACGCCGCGACAGACACTTGGGCCACTGCGCGCCCATGGGATTGCCGGCGGCCGCCCTGACGCCGGAGACCGCTGTGCCACTCGAACGCCCCTCAGCGCCCGAGCGGCAGGTCGAGCACCTCGGCACGCCGGAAGTCGTGCTCGCCCTCGACCTGGCAATACAGGTGGCCTGGCCAAGCAGCACGACGGCATGATCGAGCTCGTGCACCAGATCGGGGATTTCGTCGCCGTGGAGGAGCCGTTGTTCGCTCTGTACGACGGCGCGACGGCGATCAACGATCCGACGACTGCTGTTCTCGCGCTCGACCAGCCGCAACGCCTTCGAACACGACAGTTCGAGCCGAATCCCTTCGATGAGCGCTACGCGGGCTGCTGCTGATGAATGGTCGTCTTTCGGGCCTGCAGAAAAAACGATCCCACTTGCCACGCAACGAAGATGCCGATGAGACCGAGCAAGGTGCCACTGATTGGGCGAGTTACGAACGTGCTGAAATCACCGCGGCTCAAGAGCAGCGCACGGCGCATGTTTTCTTCCAGCATCGGTCCGAGGATGAAGCCCAGCATGAGCGGAGCGGCATCCAATCCCAGGCGCAGGAACATGTAGCCGATGAAGCCAAAGGTGGCGGTAATGAAAATGTCATCCAGGCTGTTGTTGATGCTGTAGGTGCCGATGCAGCAGAAGAACAGAATCGATGGAAACAGCACGGCGTAGGGGATCTTGAACACCGATAGCCAGTAACGCACCAACGGCACGTTGAGAATCAGCAGGAAGCAGTTGCCCACCCACATGCTGGCCACCAGCCCCCAGAACAAATCGGGGTGACCGGCGATCATGTTCGGTCCGGGTTGAATGCCCTTGATCATGAAAGCGGCCATCATGAGCGCCATGACGGCGTTCTCGGGAATGCCGATGCTCATGAGCGGGATGAAACTGGTGCGTGCGGCCGCTTCGTCCGCGGCGGCTTGCCCGGCGACTCCTTCGATCGCGCCGGCGCCGATTTCGTGCTTGTACTTGCTGACCTTCTTGTCGACGGCGTAGGCGGCAAACTGGGCGATCACCGGACCACCGCCGGGCAGAATGCCAAGGAACGACCCGATCACGCTGCCGCGCAACGCGCTGGGAAAAATGCGCTTGAACTCCAGCCAGGTTGGGATGAGCTTGATCTTGCCGCTGAAGGGCGTGCGCTCATCTTTGTTGTCGAGATTCTTCGTAATTTCGGCAATGCCGAAGCACCCCAACGCAATGCTCACCAGGCCAATGCCGTCAGCCAGGAAAGGCAAATTCATCGTGAAGCGCTGCGTGCCGCTGTTGACATCGGTGCCAACCTGGCCGAGCAGCACGCCGATCAAGCACATGGCCATGCCATTGAGCAGGCTGCCGGTGGTGACAAAGCTGACGCACACAAACCCCACCAGCATCAGTGCGCAATAGTCGGCGGGCCCGAATAGCAGCGCCACCTCGCCCAGCATCGGGGCCAGGAACGAGAGCACCACGATGGCCACCGTGCCACCGATGAAGCTGGAAACGCCCGCGGTGAACAGGGCCAGGCCCGTCTTGCCCTTGAGCGTCATCTGGTAGCCGTCGATGCAGGCCACGATGCTGCTGGCGTGCGGAATCTTCATCGTGATGGCGCTTACGCTGTCGCCATATTGGGCGCCATAGTAGATGCCCGCGAGCATGATGAGCGCGCCGCCCGTGGGGATGGAATAGGTCAAGGGCAGCAATATGCTGATGGTGGCCAGAGGCCCAAGTCCCGGCAGCATTCCCACGAGCGTGCCCACCATGCAGCCGATGGCGCAGAACAAGAGGTTCTGCCAGGTCAGTGCTACGGCAAAGCCCAGCGCGAGGTTGTGCAGGACGTCCATCAGTAGAGCGGCAAGTTGAAGCCAAGGAGTTTCTGGAACGCCAACGCAACCGCAATCAGGCCGGCCGAGATCTTCAAGTTGCGCATGACCGAATACGTGGCGGTACCGGCAAACGAGGCGCAAAAGACCATGAACACGATGCCCACGATCATGTTGATGTGCTCGGAGATCACCGCAAATCCGCACAGGCTCGCCAGGATGATGGCAATGTTCTTCATCTTGAAATCAAGAGGTACGCGTTCCACGAACCGCGAGCGCACCACGGTGAACAGACCAATCAAGAATAGAAGACCGCTCACCGATAGAGGAAACAGTCCGGGCCCCGCGCGACTGAACTGGCCTGTCGGGTAACGCAGGGACGTCAACCCAAAGACAAGCGCAATCGCCATGAGGAACAGACCCCTGACAAGATTTCGGTCATTCATATGAAGTTGGATGAGAAATTCGGGAGGATCGGAAATAAGTTGGGCCGCTCGAAGTCGGCAAACGCTGCCAACACCGTTAGTGTGACCGCCCACCGAGAGCGCAACTAAGAACCAGGAGGGCAACCAGGATCTCGCTGGATGGAAGGCGATGAATCACGGACAGAACGAAGCGCGGCACCGACGGAATCAGCAAAATGACGAAGGCAACCCACACGCAGCCCAAGACAACCAGCCACTGTGACGCTCGTTCTCGCCAACGCCGACACTCGTCGGCGGAATACTCCGACCGATTTCTCAGGGGTTCACGGTACATGCAACGACGGGGCGGATCAGTTCAGGGAAAAACACAACAGGACCTTATGCCGGTCGGTTTGACTGGCCTGAGTAGCTTCCACGCGAATGCTTACAGACCGCTTACAATTTGGCGGTAACAGTTCCTGCCATGGTACGAGGCACTCCCGTGTCGTACGATCCGACACTCGCCTATTCACCTGCGCCGACCATGGCAGCATCCTTCGCACGTTGACGGAATGTCTGGTGCCGGTACAGGACATTTCTTGACCCGCTCCAGGCAAGGGCGTAGCGTCGCCCTGCTGCTTTCGACATTCACTTGGGAAGCCCGGATGCTTCTGACGGTGGTGCTCGGGTTCAGAATCGGGTCGTCGCTGCCGTTGCGCTGCGACCAGCCATTCCCATGACTCGCCGAAACCTGCTGTTCGCAGCGTGGGCGCTCGCAACGATAGCGACTCTGGCCTTTGCTCAACGACCGGCCCCCCGACCGCGAATCGGATTGCTATGGATCGAAGGGGGGAGCGACTCAATTGTTCTTGCTGCGTTTCGCGACGGGTTGCGCGCGCAGGGCTACGTCGAGGGAAAAGACGTCGAGATCGACACTCGATCTTTGGTGGATCGCTACGATCGTCTCGCCGAGGCTGCTGCCAATCTGGTAAACGAAAAAGTCGATGTGATCGTCTCCTATGGAACGACCGCGACATTGGCCGCAGCCAAAGCAACGTCGACGATTCCGATCGTCATGGTGACAGGGGGCGATCCGGTCAAATTGGGAATGGTCGCAACCCTGTCGAAGCCCGGCGGGAATGTGACTGGAGTCACGTTCCTGTCCACGGAACTCGTCGGCAAACGGCTCGAGATTCTGAAGGAGGCCATACCCGGCACCCGCCGCGTCGGCGTGCTACTCAACCCTGCGAGCGCTACCGAGTCGGCAAATTTCAGCGCATGGGAAGTGGCGGCACGGCGGCTGAATATGGAGGTGCAGCGAGTCGAAATTCGGGTCCCGGCCGAGATCGACACCGTCGTCGACGGGGTCACACGACAGCGAGTAGAAGCCTTGGGGGTGGTCACCAGCACGATGTTCGTCGCGAACCGAAAGCAAATCGTGACGGCAATTGCGCGAACGCGCTTGCCCGCCATCTATGGGAGTGGTGACGACACCGATGCGGGCGGGCTCATCTCCTACGGCCCGAACTGGTCGAACGGCTTTCACAGCGCGGCTGGCTTCGTCGCCAGAATCCTCAAAGGTGCAAAGCCGGCGGATATGCCCTTCGAGCAGCCCACGAGGTTCGAGCTGGCGGTAAATCTCAAGACAGCCAGGAATATCGGCATTACGATCCCGTCGTCGATTCTGCAGCGTGCTGACAAGGTGATCGAGTGACCGAGCGAAGCGCTTTCGGACAAGATTCGTTCAATTGTGGCGAAGTGCTGCGATCCCGCGATATCGATCGATAGGAGAAACCATGAAAGGACGTTGGCTTGCCGCATTCGCTTGCGTTGTTCAGTGCATTGACGTGTGCTCAGGAGTCGGTACCCGTCGTTCGTTTCGACTCCGTGCCGGATCCGCTTAAGCTTCCCAAGGACCTCTACCTCGGCGAAGTGACGGGTGTCGCAGTCAATTCAAAAGGGCACATCTTTGTATTGTCGCGCGGGAACACCACCGGACCGGCGTACGCAGCGGCGGCAGCTCAGCTCCTCGAGTTCGATCGCAACGGCAAGTTCGTTCGCGAGATAGGCAGGAATCTCTACGCATGGTCATTCGGCCATTCGGTGCGTGTCGACCGGGAGGACAATATCTGGATCACCGACAAGGGGTCGGACATGGTGATCAAGTTCAATCCCGAAGGTCGCGTCGTGATGGTTTTCGGTCGCAAGCAGGAAGCCTCCGACGAGGACACGGGCCCGCTCAAGCATCCCAAGCCACCTCTGCCGCCCGAGGTCGGTCGCTTTCGGCAGGTGACCGATGTCACCTGGGACAATCAGGGCAACACGTACATAAGCGATGGCTACATCAATTCGCGCATCGCCAAGACCGACAAGAACGGGAAATGGCTCAAGTCATGGGGCGAGCCCGGAAACAAACCGGGTCAATTGAACACGCCGCATAACATCGCCGCCGATGCGCAGGGGAACATCTATGTCGCCGATCGCGGTAACCGGCGTATCCAGGTGTTCGACGGCGAAGGCAATGTGCTCCGCGAGATCAGGATCGACGTACCGGTTGCCCCAGACGCGCAGCCGGCCATCGGAAACATGCCTGACGTCGCCAAGTTGGAGGCGGCCGGCTCCCCGCTCACGATGGCACCGGGCGCGCCATGGACTGTCTGCATTACACCCGGGCCAAACCAGGTGCTGTACACATCTGATGCTTTCCCCGGTCGAATTTACAAGCTAAGCCTCGAAGGCAAGGTGCTCGGCGTGCTCGGCGAATCGGGAAAGCAGTTGAAGCAGTTCGGTTGGATCCACGAAATCGCCTGTCCGTCAGAGAACGTGCTTTACGTCGGAGAGTTGCTGAACTGGAGAGTCCAGAAACTGATCCTGCATCCGTGACGGAATTGTCACAAGGGACCATGTGGAAATGGCGAAAGGTTTCGCCCCGGGGCGACTTGGCGTTTTGCGACGCGCTCAGATCTCGTCCACCCAGTAGTCCACGTCGTGATCTGCGTGCGTCATATGGCGCAACCCGCCGCCAAACGCGCCGATCTTCTTCGAGTCGGGGTACTCGCAGATCTCCGCAGGCAGCATGGTGCTCACGGACAAATAGGCAAGCTCCGCGTTCGAATCGTTGATGATCTGGTGCGCCGTTTCCGGACCACCGGTCGGACAGCAGATCACGTCGCCCGCCCGTATCTTTCTGGTCTCGTCGCCGTAGCGCAGCGTTCCTTCCCCCTTGACGATAAAGAACATCTCCTCCTCGCCGCGATGACTGTGGAATGGGCATGAACGCTTTCCCGGCGGGACAACGTCATAGGAATAGCCCAAGTCTTTCGCCCCCAACAAGGGGCCGATGCGTACCGCGTCGCATTCGAACTTGTCGCCCTTCTCGAAGTGTTCAAGTTTCAATGCGTCGATATTGACGACCCTCGATCCGATCACGCTCATCAGTCCGTTTCTCCCATGGTGAAGGACAGGATTTTCGGCGCACCGGGCAACGGCGACCCGGGTTCATTATGTAGAAACGACCGCGAAGGGTCGACTCGCGGCAGCGTTGGCGTCGTTTCCTTGTTGTTTGCTTGCCGCTTTACTTACGTAATGCGAATCGTTATCATTAACTTCTTCTAGCCAGCCCCGCCTTGCGCGTAGCCAGCCATGTGACTCGATATCGAGGGCTGGCGTTGTTCGTTCAGAAATCCACCGCAGAGACGAATTCGCGGCGCATCGGACTGGTGGTCGCGGTGGCGCTGCACGTCGCCGTGTTCGCTGCACTGCTCAGTTACGCGCCCGTCCGTCACGCGATGCTCGACGCGGCGCCGATCTTCGTGAGCTACATCGTGCCGGAGGTCGTCGAGAAGCCGCCGGAGCCGCCCAAGCCGCTGCCGGTACGACCACAGCCCAAATCGACGCCGCGGCCCCTCGAGCCCGCGCCCCTGCTCGCAATTACACAGGACGCTCCTACGGCGGTCGAAACACCGGTTCCCGAAGTGGTGAAGCCGCTGCCGCCGATTCAGGAAGCGCCGCCACCGCAAGTCGCGGCAGTCGCACCCACGACCCCGCCCAACTTCAACGCCGCGTATCTCGACAATCCGCCGCCCGTCTACCCCGCCCTTTCCCGTCGCAACGGCGAACAGGGCCGCGTGCTGCTGCGCGTGTTCGTCACGCCCGCCGGAACCACGGAGAAAGTGGAACTGCACACGAGCAGCAGCTGGCCACGCCTCGATCAAGTGGCTCAAGACACGGTCAAGCGCTGGCGCTTCGTTCCCGCGCGCCAGGGGGACCAAGCGGTCGCCGCCTGGGTCCTCGTCCCGATCACATTCACGCTGGAGAACTGACACGATGGAACCCATACAAGCGGCAACCTTCGCGAGCTTCCTCGCCCAGACCGACGCGATCGGCCGCACGGTATTGGTTTTGCTCGCGCTCATGTCGCTCGCGACGTGGTACCTGATCATCACCAAGACGATTCAGATGGTCACGATACGAAAGCGCGCTGCCCGCTTCCTGCAGTCGTTCTGGAATGCGCCGTCGATGCAGGCCGTGGCCTTGCGTCTCGCCGAGCGCGGCGCAGACGAGCCGTTTTCGAAATTGTCGAAGCGCGCGATTGCGGCCACCCGTCATCATCAGCGGCATGGCGTGAACCGGCTCGATGAAGCCGGCAGCGCGTCGGAATTCCTGTTGCGGTCGATGCGCCGCGTGATCGACGAGGAGACGGCGCGCCTCGAGTCGGGATTGACCGTCTTGGCATCGATCGGCAGCACCGCGCCGTTCGTGGGATTGTTCGGCACCGTGTGGGGCGTATATCACGCGCTCTCGGCGATCGGGATGAGCGGGCAAGGCACGCTCGACAAAGTGGCGGGTCCCGTCGGCGAGGCGCTGATCATGACCGCGGCCGGTCTCGCGGTCGCCATCCCGGCCGTCCTTGCCTACAACGCCCTCGTGCGCGGCAACCGTGTGGTGCTGGCCGAGCTCGATGCGTTCGCCCACGATCTTTTCGCGTTCCTCACGACCGGCTCGCACGTCAGCGAAGGCGCGCCGGTCGTGGCATTGCAACCGGCGCCGCTCGCCAAGGAGGCGTAAGTGGCATTCGGCAATTTCGAGCGCAAGGGCAGTGCCATGCCGATGGCGGAGATCAACATGATCCCGCTGATCGACGTGATGCTCGTACTGCTCGTCATCTTCATCATCACGGCGCCGCTGCTGACGCACGCGGTGAAGATCGACCTGCCCAAGGCCAGCAGCGCACCGAACCTGACGAAACCCGATCACATCGCAGTGTCGATCGACGCCAGCGGCACGGTGTTCTGGAACGGCGAAATCGTGCAGCCCGCCGAGCTTTCCACCCGCCTGAAAGCAGCGGCGGCCCGTCAACCCCAGCCCGAGCTGCACCTGCGGGCGGACCGCACGACGCAATATCAGGCGATCGCGGACGTGATGGCTGCCGCCGCGCGCGAAGGTGTGCAGCGCATCGGGTTCGTTTCCGATCCGAACATCGTCCGCTGATCCGCAATCACAACATGTTTACGCGCCACCCAGCCCCTCGCCAGGTAGCCGCCAGTCCTTACAACGACTACCGACGTCATGGAGAATTCGATGGGGCCCACTTACTTCCGGCTTTCGCCGCTCGCTGTCGCACTGGCAAAGATTCCGCGCGCTGCACGGTTTGCCCGACGACAGCCCAGGGGCATGCAGCGACACCCGGCGATGCTGTCGCTCGGGGCCGCGATGCTGGCGGGTGCAAGCTTCGCGCCATCGCATGCTCTCGCGCAGGCAAAGGCTGAAACCACCCTGCCGGAGGTGAAGGTCAAGGAAGGTGTGCGCAGCGACAACTACGACACCGGCGTTTCCACCATCGGCGGGGGTGTGCCGATGGCAATTCGCGACATCCCGCAGTCGGTCACCGTCATCAACAGCGCACTGATGCAGGCACAGGGCGCAACGAGCCTGGCCGACGCGCTGCGCAACGTGCCGGGGATCACCATGGGCGCCGCGGAAGGCGGCAGCATCGGCAACAACTTCAACCTCCGCGGCTTTTCGGCGCGAACCGACCTCTACCTCGACGGCATGCGTGATCGCGGCCAGTACTATCGGGACGTTTTCTCACTGGACGCAGTGGAAGTGCTGCAGGGACCATCCTCGATGCTGTTCGGACGTGGCTCGACCGGCGGCGTGATCAACCAGGTCAGCAAGCTGCCCTCGCTCGTTCCCTTCGGCACGGCCGCATTGAGCGTCGGTACACAGCCCTCGGTGCGCGCCACGCTGGACTTCAACCAGCCGATCGACGAGACGTCAGCGTATCGCTTGGCGGCGATGGCGCAGGACGTGCACTCGACCCGTGACGTTATGAAGAATCAGGACTTCGGCTTTGCGCCCTCGCTGCGCTTCGGCATCGGCACGCCCACCGAGGTCACCCTGAACGCGCTGCTCACCCACAACCACGACATGCCGGACTATGGGTTGCCGCCCGTCAACGGCGCACCGGCCGACGTCAACCGCAAGAACTTCTATGGCTCGACGGACGACCGGACGATCCAGGACGTGGTCAACCTCAATGCCACCATCAGTCACCGGTTCAGCGCCGTCGGTCACGTTGCGCAATCAGACGCAGTACTCGCACTACTCGATCGGCGCACGCGAGTCGGGCCCCAACAACGTCGGCACCATCACCGGCGGCGTCTACACGCGTTTCCCGCGACCAATCTCAGCAATACGACGTCGCTGCCTTACGATTTGCTGTTCGTCGGTCTAGGCAGCCATGACCGAAACATTACGGACACGTCGCTCTACAATCAGACCGACCTGATCACCGAATTCGTCACCGGCCCGATCAAGCATGCGCTCATTGCCGGGCTGGAACTTGGTCAGGACACCAACAACGCGCAAAACTACTCGCGCAACATTCCCGGCAATCCCAACAACTATTTCCTCGCCGTATCGCTGCCCAGCCCCGCCTACCAGCCGGCGGGCGGTTTGCCGTCGGTCACCGGCAACCTGGTGCAAGCGAGCGCCACGGACGTCGCGCCGTACGTGAGCGACACGATGTCGATCGGCGATTTCTGGAAAGCCATCGCCGGCGTGCGGTACGACCGTTACAACGCGAGCCTCACCAATACGATCAGCCTGCCGCCTTCGGCGAGCCAGAGCGTCGGTTTCACCAGCGTGCGCGCCGGCGTCATCTACCAGCCGACCGAAACGCAGTCGTACTACCTCTCCTACGGCACGTCGTTCAATCCGTCGCTCGAGACACTCGCGCTCACCAACGGCCAGCAAAGTCTCGATCCCGAGACGAGTCGCCAGTACGAACTGGGCGCCAAGTGGGATCTGTTGGACGGCAACCTGTCGCTCACCGCCGCGATCTTCGATACCGAAAAGGATAACGTGCGCTCGCAGATTTCCACGGGCGTGTACGAACTCACCGGCGACATTCGCGTAAAGGGCTTCCAGCTGAGCGCGGCCGGCCGGCTGACACGCAACTGGCAGGTCTTCGGCGGATACACGTACCTCGACGCCGAGATCGTCAAGGCCTCGGTGCTGGACGGCACGCAAGGCAAGGTACCGGCGAATACGCCACAGAACAGTGCGACGCTGTGGACGACCTACAATTTCACGTCGGCATGGCAGGCGGGCACCGGCATCGCGTACATGTCCGACCGCTACGCATCGAACAACAATGCGGTCAAGGTGCCCGACTACGTTCGCTGGGACGCGATGGTGGGCTACCAGCAACCGCAATACGGCATCCAGCTCAACGTGTTCAACCTCGCGAACCGGCTCAACTACGACGCGCTGATTCCGTCGGATCGTGGTCGCTCCGTACCGGGGACGAACCTGCAGGCGATGCTGACCGCGACCTACAAATTCTACTGATGCAGCGGGCAAGCGCACACCGATGCTGATACGCGTTCCCCAAGTGCTCGACGCCGCGCAGGTGCGCGACGTCCGGCGTCGACTCGACGCTGCGGGCGACGCATGGGTCGACGGACGCGTCACGGCCGGACACCAGGGCGCCCAGGTGAAGCACAATCTGCAGATCGCCGAGGACGCTCCCATCGCGCGCGAACTGGGTGCGATCGTGCTCTCGATGCTCGAGCGCCATCCGCTGTTCCTGAGTGCGGCGCTGCCAGCCGAAATCTATCCGCCCATGTTCAATCGATACGAGAGCGCCACCGGCATGCAGTTCGGCCGTCACGTCGACGGAGCGGTGCGGCTGCTGCCCGGCACCGGCATCAAGCTGCGCACCGACATTTCCGCGACACTCTTTCTCTCGCCGCCGGACGACTACGACGGTGGCGAGCTGCACGTGGAAGACACATATGGGGCACACAGCGTCAAGCTCCCTGCGGGCGATCTCGTGCTCTATCCGGCGACGAGCGCCCATCGCGTATCGCCGGTGACGCGCGGCGCGCGCGTCGCCTCCTTCTTCTGGATCCAGAGCCTCGTGCGCGACGATGCACAACGCGCGTTGCTGTTCGAGCTCGACATGGCGATCGTGCGGCTGACGCAGGACACGCCCGGTCATGAATCGCTGGTGTCTCTCACCGGCACGTATCACAACCTCCTGCGCATGTGGGCGCAGATCTAGGGCCTGATGGCGTACTGACGATGAAATCGACGAAACGACCCACCCTGCGCCGCGCGTGGGTGCAGATCCATCTCTGGCTCGGCCTCACGCTTGGCGTCGTGGGCGCGCTGCTCGGCTTGACCGGGAGCATCCTCGTCTACGACCACGAACTCGACACATTGCTGAACCCGCAGCGGTACGCGATTTCCGGCCCGCATGTTGCGTTGCCGCTGGCGGACTATGCGCAGCGTACCGAGCAGGCTTTAGGCAATGGCGCACGGCCGACGGGCATGCGGCTGCCGGACCGCGAAGAAGGCCCGGTCATGGTGTTCGCGCGCGCACGCATGGACGCAGGTCCATTTCAGCGCGTTTACCTCGACCCGCCGACCGGCCGCGTGCTCGACACCGCAACCGGACGCGATTTCCTGGGGACGCTGCACGCGTTGCACGAGTCGCTGATGTTGCGCGAATACAATGGCCGCGAAATCGTCGGCGTCGTCGGCATCGCGATGCTGATCTCATCGCTTAGCGGGATCTACCTGTGGTGGCCCGCGGGCGGCCTGCGGCGCAAGGCGTTCGGTTTTCGACGCGGCTTCGCGCTGCACCGGAACCTGCACTATACGTTCGGCATCTGGGGCGCCATCGTGCTCGCGATGTTGTCGTTCACGGGCATTTTTCTCGGTTTTTCCGATGCAGGCCGCGCCGTCGTCGCCGCGTTCACCACGGTGTCGCCGTCAGCGCGCGGACTGCAGGGCACCGCAAGTGCCGAGCGGCCGATCGGACCTGACGCCGCGGCGACCATCGCGCTTCAGCTCTATCCCGAAGCGACGGTGATCGGACTGAACCTACCTGCCGGTCCGCGTGGCGTGTATCGGGTGGCGCTGCGCGAGGCCGGTGACACGACGTCACGGTCAGGCACGGCCGTATTCATCGACCCGCGTTCACGCGCTGTCGTGCATCGGACGGACCGCACGACCCGCCCCGGCGGAGACAGTTTCCTGCTGTGGGTGCGCATCCTGCATGAAGGCGGAGCGTTTGGCGGCGTCGGGCGCTTCGTGACCTTTCTCGGCGGCCTGCTGCCACCCCTGCTGATGGTGACGGGCCTGATCATGTGGCTGCGCCAGCGCGCCCTGCGCTCGTCGACGTCGAGGACCGCGGCCGTCGCGGGATCCGATTGATAGGCGAGGCCCCGAAGTGGGCCGGTGTAGTCGATCCCTCGCCAGGATGAGATCGAAGCGGCTGAGCTACTTTTCTGGAAAGTCCGCGGCGAAGGAGATCGCTTCCGTTTCGTCGATCGACTGCAACAGCTCGCGCAGCTTTTCGCGGGCGCGCTGGACTGCCACTCGACCCAGGACGAGGTGAAGCGGCGGATTGTCGGACTCGACCAGATTTACGATGGCCTCCGCCGCTCGCGCCGGATCACCCGCCTGCTTCCCGCTGTTCTGCCGGAGCTGCTCGCGCCGAGCCGCTGCGGTCATGGCATACGCTTCGATCGGCTTGCTGACCGGGTTCATCGAGCGTCCCTGGAAGTCAGTGCGAAACGGACCGGGTTCAATGATCGTCACCCGAATCCCCAGCGGGGCGACCTCCTTCGCAAGCGCTTGCGACAGACCTTCGACCGCGAATTTGGTTGCGTTGTAGTAGCCTGAAGCGGGACTGCCCACGAGGCCGCCCACCGACGAAATATTGATGATGTGTCCTTGTCCCCGCGCCCGCATCCCGGGGAGGACGACGCGCGTCATCGCGGCGAGCGCGAAAAAATTGGTGTCGAACATCTCGCGGATCGCTGCATCCTCGCCCTCCTCGACGGCCGCCGAATACCCGTGGCCCGCGTTGTTGACGAGCACATCGACGCCACCGAATCGGTCTTCGGCGCGCGCAACCGCGTCGCGTCGCTGGCGGTCGTCCTTCACGTCCAGCGCGACAGCGAGCGCCGACGCCGGAAACGGCGCGACGATGTCCGCGATGTGGTCGGCGTTCCGCGCGGTAACGACACAGCGATGACCACGACGCAGGACGCTTTGCGCCAGCGCCCGGCCGAGTCCGGTCGAACATCCCGTGATGAACCAGGAGAATTTCGTGTTGGCGGCAGACGTTGGCATGGTCGAGGTCCTTCCTGCTGTAATGCACCATTCTCATCGACGGTTTGCCGCAGGGCAATCGACTATTTGTCACGCCGCGATGATTAAAGCTCGCCGAGCATTGACGCTTGTCGCTCCGCGTGGTCAACTAACCTCAAACAAGTTGTTTGCCAGCGGTGCTCACCGGTGGCCGGGCGGCCATCTTCAGGCACCGCGATCGAGGAGGATCCGATGCGCAATTTCCGGGAGTCCGATGGGCTGGACGTCATCCGCACGTCCGCATCCGGCGTTTGCAACCGTCTTGCCGCCCTGGCGAGTCTCGCTGCCGCATGCCTGTTAAGCGCCTGCGGCGGCGGCAACAACAACGGCAACTTCGAGCTTTGGAGCACGGATCTCAATGGCGCCGGCCAAATCCAAGCCGGTCAGGTGTTCAACGGTTTCGGTTGCACCGGCGGTAACCAGTCGCCGGCCTTGTCGTGGCGCAACGCACCGGGCGATACCCAGAGCTTCCTGATTACGGTCTACGATCCCGACGCGCCCACCGGCAGCGGCTTCTGGCACTGGGCGGTGATGGATCTCCCGGCAACGACCTCCTCGCTCCCGACCAACGCGGGTGCCGCCAACGGTGCTTCGCTACCGAAGGGGGCGATTCAGGGCTACAACGATTTCGGCACATCGGCCTACGGCGGTCCGTGCCCGCCGGTTGGTGACCCGGCGCATCGGTATGTGTTCACGCTTTATGCGATGAAGATTCCGACAGCCGGACTGACTGCCGGTGCTCCGGGCGCGCTGGTGAGTTTCGTCGCCAAGGCGAACTCGATCGCCAGCACCTCGTTCACGGCAACGTACGGACGTCCCGGAACGCCGACACCGCCCAATGTGATCGCGACACCGGCGACGTTCACGCTGACGAGCGCGCAGATTCCCGCCAACAGCACGATCGGCAACGCCCAAGTGTTCAACGGCTTCGGTTGCACGGGCCAGAACATCTCGCCCAGCTTGAATTGGAGCGGGGTCCCTGCCGGAACGCAAAGTCTGGTGCTCACCGTGTATGACCCGGATGCGCCCACCGGCAGCGGATTCTGGCACTGGCTGGTATTCGACATCCCGGCCAGCGCGACGTCGATCGCGTTGAACGCCGGGATGCTCAACAGCGCGTCGCTACCACCCGGATCGATTCAGGGCTATACCGACTTCGGCTTCTCCGGATACGGTGGTCCGTGCCCGCCTGCCGGCGATCCCGCCCATCGGTACATCTTCACGCTCTACGCCCTTCCCATAGCGTCGGTGGGGCTGACCAGTGGTGCAACGGGTGGGCTGCTGGGCTTCGTGACGCTGGGAAGCGCGACGGCCAAGACGTCGTTCACGGCAAAGTACGGACGCTGACGGTGTAAGGCGCTGCGGGCTCGCGCTCGCAGCGCCTTCCAACGCGCCGATGCTCTTCGTCCGTGCATAATTACTCGATGCGCACTTTCCCCCGCCTACTCACATACGCGACATGGATCGCACTCGCGGGCTGCGCCATGCAGCCGGTCGATGGTGGGCCGGCTGCGACCGCGCCGACGTACCGCGTGGGCGACCGCTGGGTCTATCAGGCAAGCGACGGGTTCCGCGATCCGACGACGTGGGTGGAAACGCACGAGGTGCTCAGCGTCGATGCCAAGGGCATCACCGTGCGGATCACCCAGCGTGGCGATCAGACCGACAACGTCCGCACCGAGGTCTGGGCCGCGCCGGGCCTCGTCACGTCGGGGTCGGTGTACAACAGCGAAACGCGCCAGTTCGCACAGCCGCTGCAGCGATACAACTTTCCGATGGCGCCAGGTCGAGTGTGGAATCAGTGGGTCGCCAACCTCAACGACACGACGCATCGCGAGGGTGCGATCAATCGGTACGTCGTGGTCGGCAGCTGGCAGAAGATCACGACGCCGGCAGGCACGTTCGACGCGATCCAGCTAAATGTGATCATGCGTCTCGATGACGACGAATTCTGGCGCGGCCCCACCACGTGCGACGATCGCGTCTGGTACGCGCCTGCGGTGCGCGCGTTCGTTCGCGCCAACCGCGATGCGGGCTATGTCGAGCGAGGCGGCCCCGACTCCGCGCCGGTCTGGACGCAGCACGCCGTCATCGAGTTGCGTACTTTCACACCCGGCGCGTAGATCAGCAACGCCTACTGCTTGGCGCGTGGCCAGGGCACGCCCTGCTCGCCCGCGACGACGGGTCCGATGCCCTTGTACACGAACTTCTGCAAGCGCTTTCCTTCGTACGTTTCGGTCGTGTAGATGTTGCCCTTCGAATCGGTGGCGATGCTGTGCACGCCGAAAAACTGGCCGGGCTGGCGCCCACCGTCACCGAAATTGGTGAGTTCTTCCAGCGATTCGCGAAGGATGATGCGCACTTTTTCGTTGGTGCCGTCGGCCAGGTAGATGTAGCGCTGCTGCGGGTCCTTCGAGAAAGCGATGTCCCACGCCGAGCCCGATCCGAGCGTGTCCTTCGCGTAGAACGCCTCCTTGACGAACGTGCCATCCGGGCGAAACACCTGGACCCGGTCCGCCTGGCGATCGCACACATAGACGAGCCCGTCGTTGGTGCGCTCCACGCAATGCACCGGATTGCGGAATTGCTTCGCCGGCGGCGCGCTCGGATCGTATTTGCCGAGGTCGCCGTCGTCCGGTTTGTTGCCATACGCGCCCCAGTAGCGTTTCATCTTGCCGGTGTCGGCGTCGAGCACGGCGACGCGCTTGTTCAGATAGCCGTCGGCGACGTACGCTTCGTTCGTTTTCGGATCGACCCAGATCTTCGCGGCGCGTCCGAAGTTCTCGAGGTTGTTGCTGCCGGCATTCTTGCCGAAGTGGCCGACCTGCATCAGGAACTTGCCGTCCTTGGTGAACTTGAGGATCTGGGCGTCCTTGGCTCCGTTGCCGCCGATCCAGACGTTGCCCTTGTAATCGACGTGGATGCCGTGATTGGATTCCGGCCATTCGTAGCCGTCACCGGGGCCGCCCCAGGCCCTGACGAGGTTGCCGGCGCGATCGAAGACCAGCACGGGCGGCGCACCGCGGCAGCATTCGCCGACCTTCAGTGCCAGCGCCTTTTCGTTGTCGTTGAGCGTGGCCGAGCTGCGATGGATGATCCAGACGTTGTCCTCCTCGTCGACCCATACGCCGATGGTCGAGCCGAGCAGCCAATGATTCGGCAGCGGCTTCGGCCACAACGGATCGACTTCGAACACCGGCGCCTGCACCGTGCGCCCTTGCGCGTCCACGGTTTTCTGGAGCAGCGCCTGCCCCACACCAAGCGCCACGATGAGCGCAAGCATGGCTGCGCCGACGTAGACAAAACGTGTCCGCTGGAAGTTTTTCATGTTCCTCCTCTGCGTTGCTGGATGCGGCCTTTGCAGCCTGCATGTGTGGCGCCGTCCACTATTCCGGTTGAGCACACGCCGTTTTGCGAATCATTGTACGCTCGGTCGAATCTGCTTGTCAGTCACCCTGCGCTCACACTACTGTAGCGGCCTGATGAATGCCACAGCGAAGCTCTCACTACATCGGCGCATGCGATGCCGACACTTCGCCTCCATCACGCGACGGTTGAGCGTATTGGTCGCGACCGCGATCCTCGTCGCGTTGGCACAGCTTGCCGCCGCGCACGACATCCCCAACGACGTCAGGGTCCAGGCGTTCTTCAAGCCGGCGGGAAACGCAACTGCAATTGCTCGTCCGGGTGCCACTGGCGGCCATGAATGAAGTGGATTTTCCGAAGCGCGGGCCGGGTTATCTCGATCTCGCGCACGCCGATGCCGCCCTGCGCAACGCAGCGTCGCTATGGATCGCCGACAACGTCGAAATCTACGAAGGCGACGTACGGCTCGCGGACCCGCGCATTGCCGACGTCAGGATCTCGCTTCCCTCCGATCGCTCCTTCGGCTCCTACGACTCGGCGCTGGCCCACGTCACCGGACCTCGCCTGCCGGACGACATGGAGCTGTACTGGAACCAGCAATTCCTCGACGTGCTTTTCGTTTACACGATCGTCTCGGATCGAGCCGCGTTTTCGATCCACCCGCGGTTTTCGCGGCTCGGACTGCGCGTGGTCACGACCCTGCAGTTCCTGCCGCCGAACGGTGATGCGCGGGCCCTCGAGTTTTTGGGAGACCCGGGACTCCTGCGACTCGACCCCAGCTGGCATCAGGCAGCGCTGCGCTTCGTCGAGCTGGGGTTCCTCCACATCCTCGACGGCACCGACCATCTGCTTTTCCTGCTATGCCTCGTCATTCCATTCCGGCGCTGGAGTTCGCTGATATTGCTCGTCACGTCGTTCACGGTCGCGCATTCGATCACGCTGATCGCCTCAGCTTTTGGCTACGCACCGAGCGCGCTGTGGTTCCCGCCACTGGTCGAAACGCTGATCGCCATCTCGATCCTCTACATGGCGCTCGAAAATATCGTCGGCAGCAATATTCAGCGCCGATGGATGATCACGTTCGTGTTCGGCCTCGTGCACGGCTTTGCGTTTTCGTTCGTGCTGCGGGAGACGCTGCAGTTCGCCGGCCCGCATCTGCTGACGGCGCTGCTATCGTTCAACGTCGGTGTCGAACTCGGCCAGTTGCTGGTCGTCGCCTTGCTCGTCCCGGCACTCGCCCTGCTGTTCAAGCTCGTGCCGGAGCGCATCGGTACGATCATCCTGTCCGCGCTGGTCGCACATACGGCATGGCATTGGATGGTCGAGCGCGGCGAGCAGCTGCGTCAGTTTCCCTGGCCACCGTTCGACGCCGCGTTCGTCGCGAGCACGATGCGTTGGCTCATGTCGATCCTCGGCAGTTGCGTGCGCGCTGATACTGATCAATGCGGCGTTACGCCGGATGCGCTGGCTGCCGGCGGACAAGCGTTCCGATCAACCACCTATTCGGTGAGCGACCGATAGATTTCCACCTCCGCGGGACCGGTCGTCAATCCTTCCTTCTCGCGGCGCTGCCGGTACGCAGCAAGATACGGCGCGTTGCGGTGGAGCTCAAAGGCAGCGTCGTCGACGTATGTCTCGTAGAACAGGAAGAGTTCCGGCTCCTTGGTCGAGCGGTGAACACGATAGACCAGGCAACCCGGCTCAGCCTTTCGCACCACGCCTGCCTGCTCGGACAGCAGCGCTGCGAGCGCATCGCCCTTGTCTTTTGCTGCGCGGATCCTTGCCACTACGGTGAGTACATTGGCCATGAGTGAGCGGCTCCTTTCGAGCCGAGTGCGGGTGAATGTCGGGAATGCGGATCTTACGATACCGCGGCAACGCGATGGGAATCCACTTCGAGCAGGCTCGAAACTGCCAGTGATCCGCGTTCAGTCGATGATGATCATCCCTTTCAGGTCACGGGGAGACGGGTCACGGGCGGCTAGTCAACAGCAGCCTCGCATCGGCGAAAAAAAAGACCCCAGCAGAAATTGCCGGAGCCCATTCGCGCCGAGGAGCCTTTGACCAAGGCGACCGCGAACCAGTAGTCCTAGACAGAACTACGCGACTTTGATTTTTGACTTCGCTGGCAACGTCTCATTCGCGCTCGCCACCGCCTTGATGAGAAACTCCTTCGCTGAGGCAGCTGCCATTTCTCTACCGTCCACCATCACTTTCGTAACCTGGTCGAGATACTGCTGGGTTTCGCGGTTGGCGGACACAAAGGGCTCGCCCACCAGTTTGGCAATCGCTGCCCGGGCTTGCGGCACGATCTCGAAGCAACTGTCGGCGACGTCAAACGCCCGGCGCATGTTCGTCTGACAAAGACTGGTCCATTCCGCGAGCGTGGCCACAGAATCCGGTGTGCTCAGAAGTGCTTTGAGGTGCGCCGAGTTTTCCGCGAACGCGGCATTGGCGGCTTCACTTTGTATCTTGAATAGGCGCTGATTGGCTTCCGTCATGATATTGGCGATCTGCAGCGCAATCGCAAAATCGGGTTGATAGCCGTCAACGGGCTGCTGGGTGGGACTGACCTGTTTGTGAGCAGACATGGTATTACCTCTTAAAAAAGCTTTTGACGCTACATGGGTTATCCCATATAGGACTTCGCTTGGATTTCGACGATTGCGCGCCAGCGCGCAAAAGGTCAAAGAGAAATGTCGCAGGTTCTCGACCCGCTTTGAATCGGCATCGCGCAAGCTGGTTGATGCCTGGGAAGACGCCAAGGGTTGCAGACCAACCTGGCGGAAGCGGAAGGGTTGACACCGCCCTCTCCGTGAGAATTTCACCATACCACAGTCGTGTGGCCTACAGTTGACTCAATTGGGATCGTTATTGACCCTGCTCGCGCATTCGAGACTGCTTATTTTTCCTCCGCAAGCCGCCGACCAACTGTTTCGCGGCGGTGGCACCATCGCGGATACTTTTGTCGGCCGCCAAACAAGGGTTGTGTTCGCTGACGTACAGACATCTTCGGTACGTCAGCGTACGTTCGCCCCTATGGTATAGATTGCGAGGCCATTCTCGGTGGTTCGCTGTGGGCACATCCGTTCAAATGACCTGCGGCGAGTGCCCCGCGCTGCCAGGATTCGCCGGATGGTGCGACGCGCTTCCCTTTCTCTTGCGCGCCTGTTGCCAAAGTAGTCCGCTGGTTGCTTGGGAGAAATTCATGAAAACATTGCTTGCTGCTTGGGTTGGTGTGGTGCCACTGTTGACCACCGGCGTCGCGCTGGCGCAGACCGGAAACACAACAAATACTAATGATGGCATGTGGAGCGCCTGGACGAGTGGCTACGGCGGGATAGCAGTGACGATCTTGATTGCCATCGCGGTTGCCGGGCTCGTCACATTCGTGATGAAGAAAACAGGTAAGTGAACGAACAGGTACGCGCTCGCCCGGCGAGTGACAGGTTGAACATCGAAGAACGCATGGTTCGCCATCGCAAACTCTTCACCCCCACAGTCTGGGCGCGTTGCACGCCGTAGTAGTCGTTGATCGTCGCCTGTCGACGACTCCCGATGCCGGCCGCGGGCACGCCGGCACATGCCGACCACGTGCCAAACGTGGCAAAAGGCCCGTCGCGACGTCCCGGCACCACGTCTCCGTCGGCCCGATCGCGTGATACGCTGCACGGCGTAGCCATCGCTCGGCGCCAGCGCGCTGGATTTTCCCGGCCGCGAATCGCCTGCGTCCCACGGATGATTCGTCCCGTTCGATGTCCCCCTTGACACCGGGTCGCATCGCGCGACCGCAGAACGTCGCTGATCAGACCGGCTTGCTGCGCTGGCTGCCGGGGCTGCATACCTTGCGCCATTACGAGATCGCGTGGCTGCGACACGATGTCGCGGCGGGGTTGGTGCTGACGTCGATACTGGTCCCCGTCGGGATCGCCTACGCGGTCGCCGCCGGCTTGCCGGGCATTTGCGGCCTTTACGCAACCATCGTTCCGCTGTTGGCTTACGCGTTGTTCGGGCCCAGCCGCATACTCGTGCTGGGTCCGGATTCGTCGCTGGTCGCGCTCATTCTCGCCGTGGTCCTGCCGCTTGCCGCCGGCGATCCCCAGCGCGCCATGGCGCTCGCCGGAATGATGGCGGTCGCATCGGGTCTTCTATGCATCCTGGCCGGTGTGGCACGCCTGGGCTTTGTCACCGAACTTCTCTCGAAGCCGATCCGCTATGGGTACATGAATGGCATTGCGTTGACCGTGCTGATCGGACAGCTTCCCGCGCTCTTCGGATTCTCGGTCGATGCCGAGGGGCTGTTGAACGAAATCCGCGGCTTCATTCAGGCCGCTGTTAGCGGGCAGGACGAACTGGACATCGCTGATGCTGGGCACGGGCACGCTCACCGTGATCCTGTTGCTCAAGCGCAGCAAGCGATTGCCGGGCGTGCTGATTGCCGTCGTGGGCGCGACGGCCATCGTGGGCGCGATGAATCTGGCCACCGTTGCCGGCGTGTCGGTACTGGGTTCGCTACCCCAGGGCCTGCCCGCCTTTGCTTTCCCGTCGATCAACCATAGCGACGTCGTCCCGGTACTGCTCGGCGGTGTCGCGGTTGCCCTCGTAGCGTTCGCCGACACCAGCGTGCTTTCGCGCGCGTACGCCGCGCGCGCCGGTACCTTTGTCGATCCCAACCAGGAGATGGTCGGGCTGGGAGCTGCCAACCTGTGCGCCGGATTCTTCCAGGGCTTTCCAGTCAGTGCGAGTGCATCGCGCACGCCTGTCGCCGAGGCCGCGGGCGCCAGGACGCAGCTGGCCGGCGTTGTTGGCGCCGTCGCGGTTGCATTGCTGCTTCTGGTGGCGCCGAACCTGCTCAGGAACCTTCCGACGACCACGCTGGCCGCGGTCGTGATCGCTTCTGCGATATCGTTGATCGAGGTCGCCGACCTGCGCCGCATCTATCGCATACAGCGCTGGGAGTTTTGGCTGTCGATCGGATGCTTCGCGGGCGTGGCCGTACTTGGTGCGATTCCGGGCATCGGTCTGGCGATCGTGATCGCGGTAATCGAATTCCTATGGGATGGCTGGCGCCCCCACTCCGCAGTATTGGGTCGCGTCGAGGGGGTCAAGGGCTACCACGACATCGCGCGCCATCCGGAGGCCCGCCTCGTTCCCGGATTGGTACTGCTGCGCTGGGATGCCCCGCTGTTTTTCGCCAACGCGGAATTGTTCCAGAACCGCGCGCTCGACGTAGTTGCGGCATCGCCGACGCCGGTACGCTGGCTTGTCGTCGCGGCCGAGCCGGTGACCAGTGTCGATGTGACCGCAGCCGACATGCTGACTGAACTCGACGAAACCTTGCACGCCGCCGGCATCACGCTTTGTTTTGCCGAAATGAAGGATCCCGTCAAGGACAAGCTGAAGCGCTTCGGCATTTTCGCCCGGTTCGGCGAGGAGATGTTTTTCCCGACCGTGGGTGAGGCGGTAAACGCCTATCTCAAGAATTTCCAGGTGGACTGGACGGACTGGGAAGATCGAGGTCGGTAAATCGCGGAACGAGTGTTACGCCGCCCGCAGCGCGTCGACGATCTTGAGCCGCGCTGCGCGCGCCGCCGGCAGGAAGCCGCCGATGAAGCCCATCGCCAGCGCGAACATCAGCGCGGCAACGACGATTTCCGGCGTCAGCACAAAGCGAAACGCAATCTCGGCAAAGGTCTGGAAGTTGGTCGTCGAGATCGACAGGGTCTGCATGAAGGCCGCACACGCGAGACCGATCACGCCGCCAAGCAAACCGAGCAGCAGCGATTCGCCCAGGAACGCTGTCAGGATCGAGCCGCGCGAAAACCCCAGCGCGCGCAGCGTGCCGATCTCGGCGGTACGGCTGGCGACACTGGCGTACATCGTGATCATCGCGCCGATGATCGCGCCGATGGAGAAGATGATCGAAATCGTCGTCCCGAGGATGGAGATGAATCGCGCCAGCGTCTCGGATTGATCGGCGTAGAACCGTGTTTCGCGCTTGGCCTCGAGCGTCAGGCGCGGATCGGCTTCGATCACTTCCTTGACCGCCTCGAAGCGGGTCGGGTCGGCAAGCTTGAAGAGCAGCGCAGAAAAGCCGACGCGCCGAAACGCCTGCAGCATCTGCTCCGCGTCGCCCCAGATCTCGGAATCGAAGCCCGTGCGCTCGGCATCGAACACGCCCACCACCGTCCAGTCGCGCGAGGCGAAGCGCAGCGTCTCGCCGACACCCGCACCGCGAAAGCCGTCGGCGATCGCTCGCCCGGTGATGATCTCGGACGTGCCGGGCTGGAACATCCTGCCTTCGACGATCTTCACGTTCGGTCGCAACGCCAGCGCCGTCGGCGCAATACCACGTATCACTACGTTCGACGGCTTGCCCGACGCGCGCTTGGGCAAGTTGATCAGCACCACCGGTTCCTTGGAAATCAGTCGTTCACCGTCCTGGCCGATCGCGATGTCAGGCAGGCTTTCGACGATCCCCGCCTGGCGCCGGTCGATCCCGCTTTGCACCTCGGTTAGCGCACCACGGCGGATCACGATCATGTTGTCGTCCTGGCCCGTGGCGACCAACGTGGCCTTCAATCCGGCCGAGAGCATCAGCACCGTCGCGAAGACATACACCACCAGCGCCATGCCGCCGGCGGTCAACGCAGTCGTCAACCGGCGCGCTACGAGGTTGCGCACGATGTAGTTGAGGGGAATCGCCACGCGCTACACCAATGCCCGCAGGCCGTCGACGATGCGAATGCGCGCGGCACGCCATGCGGGAAGCGCCGCCGCGACGACGCCGACCAGCGCGGCGGCACCGAGCTGGATCGCGATGGTTGTGTGACTGATCAGGAAAACGGGAAACAGTGTTCCCGTGGCACCACGAAATGCATCGGCCAGCGGGAAGGTCAGCGCGATGCCGGTGATGCCGCCCACCAGAGCAATGAGCATCGACTCGCCGAAGATAAGCATCGCGACGAAGCTCCCACCAAAACCCAGCGCCTTCAGCGTGGCGTACTCCGCGCTGCGCTCGCGCGCGTTCATCGCCATGGTATTGGCCATCACCGCCATGATGATGACGATGACCACGAAAGACACGGCCTGGATCGCCAGCAGGATCGCCTCCGACATGGAGACGAAGCCAAGCTGGAACGCGTTCTCGGTTTCGGTCAGCGTTTCCGCCAGCGAATTCTTGAACGTGGCGTCGATCGCCTGCGACACCTCGGCGGCATCGTCGGGGTTGCGCAGCTCGACGACGAACACGCCGGTCTGGTCCGCGCGGCGCGGGTATCGCTGCTTGATGATTTCGTTGAGGTAGTCCCAGTGGAAGAACATCTGCGTTTCCGCCGTCGAGGCGCTCTTGCCATCGTAGATGCCGCGCAGGTTGAACGTCCACGTGCCCGAATAGATCGTCCCGCGCAGCGGAATCTGGTCGCCGATCTTCCAGCCGAACTGGTCGGCGAGCTTGCGGCCGACGATCGCTCCCTGCCGGTCGGTGACAAACGCCTTCATCTCCTCGGGCGAGAGGACGAACTCCGGATAGATCGCGAGATAGGTCGTCGGGTCGATCCCGAACTGCGGAAAGAAATTGCGTTCGTTGATGTAGACGCCGCCGAACCAGTTGGCCCACGACACCGCGGTTACACCGGGCACCTGGCGAATCTTTTGCGCGTACGTCAGCGGCAGCGAAAACGCCAGCGACACCGAGCTGCGTGTGATCAGGCGCGCACTCGAGCTCGAATTCGCACCGGCGTACCAAGCGTCGATGATTGTACGTAACAACCCGAATGCAGTGATGGCGACGACGATGCCCACGATCGTCAGGATCGTGCGCAAACGGTGACGCAGGGCGTTACGGAGGACGAGACGGACGAAATACACGGTGATGCAGCGGCAAGGGCGGGCGGAACGAGGAGCTTAACCCATGCGCGCGCCTGAGCGCGATGGCCTTCTTTGGGAGCGGCATGGAACTTGCTGAACTGAGTCTGCCGCCGGTCCCGGGCTCTGCTGGAGCTTCCGGGCCGGCATCGACGAACCAACCGATCGAGGTGCAGCTGTGCGCTCCGTCGCCCTGAACCGTCATACGTTGCCCCGTACTTTGCCATTTGCACTAGCGCTCGTCGCGGGCGCCCTGTCCGTTCCTTCCCCGACGCACGGGCTAACGCTCGGAGGCGTCGCGTCACTTTCGGCGCTGGGTCAGCCATTGCGCGTCGTGATCCCCGTTGCATTGAGCAGCGGCGAGGCGCTGAACGCAGCCTGCGTCAAACTTGTCGCCAACAACAGCGCCTCAGGGGCGCCACAAATTGTGACGGGAAGGGTCAGTATTGAGGAGGCGGCGGCCGGGGCGCGCATCGTGATAACGACGGCAAGAGCCGTCAGCGAACCGGCGGTGGGCCTGGCCATCCAGGCCGGATGCGGCAGCACGACGCGTCGCGACTACGTCCTCCTGCTCGACCCGCCCAATAGCGAGTCCCCGACAATGGTTGCCGCCGCCGATGCCGAGGAAGCGCCCTGGACGCGCATGTCACGCCAGAACGCCAAGTCCCCGGCGACGTCGCAGCAACCGCCGGTGACCGTCGCCTCGGCGCTGCCGCGCTCGACGTGGGGCACGCCTGTTCCGACTAACGAGCCGGTTGCCGACGCACGTCCCAAGGCACCGGAGAAGAAGATCGCCACCGCCGTCGCGCCAGCGACTCCCGTCGCGGCCCCGGCCGCACCGCGCGAGCTCGTCGCCGTGTCCAGCAATGCCGGCGCAGGCAGCTTCATTTCCGAGGCCGCGGCCGCGAGCCTTCCGACGCGCAACGCCACTCCGCGCGCGGCATCACCGCAATCGTTGCCGCTGACCCGACCGCAATGGGGTTCGCAGCAGCAGCACGTTCCCGTCAGCATCTGGCAGCAGATGTGGCCGTACGCCACCGCGATATTCGGAGCGATCGCGCTGGCGCTGATCGCTTTCGAGGCGCGTCGCCGGCAGTGCCGCAAGAAACTTGTGGCTGGATCCTAAATCGCGGGCCTCGATCGGAGGCGAGACGCAGGCCGGCGTCGCACCCGGTACCTTCGCGAATCTTGGCGAACTGACCGAACCGGAGGTCGCGCCGCGTCGCACGCAGACCAAACTACCGGCAATCCCGGAGCGATCGGCAGAGGTCAGCGAACTCGATACCTTGCTCCAGGACATCCAGGCCGACATGATCGACGAACGCACCATCAAGGAAGCGTGGAAAGCCGCAGCCACGGAATCGCCGATGGACATGGGCAGGGATTCGATTCTCAAGGCGATCGCCGCCGCCGAGCTCGATCTGCAGATCGGCGCACCGGAACCTGCGCAGGCCGCGATGGACAACGCGCTTGAAAAGGATTTGATGACGATCCCGAATACGCCGATGAAAGTGCGGTTCGGATGATGCACAGGAAATCGCTGCTAGGGTCGCGCGTGCGGCCGGCGGTTTCACCAAACGCCCGGGTTACCGCAAGCACCCGAACTCGAGCGGCCTTCGGCGCAACCACCAATTTCGTTCGTCCATGTTGCGAACGACTGGGTTCGCGGCGGCGCCGGCGCGATTCGATGCTCGACTCCTGATTCAGTCCACCAGCACGCCTTTTTCCAGATGCACCACCCGCCGCGCCTTTTCCGCGGCCTTGGGGTCGTGCGTCACCATCAGAATGGTCTTGCCCAGTTCGCGGTTGAGTCGATCCAGCAGGCCGAGAATTTCCTCGCCCGTGGTGCGATCGAGATCGCCGGTCGGCTCGTCGGCGACGATGAGCGTCGGGTCGCTGATCAGCGCACGCGCGATCGCGACGCGCTGCTGCTGGCCGCCGGACAGTTCGTTGGGGTAGTGATCGGCCCGGTCCGTCAGACCCACCAGCGATAGCGTGATGGCGACGCGCTCGCGCCGCTCGCGCCGGGAGAGCGCTGCAAGCAGCAACGGCAGTTCCACATTCTCGAAGGCGGTCAATACCGGCATCAGGTTGTAGAACTGGAAGATGAATCCGACATGGGTTGCACGCCAGCGCGCGAGGTCCGAGTCGGACAGACGCGCAATGTCCACCCCGGCCACCTTGATTGTTCCGCTGGACGGCTTGTCGATGCCGGCGATGAGGTTCAGCAGCGTGCTCTTGCCGGATCCGGAAGGACCCATCAGCGCCACGAAGTCACCGAGCCGCACATCGAGGTCGATGTCGACCAGCACCGGTATGATCTGCCCTCCGCGCTGGTAGTACTTGGCGAGCTTGCGAATCTCCACCAGCACCGTACCCTGCGCGGCACCAGGATCCGCGGCCGAAGGCGACATTGCCGCGTCGCGGCCCGCCGTCGGCGACTCCGCCTTCATTTCGCCGCGAGTTTGACGGCCACGCCGTCGCGCAGATCCGGGCCGGGTTTCAGCACCGCTTTCTCGCCCGTCTTGACGTCGCCCGAGATCGCCGTCAGTTCACCGATCTTGTTGCCCGGCGTCACCGGAACGACCGCGGCCTTGCTGTCGCGGACGACGACGACGACCGTCTTGCCGTCACGTGGGGCGAGCGCATCCGCGTTCACCGCGGTCATCGGCTTCTGCTGTTCCGGTGTAACGGGCTGCGACAGGAACGAGACCTTGGCGCTCATCTCCGGCAGAACGCGCGGATCGATGGCCTCGAAGCGCACTTTCGTCATCACCGTTGCCTTCGCGCGATCGACTGTCGGCACGATGCGGGACACCGTACCGCGAAAACGCACATCGGGCAGCGCGTCGAGGGTGATTTCACTTGGCTGGCCGACAGTGATCTTCGACAGGCTGGATTCGGACACATCCGCCTCGACTTCCAGCGTGCTCATGTCAGCCATCGTGACGACGGCGCCCTTGGAGTCCGCTGCGGACGAAAAGGGCGTGACCATGTCGCCGACGTTCGCGCTCTTGGACAGGATGATGCCGTCGAACGGCGCGCGTATGTTGGTGTAGTCGACGGCGACCTGCGCATTGCGGGCATTCGCCTCGGCGACGGCCACGCCCGCCTTCGCGCTCGCGACGCCGGCCACTGCACGGTCGGCGCGCGCCTTCGCCGTGTCCAGCGCGGATTGCGACACGAATTTCTGCGCGAGGAGATCCTGCGTGCGGCTCAGCGACGCTGCAGCGTCGCGATTTTCCGCTTCGGCCTGCTCGATGGCCGCGCGCGCCACCTTGATGCTGGCGTTCGCACTTTCGAGTTGCGCTGCGAGGTCGCGGGCATCGAGTCGCGCAATGACGTCGCCCGCCTTGACGCGCGAACCTTCGGCGACACCGAGCCATTCGAGGCGGCCGGATGCCTTCGAGGAGATCGCCGCCTTGCGCTGGGCGACGACGTATCCGCTCGAATTGAGCACGACGAACTGCTGCGATGGATACGTGGTGACGATAGGCGTGGTCTGCACCGACACCACGCGCGGACTGAATACGAACCACGCCGCGCCACCCGCCGCAACCACGACCAGCGCCGCGAGCCACCACCATTTGCGTTGCCGGCGCGACTGGATCGGCGCCAGAGTGCGATCGATGCGTAGTTTGGAGAGATCGTCAGCGGACACGAAATGGCGATGCGGAATGGCGATGCGGGCCTGGGGACCCGAAGTATACCGCGCCGCATCATCCGGTCTCGATCGCGGGCGCCTGGATCGATTCGGTTTGTCCGCGTCGGCCTTCCCACCAGGCACGTGCCGACAAGATCACGAGACCGATGCCGATCGCAGCAATGCCGATCCACTCCGTCGTGGTGATGCGCTCACCGAACACCAGCATCGACGACACGATGGCGATGACCGGAATCGCGAACATGTTGAGCGACGCGGTGCCCGCGGGCAGTACGGCGATGACGGCGGTCCACAGGATGAAGCCGATCGCCGTGGCAATGACGCCCGCGTAGATCACGGCGCTCACGTATACCGCACTCCATTCGGCGGACGGCATGGAGAACGCGAGCGGGACCAGCAGCAGCGGGAGCACGCCCACGGCCATCTGCCACGTGATCAGGTTGAGCATGTCGAGCTGGTGTCGACGCTGGAAATACTTGGTGGCGACCGTGCCTGCCCCCCAGCCGAACCCCGACAATGTCGCCCACAACTTCGGTGCGAGCTCGCCTTCCCAGTGCCACGGCTCGACGACGATCACGAGGCCGACGAGGGCAAAGGCGACCGCGAGCCACTGCGTGCCGCGCACGCGCTCGTGCAGGACCGGCCACGCCATCAGCATCGTCCAGAACGGCATGGTGAACACGAGCACCGACGTGCGTCCGGCACCACCTCCCGCGAGGGCCATCGTCGTCGCGGTGAAATTGATCGTGGTCTGGAAAAAGCCCGTGACGATGACGGCAATCCACGAGCGCGGCCAGAAGGGGCGGCCTTCCCAGTACATCACCGCGAACAGGACCGCGACGGCGACGAGGATGCGGTCGACGTTGTAGACCGCCGGCTGCGCATAGCGCAGGCCGTACTTCATGGCCATCCAGTTCATGCCCCAGATCAGCGTCAGGAACACGAGCGCGAGATACGCGCCGCGACGCGACCGGATCGCGATCTGCCGCGTCATCACGCGGCCAGAAAAGGCTCGATGACTGCAGCCACCGCTTCCGGTCGATCGAGATGCAGCATGTGCCCCGCTGCGTCGACGCTGACCAGTTGTCCCTGCGGAACGTGGGCGATGCGCGCACGAACGCTGGCGAGGCTGTCGGTCGCCGCTTCGCCTTCGGGATGGGCGCCCAGCCATTTCGGTATGAACGATTCGGTTGCGGCCACCCACAATACCGGCGCCGTGATCTTGTTCCAAACGGCGATCACTTCTTCCATCCGGTACACGGTGGGGGACGGCAGCTTGTGCCGCGGATCCGAATCCAGGCGCGCGCTGCCGTCTGCTTGCGCCTTGGCCCAGTGGCCCGCGAGGAACTCCGCCTTGTCGCGCGGCAGCCGCGGGTTGTTCTTTTGCAGTTGATCGGCGACGGCCGCGAGATCCGCGTACGGTCGGAACGCCGGCGGATCGCCCAACGCGTCGAGCCACTTGGCAATCTTGACCGGCGCCCGCACCGCCGTCTCCGCCGGAATGCCGAAGCCTTCGAGCGACACCACGCGCGCCACGCGCTGCGGCCGCACGCCCGCGTAGAGCATGACCACATTGCCCCCGAGGCTGTGCCCGACGAGCCGCGCAGGCTCGTCGCCGGCGAAGTGATCGAGCAATGCGTCGAGATCCGCGAGATAGTCGGGGAACCAATACCCGTTCTCGCACCACTCGGTTCGGCCGAAACCGCGCCAATCGGGCGCCAGCACGTGCCATTCGCGCGACAACGCGTCGATGAGAAACTGGAACGAGGCGCCGACATCCATCCAGCCGTGCAGCATGAACAGCTTGGGCGCACCCGAGTCACCCCAGCTTCGCACGTGATAACGCAGGCCGCGTATCGCGACAAATTGCGATGTCGACGGTCTCAAAGACTTATTTCTTTTTGCAAAGGTAGAAACCATCCTGCCAGCCGGTGCGATATTGCCCGTCGCTCTTGAACCGGGCGGCGTCCTTCTGCTCGGTTGCGCCGACGCTCGCGCAGCCGTCGGTGTAGCCCTGCCGGTACGGCAGCGGAAAGCCCTGCAGGTTCACGTTCGACGGCGGATTGGGATGGGTGGTCGGCGGTGTCTGCGGTTTGGGCGGAGGCGCAGGCGCCGGGGTGGGCGCGGCGGGAGCGGCCTCCGGTGGCGGCGGCGTGACAGGCTGTGTCGAGCACGCTGCCAGCACGAGCAGCGGCGCCAAAGCACGGGCCGTGCGGGCGAAAGGGTTCAGGGGGTTCAGCATGGATCAGAGGATCGGTGCAAAACGAGTAAAATTGTAACCCATGAGCGCAACCGTCCACGCTGTCCAATTTGTGCACCTGCGCCTGCACAGCGAATATTCGATCGTCGATGGCATGGTGCGCATCGACGACGGTGTCGCCGCGGCGGCAGCGGACAGGATGCCCGCGCTCGCGCTCACCGACCTGTCGAACGTTTTCGGCATGGTCAAGTTCTACAAGGCCGCGCGCGTGCGTGGCATCAAGCCGATCATCGGCTGCGATGTGTGGATCACGCACGAGTCCGAGCGCGACACGCCGCACCGTCTGCTGCTGCTTTGCCAGTCGCGCGAAGGCTATCTCAAGCTCGCCGACTGGCTCACGCGCGCGTATCGGACCAACCAGCATCGCGGGCGCCCCGAAATGCGCCGCGAGTGGTTTGCCGAAGGCACGACGGGCCTGATCGCATTGTCGGGATTTGCCGGCGGCGACGTCGGCCAGGCGCTGCTCCAGGGCGACGGTGCTACCGCCGCCCATGCGGCGCGGTCGTGGGCGCGGTTATTCCCCGGACGCTACTATCTCGAAGTGCAGCGTGCTGGTCGCAAGGGCGATCGCGCACTGTGCGCGGCAACGGTCAAGCTCGCTGCAGAGCTCGACCTGCCGGTCGTCGCGACGCATCCGGTGCAGTTCGTCACCGCGGCGGAATTTCGCGCACACGAGGCGCGCGTGTGCATCGCGGAAGGTCATGTGCTCGCCGATTCGCGCCGCCCCAGGCCGTTCACGCCGGAGCAGTATTTCGCTACGCAAGCGGACATGGCGGAGCGCTTCTCCGATCTGCCCGAGGCGCTTGCGAACAGCGTTGCGATTGCACAGCGCTGCAATCTGACTATTCCCCTCGGCAAGAACTACCTGCCCGACTTCCCCACCCCATCCGGCGTGACGATCGAGCAACATCTGAAGGACGAGGCGGCGGCAGGGCTCGAGCGTCGGCTCGCCGCGCAGTTTCCCGATGCCGCCGAGTGCGACGCCAAGCGCCCCGACTACGTCGCGCGACTCGCCTTCGAGGTGAAGACGATCGTCCAGATGGGCTATGCGGGTTACTTTCTGATCGTCGCCGATTTCATCAACTGGGCCAAGCGCAACGGGGTCCCGGTCGGTCCCGGGCGCGGCTCGGGCGCCGGCTCGCTGGTCGCCTACAGCCTCGGCATCACCGACCTCGATCCGCTGCGCTACACCCTGCTCTTCGAGCGGTTCCTCAACCCCGAGCGGGTATCGATGCCGGACTTCGACATCGACTTCTGTCAGGACGGTCGCGATCGCGTCATCGAATACGTCAAGCAGAAGTATGGTGCCGAGTCGGTATCGCAGATCGCCACCTTCGGCACGATGGCAGCGCGCGCGGTGGTGCGCGATGTCGGACGCGTGCTCGACCTGCCCTACAGTTTCTGCGACGGCATCGCCAAGCTGATCCCCTTTCAGCCCGGGCGCACGGTTCTGCTGAGGCGCCGCAGCGGGGAGGCCGCGCCGAACACCATTTACGCGCGCGAAGCCGAACCGCTGCTCAACGAGCGCGAAGCAGCCGAGGAAGAAGTGCGCGAGCTGCTCGCGCTCGCCGAGCAGCTCGAGGGCCTGCCACGCAACGTCGGCATGCACGCGGGCGGTGTCCTGATCGCGCCCGGCAAGCTCACGGATTTCTGCCCGCTCTACACCCAGCCGGGCGCCGACGCGCCGGTGTCGCAGTTCGACAAGGACGATGTCGAACTCGTGGGGCTGGTGAAGTTCGACTTCCTCGGACTGACCACGCTCACCATTCTGGACTGGACGCTGCGCTATGTGCGCATGCTCGACCCGGCGTCGACGATCACGCTCGAATCCCTGCCACTCGACGATCGCGCCGCGTATGCCATCTTCCGGGCCGATGCCACGGGGGTGTTCCAGTTTGAATCCCGTGGCATGCGCGACCTGCTGCAGCAGGCGCCGCCGAAGAAATTCGAGGACGTCGTCGCACTCGTCGCGCTGTTCCGCCCGGGACCCATGGAACTCATCCCGGACTACGTCCGCCGCAAGCAGGGCAGCGAACGGGTCGACTACCTGGATCCGCGGCTCGAACCGATTTTGTCGCCCACCTACGGCGTGATGGTGTACCAGGAGCAGGTGATGCAGATCGCGCAGGAGATCGGCGGCTACACGCTGGGCGCTGCGGATCTGCTGCGTCGTGCGATGGGCAAGAAGCTGCCCGACGAAATGGCCAAGCATCGGCAGGGATTCACCTCGGGCGCGGTGGAGCGCGGTCTCTCCTCGTCGAAGGCGACGATGCTGTTCGACCTGATGGAAAAATTCGCCGGGTACGGCTTCAACAAGTCGCACGCCGCGGCGTATGCCCTGATCGCGTATCAGACCGCGTATTTCAAGGCGCATCATCCCGCACCGTTCATGGCCGCGAACCTGTCGCTCGTCATGGACGACACGGACAAGGTGCGCCACTTTCGCGACAACGCGCTGGCGATGGGTCTCGACGTGCTGCCTCCCGACGTCAATGCATCGAACTATCGCTTTGAACCCGTGGATGCGAAGACCATCCGCTATGGATTGGGTGGCATCAAAGGCACGGGACAGGCGGCCATCGAGGCCATCGCGGCGGCACGCGACGCCGGCGGACCCTTCCGCGATCTGTTCGATTTCTGCCGGCGCGTCGACAAGCGCGCGGTCAACCGGCGTGCCATCGAGGCGCTGATCCGCGCAGGCGCGTTCGACCGCATCGAACCGCGGCGCGCGACCCTGATCGCATCGGTCGGCCCGGCAATCGACGATGCGGAGCGCGCCGAGCGTGCGGCGACACAGGTCTCGCTGTTCGGCGAAGACGCGAGCCAGGGTTCCGCGAGCGGCCCGGCGCTTACGATCGTGCGCGAGTGGAGCGACGGCGAACGCCTTGCGCACGAAAAGGCGAGCCTCGGCTTCTATCTTTCAGGGCATCCGTACAACACGGTCGCGGCGGAACTCGCGCGCCTGGTGCAACAGCGTCTCGGCGCGCTGCAGCCAACGTCCTACCCGGTGCGCATCGCCGGCGTGGTCGCTGCCATGCGCACGCAGACGTCGCGGCGCGGCAAGATGGCATTCATCACGCTCGACGACGGCAAGGACCAGGCCGAGATCGCCGTGTTCAACGAGACCTTCGATGCGTATCGGCACCTGTTGCGCGACGACGCGCTGCTCGTCGCGGAAGTCAAGGTGATGCAGCGCATGGGCGAGGAGGGACAGGTGCCGGGCCTGCGCATCGTCGCGGAGGCGATCTACGATCTCGCGGGCGCGCGCAAGAAATGGGCGCGGGCGCTCAAGCTGGCATGCAACGGCGGCAGCTCGGCGGAACGGCTGCTGCAATTGATCGAGCCGTTCAAGAGCGGGACCTGCCCGGTGACGATCAACTATCGCAATGCCGTCGCCGGCGGCGACATCCAGCTCGGCGACGCCTGGCGCGTCAACCTGGACGATCATCTGCTTGGCGGATTGCGCGAGTGGCTGCAGCCGGAAAACGTGGAAGTCGTCTACTGGAGTCTGGCGAGCACCGGGTCGATGTGCGCTCCCATGGAAGACACGACCTACGTCATCGCGGTTGTCACCGCCACCTTCCTGCTCGCAGGGTGCGTCAAGGGCGTCGTCGGCATGGGTTTGCCGATCGTCGCGATGGGCTTGCTGGGCGCGGTGATGGCGCCGCTGCAAGCGGCTTCGTTGCTGGTTGTGCCGTCGCTGGTGACCAATCTATGGCAAATGGTCGCCGGTCCCGATCTGCGCGTACTGTCGAAGCGCTTTGCGACCATGATGGTGATGGTTTGCGTCGGTGCCTTCCTTGGTATCGGCCTTCTCACCGGCGCGTCCACACAGATCGCCACGGGAGCGCTCGGTGCAGTGCTAGCTTTCTACGCGCTCATCGGGCTGTTCGCGCCGCAGGTTCACGTGCGCCGCCAGCATGAGCCCTGGCTGTCGCCGATCGTGGGGCTCGTCACGGGAATGCTCACCGGCGCGACGGGCGTCTTCGCTATCCCCGCGGTGCCGTACTTCAACTCACTGAACCTCGACAAGGAAGATCTGATCCAGGTGCTCGGCCTTTCGTTTACCGTGTCCACGATCGCACTCGCGCTCGCGCTGACGGCGAACGGTCAGTTTCAAGCGAAGACCGCCTGGATCTCGCTGCTCGCGGTAATTCCTGCGCTCGCCGGGATGTACCTCGGACAACACATCCGTGGCCGGTTGCATCCGGAGGTTTTTCGCCGCTGGTTCCTGCTCGGGTTGCTGGCGCTCGGCGCGTACATGGTGGTGCATGCACTGACCGGCGCGCGCGCCTGATGTTATTGATCGGCGCTGCGAGCCCTTAGCCGGTCGAAGAGCACGGCGATGATGATGAAGCTGCCGACGAAGGTGCCTTGCCAGAAGGTGCTGATGCCCAGCAGGATGAGACTGTTGCGGATGACCTCGATCAGTGCGGCACCCACCACGGCGCCTAGCGCCGTACCCGTCCCGCCCATGAGGTTGGCCCCGCCAATCACCGACGCGGCAATGACGGACAACTCCATGCCCTGGCCGAGGCTTGTCGTGATGGTGCCGAGCCAGCCCACCTCGAGGATTCCAGCGATACCGGCGCACAGGCTGCAGAACATGTAGACGCTGACCTTCACCCGCTTGACCGGCACGCCGGTCATCGTCGCAGCGCGCTCGTTGCCGCCGATGGCGAAAAGGTGCCGCCCCCATCGCGTCCAGCGAAACAGGAACCCGGCGATCAACAGAAGGATGAGCAGGAAGACCACCGGGTTCGGCACGCGGATCGCATCGACAAAAGGAAGCGTCACGCCGATGAAGCCACCGCCGAGTGTCAGTAGTTGGGCCTGGTCGGGTCCGAATTGGTAGACCATTCGGTTGTCCGACAACACCATGGCCACGCTGCGCGCGATCGACAACATGCCCAGGGTGACGACGAACGGTGGCACGCCGATATACGCGATCATGACCCCGTTCAATGCACCGACCAGCAGCGACACGCCGAGTGCGAGTGGAATCGCTATCCAGATGGATGTACCCGCGTTCATCGTCATGCCGATCACCATGCCCGACAGCACCAGCACCGCGCCGACCGAAAGGTCGATGCCACCGGTGACGATGACGGCGGTCATGCCGATCGCAATGATGGCGACGAATGCGAAGTTGCGCGTCACGTTGAACAAGTTCTGTTGCGTTGCGAAGACATCGCTCGCGAACGAAAGCACGACAAAGGCGACGACGGCTGCCACCGATACCCAGAAGGTCTGCTGGCTCACGAGCCAGCTCAACCAGTTACGGTGCACGCGTGTGTCGATCGGGTCGTCGAGACTCAAAGCCACGTTGGATGGGCTCTCGATTGGATACCGGAATGGACCGCCCGGCGACGCATCACGCGGCCTCGATAGCACCGGTGATGAGCCCGGTTACTTCTTCCGGCGAGCTTTGCGCGATGGTCTTGTCGGCCACTTTCACCCCGCGCCGCAGAACAACTATCCTGTCGGCCACGGCAAATACATCAGGCATGCGATGGCTGACCAGCACGACTGCAATGTCGTGATCGCGCAGCCTTCGAATCAGGCTGAGCACTTCGGTGATCTGGCGAACGCTGATCGCCGCCGTCGGTTCGTCCATCAACACGACTTTCGGTTCGGACAGACGCGTCCTGGCGATCGCGACAGCCTGGCGCTGGCCGCCGGACATCCGGCGCACGAGGTCGCGCGGCCGGGTTTCTGACTTCAACTCGGCGAACAGCTCTCCGGCGCGCTCGAACATCGTACGGTAGTCCAGTACACGAAACGGGCCGAAGCCGCGCGTCAGCTCGCGACCAAGATAGACATTCTCCGCGGCGGTGAGGTTGTCGCATAGCGCGAGATCCTGGTAGACGATCTCGATGCCTTCTTCTCGCGCGTCAGCCGGCTCATGGAAGTCGACTGCGCGCCCCTGCATCGTCATCGTTCCCCCGCTAGGCGGAAAGTTGCCAGCGACAATCTTGACCAGCGTGGACTTGCCGGCACCGTTGTCGCCCATCAAGCCGATGACCTCGCCAGGGTTCAGCGACAGCGACACGTTGATCAGCGCCTGGATGGCCCCGAAATGCTTGGAGACCCCCGCGAGTTCCAGGATGGCCATTTTCGAAGTCGTCCTCCGGCACAAAGCAAGGGCGCCTGCCGGCGCCCTCGAGAGAGGTCTTCAGGTGCCGGCTACTTCGCCGGACACTTGCCCAGGTTGGCGGGCGTGCACTCGTCGAGGCCCGTATAGAGCGGGTCGTCGGTCTTCTTGCCATTGATCAGGTCGATCAGCACGGCGGGCGCGCGGTGGCCCATTTCGAACGGGCGCTGCCCGATCTGCGCATGACTGCGACCCGCTTTCAGCGCGTCCAGTTGCGGGGGCAGCGTGTCGCCGGCGATGATGATCAACTCCTTGGATTTGAGTTTGGCCATCACCTGATCGGTCACCTGCGCGTAGGCTTGCGGGCCGAACTGGGCCCAGCCACCGACGAGGATGAACGCGTTGAGCTTGGGGTTCTTCGTGAATACGTCCGACATCTGCTGGTTGGCGAGGTCGATCTGGTCGTTCGTGAACAAGGGGCAACCGGCAATCTCGGTCCAGCCGCCCTCACCTTTCAGGCGATCGATACCCTTCTTGCCGCTGATGGTGTCGCGGAATCCCGCGGCCCGGGCGTTGATGTTGTCAGCCGCAACGTTGCCGAGCTGCATGCACACCGAGCCGCCTTTGGGATTGAGCTCCTTCAAGTGCCTGGCCATGAGGACGCCCATGTCGTAGTTGTTCGTTCCTAGATAAGTCTTGCGCAGGCCCCGATCGGCCGCAGCGAGGTCGGCGTCGATCGTCATGATCGGCATTTTCGGCTTCTTGGCCTTGAGCATGTTAGCCATCGCAGGGGCATTCGAAGGCGAGATCGCGATACCCGCGACACCCTTGTTGATCAGATCTTCGACGATCTGGATCTCGCCGGCTTCGTCAGCGCTCGACGCAGGACCGGTGTAAAGGCACGTGTACTCCGACTTCGGATTTTCCTTGTTCCACAGCGCGCATCCATCGCCGAGCACGGTAAAGAATGGGTTGTCCAAACCCTTCACTACCACGGCGAGCGTCTTTTTCTGCGCCGCCGCCGGTCCCGCCGCAACAAGCGCGACAAACGCCGCGCAGATGATCGTGACAGTTGCCTTCTTCATGTCGCCTCCTTGGTCGCCATCTTGTTCGACCGGGTTTCCCGTTCTATGAGTTGCATGCGGGCCGGACGAAGTCCGACTCTACGACTGGGAGCTGACCCTGTCGAGCGACTTCGCACGCTGGCGCCGTGGAGCGTGCCGGCCGCCGGGCCGGGAACGGATGTCCCGCTATTGCGGCGACAAATTCAGCGACTTCGCCACCTTGCCCAGAGCGTCGTATTCCCGATCGATGCTCTCGCGCAGCGCCGGGCCCTTCCTGATGAGCACTTCTTCGCCGGCGTCCTCGAGGAACTTGCGCGACGCCGGACTGTTGGCCGCCTTCTCGAAGGCGCTCTCGATCTTGGCGACGTTTTCCGGAGACGTCCCTTTGGGCGCCAGAATCGCGCGCCACAGAATGGTCTCCTCACCCGGGATGCCGAGATCGCGCAGGCTGGCCACGTTCGGCAGCGCCGCAACTCGGTCGGCCGAGGTGACGAGCAGGCACTTGGCCTTGCCGCTTTTCATGTGCTGCAGGATCGGCGGGATCGAGCCGACGTAAACGTCGATGTGCCCACCGAGGAACGCGGTCAATGTTTCACCCGCGCCCTTGAACGGAATGTCGCGCGCCGACGTGTTCGTCGCGCGCAGGATGCGCGCGGTCGCGAGCTGTCCGGGGCCGCCCGCACCGTCGTTGCCGTAGGTGTATTTGTCCGGATTTTTGCGGAACGCTTCGATCAGTCCTTTGGCGTCGTTCGCCGGGAAATCGTTCTGCACGCACATCACGTACGGTGCGCTGGATAGTTGCACCACCGGAATGTAGTCGTTCGGGGTGTACGGTACCTTCATCGTATGCGGACTCACGGTCACGGGACCGAGCCATACCGCGGCCAGCGTGTGGCCGTCGGGTGGCGCATTGACCATCTGCGCCACGCCGATGGTGCCACCGGCGCCGGGAACGTTCACGACGACAATCGGGTCGTTGAAATAGGGTGCCGCCTCCTTGACGACGACGCGGAAAAAACCGTCGGTGCCGCCGCCAGGGGCCGTGGGCACGATCACCTTGATCGGTTCCGCGCCGGCGGTCGCAACCACCATCGCCAAGGAAGCTGCCGCAAGGGTCCAGTTGAAGATCATCGTGATGTCTCCTGTGCGATTGCGTGCGCCGGGGCAAAGCCGAAGAGCGCCGCTGGCGTGTCATTGAAAACGATATTGCGCGTGGCGGCGTCCGGAATCCATTCGTGCAGCCACGTGAGGCAGCGTTCGTAGGTGATCGTGTCCTCGTGCGACACGAAGGGCCAGTCGCTTGCCCACACCAATTGTCTCGGGCCACCGGCATCGAGCAGTGCGTCGACATAGCGCTGTGCATCGACGCCGCCCAGGCGATAGGGCGCCGACAGTTTCACCCACGTGTCGCCCGCACGAACGCCGGCGAGAGCCTGCCGAAATCCCGGCGCACGCCACGCGCTGCGCGGGATCGGGGTGGGCGAAGTGATCGACGACCACCCGGACCCCGCTCGCACGCACCGCGGGAAGCACCGTCGCGAGTTTCGCCCCTTCCAGAAAAATTTCCACGTGCCAACCCAGCTCGGCCAGTAGCGCGAACAGGCGTCCGTATTCGGGCGAAGCGACGTCGGGAATGGTATCGCGGCGAATCCAGTTCAGACGCACGCCGACCACGCCGCGCACTCCCATCGCTACCAGCGCTTCGCGTTCGATGTCCGGTGCAACGATCGCCGTGCCGCGCAGTCGCCCACGCGCGCTATCCAATGCGGCGAGCAGCAGGCTGTTGTCGGTACCGTAGAAGCTCGGTGCTGTGAGCACCCCGTGGGCGACACCGTGGCGATCGAGCACCGCGAGGTATTCCTCCACCGTCACGTCGCGCTTCGGTGCGGAGTGGCGCTGCGCTGCCAGAGGTGCATCACGACGCATGACGTGTGCGTGTGCGTCGACGCCGACGACTCCGTCCGCCATTGCCATCGCGTCACGCCGCCTTGGTCTTGGCCTGCTGCAATCCGGGCACTACCTGTGCCGCCTTGCCTGCGCCGTATTTCGCCGTGAGTTGATCCGGGGTGAGGAAGCGCTGCTCCATCGCTTCGATTTCGTGCATGCCGAGAATATCGTGCAGGACTTCGAACGAGACCAGGGCATCCGGTCGATCGACGACTTTCCCGCTCGTCACCGACTGTTGCAAGAGCTCCAGCCCGTGCTGCATGCCCATCACCGCGCACGCGGTCAGGAGCCGTGGATAGATCACCACGGCCACGCCCAGCGCCTGCAATTGCGCCGCGGACAAGAGCGGTGTCGTCGAGCGCTGGCGAATGCCGAACCCCATGTTCACGGACAATGGTTTCGACACGTTCCGGGCGATCGTACCGATGTCCTCGGCCGACATGGCGGCATCGGCGAAGAGGAGATCGGCACCCGCCTCAGCGTACAGATTCAGTCGGCGGATGGCTTCGGCCACGCCGTGCGTGGCCAGCACATCGGTGCGCGACTTGATGACGAAATCCGGATCGACGCGGGCTTCAGCGGCAGCGCGAATCTTCTGCACCATCTCTTCGGCGGAAATCACTTCCTTGCCGCGCATGTGGCCGCAGCGCTTGGGCCACACCTGGTCTTCGAGCATCAGTCCCGCAACGCCGGCGCGCTCGAACGCACGCACCGTGTGATAAGCATTGAGCGCGTTGCCGTAACCGGTATCGCCGTCGGCGAGCAGCAGCAGGTCGGAGCACGCGGCGATGGCACGCGCCGCCGCGACGTTCTCGTCGAGCCCCATCAGGCCGACATCAGGTTGGCCGAGCCGCGTTTCACTCACACCGCTGCCCGTGATGAATGCGGCCACGTACCCGTGCCTGCTGACCAACCGCGTACTGAAGCCGTCGAAGACGCCGGGGAGCACCAGGATCTCCGGTGCCTCGATCAACGCGCGCAGGCGTTTGCCTGGACTGGGCATGGCATTTCCTCCTGTGCTCATTCGGACACGGGCCGAATCGCAGTGGCGCGTGTCGCGCCGGCGCCGTGGGAACTTGATCATACCGCACGGCCGGCGGATGATGCGCGGTCAGCGGTCAATCCGTCTGTGGGGGCTTCTTGCGTACTCTCGTCGTGATTCTGATCGGCATCGCCGTCCTGTTCACGTTCGTCGCCGTTGCGACGGCCCTGAACAAGGAGCGCAATGGCAGGCCGCTCGACGGCGCGATGATCTTCGTCTGGGTTTGGCTCGGCTTCGTCATCGTCGATTGCTACGCCGGTGTCAGCGCGGGACACGGTCTCGGACTCGAACTGGCGATTCACGCGCTGGTGTTCGCCGTACCGGCCGCGGTGGCGTGGTATCTGTCGAGGCGCAGTCGCAGCGGGGCGGCACCCGCATCGGCATCCCGGCAGGAGTAACGATGCCGCCACTCCGCATGCGCATCGCCGCGCTGGCCTTCGCTGTCGTTTGCGCAATATTGAGCGGGTGCGCCACGACGCCAGGTGGCAACCTGGACGCAGCCAAGGCACAGGTATTCGCGACCGAGCGCGCGTTCGCGAAGACGATGGCCGACCGCGACTACGCGGCCTTCACGTCGTTTCTCGCGGCCGATGCCGTGTTTTTCTCCGGCCCGGAACCGCAGCGCGGCAAGCAGGCCGTCGCGGATCGGTGGAAGCGCTTCTACGAGAAACCGCAGGCGCCATTTTCATGGGAGCCGGAGCGGGTCGAGGTGCTCGACTCCGGCACGCTCGCCTTGAGCACGGGACCCGTGCGCGATCCCGACGGCAAGCTGATCGCCACGTTCACGTCCATCTGGCGGCTGGACGCGCCGGGGACGTGGCACATCGTCTTCGACAAGGGCAACGACGTGTGTGACTGCGCGAAGAAGTAGGAGTCGGCTATGATCAGGCGCGAAGGGGACCGGTGCGGCGAAATCGTCATGCCCGGGCGAACGCGTGGCACGTCTTCAGCACTTTGCCCGTGTTGTTCTTGGGCAGTTCCGGCAGAAATACGTAGGCTTTCGGTCGCTTGAAACGCGCGATATGCTCGAGGCACAGCGCGTCCAGCTCACGTTCCAGCCTCACTGCATCGATGTTGCCGCGCGCGACGACGCAAGCCACGACCTCTTCGCCCCAATCGGCGTGACGACGGCCCACCACGGCCACCTCGCCGACCGCGGCGTGCCGCTGCAACACCTCCTCGACTTCGCGTGGATAGATGTTCGATCCGCCGCTGATGATGAGATCCTTGGAGCGATCCTTCAAGGTGAGAAACCCGTCGGCGTCGAGATAACCGACGTCGCCGGTATGCAGCCAGCCATTCGCCAACGCCGCTGCGCTCGCCTCGCGATTCTGCCAATACCCCTGCATCACCGTCGGACCGCGCACGAGCACCTCGCCCACTTCGCCGGCCGGCAGCGCGACATCGTCGCTGCCGCCGATGCGAACCTCGATCCCGGTCTGCGCGACACCGACCGAGCCAAGACGCGCGTCGTCGCCGCGAGCTCCGGCATCCGCAACAACCGCGCGCGACATCGCGGTGATCGTCATCGGTGATTCACCCTGACCGTAGATCTGCGCGAGTTTCGGTCCGAGCGCCGCCAACGCGGCCTTGCAATCCTCGACGTACATCGGCGCGCCGCCGCAGACAACGCTCTTGAGCCGGTGAAGTCGCGCATTTGGCATCAAGGGATGCTCGACAAGACGCTTGACCATCGTCGGCGCGGCGAACAGGCACGAGCGATCCCAGCGTCCGAGCAACGACAAGATCTCGGCGGGATCGAATCCGCCGGACTGCGGGACGACACTCACGGCTCCCGCCAGGACATGCGGCAATACGTACAACCCGGATCCGTGCGAGAGGGGGGCCGGATGGAGTATCGCATCGCCGGGATGGATGCCTTCGACGTCCGCGAGAAAGCACAGGCTCATCGCCAGCAGGTTGCCGTGCGACAGCACCACTCCCTTGGGTCGCCCGGTGGTGCCGCTGGTGTAGAACAGCCATGCCGGATCGCCTGGGTCGACGGCGGCTATCGCGCAGCTCGCCTCGGCGGCGAACAAGCCTTCGTAGTCCGTGCTGCCCAGTTCGACGCTGCGTTGCAGCGCGGGGAGCGCGACCGCGTGTGACGACAACGCCGCATGCCATGCGCCGTCGACGAACATCCAGCGCGCGCCGCAGTCCTGCAGGACATAGATGAGTTCCTGGGCGTGCAGCTTGCTATTGACGGGGACGACGCAAACGCCGGCATGCCAGCAGGCGAACATCACCTCGATGTATTCGACGCTGTTCTTCGCGACGATCGCGACGCGATCGCCGGGCGCGAGTCCCGCGGTGCGCAAGGCGCTGGCCAGACAGAGGACACGCGCCGCCAACGCTCCGTAGGTACTGCGCACGCGGTACCCGATCGCGAGCGCTGGCAGCGCGGGAAGGCGCTTGGCACTCCGTTGCAGCAAGGCGGCGAGATTGTGCGATGCCGAACAATCCACCTTCCCCGGAAAAAAGGGCTGCCTGGAAGGAGAATTCGTCATCCGATTCGCCGGTGGCGGGTGCGGTGCACGAGAGTGTAGCGCATACCTTACAATGCATCGCTACCCCACTTTGCAGGACGACGCCGATGTCCATCCCCAGCACCATGCGCTACGTCGCGGCGCGCGAGCCCGGCCCGCCCGAGGTACTCGCACTGGCCGAAACAGCGGTCCCGACGCCGAAGGCGGGCGAAGTATTGATCGAGGTCGCTTACGCAGGCGTGAACCGCCCCGATTGCATCCAGCGGGCCGGACACTATCCGCCGCCGCCCGACGCGTCGCCCATCCTCGGCCTGGAAGTCGCGGGCAAGGTCGTCGGCATCGGCGAGGGCGTCGCAACGCTGCGGGTCGGCGACGACGTCTGCGCGCTCACCCCGGGAGGTGGGTATGCGGAGTACTGCACGGCGCCTGCGTCGTGGTGCCTGCCCTGGCCACGCGGGTTGTCAGCGGTGGAAGCCGCGAGCCTGCCCGAGAACTACTTCACCGTCTGGAACAACGTTTTCGACCGCGTGCACTTGCGCGCGGGCGAATCGATCCTGATCCACGGCGGTACCAGCGGCATCGGTCTCACGGCGATCCAGCTCGCCAGAAGCTTCGGCGCCACCACGTTCACGACCGTCGGCAGCGCCGACAAGGCGGCGTTCTGCCGCGACATTGGCGCCGACCATGTCATCAACTATCGCGAGCAGGATTTCGCCGCCGAGATTGCGACGCTGACCTCGAAGCGAGGCGTCAACGTCGTACTCGACATGGTGGGCGGCGACTACATCGAAAGGAACCTGAAGTCCCTGGCGCTGGAAGGCCGCATGGTGATCATCGCCTTCCTGCAAGGCAGCAAGGTTACGGTGGACTGGCGTCACATCATGATGAAGCGTCTGACTGTCACCGGATCGACGCTGCGCGCCAGCCCGGCGGCGCGCAAAGCGGAAATCGCTGCAAGCTTGCGAGAGAAAGTGTGGCCGCTGTTCGAATCCGGAAAAGTGAAGCCGGTCATCTACCGCGTGTTCCCCGTTGCCGAAGCCGCGGAAGCACACCGGTTGATGGAATCGAGCGCGCACATCGGCAAAATCATGCTGGACGTGCGGGACTAGACAATTAGATTCGAGGAACTGCTAGCGCGAGGCCGGAACCCATCTCAAAAATATCGCGAGCAGCCCCGAGTGCGCGAAGGCCCGCAGCGAGACCCGAGATAGTACTTAACGTACAGCGAGGGTCGAGCGAGGACACGACAAAGCAATCGGGGCGCGACAGCCATTTTTGGGGTGGGTTCTAGTACGTAGCGCGTCCGCCTGACAGGTCGAACACTGCGCCCGTCGAGAACGAGCACTCCTCGCTGCACAGCCACGCCACCAGCGCCGCGATTTCTTCCACCTGGCCAAAGCGTCCGAGAGGGATCTTCGACAGCATGAAGTCGATATGCTGCTGCGACATCTGGTCGAAAATCGCTGTCTTGACGGCAGCGGGCGTGACGCAATTGACGCGTATCCCCGTCTTCGCGAGTTCCTTGCCCAGCGACTTGGTGAGCCCGATGACGCCCGCCTTCGACGCGCTGTAGGCGCTCGCGTTCGGATTGCCCTCCTTGCCCGCAACGGAGGCGATGTTGACGATGCGCCCGTAGTCGCGCTGCTGCATGATCGGCACGATGGCACGGTTGCAGTAGAACAAGCCGTTGAGGTTGACGTCCATCACCTGACGCCAGGCATCGAGCGGATAGTCCCACAGCGGCGTGTTGGGTCCGGTGATGCCCGCCGAACAGACGAGCACATCGATGCGGGATAGCGCAGCGACCGTCGCCTTGGTTGCGGCATCGACGCTCGCCGCATCGGCGACGTCGACGACACGCGTATCCGCGCCCGGGCCAAGGGAAGCCTTCGCCTTGGCGAGTGCAGCGGCGTCGCGGTCCCAGAGGCTGACCTTCGCACCGCTTGCGCTGAGGCGCTGCGCGACGGCAAAGCCGATACCGACGGCGCCGCCCGTGATGACCGCCGTGCGCTCGCTGAAGTCGAGTTGATTCATGTGGCCCGCTATGACTGAAAATTGCGGGCAATCGTATCACGGGCCGCAACCTTCGCAGCCCGTGCCGGGCAACGCTATTGGCAAACGGTGCCGGGTGCGCGGAATACTTGCCGCGTGATCGCCTTGCTCTGCGTCGCCTTGTTCACACCGTCGCCAAGATCGACGTTGTAGGTGAACGTCCCGGTGTTGCCATCGGTGAACACGAACGTGCCCGTGCCCACCTGCGTCCGCGTGATCTTGTTCGGATCGAACGGCACCGCGCTGAACGCCTGACCGCCGGTGAGCAGCAGCGCCCCGCTATACGTCTTCGGCCCGGTCTGCGCCAGCGTCCCGGACAACCACAGCGGGTTGTGATTGGCGTCGTAGGTGAACCAGGTCGCAAAGATGGTCGTCCCCTGATGCGTGAGATTCACACCCCAGCCCGACTCCGCGCCCCCCGCCGCCCACCACAGGTCCTGATAGTTGGTCGCCAGCGCCAGATTCGGCTGCGCGCCCCACACACACGTCGGCACCGGACCGAAGGTCTGCAACTCGATCGACTTGGTCTGGGTCGCCACATTGGCACCGTCGTTCACCGTGTAGTTGAAGGTGCCGGTGGTCGCACTGGTGAAGGTCAAGGTGCCGGTGCCGACCACGGTTGGAGTTGCTGGCGGCACGAAGGCGCTGAACGGTGTGCCGTTGGTGCGGATCAGCTGCCCGCTGTAGACCCCGGGTGCGGTCAGGTTGGCAGTCATGGTCAGCCACCACGCCTTGCCGGTGGCGTCGTAAGTGAACCAGGTCGCAAAGATAGCGTCGCCCTGATGCGCGAAGTTGATGCCCCAGCCGGATTCAGCGCCTCCGGCCGCCCACCACAGTCCTTGATAGTTGGGCACGGTCGCCGTCGTCCCCACGACCGAGGCCGTCGCCCCGGAGAAATTCGTTGCCATGTTCGGGATCATCGCGCCGTTGCGATTGATCGCCGTCGTGCCGTCCGTCGGCAGCGCCCCGTAGGTCACCTGGTCGACGCCGGCATAGTTGATGGTACCACCGTCCGTCGCCAGAAATCCGTTGGGAATCACGTAGTCAGGCGTGATGAGGTGCAGGTCGACAAACCCTTGCGTCGCGATCAGCACACGGGTGTTCGCCGTCGACGACGGTGGGGCGGCAGCGCACCCGTAGTACGGATTGCAGGACATGCCCATGGGCAGGTTGTTGGGAAACATGAATACCTTGGTCTGACCGGCATGCGTGCTCGTGAGTTGGTGCCCCTGCCAAAAGAATTCGGCACTCATGCCCTGGTTTTCGTGCATGACGATGAACTGCACGTTCCCGGTTGAATCGGAAAAAAGCTGCTCGATGACGTACGTATGAAATTCTGCCGACGCGACGCTCGCTATCGAGGCCGTCGCCAACGCAAGAACCCTGAGGAGCCACTTCTTCATTTCGCCCTCCTGCAATCTCGAAGCACGCCGCAGCGATCGCGGACCGCACAGCTCTGCGCGAGCTGTAGTGCTCAGCCAACATCGTTGCAACGGGCAGTATTCCCTTCTTCATGGCCGGAATAACATCGGCATCGACTTTGTTGGCTGATCAGTCGTGTCCTTGAATTGCGTTCTGCGCCGTTCAGCTGCCGTCGGCACATGCTCGGTGCTGATGCTGGGACTCGTCCTGGCTCCGAGGCCGTCTGCCGCCGGCGCGCTGTTCATCGTCAATCAGCCGTGGGTGCGTCCGGCGAAGACTGCGCAGACGACCGAGGCCTACATGAACCTCACCAGCACGGAAGGGGCAAGGCTTGTTGCGGTCCGCACGGACGCGGCCAAGGAGGCGGCGATTCGGGCACCCGGCAAGACGACCGTCAACGCGCCCAGCGTAAGGTTGCCTGCGGGTACGCTGGTCGCACTTGCGCCTGGCCAGTTACCGGCTTGTGCTGAAACAATTGATAAAAACACTTGCGCCGGGCGACCGCGTCCCGATGACGCTCCGCGTCGACCTCGACGACGGCTCGCATCAGGACATCGCGGTGAATGCGGAAGTGCGTTTGCGCTCGCCGATCGACGACGAGCGTCGTGCGCATTCGCATGCGCACTCGTCGCACTGAGCGACCGTCGGTCGACGCGGTCGCCTACTTCGCGCCGGACACTGCGTCGGTGAGTTTGCGGTAGGCGGCGGACTCGCGCAAGATCTTTGCCGCGGCGGCCCGCAGGCGATCGATAGCTTCGCGGAGGCAGCGAAAGCGTCGTGGGCAGGTTGAGCAGATACTGCCGCTCGGCAGGATCGCTCAGTTCGTCGAAGCTGACATTGATCACCGAAAAATCCAGCGGCGTGATCGCGTCCGCAGGTACGGGCAAGCCCTTCAGGCGGGTGGTATCGACTTCCAGCTTGCGGCGCAGGCGCCATGTGGTGACGACATCCTCGAGCGCGTCGACGGATTCATACGAGTAGCGATCGATGGGCACGCTCACCGCCTGCAGCAGCAGCTCGAGTGCCGACGGCGCGGCTTCACGCTTGCTGTAGCCGAAGTCGGGCGAGGTCACCGAGTTGACGATCACGATCGCGACGCGGTGCAGTTTTTCGATGCCGACGTTCGCACGAAAGCGCGGACTGGCCTCCAGCTCCTGCAGGGTCTCGACGATGCCGTTCACGCCGAGGTTGCCCGAAAGACCGCCGTCGACAAGATGGATATAGGGGCGATCCTTGCCATTCTGATAGCCCAACAAGTCGCGGTATCGCTGCAAGTCGCGATTGCCCTCCCAAGCGCGCGAGCGCGGTGCGATCGCGCCGGAGATCCAGGGCGGATCGGTATAGCCGCAAGTGCCGCCGTAGTTGTCGATCGTCACAGGTGAAAGGACGACCGGGACCGCCGACGATGCGGCGGCGGCGCGCGACAGGCGCATCTTGCTCAGATCGGAGCAGATGACATCGAAATTGGTCTGGGAAAAAGTCCAGCGCAGACCTGTCGCGATGTCGGTCGCGGATACCATCGCCGTCGCCGTCGGCCGCGAGATCAGGTCGGCGAACGTCGCGCCGTGGAAGAGGATTTCGTCGTAGTACTGCTCCGCGAGCTCCGACCGGCCGAAGCCTGCTGACAGCGTGCTTGGCCACGTCGTCGGATTGAGCAGCCGCCGGAACAGTTCCCCTTCGACGTTGCGCGTCAGGAAATCGTGCTCGTAGTCGGGAAAGAGGGCGTCGCCCTTGAGCGCGTAGGCGAGCGCCGTGAAGCTGCCACCCGACACGCCACTGATGAGATCGACTTCGGTGAGCATGGTGTGCCCGGTACCCGGCGTGCCGACGGCCGTGCGGCGCAGTTCCTCCAGTACACCATACGAAAACGCCGCCGCTCGTGTGCCTCCGCCGGAGAACGCAAGGATGAGTAGCGTCTGCGGGTCGTTTTTCGGAAGATCGGGACGATCGGACCAGCGATAGCCGGCGCCGGGTTCGTATTGCTTGAGGGGCGGGTTGATGGGTCGCGTGGCGCAGCCCGCGACGCACACGACAGCAAGGACGCCGAGCAGCAGCCGAAGGCAATCCATCACGTCACGCTGCATCGAGTTGCCCAACGCAGCGCGTAGCTGGATGCCTGCGCCGGGCATCAGGACGAATCCGCGACCGCGCACGGACCCGTTCGACAACACGCGCTGAGCTTAACGCCGGCCGCCTCCGCGGAAGCCGCCGCCACCGAAACCGCCACCGCCGAAGCGATCGCCGCCGAAGCCACCGCCGCCAAAGCCGCCACCGCCGAAACGATCACCGCCGCCGAAGCCCCCGCCACCAAATCCGCCGCCGCCGAAACCGCCGGAGTGATCCCAACCGCCGCCCCCGAAACCGCCACCGCCGCCGCCAAAGTTGCTGGCGCCGCCGCTGCGCGCTTGCGACTCCTTGTCGCCCCACGACGAGGCGCTCGACGCATTCGACCAACCGCTCGACGAGTGCTGCTGCCAGCCGTCGCCGGTGTTCTTGTAAACGTTGCCGTTCACGTCCGCGTAGTGGTTGTTGCCGACCGAGGCCGTGCCCCACGTATTCGTCTTGCCGGTCGCCGCGTTGTAGGTGGATCCACCGCCGACATGCGCGTTGCCTTCAGGTCCGGCCGTTGTCGCACCGGCGCGGTTATAGGAACTGCCGCCCGCGCCGGTTGCCGATGCCGCGTTGGCGGTCGAGCGCTGTCCCGGTGTACTCGTTGTAGTTGGCGCCACGTGCGACTTCACCGCTTCCGCCAGCGGCTCCGTTGGCAGTGCGATCGTAGCCGCGCGTGTAGTTACCGGTGTTGGCGTTGTACTGCCTGCCCGCGTTGTAGTTTCCGCTCGTGCCGGTGCGCGAGTTGTAGTAACTGCCACTGGCGGTCGTGCCGGCGACGCCACCACCTGCGTACCACGAGCGCGTGCCCGAATACGCCGTGTTGCCCCAATGACCATAGACGTTCGCGCTTGCGGTCGCGCAGCAGGGGTACCCACCCCAATAGGCCGGGTGATAGTACGCGCCGTAGTAGCCGCCGTAGTACGGGGCGTACCACGCGGCAGTCGCCAGCCCCATCGCGAAGCCGAATGTGAAGCCTACGTACGGGTTGTAGATCGGTGCGGCGGCCACCGTGTACGTCACCGGCGCCGGATACCACACGGAGCCTATCCACGGCGTGTACGCATACCCCGTGCCGTACACGATCGTGCCGGATGGTTCGACGACGACCCCCAGGTAGCCCGGCGTATAGCCTACGTAAACATAGTTAGGTGTGGCTTCGTAGATCTTCACGTATGTGACGTAGTAGATCGGTGACGACGGCGGAATGCTGTAGATCACCGCGGGCACCGACGTCGCCACCGTCCACGGCCCCGTCAATTGCGCTGCCGTGAACCACACTCCCGCCGTGGTGGCATAGTAGCTGGTCGGGCTGACCTGAATGAGCGGTGCCGACGAATTCACCACGTACGTCAGCGGCGTATCGGGAATCTGCGAATATTGCGGCGGACCGTCGAAGCTTGGCGTGAAGCTCGGCCCGTTCTTCAACGGCACCGTCGCCGTCTGCGGAATCGTGTTGGCGATCACGGCTTCCTGCGCCTGCGGCGTACCGGCGACCGACGGCAATACCGCTCCGGCGAGCGATGCCGGAGGAATCTGCGCGAACCCCGGAGGCAGCGCGTTGCTCGGCACGAAGGTCCACGGGCCGGTCAATCCCGACGATTTGAACCAGCGTCCCGCGAGCAGCACGTAGTAGTCGTTGTTCGTCGTGTCGATCAGCACATCGTTGGTCGTGTTCGACGCCCACAGCAGTTGCGTTCCCACGATGGGCACGAAGTCGGGTTGGCCCTTGAACTGGATCAGTTCGGCCGGGCCCTGCGCCGTGTATATGGTCGGCACGCCGTTGGCCAGCGATGGCTTGGGATTGGCCTTTGGCCCGCCGTCGAGCAGGTCGACGGTACCGGCCTTGGAAAGCTCCTGCGCGATCGCGTTCATCTCGCTCGACATCAACGGCCCGGGCGATGCCTGCGACCAAGGCCCATTGATCGTGCTGGATGTCAGCCAGCCGTCGTAGACGTGAATGTAGAAATCATTGCCGAACCCACCCTGCAGTATCAGCGCTCTCGTATTGATCACCCGCTGCGCGCGGGAGTGATTCGGTACCGGTTTCATCACCGGCGCGCCGTCGATGGGGACGAGGATCGCGGGCGAATAGCTGACGATCACCTGCGGCGGCGCGTTGTTCACCGGAACCGTCGGTGGCTTGATTCCGGCGGCGGCGAGCGAGGTCTGCAGACGATCGAGCGAGATCGTCCTCACGTCGGTTGCGAAGCGCTTCTGCAGTTCTGCGCGATAGCTGGCGCCATGGTCCGGCAAGGTCGGGAAATCGAGCTTGGTGATCTGCAGATTCTCGAACACGACCATCCGCGCAACTTTGTCGACCTGCGTACGTGCGGTGGCGAACACGACACCGAAGGTTTCTTCCTTCGCGCCGGTCGGCTTGATCGCCATCGCGGAGCGGAAGTCCAGCTTGTTGTCGACCCAGGAGTTCACCTGCGGCTGATAGATGAGCAGCGCGGCGTTGGAGATGCTGACATCGCGCGGCCAGGGATCGGCCGGCAGCGCGGGCGCCTTTGCAGCAGGTGTCGACTGCTGGGCAACCACCGCAGTAGTAGGACCAAGGAGAGTCGCGGCCGCAATCGCGGCGCTCGCGAGGAAGGTATTGAGTCTCATGAGTCGTTGCTCCGATGACTGACGGGCGAAGGGGCGCAAATCTGGAGGCGCTCGCCTCTTTACCAGGAAAAGCGGGCGCCGATAGCGGGTCCGCTCATGATCAGCTTCTCGACCACAGCGTTCGAGTCCATCTTGTAGTCGAGGTAACGCCACGCGACCAGGAGGTCTCCCCAACCGAATTTGTAGCCGACGCCGAGAATCCCGTTGAACGACGTGGTCGACGACGAGCCCGCCCCGAAGTCCGCTTCATAGGGCATGTACCATTTGCCGTCGTCGCTGAGACGCAGCGCGCCGGCCACGCCGATGATGCCGGTCCAGATGTTCATCTTGTCGCTCGTGCTGGCGGACCTGCCGTAGATGCCGTCGGGTCCGAACACATTGACGCCGAGCGAACTTTTGACATCCAGATATCGTGCGCCCGCGATGATGTCGAGGTTGCCCTGGTCGCTGCGCGCCACGGTGTAGCCCGCGCCAAGCGTCCAGACCGTCGTTTTCATGTCGACGTCGACGTTGATGTCGACCTGCGGATGGATTTCACCGCCCGGCGTGCGGATCGTCCTGACCTTCGACGAGAGTCCTCCGATGTCGGCGTAGACGATATCCGTGAACAACTCCCAGTTACCCTTGCGCGCAGAACCCGCCGCCATGATTGCGAACCGCAGATCAGAAAGATAGTCGTTCGGCTTGACTTCCACGGAGGGCGATGCCGTCGCACCATTGCGCAGGCTGAAGTTGAGATCGGTGGTCAAGGCTGGGAGCCAGCCGTAGATCGTGGCGCCGTAATGCCATTCGCCGTCGTACTTGTTCACTTCCTGCGCCGATGCGCCTGCAGACCCCAACGCAGCGCCCATGACCACCATCGCAACAACATTCTTCAGTGCCTTCGACGCGTCCACATCGTCTCCTTGAATTTTGGTTGAATTCGTACCGGCAATCGTTGTGACGAGCGGTTATTTCGGGAACATCAGTTGTATCTGCGCGCGAATCTGCCAGTTGGCGCCAAAATCGGGCTTGACCACATTGTAATAGGCGGAGATCTGCGTGTTCACCGGCAGCTTGCCGATGTGGAAAATCTTGCCGACCCCGCCACCGATGGGCACGGTCCACTGCTGGCTCCCCTCCGCTTTCCAGTCGACGGTTGCAATGGGTGCGCTCGTCAAGTACGTGCCGCCTTCGAAGTTGTAATTGACGAAGGGCTGGATCAGACCGTTGCTGTAGGAGCCGCCCTGCTTGTTGCTGGTCAGCGACCACACGTTGTTGACCAGCACTCCATAGACCCACGGACTGCCTTTGTCGAGGTGCAGCACGACGAACGAGGGCCCCAGGCCCCAGTTGTCATTGCCAAGCTTCGCATTGCTTTGCGTCGGCGCCTGCAGGATCGGGCCGGCACCCCAGATCCACTCGCCTGGCTTCGCCGGTGACAGAAACGCCGTGAATTGCAGATCGCCGAGGCCACTGAGTGCGCCGTCATCCGGACCGAGGGCAGGCTGCCAGATCACCGGCAGGATGGTGCGGGTGATGATGTTCCAGTCATCGCTGATCGAGATCGGGATCACCGGCTGGATGTTGAGGATGTTCTGCGTTCCCTTCTCCGGGCCGAAGTTGAGGTTGGTGTTGTTCTGGAACGGCAGGCTGATCAGGTTGCCGACCGGATTCTGCGCGATCTTGGCCAGTTCCTCGGCGCTCATTTCCGCATAGGCAGACGTCGCCCCGCTGCAAGCAGCAAGGCGAACACGCAGTTCCTATACGATCTGCTCATCATGACTTTCTCGATTGCGCGTCGCTGGGTGAGCGCTCGGGTGGCGCATATCCTTCTACAGTCGATGCCAAGGATCGGTAACTGTACCCTGGGGCAGTCGGCGAACTGCGCTGGCTGTCACGGAATGTCACGACCGCAAGTGCAGTAGCACTCTGACTCGCGCCTCTATCCCGCGGGCTCGTGCGCGGTCTACCCGTGAGCCTGTTAACAGCGGCAGAAACGCTGAATTCCGCGCGAAGAATCATAGCATAGCGCCCGCTCGTTTCGGATGCGGCGCCCCACGTCGAATGGCAATGACGCTTGACGTGTCGCTGTCAAATGTCGTGTACTCGCGCTTTCATTCCTGGTCCGGCACTGGGCAGGCATCGTGAGTGCGCTGTCAATCGCAATCGTTGCGTTCGTGGTGATCATCGCCGCGGCGTGGTTCGGCACGTATCTCCGCTCGGTGTTGCCCGAACACCATCTGACACCCGAAACGGAGAGCGCGGTGCGCATCGGCGTCGGCCTGATCGCGACCATGGCCGCGCTCGTGCTCGGATTCCTGCTGGCGTCGGCCAAGGGATCCTTCGACACCAAGTCCGAGGAAGTCCGAAGCAGCGCCGCCAAGCTGATCCTCCTCGACCGCAACCTGCGGCAATACGGCGTCGAAGCCGACCCCATTCGGGCGCAGTTGCGCGCGACCGTCAAGGCGAAGCTGGACCACAAGTGGGTGGATCGCAGCGCCCTCACAGTCATCGAACCGTCGCCCACCCACGGTCTGCTTGCGCTCGAACAGGTGCAGGAAGCGCTTCGTGCTCTTGGACCGAAAACCGAGTCACAGCGAGCCCTGCAGGCGCGCGCGTTGCAATTGAGCGGCGATCTGGCGCAGACACGTTGGCTGCTCGTCGAGCAGGTGGGTGGGACGATCCCGGCGCCGTTTCTCGTGCTGTTGATCCTGTGGGTCGCGCTGATCTTCGTGAGTCTTTCCCTGTTCGCGCCGAACAATTGGACGGTCCACGCCGTGCTGCTCGCGTGCGCGCTTTCGGTCTCCAGCGCGATCTTTCTCATCATCGAAATGGACGAACCTTTTGGCGGCGTCCTCCGCATCTCCGATGCGCCATTCCGGAGCGCCGTCGACTACCTCGAACGCTAGGCGGCCGACACCTTACGCGAACCTTGATGGCGTGTCGTACCGAGCCGCATGGCTGCCGCTGCCGGCGGCTTTCGCCATCACCGCTCGGCGTACCAGCGCGACGTGCTCGCGCAGCGTGTACGCTTCGCTGGCGAACTTGTCAGGCGTCTGAATCTGCTCGACCGCGAGATCGATGCGATCGAGATCCTTCAGCCACTGGTCGACGGGCAAGTCGCCGGTCCGCGTCTGGACATCGTGTTCCAGCAGACTGAGTTCGCCATACCAGCGATAGATCCGCGAACGTACCCGCCACTGCAGGAACTTCGGCAGGTAGTTGACCAATGGGACCAGTATCACCGCGAGGGGCAGCAACAGGATGATCAGGCGCTCGACCACCGTGGCCACCCAGAACGGCAGGTAGTCGTACAGAAAACTTGGACCGAAGCGCCGGTGCTGATCGGCGAAGGGTGAGACCGGAAGATCCACCGGCGCGGTGCCCGGGAATTCGCCGGCTGCCTCGAAATAACCCTGATCGGCGTGAATTTCGCGCGCCGCGTCGATGAGCAGGTTGATCAACGCGGGGTGCAGCCCGCTGCGGGCCCCAAGCATCGCTTTGGTCCCGAGCATCTGCACGTCGCGATCCGGAAGATTGATGCTCAGATCAATGGTGCCCGCGGGTAGCGTGAGCTTGGAGATCCAGGGGAACCGTCGCGGATACGCATCGGAGCGGGCAAGGCTCATCAGCTTGATCGCCGGATCGCGCATCGCCTGCTGGATGGTCGGCGTCTGCGCACCGCCGACGAACAGCGCAGCATCGACCTCCCGGGCCTTTAACGCCTTGAGCGCGTCGGCGCCCCCGATCGCGACGACTTCAGTATTACCACGGGCAATGCCGTCGGCCGCAACCAATCCGTTGGCGCGAAGAATCCGCTCTACGAGAGCTCGCGTGCCGCTTCCCGGTGTACCAACCGCGATGCGCTTGCCGTCGAGCTGGTTGATCTGGTCGAGCGTCTTGGCGTCCCGATAGAAAATCCAGAGCGGCTCGTAGTACAGGCTCGCCAGCATGACCACGTCGTGGGCCACGGGCAATTCGGCGACACCTCCCTGCAGAAACGCAACGTCGACACGCGAGGCGGGATCGAGCAGGAGCTTCAGGTTTTCTGCGGCGCCCTCCGTCATCCGTTCCTCGACCCGCACGCCCTGTCGGCGCAGGATGTCGATATAGCGGCGAGCGAACTGATGGTAGATGCCGCTTTCGTTGCCGGACGCCATGACGATCCGCCTCTGCGGCGCAGGCTGCAATAACCAGAATGCGGTCCACAGCAACGCAATGATCACCGCGATCGCAATGACGATCCTGCGGATGACCTCATAGCGGTGCGTGTGCGGACGCTTCTCGCGAACCATCTTGAATGCTTGCTCTAATCGCTTCGTTTGCTACGCATTCTGGGAAACACTGGCCCGGTGTCGTCGTGGGCGGCCAATTATACTTGGGACGCCCGCGAGACTCGCATCGCAGAGCGCGATATCGGATAATCGCGGACAGTCGGGCGAACGCCCGGTGCGCGGCGCAACGCATCCGTCGGGATGACGGCGCCAACATATTTCTGCTTGGAGATTACGAATGGCCCACATCAGCAAGATCGTTCACGGCAACACTGCTCGCACTGTTCCTGGCGGCCTGCGCCAGTTCCGGGGGCGGCTCACCGTCCGACGTCGAAATCCGCACGGGCACCGTCGAACAGGTGTCGATGACGACGATCAAGAGCAATCACGATCAGGGTGTGGGCGCGATCCTCGGCGGCATTGCCGGCGCAGGGATCGGCAGTCTCATCGGGGCGGGCACCGGCAGGGACGTCGCGATTGCGGCGGGCGCGATCGCGGGCGTCGTCGGTGGCAACTATACGCAGCAGCGGTTCTTCGACAAGCCGCAACCGGCGCAACAAGTCTTTGTCCGCCTGCAGAGCGGCGTGCTGCTTTCGATTACGCAGCCCGTCAACCCGAGCATCGTTCCCGGCGCGAAGGTATTCGTGGAAGGATCGGGCGGCGACGCCCGCGTCGTTCCGCGCTAAGCCCAGGGAACCCTAGCAGCCTGGCAGCTTGTAACCGAGAAACTGCTCGCGCAGCTTGTTCTTGAGCAGTTTCCCGGTGGGACCCATCGGTATTGCGTCGACAAAGGCCACGTCGTCCGGGGTCTGCCACTTCGCGACGCGACCGTCGTAGAACTTCAGCAGCTCCTCGCGCGTCACCGCCGCGCCCGGCTTGCGCACCACGACGAGCAGCGGGCGCTCGTCCCACTTCGGATGGGCGATGCCGATGCACGCTGCCATCGCCACCGCCGGATGCGCGACCGCGACGTTCTCGATGTCGATCGAGCTGATCCACTCGCCGCCCGACTTGATGACATCCTTGCTGCGATCGGTGATCTGCATGTAGCCGTCGGGGTCGATCGTAGCCACGTCGCCCGTCGGGAACCAGGCGTGTCCGTCCGCATCCTTGACCAGCGGATCACCGCCCTCGCCGCGGAAATATTCGCGAACGATCCACGGCCCGCGCACGTACAGATCACCGAATGCCTTGCCGTCCCACGGCAGCTCGTTGCCATCGTGATCGACGATTTTCATGTCGACGCCGTACACGGCCCGTCCCTGCTTGCACTTGACGGCATACAGTTGCTCCTGCGGCAGGCCTGTATGGGAGGCACGCATGGAACATGCAGTGCCGAGCGGGGACATTTCCGTCATGCCCCACGCATGCAGCGCGGTGACCTTGTATTTTTCCTCGAACGTGCGCAGCATCGCCGGCGGCAACGCCGCACCACCCACGATCGTGCGGCGCATCGTCGAGAACCGGAGCGCGTTCTGCTCCATGTAGTTCAGCAGCCCCTGCCATACGGTCGGGACACCCGCCGACAGCGTGACCTTCTCCGCCTCCATCAGTTCGTAAACCGACTTGCCATCGAGCGCCGGGCCGGGAAACACCAGCTTGGCACCGACCATTGCGCCTGCATAAGGAATGCCCCAGGCGTTGACGTGAAACATCGGGACCACCGGAAAGATGACATCCTTGCCGGAAATGTTGAGGGTGTCGGGCAGCGCGGCGGCGAACGTGTGCAACAGCGTCGAACGGTGGCTGTAAAGCACACCTTTCGGGTTGCCGGTCGTCCCCGATGTGTAGCAGATCGACGACGCCTGATTTTCATCGAACAGCGGCCAGCGATAGTCCGTCGATTGGGCCCCCAGCAGTTCCTCATAGCACGCCAGGTTCGGAATGGTCGTGCTCGCCGGCATGTGCGCACGATCGGTCATGGCGACGATGTATTTCACCGTCTTCAATTGCGCAGCGATCTTTTCGACGATCGGCAGAAACGTCAGATCGAAGAACAGACACGTATCCCCGGCATGATTGACGATCCATGCGATCTGGTCGGGGATCAGGCGCGGATTGACGGTATGGACGATGGCACCTTTGCCGGCGACGGCGTAGTAGAGCTCCATGTGCCGATGGCTGTTCCACGCCAGCGTCGCGACGCGCTGGTCGGTGCCGACGCCCCACGCATCGAGACCGTTGGCGAGCTGTTTGGCGCGCGCATGCAGCTGCCGATAAGTCGTCCGATGGAGATCGCCTTCGACGCGGCGCGATACCAGTTCGACCGCCCCGTGATGCCGATCGGCGTGCTCGATGAGCGACGAAATCAGCAGCGGCACATCCTGCATCAAGCCGTGCATGCGTATCCCTCCTTCAGTCAGACCCGTCTTCGCGGGCTCGTCATGCCAGGAACGAATGCGGCCGTCAGTAGACCTCGGTGCGCGAGCCGCCCGCGAAGCAACTCATCTGATTCTGCGGGCAGATGACGACATAGGTCGTCCGCTTTCCGCAGCCGGCGACGCCGATGTTGTACTCGGCGCGCAGCGGTCCGCCAAAAACGAGCGGCTGAATCGTGTCGCGCGAGAGCACCGTGCCGGTCGCCGCCGGACAGTTCATTTCGAATTGACCTCGCCGCGTCGCCATCGACATGGCTTCGGGCTGCATCTGATCGATGTACGGGGGGCCGGACGCGCAGCCCGCGGCAAGCAATGCCATCGCAGTGGCAAGAACGGATGATGTACGAACCATGTCTGCTCTCCCAAGTGTATGGATCGATGGACCGACACGAACGTCGCGACGCGCTGAACGAACCAGAAGCCGGCCAGCGAGCCGATGACATAGGGCGCAAGGCGGATGATACGGCGTTCCAGCGCCAGGGTCGACGCGAAGCACGCCCGCGCTGCAGGCAAGCGATGGTGGCGACTCGCCTGCGTATAATCCCCGGCTTGTGTCTGACGTTCGCTCCAGCGTCATGTTGCCTGCGAGCAGCATGGCCCTGCTGCCCGCTTCGCGCCCGGTAGCGGGCCATCCATCCTAGACAGGAGGAACGCATGCTGAGTGATCCACGAGTCTTCTTTGCCGCGGAGCGAACGCTGCTCGCCTGGGTCCGTACCGGGCTCACCATCATGGCCTTCGGCTTCGTCGTGGCGCGGTTCGGACTCTTCATGCGTCTGCTCGCGGCGCAGCAGCCTGGCGTCGTCGCGCACGTCGAGGCGCATCACGAGGTGTCCAACATCGTCGGCATTCTGCTGGTCGTCGTCGGCATTGCCTGCTTCGTGCTCGGCGCGATCCAGCACAGGAATTACGTGTCGACGCTCCCTCCGGCCGATGTTCCGCGGTCGCACAGTGCGGTCTACCCGGTCACGCTGTCGCTGTTCCTCGCCGCGCTCGGCGTCGTGCTTGCGATCTACCTGGCCTTCTAGCGGCTGTGGCAGAATCGGGTGGCATGCACCTCGTCACAAAACGACCGGCTACAAGAGTTTGGTTCTTCCTGCCCCTGCTGGTGGCCGCGACGGGCGCCGGGAACGCCAAGGACGCGTCAACGCAGGCCGAGATCCAGGTTGCGGTGTGCTCCGAGGTGGACCAGGTGATTCGTGCGCTGGATCTCTTGCCGCGCGATACACCCCGCGACACCTGGCTGTTCGACGACGCGTCGTTGACGTTGTTCGGGCGCGGACTGCGACTTCGCTTGCGCTCGACCGAAAGCGGCAACGAGCTCACGCTCAAGGCTGCGGTCGAAGACTGCGCCAAAGTGCCGCCCAAGCTACTCCCACCGAAGGCGGGAAAGTGCGAGCACGACGTGCATGGCGACAAGGTCACCGCCGCGGTATCGCTAAGCACACGACTGTACGAATCCGACGCGAAAAAACTGCTCGCGGGGCGCCTTCCGCTTGCCGACGCACTGAGTCCCGCACAAGTGCGCTACCTCACCGAGGAGGCGAAGGTATGGCCGTTGCCATCGGATCTCCGGCGTCTCGGCCCGATCGAGGTGTTGACCTACCGCGCGCGGGAAAGGTCGTACGATGTCGATGCCTCCCGCCTGCCCACGGGCGAACGCTACGTCGAGGTCTCACGCAAGGTTCCGCTTGCCGACGCCGAGGCGGCGCGTAAGCGCTTCGACGACGATCTCGCGCGCAGTGGTCTTACGCTATGTTCCGATCAATCCGCACAGGCCGTGAATAAGTTGCGCGCCCTGCTGCGTACACCATGATCGACGCCTGTTCAGGATTTCGTCGGGACCGACCATGATCGACGACGCATCGATTCGACTCGCTGCCGTCGCACCGGAACCGACGAGGTCGGTCGTCCAGGAGATTCCCGGCGCAGTGACATCGGGGGTGGCAAACCTCGAAGCGCTGCCGCGCGATATTTCGCAGCTCCCGGTATTGCAGCATTTGAGCGACGTCATGCCTGCCGCCGATCTGATCTTCGGCGGCGCATTTCTGCTCCTGATCGTGATTTTTCACGCGGCCGGTGTGCGTTTCGTCACGAGCCACGTCGTCCACCGCTCGCAGATCATTCTCAGGCACCCGACAGCCTGGCGGGCTGACTTGCTCATGAGCGGCGCCGTATTCATGCTGCTCGCGCTGCACCTGATGGAGATTGTCATCTGGGCCGCGGCGCTCGTGTATTCGGGACTCGTGTCGAACTGGCGCGCGTCCGGCTTTTTTGCGGGGAACACCTACACGACAGTGGGCTATGGTGCCTTCGTGCTGCCGCTCGGATGGCACATGCTGGCACCCATCATCGCGATTTCCGGCCTGTTCACCTTCGGCTGGTCGGGCAGCGTCCTCGTGGACCTCGTCGGCAGGTGCCAGAAGATCAAGGACGCCGCGGCTGCAAAGCGCAGCTAGTTTGCCGGCATCGCGCATGTTCGACGCCATAGGCGGCGTGACGCTCGTCGTAGATAGCGCGATTACGACCGACGCGTTCATAATGGCCGCTTTGTCCATACCCTGAGACTGCGGATGAAGTACAAAGACTACTACGCGATCCTCGGCGTCAAGCGCGACGCCGGCGCCGACGATATCAAGAACGCATACCGGCGACTCGCGCGCAAATACCACCCGGACGTGTCGAAGGAAAAGGACGCCGAGGAGAAATTCAAGGAGATGGCGGAAGCGTACGAGACGCTCAAGGATCCCGAAAAGCGCGCAGCGTACGATCAGCTCGGCAGCCACGCGGCCGGCCAGGAATTCCGTCCGCCGCCCTGACTGGGGTCAGCAGTTCGCCCAACGCGAAGGCGCGTTCGACGACATCGACCTGTCGGACCTGTTCGCGGCGTTCGGTCAGCGTCATGCCCGCGAGCAAGGTGCGGGAAGTCCGGGACCACGCCGCGGACACGATTACGAGGCGGGCGTACAGATCTCGTTCAGCCAGGCGTTCCACGGTACCGAGATCTCGCTCGAGATGAACGGCCTCGAATGGGACGAGAACGGCAATGGCCGCCGCGTCCCGCGAACGATCACCGTGCGCATCCCGCGCGGTGTGGCCAGCGGCGAGAAACTGCGCGTCCCGGGTAAAGGCGGGCCAGGATTCCGCGGCGGACCCGCGGGCGATCTCTACCTCGACGTGGATGTGCAGGAACATCCCCTGTATCGGGTGTCGGGACAGGATATCTACGTCGACCTTCCGCTCGCGCCCTGGGAAGCCGTGCTGGGCACGACGGTCTCGCTACCGACGCCCGCGGGCAAGGTGTCGCTGAAAGTGCCACCGGGCACACGTGCCGGACAGCATCTTCGGCTCGGCGGCCGCGGACTTGCGCGCGGCTCGGGTACGCCCGGGCATCTCTTCGCGATGGTGCGCATCGAGGTCCCGACGACGCTCGACGACGCGCAGCGCGATCTCTACCGCAAGCTGGCCGAGCAATCGACGTTCAATCCTCGCGCCCACATGGAACAGGAGGCCGCGTCATGAACAACAAGCCCGAGGAAGCCGTGCGCATCGACGACGACGCCGTGCTCTCGTACAGGGAACTGGTCGCGGCCGCGGGCGTGCCGGAGCAGGTCGTGCGTGAGATGGTGAGCTACGGGGTGCTGACGCCGCACGGGGCGGACACCGCGACGTGGACCTTCACGATGCGTTCCCTGGTGATCGTCCGCAAGGCGCAGCGGCTCCAGCGCGACTTCGAACTCGACACGCATGCGGTCACGGTGGTCCTGCGTTATCTGGAGCGGATCGAAGCTCTCGAGGCGCAGGTGCGCTCGCTGCAAGCACAGCGTCGCTGACGCGATTTGCCAGCGCGAGGTCGACCGCCTCGTGCATCGTCGAAAATATGCGTCCGGCGCCGATCACATCGGAGATCCGATGGCGATCCATGTCGGCACGCAGATAAGTGTTGACGCGGGCAAAGGCGATGTCGACACCGGCACTGCGGAGATCGTCGCAAAGATCATGCACCGCCCGCGCGGCGGAGAAGTCGAGCGCGGTGATCGCCCCCGCGTCGACCACCAGCCAGCGGACGGGCGTCGGCGCATGGCTGATCAAGCTATGCACCTCGTCCGTGAACAGGTTGCCGTTGGCATAGAACAAATCGGCGCCGAAGTGGTAGACGATCAGTCCAGGCTCGGTCTGCACGCCGGGGACGGCGGGAACGGGCACCCAGCGCCCCGTGGGTCCCGGCGCCTGCACTGACGTGTGCGGGCGATAGCTCTGGCGTACGTGGCGCAGCAGCGACAGGCCGACCGCCAGCAGAATCCCCTGCTCCAGCCCGACCAGCGCCACGGTCAGTGCGGTACCGATGGCGAGGACAAACTCTCCCGGGCTTTCCCGGAGAATTTCGACGAGTCCGCGCCGGTCGATCAAGCCGATCGCGATGTTGAATACGATCGCCGCCAGGACGAAGCGCGGCAGATACTGCAACGGCCCGGTGAGAAACAACAGCACGAACACGACGACGATGGCGGCGATCACTTGTGCAAACTGGCTCTGTCCGCCGGCGCGCTCGGCCATCGCCGTTTGCGTCAGGCTGCCATTGACCACGAATGCGCCACTGACTGCCGCTGCGGCGTTGGCGGCGGCGAGACCGAGGATGTCGGCGTCGGCATCGACACGCTCGCGATGCCGCAAGGCGAAGACGCGGGACGTCGCGGAACTCTGCGCGATGATGATGACGAAGCACGACACCGCAATCGGGAGCAGCTGCCTGATTTCTTCCCACCCCGCGTGGGGCAGCACCAGCGCAGGGAGTCCGCTGGGCACCGGGCCGATGACCGCGATGCCGCGTCCGGCCCAATCCCAGTACGCGCTGGCGGCGATGCCCGCGACGACGGCAAGCAGCGATACCGGCATGCGCGGCGCCCATCGTTGACCAGCGAGCAGGCACGCGATGAGTGCGACCGACAATCCGAGGATGAAGGAATTCAGCGCCGGGATATTCCGAACGATCTCCGCGATCTGGTCGACCGTGCGATGCGAGCTGACGGTGATCCCCAGCATCTCGCCGAGCACCGCCACGCCAACCTGCACGCCCACGCCGGCAAGAAATCCGACGAGTACGGTCCGCGACAGAAAATCGGCCAGGAAGCCCAGTTTGAAGAGCCGTGCCACCAGCAATAGTCCAGCGGTGAGCAGCGCGATGACACCGACCAGCGCCATGTATTGCGCGGTGCCCGCCGGCGCCATGCGCGATAGTCCGCTGGCGAAAATCGCCGCCGTCGCGGAATCCGCAGCGACGACCAGATGCCGCGATGATCCGAAGATCGCGAACGCCACCAGAGGCAGAAGCAGCGTGTACAGGCCGGTGACGACCGGCGTACCGGCAATGCGTGTGTAGCCCAGGACCTGAGGTACGTTCATCGATGCCAGTGATACGCCCGCGACGGTGTCGCGCAACATCGATTCGCGATTCCAGGGACGCATGCCGCGGAAGAGTTCGAGCGGCATCGGCGCTACCTCCGACGCCGCGCCAAGCCACGATCCGCGCGAGGTTGTATCATCATGGGAGGGAGCGAGTTGTATCGTCGACGCACTGCAGCGTTGATCATCTCACAGGCTGCGGCGGATCGAAAAGGTCCCGCCCCGCACAACCATTCACTTTGGAGGAAACATGGCAGGACTACGCGAACGTTTCGGAAGACCGCTGCGGCTCGGCATCATCGGCGGCGGCCCCGATTCGTGGATCGGCCGGACGCATCGCGGTGCGGCGGAGCTGAACGGCTGGTGGCGCGCGGTCGCGGGCGTTTTCTCCAGCGATCCGGCGCGTTCGCGTACGGCAGGTGCGAGCATGGGCTTCGACGCCGCCCGCAGTTACGACGACGTGAAGTCAATGTTGGCGCAGGAAAAATCCCGCGCCGACGGCATCGATGCGGTGGCGATCATGACGCCCAACGACTCGCACTATGCCTACGCCGCCGCCGCACTCGATGCGGGCCTCGACGTCGTCTGCGACAAACCGGTCACGGAGACGTTCGCCGAGGCCCGTGACCTGGTCGCGCGCACGCGCAAGAACGGCCGGGTGTTCGCGGTGGCGCATGCCTATTCGGCGTATCCGATGACTCGCTACGCGCGCTCGCTGGTGCGTGACGGCACGCTGGGTGCGATCAGGGCGGTACAGGTCGAGTACATACAGGCCGGCATGGCCACGCGTGTGGAGGACGGCCCCAGGAACAACCGCCTCGCGTGGGTACTCGATCCCAAACGGAGCGGCCTGGCGCTCGTCATGAGCGCCATCGGCTGTCACGCGCAACAACTGGCGTGCGCGACGATCGGCAGAGAATATCACCCGAACGTCGGCCGACGTCGCGGCGCTCGTTCCCGGGCGCAAGGTCATCGACTACGTGTCCGCGCTGCTCGAATTCGAGGGCGGCGCGCGCGGAACGTTCACGGTCACGCAGGCCGCGGCCGGTGGCGAGAACGACATCCGGTTGCGCGTCTACGGCGAGCGCGGGATGCTCGACTGGTCGCATCGCAACTGCGGGTTATCTGCATCTCGCGGTGCAGGGCGAACCGGCACGCATCATCGGTCGCGGCGACACGTTCCTGCCGGCGGACATCATCGCCCTCGGACGCACGCCACGCGGACATCCGGAGGGTTTGCTCGAGGCCTTCGGCAACATCTACACCGAAGTGGCGCAGGAGCGGATGGCGCGCGCACTCGGCGACACGGTTCCCGACCTGCCCTATCCGCGCATCGAGGACGGTGCGCACACGATGGCGTTCACCGAAGCGTGCCTGACATCGCAGGCAAAGGGTGGGTGGGTCGAGGTACCCAGGCTGACGGATTCCTGACCCGAAGACGTACCGATCGGCAACAACCGGGAAATTGCGATGCTCCAGTGCTTGCGGGGATTCGCCTTTTGCGTGTTGACCGCCGTCGCGTCGTCGGCGCACGCGGGCCCCCAGGACGACTTGCTGCTGCGCGAAGCGCTGAAGGCGGATCAGCGCATGTACGACAATTTCCAGGCGTTTGCCAAGGCGCTGCGCGCCGCAGTCGGCGGCGAACCGAAGCTCTCTGCATTGGAAGTCAGCGAAAACACAGGCGGCGCCCTGGTGAGGCAGGACGATGGCCGCACGCGTTCGTTCTCGTTCGTCGAAGGCAAGCTCACCGAGCCGAGCGGCAACCCGCTGCGCGACGAGGCCCCGCCGGACCAGCAGTTGTCCGGACGCTTCACATTTGGCGACATCGATCTGAACAAGGTGCGGGCGGCGCTCAAGGCTCAGCGCGCGAAACCCGGGCCACATCGGCGACACGGCGCCCGAGCTATGGGTCCGATACCGGGCCGTCGTCGGGCGCTGGATCGTCGGCATCCAGGTCGGTTCGATGGCGATCGCCGGCCTCGACCTTGTCTCCTATGATTTTCGCACCGGCGAAGCGGTAGACCTCAAGGGTATCGTCGACAAGCGCAATGCCGAAATCGAGGCCAACAACGTCCGGGTCCGTGCGCAGCAGGCGGCGTTCGATGCCGAACAGAAGCGCCTGGCCACGATCAACATGCTGGGTCTCGCGGGCGACGCGGTCGCGGCGCTCAACCGCGAAGTCGGTGCGCCGTTCTATTTCCGCAACGTCGTGGTCGAGGTCGAGCAGATACGACTGACCTTTCTCGATCCGCGCGCCCACGGCGAACTCGTGACTTATCTATACAACCGCGCCAAGACCCTGAAGCGCATGGACAAGGGCGAGTCCAACATCACGCGTTGCGACGAGCCGTTCCCGGTCGACGAGTTCCCATGGACCATGGTACCGCGATTCGTCGAGCAGGCTTTTGTCGCGCTCGGCGTGGACCGCGATGCCGGAATCCGCGTCGACGTGGAGCGGCCCAATAAATGCGGACCCGTGCACGCGCAGGTCTCGCTGGAGAAAGGCAGTCACATCAACGGCGTCTACTTCGACCGCTCGGGGCGCGTTATTCGTGTCGACTGAACGCAGCGTGCTCAGGCGACGCGCTGCCGATCCGCGGCGGCGGGCGCGAACAGCGCCTCCATCTCCCGTCGCGTGCGATACGCAGGCAGCGTTTCGTCGATGACGACGTCGGCCCAGGTCAGGGACTGTCCCTGGCGGACACCTCGGGCGAGCCGCACGTTGTGCGCGAGACCGAGCGGCAAGCCGCCGATAGTAAGCGACTTCTCCGCGGGGAATAGCTTGCCCCAGACGGTGTAGCCGCCCTCGCCATCCAGCGTTTCTCCCGGTTTGAGGTCCCGCTTTGCCGTCGCGATGACGTCGGCGTTGAAACACGTCGCGCTGCCCGTGGCTTCACCGCGCAACCCCACGTTCGCGACGGAAATGCCGACCTCGAGTCCGATCAGATGCCAGCGCTTGTACAGGCACGCGTAGCGGCCGCTCGGATCCGTGCGGACCATGTACTCCTTGAAACAGTTGCGGATGTATTCGGTGTCCCCCTCGAACACGACGAAGACGCCGAAGCGGATGTCGTAGCCGATCGGCGTGCCGTCGCGCTCCAGCGAGGAGATGACCTCGACCTGGCCTTTCTGATGCAGCACGCCGCCTTCGGCAATCGGCCGGCATACTGAAGGAATCTCGTCGATCGACGCCGGCGGATACGCGAGTCCATCCGGCGGCGCGACGAGCCCCGTCGCGTTGCACACGGCGGTGCTTTCAATGGCGGGTTTGGATCCGTCGAGGAACGAGTTGAACATCTTCGGATTGAGGCCGCCGATCCTCGCCTGCTCCGGCGTCAGGCCGTAGTGTCCCCACACGGTTTCCGGCGTCGACTGCGCGAAGTGTGGCAGCCACTTGTGGCCGCGCCCCGCGGCGACAACGGGAAAGCCCGCGGCACGTGCCCAGTCGACCAGCTCGCAGATCAGCGCCGGCTGGTCGCCATAGGCGAGGCTGTAGATCACCCCGGCGTCGGCCGCCCTGCGCGCCAGCAAGGGACCGCAGAACGCGTCAGCCTCGACCGTGACGTTGACGACGTGCTTGCGATGGTGGAATGCCTCGAGGCAATGTTCGACCGCAGCGATCGGGTTGCCCGTGCATTCGACGACGATATCGATCTTCGGATGGCGGACCAGCGCGTGCCAGTCATCGCCAAGGTGCGTCGCCCCACTGACAAGCGCTTCGTCGAGGGATGTCGCGGCGTAGCGCTGCGCCTTCCAGCCCACGCGTTCGAGATTGGCGCGTGCACTCGCGGGCGACAGGTCCGCAATGCCGACCAGGTGCACACCCGGCGTGCGTGGAATCTGCGCGAGATACATCGCACCGAACTTGCCGGCGCCGATCAGCCCGATCCGGAGTGGATTGCGCTGGTCCGCGCGCTGCTGCAGCTTGGCGTAAAGGCTCATGTGAGACGACCCCCACGCTTGCGGCTATCGCCGCTGCGCTGCCCCCCGAGGGGGCGCAATTCGCGCTCGGGGCGGCCCGTCGCGCTCATGCTGCCATCGCCGAGCGCAGCGCTTCTTCCGGCGTGCCGTTCTTCCACGGCAGGGACACCGGGTAGTTCTTCAACAGGCAATCGTCGGGCAGGCAGGTGATCGGCGTGAAGTCCCGGTGCGCGATGTATTCCGGCCGCTTGAAGCGTCGTATGTGGTTGGATACGGCGCACAGACTCAGGTAGACGCTGATGCGGTTCCACGGCGACAGATTCGACGTCGACGCGTGCACCAGGCACGAGTGAAACAGGATCATCGATCCGGCCGGCCCTTTCGGCGCGACGATGCCGCCGCGTCCCACCAGTTTGGCGATGGTCGGATGGTCGATCGTCCACAGCGGATAGCTGGTCGTCGACGTGTCGTGGGCTGCGTCGATCACACCCAGCTTGTGGCTCCCGGGGATGAACATCAGCGGACCGTTGAACTCGTTGACCTCGTCGAGGAAGATCGCCACGTTCATCGCGCGCGGCTCGGGCATGTCGTCGTCGTTCTTCCACGTGCCGTAGTCCTGGTGCCACTGCCAGACGTCACCGTCGAACGCCATCTTGCCGTTGATCTTGAACTGGTGCATGTACACCGGTTCTGCGAAAAGCTGCACGATGGGCTCGACCATGCGCGGATGGCGCGCGAGGCGGGCGAACGGCTCGCTGTACAGATGTGCCGCGAAATTGGTGCGCACGACATCACCGTTCTTTTCGCGCACATTTTCCGGCCGGCGCTGGGCGTACAGCGCCGGCACTTCGTCGATGAGGACCTTGATCTCGTCGGGTCGAAAATGCGCCGGAAAGAACAAGTACCCTTCGCGATCGAAGCGCTCGATTTGTTCAGGGGTGAGCTTCATGGGGAATCCTCCTGGGTAGCCGCATGCGCCATCGCCAGCATCTTACGCCAATGGCGGGGGCGCCGTGGCGCAGGGGCGGCGAATCGTGCGACACTTCGCGCACGGCGCAGAGACGCCAAAGGAACGTTCATGCATTACAAGGCGAAAAGCGTGCACACCGGGGCGATCGATCGACGTCTGGTGATCGTCGTCGCCCTGGCCGCCATAGCCTTCGGGTGCACGTCGATGAAGGCCTATACCGCCGACGACTACGACCGGGCCGGAGCGACATCGGAAAAATACTACAAGGATTCGCGGGCGTGCGACAAGCAGGCCGAAGCTCACGGCAAGGAACACGGGTACGGCCCGTACGATCCGACCTCGGGCGCGTACAACCGAATGTACGACGCGTGCATGCGCTCGAGCGGATACGCGCGGAAGGCCGCGACCCAATAGTCCCGAGGTCGCGGTCGGAGCGCCGCTAAGACCCTTGCGGCGCTCGCCGCCGGCTGTAGCGGACAATCGGGGCCCTCCTCCTACATACTTTGAAGCATTTCGCTGACATCCCGGAGCGATCTCGCGCGTTAGCATGGTTGTGTCGAAAATCGACGCAAATAAACGAGATCACACGGAGGTCTACACATGCGAATGACATTGAAATCGTTGGCCGGCGCCGCCGCACTCGGCTTGGCGACGCATGCGGCAGCGCAAATCACGCTGTACCAGAACGAAGGTTTCAGAGGCCCTGCCTTTGCGGCGGACAGGCCAATCGGCAACTTCGACCGGACCGGCTTCAACGATCGCGCCTCATCGGCAGTGGTCGAGCGAGGAGCCTGGCAGGTGTGTGAAGACGCGCGTTTCCAGGGACAGTGCGTTGTCCTGCGCCCCGGCAATTACCCGTCGCTTTCGGCGATGGGAATGAATGATCGCATTTCGTCGGTGCGTCCAGTCAGCGGCAAGGGCTACGTTTACGCCCCGCCGCCAGAGCCTGTGCCGGTGTACGAATATCGTCAGCGGCCCAACGAACGTCTGTACCAAGTGCCCGTGACCTATGTACGCGCGGTGGTCGGCCCGCCTGAGCAACGCTGCTGGGTGGAGCGACAGCAAGTGCAGGAAAATCATAGCGGCGCGAATGTTCCCGGCGCGATCGTCGGCGCGGTGATCGGCGGCGTGCTCGGCCATCAGGTCGGCGGTGGACGCGGGCAGGACATCGCGACGGCAGGTGGCGCGGTCGCGGGCGCAGCAGTCGGTGCGAACGTCGGGCGCGGCGGGACGTCGACCTCGACGCAGGACGTGCGGCGCTGCGAGACGGTTGCGCATGCGGGTCCGCCGGACTACTGGGACGTGAGCTATAACTTCCGCGGTCTCGACCACCGGGTGCAATTGAGCGCGCCGCCCGGACCGACCATCACGGTCAACGGTAATGGAGAACCGCGCGGCTAGTCATACTGCTTAGGCTTTTGACAGAAAGGAAAAGCGGCCTGAACGGCCGCTTTTCCTTTGCGCGATCGCCACCTGCGGTGGCCAACCGTTACTTGGGCTTGGACTGGTCGGCCGCCTTCTCGACCGCAGCTCCGGTCGCCTTGACGTCCTTGCCTGCACCTTCAACCGTATTGCACCCTGCCAGCACCGCCAGCAGCGCGACGGCTACAAATGTCGAAATAGTCTTCATGATTTTTCCCTTGATTGGTTGACCAAAATTGCCCCGTTGCGCAACCAGAACACGCACGCGCCGTGCCAGATTGCGTCCCCTTGCGGGTCAAATGCTTAGCGTGAGACGGAGCGCAGCCCTTGAATTCCTTACCGATCGATGTAGCACTTACGTGTCGTGCGTACAGTGACTTCACCCGCTAAGGGTCATCGCCGTATGGAAGGGGGCACGAGCCAACGCGGCGTCGCTACGGGATTGAAGTCCCGCCACGTGCCGCCTTGCCACTTTCCGTCTGCCTCTTCGACGCTGCGAGCGTCGTTCTTGTGGAAGGTGTTCAAGGCAAGTGCCCGATGTTCTGGCGTACGTACGTGGACCATGACCATGACGCCCGCCGGCCGCGGGGGTGGTGCACCCTCTGTCTTGGATTCCCCCATGCTATCGAGCGCGCCCGCAAGGGAACCGCTGTAGGCTCCCGCCGCGATGGTAGCGGCCGCTCCCAAAGGGCCCAGCAGGGCGGCCGCGGCGACGCCGGTCACGGCCCCCGCGGCACCGCCGATCGCCGCGCCGGTCAAGGCACCTTCATCGCCCTTCTTGGCGCGCGCGTCAGCGTCCTCGTCGCCACCGACGGGATAGCGATCGTGCCTTCCGGGTGCACCGAGCACAACATGATCGATATCACCCTTCTCGATGCTGCTCGAGGCGGCCAGGTCGCGCATCGCGCCTTCGGCATGGGCAAAGTCGTCGAATTGTGCGGCGATGATATTGGGCATAGCTCGTCCTTGAAAAAGAGTAGCGACGACGTCGCAAGCATCGTGCCATCCGCCCGAGCACAAACTCAGCCGAGATCCGTGCTGTAGGACCCGTTCTTACATTCGACGCTTTCGTGGCTTACACCGGAATCGGTCCCGCCCGGATTGCGATACGACGGCGGCTGCAACATCATCTTTGGAACGCCCTGACCGACATCGGCGAATGCAGGGATTTGTCACATCAACCGGAGAACTTGATGGCATTCATCCACTACAGTGCCAGCCAGATTGCGCGTCCGTCGTCGCTCAACATCGTGGGCGCGGAGAGTGTCATGGGCTGCACGATCATCGATCGACAGGGTGTTCGCATCGGCGTCTTGCGCGACATCATGCTCGACTTCTCCACGGGTCGAATCGCCTATGCCGTGATCGCACTAGGCGGCCTGCGCGACAGCGACAACCTGATCGTCGTGCCGTGGAACGTGATTCAGCCGGATCACGATACGCAACGTCTGCGAGTCAACGCGCACGCTGACTGGATCGGACGTGCCCCGTCGGTGCAAGCCGGGTATGCACCCGACCAGTTCGTTCAGGAGTGGGGCGCCTTCATTCACAACTATTTCGGAACGCGCCCCTACTGGGACCCGACACCGGCACAGCAATATTCCTAGCTCCGCACGTCGTCTCTCTGGACGGGAACCGTATCGCCACAAGAGTCGGCCGGGTCATATCGTACCCGGCCGACCTTCGTACTCCTGGCAATGGGCGCCTGTCGAACAACCCGTCGTCAGGATTTCACGGTCAGCTGATCAACCACCGTGGACACGCCGGCGACGCTGCTCGCGACCTCCTTCGCACGGTCACGTGATGCCGCGCTATCGACTGCTCCGGTCAGCGTCACTGCTCCATTCTTGGTGTCAACGCCAATCTGCAGGGACTTCAGACCAGGTTCGGCGAGCAGGGCGGCCTTCACCTTGGCCGTCACTGCGCTATCGTCGACCGCGATAGCGACCTTGTCCGTCGCCGCGGCCATCTTCTGGCCGGTGTCGGTTTTGGGCGCGGCCGTGTTACTGCGCTGATCGCATGCAGCGAGGGTGAACGCTGTGGCAATCGCTGCAACCATTGTGATTCCAAGACCCTGTTGAGTGTGCATCTTTTGCTCCTTTGATGATTTACGAAACGGCACTGATCCGATGCAAAGCTCGTGCCATCGAACAACTTGCGCTCGTACCTCGGCCCGCCCGGCCCGAACCTCCCGTTTGCACGCAGCGCGACGTAAATTCGTCCTCTGTATGGAAGAATTTACCGGTACACGTGGAGACTCGACTCATGCCGCGAGCAGGATGCCGTCGCCTGGTTGCTGCAGTGGAACGAGCTTGTGCGCGGGGTGCCATTCGCTGGCGCGCTCTACCAGCGGACTGAGGCAACGCAATCGCGCGGCGCCGAAAAACGTGGCGAATGCGACTTCCGATGCGTCACGACCCGTGCCGATCCGCACCAGATCCGACACCGGCGAGAGCTCCGTCGGGTCGAAGAGATACCACGCGCCGTCGAGATAAGCCTCGAAAACCGCGTGAAAATCCGGCGGCGGCTCTGCGTATTTCGCGTAACCCGTGACGAACCGTGCCGGAATATTCAGCGCCCTGCAGAAAGCGATCGCGATATGGGCAAAGTCCCTGCACACTCCCGCTCTCGCCTCGAGCGCATTCCCAGCCGTGTAAAGGGCGTGGGAGGTTCCGACCTTGTATTCGATGTTCCGTCGTATCCACTCGCAGATCGCCTGCACGCGCGCATAACCCGGGTGCAGGTGACCGAATTCGCGGCACGCCACCGGAAACAGGACGTCGGACTCGCAATAGCGGCTCGCGACGAGATACGGCAGCACATCCGCGGGCAACTTACCGAGCGGAATCTCCCGCGCAGCCGGATCCGGTGGCGTTCGCAAAACATCGACATTGGCGAGATAGCGAATATTCAACGGACCCGGTTGGGCATTGACGCGAATCAACCGATTCGGCGAACTCGCCGCTTGCAGCTGCTCCACCGGAACGCCAGGAATGGTCGTGATGGTTTCGGCGCACACATGCTGCGAATCCGTCGTCGGCGCTGCGACGTTGAACAGAAACAATGTCGGCTGGGTAACGTCGTATTGCAGTTCGCAGTCGATATGAAAGGTTTTCATCATTAGAGTTTGTCGAGAAGAGTTCGTTCGTATGGCGGGGCTGATCAGGTGCACCCTCGCAGCAGATACACGAGCAGCAGGATTGGCAAGGGAACACCTATCAGCCATAACAGGACGTAACCGATTTTTCCGCTTTGGTTCCCGCTGGCCCGCATACGCCACCGTCGCGTGCCCTGGCGATTCATCATGACCAGAGTCTAGGATCAGCGTGAACTCCTCGATATCGGTGCGCGTCGGATTTACATGTAGGAGCAGCGCCGACACTCCGAATCGGGACGCGTCAAAACGCAAACGCACCTTCCGGTGCGTTTGCGGTACTGAGCAAGATGCGAATCGTGAGTGCCGTTCAGATCACTTTCATGACCAGGAGGACGACGAGCACGATGACGACCAAGCCGGTGAAGCCGCTCGGTCCGTAGCCCCAATCCCGACTGTAAGGCCACGCCGGCAGCGCACCCAGCAAGGCCAGGATCAGAACGATCAACAGTATGGTGCCGATTGTCATGTCTTCTTCTCCACGGCTATTTCCTCTGGTTGAGCGCTAATGACTTCGGAGCGTCCAGGAAGAAGCCGGTCGACTGCCCGTCGCCGAAGCACAAGCTCGATATTCCTCGACCGCACCATCCGATCCAAGCACCTGGACTTCCCCGAGCGTTACCTCCTCCGCTACGCGGCAGGCATACTCCACGGCTGCGCCTCGCGCGTCGAACGTCGGCAGCGCCGGCACAATGTCCGGGCCGAACACCGACCAACCGCCATTGAGCGCGGGGCAGACGTAGATCACCGTGGAATTTGCCATTTCGCAACGCGCCGAGTGCGCTACTGGTGAAACCTTGCCTTTGCGCTGGCAATGCACGCATCCTTCGAGTCGCCCGACAGCGCGTCACACTTCTCCTTCGCGACCTTGTAGTCGGCGTCCATCTTGTCTTCGCGCGCGTCGGCCATCGCATCCTGCGACTTGCGCGACGCCTTCGCGTCCGCTTTGGCCTTGTCGCGATTGGCCTTGGCTTGCTGCACGCAAACATCCTTGTCGTTGCCTTGCTTGCCATCACAGGCTGCCATGGCAGCCTTGTAGTCCGCATCGGCCTGCGCGACCATTGCGTTGTACTGGTTCTTGATGTTCTTTTCCGTGTCGGTCGCCGCTTGCGCGCCGAGAGCGAAGGCGCTCATGGTGCCGATACAAATAACTCCAGCGAGGTTCAGTTTCATTCGTGGCTCCTGAATCGATGTGTACGTAGTAGGACAACGGGCTTGCGCCCGTTACCGTGCCTAGTTCAGCTTCTCCCAATCCTTGACTTGCCGATCCGCTTCGTCGCGGCTGATCCCGTACGCTTCCTGGATCTTCCCGACGAGCTGATCGCGTTGGCCACCGATTTGCGCGAGCGTGTCGTCGGTGAGCTTGCCCCACTGCTCCTTGACCTTGCCCGTCATTTGCTTCCAGTTGCCTTCGACTCGATCCCAGTTCATGTTCACTCCTTCAAGTTGGAAATATGTCCAATAGCGATGGTCCGCAATTGCATCAGTACTTGAGCAACCCGCGTGCCAGTGTGCTCTACATGGCAAAACAGTCACTTGCGGTTTTGTCTGCGGGACATGTTGCCGGCGCGTGTAAAACTTGCTCGCGCCACCTGTAAAGCTTGCGGCTGATTACGGACCGAAGAATCGTACCGATGGGAGTTGAGGCGCTCGAAATGGTCACACACGGAGCACACGAATCATGGCGAAACTCCGGCATCCGTCGCCCCCTCGTGCGGTGACGAGTCCGCCGAGTGCCCATCGACGCGATCGGCGAGGTATCCGAGTCCACGCGCTACCGCGCCTTCCAGGAGCGGCGTGATCGCGGCAAGCAGCAGAACCCGCAACAAGGACGGGGAAGATTTCACGCACTTGCATTCCACCGCCGTCGATGGAGCCCGGGAGCGTTTGCCGATGAATGCACCGACCATGGCCACGCTGCCGATCACCGCCCCGCCCGTCAGCGTACTGCGCGCGCTTGCCTTGAGGTTCTGCCAATCGACGCGCAGCGCATCCGCGCGCGCCTTGACGCGCGCCTCGGCGGCAGCGACTGCAGAGTCATCCCGGGTCGCAGTCATCGGGTGCCCGGATTCAACGCTCACCACGAAGGTGAATACGAGAGATTCCAAACAGGACTTCTCGCGAAAGCGCTCGCAGCCGAAGCACGAGCAGTATGCTGCCGACCAGGCACAGCAACGCGACGGCGCCGATTGCCACACTCGGCGCGACGCCACGGGCGACCAGTTCGGTGGCCAGCGCGGTCACCAGACCCGCCATGCCCAGCACGCCCAGCACGGACGCGCCGACTGCGGAGAGCACCATCATCATCAACTGGCGCACCGCCACGTGCGCTTCGGCCGCAACCAGGTCCGCGACATCCGCGGCGCCAGCGCGCAACCCGGAAAGGAACTCGCGCGCGGCCGCCAGCAACGGAAGATCCGCCTCCCGTTGCGACGATTGCGGCGGCATATCCGCAGCGGCCGAACGGGAGGCGTCCATCATCGCGACAAGCGACCAAACAGGTATCCCGCCGCGAGGGCGACCCCGAGGACCACGAGCGGTCGTTCACGCACGTATCCGCGGCACGACTCGAGCAGCACGTCCTGCTGTTGCTTCAGCTGATCGGCACTCTGCTTCACCCATTCTGCTGCCGGTGCCGCGGCGCCCGCGACCTTGTCCACCGTTTGGTGGGCGGCCTGCGCCACGCGGTCGATGACGGGCGCAGCCTTGTCCGCGGCTTGCCGCGCGACATCGTCCACGATCTGATGAGCTTGATTCGCCTTGCGGTCGACGGTGGTTCCGGTAAGTTCCATTGCTGGCTCCTTGTGACGTTTAGAAAAAAGACCTTTAGTGCCGACTACCCCGAATAAGAATCGGCGAGGGTAAGTAGTGTCGACCTGCCGCCGGTGATGCCGCGCGTGCTCAAAACAAAGTCTGTCCTGCGATCACCCCGAAGACGAGCACGACGAGGAACAAGACAAGAAACAGGAAGAAAAGCAATTTCGCGATCGACTGCGCACCCGCCGCGACATTGGTAAACCCAAATACTGCCGCCACAACCGAGATCAGAAAAAAAATCAATGCCCATTTCAGCATGGTCTATCCCTTGTCCCTCGATAAGTGCTTTCGCACGGCTACCGCGGACGACGACTTCAGCGCGTGGTCGGGTCCTTGGCCAAGGTCGAATGATCGTTGGCTTGACCCGGCATCGGCATCGCTGCCGATTCCTCCTGCTTGGTCAATTCGTGCGACGCATCCGTGCGCTGTGCGTTGGTGGACGTCTGCGCGGGTGCAGCGGGTGCCTTGAAGACGTCGCCGGCCTTGGGCGTCGTATCGGGAACGCCCGGCGCCGGCGCCGCCGCTGAGGCCTGCGATGCCTTGGGCGCAGGCACCGGTTGCTCGTCGCCACAGCCGAACAAACCAACCGCTGCGGCGCCGACAAGCAGCGCCGCAGCAGTTCGTTTCAACTCAGACCGTCGTTTCATCAATGATCCCCGGGCCAGGCGACGTTACGGACCGCCACGACGAAACATTCCGACGACGAGCGATACGACGAACAGGATCAAGAAGATGACGAACAGCACCTTGGCGATCTCGGCCGCGCCCACTGCTATCCCCGTGAAGCCGAAGACGGCCGCGATGAGTGCAATGACGAAAAATACCGCTGCATAGTGCAACATTTGCAATCCTTTCCGCTCGTGAGCGAGCAATAGTTACCAGGAACACAGCGAGCATTTGCAGCATTTACCGTTTCTCGTCGCTGCGCCGCTTCCTGGACAATATGATGCAATCGCCATGCCATGCGCGACGCTTCCGCGACGGGCGCGACGACGAGAACAATTCCGGAAAGTTGACGGCGCGCCAACTGCACGCGGTCGAGAATCACGAAGCGGACTATGCCGCCTGATGCATCAACGAGAGGAAGCGATCGTACTCAGACGATTTGTCGAAGAACTCATCCGCGCCAGCGACCGAACACTGCCGCTTGTATTCGGGAAACGCGTAGTTCGTGAGAACAAAAATGCGAGGGCGCGGTACGTATGGGCGCGCACGCACCTTCCGTACGACATCGATGCCCGAGCCTTCCTTCAGCTGGATGTCCGTGATGACGATATCGGGACGCAGCTCGGAGATCGATCTCACTGCGTCCTCCGCGGACTCCGCGAAGCCCACCACTTCGAATCCGCCCATCGTATCGATGTTTTCGATGATCCGCTTTCGGATCAGCTCGGAGTCTTCGACGACGAAGACGCGTAGTGGCGCGCTCATTTGCGTGACCGACGCATCAGCTCATGAGGTTGTTGCGCAGGGCGTACGCAGTGAGTTCGGCATTGCGCGTCAGATTCATTTTCTCCAGGATGCGGGTGCGATAAGTGCTGACGGTCTTCACGCTGAGACACAGTTCGTCGCCGATATCCGTCACCGTCTTGCCGGCAGCGAGCTGAACGAAAATCTGGAATTCGCGGGTCGAAAGCTGCCGGTGCACCGGCTCGGGGGTACCACCCGATGCTTCCATCGCAAGCGCCTGCGCGAGCGTGGAACTTATGTATTTTTTCCCCGCGGCGATTGTACGAATGGCCTGGAGCATGTCCTTGGCCTCGCCTGCCTTGGGAAAAAAGCCGCTGACGCCTGCGCGCAGCAAGTTCACCGCGTATTGTTCCTCGGCGTGCATGCTGACGACGAGAATCGGTAGATCGGGGTGCTTGCGTCGCAACGCACTGACCGTTTCCAGCACACCCGCGTCCGGCAACGATATGTCGAGCAGAACGACATCGTAGTTGCCCGTCGCGGCCTGGCTCAGAGCTGCCGCGGCGGTGCCGGCCTCGCCCGTGGCTTCGAGATCGTCCGTCGTTTCGAGCAGTTGTCGGAAACCCGCACGCACGACCGCGTGATCGTCGACGATCAGTACGCGTGTCTTCGAGATCGGCAAAAGCTCGCTCCTAGCGTTGCCCGCGGACTTGAATTCGGTTGAGATGTCCTGGGTCATTATAGGTCAAGGATTCGTGGGAAGTCACGGGCCGTGCTAGGCCGCCATTGCGGCACAATTCCCGCCCGTCGGCCCCTTGCCGGCGGACGCCACGTCGTCATACGCGTGAAGACGGTTGTAGAGCGTTTTCAGGCTGATGCCCAGCACCTGCGCGGCTTTGGACTTGCTGCCGGCAACCGCTTCCAGCGTCGCTGTGATGAGCGCCTTCTCCGCATCGTCGAGCGACATGCCGACGGGAATGCGCACTGCGAACGACTCGCCGAACTGCGCCGGGTTGGGTGCATCCAGGTTGACCAGGCGCGGTTGCTGACCCGGTTCAAGGCGCGCGGTCTCGTCGACGTCGACGTTGACCTCGTCGTCCGAAAGCACGAAGGCGCGATGAATGACATTCTTGAGTTCGCGCACGTTGCCGGGCCACCGATACTGCAGGATGCGTTCCTTGGCCCGGTTGCTCAATCGCTTGTGCGTTCCATGCTCGTCATTGAGGTTGCACAGGAACATGTCGGCGAGCAGCAGCGCGTCGTCGTCCCGATCGCGCAAGGGAGGAACGGTCACTGGAATGACGCACAGGCGATACATCAGATCTTCCCGCAGGCGACCCGACGCGACCGCGTGCTGCAGATCGCGATTGCTCGCGGCGAGAACTCGGACATCGGTATTGATTTCGCTGTCACCGCCGACACGGCAAAAACGCCCTGTTTCGAGGACCCGCAGGAGGCGCACCTGCATATCGATCGGCATTTCGGTGACCTCGTCGAGGAACAATGTTCCTCCGCTCGCGCGTTCGAAACATCCGCGATGCGTGCGCGACGCTCCCGTGAAGCTTCCGCGCTCATGGCCAAAAAGCTCGCTCTCGATCAGATTTTCTGCAATCGCGCCGCAGTTGACGGCGATGAAAGGCTGCTCGGCGCGCTCGGACAGTTGATGCAGCGTCGTTGCTACCAGTTCCTTCCCGGAGCCGCTTTCACCAAGAATGATCACGGGGGCGGTCGATCGGGCAAGCCGCTCGATCTTTTCGAAGAGCTTGCGCATCGGAGCGCACGCGCCGTAAAGCGCGCCGAAGTGCTCGAGTCGCGACGCGGTTCCCGGACCTTAGTCTACACGCGTGGCGGTTGTTTCGGTCGCGCAACCTTCCTGGTCGGCAGGATACTTCGCAAGGTTGGCCTGGCTTTCGATTTGTCCGAACATGACCCACTCCGTCGTTGTTGGATTTGTGACGGCTCATGGTCGCCTCCTATCCCGCGTCGCGGTATAGGCAATGCGCTGTAAATCTTGTAGGCCACGGGGGTTGTCGTGTAGGCGGATGTCCTACACGGTCGGAACTCCAGGCGCGGCCTCGGGCCGCGACGGCACGGTCAGTGGGGCGACGGCAGCGATCCGCCCTCGTCTTCCCACGTCATCAGCGCCTCTTTCCTCGCGCGGCGATTCAGCTCTTGCCGGCGGTAACGCGCGATATCGACCACGGCTACCACCGCTAGCGCGTACAAAGCGAGTTTCGCCAGGATTCTGGTCATCGCAATTCCTTAATCTCTAGAGCAGTGCAGGTAGATCGAGAACTCGAAATCGGGCCATGGGAGGGATAGCTTGCGGTTCCGGAGTACCCGATCCCCTGCACCCCTCCTCTCGCAAGTGTCGTGCCAAGCCCGAAAAGAGTGTGCCCGTCTCGTAGGGCCCACCGCGGGCTGAGCATTTTTGTTGTCCCGCTTGCAACGAACTTGAAAATTCGGGCGCTCGTTTTTGTAGAAATGCGCAAAAACCTGGCCTGATCGCCCGGCCGGCAGCGCGCAACCCAGCGGACTTATCGACCTTTAGTCGGAAGCGTGCTGGTTCGGGGAATGGCCCTGCTTCGCATCGCTGTATCCATCCGATGACGCAGATGAAGCAGCACGAGCGATCGTGCAGTTCGCCGAAATCAATTCGCCCGTACGAGTAGTCCGATCGAACGTCACGCGCACCTCGGCAATCTGAAGCCCCGTGCTTGCCTCGACAGATCGAACGATCGCCGCAATCACCGGTCCGGCCTCCTCACAAAGCCGTCTTTCCGCTTCCGCATAGTGGGCAAACTCTTCCGTCGACGTGGACATTTCAAATCCTCAGTAGAGAACCTCCAAGCAGCGCCGCAGGGATTTTCTTGCGGAGCCTTTGTAAAAGATATATTTGTGATTTGTCGGCCACAAGTGCTAAATGGCCCTAGCACGGTAGGGCCGATGGGCCGCTGCTTTGCTGTGGAAACTGCGCTTTAATTCGACAGTTGCACTAAGGCCGAACTTACCTATGTCACGCAAGAATAGCAAAACCCGTCAGCCGCGCGCGCCGGCTGCCCGCAAGGCTACGCGGGCGCAATTGCAAAAAGCCGCAACAGGAATCGAAGGACTCGATGAAATCACCGGGGGCGGTCTGCCGAAAGGTCGCACGACCCTGGTTTGCGGCAGTGCCGGCTGCGGCAAGACGATGTTCGCGATGGAATTCCTTGTCCGGGGCGCGCGGCAGTACGGCGAGCCCGGCGTGTTCGTTTCATTCGAAGAGAGCGCCGAGGACCTGGCTCAGAACGTCGCTTCGATGGGATTCGATCTCAAGGCGCTCAGCGCGCGCAAAAAACTGTTGATCGACCACATTCCGGTCGTGCGCAGCGAGATCGAGGAAACCGGCGACTACGACCTCGAGGGGCTGTTTATCCGACTGGGCGTCGCCATCGACTCCATCGGCGCGAAGCGTGTCGTGCTGGATACGCTGGAGGCGCTGTTCGGTGGATTCACGAACGTCGGCATTCTCCGCGCGGAACTGCGGCGGCTCTTCGCCTGGTTGAAGCAGAGAGGCGTCACCGCGGTAATCACGGGCGAACGCGGCGACGGCGCTCTCACGCGACACGGGTTGGAAGAATACGTCTCGGACTGCGTCATTCTGCTCGACCATCGCGTCGTCAATCAGTTGTCAGCGCGAAGGTTGCGAATCGTCAAGTATCGAGGGACTTTGCACGGCACCGACGAGTACCCGTTCCTGATCGGCAGCAATGGGATCTCCGTGGTCCCGATTACGTCGATCAGACTCGATCACCAAGCGTCATCGGAGGTCGTCTCCAGCGGCGTCGCGACGCTGGACAGGAACCTCGGCGCGGGCGGCTTCTATCGAGCCAGCACCATCATGCTGTCCGGTGGAGCGGGAACGGCCAAAAGCAGCATCGCCAGTCATTTTGTGGCGGAATCCGGTCGTCGAGGCGAACGGTCGCTGTACGTTGCCCTGGAAGAGTCTCAAAGCGAGATAGTCCGCAACATGACGTCCATCGGCATCCAGTTGGCGCCTCTGGTAAAAGCAGGCCTGCTGCGCTTTCACGTATCGCGGCCCACCGCCTACGGGCTCGAGATGCATCTCGCATCAATTCACCAGATCGCCATCGAATATCGGCCCAGCGTCGTCGTGGTCGACTCGGTTACGAGCCTGCTTGCGATGGGGTCGACGGCGGAAGTCACTTCGATGATTGTTCGCCTCGTCGACTTTTTCAAAATGAACAACGTCACACTGGTGATGACGGCTCTTATCAAAGCCGATGAGCATACGACGAACACTAGCGTGAACATCTCCTCCCTCGTCGACACCTGGCTCGCGCTGAGCAACGCGGAACACGAGGGGGTGCGCACGCGGACGCTGTCGGTGGTGAAGGCGCGCGGAATGGGGCACGCGAATCAGACTCGCCAACTCACGATATCGAACAAGGGTGTCGAGATCGAATACGCCGCGCAATCCCGGCAGTCCGCATGAAAACTATCGCGAAGGCACGGACGAAGACGAGCCGCGCGCCATCGACCAAGTACGTCCTATGTCTCTATGTTGCCGGCGAAACCGCCAAGTCGGTGTCTGCCCTCTCGAACCTCAAGAAGATCTGCGACGCACATCTGGAAGGCCAGTACCGCATCAAGGTCATCGACCTTCTCCAGAACCCGCGACTGGCGCGTGATCATCAGATCCTCGCGCTGCCAACGCTGGTGCGCCAAGTGCCGTCACCCGTACGCAAGATCATCGGCGACTTGTCCAATACCGAGCGCGTCCTCGTCGGTCTCGACATCAAGGCCAGCAAATGAGCGCTGGCGCCAAACAGCGTAAGACAAGCGCGGTGAGGACTCCCCGCATTGGCAGCGCCCGGTCGCACAATGCCGTCAGCGTTCGGGCGAGCCGGACAAATACGCCCCGCATCCTGTCCGCAGAAGCGGAGGAAACGCTGAATGCGATTCGTGCGGGTCAAGTCGATGCGCTGGTCATTCATGGCGACGACTCGGACAAGCTGTACGCGGTGCGTAGCTTCGTCGAGATACAGCGCACACAAATTGCGCTGGAAAACGCCGGCGCGGAACGCGAGCGGTCGGATGCGCAGCTCAAGGCATTGGCGGAGGAGAGAGAACGGCTGTTCCAGGACATGCACGACGGCTGCATTCAGTCGATATACGCCGCCGCCCTCAACCTGGAGGCTTGCATGAGACTCATCGAGGTGGACCCGAAAAAGACCACCCAGATGATCGCCGAGGCCACGGTGAGCCTGAACCTGGTGATTCAGGAGTTGCGGTCCTTCATCACGGGGCGCAGGCTGCAAATCCCAAACGGCCGGAATCTGCGGACGGAAATCGAGCAAGCGGTTTCCACTGCTGCTACCCACGGTCTGAATTTCGCCGTGGAGGTCGACGACGATGCCACGATGGCGCTCACCGGGGAGCAAGCCGCGCACATGCTTCAGATCGTGCGGGAATGCATCAGCAATGCCATGCGGCATGCGAATGCTCGCTCTGGACACATATCCCTGCGCAATCGGAAGGGCGCCCTATCGCTCGAGGTGAGCGACGACGGCATTGGCTTCGACGCCAGGAAGGTCAACAAGCTGGGGCTTGGCCTGCATCATATTAAAGCGCGAGCACGCAAACTCGGGGGAACGGCGAGGATCACTTCAGTGTTGAACAAAGGAACGCGAATCGTCGTGCAACTCGGCAAGGGCTGATAGGGGGAATGCGATGTCGTCCCCGATAAGATTGATGCTGGTCGACGACCACGAAGTCGTCCGGCTGGGCCTGAGGGCGCTTTTCAGGCAGACGGAAACCATCGAGGTCATTGCCGAGGCAGGCAGCGTTGCGGAAGCGGTGAAAGGAGCGGCGCTCCACCGCCCGGACGTGGTACTGATGGACCTCAGGCTGCCGGACGGTACCGGAATCGATGCGTGCCGCGAGATTCTGTCCACCAATCCCGGCATCCGAGTGCTCTTTCTGACATCCCATTCGGACGAAGAGGCAGTCGTTTCTACGATTCTTGCGGGTGCTGCCGGCTATCTCTTGAAAGAAGTCGGCTCCAAAGTGCTCATCAATGCGATCGAGCTTGTGTACGGCGGCCAGTCGATTCTGGATCCGAACGTGACGAAGGTCGTACTGCGCCGGATGTCCGCTGCGGAGGGCAAGGCGGTGGCAGGGCGAGCGAGCGAGAACGCACTGTCGCCACAGGAGCAGCGGATACTGGCGCTCGTCGTCGAAGGCAGGACCAACAAGGAAATTGCGAAGTCGCTAGGTCTCAGCGACAAGACGGTCAAGAATTATCTGAGCAACGCGTTCCAAAAACTGCATGTCGGCCGTCGCTCGCAGGCGGCAGCGATATACGAACGCACGATCAAGCCCTAGCAGCCTGATGCAGAACCCATCGTTGCGGTCAGGGACGCTCCTGCTCGGCTCGCCGCCAGCCGGTTGCCTGGCTATTCGATGCGCAGCGTCGCCTGGACCGGATTGTGGTCCGACGAGGTAACCGGGATGGCGGTCGCATCGACAATCTCCACTCCACGGACGAACATGTGGTCGACATGCCGCCCGAGAAAGGTGGCACGTCTGTCTGCGCCCAACTCGAGTTCGGTCATGCCGAGCCGAGCGGCAGCTTCGCCGAGAGCACGGTCGCGTGCTTCGCTCCACGTATTGAAATCGCCGGCGAACACGATCGGCCCTTGATGTGCGGCAAGCGTATCGACGAGCGCACCCAGCTGGGCACGATACTCATCGATGAAGGGATCGAAGTTGATGGCATGGACGTTGACGACCGCGAGCGTCTGCCGTGTGCCGGTAATCCGCAGCCAACTGATCACCGCCGACTTTGGAATCCGAAGGAACGGTTCGAGCGCGCGTTGCGTGCAGCTCGTGATCGGCGGAACGCGCGTGGCCGTCAGCACGCCGATGTCGCTGCCGTCATACAGGAAGGAGCTCGCCATCACCCAGCGCAAGCCGGCGCTGTCCACAATGCCGCGCAGCGAGGGGTCCAGCACTGCTTCCTGCAGCAGCATCACATCGTTTTCCGCGGCGAAGGCCGTCAGGTCATCCCGCCATCCGGGATCGCCCTGCTTGTGAATGTTCCAGATGACGATGCGAAAGGGGGCTCGATCGAGTGCGCCTGCAGAGGCGCCGCCAAGCTCGTCGCGCAGTCCACTGACGGCGGCCAAGGCGGCGTCGCACTTGAGCGTCATGATCCCCGCGACGTCGCCCGTGCCGGACAGGACCGCGCGCGGCTCCGCGGTCAAGGTTACGCAGCTGGACAGGAGCGCAACCGACAGCAGAATCGCGACACGTCCGACACATCAAGACTGCAGTCATCGATTCAGCAACTCCAGTGCGTCCAATGCGTGAGCTCCCTGGCTGTCCACGCAACGAAGGCACGATTGTCGGCAGTATCGCACGCGTCGGCACTGCTTCGGATGTAGCGCACACGCCGGGATTTCCGGTTTGTCCTACAGAATATTCAGACGAACGCCTATACGTCCGGGAAGAGCGACACAGTACCGTGAGTCACGGGTGAGCGCGATTGCGGGCGGCTTGCGAGTTTCGCTATGCCGCACGCCGGCAAGCCAGACCTCTCGAGGACAAGCACGTCGTACCGCCGGCACGGTCCTCGCGACGCGCTCCTCGCGGTATGATGCCCAATCTTCGCCCCTCTCGGACCTAGGACGAGAGGCGTGACCAATCCAGAGCACCGGTCCTCAACGACGACTTGCATGAGACGGGCTGATCTCGCGCGTTCCGATTTCGCAGTCGCGGCGCTGCTTTTCTCCATCGGCCTCGTCGTTGCCGCGCTGGCGGCAGCGGTCTTGATCGCGTATCACGACGGCCCGCAGGTGCTGCGCCTCGCCGGCGCGAATCATCTCCAGTACGACACCGCGTGGATCGTTCTCCTGTGCGGAACTTCCCTTGTTGCCTACGCTCTGCGGCTGCGCGGCACCGCGAGAGTCCTGGCGGGTGGCGCGATGTTGATCAGCGCGCTGCGCATCGCGGGCTACGTCGCCCCACAGGCCGTTTCGGTTCATCCGGTCCTGGCCAACCCCTGGCTGAAATTCGCCGCGGGCGAATACGACGCGATGGGCGTCCTGTCCGCGCTCGTTGCGCTGATTCTCGGGGCTGCGCTCGCGTTCCTCTTGCCCGGGTCGCAGCGCAGTCCGTGGCGTTCGGTGGCATTGGCGTTGCTGGCTTCGACGGTCCTGGCGTTGTCGCTGCTGATCGCTTTCGGCGCGTGGAGCGGGAGCAGTCTCGCCGCCCAATCGCTGCAACTGGATGGCGACGAGCGGACCAACTCCCTGCTCTTCATCCTGCTCGGCGCGACACTCCTGATCTACACGCTCATGGGCAACGAGCATGAGCGAGTCGCACTCTGGCGTTTCGCCCCCGCCATCGTCGGACTTGCCGTTTTTGTCTGCGTACTCGTCGTGTGGCGCGCGGCGCTCGCGCAGGAGACTCGCTTCGTGCGCCATGGCACGCAATTGGTCGCCAATGCCGCCCGGGGAGCCATCGAGCGCGACTTGAGCGCCCGCATCGACATCCTCGAGCGCCTCGCGGAACGCATGTCGTTTCAGTCCTTTGACGCGGATATCTGGCAAAAGGAAGGCACATCGATACTAGGCGACGTCAGCGAGTACCGTTCGTTGGCGTGGTCGGGCCCGGACTACGTCATTCGCTGGGCAGCTCCACCCAGCGATGTGGTGGGCTTCAACATTCGTTCCGATCCGAAACGACGCCCGGCCGTCGACCTCGCGATCTCGACCCGTGCGTCGACGCTCAGCCGCCTCACCGACCTGGTCATCGGCGGCAAGGGCGTGATCGTCTATTCGCCGGTCTTTCAAGGTGACGCGTATCGCGGCATGGTTTCCGGCGTCCTCGGCCGGCATGACTGGCTCCGATCGCTGATCGACGGGCGCTTCGCCGACCACAACTTCACACTCCTGGAGGATGGCGAAGTCGTGCAGACCGTGACCTCCGACTCGCCCAAGTCTGCAGGGGAGTGGTCGGTCGAGTTGCCTGTCGCCGTCAAGAATGCTCGCTGGGCGCTGCAGGTCGCCCCGACGCAAGAATACGTTCAAAGCACCCGTTCGCCGCTGCCTGAGGCAGCGCTCGTGATCGGCACGCTGCTGTCGATTCTGCTGGCTCTGGCCACCTATCTGTTTCAGTCGGCGTTCCGGCGAGCGCGAGAATTGAATGAAGCCAACCTGCGACTGACGCAGGACAACGCGCGGCGTCACCACGCCGAGCAGCAGCTCCGGGAAAGCGAGCAGCGCACGCAACTCATCATCAACTCGGTAAAGGATTGCGCGATCTACATGCTGGACACCGACGGCAACATCGCCAGCTGGAACGCGGGAGCGCAGGCGCTGAACGGATATACCGCTGCGGAAATCATGGGACAACATTTTTCCGTCCTGTATCCCCCCGACCGAAAGATTCCCCCGGAACAGGAATTGGTCGTCGCCACCCGTCGCGGATGGTTCGAGGAGGAATGCTGGCACCTGCGCAAGGACGGCACCCAGTACTGTGGGGACGACATGATTTCTGCCATTCGCGACGAACAGACGCAGCTGCGGGGATTCGCCGTGATCACACGGGATGCCACCTTGCGCATCGAACTGCGCGAACAGACCGAGCGCGCGCGTGACCACTACCTGTCTCTTTTCTCCAGTTTCCCCAACCTCGTGTGGCGATCGAACGCGGCCGGCGAGTGCGACTACCTGAACCAGGCGTGGCTGGACTACACCGGTCGGACCATGGACGACCAGAGCGGAAGCGCCTGGCTGGACGCTGTGCACCCGGACGATCGCGCGGCATGGCAGCGAAAAAATCGATCGCGTTTTTCCCACCCAGCAGCCCTTCGAACTCGAATTCCGCCTGCGGCGAGCCGATGGCACGTACGGTTCGATGATCTGCAGCGGCCGGCCCTACAACGACTTGCAGGGACAGTTCGCCGGCTACCTGTGCTCGTGCTACGACAACACCGCGAGGCGAGCGACCGAAAACGCCCTGAAGGAAAGCGAGGAGCGCTATCAGCGCATGACCACCAACGTTCCCGGCATGGTCTTCAAGCTGGAGCGCACGGGCGACCATTCCCCCCGCTTTCTGTACGTCAGCCAGGGAAGCCGTGCGGTAACGGGGCTCGATCCGGACAACATCCTCGCGAATGCCACGGCGTTCTTCGACCTCTTGAACCCCGCCGATCGCGCCAATCTGCTCGCGACGCTCGACGACTCCGGGAAACGCATGACGGCATGGAACTGGGCGGGACGCCTGCAGCCCACGCACGAAGCAACTGAAAAATGGATCACGATCCGCGGCAAGCCGCGCATCAGCGATCAAGGTTCCATATTGTGGGATGGCGTCGTCTTCGACGATACGCAAGGCCGCCTCGCGCAGCTCGAGCTCGAGCGGTCGCGCGAGGAAGCACGATCGCTCTCGCGTCACCTCCAGACCATACGCGAGGAAGAAAAGGCGAGAATTGCCCGAGAGGTGCACGACGAACTCGGCTCGACGCTGACGGGACTGCGCATCGACCTCGACTGGCTGATCGACCATGACGCGTCCGTCCCGGAGGCGACGCGCAAGAAGCATGCGGCGATGCTGTCGCTGCTCGAATCGGCGGTCGCCGCCACCCGCAAGATCGTCACCGACTTGCGCCCCAGCATTCTCGATGACCTCGGGCTCGGTTCCGCGATGCGCTGGCAGCTCGGCGAATACAAGAAACACTCCGACCTGCGGTTCAATCTGCAAACGCCCGACCCCGATCTGATCATCGACCGCGAGCGGGCGCTCGTGCTTTTCCGAATATTCCAGGAAACGATCACCAACGTGACGCGCTATGCGAAGGCAACCGAAGTCGACATCAGTCTGGCTGAGGTCGATGGGTCGTACGTGATGCGGATTCGCGACAACGGCACGGGGATCGCGGACCAGGACATGCGCAAGCCGACGTCACACGGCATCCGTGGCATGCGCGAACGCGCGGAACAGTTCGGTGGCTCGCTCTCGGTCGTGGGCGAAGCCGGGAAAGGCACGACCGTTGTGGTGACCGTGCCCGTGCCGCCTAGCGCTTGATATCTTTCGGGATGCCTTGCAGCAGGTCGGCCAGGTCGTCGGCGTGCTCTTCCTCCTCGGCCTGGATCTCCTCGATCATCTTCCGCGTCGTCGTATCGAAAGCCGCAAAGTAGGTTGCAATCTCGCGGTAGCTGTCGACGGCGATCCGCTCCGCGACAAGGTTCTCCTTGATCATCTCGACCAGGTCGTCGTTAGCCTCGAGATATTCGGTGTGACTCCGCGACAGCAATCCCTCGGGTGAGAGGTTCGGTGCCCCGCCGAGCTGAACGATGCGTTCGGAAATCCGGTCGGCGTGGGCCTGTTCATCGTTGGCATGCTCCAGGAACTCCGCGGCGACGGAACCTGCGTGGATGCCCTTGGCCATGAAGTAATGGCGCTTGTAGCGCAGGACACAGACGATTTCGGTGGCGAGCGCGTCATTGAGGACCTTGATGGCAGTGACCGTATCGCCGCCGTAACTCGACGTCACGGCGCCCTCTTCGATGTGTTGGCGTGCACGTTTGCGCAAGGTTTTGACGTCCGTCAGAAAGGGCTTCTTGTTGCTCATTGCCGCTTCTCCTTGGTCGAGGTTGAACAGCCGGTCGATCCGAATGAGGACACGACGCAATTATGCCGCACTATTCTCGCCGACGAGGCGCGCTGAAGGAGCGACTGCGCCTCGAGTCGGGCCGCGACGATTGCAAAATCGGGCTTTTGGCCCGTTGTCGGACGGCGTCCTACATCTATGCCGCTCCGGGCTACATGCGAATCAGAATCACGCCACGGACGCCGGTGGCACCATTGCATACGGCAAGGTTGCTGTCGTCACCACAAAATGAATTCGGCCACTGCCGGTCTCGCACACTTGTTTCGCCAACTCACGGTAGGCGTCTACGTGATCGGCGTTGCCCATGGCAGCCGTCGCGACGCATTCACGGCGGCCTCGGTACTCCAGGTCTCGTATTCGCCCTTGCTCATCCTGGTCGGCGTCAATCCGGACCATGCGGCGTATCGCTTGTTGCGCGGAGGGTCGGCGTTCGCCGTCAGCGTCCTGAAAGCGGACCAACTCGCCGTCGCACAGCATTTCGGCACCCCTACCGACGCACGCGCGGACAAACTCGCCGGACGCGCTTGGCACCCGGGACGCGATGGCGCTCCGATCCTGGACCACGCCCTGGCGTATTTCGAGTGCGAAACCGTCGGCGACTGGCCCGCAGGCGACCACCGGATCGTCCTCGGCGAAGCATACGACGGCGGATTCATCGATGCCTGCGCCTCCCCCCTTCTCTATGCAGCAACGGGCGACATGGACGGGAGCAGCGCGTTGTATCCCGTCCACTTTCCGACCCCTGTGTTGCCATCGGGTGGCGGATCGCCGAAGCAGCGGCCGTAAAGTATCCGGCCTCGTGCGCCGCGATTTCCGGCACTTGCGCGTTCGATTCGAGACAGGTAGATGATTGGCGCCGCGGCGTCATTCATGATACTTGTTCTGCCATGGTATCCGGTCGATCCGCAGCCCGCCCTTCGAAGCAAGCGGCGGAAGCCCCTGCCATCCCGACTCCACAGCTGCCGTGGCAGATCGTCGGGGCGGTCGTGCTCAGCGTCTCATTCATCGTCCTGTTGGTCATCGCTTACAGCGTGATGTCGCGCAATCAGGTCGCCGCGCGCGACCGACTGGAAGCGACGGTAGCGGCCGATCACGCCCTCGATCGCCTGCAAGGACTGACCGTCGATGCGGAGACCGCGGTCCGAGGGTATCTCCTGATCGGCCGCGAGTCGATGCTCGATCCCTATGACAACGCCAAGAAGACCTACGCCGAGGCCCTCGACAACGTCGGGAGGTTGACGGCGGATGACGAAGTGCTGCGTGGACATCTGGAGATCCTGCGTGGGTTGATCGACGACAAGTGGGTCATCCTCGACACCTCCGTGGAGCGTCAAAGAAGGCTGGGGGTGCCGCAGCCACCCGCAGCGACGGAGAGCACGCAGGACACGCCAGGCAAGACCGTGATGGACGCTATCCGCAACCGGGTCGACTTGATGCACGACCGCGAAACCGTTATTCGCGAAAAACTCACGGAGGCCTTTCAGCGCGCCGTCGTGTATACGCAGGCCGCCGTGTTCCTCGCTAGTTTTCTCGCGCTCTTCGCGATATTCGCGCTCTATTGGGCGACGCGCCGCTACCTCGGCCTGCGCCTCAAGGCGGAAGCGGAACTCAGCGCGAGCGAAGAGCGCTATCGGATACTCACCGAAGTTTCGCCGCAGATCATCTGGATGGCTGACGTTCGTGGCGAAATGACGTTTTGCAACCAGCAATGGATCGAGTACACCGGGCTGGATCTCGAGCAGACGATTGCCGCCGGTGCGTCCTCGGTGGTCCATCCGGAAGATCGCGCCAGTGTCGCGGCCGCGTGGCAGCAGGCGATATCACGCGATCAGCCCTTCGAAGTCGAAGTCCGGCTTCACCGGGCGCGGGACGGCACCCATCGATGGCATCTGGCACGGGCGCGCCCCATGCACGACTTGAAGGGAAATACGTTGCTGTGGCTCGGCGCCGCCGTCGACATCGACGACCGGAAGATGGTCGAGATCGCCCTCGACAAGTTCAACGCCACGCTGGCCGAACAAGTCGAGGAGCGCACAGCGGCGCTGGAAGAGCGCACCGCGCAGCTCAAGGAGCTCAACGCCCATCTGATCAGGGTCGCGGAAAGCGAACGAAGCCGTCTCGCGCGAGAGCTGCATGACGAACTCGGGTCGCATCTGTCGGTCGCCATGATGGACCTCACGGTCATTGTCCGACAGCTCGCAGAACGCGGATCAAGCGAAACGGTTGCGCTCGCCCGGCGCCTGGGTGAAACCTTGACCGCGACGACGCAGATCAGCCGCCGAATAATCTCCGATCTTCGGCCGGTGATGATCCGTGAGCTCGGACTCGCCGGCGCGTTGGATGCGTATTGCGAGCAGTTCGAAAAGACCACGAACATCCGCTGCGAGCGCGCGTTTTCCGACGCGCTTCCGCCCATCGTCGACGAAGCGGGGATCGCATTGTTCCGCATCGTCCAGGAATCGTTGTCCAACGTCGTGAAGTATGCGGGCGCGACCGTTGTCCATCTGTCGCTACGCCTGAGTAAGGACTTCGTCGAGCTGTCCGTTTTGGACGACGGCAAGGGAATGACTGCCGAAGCCCATGCGACGAAGGGCTCTCACGGGCTCCTCGGCATCCGTGAGCGCGCGGAGGCGTTTGGCGGCATCCTGCGCATAACCAAAGGACTGCACGGACGTGGGACAGGTATCGTGGTGACGGTCGCGCTGGCCGAAATCGCCGCACATGCGTCGGCAGTGACCATCTCGAACAGCGTACCCGCGGCCTCCGCCGCCCAACGCTAACTTTCCTGCGCGGTCGCGCGTGGATCCGACGGATTCAATCGCCAAATCGCTGCGTTGAGCGCGCCGGCAAAAAGGATCCACGCTGCGTAGGGCACAAACAGTACACTCGCCAGCGGATTCAGCCACGACGCCACGACCATGAAACCGACGATGAATATCAGCGTGACGCCGATGTCGATGAGCGCCAGGTCGATGCGGTGACGACCGAAGAACAACCAGGTCCACGCCCCGTTGGTCGCCAGCTGCAACGCCCAGAACGTCAGTGCCGGACTCCATCCGTCTCCTGCCGCGCGCCACACCAGCCACCCCGCGACAGCGATCGCCAGATAGAGCACTGTCCATACCGGCGCAAAGACCCAGTTCGGTGGATTCCACGTGGGCTTGGCAAGTGCTGTGTGCCATGCGTCCGGCTTGAAGCGGCTCCCGCCAAACGCAATGGCGAACACGACGATTCCTAGGACGATCAGCGAGACCATGCGGACACACTCCTGCTTGTCATGCGGCGCATTGACGAAGCTCGGCGACCGCCGACCCATCGACGACCAACCGGAAGTCCAATGCATCCGGCCGCAACGCCCAGGTACGAACGTGGCGCTGGGATATGTACCAGAGCTGATCGTCGTCGTTTGACAATATCAACCAGCACTCCCCGGATTCCGACGGGTTGTAGATGCCCAGCACGCGATAGGCAACACCACTGCCGAAGCCGTGTTCCAACGGCAAAGGTGACGGCCCCTTCGGAAGCTGGTGGATGACGACATAGAGCCCTCGTTCGTAGTCGATCATCGTGTCGCTTCCGTCGTCACCAGCGGGAAGCCAGGCTGCGCTGCGATCTGGCCGCCCCGGGTTGGCGTCACGCGCCAGATGACATTCCCGACATCGTCCGCGACGAGCAAAGCGCCCGCGCGGTCGATGGCGACGCCCACCGGCCGTCCCAGTGCGTCGCCGTTTGCGCTGACGAAGCCGGTAAGCACATCCTCGGGCAATCCGCTCGGACGTCCATCGGCAAATGGCACGAACACCACCTTGTACCCGCTGCGGGGCCGCCGGTTCCACGAGCCGTGTTCGCCGACGAATGCGCCACCCGCGAATCGTGCGCCGAGAAGTGTGCCCTCGTAGAAAGTCATCCCGAGAGGAGCAACATGCGCGCCAAGCGCATAGTCGGGCACCAGCGCATTCGATACGAGATCGGGCCGCGATGGCTTGACTCGGTCATCGACGTGGCTCCCGTAGTAGCTGTACGGCCAGCCATAGAATCCGCCGTCCCTTACCGACGTCAGGTAATCCGGAACGAGATCGCTACCGAGTTCGTCGCGTTCGTTGACGACCGTCCACAAGGCCCCTGTCTGGGGTTGCCAGCCGAGGCCGTTCGGGTTGCGTAGACCCGAGGCGAACACACGAGAACGGTGCGTGGCGGGATCGACTTCGAGAATGGCAGCGCGATCGCTTTCATTCTCCATACCGTTTTCGCCGATGTTGCTGTTGGACCCTACTGAGACATACAAACGCGACCCGTCGCCGTTCGCGATGACGTTTTTCGTCCAGTGATGGTTGATCGTGCCGGCGGGAAGGTCCACGATCTTTTCGCCCGATGTCGTGATTTGCGTCGTGCCCGGTACGTATCGAAAGCGAACGAGCGCATCCGTGCACGCCACGTACAGGCTGTCGCCGACGAGCACCATACCGAAGGGAGAGTTGAGACCTTGCAGAAACGCCGTCCGGACATCCGCAACGCCCACGCCTCTCGTATCACGCAACAATGTAATTCGATTGGCGCTGGGGGTTCCCGCGCCGGCGCTGCGCATGACCGCCTTCATGAGCCATCCCTTGATGCCTTTGCCGTCGTCAGGCTTCGGCGGAGCATTACTCTCGGCGACCAGCACGTCCCCGTTCGGCAATACGTACACCCAACGCGGGTGATCGAGGCCATCGGCGAAGTGACTCACCGCCAGCCCGGGTGCGGCTTTTGGTGCACCGCCCGGCGGCCAGCCTTTCGCAGGAGCTATATTGACCGTTGTGACCACCTGATGAACGGGCTCCACCAGTGTTGGCGTCGGACCCGTTACTCCTTCGTCGGGCAGCCGCGCCTGGTCGCCGCAACTGGATAGCGTCGTGGCGAGTGCGATCGCCACTGCGGACCGCGCCACCCAATCGGGCCCACCCCGGAGCAGCTGGGGTGGGGTCATCGCATCAATCATCATTTAGCCGATCAGCGAGTATTTGCAGGATACCGATCAGCCGCCGTGGTCCGCGCCCTTGAGGCAATCTGCCAGCGCCGGCCCCGAGACCTTCTGGCATTTCGCATCGATAGAACTGTATTTCTTGTTGACGTCGTTAGTGCATGACGCGATTTGCTGCGTGGGCTGCGAATCGCAGGCCCGGCGTGCATCCATGTATTCGCGCATTTGCTGTTCGGTCATGTGGCCACGCATGCCCGGCGAATTGTCGGTCGACGGATACGCATTGATCGTCGGTCGATAAGTGGTGGCTGCCGGCGCTTCTGCGGGGCTGCCGTTTTGGGTACCCGGCATCGGTGTCGCGCTCGGCAGCTCACGCGGCGTCGCATTTTCCGCGCCTGCATTGAAGGCCATCGTGGCGAACGACGCGATAATGAGCGTGCGCAAGAGTTGACGTTTCATGATGTTGGTTCCTTCCTCAGTGTTTGATGATGGATGATGGAGGGTGCTCGAAGCCCGGGCGTCCCTGTCCGCACAACGTGTCAAGGTGCGTATCGCTTCATGACGCGTTCGGCACAATCAGAGTGCGCGCATTGTGTTGCGGGAAGAATCGGGGGCGTTCCGATTCGCATGTAGGACAACGGCGATAGACACGGTGCCGAAGCTCTACCGGATCGCACCGGCGAAGACGGCCTGCAGAAGTTTCAGCTTGCGTTTCTGAAGAAGCGCAACATTTCGACCGTCGCGTCCGGCCCCTTTGGATCCGTGTAGGTACCTTGAGGGTCACCGCCGAACCAGGCGTGTCCGCCGCCACGGACAATCCAGCTTTCCACGCAGGTTTTTCCCGCGCGATCACGAATGCGGGTGGTCGTGTACGCACGTCCGCCGGCGATACCTGCGATCGTCGTCGATTCCGAGCTGTCTCCTTCGTCGGCTGCACGACTCGTCGCCAACGCGCGTGCCGCGTCATCAACGATCTGCGTCGCGTTGACAACATTGACCGTCGGATCGCTGTCACCGTGAAACACGATAGTGGGCACGAAGTCGAGCTTGCTTTCGGCTTCGCGGGACCCGCGGGGGGTACCGTTTCGCATTGCCGCCAGCGCACTTGGAACGTCGTGGGCGGCGCGGTACGCAAGACCGGAATGTGCGCCTACCGCGCGGAAAACATCGGAATACGTCAGGCCCAACGCGATCGACATCGCGCCACCCGCCGACAGTCCCGCCACATATACTCGGTCCGGGTCGCAGTCGAATCGCCCTGTCATCTCGGACACCAGTCCCGCCAATATCGCCAGTTCTCCCCTATCGCGTTGCTGGTCGGTGGGCCGAAACCAGTTCCAGCAACCGCCTGGATTGCCGCTTCGGGATTGCGTGGGATAGACGACCACGTACCCTTCCGCGGCGGCGCGCTGGTGCATGCGTGTGCCACGGGCAAAATCGTCGGCGCTCTGCGTGCAACCGTGCAACATCAGTATCAAAGGTGAAGACCCGGAAGTGCGCGCGCCAGGTGCGTACACCCGATAGTCGCGCGTTCCGGCTGCACACGTGAAAGTCCCATTCTGCGAGGTGTGCGTCACCGGCGATTCGGCGTGCGCATCCTCCCGGTGCGCTTTGAGCAATTCCGCGGTGTCGGTCACGACATGGAATTCCCCATCCAGCGAACGTTCCGACGCCATGGGCCGCTTGGCTTCGGGATCGTGTCGTGCGCGAGGATCATTCAAGCCGAGTTGAATCGCCGCGGTCGCAGCGGTCAGATCGCCCGCGCGCATCAGCTCCATCGCGTCGCGCAACGTTTGTCGCAGATCATTCGTACTCAAAACATCTTCCCTAAAGGATGCGATCTGAGAGGGCCGCTCTGACTTCCGGACTGGCGGCGATGGTGCCTAGAACTTCCAGGGACTCGATCGCGTCACGGGCCAGCTTGGGTGAAACATCGTCGGCGATCCGAATCAACCCAAGAACGCGCAGCCGAAGTTTTTTGCCACTGGCGCGCGTGCTTTCGAGTTCCTGCCGGTCGATGTCCCGGAGACCCAGGACCAACGACTTGCGGGCGATGGTCTGCCGTATGGGCTCACCATGCACGGAGAGCTGATTGCGAATCGAGGTGCGGATGAAGTCCGTGCGGTTGGAATAGAAGCCCTCGCCGACCAGAAGATCGATCTGACCGAGATCCACGAGCCCGAGGTTGATCGTGATCTTTTCGGATTCAGGTGTCCGATCCTTCACGCCACGCGCAGCAGCGTTTGCGACAGTTTTGCCAGCCATTCACCATCCTAGCACCATCCATATGGATGGTCAAGGTGGTCGATGTGCTTTGCCGGCATCGTTCTCCCATCGAACAATCGAGTCATGCACCCGGACTGTGGCCGCATGTCAAACGGAGGCCTCAACGGACGGACGGTCAGGCGATGCTGCGGGCGATCGACGCTCAGAACGCCTCATCCCAGGAGACGGAGAGCCGGATGGCCGCATTGATCATGCCAACCATGCTGTAGGTCTGGACGAAGTTTCCCCACGCCTCGCCGCTCGCGGGATCGAGATGCTCGGCGAGAAGTCCGTGGGCGTTGCGACGAGCAAGCAACCGTTCGAACATCGCGCGCGCATCGGCGACGCGTCCGATGCTGGCCAAGGCGTCGATCAGCCAGAATGTGCAGACGATGAACGCATTCTGCGGCACTCCGAAGTCGTCGCTTTCCAGGTAGCGAAACACGTAGTCGCCGCGCTTCAGTTCACGCTCGATGGCCTCGACGGTTGCGACGAAGCGCGGGTCGCCCGGCGTCGTGAAGTTGAGTTCGGCGAGGAGCAGCAGGCTCGCGTCCAGTTCGGCGCCACCGGCCGCACCGACATAGCTGCGCCGTGACTCGCTCCAGCAGCTGCCGGAGATGAATTCGTGGATCCGGTTCGCATCGCTGCGCCATGCGAGGGAACGTTCGCGCAAGCCCAATCGCGCGGCGATGCGCGCCAGTCTGTCGCACGCGGCCCAGCACATCACGCTGGAATACGTGTGCACGCGCGACGTTCCGCGCAATTCCCATATTCCGGCGTCAGGGACGATCGTGTACCGAGACGGCGAGGCGCCCGAGCGGCTCCAGACGCTCGAACAATTCGACATTGCCGGGGCGCGCAAGCCGCTCGTCGAAAAAGATGTGCGTTGCGGCGAGGATCGCGGATCCGTAGACGTCGTGCTGCACTTGTCGAAACGCGTCGTTGCCGACGCGAACCGGACCCATCCCGCGGTAGCCGGCGAGCGCCTCTTCGACCTGCTCGACCAGCACCGTGTCACCATTGATGCGATACACGGGTTGCAGCGTCCCGTTGCGCGCACCCGCAGCAATGCCGACGATATAGCGCAGGTAACCCTCCATCGTTTCGCTGGCGCCGAGGCGATTGAGCGCGTTGACGACGAAGTAGCTGTCGCGCAGCCAGCAGTACCGGTAGTCCCAGTTGCGGCCGGAGTCCGGAGCTTCGGGGATCGACGTCGTCATCGCGGCAATGATCGCGCCGGTATCGTCGAACGTGTTGAGCTGCAGCGTGATGGCAGCGCGAATGACCGCACCCTGCCATTCGAACGGGATGGCGAGCCGGCGCACCCAGGCTCGCCAGTAGCCAAGGGTTTCCTCGATGGAAGTTGCGGCCGATCTCCCGGACGTTGCCGGCGATCGTTTCATCCGCACCGAGCACCATCGTCACCGTATCTTCGACAAAGAACGGGCGCTCCTCGATGATCGCGGTCAGCGACGCGTCGGTCGTCAGCCGCAGGGTCAGGTCCGACCCGACGTAGCGCATGTGATTGCTCCCCGTCGTTCGCTGCGGTCGGTCGCGGCCGTAGCTGTCGCTCGGGCGCAGGCGCACGACAGACGCGCGGATTGCCGGCAATGCGGCGCAGCGATCGCACGATCGTCATCGGCTGGAAGAGGCGACCGTAGTGGTAGAACCTTGGCACGCAGTCAGTGAGTTCGACGATGCCGCCGTTGCGGTCGTGCAGTCGGGTTACCAGCACCGCGGTGTTGGCGACGTACTGCTGTTCAGTGCGCACACCATCGATCAGTTCGATCGACCAGATGCCCGCGGCCTTCTCGACCCGCGGCAACGTCGAGCAACGCGCAGAATTTCGCGTCGCCGTCGAAGCGCGGGAAACAGCACCACACGATGCTGGCGTCGGCATCCAGCAGAGCGCCGATACGGCCGTTGCCGATCAGCGCCAGATCGAGATTACGCATCCTCGGCCTCGTGCGAGGGTTCGATCGAAACGCCGGTCAGTAACCACCGACGCGCCGCGGCGATATCCGGAAGACGATACTGCGCGCACGTGCGCCCGCGCCCCACCTTCACCGACCAACCACCCAACGCATGCACCGCGGCAAAGCCGTCTTCATCAGTCTTGTCATCCCCCACGAACACCGGCTTGCGTCCGGCGAACGGCGGCTCGTGGGTGAAATCGACGATGGCCTTCCCCTTGTCGCGACCGTCCGGGCGGATCTCGACGAGCTGCTTGCCTTCCCACAGGCTGTAGCCGTCCCAGCCTGCCGATGCGAACGTCGAACGCGCCATCGACTGGACGTCGTCGGCGAGTTCCGGCGATTGGCGATAGTGCAGCGCAACCGTCGCGCCCTTGTCCTCGAGCAGCAGGCCGGGATGCCTTGCCGCAAAGGCGGAAAAGAGTTCGCGCAGCTTGGCGAGGACGACCGGGTCCGATGCATGCAGATGCATCGTGCCCAAGGCATCGCGACGCTCGCAACCGTGTTGTCCAGCCACCGGCACGTCCAAGGCCGGGAACATGCGGTCGACGTCCGCGATCGATCGTCCCGTCACGAGCGCGAGCGCGCCACCGTATCTGGCACGCAGCAGCGGCAAGGCGTCGATCAACTGCGGGTCGATCTGCACTTCGTGCGGCGTGGCGGCGAATTCGGCGAGCGTGCCGTCGATATCGAGGAACAGCGCGCAATCCTCCGCCAAGGGGGGTGGATGCGGTCGTGTGAAACGCCGGGATGGGCGGCGGGGCGGCGACGGCGGCCGGGCGCGAGGCGGAGGTCATCGGATGCCCGGCCGCACGTCGTTCTCGCTCCTCACACCGAAGCGGCGACGCTGCCGCATCGCGCTCGCGTCGAGCAGCATGCGCCCTGCCCATCGATACACATTGAACTCGCGCACCAGGCTACGCATCAGCCGCATGCGGTCACGCTGCTCTTCCGTGGACATCGTCAGCGCAAGCTGCAAAGCCTGCGCGCATTGGTCCGCGTCGTAAGGATTGACGATCAGTGCCTCCGGCAACTCGCGCGCTGCCCCCGCAAACTGCGACAGTATCAGCACCCCTTGCTCGTCCTCGCGAGCAGCGACAAATTCCTTGGCGACCAGATTCATGCCGTCGTGAAGGCTACTCACGAAGCAGAAATCCGCCGCCCGATGATACTCGTAGACCGCGTTCGGCTCGTGATGTTCCGCGAGCAGGATAATCGGCGGTCGCGCGGCCGCGGAGAAGCGCGCATTGATCTCGCGCGCCCTCTCCTCGACGCGTTCGGCATGAACGCGGTATTCCGCGAGAGTGAAGCGAGTGGGCGATGCAATTTGCACAAACGTGAAACGGCCCACCCATTGCGGATAGATCTCGAACAGGCGTTCGACGGCATTGAATCGCTCGATGATGCCCTTGGTGTAATCCAGCCGCTCGATCCCGACGCCGAGTTTGTGTCCGCGTGGCAGATTCAGGCGGATACGAACGTCTTCGCGTGCCTCCGGAATCGATTTCGCCGTCGCCAGCGGCTCAGGTGGCCACTCGATGGAGATCGGATAAGGGTGCACGGTGGTGACCTCGCCACGGCACGTCACGTTGAATTGCTCGCGGTCGACCCGCGCCTCGAGAAAGCGGTCGACCGTGTCGAGGAAATTGTTGCAGTGGTACTGGGTATGGAAGCCGAGAATGCTGCTGCCCAGCAGACCGTCCAGAATTTCCGCTCGCCACGGACAGATGGCGAAGGCTTCCGGGTTGGGCCAGGGAATATGCCAGAACGAAATGACCGTCGCCTTCGGCAGGCGCTCCCGAATCATCCGCGGCAAAAGCGCGAAATGGTAGTCCTGCACGAGCACGATCGGGTCGTCGCTCGTTGCCTCGCGCACGACGGCATCGGCGAAGCGCGCGTTGACGACACGGTAGTAATCCCAATCGCGGCTGCGAAAGGTGGGGCGGACGTGAGCGATATGGCAGAGGGGCCACAGTCCTTCGTTGGAAAAACCGCCGTAGTACCCCGCTTCTTCGTCCGGGGACAGCCAGATGCGGCGAATGCGATATTGCGGATGGCCCGGCGGCACGTCGACCCGATCATTGCGGTCGACGGTTTCGCGATCCGCGGACCCGCTCCCGTGCGCGATCCAGGTTCCCGAGCACGCCCGCATCACCGGTTCGAGCGCGGTCACGAGGCCGCTCGCCGGTCGCTGCACATGGATCGTACCGTTGTCCCGCACATGGATATAGGGCTCGCGGTTGGAAACGACGATGATGTCGTTGCCGCGCAGCTCCCCACGCAACGTGGCGCGCAGCGTGTCACGCGTCCAGCGCTGCTGGTTCTCGTCCGTGGGCCGATACAGGTGCTCCAGTTCGCGCAGCAGCTGACTGACGTCGCGCGCGATGGGCCGCAGCTCCGGCGCCGTGACGGCGCCCAACCTTCGGACGATCCCGTCGCCGCGCAGCAAGGCGCGCAGTCCGTTCACCCAACCGCGCCACGAGACCTGGACGATGACGACGGTTATGAGCGCGACACTCGCCGCCAACGCCAGGAAGAAGTAGAAAAGATAGCGGCGAGTCTCCTCCGTGCGCCGATCCACGAAATTCATATCGTGGACAAGTACCAGTTTGGCTCCGTCTGACACCGGTCGCACGGAAACATTCAGGGTGCCGCGCCCGGTCGGGACGAGCTTGGACTGCTCCCCGTCGAACGCCGCCCAATCCGAGCAACGCAACAGCTCCGGCGGAAAGTTGCTCGAAGTGATCGGTGAGGCGGTGTAGGGCGCGGTGCAGAGCCCGACCGCATAAAGTCGCTGGTCACGCGTGAGCTTGTTGAAAAACTCTGCGATCCGAACGTCGGATCCTGATTTCAGAATTTCCTGCAGCGGCTCCTGGATCGTCCCCGCTACAAGTGTCGACCGCACTTCGAGATCGCGCACGAACCAGCGCGTCATGAGCGCGTCGCTCAACGGCACGGCGGCCCACGCGAACAGCGAGAGCGCGAGCAACAACGGCACCAGAAAGCGCAACGACAAGCGCACGTTTCTTCCCCTGTTACGTGTCGACCCGCCGTACGGGCCGCCTTGCCGGCGGCCCCCTTCGAACGCCTAGTCGGAACTGAGCTGCTGGCCCTCTCGGCGCATATCGTATTCGCGCGCACTCAGCTGTTGAGGACGCGACGGACCGCTGGATTGCCATTTTCGCCATTTCGCGAAAGTACCATACAACAGCCCCGCCCCAGCGACGATGGCCAGCACACCCAATCCGAGCCACAGCATGGTGTTCGTATAGTCCATGACTTTCTCCAAGTTTAATCCGATGCGGCTGACGCTCGCATCAGGCGACCGCCTCCGATGTCCGGGGGCGCGAACCCTTCCCGTTTGCCTACCTCGAGCGGCTTCACCTTGCCTTGCAAGAACTGCGCGGCCATCATTTCGCGCTCGGCGTCGGAGAAGTGTTCACCCAGTTCTTCGAAAAGGGCATTTTCCTCTTCCTTGATGTGGTGCTCGAGCGCTTCGTGCAGCACCTTCGCGTGGGCCTTCCACATATCCGAGGTGACGTCCGCGGTGTTTGCGAGTCGATCCAGAACGATGTCCGCGAGGTTGTGTTCGACCATGCCCTCGTTGGCGGCCTGTCTCGAGTCAGGCGACGTCCGCAGCGCCATCATCGGCGTGTACACGGCTGCCTCCTCCGACCGCGAATGCGGAACCAGTATCGCCTTCAATTCGCGCACCACTGTCTTGCGCCGGGAAGCCGATTCCGTTTCGGCGAGTTCCTTGGAGAGCTCGAGGATGTGCTGATGGTCCGCGTGCAGCAGGCCGCGCACATCGGTGTCGGGATATGCGCCGAGCGTGCTGCGAACCTTTTCGAAAACATTCATTGATTGACTCCGCAAAAAGAGATGCGAACGATATGCTCGCGAAGCCTGATCATGGGCGCGGGCCCCGGGGACGTCAGTCGGACCGCCGCTGATTCGAGTGTAGGCGGTCTTCTTACGCTGCCGCTCGGTAGGGCTCCTGGGCCGGCGTCGCAGACTGCGCGAATTCCGATCGTCCTACAGCGGAATCAGATCGCGTCCGATTTGCGCGCCCCGGGCAGTCCTTCAGTATCCCGGCATCCAGTACCGACCCGCTGGAAGCGCCTGATCCGCCGGAGAACCGATGAACCGCCTAGAGAGCACGCTCGAACCCTTGCTGCCGGAATTGCTGACCGAGATGCCCTCGCCACGCGAGTCATCCTTGTCGGGCGTTTCGTGGGGTGCGGTCGTTGCCGGGGCGTTTGTCGCAGCGTCGCTGGCGCTCGCCCTGTCGATTCTCGGCATCGGACTCGGCTTGTCGTCGACGTCTCCGTGGGCCGGTGCCGGGGCCTCCGCAGCGACCATCGGCGCGTCCGCTATCGTGTGGCTTATCGTTACGCAGGCAGTCGCATCGGGGCTCGGCGGCTACCTCGCAGGGCGGTTACGCATCAAGTGGGCCCGCGTGCACACCGATGAAGTCTATTTTCGCGATACGGCCCATGGTCTGCTGGTATGGGCAGTCGGCGTCGTGATCACCGTCGCCTTTCTGATGTCCGCCGCGTCGGCCATCGTCGGCACGACGACCAAGGTGGCGGGCATCGCAGCGGCGGGCATGGTTGCTACCGCGCCCGCCGCCACACCGGGCACGGCGGCCGGCACCGCTGACCAGCCCATGGGCAGCCCGTCCACGGCGATGACCTACAGCACCTATTTGACCGACTCCCTGTTCCGCAACGATCGTACGGCGCCAAGTGCGGCGCAGGACCTGCGACCCGAGGTTGGACGCATCCTCGCCGAAGCACTGCGCCGGGGGACGCTTCCGACCGCGGACCGGACCTACGCGGCGCAGGTCGTGGCCTCGCGGACCGGAATGAGTCAAGCCGATGCCGAACTGCGCGTCGATGCCGTGTATGCCCAATCGAAAAACATCGCGGCGGACGCGGAACTGGCGGCACGTACCGTCGCCGATGACGTCCGCCGATCAGCGGCGAAAACGGCACTCTGGTTCTTCGTTGCCTTGCTGTCGGGCGCGTTCTGCGCCAGCCTCGCAGCAACCATCGGTGGCAGGCAGCGTGACAGCGTCGAGCAGTTGTACGACTAGTCGCCCGCGCTGACCCCTGCGAGCGAACAACAACCACCCGCGACGGAGCCGATCATGCGTTCCATGCTTCTTTGGATAATTGGTGTGCCCATTCCGATCATCATTCTTATCGGACTGTTCTCGCACTTCTGAGTCTCGGCCCATAAGCGACTTTGCGGAGATGACTCCACGTCGCATGCCCCTACGACGGTCACGACGAAAGGCGACTGCGCCGTCAAGCCAGGAACCGCCCGTCGTGTCGCTCATCGAACCTCCGGACGCGGGCCAGCTTGCACTCCCGCACGAGCGCGATGAATCTCCGGCCACGCCGCGCTCCACGCCGGATCCGCAAATCGTGCAAGCCGAACGCGATCTCGCGTCCGGGAAGCGCGACACCGATCTCCACGGCGATGCCGTCACCATCTTTGCGAAGAAACGGCGGCGGCGGGACTGAGGCGGCTGAGTTTCATTGACCCGCTGCGATCGGTCTCAAGCATCCCCACCCACAACTGCTTCGCCCTCGGACCCGAGTCCACGTATCATTGTCGGGTCGCGGCACTCCTGCGGCACGTCAAGCCGGGTTCGCAACACGTCCGGCACTCGTCTGGACGAACAAACGCGCTCGGGTGGAAACTGTTGGGCCGATTGACGATCTTCGCGAAGGCCAATCTGGATGTCAGGGATTCGCTGCACTCCCTCAGGATCGCCGGCAAGGTTCTGTGGAACGGGATCAACGAGGTCGTCCGCACGCGCTTTCCCACGACGGTGGTGCGCATTCGCCACGAGACCTGGACCCGCTCCGATGCGCTCCTCGCTGCGCACGGCGACGTGCCCACCGACCTCGCTTCGCGTGATCTGCCGCTCGATCCATATCCGGCGTCGACCCAGTTCAGCCAGGCCCTCTTCGAGACGCAATGCGATGTCGTCGTATTGTCCGTGCAGCCCGACGTGATGACCGGACTCTTGCGACACCGGCGCGACGGCTATCTCCTTTACCCGCAAAACTGGAATGCCTGGTCCGTTGACGACCAGCAATGGTTGCGTAGCGAATTCGCGCCACCGACATCGCTCGACACGATCGCTTCGATGCGCAACTTCGAGACGATCATCGGCCGGATACGCGAACGATCCAGTGCCCCGATCCTCGTCTACAACATGTCGTCGGTCGTTCCCGGCGAATCCGTCCATTGCTATGCGGGGCTGGACGAGACACTGTCGAACCGCATTCGCAAATTCAATCTCGCGCTCACGGAGCTGTCGCAACGGACCGGCGTTTCCGTGATCGATGTCGATGCAGTCGTTGCGCGCGCCGGTGCGGACCGCACGAAACTCGATGCGGTGCACCTGACCGCGGATGGTTGTCGCCTCGTCGCCGAAGAAGTTGTGCGCGTGCTCGACGACCTCGGCTCCTTCACGGCCGCAGAAACGCGCGGATGAAAGTCAGTGTCGTCATTCGCTCGCGGGACGAGGCCGACCGGCTGCGGCTCGTGCTGACGTCGCTTTCGCGGCAGACGACACCGGCCGAAGTCGTCGTCGTCAATGATGCGTCCACCGATCACACGCCTGCCGTGCTCGCGGCGGCCACGAGTCAGGTCGACCTTCGCGTCATCAATCACGCCGAACCGCGAGGTCGCGCGGGCGCGACGAATGCCGGCGCTCGGGTAGCCACCGGCGACATCCTGGTGTTCCTCGACGGCGACACGCTCGCCCATCCCGAACTGGTGACGCTGCATGCCGCGGTGCATGCGGGTGGCACGCGCTCCATCGGCCGCGGCGAGACGTTTCACCTGCGCGGTACCCGCTTTCTGAAGGATCCGGAAACCGCGACGGCGCGCGCGGGCGAAGAAGCTCGGATTGCCCGCCTCACGCCCGCCGAACGCGCCGCCTTGCAGGTGACGCGCGATCAGATCATCAGCGATTTCCCGGCGATCGACCGACGCGCGGAGCCCGGTATCTATCCCGGCGCCGGGCCGCGCCTGCTTTATGCGCTGGAGATGGATGCTGTTCGACGTCACCCGGATTGCGCGGTACTTTGGGCGGCGGCTTGCGGCTCCAACCTGTCGGTACGAAGGGATGACTTTTTGCGCCTCGGTGGTTTCCATGAGGGCCTGGATATCAACGAGCACCGCGAACTCGCGTTGCGGCTCTGCCGGGACGGCGCGCGCATGCTCCCGGTGGACGGCGCGCGCTCCTATCACCTGACTCATCGCAGCGGCTGGCGCGATCCGCTGCAAGAGACCACATGGGAGCAGGTGTTCTATCGCGCGCATCCGATCCTTGCCGTGAAGCTGTTGAGCGTGTTCTGGGCAAGCCTTCCCACGCGCAGTCCAATCCCGCCGGCCGCGCGGATCATATCGCTGGTCGAACTCGAAATCGCCGCCCGCGGCGACAATCGCATCGACTATGACGCGGTTCGCCGTCTCATTCCCGGGTTGCCGGATTTGGGCCCAGCGCTTACGACACCAAGCTTCGTTTCCACCGCGCTCACGAATCGATGAGTAGCTTCCACGGCCTTCTGCATCGAAGCAGTGGTCGACGACGCCGAACGTCCGGCACTCGTTGCCACGGGCGAACAATTGACCGAATGCCTCCAGGCGGCGTCGGGGTCGCGTCCCGAAATTCGTCTCGGGCTTGAGAACTCGTTGGATGCGATCGACGCGCGAGCGCCGGCGACCATCGTCGTTGCATCGCTGCTGGCGGAGGTTACCCGCGACGAGCCAATCCCCTCCGTCGAGGCGCGCTGGCGCAGACAGCTTGCAACACTGACCTCGTTGCCGGTATTCCTCTGTACGGTCTTTCGCCATGTTCCCCGCCACGGCGCCGAGCGTCCGGAAAATCGACCGGCAATCATCGAGCGTATCCGGCGCCTCAATCTGCTCGCGGTGGAACTGTCGCACGATAGTGGCGCCGCGGTCATCGATATCGATCGTGCCTTCGCGCACCTGGGCGCACGCGTGCTCGCCGCCGATTATCGCTTGCGGGGTGCGGTCGCGGCGGAGGTTGCTGCGCACACGATCGCGGGCAGCCTCCTCGCCGTGGGTCTCGACGATATCGTCGCCCCCGACGTCCTGGAACGGGCGACGCAATTCCAGGGAGCGTCCTGGCAGATCGGCGACCTGCTGGCCCGACGGAAAGTACAACGCCGTTAGCCAACGTGAACTCACTCGACCTCCTGCGTACGATGATGCTCATTCGCGCATTCGAGCGCGCCCTCATGCAAACTTCCGAGCATGGGTTCCAACTTCTGTCCGCGGGAGAGGAAGCCGTTGCGGTGGGTGTGTGCGCGGCGCTGGCACCCGATGATCAACTGCTCAGCAGCGGTCGCTCGATCGCACCTGCGTTGGCGCGCGGCCTCCACCCGGCTGCGGTCATGGCCGAGTTGCTGGGTAAAGTTGCCGGGCCCTGCGGAGGCCGAGGCGGGCGGGGCCACATCTCCCAGCCTTCTGCCGGATACTTCGGTGCACACGCCGTTGTCGGTGGCAACCTGACTGTCGCAGCGGGCGTCGCACTCGCGGCGCAACTCCAGCGGCGCCCGTCGATCGTCGCGTGCATCTTCGGGGATGGTGCATGCGGCGCCGGTGCACTGCACGAAGCGCTCAACATCGCCGCATTGTGGAAGCTGCCGCTGGTGTTCATCTGCGACAACAATCAATACTCCGTATCGACCCCGCGGTCCGAAGCGCTGGCACCGAAGCTACTGTCGGATCTCGCCAAGCCGTTCGGAATTCCTGCAACGACAGTCGATGGCATGGACGTCATCGTCGTGCGGGATGCCGCACGCGCGTGTGCGGAGCGCGCACGCGCAGGGGAAGGACCGTCTTTCCTGGAGGCCATCTCATATCGATTCGCCACGCACTCGACGGCGACCCGCGAAACGCGTGCGACAGAGGAACTCGCCGCATGGAGCGCGCGGTGTCCGATCGAGACCTTCGCGATGCGTCTGCAGGGCGAAGGTATGCTGAGCGCGGAGCTTCGTGGCGAGCTGGAACGCGGGGCGGAAGCCGTTGTCGCAGAGGCTCTGGCTACTGCCCAGGCATCGCCCTACCCTGCCCCGTCCGACTTGCTGCGCGATGTCATCTGAATCGACGTCGCCGGTCGTCAAGCTGTTCTTCCGCGAGGCGATCGCGCGCGCGCTGCGCGAGGAGATGGATCGCGACGAAAAGGTGATCGTGCTGGGGCAGGACGTAGGCCGTTTCGGCGGCTCGTACAAGGAGTTCGCGGGGCTCTTCGAGCAGTTCGGCGCTGCGCGCGTGCGCGACACGCCGGTCGCCGAAGCCGCGATGGTCGGGCTTGGCGCGGGTGCCGCCGCCGCCGGGATGAGACCGCTGGTCAGTATCACGTACATGGATTTCCTGATGCTCGGGCTCGACCCGCTCGTAAATTTCGCTGCGAAGGCCCGCTTCAAGACCGGCGGCCAACTCCGCGTACCGCTGGTCGTCAAGACCACGGCGGGGGCGAAAGGCCAGGGGGTAGCGCATTCGCAATGCCTCGAATCCTGGCTGATGAGTGTGCCAGGCTTGAAAGTGGTCGCGCCGTCGACCGCCGCTGACGCCTACGGCCTGATGAAGTCTGCGCTGCGGGAAGACTGCCCTGTGGTATTCGTCGACCACAAGCGGCTCTTCCCGACTGCGGGTGAAGTCGCGTTGGTCGACCACGAGGTGCCCATCGGCAACGCCGTGACACGGCGCCGCGGCAACGACGTCACGATCGTCACGCATTCATACATGACGCGGGTTGCCCTCGAGTGTGCAGAGCAATTGGCTGCCGGAAACATTTCATGCGAGGTGGTCGACCTGCGCAGCCTGGCACCGCTCGACCTGAGGACCATCTGCGCATCGGTCGGGCGCACCCGCGCGCTGCTGACTCTCGAAGAAGGTCAGGCGACGTGCGGCGTGGGCACGGAAGTGGCGTTTCGCGTACGCGAGGAGATGGACGGGATACGCGTCGCGCGCGTTGGCGCACTTGCCGCGCCTGTGTCGTCGAACCCGATCCTGGAAGCCGCGTGCCTGCCCGACGCCGGCAGCGTCGCGAGAGCGGTCAGACAACTGCTATCCTGACATCGACACAATCAAGCGAGCAACCAAGACATGATCTGGAAATTGGTGGTGCCCGGGCCGATCGAGGACGTGGACGAACTGCGCGTTCTCGAATGGCATGGCGATGTCGGCCGGCGCTTCGACGTGGGTGCGATGATCGTCGAATTGGAGACGCACAAGGCGGTCGTCGAAGTGCGGGCCGGACAGAGCGGCACCTTGCGCAGCATCCTGTGCGAAGCGGGGGCCTGGGAGAAAATCGGCCGGCCGCTCGCCCTGCTGAGCGATGACCCGTCCGAGCCCTTGCCCGTATCGCTGGATGCAGTAGGACCGTGGCTGGTCGACTTCGAAATTACGTAGACGACAAGGGACCGAAACCCGGCACGCCACGCGCGTGCAATATGCGCAGCACTTCGCTGCGCGCCTCCGCCTGCATCGCACCGCTCGGGTGGACGCCATCGGGCAGATGGATCATTCCGCCGAGCTCAGCCGCGATCGCGTCGAAATCGACGATATCGATATCCCGCTCACGCGCGAGGTCGTGCAACATCAGGTTGAGATCCTTGGTGTGGACGCACGACAGGGTCGCGCCCATGGGCCGATCGTACGACGCGTAGTGGTGAATCGTCTCGTTACCCACCGTCGACATGACATTCTGTATGAGGATCTTCGTGTCAGCCCGCGCGCGAACCGTGTCGATGAGCACGCGGTAGTCGCGCTGAATGTCCGCGGGCGATCGCTCCACGCGTTCGAAACTCTCCCGCAACCACCGAACCACCGCCGGGCCGAGGTCTTTGAGCCGGAACTCATGGAAATACAGCGCGTAGCCCAGCTTGCGATGACGAAAGATGTAGGGTGACTCGGCGTTGAGCGACAGGAACAGCGCTTCGGCGGGGTCCGGTGTGTCGCAATCCGCTCCGAGTGAGAATTTCGTAGCGGTCCGCGACAGGGGATCGCTGCAGCGCTGACAGCAAGCTTCCGGCAAAAATCCAGTCGCCCGGCGCCGGCGTGATCGCACCTGTCGAGAACGTCGTCGCGAAGTCGGTGACGATCGCCTCAATCTGCGCCGGCGTCCGCAGCAATTGATCGGTGAGCACCGGCGCGCAATGCACCAGAGCATCGTCCGGACAGTAAACGACCTGCGCCGGACCTCGCGCTGCCTCGAACATTTCGAGGAACGCGAAGCGCTCACCGCGAATCGTGCCGGCCTGGTCGCAGATCCCGAGGCTGAGCAATGTGCCGGATGCGCCAGCGGCATCGCCCCACCAGCCGCGACTGCGATCGTGCCAACCCGTGAGGAGCCCGGAACGGACTTCCGCGATTTCCGTGACACGACGTCCGGCCAGGAACAGGAGCCGGAGTCCGCCGTCGACGTAGAAATCCGGCGGCCGCTGGCTCGGTCGGCATTGGACATGCCCGACGACGAATTCCGGTATCCAGGGCTGGAAGTCCATCAACTGGTCGAGATATCCGCCGAGCGAAGTGAACCCGGACTTGCTCACGCGCCCACCGACACGCGGCGCCAACGCTACCTGGAAATCGCGCGCCTCCTGCGCGAACGGCCGTGGACCGCTGGCGTTACTGCCATCGGGTTTGAGGCCGATGCTGCAGTAGGCAATGACTTCGCCGGGTCGGCAGACATATCCGTCGTCGCACAACCAGCGGAGGCCGGAACGATGCACCACGTACCCCGGTGCGGCCAGCGGTCCCAGCGACAGCGGCACCGTGCTCAACGCGATTCCTCACGCCACCAGGTTCCCGGGTCGAGGATGCCCGCGATGGTCACGCGCACGGCGCGGGCCGGGTCGCCGCCGAGCGGCTCGTCCGGCTCCGTACTGAATTGAGCCAGCGTTGCACCGACCGCGATGTCGTCGCCGATCGCGACCGCGAGCTGGCGCAACCAGACGCGATCGCGCAGGGCAATGCGATACATCGACACAGGTGGACAATCGTGCGGAAGGACCGCACTCAGATCGATGCTCAGATCCATCAGCTTGGAGCCAAACTGGAGCGCCGTATTTATCTCCGGGTATATCGTCTTGACGACCGCAGTGGTCATGTGTTCGTTGATACGTGGCAGTGTAAGATTCAACAGCACGTCGAGCGACTCCGATGCGATCTGACAGGATGCGAACCCGCGGAATTCTAGCAGGCAATGCCAATTCCACTGCCGCTCGCACGCCAAACCAATGAGGGACGAAGCGGAAGCCCACGTCAGGGAGCGCAAGTGGTACCGGTAGCGGTGCGGCCGGATGCGCGTTATCGCGTTGTCGATGAAGCTCGCATCATCGATTTGGTCGCCTTGGCCGGTTGGGCACGTGAAATCCGACATGGGGAGCGCGGCCCGCCCGCCCGGGGCGCCGTGGAAGCGCTCGACCGTTGGATTGCGGCGGGCCTGCCATTTACGCAATCGCGCGAAGGGAAGCGCCGATTCGATCCCGCCGAGGTGGTCAATTTCATGAAATTCACCGGCGCGCGCGATGGCGACCCATTCTGGGAGCAGCGCTTCGTCGCCACCGGCCGCAGGATGATTCTCGACTTTCACCGCCCAGATAATCGGTCGGATGGCCTGCCCTCACCAGGCGCGTTACCGGCAGAGAACTTCAGGGTAAGGTTCGACCGCGAGTTCGATCTCGACGACCGCAATCATGGTGCACGAACTCTGTTGCGATTGCCTTTGCCGTTGGAGGATCGGGCACTGCGCGATCTGAAGATCGCGACGATTGCACCGCCCGACGTCGAGGTCGAGTTCACGACCGGGCCGGGTCGGCTCGACGCCCGCCTGTCGAACGCCCCCCGGGGATCGATTACGCTCGGCGTGGAGCTTTCGTTCACTGCCTATCCAACGGTGACAACATCCGCGGTGACGTCGCTCGCAGCGGCGGAGATCGACCTGTATACACGCTGGAGCGAGGGTCTGATCAAGGTCAGTCCACGCGTCCGATCACTGGCGGCGCAACTCGCCGACCATCTCCAAGAACCCAGGGCCATCGTGGCGCGCTTCTGGAACTTCATGCTCGACGAACTGGCGATCGGCGTACTGCACTACGACGAACTGGATCCTGCGCATCCGATCGACGGGGTGCTCGAGTCGGGTTGGTACGACTGTCAAATGGGATCGGCGCTATTGATCGCGCTATGCCGAGAACGAGGAATTCCCGCACGGATGGCGAGTGGGTATTTTCTCTATCCGGCTTCACCAACCCCGCACTACTGGGTCGAGGTGTGGCTCGATCACGGCGGCTGGATGTCGCTGGACACGATCTGCGCGGATCTCTCGGTCCGCGGACGCGATGCACCATGGCGTGACTACTTCTTCGGATCGCTCGACTACCGCATGAAGACGCAAGTCCTGCCGCGCATGTTCAACCACAATCCGGGAATGCCATTCCCCCATGCCTGGCATATGCTGGCCAACGCCGACCGCAACGGCGTCGATGTCGGCTTTTTCGCCAACGACACCGGCGGGCTCGTCTATCGCGACCGCATCTCGGTGCGGCACGGCGGCAACATTACGCTCGCGTAGTCTTCCAGAATTCGCGCGAGGCGATGCGCGCACCTTCGGCCATCGCGGCCATCTTCGCCCATACGACATCGGGATCGACCGCGGCCTGCCCTACCCACGTACCGAAGCCGCAGTCGCTTCCGGCAATCACATTCTCCCTGCCGACGAGATTGGCGTAACGACCGATGCGTTGTGCGATGAGCTCGGGATGCTCGATGAAGTTCGATTTCGACTCGATGACACCCGGAATGAGCAACTTGCCGTCCGGCAGCTTGACGGTCTCGAAGAGCTTCCACTCGTGCGCATGGCGCGGGTTGGCGGCCTCCAATGCGATCGCGCTGGGCCGCGCGCGGAACACGATGTCGATCACGTCGGCGAGCGGAACGTCGCAATGATGCGGTCCTTCGTAGTTACCCCAGCAGAGGTGCATACGCAACCGTTCAGGAGGAATATTCGCGACCGCGTGGTCGAGGGCTTCGACATGCAGCTGCGCCTTCTTGCGCCATTCCGCCAGACTCAAGTCGGCGTGCTGGATGTGCCGTCCCATCCCGAGATCGGGGCAGTCGATCTGCAGGATGATGCCTGACCTCGCGATCGTCTCGTATTCCTGCCGCATGGCTTCCGCGATCGCGAACAGGTATGCCTCCTCGGTCGGATAGTGCTCATTGCGAAAAAACAGGGACACCACGCCGGGCGACGCCGCCGTCATGAATGCCTCCTGTGCGTCGACGGCGGCAAGCGCGGCCTTCAAATCGTCGACGTCGACCTGCGCCGCCTGCGGATCGCGCACGCCGATCTCGGCGTTGCACGCAGGTGTCTTTCTGCGCGAACGTCCCGGATCGCCGAACACGCGCTTGGCGAGACTGGGGAATTCCGCCAGATCCTGATAGACAAACGTGTTGCCCGCACCGCCAAACCCGCTCAGGCGATCCTTGATGTACGTGGCGTAGCTCGGCTTGCTCATCTCGCCGTCGTTGATGATGTCGACGCCGGCCGCCGCCTGCTTCCGCACGACCTCGTCGACGGCGGCGGCCACCCGCCGGGCGAGCGCGGCGGGATCGACCGGCACGCCTTCCTCCTTGGCGTACATCATGCGGATCAAATCCTCGGGGCGCGGCAGGCTACCTGTGTGTGTCGTCAAGAATCGATCGGTGCTGCGCTTCATGAAGATTCCTCTGGTTGATTCGATTGGACAATCTGATATCCAACATCACGGGCGATCGGAGCCACGCCCTGGGTCAGGCGGGCGCATCCACGCTCGCGAGCCATTCGAGCGCCTGCGCCTCGGAAGTAAAAACATCGAGCAGCATGCCGAAGTCGGCAGCTGCCTTGACGCCAAACTTCTGCGGGTGGATGTAATCGGCATGGATCACCAGGGCGAGGACAACCTGTTTGTTCGCTCTTTGTGCAAAGTCCTCGATCAACAGAAAGCGATCGACCAGAGACGGTACGGAGAGCCCGACGAGCCCCGTTGCATTGACGAGCAGCTTGGCGATGCGGCGATCGCGGCAGTAGTCGATCGCCTCCCCGATGAGGTCCACCGTCTCGACGAGAGAACAATTTTCGCGAGGACGGACCCGGCATATGCCATCGACGACCCCCACATAGTCCAGCAAGCGCATTTGACGGCCCCTGGCAACTGATCTGAATCAGCGTCGTTTCACGACAAGCTCATTGACGACGGCCTCGACATCATCGATGCCGCGCACCAAACGCACCAGCGCGTCGATGTCCGCGCGAGCGCGAACGCAACCCTTCAACCAGACCCAACGACGCCGCCCTTCGATCCAGATGCTCGTGTCGGAAAAACGGCCGGTCGCCAGGATGGCCTTTTTGACTCTCGGAATGATCTCCTTGTCGTAGAGATACGCGTTTGGAAGCCGGCAACGGCCGGATTGAAAGCAACTCGTCCCACGTTCGACTCGCGAATGCGCTTCCGCGCGCATCTCCTGCTCCGTGATCATCGGGCCCGCCTGCGGCGGGCAATCGGCAATCGCACTTGTGACTTGCAGGAACGGATCGTCAAAATAGTTCTTGCGCTCTTCGGACGCTAGCGCCATCCGGGAGAGCGCCAGCGCAATCATGGCAAGGCACGCACCGCGAGCCATCGGCGGCATCACCTTATCTCTCGGCGATGGCCTTCAGGCTGGCCAGGCCTTCCTCGTATTTTTGTCCGACCATCTTGTCCATGCTGAAAAACAGGCCCATCAGTTTGGCAAGAAACGGATTCGGGCCATACATCGCTTGGGTCACTTTCGTTCCATCGCCTTGTGGTGCCAGCGTGAACTGGACCATGTCGTGCCCTTCGAACGGCTCCATGAAGTCTATCTTGATCAACACGTTCGAGGACGGTGTCGATTCGACAATTTCCATGCGCCCCGTCCCGACGTCCTTGTTGCCTTGCCATCCATAGGCTGCGCCTTTGCCGCTTTCGGCGCCGCTGTAGGTGCGTTTGATTGCCGGGTCGATCTTCTCCCAGGGCGACCACGCCTCCCACTGATGAAAGCCGTTGATGTTCGGAAAAATCTTCTCCGGCGGAGCCTTGATAACGATCGACCGTTCAACATGGAAGGTGTCGGGTTGCATGGCGGCATAGACGAGGACCGCGGCGACGAGAACGGCGATGACAATAGCAATTGTCTTCAACATGGGGTTCGCCTTGTGAACTCGACGTCCAACGACATCGTCCTGTCGCTACGGAGGGATCTCGAGTGTGTTACGCGGGAAGTTTGCCTTGGTACGGCAATATTGTCACCAAGCGACGAGTCGTTGGCCGCCGGTCTCCGACGATGCGCCCCATCCGCCGGCGCACGCGGGAGCGACTCGTGCGCCCTATCGTGTTTTCCTACAATCGAATGGCCGCTTCGCTGATTGTCGCTCTGGAGTTCCCCGAGCGACACTTGGCTCACCGGTGCTCAGCCGGACCGACTACTCGGAAGGAGTGCAGCGATGAACGGATTGCGAGTATTGGCCGCACTTGCGGTCTCGGCAACCTTGGCGTTATCGGGGTGCAGCGGCATGTCGACCCGGGACAAGGACACAGTGATCGGCGCCGGCGTCGGCGCAGTCGGTGGCGCGGCGTTGTCTGGCGGCAGCGCCCTCGGTACCGTTGGCGGCGCAGCTGTAGGCGGCGTGATCGGCAATCAAATCGGCAAAGACAAGTAACTGAGCCCGGCGGCAGCGACTCGCGCGATCGCCCCGTAGGTCACCGCCAGTTCAGAATCCACGGCCCCGTCAAGGGGCCGTTGGATTGTGCCGCTCGATGCGCATCCATTTCATGCAGCGAAAGAGGTGCCGCCACAGCACGACCGTAGCGGCGACCAAGGCACAGCGTGACGCCGTCTCATTGCGGCACTAGCGATACCGAGCGCCTTCGCTGCCTTTTGATTGATCACCAGTTCGAACCTCGTGGGCTGCTCGATGGGGAGTTCACTCGGTTTCATTCCCCGAAGGATCTTGTCGACGTAGACGGCAGCACGCCTGAACTGGTCAGCAATACTCGGCGCATATGCCACCAGCCCCCCCGCCCGTGCGAACTCGGAGAATTCGTAGACCGCCGGGAGGTGATAACTTGCAGCAAGCCTGACGATTTCGTTCCGATTCTGCAGCGTGAGCGGGTCGGTAATCACGAACAACGCGTTGGCGCGCTGCTTGCGCATGGCAACAAATGCTTCTTCAATTGCGTCTCGATCGCGCACCTCGATGACCAACGGAGTGATGCCAAACGGCGTTACCGCGGCAAGTACTTGCGTGCGGCGCTCCCCGATCGCCGCGTCGGGATTCCAAAGGACCGCCATCCGAGTGATTCCTGGCGAGATTTTGGTAAGCACCTCGATAGTCTTTCCCACCAGACCGTCGCCAGCCGCGCGTGCAAGGCCCGTTAGATTGCCTCCCGGATTCGCGAGACTCGTCGCAAGGCCGCTTCCGACCGGATCGGGAACACCGACGAAGACCACCGGAATCGAGGTCGTGACACGTTGCGCTTCGACCGCGCCCAGCGTCGAAGAGACAACGATGACATCAGGTTGCAGCGGAAGGAGTTCGCCGAAAGCACCGCGGAAGCCCTCGACCTGCCCGTGCGCCCAGCGCACATCGACGATCACATTCTTGCCTGATACGTAGCCCATCTCACGCAGCCCCGACATGAAGGCCTCGAGAAAATGCCGATTGGCCGTTTCGTCGCCCGCTTCGACAAAGGCGATTCGATAGGGACCCTGCGCTTGCTGCGCGTACCCAGCGAATGCGATGGCGAGCAGCCCCAGCGCCAAACACGCAAGGAATATTCGTCGGGCCATTACCGGTGACCTCGTCAACGCCATGGGACGCGTGAATACTACTCTGCAAGACAGGTTGTACGAAGCGCACTGGCACCTTCATTGCGGCTTCGCTCAAGATTGCGCCCGTGAACCTTGCGACAGCCCTTCAAATAGGCTCGCGGCGGCCGTCGATAGGCCGAAACGGCCCGCCCAACCGCGCATCTCCCAGCCGCAGTGTTTGGGATGCAAACTACATCGACCGATCCGGCGCCGATGCCAACATGCGCGGCGCGAAGCGCTGTGTCAGCACCGGGCCCAAGGATGGACGTAACCAGCACCATGATGAGGACACCGTTGAGCATGCGGCTGTCGAGCAGCGGCTGGCCGGCGGCATTGTAAGTACGATAGGCGACGAGTGTCGCCGCAAGCGTCGCCGCGACTTGCGGTAACGTGAGCGACCACATGGTTTTTCGCGCGACCGGCGTGTAGCCGAAAGCACGACCGCACGACTCTGCCGCGATCCATTTGCCGGCAAGCAGCGCGCCGATGATGCCCGCCGCAAGGAACGAGTCGTCGACGAGGCTACGCGCCAGCGCGAGCGGGTCGATCAGGAAGCCGGTTACGATGAAAAAGGTTGGAATGAACAGCGTCTTCCCCATGAATTCCAGCTTGTTCGTGGCGGGCTTGTCTTCCACTGCTGCATTGACCGCCAGGCCGGCCATGAACGCGCCGACTATACCCGGCAGATTGATGTACTGGGCAAGCAGCGCCGTCACCACAAGGATGCCGAGCATCAGGACAAAATAGGTCTCCTCGTCATTTTCCACTTTCTTCAAGATGTATGCACCGCCACGGCCCAACCCGAACAGCACGAGCGGGACAAACGCGATGATTTCAATGACCTGGATCGCGAATCCTGACGCTGAAAAGCCACTCGTGTACACCGGCACGCAAACGGCGAATACCAGCAGGGACAAGGTGTCCGACATCATCGTGGCGCCATAGGTCACGACAATGGGCTCGAGGCGACTTACGCCCAGCTTCGCGACAATGGAGGCTGCGAGAAGCGTGTGGGAAGCGAGCAGAGATCCAACGACGATTGCCGGCACCAGGGCGTAACCGAGCCAATGGGCTGCGAGCGTTCCCAACAGCAACGGAATGGTCGTCGTGATCACGCCGAACACTATCGAGCGAAATAGTTTTTCCCGAAACAACGTCAGATTGATTTCCAGGCCCGCGAAGAACATCAGCAGCAACATGCCAAGCTCGGAGAAAAATTCGGCGACCGGGTGTTGGGGAGGAATGACGTCGAGCATGTGCGGCCCGAGCACCACGCCGCTTAACAGCAGCCCCACCGCCGCCGGCAGGCGGATGCGGCGCGACAGCTCCGGAACGATGACGACTACCCCAATGAGGATCGCGAACCGTGCCAGCACGGGAAGCGCTTCGATCGCACGATGAACGATTTCGACAATCCCCATGTCGTGCCCTCAATGTGTCGCCGACATATCGAACACTACCTGGTCATGCCACCAAAGCCGTTCAAAGAAGTCGCGCACCCAATCGAGCCGTGAGCCCCCGGCTGATGGCAGCACCGCTTCGTCGACGATGTCGCCGACGCTGCGGTTGCCATCGATCAGATCCAACAACCGCATTTCTGTCGCATCGATCGGCAAATAAATGTCGCGGTAGGTATGCGACTGATTGATCAGAACGGCAACCGCTCCGGGAGGGAGCCGCTCTCGAACGCACACCGTGTCCGGCATTCGAACCGGCACATAGGCCAGCCACGCGTCGCCGGAAAAACTGATTCGGTTCAAATTGTCGAGGGCGTCGTCGCGGTAAGCAATCGCACTGTGGCGAAGCATCGTGCCCCGGAAAAGTTCGGCGGCGGCATACTGATCCTCCGCAGGCAACGCTTGCAATCGTGCGGTTTGGCGGAGGTGCGCCAATACACCGCAGTACGGGCTGTACGCCGCCTGCCGAGCCCATCGACCGAAGCGCAGACCCCCTCGCGCAAAAAAGTCGAGCAGCTGCGGGACCGAGTAGGCGCGATCGCATGGGTGCAAAAGCGCGTCGGCCAGCGCCGCCTCATTCCGGAAGTCCGGGGCTTCGCGCAGCAGGTTTTCCAGTGGATGTGCCTCGCGGCAATGACTTGAGCGTTTCGATGAGATCCCGAATCTCGACGTCGGTGGCACCGATGCCGATTCGCTTGCAGAAGTCCTGCAGCATGTAGATGCCCGTTCTTCCGTACGGCGCGTACACCATGACGTGCATCGCCCCATGGGGCGCGAGCACGCCGCGCAAAGCACCAAGTCCCGCATCGGGATCCGGCAAATGATGGAGCACTCCGGTGCAGACGATCTGGTCGAAGCTCGTCTCCAATTCGCGCGCCCGCTCGAGGGGTAGCTGCCGCACCTGAAGGTTGTCCAGTTGGTATTTTCTTTTGAGCTCCTCGGTACAGCGCACACTCGTTTCGCTGAAATCGATACCCATGACTCGCGCTGCCGGCCAGCGCATCGCGTGCTTGGCGGCCTGCGATGTCCCGCAGCCGGCAACGAGAATCGATATGTCCTCATCGAAGACCCTGGAAGGCCAGGACAAATGGAACTCCGCACGGCGCTTTTGCGGATCTTGCCAGGCCCGGTATTTCTCGAGGTCGTCGATCGGCGGTGGATAGGGATGGTCTTCGTAAAAAGTACGGACCTCCTCCGCAACACTTTTCGCGTCCCGACGTTGTACCGCTTGCTCTTTCATGACGCCTGCGCCACAAGAAAAGGACCCATGCACGGATTGGACCATGCATGGGTCGGTTACAACAAGCCGCGAGGGCGAAACGCGGGACGCGCGCCTTACCTCCCTCGAGCAGGACTCGGCGCCTCAACCGTGGTGCGTCACCTGCGCCAACACGGCGTCGAGATTGAACGAAGCGGGCTTCTGCCTCGGCGGGAACTTGGCGAAGTCTGCGATCTGTTGCGCGACGAATGCCTGCATCATGTACATCTGGGGCACATGATCGACCATCCAGTCCAGATAGGTGTTCGAGTTGTATTCGGCGCGCTCGAACGGATCACGACGCATGCTCATGATGTAGGGCAGCCGTAGCTTGACGAACGGCTCGGCCCACTGCCTCATCGTATTGGCGCGCTGCACGGCCAGGTGGAATTTCCAGTCGCCGACCCGCACCGCGATGACCTCGCCGTCGTCGCTGAAGTAGATGATGCCGGGCCTCGGACTTTCCTTCACCTTGCCCGTCAGGTAGGGAATCATGTCGAAGCCGTCGAGATGGACGTTGAATTTCTTGCCGTCCACCGTGCAGCCGTCGAGCAATTGCTTGGTGACACCGGGATTGCCGGCAACGCTCAGCAGCGTTGGAAACATGTCGATGTGGGACACGATTCCGTTCAGCACCGAGTCTGCCTTGATCTTCCCCGGCCAGCGCATGAAGCACGGCACGCGCCATCCGCCCTCCCAATTCGAGTCTTTCTGACCGCGGAAGGGAGTGGTGGCGCCGTCCGGCCAGGTGTCGTTCTCCGGCCCGTTGTCGGTGGAGTACATAACGATGGTGTTGTCGGCAATGCCCAGCTCGTCGAGCTTGTCGAGCATCATGCCGATCTGCTCGTCGTGAACGACCATGCGATCGCTATATGGGTCCTGGCCGCTCTTGCCGAGATTCTTTTCGGCGACGTGCGTACGGAAGTGCATGGCAGTGGCGTTGTACCAGAGGAAGAATGGCTTGTCCGCCTTGGCCTGCGCTTCCATCCAGTCGAGCGCCTTTTCGGTGATCTCCTCGTCGATGGTTTCCATGCGCTTCTTGGTCAGCGGACCGGTATCGACAATCGTCTGTCCTCCCTTGCCGTCGGCCTTGCAGTGGAGCACGCCGCGCGGCCCGAACTTCTTCTTGAACGCAGGGTCCTTGGGGTAATCCGGCAATTCCGGTTCCTCCTCGGCGTTGAGGTGATAAAGATTGCCGAAGAATTCATCGAAGCCATGCACCGTCGGGAGGAATTCGTCGCGGTCGCCGAGGTGGTTCTTGCCGAACTGGCCGGTGGCATAGCCCTGCGGCTTGAGCAATTCGGCGATGGTCGGATCTTCCTTTTGCAAGCCGACCGTCGCGCCGGGCATCCCGACCTTGGTCAGGCCCGTGCGGATGGGGTTCTGGCCGCAGATGAAGCACGCACGACCGGCGGTACAGCTCTGTTGCGAATAGTAGTCGGTGAATGTCACGCCTTCCTTTCGCAATGCGATCGATGTTCGGCGTCTGATAGCCCATCATGCCGCGACTGAAATGGCTGATATTCCACATGCCGATGTCGTCACCCCACAGAATCAGGATGTTCGGTTTCTTTGCTGCCATGACGTATTCCTTTCAGTTTGGGTAATGGCCGGGTTCCCGCAAGGAACGCCGGCCGGAAGTGCGGTCCTACCTACCTACGCGCATGCACCGGCGGATCATATGGATCGAACAGTCCGATGCATGGATTCGAAACTTCGGTTGTATGCATCACGAGCTTCATAGCAGCTTCCAAAGGATGCTCACGAAAAGCAAAACGCCCGAGACCGACATGATGATTGCCATGATCAGGGGCGAACGCGGGCGGCTGAAAATTCGCTGCTGATTGAGCACCCTGAGCGTCTGCCAGTATTCGAGGGTCCCCATCACCATCGCGAGCGTTCCCATCGCGGTCAGAAAAAGCCCGGCATCGCGTGGAACATCGCTCCTGACGAGCTTACCTTCCTCCTGAAATGCCTGGAGGATCTTGAAAATTGTGAAGCCAAAACTCAATAACGAAAGCGATGTCCGCGTCCAAGACATCAACGTGCGGTCCGCGGCCATCAGCGTGTTCATCACCGGCAGGTTCGGCGGAACTTCAGTGGACGCCTTCTGGGAGTCTGTCGACATGTCGGCTCTGTGCGAAGTGACTACGTGACCGGCTACGGGTGAATTGGAATTAGTTGTAACCGCGATGACGTTTGCCACCGAACACGCGATAGACGCCCATCGTATAAATCAGGATCATGGGCAGCACGATCACGCCACCAAAGAAGAAGAAGCCAAGGGACGCATCCGGCGCCGCCGCATTGGCCACCGTGACCGAATAAGGAACCATGTAGGGCCAGAACATCACGCCGAGTGTCAGGTAAGCAGCGATGAAAAACAACGTGGTGAGGAAGAACGGAACGCCATCGAGCCGCGCGCGTGCGCCAACTATTACGCCGATCAATGCAGCGATACCAATGACCGGAAACGCGAGACCCCAGCTGCGCGCGCGCAGATTGCTTTGCGCGACGGCGCCAGCATCGAGTGTCATGGACGCCGTGAACGCGAGGCCCAGGACGACGAACACCGCCACTACCAGCCACGGTATGCGCGCGTAGGCCCAATCCCGAAGCGCGTCTTCGCTCTTGTATACGATCCAGCCGGCACCAAGCAACGCGTAACCCAGGACCAGGCCAACCCCGGTGAGGATCGGGAACGGATGGACCCAGTCCCATGTGTGGCCGGCAAACTGGCCGTTGACAACCGGAATTCCCCTCATCATCGCGCCGATCGCGGCGCCTTGAACAAACGCGACCACGGTCGATCCGATGGAGAACCCCCAGTTCCAGAGCCATTGCGTGCGTTCCGTGCGCTGGCGAAACTCGAAGGCGATACCGCGGAAGATCAGGCCGAAAAGCATCAGCAGGACCGGCAGGTAGAACGCGCCGAGAAACACCGCATACACCGACGGGAACGCCGCAAACAGACTTGCGCCGATGATCACCAGCCACGTTTCGTTGCCGTCCCAGAACGGCGCGATGGTGTTGAGCATCTGCACCCGACTGGTCTCGTCGCGTGTGAACGAAAACAGGACGCCCACGCCGAGATCGAACCCGTCCAGGATGACGTAGATGATGATCGACACAGCGACGACGCTGGCCCAGAAAATGGCGAGATTGGTCGCTTCCATCGCGCTAGCCCCTGCCCGCAACATTGCTACCCGTAGCGCTCGCGGCGTCATCCGCGAAAGCCATTGGGCGACTCGGTGTAGCGTTCGGGATGGGTACTGCTGCCACGGTGGGGCCCTGTCGCAGCAGTTTGTAGATGTAGTACGTCCCGAACGCGATGAATACGGCGTAGACCAGCACGTAGCCAATCAGCGAAAAAAGCACATCGCCGGTGGTAAGAGAAGGCGTCACCGCATCCTTGGTGCGCAGCACGCCGTACACGACCCAGGGCTGACGCCCCACTTCAGCCGTATACCACCCGGTCAGGATGGCGACGAAGCCGGTGGGAAAGGCGAGAAACGTCCCCCAGAGATACCAGCGCGTTGTCTCGAGCTTGCCGCGCATCCGCAAGAAGTTCCCCAACCACGAGATCCCCAGCATGATCAATCCCATCCCGACCATTATGCGGAAACCGAAGAACGGAATGACCACCGGCGGCCGGTCTTCACGCGGGAATGATTCCAAGCCGACCTCCGCCGACGTCCAGTTTCCCGAAGCGATCATGCTGCCGAGTTTCGGAATGGAAATAGCGAACAGGTTCTTTTCCGCCTTCGAATCGGGAATTGCGATCAGCACCTCGGAGGCGGGCTGCTCGTTCTTCCATCGCGCCTCGATCGCGGCAAACTTTGCCGGCTGATGCTTCAGCACGTACAGCCCCGTCAGGTGGCCAAAGAAGAGTTGCACCGGGATGACGACCGCGACGAACGCCAGCCCCCAATGCAGCATCACGCGCGCTTCGGCGCGATGAATGTCGCGCAGTGTGTACCAGGCGCCGGTAGCCGCCACGCACATGCCGGTGGTGAGGAACGCTGCAAGCAGCATGTGCGGCCAGCGCACCATCATCACCGGCCCCGTGACGATCGCCCACCAGTCCGAGGGGATGATCTTGCCGTTGACGATGGTGTGCCCGACCGGCACCTGCATCCAGCTGTTGTTGGCGAGAATCCAGAAGGACGAGAACATCGTCCCGAGCGAGACCATGCAGCACGCGAAGAAATAGAAGCGCGGCGACACCCGGTTGCGCCCCAGCAGCATGACGCCGAAAAAACTCGCCTCGAGCATGAATGCGGTGAACGATTCGTAGCCCAGCAGCGGACCCTGGATCGAGCCCGTCTTTTCAGCCAGCACGCCCCAGTTGGTACCGAACTGGAACGCCATCACCACACCCGTCACGACGCCCATTCCGAACGACAGGGCAAAGATCTTGAGCCAGAAGTCGAAGACGCGGCGATAGATGGGATTGTCTGTGACAAGGCGCGCGCCCTCGAGGGTTGCGAGCCAAGCGCCCAGCCCGATCGTGAACGCCGGAAAGATGATGTGAAAGCTGATGACGAACGCAAACTGAAGGCGCGACAGGAAGACCGGATCGAGTTCCATGGCAGGGCGACCGTTGCGAGTTTGCCGGCGGAAAGCCTATTTGCTACGCATATGAATCGGCGAAGATGTGGGCCGGTGCTCGACCCGTCATTACTTCGTGGGAGCGTTATCCAGGCCCAGGATTACGACCTTCGCGGTCACGGGCTTCGTCGGCCATGCGACCAGCGTGAACCCATGGGCCACGGCTACTCTTTGCGCCCCGCCTGCGTTATAGGTGATGATGCCGCCGCCGGTAGCACCGCCGGTGCCAAGCACCTGGCCCCACAGCTTCTGGCCGGTGGAAGCATCGAGCGCATAGAGGCTGCCACCCAGATCTGCGAAGAACACGATCCCGCCGGCAGTCGGAGTGATTGCGGCGACGATGGGGAAGTTGGACTTCACGCGCCATTTCCAGATCCCGCTATCGGCGTCGGTGGCATAGACCCACCCAGCCCAATCTTTATCGGCAGCTGCTTCCTTGCCGAACATGTTGATCGGATTCAGATACGCTATTCCGGTAAATGGCTGGCCGACCGGCACCGAAGCAAGCTTTTTGTCATCTGCGATTCTCACCGTATCGCACCAGTCGACGGTGCCGGTGATGATGAGGTTCGTGGTCGGATCGAAGCCGGGCGTGTTCCATTCATTGCCACCCACGGGGCCCGGACAGAAATGCACGTTCTGACCGACCGCGAAATCCTTACCGTCATTCTCGATCGTGGTCACCGGCACGCGGTAGAGCAGGTTATTGGTGGCGAGATCGTAACCACGCAGATGCCCGTCTTTCGGTGAAACCGACATAAGCTGCTTGCCACCCATCGTTTGCAGCAAGATCGGTGGGTTGGAAACGTCGTAGTCGTGCCAGTCCTTCTCCACGACCTTGAAATGCTTCTTGAAGTCTCCGGTCTTCGCGTCGAGTACCACCACGGAATCGGTGTAGAGATTGATTCCGGCGCGTGCTCCCGAGGCGAAGTCGGGTGCCGGATTGCCTCCCGGAACGTAGAGCAGCCCGTTCTTGATGTCGAGCGTGAGGGATGTCCACATGCCGCCGCCACTGATGGGTACGCCCGGCGCGTTGCTCCAGGTCGACCCGTCGAGAGGCGTCTTGCCCAAGGGTCCGCGTACCACGTCGCCCTCAACCTTGGGCACCAGGAAAAATTCCCAGACGACTTTGCCGGTCTTGCCTTCGAGCGCGAACACATGCCCTTTGCCACCCTTGAAGTCTCCGCCCGCATTGCCAATGTATACCAGGCCGTCCCAGGCAATCGGCGCCGCCGGCACCGACTCGCCGCGCTTCGGGTCGGCGATCGTCGTCTCCCACAGTTGCTTGCCGGTCTTGAAATCGAAGGCCAGCACGCGACCGTCCTGCGTGCCGCGAAACAGCATGCCGTCCATGTAGGCGGCGCCGCGGTTGGCTGGCAAGAGCGCCCCGGCGGAATTCACGTGCGTTCGCCAGTTCTCTGCACAAGTTGCGGGATTGATCGAGAAAATTTCGAACTCGGTGGTGCCGATCAAGGCGTTGTCCACCATGATCAGTCCGGATTCGAACGCCGTGATCGTGTGGGTGTCGTACGTGCACAAGACCTTCAGGTTGGCGACATTCTTGGTGTTGATCTGGTCGAGCGGAGAGTAACGCTGCGACGACGGTGTCCTGTTGTAGCTTGGCCAGTCGCCGGCCGCTGCATTCGGCCATGCAGCATCGGCCAGCGGTGGTGGAGGCACGCCAGCGACGGGCGCTTTGTAGGCGGGATTGGTTTCCGTGCTCATCGTGCCTGCCGGCGTATTCAAGGACTTGAAATAGTTCAGGCCCATGCCGCCGTAGGTGATCATCGCTATCGGAAAAGTGACGTAAAGCACGCCCGCGACAACCACACCTGCCACGAACAACGAGCCGAGGATGATCCAAAGTCGTTTGCTCATTTAACGTACTCTCTCGGTGAATTGCGTTTCGGGGAATTGCCGCGGTATGTCAACAGGACGGCAGCGAGGTCTCGTCGTCGACTGCGATTTGAGGATGAGCAGACTTCATGCATAGATTAGCGCGACATCGACGGGCGTGCAACTGCGTACGCTGACATACCAAAGTGACATACCAATTACACGAGAGTCATGTCGCATCGCGGTCATCCGCAGGCCATGACGTATCTCGGCATGCATCCACGGCGTGTCCTGCGCAGATACAGCCGCATTACGATTTTATTCCGCGCAGTTCGTTGAATCGCGACGAGCGCGAGGTCGACGCCAGGCGTGCGACCGCGACGACGACGACGATAGGCAATCTGGCGCTGATGTCTCTCATGTCTTCTGACTTCACAATGTTCGCAATCAGTCGACGATCAACTTAGCGCCTGAAGCCGCCGCCGCGGAATCCACCACCGCCAAACCCTCCGCCTCCGAAGCGGCCGCCGAAACCACCGCCAAACCCGCCCCCACCGAAGCGGTCACCGCCTCCGAATCCGCCGAAGCGGTCGCCGCCACCAAAACCTCCACCACCGAATCCGCCACCGCCAAAGCTGCGATTGAAATTGTTCGAGAAGTTGCCCCAACTATCGCCACCGCTGCTGCGCGCCTGCGATTCGCGGTTCGCCCACGACGTGTCACCAGACGACCCCGACCAACCGCTCGCGGAGTGCTGCTGCCAGCCGTCGCTGGTGTTCCTGTAGACGTTGCCGTTGACGTCGGCGTAATGGTTGTTGCCGACGCTCGCGGTGCCCCACGTCGTGGTCTTGCCGGTCTTCGCGTTGTAGGCGGAGCCGCCGCCGACGTGTGCAGCGCCTTGCGGGCCCGCAGTCGTCGCCCCCGCGCGGTTATACGTGCTGCCGCCCGCGCCCGTTGCCGAGACTGCGCTACCGGTCGACCGTTGGCCCGTGTACACGTTGTAATTGCTGCCGCGCGCCACGTTGCCCGAGCCACCGGCGGCGGTGTTGAATGTGCGGTCGAAACCACGCGACGCGTTGCCGGTCCACGCGTTGAATTGGCGGCCAGCGTCGATGTTGCCCGTCGTGCCCCGCGCTGTCGCATAGGAACCGGAGAATCTGGTTCCTGCAACGCCGCCGCCGGCATACCAGCTGCGCGTCCCCGAGTACGCGGCGTTCCCCCAATGCCCGTAGACATTCGCGCTCGCAGATCCGCAGCATGGATAGCCACCCCAGTAACCGGGGGCATACCACGCACCGCCACCCCAGCCCCAGTACGGATCCATCCACGCCGCCGTCGCGAGACCCATGGCGAAGCCGAATGTGTATCCGACCCACGGATTGTAGATTGGCGCGCCCCAGACGCCGTACGTGTACGGCGCGGGATACCAAGCCGAGCCGATCCACGGCGAGTACGCGTAGCCCGTTCCGTACACGACCGTGCCGTATGGCGAGACCACCGTCCCCATGTAGCCCGGTGTGTAACCTTCATAGACGTACTGCGGCGTCGCTTCGTAGATCTTCACGTAGGTCACGTAGTAGAGCGACGAGGACGGAGGAATCGTATAGATCACCGTCGGCACCGATGTGGCGATAGTCCACGGGCCGGTGATCTGCGACGCGGTGAACCACACGCCGGCGACGACCGCGTAGTAGGCATTCGGCGCGACCTGGATCACAGGTTCGGAGGAGTTGACGACGTACGACATCGAGGTCGGCGGAATCGGCGCGTATTGCGGCGGCCCGTCGAAATTCGGCGTGAATGTCGGTCCGTTCTTCAGCGGCACGGTCGCAGTCTGCGGAATCGAATTGGAGATCACCGCTTCCTGCGCCTGTGGCGTGCCCGCCACGGTCGGCAGGACCGCGCCGGCGAGCGACTGCGGCGGAATGCGCGCGAAATCGGGCGGCAGCGCGTCGCTGCCAACGAATGTCCACGGGCCCGTCAGTGCCGCGGCACGGAACCAGCGGCCGGACATCAGCACGTAGTAGTTGTTGTTGCTCGTGTCGATCAGCACATCGCTGGTCGTATTCGATGCCCACAGCAACTGCGTGCCGACAATCGGCACAAAGTCCGGCTGGCCCTTGAAGACGATGAACTCGGTCGGCACCTGGCTCGTGTATATCGTCGGCACGCCGTTGGCGAGCGAAGGCTTGGGATTGGCGCTCGCGCCCCCGTCGAGCATGTCCACGGCGCCGGTCTTGGCGAGCGCCTCCGCGGCTCTGTCCATTCCGAACGGCTGCCGGAACGATTGTGTCCAGGGTCCGGTGATCGAGTTCGACTCGAGCCACCCATCGTAGACGTGAATATAATAGTTTTGCCCCAGGCCGCCCTGCAGGATGAGCGCGCGCGTGTTGATCACGCGCTGGAACCGTGAATCGCTCGGGACCGGCTTCAACACCGGCGCGCCGTCGATCGGCACCAGGATCGCGGGCGAATAAGTGACGATGACTTGCGGTGGATTGTTCTGCACGGCGACCGTCGGCGGCTTGATGCCTGCAAGCGCAAGCGAAGCTTCGAGGCGGTCCAGTGCAATGGTCCGAATCGACTTGGCGAACTCGGTCTGGAGTTCACTTGCATACGTGGCACCGTGATCGGGCAGCGTTGGAAAATCGATCTTCGAGATCCGCATGTTCTCGAAGGTCACCGTACGCAGCACCTTGTCGACCTGCGTACGGGCGCTGGCAACGATCACGCCGAACGTCTCTTCCTTCGCGTCGGTGGGCTTGAGCGCGAGCGCCGCGCGGAACTCGAGCTGATTGTCAGTCCACTTGTTGATCTGCGGCTGGTACACCAAGGCCTGCCCGTTGGACAGGTCGACCACTCGCGGCCACGGATCGGGGGGAAGCCTGCTTGCCGGATTGCCCTGCGCGAGCACTCCCGCGGACACGCAACACAAGGCGAAGACGAGTGCAAGTGACGCGAGAGCGGATTGCGATCTCATGATTCGACTCCTGCGGCAATTCATTGGTCCGCCAGGCCAGCCTTGTCGTACGCGGCGATAATCTGCACGCTCTGGTAGCGGGCATCCACTTGTGCGCTGGCGCGTCTCGGCGCGTACATGTCGCCGACGCCCGAGACCTTGAATACCTGATGCGGAATGTTCACGAGGTATTGGTTGATCATCGGCAGCGGTGCGGCCCCGCGTTCGATGGATAGCTTCTTGTTGAAGGCGGGGTTGCCGACGGCAGATGCGCTGCCAATCGAGACGAGGATCACCTTGCGGCCGTGTGCGTCGCGCGAGATATAGTCGAGAAAACCAATCAGTCGCTGCGATTGTTCTGCATTGAGCATGGCAGAACCTTCGGCGAAGAATAGCGTGATCTGCCCGGAACCCTGCTGGTTCGACAATTGCTCCAGTTGCGTCAGCGCCTGCTCCGAAGTCTGGAGATCCTTTTTCTCGGTGGCCTGAAGGTTGTTCATCTGGCCATTGACCCGGTCGTACGCCGTCATCACATTGTTGTTGGAATCCTGGATCATCTTGGCCAGCGCCGTCGCGTCGCCCACTGAGGCCGAGCCCGTGATCGTGCCTTTGGGTACGGTAACGACCTCGGGCGTGCCGACGGGTGTCTGCATGCCGTACTGTTGCGGCTGGCCGCCGCAGCCGACCAGCAAAACGACCGTTGCAGTGGTGGCGAAAAGTGAATGACACAGGTTCATAGCGTTTCCTTTATCGTTGACTCATCGGCGCCTTCACCAGCCCGTGTAAGGCGCGCCAACTATCGAACCATTGCAAGTCATAGCCCGGGCGATCAGTACGACATGTACCGGCTCATGTCGTCGGCCTGGCCAACCCGTTCCATGGCATTCATGTCGGCCAGTCTCTTCTGCTGCGCCGACTTCCTGAGCGCAGCTTTCTGATCGGGCGTCATCTTCGCGTAGCTGGCCTCTGCAGCTTCACGTTCAGCTTTCATCTGCGCCGTTTCACTCTTGCTCATCGCCATCATGTCGTCGTTCTGGGCGAATTTGTCCATGTGGTTCATTTCCGCCACTCTCTTGTTCTTCATCGACTGAGTCGCTGCCGCCTTTTCGGCAGGCGTCATGCCAGCCCACTTGGCCTTCGCAGCGTCGCGCTCTGACCTGAGTTGGGTCGACTGCGCCGCCGTCAGCGGCTTCATGTTCATCTCGTCGATCAGGGCGGTATCGTCGGCAAGCACCCAGGTCGAGAACAGCGCAACGCAGCCCGCAACAACTCCAGCAAACAATTTGACCATGATCGTTTCTCCTTGCCTTAGCGCCGTCAAACGCGCTGTACAGACTGCGCTCGTTGAGCGGAGGGCGCCCGCCGACCGCTTTGTTGGATCCGTCACGTTAGCCCACGCGCGAGCCACTCGTTGCCCGGACGCGCGCCCTGGACGCGTTTCTGCACATCGAGGGCAACGGCGCCTTCTGGGGCGACATACCGAGTGGATTTCGATCCACATTTCGTCATAGCGATCCGCCGGGTCCCTGGAAGGTTCCATTACAGTCGGGAGCCCTTTTCTGTCGCCATCGTCCAAAAATTTCCGCTCGGCCTTCACACATCGTCGCGCCGGACGGACGGGAAGACAATTGGACCTTCAGGCACCACGATCTGCCCGAAAGGGCAGAGACGGCGGTGCTGGCTCAGGCGTCGAGGAGCTGCGTGGATCAGACAGATAGCTGACGAAGCTGTTCGGCCAACTTGCCAAGCTCGGCCGACGAGCCGGCACCAAGGTTGGCCATCAAGCCGAGGCACAGCAAGTTATCCCCTCCCACTGCTGTCTTTTCGACCTTGTCGGCGTTCTCGAATGGCTTTGATTAGAGGAAAGCTAAAAAGCGCCAGCATTGCTACATTCACCCCGACATTGGAGAAGGCCCCGTAGTACAGCGAGAACAAACTATCTACGATCAGCCAAGCGGCCAAACCCACCAGCAGAATGGTCAACAACTCCGCGTCACTTCTTCGAATGGCAAGCCGTCCGACAAGGAGAAGAGTGGCGCCCCAACCAATCATGAGAGCGCCATAGATTGCGCTCACGAATTGCGGACGAACGTCCTCGCTCACTCGCAGGACGCCGAGACCAAAGAACGCAAAGTACACTCCTGCAAGTACCAGGAGAGCGGAAACAACGGAGAACCATGTCATCAACAACTTGCTGCTCATTCTCTCATCCTATCATCTGCGGATGTTCGCACGAGTAGAAGTACGCGAAAGTCCGCTTGATCTTCCATGGTCTTTGGTTCACGCACCACTCCAGTACCTACATGAGTCGACTTGCCTCAAATGGCTTTGTCAGGAAGCCCAAGCAACCCGTTGCGAGGGCTTCGGCGCGTATTGCCTGATCCTCGTACGCGCTGATGAAGATGACCGGCAGTTGCGACCCCGCGGCAAGCAGGCGACGACGTAATTCGATACCCGACATGCCGTTGCCTCAAATGGTGCAGCACGCTCACCCAGTTGCGTCTACTCGAACGCGAAGATCTTCTTCCAGTCGTCCTTCATGCTGATGACGATCCAGCCCTGCTTCGTCGCCTCGTCGTAGAGGGTCTGCGGAAAAGTGCCGATCTTGGTTTGGGGGAGGCCTTTGGCTGGCCCGTACGCGTATTCCCGCTTCGCATCGTCGTGCAGCACGATCATCGACCGGCATGCCGGTGGAGACGTTCATGATGTCGTTGTAACCGCGCACGCATTGTGCATACGCCGCCAAAGATGAGCGGACGACCCCTTCGGGGTCGCCCGCTCTGTCACCAATGCGCGCCGTCCACCTGATTATTCGCTCGGGTTGCGGTGACCGTTCTCCTTGACCCGCTGCAGGATCTGCGAGAGGTTGTAGCTCGCCGGATCCTGCATCGGGGGAAACGCGACGTAAGACTCGAGTTCCTTCTCCCACAGCAACTGGCCGATCGGCAGCATATTCCAGTTGTAAGTGTACGCGGTGCTCGGCGCGGCCAGCGCGCCACCCATTCCCTGCGCGGTCTTGTCGAGGGTGGCGACAGCGACCTCGAAGGGGTCGCGCATGAGGTTCCCGAGCTGGGTCCAGTGATAGGTGGTGGCTCCCGTAATTCCCCCAATCGAGGTGTCCGGGTACATCGTGTAGTAGAACTTCCAGTTCTTGTACCGAACTGCGGATGGTATCGGGCCCGTGTAGTAAAAGAACACATCGCGTGCAGACTTCTCCGTCTTGCCTTCGAGGTAGTCGAGCTGGTCGAAGCCATCGAGGGTGGTCTTGGCGATACCCGGGTACGAGCCCGCTTCTATCCGTTTCTTGAGCGCATCGCCCTTCGGCCCACCGGCGGCGTTGACCAGTGTCGGAACCCAGTCGAGCGACGCGAACATTTCCTTCTTCACCGTGCCGGGCTTGATGTGACCGGGCCAGCGGACCACCAGCGGTGCGCGCATGCCGCCTTCCCAGGTGGTCAGCTTGCCTCCACGGAATGGGGTCACGCCGCCGTCCGGGTACGTGATGACCTCCGCACCATTGTCGGTCGTGAACACGACGATCGTGTTGTCGAGCTGGCCCATGTCTTCGAGCTTCTTCAGCACGTAACCGATGTTGTCGTCCATCTGCTTCATGCCGACCTCGTTGATGCCCCAGTCCTTGCCACCCTTTTCGCCCAGCATGTCGTAGTACTTCGGCGAGAACACCGTCGTGATGTGCATGCGCGCCGGGTTGTACCAGACGAAGAAGGGCTTGTTGGTCTTCTTGGGATCATTACGATCCAGGAAGTCGATCACCTTGGCCGAGATTTCTTCGTCCACGGTCTTCGAGCGCTCCAGAGTCAGCGGACCCTGATCCTGGCAGGTCTGGTTTTTCGCCGTCCCGTCGGAGGACTTGCACCAGATCACCGGACGCGGCGGCGTCAGGCACGTCGCCGTCTTGGGATCGAGCGCGCCCGGAACTTCGGGAAGGCCCGGAACCGGTGTGTTCCGGCACGGGGGTGCGATGCCCTGCTGAGTCGGTGAAATGTTGATGTCGTTGAAGCTCACGCCTTGCATCGCGTCGAGGTGATACAGGTAGCCCCAGAACTCGTGGAAGCCGTGCGCTGTCGGCAACGCGTCGGGGTGATCGCCCAGGTGGTTCTTGCCGAACTCGGCCGTGTTGTAGCCCAGGTCGCGCAGGAACCAGGCGAGCGCCGGCGTGCCGGGTCGCAGGTAGGACGGGCTGCCGGGAAGCTGGGGCGGAATCATCCCCGTGCGCAGCGGATGCATGCCGGTGAAGAAGGAGTTGCGGCCGGCTGTGCAGCTCTGTTCGGCGTAGTAGTGCATGAAGATCGAGCCCTCGTTGCCAATGCGGTCGATGTTGGGCGTCTCGCCCACCATCAAGCCGCGGTGGTAGATGCTCGGTTGCATCCAGCCGATGTCGTCGCCCATGATGAACAGGATGTTGGGCTTGCCTTGGGCCTGCGCCAGCGCTGGAAACGCTGCGAGCGACGCGATGCCGGCAACGAACGCGGCGAAAAAGTGTCGAAGGTTCATGTTGTGACTCCCATCCTTAAAAACACTGTTGAAACACTGCGTCCGTGACCAGCGCCAACACTCACTGTGCCCCGAAAGAATTCGCAAAATATTCATGATGGCTTCGTAGGCCCGATCACCGCTCGAACCGCAGCTACCAGCGCATGGCCGTGGAACGGTTTGGCCAGATAGGCAGCCACGCCGTTTTGTTCGGCTTGCTTGCGTATTTTGGGCGAGTCATGCGCCGTGATGAGAATCAGCGGCTGAGCCTCGCCGCGAGCACGTAACTCGGCGAGAAGCTCGAAGCCGGACATTTTCGGGAGCTTGAGGTCCGAGACGATGCACGCATCGCCTTCCACCGGACCTACCGCCAACAGCTCCTCGGCAGATGCATACCCCGCCGTCGCTATGCCACTCGCGTTCAGAATCCTCTCGATCGCCTGTCGCATGCTGTTGTCATCCTCGACCACGAGTACTCGCATAACCGCGTCCATTGCGCTCGTAGTTTGTTCTGCCGCCATGTTGGGGACGCTTAGTACTTCTCAAAACTCTTGCGTGACGTATGCTCGCGCCAGCAGCACGACAGCACAATTGGACCAGAGGGCAGCACGGACTGCCCGAGCAGGCACGGTGGATTGCCCGAAAGGGCAGAGACCGGCGCTCGAATCGATCGCGCCGCCAGGAAACAGTGGAGGATCAGTCAGGTAGGCTACGCAGTTGCTCAGCCAACGCGCCAAGCTCGGCGGACGAGCTAACGCCGAGTTTGGCCATTAGTTGTGCGCGATGGACCTTGACGGTGCGCTCTGCGATGCCGAGTTCATCGCCGATCACCTTGTTGGCCTTGCCCGCAGCAACGCGATCGAAAACGTCCCGCTCGCGCGGCGTGAGCAGTGCGAAGCGCACACGCAATTCGTGCGCCGAGCTTCGCTCGTTTCGCATCTTCAAGTTGCTTGCGAGCGCACGCGCAAGTGCTCCCAGCAACGTGTCGCGAGCGATTGGTTTTTCCAGAAAATCGACGGCTCCGGATTTCATCGCGCGTACGCTCGAGGACACGTCGCCATGCGCCGTCATGAAAATGATGGGCAAATTGATCGCATGCTCCTGCATTGCATCTTGCAGATCCAAACCCGACGGGCCCGGCAGTCGAACATCCAGAAGCAGGCAGCCGTACCGATCGGGCGGTCGATGCAAGAGAAACTCACCGGTGGAGCTGTAACCGCGCGCCTCAAAGCCAGCGGTAGTCAGAAGCCGCAGCAGAGCCGTACGCAGCGATTCGTCATCCTCCACGATGTGGATCAATGGCGTGTCGTTCACTATGCTGCCTCCGTGCGCGCTTGATGCGCCGTCGGTTCGACCGTGGGGAATTCGACATGGAATACTGCGCCACCGTCGGGTCCACTCTCCGCCCAGATGCGCCCGCCGTGCGCCTCGACGATCGTGCGCGAGATCGACAACCCGAGCCCCATGCCTCCTTGCTTCGTGCTATAGAAGGAATCAAACAGCTTGGGCAACGCTTCAGATGCGATGCCAACGCCGCGATCGTGTACGGTGATACTGACGCGATCTTCAGTGCAATCAACCGTTACGAGGATCGTCCGACGGCCCTCCTCCACGTCCCTGACTGCATCCATGGCATTGAGCAGCAGGTTGATGAGGACCTGCTGAATCTGGATCCGATCTCCCACCATCTCCGCAACCGGGGCCAGCCGAATTTCGATCGTCGCCGCGCGACGATCTGCTTCACCTCGCAGTAACGTCCCAACCTCGATCACGGCAGCATTGAGATCGAACGGTTTTTGTTCTACATCGTGCTTGGCCAACAGCGAGCGCAGTCGCCGAATTACCTCGCTGGCGCGGAGATCGTCACGGCGGATATCGGCCAGTATCGTCCGTAACAAGTCGCTTCGGTCATCGCCCGACTGGACAAGAAGATCGGCGGTATCGACGTTGCTGAGAATCGCGCCGAGCGGCTGATTGATCTCGTGCGCAATCGACGCCGTCAACTCTCCGGCAACAGCAAGGCGCGAGGCATGCGCAACTTCGTGGCGATGCGTTTGTAAGGCTTGCTCCGCAACGCGCCGGCGGCGGCGCTGAATGAGCAAACTGCCGATGAGCAGGGCCTGTGCGGCGATGATCGCCAGCCCTGTGGCAATCTGCCAAAGATACTCTCGCCAGAAGGAACGATCGGCAAACCGAACGTCGCAGCCCGCCGGTAACCGCTGTGTGTCCAACGACCAACGCTCCAGCGCACGCGCGTCAGCCACGCATCGGCTCGCGACAGTGAACACGGAGCTATCGGCATAACGCGTACCGGCGAGCGTCTCGCGCACGAGTTGCCCGACAAGGCGTCCACGATCTTCATAGGATGCCGTGCTGCCTGCCGCAACGCCACGACCTACGTAGGTCTCATACATTCCGTAAACGGGGGCGGCCGACACGCTGCTCACCGCCTGAGCCACATCGGGTGGCCGGTAGGGTCGACCATCGCGGTCAAGAAATTGCGTGAGATACATGATGATCGTGTCCGCGGGCTCCGATGCGATCCGTGCCAGCAATTCTGGCAGGGGCAGACCGGATATAAATTCCATAGTGGCTGTTCCTGCCACGGTCGGCGCTAGCCGGCGCACCCGCCGCTCCACTTGCAAGTCCCCCACTCCCACGCCGACAATGACGAGGATGCGGCGCGCCGTGGGCTGCAAGCGGCGTGCAATGTCGATCGTGCCGCCAAAATCGTCTCGGTTCACGATGCCAACGGCTCCGGGCGGAATTGGAACCGCTTCGTCGGCGGGGTCTGGAATGCCGTGGAACACCAGGCGCGCGCCCGGCCAGAGTTGCTCGCCGTGCCGCCTGAAGAAGTCCAGCGCAGGCTTCGTCACCGCCACGACCACGTCGATGCGTTGCGCGCTGTATTTTTTGGCAAACAAAGCAACAAGCTCAGCTTCCCGCGACTCGATCGCGGATCGCGCAGCGTCGAGCGATTCGGAATACAGAACAATGCGTCTCGCGGTTTCGTTGGCGAGGTTCGCACGCATTCCACTGTCCATCATCAAATTGGCAGGAAGATAGGGATCGTAGCCGTTGAGAATCAGCACATGCGCTTCTTCCTCGGCCGCCCAGGCGGGGAGCGCTACGGAAATGCAGAACCACGCGATCGCGCGCATTGCGACGGCCGCAGTTCGCGTCAGCAAAGACCGGATTGCAATTTTTGGAGGTCGTTGCTCCAGCATCGTGCCTCTTCCAACAATGAGCGCACATCGATGGCAATGTGACACTTCTGTGACGCGTCACCTACTCCGAAGTGCCGCGCCGACCGCATACAGCAGGTTATCACTGGACATGGCTTGCGGAGGAAGCATAACGCACCCGCTTCGAGACTCGCCTAACGAGCGCGAGATCGTCGCTAGCGCGACGCAATCACCTGGATCATCTCGTCGTTGAGTCCTTGTACCGCGTAGCGTCGCGATCCCGAAGCGTGTCGTAGATCGGCCGGCTGCCGAGCAGCGCCGGCACCGCGAGGGCACCCGCGCAAGCGGTGAGGAGTGGCACGAACAAGCTCGTCGCGCCGGTCATCTCGACCACCAACGCGATGCCGGTCACCGGCGCGCCCACCACCGCCACGAACAGTGCACCCATGCCGACCGCTGCAAGTGCGGCCAGCGGCGGCGTCAGGGCTGGGATCGTGGATTCCAATCCCTTGCCGTATAGCAATCCTGCCGCGGCGCCGACGACGAGCAGTGGCGCGAACAAGCCACCCGGAAGTCCGGGAGCATACGACAGCGGCCCGAGGACAAGGCGCGCCGCGAAGAGGATCGCGATCGTGCCGAACGCGTCGCTGCCGGCCAGCATGGCCTGTACCTGGGATTCGCCTCCACCTATCGTGCCTGGGGCGAAGAATGCCAGCAGTCCGAACACCCCGCCGACGATCGCCGCCTGCAGCTCCGGTCGAATCCGGTGCATTCGCTCCGAGAGATCCAGCCCTGCGACGACCATGCGGCTGTAAATCACACCCAACGCACCGATGACGACGCCGAACGCGAGGAACAGGAAGTAACCCGGGAACAGGTCGACTCCGATAGGCGGCACCGCAAAGACGAGGTGATCGCCGATCAACGTGCGCATGATCACCAATCCGCCGCTGCACGCTGCAAGCGTTGCGACGGCGACGCGCAATTCGAAGCGGCGCAGCAGTTCCTCAAAAACGAAAATGGCGCCGGCGAGTGGCGCATTGAATGCCGCGGCCAGCCCGGCGCCTGCGCCCGCCGCGAGAAGCGCTCGATGGTCCCCTGGACGCAGCTTGAACAGGCGTGCCCAGGCTTTCCCGATGGTCGCGGCCATCTGCACGGTCGGCCCTTCGCGGCCGAGCGCCAGTCCGGCGCCGAGCGCCAACACGCCGCCAACGAACTTGACTGGCAATACGGCAGGATTCAGCGAGTCGGCGCCGCCACGAATGATCGCTTCGACACGTTGTACGCCGCTGCCAGACGTCTCGGGCGCATAGCGTCGGACAAGCCAACGGGCGACGTAGGCAGCGCCAGCGGCAACCAATACAGGCACCAGCCACCCCACGCCCGGATAGCCATGCGCCCAATCGACTAGAAATCCGCGAAACCGCTCGGCAGCGACGAGCGCGAAATTGAAGGCGCTTCCGACCAGTCCCGCCAGCGCACCGACGGCGAGTCCGCTCCCGACCAACGCCAACAGCCGGGCACGGTCTTCTTCTATGTCATCGCGCGGCGCCTCGCTATTCAATGGTGCGATATCGGCGCCGCAGGATTCGATTAACTAAACCGCGAAATATCCAATAGGGAAGCACGGCGAGAACTGCACCTACCATCAGCGCTTCGAACGGATAGACCCAGCGCTCGACGATGACCTGGTAGATCACGTCGACAATGACCGCCACAATGAAGACCTTGCCAACGTGCTTCCAGGCTTCACGCAACAGGGCCCGCCGATCTACCGAATCTGTCACAACCGCCCAGAAATACAGCGGTCGGCCGGCTCGGGCGTCCGCCCTCCCGGCGCGCACTGCATAGAATAAGGCGACGAGCGGTTGAACGACCAGGCGGAATCCAAGCGGCGCGTGCACGCCGCTTGTTATGTCGGTCCATACACGTATGAACGGGTCGAGCAAATCGTGAAGCATGATTTTTCAGCCGATGGCCACCAGTATATCGCCCTTCATGATCAGGAGCCGCATGACCTCGGCAATAGGCAGTCACGTCTTGCGACTATGCAGTACCCAGGCACCGATGCCGAGTGTCGGATCGAGAATCGCAAACGCCCCCAGCGTATGCGGGAAAATGCCCGCTATAACCATGGGCACGAGCACTGCAGGGACGAGCACCACCCGATCGAGCACGGAAGCGGGGCCGAGTTGAGGTGCACCGGAACGGCCACCGAATAGGTAGAGCCAGCCGATGACTGCCACGGCCATACCCATCACTCGGAAGAGCGCACTCTCCTGGCCAACGAATGGCGCATCCATGAAGATCGTCTGCACGGAGCCCGGCCAAACAATGAACATGGCACCGAGTGCAAGGTAGACATAACCATTCATCACCGAGTATTTCGATGCAGTGGACAAGTTAGCGGGTTTTTCAAGAAGATCGCTGAAAAAAGACATGTCATTGCCTCTCGGATGATTGTGCTGGTTCGAGTACGGACCGGACTTCGATAGTTCAGCTTAAGCGAAGTCCTCGTAGGGCAGCATTCCCCTGCGAATTGTGCGGCGCGTTGTTCCCGATTCAGCCCACACAGCAGTTTACTCAATCGCAAAACCGCATAGCAAAACAACGGATTGGATCTGCACTCGCTCTGCTTGCTGGAGTCACCAAAGAACAGCAGGCTCCCAACTGTTCGTCGCGAACAGTCGAACGAATCCGCGCCGGATATGCGCGCATTTTGTAGGGGTGCCAAAGGCCCGACTTGAGCCGACCAGCGCCTTGGTGTAAACCAGCAGCCGTCCAGGGCAACCGCATGGTCGGACTGCGTGTCCACGATGTGGTTCAAGGCGCTCGGGTTGCTCCGCGTGCCAGATGGGTTGACCAGTGAAATTCGAGATCACCTAGCAGAGGGGAGACGCAGTCGTCGTCCGGCGCATTCATGCACGTGCGCAACATCCCTTCCAGGTAAGATTTACGATCTCCACGTTTGAATCGATTGGAAAGGGCGCAAATGAAGCTGATTCCCTCATTGTCAGATTTAGCCCGTTCTCTTGTGCTGGTTGCCCTGCTCGCGTTGGGCATGCATGCCCAGGCCCAGACCGACCCATTACCATCGTGGAGCGATGGTCCGGCTAAGCAGGCGATCGTCACCTTCGTACAGGAAACCACCGACAAGAGCGGTCCGAAGTTCGTGGACCCGCTGGCCCGCATCGCCACCTTCGACCAAGACGGCACAACCTGGGTCGAGCAGCCGAACTATACGGAGATGATGTTCGCATTCGATCAACTCCGGCCGCTTATAGCGAGGCACCCAGAGCTCAAAGACGTTGAGCCGTTCAAGACCGTGGCCTCGGGCAACCAAGCGGCTATCGCCAAGTTGTCTGATCTGGATGTTGAAAAGCTCGTTGCCCTTTACACCCATAGCGGTATGACCGTAGAGGCGTTCCGGCAGGACGTTCAGAACTGGATTACAACCGCTAAACATCCGCGCTTCCAGCGCCTCTATACCGATCTCGTCTATCAGCCGATGCTCGAAGTGATGCAGTACCTGCGCGCCAACGGGTACAAGACCTACTTCGTCACCGGCGGTGGGCAGGACTTTGTTCGCGTGTTTTCCGAGCCGGTCTATGGCATTCCCCCGGAGCAGGTCGTGGGCTCGGCGGCCGACACTGCGTTTGGATATGACAAGAACGGCAACGCGATCCTGACCAAGACGCACAAGATGTTGTTCGTCGACGACAAGGCTGGCAAACCGCTGGGCATCCATCTAATTATCGGAGTCCGACCGGTGGCGGCCTTCGGCAACTCGACTGGCGATCAGCAGATGCTCGAATACACGCAGGCTGGTGACGGCACGAGGCTGATGATGTTAGTACATCACGACGATGCCACACGCGAATATGCCTATGGACCGCAATCAAAGGTCGGGACATTTTCGGACGCCCTCATGGCCGAGGCCAAGAAGCGTGGGTGGGTAGTTATCAGCATGAAGAACGACTGGAAGCGCATTTTCGCGTGGCAGCAGTGAAAAACACCAAGTCGCGAGACGCTCCGCCTGCGCAAGTGCAATCGCTGTGGCCGCCGCGCTGCTCGGCAGCGGCCGATCTACGACACGCTTCGAGATCGTAGTGCTGCGCGATGCAAGTTGTCTCGCGCATCGCGTCAGTTGAATTCGCGAAGTGACTTGGTGCAGCACGCACGCCCCGGTGCTCGTGGAAGCTCTCTGCGGGTCAAGTTCATGACAGGAAATCAAGATAGATCAATTGTTGAGTCGGTGTAGGCTTCTGTCCGCGAATTGCTTCTTGTTCGTCAGGTCCTTAAAGGGAGACCAAAATGGATTCATCGCTGAGCCGGTGTTGGTTGCTGATCGGTGCATTGCTTTGCCTTTTTGCGGTACCGACGTTGGCGCAAGACAAGAAGCCCAACGTGGTGTTCATCCTTTTCGACAATGTCGGTTACGGCGACCTGGGCCCGTACGGCGGCGGCGAGCTGCGCGGAGCGCCCACGCCGCGCATCGACCAGATTGCTCGAGAGGGTCTGCGGCTCACGCAGTTCCTGGTCGAACCTGCCTGTACGCCGTCGCGCGCGGCATTGATGACTGGGCAATACTCGATTCGCAGCGGCCTGTCGCTGATCATTCTTCCCGGCAGTCCTAACACGCTGCCCGGCAAAGCCGTCACCATGGCTCAGATGTTCAAGGACGTCGGCTATGCCACGGCCATTTACGGCAAATGGCACTTGGGAAAGGACACGCAAAGCTTGCCGACCGCGCACGGCTTCGACGAGTTCTACGGTATTCCTCCGGACGAATCTTGGGACTCCGCCACCTACGTCACCACGATCGAAATGACGCACTCGATCAACCTGCCGCGCAGGGACTTGCTGGCGCGGGGCCCGCAGATCTCCGAGGCGGTCGCAGGCGGCCCGTTGAAGACCGTCGAGCCGTATACCGAGGAAGTCAGGGCCACGATCGACGGTACGCTCGTGGCCAAGGGCATCGATTTCATGAAGCGGCAGAAAACGGCCGGCAAACCATTTTTTCTGTACTTGCCGCTCTCACCCGGCCATGTTCCGAATTACCCGGCGCCTGCATTCAAAGGCAAATCGCGCATCGGCCAATACGGCGACAAGCTGATGGAAGGCGATTACCACGTCGGCCTGGTGATGGACTCCCTGAAGGAACTCGGGATCGACGACAACACGCTGGTGGTGCTCGCCTCGGACAACGGACCGAGCGGTCAGGCTGCGCGTGAATTCGGCAACCAGGGGTCACCTGACAACGGTAACGCCGGCCCATTCCGCGGCGAATTGGGTGACGTCACCGAAGGTTCGATCCGCACCGCGTGTCTCATCCGCTGGCCCGGAAAGATCAAACCGGGCACCAGCTCGTACGCCATGTTCTCGATCATGGATTTCTTTCCGACCTTCGCAACGATCGTCGGCGGCAAGGTCCCGACCGACCGTCCGATCGACGGCGTCGATCAGACCGACGTGTTGCTCGGAAAGAGCGAGGCCGGACACCGCGACAGCCTGCTGAGCTTCGTCGGTCCCGATTTGTTGGCAGCGCGGTGGAAACAGTGGCGCGTGTATTTCACCGATGTTCATCCGACCGGCATCGGCACGCAGCGCCTGGATGGCCTGGGATCGGCCAGTGCACCCATGGCCGGCTATCCGAAGGTTTACAACATCGAGATGGACCCGCATGAGGATCTCAACGTTGCGGCGCTCTATGGATGGACGGGCTTGATTCTGGATGAGGTCAAGAAATACCTGGAAACGCTGAAGAAATATCCCAACCCACCCGCGGCCAACATCACTCAATTTCGTGGTCGTAGCGATTGATTTGCCGCTTCGCGAGTGCTCGGGCGAGGCCAGCCCGCGGTGAGCCCAATGGTTTGGATGAGTGCGCCGGTGCATCTCGTGAGGGTTCGCGACGTGGCAAGGAGTCGACGATGAGGCCATCACGCCGGTTTCACTATCGTGGATCCATTGCTCGCTATGCGAGCGTCGCACTGGTATCCGCCATCACGCTTTTGCCGTGGGCGAATGCCCGGGCGGATCAAGATGGCGTGCCCTTCTGGTTCTCTGGTGCGTACGCGAGCCTGGCGGCCGTGCCTGCCATCCCGGGCTGGTCGCTCGTCTCGATGCCGTACTACTACAGCGGCAGCGCCGACAAGTCGAGGACTTTCCAGAAGGGCGACACCCTCGTGGCAGGCGTCAAATCGAACACGCCGTTGCTGTTCGCACAGCCGGGATATGCAACGGAAACGACGATCCTCGGTGGCCGGCCCTACCTGGGTCTCGGCTGGGGTGTCGGCAACAACTATACGTGGGTCGACGTCACGTTGTCCCAGCCGGCACTAAACGTGGGTCGCAGCGATTCGATCACCGCGGGGACTGATCTGTATCCAGTCGCGAGTCTCGCGTGGACCAAAGGCAACGATAACTGGATGACCTACATTACCGGCGACATTCCGACTGGCGCGTATCAGAAAAGCCGTCTAGCGAACCTAGGGATCGGCCATGGCGCCATCGACGCCGGTGGTGGGTACACGTACCTCAACGACAAGACGGGACTGGAGTTCTCCGCCGTGGCCGGTGTGACGTTTAACTGGGAGAATACGCATACCCATTACAAGAACGGTATTGACTCGCATCTTGATTGGGCGGTCTCGCAATTCCTGTCCGAAAACTGGGAGATCGGCGTTGTCGGCTACGTGTATTACCAACTGACCAACGATAGCGGAAGCGGCGATCGAGTCGGAGCGTTCAAGTCGCGTGTCGCGTCAGTTGGCCCCGAGATCGGTTACGCATTCAAGTACAACAACCAGCCCGCGTATTTCAACGTGCGCGGCTACTGGGAGTTCGCGGCGCAGAATCGCCTCGAAGGCTACGCGCTCTTCGTGACGCTCAGTATCCCGCTTGGCAGTGCCGCCAGGTAGCGGTTCATTAGGTCACGCGATAACGGCTCATCTGCGGTCTGCAATATCCGTTTGCGGTATAGCGACGGTCCGCCTTCGGCACCGCGCGACCGGCCGATAGGCGAAGTACTGGTAGACAAGGCGCGGACCGCGGCGGCCATCCGCCCTATCTGGCGCTGTTTAAACTAGCATCTGATAGCTCGGCGGCCAAGGACGAACTCATCAATCATTTGAGCCTGTCCGTCTACTTCGCCGCCGTCGTCGCATCGGTCACGCACTTCTTCACAAAGCTCGACTTCGCAGCACCATTCAACTTCTTCTCGGTCGCCTGGGTAGTGCAGGCTGTCGTCGCCGCTTCTGTCGCATCCTTTTCGCACTTCTTGGTAAAGCTCGACTTGGCCGCCCCCGACAGCTTCTTCTCGGCAGCCTGCGCATCGCAGGATGGGTTGGCCGCGAACGCGGCGGTGGTGGCGAACAGGGTCATCGCGGCGGCAGCGAGAAGTCTTTTCATCACATATCCTTTCGTGTTTGAAGTGATCATCGGCCGCCGTCGTCGAGTGCGAATCTCGCGTCGCGGCTGCCCGACTGACATATGCTACACCGTCGTGACGGCGGTATCTCAAATGGCCGGCGGCACGCTGACGTCGTGTGGCGTAAAGCGCGTTGAGTTGCAAAAACGAATCATCGCACTGGCGCGTGAGGTTTAAGATTACGCTCCGATCAAGGATTCCCCGATCTTGCCAGGGAATCCTTGCGACGCGACCAAGCCTTGGCGGAGATGAATCAGAGCCAGGCAGTAACCGTCCAGACGTAGCAAGAAAGGAGGGAGCATGCAGTTTTATCTAGATGGCTACGCGCCCGGCGACCCCGAGATCCTTACGGCAGAGCTTCCCGACACCGTCGACGTCCTCGTTGTTGGCAGCGGTCCGGCGGGGGCCTTGCTCGCGGCGCAGCTGTCGACTTTCCCAAGCATAACCACGCGACTCGTCGAGCGTCGCGACGGGCCGCTCCAGGTAGGTCAGGCCGACGGCGTCGCCTGCCGTACGGTTGAAATGTTCGACGCCTTCGGTCTGAGCGGGAAGCTTCTCCGCGAGGCCTACTGGGTGAACGAGACTGTCTTCTGGCGTCCGTCCAAGGCGGATCGCTCGCGGATCGAGCGTACCGGTCGCGTCCAGGATGTCGAGGACGACTTGTCGGAGTTCCCGCACGTCATCGTGAACCAGGCCCGCATGCAGAAGTACCTGCTCGACTACATGCGCAATTCGCCGACGCGACTCGACGCCAACTACGGTGTGGAATTCGCAGACCTCAAGGTCGAAACGGAGGGCGAGCATCCAGTCGTGGTCACGCTCCGCAGAGTCGCCAACGGCACGGAGACTACGGTTCGCGCCAAGTACGTCGTCGGCTGCGACGGGGCACGCAGCCGGGTGCGTGATTCGATCGGTGCCGTGCCGCACGGCGACTT
>CAVSEH010000019.1:0-19288 GCA_963726935.1 uncultured beta proteobacterium
AGATCGTTATTTTAGGTTATCTGGTTATCGTAAATTAATGGTCGGCGTTATTTTAGGTCTATTCACGCATTGAGCATCTGAGCCGCCCTCGACCCGCCCTCCCTAGACCTTCCTGTCGTCGAGTCGATGCGGCGGATCACGGCGTAGCACGCCCCAACTGCGCACTGACCTTGCACGCTTCCAGGCTCGCATACCGCGTTAACCAATCAGTCGTCGCCGCGGACAGCGTCCATCCGAGCGGCGCCTCCGACACGCGCACCGCAATCTCTTTCTCGGTCTGCGCAGCCCGCTTGCCCGCATCCTGTCCGGAACCGACCGGCATCGTCGTATCGCGACACTTGCCGATCATCATCCCGCCTTGCGCCTCGTTACGCAGGAAGTCGGCGACCAGCGCATTGTTCAACGACACTTCCATCAACGGCTCGGTCGGCGCGCCGCCGGCGCCGCAGAGGTCGGGAACGCCGTTCACTCGCGAGAGCACGCGCCGGAGCTGCGCCTTCGAAAGCTCGGCGCGCGCGGGCCGCGCCGCGAGAAAGGTCGCGATCGGCGCCGTGATCTGCACCTCGGTCGCCCCGCCGGCCGGCTCGCTGTCGTCGCAGATCCGGCGCTCGTTGCCGTCGTTGGTGATGATCACGACGTGGATGCGCGACAGGAGCTCCTTGTCGCCGTCCTTCTCGATCTCGGCGATCACCTCGAGCAGCGAGAGCACGCCGGAGTTGTCGAAGTAGCCGCCGTCGGCGACCTGTCCCGAGAATTCGCCGCGCTTCGGGTCCGCGTGGAAGTACGCGCCCGCCGGACTGACGTACGTGAACCGCGCGCTGTTGTGCACCGCCCCGACCATCGACGTCGCCGCGGTGTCGTAGGCGGGGTCGAACAGGTCGATGGTGCTGAGCCACGGCCACGTGAACGTCGACGCGACGACGCGCTGTCCGCTCTGCACACGCGTCGCGTTCAGGATCAGGTTGACGTTGGCGGCGCCGCCGGGGGCTCTGGGGTCCGCACGCGCCGCGTAATCGAGGAACCGGCCGTTGAGCGTCGCGCCGCGCGCCGGGTCGACGCTCGCCACCCACGACTGCTCGAGCGTGCGGCCGCGGTCCTGCCACACGTGGTCCCGATACAGGAATGCCGGCACCCACAAGGCGCGGAACAGATCCGGGAACAGGTACGTCGCCACGGTCGGCGACAGGAAATCGTCGCCGAGCGCGCACAGCATCGCGCGCTGGCGCGGTCCGATCTCGGCGGGCTGCTTGACGGCTTCGGGGCACGACACGTTCGCGCCATCGCCGACCAGCGCGTACATCGCTGCACCGAGCGAGCCGCCGGAAACGCCGCTGATGGCGAACACGTGCTTGCCGAAGCGTCCCTGCGTGAGATCGTCCGCGGCGGCGAGGTACGACGCGGTCAGGAATGCGGCCCGTATCCCGCCGCCGGCCGCGGCGACGAGGTAGATCGGGTCGGTCTTCGGCAGGTCGCTGCGCGCAACCCACGCCTTGATGCTCGTGCGCGCGTCGGGCCGCGTGAACGCTGCGTTCGCCGCGGGGGACTCCGAAGACGAGATGGTGATCGGCGCGTTGCCGAGCCCGTTCAAGGCGGCGGCGGCCAGCGGCAGAAGTCCCAGGCTCGGCAGCCGGTACGCATTCGGCACGATAGTAAGCACGACGCCGCCGAACACGACCCAGATCGCGAGGGACAGCATCAGCAATGTCGGCGCGCCGAAGAACCGGCCGACCTCGATCGGCTTGGCCCATACCAGCAGAAACACGGCGGTACCGACGACGGCCGCCACCCACAGGATGATCTTGGTCGCCTTCGCGATGTGCACCTCGGTGGCGAACCGGCTGCCGGGCACGGCATCGCTGCGACCGCTCGGTGTCTTCGTCACTGGTGGCGCGCTGACCATTTTCCGGAACCACGCACGGCGGTGCACCAGGAAAGCGATGACCAGCACCGCGACCAGGAGCGTTGCCGGTACGACGTACGCGGTGCGTGGCAGCAGCGCTGTCCAGAACGTGATCAGCCACGCCGCGAGCGCGGCGAGCGCGACGACGGACAGCACGACCAGCGAGTGGCGCCGCTCCGCGCCGCGCACCTCTTCGCTCCCGTGCAAGCGCGCCCATCGTCTGCAGCGGTAGTCGAGTATCAGCCAGACGGCGATCGCGATGACGAGCTGGAATCCGGTGGTCGCAAGCGCCAGCGTGTGGTCGATCTGGAACAGCGCAGCGGGAAGATTCGCGAACGATAACTTCTCCGGATACGGCACCTCAGTCGCCCAGCGATGCGACAGGCAAACGAACGCGATGCTCCACACGAAGCCCCATCGGTACAACCGGCAGCGCAGGCAGCCGTTCAGGCCGTCGATCGCCGCCAGTGCAGCGAACGCCGCGACGATCAGCAGCGGAGAATTCAGCACGTAGGTCTTCACGCCGACGTCGGCGAGGAAGAACGCCAATGGCAGGATGCACAGCGCGCCGAGTATGCGCGGGAACCACGCTTCCAGTCGGCCATTGAACGCCAGCAGCTCCGGCGTGTTGAGCTTCTCGTCGATCACGTCGTGGAAGCTCAGCAGCACGCGGCTCGAGTACCACACGATCAGCGCCAGCATCGTCGCGCTCACGATCAGCCACAGCGACCAGAACTGGCTCCAATCGGCGTCCTCGACCACGAGCGACAGGATTTCCTTGCCCTGCGGTGCAAGCATGAAGAACGCCATGCTGATGACGAACGCGAGCACGCCGAAAAAGCATCGCCGTATCGCGCGCGCGAACAGGATGACGGTGCCCAGCCCGTTGCGCACCCAGGCGAGGAGACGCGCTTTCCAGTCGGGAAGTTCGTGATTCATGATCACACCTCTCAGACGCGACGAAACGCGGCACGCCCCGCGATACCCGCTCGGCGCGTGCGCATCCAGCGGGCCTCCACCATTCCAGAGTCGAACGCCGCAATCGTACCGCTTGCCCCTTCATCCGCAACCCCTGCCATGCTTCGATGGCGTTCAGGGCCTCGCGGATGGCCACGCTGGCCGCCATCGTGATACGCCCGCTGTCGATCGTGCTGCCGAGGGTGAACTCGTACGCGTAGGGGCCGACTGACGGCGAGTGAATTTCGAACGTTCGTTCCTGCTGCGAGCGCGGTGTCGAGACAGGCGTTCGCACGATTTATTCCGTACGTTCCTTGAAACAAAATTGCCGGCCGGCATCCCAAAACTATTGACCTGGGTTTCTGTCAGTTCCAATATAGGTTTTCGCCGCGTTCTTGGAGGGCTCCACTGCTCGGCGCATAATTGCATTGTGAAAGTCAGCGAGATTCTTCGTTTGCTCAATGACGACGGTTGGTATCTTGTCGTAACGCGTGGCAGCCACCGCCAGTTCAAGCATCCGTCGAAATCTGGCCGAGTCACTGTCCCGGGTAGGCCGAGCGACGAACTTGCACCAGGTACTTTGAATAGCATCCGAAAGCAGGCCGGTATCAAGAAGTGAGGGCAATCATGCGCTATGCCGTTGTTATCGAAAATGCTGGGCCCAATTTCTCCGCCTACGTTCCGGATCTTCCCGGGTGCGTGGCCACTGGTGCCAACGTCGACGAAGTGCAGCGCGAGATACGCGAAGCCATTGAACTTCATCTCGAGGGAATGCGCGAAGATGGTGATCCAATTCCCCCGCCGTCTAGCTCGGTTCAATACGTCGAGATCGCGGCCTAGTACAGGTTTGGCATCAAGGTAAAGGCTGCCACGTGAAGACCAACCCATTCGAAGCGCGCTGCAGGATTCGCCGGCTACTGTGCGGCAGTGATGGGAGTGGTGCTGTGGGCGGCGACAGGCGCCTCGTGGGGTGCGACGGCCATCTACAAGTGTTTCGATCGCAAGTCCGACGTGGTGTACACGGACCAGCCGTGCAAGGACGGTGCGCCTATCGATATCCAGGCAGGCGACGCCGACCCGGTCGCCGTCGCACGACTCGAGCGTGTCCGCGACGCTTTCGAGCAGAGTGCGTCGGAGCGCATCCGGGATATGCGGATGATCGACGCGCAGCGCAATTTGAGTGCGCCCTGGTACTCGGGCCCCGGTCCGGCGGGCTATGCGATGAATTCGCCGTCCGACTACGACTACGGCGGCATATGGGGGCTCGCCGGCTTCGGCGTTCCTGTCTTTGCACATAACCGCTTTCCGCACGGACGGCCGAAAGCCGGATTTCATGCCAAATTCGTTGCGCATTCGTCGTCCGGCATGGGTGGCCGCCGGTAACTGCACCCACGTTGGCACGTGGCCAGGTGCCTAACCAGGGGATAAACAGGATGGCCGAAATCAAGGAGATCAAAGACGTCAACAGCATTCCCGGATATGACGTCAAGCCTCAGTACGTGAATCGCTTTCATGTCGTCTGCGATCCCAGCCACGTCCGGATCATCATGGGCGACGTGGTCGCAACGGGAGCGAATCCCACCATGCACTCCGCGGTGTTGATGACGACTGCCGACGCAAAGCAGCTTGCCGATCTCCTGCTGAAGCTCATCGAGCAAAGCGGGCTCCTGCAGCAGGAAGGCAAGCCCAACATCCTCTACAACTAGCCCGAGCGCGCGCGACGGACTAAATCAGAGCTTGCCTGGACTAACGCACCGGTACGGTCGATATCGAATTCATCGGCGAGCCGCTGACGACCTTGCGACTCACCGCCACGTAGACGAGCGTCCTGCGCTTTTCGTCGTACATCCGCACTACCTTCGTATCCTTGAATAACAGCGACGTGCTCTCGCTGAATACGCTTTCTTCCTTCGGCAGCTTATTTGGCAGCGTGATCGTTCCGGTCTGGTGACATGAGATCGAGAACTGCGACGGGTCTTCCGCGACGCCCACCGCCCCCTTGATCCCGCCGGTCTTGGCCTGGCTGACGTAGCAGGACACACCGGGCACGCGCGGATCGTCGAACGCGAACACGCACACCTTGTCGTTGGGCGAGAACAGGTTGAATGTCGTCGACGTGCAGCCGACGTCGTCCGCATTCGCGCTGGGGATGGTGAACAGAAGCAGCGTTGCCAATAGCAGGAAGGATCGCATGATGTCACCCCGGGAGTTGGTCGAGCCATATTGTGTGCGCCTATGCCCCTCTCGGGGAAGTGCTACGATCGCATCGATGCGCAAACGATCTGAACTGGACAACCTTATGGATATCAAACCGATCAAGACCAAACGGGATTACGAGATCGCCCTTGGGGCGATCGAGGCATTGATGACCGCCAAGCGTGGCACTGCGGAAGGTGACCAACTCGATGTCATGACCACGCTGGTGGAGGCCTATGAAGCGAGACACTTTCCGCTCGACCTGCCTGATCCGGTTGAGGCGATCAAGTATGTGATGGAGCAACGCGGTCTCACCGTCAAGGACTTGGTGCCCTACATCGGACAGCCCAATCGCGTCTATGAGGTCCTGAATTACAAGCGACCCTTGACGATGGCGATGGCTTGGAAACTACACCGAGGCCTTGGCATCCCTGCTGAATCGCTGATCAGGCAGGCCGCGTAGCGCCGTGTGCCAGGCCCACGGTTGTATGACAAACTTGCTCTGTCGAAGCGATCGAACGCAAAGGAGATCCCATGTCGCACTATGTCGATGGATTCGTGCTGGCGGTGCCGCGCAGCAAGCTCGATGACTACGAGCGCATGGCAACACTGGCCGGCAAGGTCTGGATGGAGCACGGCGCGCTCCAGTATTGGGAAAACGTCGCCGAAGACGTGAAGCCGGGCAAGGTCACGTCGTTTCCCCAGGCCGTGCACCTCAAGGACGACGAGGTGGTGATACTGTCGTGGATCGTCTACAAGTCGCGCGCGGACCGCGATCGCATCAATGCCAAGGTGATGGAAGACCCGCGCCTGAAGGAGATGATGGATCCGAAAAAGCTGCCCTTCGACGGCATGCGCATGTTCTGGGGCGGGTTCGAGACCTTCGTCGAACTGACATAACGCCGCGCCACCACTATGAATCGACGCCTCTCGATCACCGCGACGCTGCTGGTCGCAGTGCTGTTCGCTTCAGTGCCTACCTACGCCGGCATGGACGAAGGCATCGACGCCCTCAAGCGAAACGACTTCGCGAGGGCCGCCAAGGAGCTTCGCCCGCTCGCCGAGAAGGGCAACGCGGAGGCGCAGTATCGCGTCGGCCTGATGTACGAATACGGCAAGGGCTTTCCGCAGGACAAGGTGCAGGCGGTGAACTGGCTGCGCAAGTCGGCGACGCAGGGCCATATTCAAGCGCAGGTCGAGATCGCAGTGATCCTCGCCACGGGCGACGGTGTGGCGCAGGACGACAAGCAGGCGGTTGACTGGTTCCGCAAGGCCGCGGAGCAGGGCAATGTGATCGCGCAGTACAACCTGGGGCTGCTGTATGCCAAGGGGCAGGGCATCGCACGCGACGACGCGCAGGCGATCGCCTGGTTCCGCAAGTCGGCCGACCAGGGTTACACCGGCGCGCAGTACAAGATGGGATTGGCGTACGAGTACGGCGAAGGCGTGCCGGCCAAGGATCCCGTGCGCGCGTACGCCAACTATGCCATCGCCGCGCGCGAGGGCAACCAGGAGTACGCCGACCACCGCGATGCCATCGCACGCAAGCTCAGCGCGGCGCAGTTGCGCGAGGCGAAAGCGATGGTGGCTGCATCACCGTTCACTCAGGCCGTGGCCACGGCATCCGCGCCACCCGCACCGAAAGCAGCCGGGGCGGCGCCTGCCGCCGCACCGGTTGCGCGCGCCTCGGACAAGTGCTCCGCCACCGGCACGATGGAAGGCGCGAAGTTCACCGCGACGCATTGCGCGATCTCGCTGTACGGGGACGCGCACAGCGTGGCGATCTGGTTCAACGAAGATGCCATCGCGCCGGACGAAGCCGCGAATTTCCAGATGTCTTCGTACGCCAGCGACGACAAGGGTGGCAAGCCCCGGACACTGGTCAGGATCATGTTCTGTCCAGGCGGCGGCGCGGCGACCGCAGCGGCCGTGGCAGTCAAGTCGATCGACTTCAGCACCAACAATGCGAAATCGCCGCTCGCCGGCGTGCAGTGGGTCGTGGAAGCGCCGAAGGACTTCAAGGTCGAAAAGATGGCGGGCGAGATCAAGCCCGGCGGCACGCTGACGGGCCGTATCGTCGGTCAGCGCGCCAAGACGTCGTGGACGCTCGACTTCGACATGAACCTGCCCATCAAGGACGCGGCCGCGGGCATGGGCTGCAAGTGACGGTACGCGTCTAGGCTCGATCGCGCCCCGGCGGACGCGCCGCGGCGCGAGTATGCAGGAACACCGAGTACAGCGACGTCGTCGCGCAGATGAACAGCCGATTGAGTTTCGGTCCGCCGAAGCACACGTTGGCGACGGCTTCGGGAATCCGGATCTTGCCGAGCAGCGAACCATCGCTGGCATGACAGTGCACGCCATCGCCCGCCGACAGCCACAGGTTGCCGTGCACATCGATGCGAAGGCCGTCGTACACACCGACTGGGCAAGTGGCGAACACTTCGCCGCCCGTGATCGAGCGGCCGTCGGCCGACACCTGGAAGCGCCGCACGTGGTGCGGCCCGTCCACCTTGTGCGTGACGCCGGTATCGACGATGTACAGCAGTGATTCGTCCGGCGAGAACGCCAGTCCGTTGGGCTGCACGAAGTCCGACGCCACGATGCTGACCTGCCCGCTCGACGCGTCGATGCGATAGACGTGGCTGGCGCCGATCTCGCTGGGGGCCTGGTCGCCTTCGTAGTCGGAGTCGATGCCGTAGCTCGGATCGGTGAACCAGATGCTGCCGTCGCTCTTCACCACGACGTCGTTGGGCGAGTTGAATCGCTTGCCGTCGTGGCGGTCCGCCACCACCGTGCGCCGGCCATCGAACTCGGTGCGCGACACGCAGCGGCTGCGGTGTTCGCAGGAGATCAATCGCCCCTGCTGGTCGACGGTATGGCCGTTGCTGTTCATCGACGGCTGACGGAACACCGAGACCGAGCCGTCGGTCTCGTCCCAGCGCAGCATGCGGTCGTTCGGGATATCGGACCAGACCAGATAGCGCCCGGCGGCGAACCACGCCGGTCCCTCGGCCCAGCGGCAGCCCGTGTAGAGCTTCTCGACGTGGATGTAGGGCAACGCGAGCTTGCGAAAGCGTGGGTCCACCACTTCGAAGCTGGACGTAAGTTCAAGGGCCATCGTTGGATGCTCCGAGCAGGTGGATGTAATCCGAGTGACGCCGGCCGCGGCCGTAGATCAACAGCATGGCGATGATCACGCCGCCGTAGATTACGTGGCGCCCGAATTCCGGAATCTGCATCACCGACAGGATCGATTGCAACAGCGTGATCAGGATCACCCCGGCGACCGTGCCGAGGTAGCTGCCGCGCCCCCCGAGAATCGAGGTACCACCGAGCACGACCGCGGCAATCGCCGGCAGTAGATATGCGTCGCCCATCGCCTGCGCCGCTTTGCTGGCATAGCCCGCGAGCAGCACCCCGCCGAATGCGGAGAGGGCGCCGGCCAAGGCGAAAGCGCCCATGACGACGAGGCGCGTGCGCGCGCCGGAGAGATAGGCGGCGCGCTCGCGGTTGCCGATCGCGTAGACCGCGCGGCCGAAGGTGGTGCGGTTCAGCAGGAACACCGCCGCGCCACCCACCACCGCCCACACCAGCAGCGCATTTGGAATACCGACCAGGCTGTGGCCGGTGGCGATGATCCGCATGGCCGGCGACGAGGATTCCTGCGGTGAGAAACCGCCGGTGTGCACCACCATCAGTCCTTGCGCGACCGCGTTCACCGCCAGGGTGACGACCATCGACGGAATGCGCAGGTACGCCACGCCGATGCCGTTGACCAGTCCGAGCGCGGCGCCGCACGCGATGCCGAGTGGAATCGCCAGCGCTTCGCCGAAGGGTCCCCAACCCGTGGCGGCCGTCGCCATCATGCCGCCGACCGCGACGACCCACGGTACCGACAGGTCGATCTGGCCGAGCAGGATCACGATCATCGCGCCGGTCGCAATCACCCCGAGGAAGGAGGCGACCTTGAGCTGCTGCAGCAAATACTCGGGCGACAGGAAGCTGCTCGAGTAGAGGCTGCCGACGAGCAGCACCAGGACGATGCAGCCGAACGCCCACACGATGGCGGGATCGATGCGCCGGCGCATGCTGCCGACCCATGTGCCGGAAGTGCGGGCCGGTACGTCAGCCATACAAGTCGAGACGATTGCGGGTGCGCAGCAGGCGCAGCGATCCGAAGCACACGGCGGCGAAGAGCACGATCCCCTGGAACAGCGGCTGCCACAGCGGTTCGACGTTGAACACGAACAGCAGGTCGCCGATGGTGCGGAACATCAGCGCGCCGAAGATGGCGCCGATCGCACTCCCGGAACCGCCGAACAGCGACACCCCGCCCAATACGACCGCGGCAATCGAATACAGTGTGTACGCACTTCCATTGGCGGCGGACGCTTCGCCGGAGTACGTGATGCACGTGAGGAACAGTCCCGCGACCGACGCGAGCAGGCCCGACAAGGTATAGGCGACGAGCTTGGCGCGCATGATCGGCACACCCGACATGTAGGCGGCGACTTCGGACGAACCCACCGCGTAGGCCGCGCGTCCGATCGCCGAACGCTGGAAGGGCAGCCAGACGAGCACGACGAGCGCGAGCAGCAGCGCCAGGCTCGCCGGGACGCCACCCGGCAATTGGCCGGTCAGCGCATCGGCCAGCGTGCCGTCGACGTCGCCACCGGGAACGGGTCGCAGCGCGAGCGCGACGCCGTAGTAGATCGCGCCCGTGGCGATCGTCGTCACGATCGGCTGCAATCGTCCGTAGATGACGATCAGTCCGTTGATCGCTCCGCACACCGCACCCGTGAGCAGGACGCCGAGCACGCCGAGTGCGCTGGTCAACGGCGAGCCGACCACGATGGCGGAGGCCAGGCAATTGGCGAGCACCATCACCATGCCGACGGACAGGTCGATGCCCGCCGTCAGCACCACCAGCGTCTGCGCGATGGCGACGATCGCGAGGAGCACCCCTTTGTTGGCGGCGGTCGTCGCCACATTGGCGTTGAGCCCGGCCGGATGGTTGGCGGCGTAGATCGCGAACATCACGACGAACGCCGCGAAGGCGAGCAGTGTCCCCTTGCGTTCGCGCAGCCAGTACGACCAGTCGCCGTTCATGCCCGAGCCACGGCCGGCCCCTCCGCATGCCGGGCGTCCGCGCCGATGTTCAACGCGCTGCCGACCAGCGCACGCTCGGTGATGTCGCCGCCGATCAGCTCGCGCTTGATCGCGCCGTCGTACATGACCAGCACGCGGTCGCAGCACCCGATCAGTTCGTCGTAGTCGGTCGAATAGAAGAGGATCGCCGCGCCCGCTTGCGCCAGTTCGCGCAGCAATTGATAGATCTCCTGCTTGGTGCCGACGTCGATGCCGCGCGTCGGGTCGTTCAGCAGGAGAATGCGCGGCGCCATCATCAGCCATTTGGCGATGACGAGTTTCTGCTGGTTGCCGCCGGAGAGCGATGCGGCCGGCAGGTCGGTCCCCTCGGTGCGCACGCCGAGCAACCGCACCATCCGCTCCACCGCCTCGCGCTCGGCCGCGGCGTCGATGACGCCCCAGCGCGACAAGGCACCCAGCGCGGCGAAGGAGATGTTGTCGCGGACCGACATCGGCAGCATCAGGCCCTCCGTCTTGCGATCCTCCGGGATCAGGGCCATGCCGATATCCTTGCGCTTCGCGACGTGCGGACTGCTGATGGCAACGGGCCGGCCATCGATCAGGACCTCGCCCGTCGTGCCCTGCAACACACCGAAGAGCGCCAGCAACAATTCGCGCTGACCCTGGCCATCCAGCCCGCCGAGACCGACCACCTCCCCCGCAGACACTCGCAGGCAGATGTCGCTCAAGCGGTCGGTCCAGCTCAGATGGCGCACCTTGATGCGTGGCGCGCCCTCGGGCGGCACGAACGCCGCGCGCGGCGGAAACTCGGCGCTGTACTCGCGACCGATCATCAACTCGACGATCTCGTTGTCGGTTTTGGTTCCAGCTACGTACGTCGCGACGCTGCGGCCGTTACGAAACACGGTGCACTCGTCCGCCAGCTCGGCGATCTCGTGCATGCGGTGCGAGATGTAGACCAGCGCCAGGCCTTCGGTGCGCAGCCGCTTCAGGACGCCGTAGATCTTGGTGACGTCGGCCGCAGTCAGGGCCGACGTGGCTTCGTCGAGAATGAGAATGCGCGGCTTGCGGGCGAGCGCTTTGGCGATCTCCACCATTTGCCGCCGCGACAGCGACAGATCCTTGACCAGCGCCCGCGGATGGATGTTGTCCGCGCCGGCGCGCGCCAGCGCTTCCTCGGCCTTGCGCCGCTGCGCCCGGCGATCGATCAGTCCGAAGCGACGCGGCGGATCGCTGATGGCGATGTTGTCGGCCACCGACAGATCGGGTATCAGCGACAGTTCCTGGAAGATGCAGGCGATGCCGGCCGCGTTGGCCGCGGCCGGCGATGCAAACGACACCGGCTCGCCGTCGAGCAGCATCCGGCCGTCGTCGGGGGCGACGACACCCGCCATGATCTTGATGAGTGTCGATTTCCCCGCGCCGTTCTCGCCGAGCACCGCGTGGATGCGCCCGGCCTCGATCACCAGATCGGCATCCTGCAGTGCGTGCACGCCTCCGTAGCGCTTGGAGACGCCTTGCACGACGAACAACGACCGTATCGGGTCGCTCATAAGGGGGACGCGGGGACCGACATCCCCGCACCCGTGCTTACTTGTTCGCTTCGTTCTGCCCCATGATTTCCTGGGCCGTGAAGTTGATGCCGCAGGTGGGGAACGCGTTGCCGACGAAGAAGTTGTCGCTCTGCGCGGGGTAGAAGTCGGACCCTTCCTTCATGTTCGGGTACTCGGCTTTCGCGAGCGGGAGCTTCACGGATTGCGGCACGACCTTGCCTTCGAGTGCCGCGATCGCAGTCTTGATCGCCACCGCCACCTGAGCCGGCCCGGTGCCGGCCGACGCGCACTTGAGCCCCTCCGCGGCGTACTTGCCGCAGAACTTGCGGAAGCCGTTCTCGGTCTCGCCGCCAAACGGCACGAACGGATGCTTGGCGTCGATCATCGCCTGCACGACGCCGGTGTCGCCGCCTTGCGCGGTAATGGCGTCGAACTTCTTGTGCACGGCGATCGCGTCGGCCGTGACTTTCTGCGCCGTCGGATCATCCCACTTGCCGATCACTTCGACGGTGTCCCATTTCTTGCCCGAGGCCTTGAACACTTCCTGGATGCCTTCGTGGCGGTCGCGGTCCACCGACGTGCCGGAGACGCCGCGCACTTCGAGCACCTTGCCGCCGTTGGGCACGTTCTTCACCAGCCATTCGGCCCAGTACTTGCCGAGTCCTTTCTGGTCGACGTTGACGTTGATGGCCTCCTCGGTGTCGAGGATGTTGTCGAACGCCACCAGCACGACACCGGCATCGTTGGCCCGTTTGATCACCGGCTTGAACGCGGCGGGGTTCTGGGCGTTCACCACGATCGCGTCGTAGCCCGAGTCGATGAAGTTGTTGATCGCCGCGATCTGCGCCGCGACATCCTCACCGGTCGAGACGACCTTGAATTCCTTGAGCTTCGCGGCGACGTCCGGTTGCGCGGCGTAGGCCTTGGCCGTCTTGATCATCTGGATGCGCCAGGTGTTGGCGATGTACCCGTTGGCGAGCGCGATCCGATAGGGCCCCTTCTTCGCCGGGTACTGGAACAGCTTGGTGTTGGTGGCCCAGGGCGCGAAGCACTGCGCATCTGAATTGGGGAGCGTTACGACCTTGGGTGGTGCGGCAGTGGCGAGTCCGGCGGCAAGCAGGGTCGTCGCGGCGGCGATGCGGGAACGGACGAACATAGAGCCTCCTTGTTTGACTGGAAATTGCGGCGACCGGTGTACCCCGGCGATAGGCGCAATTGGTGTCTAGTTGTTGATGGCAGGCTCGACACCGGAGCCGTACGCAGACCAGCATACCGTCGCCCAGGCAATCGCACAAATGAATGCGATCGTGCGCAAGGCCGCGAGCCGGAGACGGGGTCTTGCGCGCCGAGCGCACCCGATGCAAACGGCGGCGGAGGCCGGGCAACAAGGTATGATTCGCCCCATGCCGAAGCTCCTCGTGCCGATCTTTGCCGCGATCGCGTTTTTTGCCGCGCCGGCACCTGAGCCTCTCGGCGCCGCCACCCGCTCGCGACATCAACGTGCGCGTCACGCGGGACGGTTCGACGTTCGCGATCGACGCGGACTGGTCGGTTGCGGCGAATGGCGATGAAGTCTGGGCGGTGCTTACCGACTTCGATCACATGGCGCAATTTCTCTCGAGTGTGGATGCAAGCCGCGTCATCAACAGGGAAGGTAACCGCCTCGAGATTGTTCAGAAGAGCCACGCCAATGCGGGTCTGCTGCGTCTGTCACTGGAAAACACGCGCGCGATCGTGCTGACGCCGAAACGCGACATCGAGTCGCACTTGCTGAAAGGCGACCTGAAGTCATCCGATTTCACGACGCGGATCGTCGATGCAGCCGGCGGTTCGAAGGTAATCATTCGCGGCCAGTTCGTCGTGAGCGGGCTCGCATCCGCCGCGGTCAGCGTCGAATCCGTCGAGGTCCAGACGCGGCTGAGCTACCAGGAGATGCGCGACGAGATCCTGCGGCGGAAGTCGAACGAGCCGACACCCGCCTGCCTGTTGGCGAAGAACTGTCCGTAGGAGTCCGGCTCGGTTTCTCCACGACAGCGTTGCGCCACCGCAGCGCGGCGGGCGCGCGATAATCGCGCATGATCGTCCACGTCGTCGACGGCACCTACGAGCTGTACCGGCACTTCTATGGGCTGCGCCGCTTCAACAAGGGCAAGGACAAGCCCTACGGCGCCGTGATCGGTGTACTGCAGACGATGCTGCAGATGCTCGAGAAGGGCGCCACGCATGTCGGCGTCGCGACCGATCACGTCATCGAATCGTTTCGCAACGAACTCTGGCCGGACTACAAGACCGGCGAAGGCATCGAGCCGGCGCTGTTCGCGCAGTTCCATCCACTGGAAGAAGCACTCGCCGCGATGGGCGTCACCGTCTGGCCGATGATCGAGCTCGAGGCGGACGACGCGCTCGCCTCGGCGGCGTTCATTGCGTCCGCATCGCGGCGCGTCGAGAAGGTTTGTATCTGGACCGTGGACAAGGATCTGGCGCAGTGCGTGCGCGAGGATCGCGTCGTGCAGATGGACCGCCGGGCGAACAAGATGCTCGACGCCGAGGCGGTCCGCCAAAAGTACGGTGTGCCGCCGGTGCTCATTCCCGATTTCCTGGCGCTGGTCGGCGACGCCGCGGATGGGTATCCGGGTATCGCGGGTATCGGCGCCGTCACCGCTGCCCGCCTCCTGAACCGCCACGGACCGATCGAATCCTTTCCCGCGGACGTATTGGGCGATCAGCGCGAGCAGGCTCTCCTGTTCAAGCAGCTCGCGACGCTCAGGACGGATGCACCCCTGTTCCGCAGCGTGGATGAACTGCGCTGGGGCGGCCCGACCGACGCCTTCGCCTCTTGGGCAGAGCGTATGGAGACGCCGCGACTCCTCGAGCGCGCGCAAAAGGCGGCGCGCGCGCTGGACGACAGGTGATCCGCTCAATTCCCTGCGTTCGGCACGTGCTGCCGGGGAGATGTAACAGTCTGTGAAAACGCTACGGTACCGTTGCGTTTCGGTCGCGTTGCTGCTACCTTGATCCGACACGGGCAGTCTCGCCCGTCTCTCGTCAGGAGCCGCAATGGCCAAGTCTCGCTACGTCGTATCCGCCGGCCTCATCGCCGGCGCGCTCGTGCTTGTGCCGATATCACCCGCCTTCGCCGGCGGACCCCATTGGTCCCACGGTCCGAGCCATGGACCTGTCTGGCATAGTGGGGGCGGCTGGCAGGTGGTGGCAATGGCTGGCATGGCGGTGGCGGTTACTGGCACGGCGGCGTCTGGTGGCCAGGTGCGGTTGCAGCCGCGGTGGTCGGTACCGCAGCCGCCGTGATTGCGGCGCCGTTCGTCGCGTTCGGTAATGCGGTCGCGACCGCCGCGTACGTTCCGCCGGCGCCTTACTACGCCCCGCAGCAGTATTACGGACCGCCCGTTTCGTACAATGCGCCGCAGCAGTACTACGCGCCGCAGGGCTCGTACAATGCGCCCCAGCAATATTACGCACCACCGGCCAACTACCAGCAGCCGCAAGCCGCGCCGCAGTACTACAACAATGCACAGCCGCAGGGGTACTACGGGCCGCCGGCGACCGTGCCTGCACCCGCGTACTATGCGCCTGCGAGTGCTACGTACTATCGCCAGAACGCGGCGCCGGTCGCGTACAACAACTACTACAGCCGCTGAGTTGACGCATCCCGCCTAAGACTCTGTCGCTGTGACCCGAGCGCGTCCGGGAGGGCGCCCGTCACGCGAAGCGGCCGAACAGATCGGCGATCGGATTCTCGACGCGGCCACCGATCTGTTCCTGGCCCAAGGCTACGGTGCCACCAGCATCGAAGCCGTGGCGCAGCGCGTGCGCATTTCCAAGCGCACGTTCTATCACCGGTTCGAGGACAAGCCCGCGCTGTTCGCCGCGGTCGTCCATCGCATCATCGATCGCCTGCGACCACCGGCGAATGTGCCGTTGATCGAAGGCGCGGATCTCCCCGCGATGCTCGAGCGGCTGGGCGGTTTGATCCTGCGCGCTGCGCTTTCCGAGCAGGCTATCGCGCTGCACCGATTGGTGGTCGCCCAGTCGGCGCGCTTTCCTGAACTTGCAGCAGTGGTCGCCCGCGATGGCGCCACCGAGGAAGGGGTCAAGCTGATCGCCGGACTGCTCGAGCGCGAAGCGCACAAGAACGGCTTGCAGGTCGATGACGCAACGTTCGCTGCCGAGCTTTTTCTGCACATGCTGATCGGCCTGCCGCAGCGCCGGGCGATGGGCCTGGGCGCGCCGATGAGTGCGCGCGAGCTCGCGGCGTGGCCACGCAAGGTCGTCCGCCTGTTCCTGAATGGATGCCTGATCGCTGACAAGAAATAGCCGGCGGTGGCAACGCTGACGCTCACTCACCCCTTCATCGTGTTGCCGACGTCGGCAGGACGATGCTGACGCTGCCGCCCCAACCCCTTGCAATTGGCCTATTCTCTCTGCAAGGACAGTCTTTGCTGGAGCGAACACGATGGTCAAGGTAGAGGACGCGATGACAGCGGCCCCCGATGCGTCCAAAAGGACCGGGGGCATCGCTGTCCATAAACAGGCGGAGGAGGCGCTGCTGAAGGCGGGCGCGCTGCAGCGGGCGATTTTCAACAGTGCCAACTTTTCCAGCATCGCCACCGATGCGAAGGGCGTCATTCAGATCTTCAATGTCGGCGCGGAGCGAATGCTGGGCTACACGGCCGCCGAAGTGATGAACAAGATCACCCCTGCCGACATTTCCGATCCGCAGGAATTGATCGCCCGTGCCAAGGCATTGAGCATGGAACTCGCGACCACGATCACGCCCGGCTTCGAAGCGCTGGTGTTCAAGGCCTCGCGCGGAATCGAGGACATCTACGAACTGACCTACATCCGGAAGGACGGGAGTCGGTTCCCGGCGGTGGTGTCCGTCACGGCGCTGCGCGACGCACAAGACACCATCATCGGTTATCTGTTGATCGGCACCGACAATACTGCGCGCAAGCTGGTCGAAGCCGAACAAAAAAAGCTCGATCAGCGCCTGCGCGACCAGCAGTTCTACACGCGCTCGCTGATCGAATCCAACATCGACGCGCTGATGACCACCGATCCCTCAGGCATCATCACTGACGTCAACAAGCAGATGGAGGCGCTCACCGGATGCACACGCGATGAGTTGATCGGCGCACCGTTCAAGAACTACTTCACCGATCCGGAAAGGGCGGAGGCGGGAATCAAACGCGTGCTGAGCGAAAAGAAGGTCACCGACTACGAGTTGACAGCATGCGCCCGCGACGGGAAGCAAACGGTCGTGTCCTATAACGCGACCACCTTTTACGACCGGGACCGCACCCTGCAAGGCGTATTCGCCGCCGCCCGGGACGTCACCGAGCGCAAGCGGGTGGAGGCGGAACTGCAGCAGGCCAAGGCCGTCGCCGAAAGTGCGAGCCAGACCAAGTCGGATTTTCTGGCGAGCATGAGTCATGAAATCCGCACGCCGATGAACGCGATCATCGGCATCGCGGACCTGCTCGCGAAGACACCGCTCTCCCCCGAGCAAGACAAGTACGTGCAGATCTTTCGCCGCGCCGGCGACAACCTGCTGCACCTCATCAACGACATCCTCGATCTGTCGAAAGTTGAAGCGTCGCAGCTCGAGCTGGAACGAACCCGGTTCTCGCTGAACGATCTGCTGGGGAAAGTGACGGAGATGGTCGCGGTCCGGGCCCATGAAAAAGGGCTGGCCCTGGTGTGCGAGATCGCGCCGGAAGTGCCGCGCGACCTGGTCGGTGACCCCACCCGTCTGCGCCAGGTTCTGCTTAATCTGCTGGGCAATGCGATCAAGTTCACGGAATCCGGCGAGGTGGCCTTGCGGGTCACGCCGGATACCGGCAGTTCGCTTCCAGGCGCCCTGCGGTTCACGATCTCGGACACGGGCATCGGTATTCCGGACGAAAAGTTGGGCACGGTGTTCGAGCGATTCACGCAAGCCGATTCGTCCACCACGCGCAGGTACGGTGGCTCGGGGCTCGGGCTCACGATTTCGAAGCGCCTGGTGGAACTGATGGGCGGACACATCGAGGTCGAGAGCGGCGTCGGCCAAGGCAGCGTGTTTTCTTTCGCCGTGCCGCTCGAGATCTGGGTGGGAGCCACGCGGCAGGCAACCGTGTCTGTGGGCACCGGTCCCGAGCCGCCGCTTCCGGCGCTGCATGTGCTTCTGGTGGAGGACTCGCCTGACAACCGCACAATCACCATTGCCTACCTGCAGGACACCCCGTATCAGATTGAGATTGCCGAAAACGGGGCCATCGCCTTTGAAAAGTTCACCGCCGGACACTATGACCTTGTGCTGATGGACCGGCAAATGCCGGTGATGGATGGCTTGGCCTCGACGCGCGCAATCAGAAAGTGGGAGGCAGGCGAACGGCCGGCCGCCGACGCCGATCATCGCGCTGACGGCATCTGCCTTGAAGGGTGATCAAGAAAAATTTGTGGCAGCGGGATGTACTGCATTTTTGACGAAACCCATCAAACAGGAAGTGCTGCTGCAAGCGATCAAGGAGCATTCGCTGGTCGTGCCTGCGACTTCGAATGAAGCGGGCCGCCAGGACGACACGATCGTTGTGCGTGCGAATCCCAGGTTCACCGATCTTATCCCCGGGTTCTTGCAGAATCGCCGCCACGACGTCATCGCGATGCTGGGCGCACTCGATCGGGGCGACTACGAGATGGTCGAGAGTCTGGGGCATGGCATGAAGGGCGCCGGGGGCAGCTGGGGATTTCATGGCATCACGGAAATCGGCGCCGCCCTTGAGCAGGCGGCCGAGAACGCCGACAACGAAGCATCCCGCAAATGGGTGGGCGAATTGACGCGGTATCTGGACCGCGTTGCGGTCGTGTACGACTAACCGCTCACACAACTAAGTGGATTGCGTTCTCGTCAGGCAGGCGCGGACGCGGGCGGTGAGCTGCGGGATCGAAAACGGCTTCGTCACATAGTCCGTCACCCCCGCGTCGAAGCCGGCGCGGGTGCTGGGTTCATCCGTCATTGCGGTAAGCATCAGCACCGGGAGGTGCTGCGTCTCGGTCTTGGCGCGGAGCGCTTTCATGACCGCCATGCCGTCCATGCCGGCCATCTTGTAATCCAGCACGACAAGGTCCGGGATATGCGCGTCTATCATCTGGAGCGCCTCCGCGCCGCTGGTCGCTTTGCTGACGCTGTACTGCTCGTCCTCCAGCGCGCGAACGATCATCGTGAGCATGTCGGGTTGATCATCAACCGCAAGGATGCGAAAGCGACGCTGCGCAACGGATGCCTGGAACGGGGCCTGCGCGACAAACGGCCGCAAGGCAGAGCGCGGCTCCAGGACCAGTTCACAACCTTCGTACGCGCAGAAGACCTCGAGTCCTTTGCCAAGCTGCGCGGCAAGACGGCGGGCCTTGCGCTCGATGTCCGCGACAAAATCGTCGTCGTGGTTTGGATCATGGTGGGTCAGTGCAACCCGCCGGACGCCGGCGGCCGCGGCAATTTGCACCACGTACTCGTACGTGCTGTGTCCCCAGGTCTTCTTCGCCGGATACTCCTCGGGCGTGTACTGGGCAT
>CAVSEH010000020.1:0-87499 GCA_963726935.1 uncultured beta proteobacterium
CCGGCACTTCTATGGGCTGCGCCGCTTCAACAAGGGCAAGGACAAGCCCTACGGCGCCGTGATCGGTGTACTGCAGACGATGCTGCAGATGCTCGAGAAGGGCGCCACGCATGTCGGCGTCGCGACCGACCACGTCATCGAATCGTTTCGCAACGAACTCTGGCCGGACTACAAGACCGGCGAAGGCATCGAGCCGGCGCTGTTCGCGCAGTTCCATCCACTGGAAGAAGCACTCGCCGCGATGGGCGTCACCGTCTGGCCGATGATCGAGCTCGAGGCGGACGACGCGCTCGCCTCGGCGGCGTTCATCGCGTCCGCATCGCGGCGCGTCGAGAAGGTTTGTATCTGGACCGTGGACAAGGATCTGGCGCAGTGCGTGCGCGAGGATCGCGTCGTGCAGATGGACCGCCGGGCGAACAAGATGCTCGACGCCGAGGCGGTCCGCCAAAAGTACGGCGTGCCGCCGGTGCTCATTCCCGACTTCCTGGCGCTGGTCGGCGACGCCGCGGATGGGTATCCGGGTATCGCGGGCATCGGCGCCGTCACCGCTGCCCGCCTCCTGAACCGTCACGGCCCGATCGAATCCTTTCCCGCGGACGTATTGGGCGATCAGCGCGAGCAGGCTCTCCTGTTCAAGCAGCTCGCGACGCTCAGGACGGATGCACCCCTGTTCCGCAGCGTGGATGAACTGCGCTGGGGCGGCCCGACCGACGCCTTCGCCTCCTGGGCGGAGCGTATGGAGACGCCGCGACTCCTCGAGCGCGCGCAAAAGGCGGCGCGCGCGCTGGACGACACGTGATCCGCTCGATTCCTGCGTTCGGCACGTGCTGCCGGGGAGATGTAACAGTCTGTGAAAACGCTACGGTACCGTTGCGTTTCGGTCGCGTTGCTGCTACCTTGATCGCACACGGGCAGTCTCGCCCGTCTCTCGTCAGGAGCCGCAATGGCCAAGTCTCGCTACGTCGTATCCGCCGGCCTCATCGCCGGCGCGCTCGTGCTTGTGCCGATATCACCCGCCTTCGCCGGCGGACCGCATTGGTCGCATGGCCCCAGTCACGGCCCCGTCTACCACGGCGGCTGGCATGGCAATGGTTGGCATGGCGGTGGCGGTTACTGGCACGGCGGCGTCTGGTGGCCAGGTGCGGTTGCAGCCGCGGTGGTCGGCACCGCAGCGGCAGTCATCGCGGCGCCGTTCGTCGCGTTCGGTAATGCGGTCGCGACCGCCGCGTACGTGCCGCCGGCGCCTTACTACGCCCCGCAGCAGTATTACGGACCGCCCGTTTCCTACAATGCGCCGCCGCAGTACTACGCGCCGCAGGGCTCGTACAACGCGCCCCAGCAATACTACGCACCGCCGGCCAACTACCAGCAGCCGCAATCCCCGCCGCAGTACTACAACAATGCGCAGCCGCAGGGGTACTACGGGCCGCCGGCAACCGTGCCCGCACCCGTGTACAACGCGCCTGCGAGTGCTACGTACTACCGCCAGAGCGCGGCGCCGGTCGCGTACAACAACGACTACCCCCGCTGAGTTTGACGCATCCCGCCTAAGACTCCTTCATTGTGACCCGAGCGCGTCCGGGAGGGCGCCCGACAAGCGAAGCATCCGAGCAGATCGGCGATCGGATTCTCGACGCGGCCACCGATCTGTTTCTCGCTCAGGGCTACGGTGCCACCAGCATCGAAGCCGTGGCGCAACGCGTGCGCATTTCCAAGCGCACGTTCTATCACCGGTTCGAGGACAAGCCCGCGCTGTTCGCCGCGGTCGTCCATCGCATCATCGATCGCTTGCGACCACCGGCGAACGTGCCGTTGATCGAAGGCGCGGATCTCCCCGCGATGCTCGAGCGGCTGGGCGGGTTGATCCTGCGCGCGGCACTCTCGGAACCGGCTATCGCGCTGCACCGATTGGTGGTCGCCCAGTCGGCGCGCTTTCCCGAGCTTGCGGCCGTGGTCGCACGCGATGGCGCCACCGAGGAAGGGGTCAAGCTGATCGCCGGACTGCTCGAGCGCGAAGCGCACAAGAACGGCTTGCAGGTCGATGACGCAACGTTCGCCGCCGAGCTTTTTCTGCACATGCTGATCGGCCTGCCGCAGCGCCGGGCGATGGGCCTGGGCGCGCCGATGAGTGCGCGCGAGCTCGCGGCGTGGCCACGCAGGGTCGTCCGCCTGTTCCTGAATGGATGCCTGATCGCTGACAAGAAATAGCCGGCGGTGGCAACGCTGACGCTCACTCACCCCTTCATCGTGTTGCCGACGTCGGCAGGACGATGCTGACACCGCCGCCCCAACCCCTTGCAATTGGCCTATTCTCTCTGCAAGGACAGTCTTTGCTGGAGCGAACACGATGGTCAAGGTAGAGGACGCGATGACAGCGGCCCCCGATGCGTCCAAAAGGACCGGGGGCATCGCTGTCCATAAACAGGCGGAGGAGGCGCTGCTGAAGGCGGGCGCGCTGCAGCGGGCGATTTTCAACAGTGCCAACTTTTCCAGCATCGCCACCGATGCGAAGGGCGTCATTCAGATCTTCAATGTCGGCGCGGAGCGAATGCTGGGCTACACGGCCGCCGAAGTGATGAACAAGATCACCCCTGCCGACATTTCCGATCCGCAGGAATTGATCGCCCGTGCCAAGGCATTGAGCATGGAACTCGCGACCACGATCACGCCCGGCTTCGAAGCGCTGGTGTTCAAGGCCTCGCGCGGAATCGAGGACATCTACGAACTGACCTACATCCGGAAGGACGGGAGTCGGTTCCCGGCGGTGGTGTCCGTCACGGCGCTGCGCGACGCACAAGACACCATCATCGGTTATCTGTTGATCGGCACCGACAATACTGCGCGTAAGCTGGTCGAAGCCGAACAAAAAAAGCTCGATCAGCGCCTGCGCGACCAGCAGTTCTACACGCGCTCGCTGATCGAATCCAACATCGACGCGCTGATGACCACCGATCCCTCAGGCATCATCACTGACGTCAACAAGCAGATGGAGGCGCTCACCGGATGCACACGCGATGAGTTGATCGGCGCACCGTTCAAGAACTACTTCACCGATCCGGAAAGGGCGGAGGCGGGAATCAAACGCGTGCTGAGCGAAAAGAAGGTCACGGACTACGAGTTGACAGCATGCGCCCGCGACGGGAAGCAAACGGTCGTGTCCTATAACGCGACCACCTTTTACGACCGGGACCGCACCCTGCAAGGCGTATTCGCCGCCGCCCGGGACGTCACCGAGCGCAAGCGGGTGGAGGCGGAACTGCAGCAGGCCAAGGCCGTCGCCGAAAGTGCGAGCCAGACCAAGTCGGATTTTCTGGCGAGCATGAGTCATGAAATCCGCACGCCGATGAACGCGATCATCGGCATCGCGGACCTGCTCGCGAAGACACCGCTCTCCCCCGAGCAAGACAAGTACGTGCAGATCTTTCGCCGCGCCGGCGACAACCTGCTGCACCTCATCAACGACATCCTCGATCTGTCGAAAGTTGAAGCGTCGCAGCTCGAGCTGGAACGAACCCGGTTCTCGCTGAACGATCTGCTGGGGAAAGTGACGGAGATGGTCGCGGTCCGGGCCCATGAAAAAGGGCTGGCCCTGGTGTGCGAGATCGCGCCGGAAGTGCCGCGCGACCTGGTCGGTGATCCCACCCGTCTGCGCCAGGTTCTGCTTAATCTGCTGGGCAATGCGATCAAGTTCACGGAATCCGGCGAGGTGGCCTTGCGGGTCACGCCGGATACCGACAGTTCGCTTCCAGGCGCCCTGCGGTTCACGATCTCGGACACGGGCATCGGTATTCCGGACGAAAAGTTGGGCACGGTGTTCGAGCGATTCACGCAAGCCGATTCGTCCACCACGCGCAGGTACGGTGGCTCGGGGCTCGGACTCACGATTTCGAAGCGCCTGGTGGAACTGATGGGCGGACACATCGAGGTCGAGAGCGGCGTCGGCCAAGGCAGCGTGTTTTCTTTCGCCGTGCCGCTCGAGATCTGGGTGGGAGCCACGCGGCAGGCAACCGTGTCTGTGGGCACCGGTCCCGAGCCGCCGCTTCCGGCGCTGCATGTGCTTCTGGTGGAGGACTCGCCTGACAATCGCACAATCACCATTGCCTACCTGCAGGACACCCCGTACCAGATTGAGATTGCCGAAAACGGGGCCATCGCCTTTGAAAAGTTCACCGCCGGACACTATGACCTTGTGCTGATGGACCGGCAAATGCCGGTGATGGATGGCTTGGCCTCGACGCGCGCAATCAGAAAGTGGGAGGCAGGCGAACGGCCGGCCGCCGACGCCGATCATCGCGCTGACGGCATCTGCCTTGAAGGGTGATCAAGAAAAATTTGTGGCAGCGGGATGTACTGCATTTTTGACGAAACCCATCAAACAGGAAGTGCTGCTGCAAGCGATCAAGGAGCACTCGCTGGTCGTGCCTGCGACTTCGAATGAAGCGGGCCGCCAGGACGACACGATCGTTGTGCGTGCGAATCCCAGGTTCACCGATCTTATCCCCGGGTTCTTGCAGAATCGCCGCCACGACGTCATCGCGATGCTGGGCGCACTCGATCGGGGCGACTACGAGATGGTCGAGAGTCTGGGGCATGGCATGAAGGGCGCCGGGGGCAGCTGGGGATTTCATGGCATCACGGAAATCGGCGCCGCCCTTGAGCAGGCGGCCGAGAACGCCGACAACGAAGCATCCCGCAAATGGGTGGGCGAATTGACGCGGTATCTGGACCGCGTTGCGGTCGTCTACGACTAACCGCTCACACAACTAAGTGGATTGCGTTCTCGTCAGGCAGGCGCGGACGCGGGCGGTGAGCTGCGGGATCGAAAACGGCTTCGTCACATAGTCCGTCACCCCCGCGTCGAAGCCGGCGCGGGTGCTGGGTTCATCCGTCATTGCGGTAAGCATCAGCACCGGGAGGTGCTGCGTCTCGGTCTTGGCGCGGAGCGCTTTCATGACCGCCATGCCGTCCATGCCGGCCATCTTGTAATCCAGCACGACAAGGTCCGGGATATGCGCGTCTATCATCTGGAGCGCCTCCGCGCCGCTGGTCGCTTTGCTGACGCTGTACTGCTCGTCCTCCAGCGCGCGAACGATCATCGTGAGCATGTCGGGTTGATCATCAACCGCAAGGATGCGAAAGCGACGCTGCGCAACGGATGCCTGGAACGGGGCCTGCGCGACAAACGGCCGCAAGGCAGAGCGCGGCTCCAGGACCAGTTCACAACCTTCGTACGCGCAGAAGACCTCGAGTCCTTTGCCAAGCTGCGCGGCAAGACGGCGGGCCTTGCGCTCGATGTCCGCGACAAAATCGTCGTCGTGGTTTGGATCATGGTGGGTCAGTGCAACCCGCCGGACGCCGGCGGCCGCGGCAATTTGGACCACGTACTCGTACGTGCTGTGTCCCCAGGTCTTCTTCGCCGGATACTCCTCAGGCGTGTACTGGGCATCGTGGATCACCAGATCGGCGCCGGCCATGAAGTTGGCGTGCCGGCGATCCCCATCGTGCAGGATGGACTCGATGTGTCCCGGCTCGGCGCCAGCGCGCCAAAGCTCATCGGAGAACGGCTCGTGGTCCACGAGGTACACCATCGCGACACCGTCAGCCTCGACGCGATAGCCCACCGTCATCGCCGGGTGATTGAGAAATTGCGTGACGACCCGTGCGCCGCCGATCGTATGGGTACCCTCGTTCAGGTCGTGGTAGGTGATCGTCGCCGGCAGCTGATTCAAATCGATGGGGAAGTAGGTGAACTCCATCTGGCCGGCCAGCACCTCGTGCAGCGGGCCGCGGCTCCCCTCGGGACCATAGATGGCAACGACGTTCCCTTTGACAAAGGCAGGAGTGAAAAACGGAAAACCTTGAATGTGATCCCAATGCGTATGCCCGAGGAGAATGTTGGAGTCGATGGTTTTATTGCCCTGGGCCATCAACTCGCTGCCAAGCAGGCGGGCGCCGGTGCCGCAGTCAAAAATCAGACGGCCGCCATCGGCCGTGGTCAACTCGACGCACGAAGTGTTGCCGCCAAAGCGGATCGTGCCGGGCCCGGGCGTGGCGATCGACCCCCGCGTTCCCCAGAAACGTACTTTCATGAGTCCGCGGCTCCTCCGGCTGTAGACGGCGTATTAGGCTTCACACCATGAATGGGCGGCATCGGGTGCCAATCAAGGCATGCCAAACACTAAGTTCGATCGCATCAGCGTCGGGGCTCAGTTGTGTCCCTGCGTGGATCGGGTAATAATACCCGCAGGAGATGGCATTCCTCCTTTAACCGCCGCCTAGCGGCTGATGATGCCTACGCTTCAACCCGGGACGGGTCGCGTAGGTGGTTCCTGCCTGTCCTTGGACGAACAACCAACAGGACACGGCATTGCTGAAATCCATTCTGGCAATTTCCATTGGCGCCGCCCTCGGCGCCCTGCGCGGTCCACGTGCTGGGCTCCGTAACGATGACTGTTCTCGGCATTGGCTCCTTCGCATGGGTCAATGGAACCTGATCGAAGGAGGCTTACTTGCGCGGCTATCAGTTGACGTTCTTCACCCAACAAGATCGCACTCATGGCGGCAAGCCGCTCGCCCACTGGCTGGTCGAAGCGGCCCGCGCCATCGGCATTGGCGGTGCCACTCTCATTGGCGCGAGCGAAGGATTCGGCCATCACCGGCGCATTCACTCCGCACACTTCATCGAATTGGCAGACCAGCCGGTGGAGGTGGTGATGGCGGTGACAGCAGACGAAGCGGAACGGTTGTTTGCAAGACTGAAGGAAGAAAGGGTCAGGGTCTTCTATTCCAAGATGCCCGTTGAGTTCGGCACGACGGGGGAGGAGGAATGAGCCATGGATGCGAATCCCCGGATTACCAATCCGGTTACCGGATACCAATTGACGTTTTTCACGCAGCAAGATCATCGCCACCGCGGTAAGGCGCTCGCACATTGGCTGGTCGAAGAGGCCCGCGCCCTAGGCATCGGCGGCGCCACGCTAATCGCCGCGAGCGAAGGGTTCGGACACCATCGACGACTTCACGCGGCGCACCTCATGAGCCTCGCCGAGCAGCCGCAAGAGGTGGTCATGGCAGTGACCGAAGACGAGGCGAACAGGATTTTCGCGAGACTGAAGGCGGAAAACATCAAGATCTTCTATTCCAAAACGCCGATCGAATTTGGCACTACGGGGGACGAGCCCTGACATCTGCGCTTCAATCCGGGGGCACGCAATGACTGAGATCTGGGGCCAAGCCGCACTATGGTTGGGGCTTGCGCTCGTGGCGACCCTGGTTTCAGTGTGGCTGAAGGTCGCGACGGCGCTCTCGGAAATCGTCGTCGGAACGATCGCGCAACTCATCATCGGCGCCGCCCTTGGTGGCGCCTTGCTCAATGGCGATTCGAGTTGGATCAAGTTCCTTTCCGGCGCCGGCGCAATCTTGCTGACATTCCTTGCTGGCGCCGAGCTTGACCCCGTTGTCTTTCGCCGCGAGTGGAAGCGTGCCGGCATCATCGGGCTGGTGAGCTTCGCGGCGCCATTTGTCGGCTGTGCAGCGCTCGCCCGCTGGTGGTTGGGCTGGAACCCCGAGGCGAGCTGGCTGGCCGGCATCGCCATGTCGACAACCTCCGTCGCGGTGGTCTACGCGGTGATGCTCGAATTTGGTCTCAACGGGACCGACTACGGCAAAGGAGTTCTCGCCGCGTGCTTCGTGACGGATTTGGGCACCGTCGTAGCGCTCGGTGTGATATTTGCGCCCTTTACAACGCGTACGCTGATATTTCTGGGCGCCGGGGCGGTCGCTTTCTTCGTCCTACCGTGGCTCACCCCGCGGTTCTTCGCGCGCTTCGGCAATCGACCGTCCGAACTCGAAGCCAAGTACCTGATGACTTGCCTGTTCGGCCTTGGCGCTCTGGCCACATGGGCCGATAGCGAGGCAGTGCTTCCCGCGTACTTGATGGGCATGGTATTGGCGGGGACGGTCGGCAAGGATCACGTGCTGGTCCGGCGGCTCCGTACACTGAGCTTCGGCTTCTTGACGCCGTTCTATTTCATTCGAGCGGGTTCGCTCGTGTCATTGCCAGCACTTGCGGCCGCACCGCTCGCGATGGTCGTCCTCCTCGCAGGAAAGATGACCACCAAAGTGATCGGTGTGTATCCGGTTGCAATCGCTCTAGGTTCACCGCGCCGGGAGGGCGTCTACACAACGCTGCTCATGTCGACGGGTCTTACTTTCGGCACGATTTCGGCATTGTTTGGCTTGTCTCACGGCATCGTCGACCAAGGACAGTATTCGGCGCTGGTGGCCGCGGTGATCGCGAGTGCCGTCGTGCCGACGATGATCGCGAACGCCTTTTTCCTGCCCCGGCATCTTCTCAAGCCGGACGATGCATCGACTGCGTCGCAAGACGCCGTGGCGCCCAAGCCTGCCAGGAGAACATCGTGATTTCGCGCGTTCTGTTGGGCTATGACGGCTCAGTTGCGTCGAGCAGGGCATTCGATTTCGCCGTCGATCTGGCTCGCCGCTATGGTGCAGAACTGCACATTCTCGCTGTTGCCCGGCCACCGGACTACGGCACCGAGGTCGAGACCGAGGCGATCGTCGAGCAAGGTCGTCGGCACAGCGCGCATCTGTTGCGATCCTTGAAAGCGAGTGTCGCGAATGAGACCATCAAGACATTCTTCGAGATCGCCGTCGGGCATCCCTCTGAGCAGATACTGTTCTATGCCGAACGACATCAGATCGACCACATCGTTGTCGGACATCGCGGGAATACGATTTTCGAACGGTGGCTGCTAGGTTCTGTCGCCCGGCAAGTGATCGCCTATGCGCACTGCGCGGTTACCGTCGTACGCGCGCCTCGATAAGGCACCGATCGCATGACGAGCTAATGCGGGATATTCGGCACTGCGACTCGGGTCAGACGTGCCGTGCCATCCAATACCGGTCGGTCAAAACATCGAGAAGAAGCAGCCGGCCGGGCCTACGGCGCCTTCTTCATCGGAGTAGCGGCGCCGTCGAGACTCTGGGCGCGCCTGACGACTTCGTCGAATTCCTCTGGGAGCCACGGATTGTCCGCGAGAAATTGCCGACGCTCGTCTTCGCGTCGGGCGACGATCTCGTCGAAATTCTCGACGACTATCCGGGCTCCGTAGCGCGGGCCGCCCGAATAGATCGCGTCGAACGCCGCGACACCGACCTCTTCGTTGAAGTGTACCAAATCCTGCCACAGGCGATCGCGCGCCGCTTTCCCCGCGTGGATTCTCTCGCCATTGATCGGCGCGTAATCCGCGAATTCCCATACTTGAATCTGTCGCGAATTGCTGCCGGTCTCTTGCGCCGCGATGGACACGACCTGCCAAACCCAGTTCCAGTATCCCTCCGGACCCTGGCACCGACGCTGCGCCTCACTCATCAGAACGTGCGTCGGATAGAAGAGCAGGATCAACTCGACCTGCTTCTCCAACGCGAGTCGTATCAGATTCCGCAGCCCCATGCCTTGGTTGCGCGCGACTGCCGCCTTGTGCAACCGTCCTCTATCGAGTTCACCTGGACTGACGGTCACGGACGCGCAAAGGGCGCCGTGCATCACCACGGCAAAGTTCTTGGCGACCTGATCCTCATCCGTCTGCAGGCGATCATCGTACCGATCGAAATACCACAATCCTTCTCGAGTCATCGACGCCCTTTGGTGCTGCAAACGCACAGTCTCGCGCGACGCATCGAAGGCAGCGCGTGAGAACAGGAGTTTGCCGTAGTCCGCCTGACCGAGGATCGCATCGGCGGGGCATACTTCCTCGTCCGTGCCTGAGACGGCGACAACCATCCGCCGCACGGGCGCCTGACGCATCACGAACATGGCAAGGCAGTACGTGTCCTTCCAAGTTGCGCGCGGCATCGCCAGATTGAACGGAATCAGCGTGCCGTCCTTGGTGAACCCGCGATGCGTGGGGGGCAGACCGATCTCCGCAACGGAGTTTCCAATGATGACCGCCTCGGGCTTGAGCTTGGCCACCCACGCCGGTTTGACCAGCCTTTCGTTGCCGACCGCCTTCGGCTTGTTGGCGTTGAAGCCGACGATCTCGACATCGCGAAAGTAGCCATACGGATCGACGATTCGATTGAACAGTCCGACGCAACCGACCACAACCAGGATCGCTGTCACGCAAGCCACACTGAATGCCTTCGAACTCATTTCAAAACCGGAAGTAGATGAATTCACTGTAGCGGTGAATCGACAGCAGCGCGGCGGACCCGAGCAGCGCCAGGACGCCGAGCCAGATGGCGTTGGGCCGCCAGGCAAGGCGCCCTGCGTCGCCGAGCTCGCCATACCCGCTGGTGATCAGCGCCGGACGATAAGCGGCCACAAGCTGCTGCGTATTGGGAGCGGCCCAGCAGAACACCAGCAGAAAGCACAGCCAATTGAGCTGTGCGACGCGGTCGAAATACATCGTTTTCCCGAACTGTATTCCGTGGTTGACCAACCACGCGGAGCCACCCGCGGTAGGTTGCCATTGCGCAGGCAGAACGACACCGTTTTGCCCCGCCATCCCCGCAACGATGCTGACGGCCGTGGTGAAGTCGCTTGCGCGGAAGAAGACCCAGGCGACGACGACCGCCACGAAGGTCGTCAATGTCGCGAGCGCCCGCGCGCCGGGCGGCGCGGCAGTATCGAAACGACGACGGAGCGATCTCCAGCCATGGTTGACGACCAGATAGATGCCGTGGAGCGCGCCCCAGAATACGAAAGTCCAACCGGCGCCGTGCCAGAGGCCTCCGACCAGCATCGTCAGCAACAGATTTTCATAGCGGCGCGGCACCGTCTTCCGATTGCCCCCCAGAGGGATGTACACGTAATCGCGCAGAAACCGCGACAAGGTGATGTGCCAACGGCGCCAGAAGTCGATGATGTTGGCCGCCTTGTAGGGCGAGCGGAAATTCAGCGGCAACACAATGCCGAACATCCGCGATGCGCCCAGCGCCATGTCCGTGTACCCGGAGAAGTCGAAGTAGATCTGAAATGTGTAGGCGAGCGCGGCACCCCAGGCTTCGAGCAGTGTGAGCTGCGTGCCGCCGGCGGCCGCGTCGAAAGCGGGCGAAGCGAACGCGGCCATATCATCCGCGATCACCGTCTTCTTGAACAAGCCGATGATGAACATCGTCAGACCGACGGCGACGTTGTCCCAGTCAAGCGTATAAGTACTTCGCCGGTCGAACTGCGGCATCATCTCGCGATGATGGAGTATCGGTCCGGCGATCAGATGCGGGAAGTAGGTAACGAACAGCGTGTAGTGTGTGAAGCTGTACTCGCGCACCAAACCGCGATGCGCGTCGACGAGGAAGGCTATTTGCGTAAACGTGAAAAACGAAATGCCCAGAGGCAGGACGATCTCGGGCAATGGACCGACGTGGCCGATCAGTCTCTGCGCGTTGGCGACAAAGAAGATTGCGTATTTATAGTAGGCAAGCAACGCGAGGTTGGCTGCGATCGCAACCAGCAGCCATCGCTTTCCCTGCAATTGTCGTCCCGCGGCGCGCATCCGTGCGATCTGCGTACCGAGGTAATAGTTGACGCTTATCGAAGCGAGCAGCAAGGCGACGTACGCGGGGTCTCGCCATCCGTAGAAGACCAGCGACGCAACGGTGAGCCAGCCCGCCGCCAGCCGATGGCTGGCCTGAGCCAATGCAAAAAAGCCCAACAGAACGATGGGCAAGAACACGAAGATGAAGGGGAACGAATTGAACAGCAATCACGACCTCTCTGCTCGTCTATCGTACTATCCGCACTTGATTCCGTGCAGGAAAACCGAGACGATGTGCATGGGTCGTGCTCCCAGCCGTGTTTTGGTGTCGTCGCCGCAATAACCTCGCATGCCAACGGGAGCGAACATTCAGCGGAGGTGTTATGCAGGACTGGTTCAGCGCTTGGCTCGCACTGCCTGTGCCCCTACTTTTCGCGACCCTCTTCGCCTTCTACCTCAGTACCGCACTCCTCCTCGTATGGCTGAGTTTCCGATCGCGCCTGAGCGAGCGTATCCAGAGCCTGAAGGGCGTGGTTGCCCCGTTCTTCGCTTCGACCGCAACCATCTTCGCATTGCTGATCGGATTCCTGTCGAATGATATCTGGGACCGCAACAAGCAAGCTGCGCGGGTGGTCCTCACCGAAAGCGATACGCTTATCGCACTCTATAGAGTCAGTGCCGCAAGCGGATCTGACGACAAGGCCCTGCGCGTCGCGATCCGCAAGTACGTGACTGCCGTGGTCGACAAAGAATGGCCGCGACTCGCGATGCAGGAGAGATCTCCCGAAGCAGACAGCGCGCTCAATGCGCTGCTGCGGGAGGTGGCGCTGCCGGTTCAGTTGAAGGACGCGGTCATACAACGAACGATGCTGGATATGGTCCTGCGAATACGCGCTGCTCACGAAGACCGTGTGGTGCTGAGCAACGATCGAACGGTGGCGACCAAGTGGGCGGCCGTGATGCTGCTCGCGCTCATTACGCAGGTCGCCATCGCCGTCGTGCACTTGGAAAAGCCGCGACCGCAGCTGGCCGCCTTGTTGATATTCACGTTCGCCGCGGTATCGCTCCTCGGTCTTCTGGCGGAGCACGAGTCCCCCTTCGAACCGCCGGTGTTCATTCCTCCCGGCCCGATCATCGATGTTTTGAACGAAGTGCCGATGTGATCGGATGCAGAAGAGTCAACGACTCCGCTTGGCGTTCGCTCACTCAGCGAGCGGCATCACCGCCCAGGCTCCCAACCAACTGCGACTGTACTCCGCTATCAGTTACGGGCACGACCTGACCGGGCGAGTCGGTAGCTCCGGATTGCGATATCCCGGATAGCCGTCCTGCATCAGGTTGACGCCCGCCTGCATGTTGCGATCCGCCGTACTTCCCAACATTTATTGTTCGGTTCTAACTGGAGCCGCGCGTGCCACGCGACGGCGCCGACTTCCGCACGGCCGTTCGCATCGCCGCAGCGGGCGCGATTTCGTCAAGTGTGCGCGTGCCCGCGATGTAGCGCTTACCCCACCCGACAAGCGCGAGCAGAACGCCGCCCAGTTCTCTGCCCTTTGCGGTGAGCTTGTAGGCGTAACGCACCGGATGCTGGTGGTAGGCGGTGCGCGTGATGATTCCGGTCTCCTCGAGGCGCTTCAAACGCTCGGCGAGGATGTTGGTCGGGATGCCCTCGGGTGAGGCGCAAAGCTCGCCGTACGTCCGCTTGCCGTGGAGGATGTCGCGAACGACGAGCAGCGACCACTTGTCGCCAACGATATCGAGTGTGCCTGCGACCGGGCAAAGAGACCTCCGGATTTTCTTCGGCTTCGTTGTGGCGCGCATTCGGCGTTCCAGTGAGGGCGGACCCAGTAACTTGCATTATGCAAGTCATTGTGGTAGCGTGCAACTCACTTGCAATTTGCAAGTGAGTTGCAAAGGAGAGATGCCATGTCCAACGCCGTACTGTCACGCATCGCCCGGCCGGAACCGCCATTCGCCCCGGGCGCAAACAACCTCATCGCCGGAGTGCTTGCCGCCTGGTTCGCGCTTGTCGTGCTCCTGGGCGCCAATGGCGCCTTTGCGCGGCCACCTGGAACGCCGCCGCTGCCGATCTTCATCGGCTTCGCCGCACCGATCGCCATCTTTTTCGGCGCGTATTGGTTCTCGAGCGCGTTCCGCGCGTTCGTCCTCGGACTCGATCTTCGCCTCGCGACCGCGATCCAGGCGTGGCGCTTCGCCGGCCTGGGTTTCATTGCCCTCTACACTTACGGCGTCTTGCCCGGGTCGTTCGCATGGCCCGCAGGCCTTGGCGACATCGCGATCGGCCTTACCGCACCTTGGGTCATGCACGCGCTCGGGCGCCGGCCGGAATTCGCGGCGAGCAAATGGTTCGTCGCCTGGAACCTGCTCGGAATCCTGGACCTGTTCGACGCAATTGGCACGGGAACGGCGAGTTCGCTCCTCGCTGTGGGTGCGGCCGGCGAAGTTACAACGGCACCGATGGCGCAGCTGCCGCTCGTGCTGGTACCGGCGTTTTTCGTCCCGATCTTCTTGATGCTGCATGTCGCCGCGCTGCTCCAGGCACGACGCCTCGCGCGGTCCGGGGACCGGCATGATTCGGCAACGCCCTGATCAGGCGGTGCGCGGACACACATCGCCGCACCCTGTCGTTGCGGCGATGGTCCGCTTTCTGGCCTCGCGTAGATGCAATGTCCGTCGACCTCGGGTCTCGCCCGATCAAGAAGATCACTCCACCGTCACGCTCTTGGCGAGATTCCGCGGCTTGTCGACGTCCGTGCCGCGGATGACCGCGGTGTGATACGCAAGCAGTTGCAGCGGGATCGTGTGGACGATGGGCGACAGCAGCCCGGCATGCTCCGGCAGCCGCAGCACGTGAACGCCTTCGCTCGATTCGATATGGCTGTCGGCATCGGCCACGACATAGAGTTCGCCACCGCGCGCGCGAACTTCCTGCAGGTTCGACTTGAGCTTTTCGATCAGCTCGTCGTTGGGCGCGATGGCAACGACGGGCATGCTGCTGTCGACGAGCGCCAGGGGACCGTGCTTGAGTTCGCCCGCGGGATACGCCTCGGCGTGGATGTAGGAAATCTCCTTGAGCTTGAGCGCGCCTTCGAGGGCGACGGGGTAATGCAACCCGCGCCCCAAGAACAACGCGTTCTGTTTTTTTGCGAACTGCTCGGCCCAGGCGATGATCGATGGCTCGAGGGCGAGCACCGACTGGATCGCCACGGGCAGGTGACGCAGGCCTGCGAGCCAGCGCGCCTCCGCGGCGGGCGTGAGCTGGCCGCGTTGCTTGGCCAGCGTCAGCGTCAGCAGAAACAATGCCGCCAACTGCGTGGTGAACGCCTTCGTCGACGCGACGCCGATTTCGGCGCCCGCGCGAGTAAGGTACGTCAACGCTGTCTGCCGCACCATCGAGCTCGTCGCCACGTTGCAGATCGTCAAGGTGTGGTGATGACCAAGTGACTTGGCGTGGTTGAGCGCCGCCAGCGTGTCCGCGGTCTCCCCGGATTGCGAGATCACGACGATCAGCGCATCGGGGTTCGGGACGCTGCCGCGATACCGATATTCGCTGGCAATTTCGGCCTGCGCCGGAATGCCGGCCACGCCCTCCAGCCACAGTCGCCCAAGCATGGCCGAGTAGTAGCTCGTGCCGCACGCGAGGAAGTGCACGGCCTTGACCTTGGCAAAGACCGCGGCGGCGTCCGCGCCGAACAGGTCGGGGCCGATACCGCCCACGCTCTCGAGCGTGTCGGCAATCGCGCGCGGCTGCTCGAAGATCTCCTTCTGCATGAAATGCCGGTAGGGGCCGAGTTCCACGGCGGCACTCGATGCGGGTACCGTCACGATCGAGCGCGCCACCGGGGTGCCCGCGGCGTCGTAGATCGCATACGACTCGCGTCGGATGTCGGCGACATCGCCTTCATCGAGATAAGCGACGCGCTGCGTCACGGACGCCAGCGCGCTGGCATCCGATGCGAGGAAATGGTCCTGCTCACCGATGCCGACCAATAGCGGGCTGCCGGCCCGCGCGCCGACCATGCGTCCCGGTTCGCGCGTCGAGATCACGGCGATGGCGTACGCACCCTTGAATTCCGCGATGGTGTTCCGGACAGCCTCGAGCAGATCGCCCTTGTAGTGCGCGTGGATCAGATGCGCGATCACTTCCGAATCGGTCTGGGTGACGAATTGATAGCCCTGCTGTTTGAGACGATCGCGCAGCGACTCGAAGTTCTCGATGATGCCGTTGTGCACGACCGCGACCTCGCCGCTGCTTGTGTGCGGATGGGCATTCGCCGGCGTCGGCGCGCCATGCGTCGCCCAGCGGGTATGCGAGATACCGGTCAGCCCGGTGATGCTCGTCGTCTGCGCCTGCTTCGCCAGGTCCGCCACGCGCGCCGTGCTCACGAGCCGATGGAGACCACCGTTGATGACCGCGAGCCCGGTCGAGTCGTAGCCGCGATACTCGAGCCGGCGCACACCTTCGATCAGGAGGGGAACGACGTTCTCGCGAGCAACCGCACCGACAATGCCGCACATGGCTCGTTATCCTTTCCTCGGCCGCTTCCAACCGCTGCGCGCGACCTGCGTCTTCGTGTTCATTGCCAGCGTTGCCGGCGGGACGTCGTTCCACACCGTGGTGCCGGCGCCGATCGTCGCGCCACGCCCCACCGTCACGGGTGCGACGAGTTGCGTGTCGGACCCGATATGCACGTCGTCCTCGATCACCGTTCGATGCTTGTTGGCACCGTCGTAGTTGCAGACGATTGTGCCCGCGCCAATGTTGACATCCTTGCCGACGGTTGTGTCGCCGACGTAGGAGAGATGGTTGGCCTTGCTGCGTGCGCCAAGCGTGCTTGCCTTCACCTCGACGAAGTTGCCCAAGTGGACTTCGTCGGCCAGCACCGTCGTCGGACGAATGCGAGTGTACGGTCCGACGCGGCATCGCGCACCGATTTCGGCACTCTCGATGTGCGAGAACGGTAGGATGTGGGTGCCCTCGCCGACGGTGACATCCCTCAACACGTTGTACGCTGCAATCGTCGCGCCATCAGCGAGCGTTACCGTGCCTTCGAAAATGCAGCCGACGTCGATCCTGACATCACGCCCGCACGACACTGTGCCACGAATGTCGATGCGTGCCGGGTCGGCGATATTCACGCCCGCGTCGAGCAACGCGTCGGCCTGCGCGCGTTGGTACAGTCGCTCGATCAGGGCCAGATCGCGCTGGCTGTTCACGCCCAACGTCTCGATCACATTGCGTGCCTTCGTCGTCTCGACCGCCACACCTTCCTCGACCGCGAGCCCGACGACATCGGTCAGGTAATACTCGCCGCTGGCGTTACGATTGCCGATCTTTGCCAGCCAGCGGACGAATGCCGCGGTGGGCGCCGCCATCACGCCCGTGTTGATCTCGCGCACGGCGCGTTGCGCCGGCGTCGCATCCTTGTGTTCCACGATCGCGGTCACCTTGCCCGCGCCGTCACGGACGATGCGTCCGTAACCCGTCGGGTCGTCGAGATCGATAGTGAGCAACGACAGTGCACCCCTGCGCGCGTGCTCGACGATCTCGCGCAATGTTTCCGGCCGCGCCAGCGGGTCTGCGCCGAACAGCACCAGTGTCACGCCATCGGCGGAAAGCGCGGTCAGCGCGCGTTTCAGCGCATCGCCCGTGCCCGCGGGTGGGTCCTGCAGCACCCAGGCGATGTCGGTTTCCGGAAAGCGGCGCCGCACAGCGCCCCCGTCGTTGCTATGGACGACGCAGATCGCCTTCGGCTCCAGGCTGCGCGAGGTCCCCAGTACGTGATCCAGAAGCGGTCGTCCGCCGAGCAGGTGCAGCACCTTCGGTAGCGCCGAACGCATGCGCTTGCCTTCGCCGGCAGCCAGGATCGCAATTTGCAGAGGCATTTCCATCGGTCTCGAATTATCGCATTTTTCGTTCGGGATCGGCCCCAGGCCGAGGGTCGCCGCCCTGCAGTGGTTGTATGCGAAAATACGCGCGAAGCTGAAACCTACAGCCGAGGAGGGAAATCCCGATGATGAAGTATCTCGCGCCGGCGTTCGCCGGACTGTGCGTTGCCATGTTCACCGCGGGCGCCTACGCGGCCGATGCCTGCAAGAACCGCGGCGAACTCGACGCGATGTATTGCGACGACAACAACGACATGGTCGCCGACTCGCCGACCGATCCGAAGAAATGGAAGAATCCGTCGACCATCGTGTTCACCTACACGCCCGTCGAAGACCCCGCGGTGTACGAGAACATCTTCAAGCCGTTCACGACGCATCTCGCGAAGTGCCTCGACAAGAAGGTCGTCTTCTATCAGGTGCAGTCGAACGCCGCCGAAATCGAGGCGATGCGGTCGGGTCGACTGCACGTCGCCGGATTTTCGACGGGGCCGACGGCTTTCGCGGTCAACCTCGCCGGCGCGGTACCGTTCGCGGTCAAAGGCACGGCCAAGGAATTCCAGGGCTACAACCTGATCGTCATCGTCAAGGCCAATTCGCCGTATCAGAAGCTCTCCGACCTCAAGGGCAAGAAGGTCGCGCACACGTCGCCGTCGTCGAATTCGGGCCATCTCGCCCCATTGGCGCTTTTTCCAGGCGAGGGACTGACGCCGGACAAGGACTACAAGGTCATTTTCTCCGGCAAGCACGATCAGTCGGTGATGGGCGTCAACTCCGGTGACTACGATGCCGGCGCCGTGGCCTCGGACGTCTTTCACCGCATGGCCGAGCGCGGACAGGTCAAGGAGTCGGATTTCCGCATCATCTATCGCAGCCAGAAATTCCCGACGTCGTCGTTCGCGTACGCGCACGATCTCGCGCCACCGCTGGTCGACAAGATGCTCGGGTGCTTCTACGACTACCGGTTCCCACCGGAAATGGTGAAGGCGTTCGACGGCGCCGACCGTTTCTTCCCGATCAACTACAAGACCACGTGGGCCGTCGTGCGCGACGTCGCGAAGGGCTCCGGCGGCGGCTTCGACAAGGCAACGTACGAGAAGGAAACCGCGCGCGAGGCAGCGGAAGCCGCGAAGAAGAAGTGACGCATCCGTCCAAGAGCGGCCCGCCGCAGGACGGGCGCGATTGGTTACCGGATGCGTCATCCCGGCGGAGGCCGGGATCCAAGTTCGGTGACTACGATGACGACACAGCACTTAGGCCCCGGCCTGCGCCGGGGCGACGGTAGTTTGAACGAAGCCCGCGTTTTTTCGCTCTAGACGACGTCACTCCATGCTCTCCATCCAACACCTCTCCAAGTCGTACGTCGCGGGCAAGCCGGTCCTCACCGATATCGATCTCGCGATCACGGAGCGCGGCATCACGGCCATCATCGGCCCGTCCGGCACCGGCAAGAGCACACTCGTCCGCTGCATCAACCGACTCGTCGAACCCACGGCGGGGAAGATCGAATTCGAAGGCCAGGACCTGGTCCGGCTTCCGCGCGCCGCGCTGCGCGCCGCGCGTCGTCACATCGGCATGGTGTTTCAGGAATACAACCTGGTCGAGCGGCTGACCGTCATGGAAAACCTGCTGTCCGGTCGCCTCGGCTATGTGTCCGCATGGCGCGCGTGGCGGCGCAAGTTCTCCGCCGAGGACATCGCACGCGCATTCGAACTGCTCGATGTGGTCGGCTTGTCGGGTTTCGCCCACCAGCGCGCTGATTCGCTTTCCGGCGGGCAGCGTCAGCGCGTGGGCATTGCCCGCGCCGTGATGCAGCAACCTTCCGTGCTGCTCGCCGACGAGCCGACGTCCTCCCTCGACCCCAAGACCTCGGTCGAGATCATGCAACTGCTTGCCGACATCGCCCGCCAGCGCGGCATTCCGGTACTGATCAACATGCACGATGTAGAGCTGGCCAAGCGCTTTGCCGATCGCATCGTCGGCATGTCGGGTGGCAGGATTGTTTTCGACGGCCCGCCGCACCAACTCCGGGATGAAACGTTGAAGACCATCTACGGTGGCCAGGACTGGCTGCAATAGTGCGCGTCGTCGAGCCCTCACCCCTGCCCCTCTCCCATGGGGAGAGGGGTTCGTTCTAAGCCGTGACCGCCGCTGCCGCGACCGCCGACCCGTTCCGCACCAGCTGGTGGACGCGCGGCGCGTGGCTGCTGCTCGCGCTGTACGTTGTCTACGCCGGCGCGCAAATGGACGCGTCGTGGGAGCGCGTCAGCAGCGGGCTCCGCAACACCGCGCATTTTCTCGGCCGCATGTTCCCGCCGAATTTCACCCGCTGGGAGCTGCTGGTCAAGGGCCTTCAGGAAAGCCTGGAGATCGCGGTGCTCGCGTCGGCACTCGGCATCCTGCTCGCGCTGCCGATCGGTCTGCTTTCGGCGCGCAACCTCATGCCGGCGTGGGTGAGCTGGCCGGCACGACTGCTCATCGTCAGCGCACGCTCCTTTCACCCGGTGATCGTGGCCATCGTGTTCGTCAAGGCCGTCGGCTTCGGGGCGCTGGCAGGAATACTCGCGTTGACGGTCGCATCGATCGGGTTCATCGGCAAGCTCTTTGCGGAAGCGATCGAGGAGATTTCCCTGAAGCAGGTCGAAGCCATTCGAGCCACCGGCGCGCCGTTCATGAGCGTCATTGCCTTCGGCGTGCTGCCGCAAGTGTTCACGCGCTTCATCGGATTCTGCACGTATCAGCTCGACTCGAACCTGCGCAACTCGACGATGGTCGGCATCGTCGGCGCGGGCGGCATCGGCGGGACGCTCTTCGCCGCATTCCAGCGCTTCGACTACGACTACGTGTGCGCCATCCTGATCTCGATCATCGCGCTGATCATGATCGGCGAGGTGCTCGCGACGTATGTTCGCGCCGTGTTCATCGACGGAGCGTCCTTCGCCGACCTGCTTCGCCGTCGGCCCACCCCATTGAGTTCGCGCCGCGACCGGCTCGTCGAGGATGACTGAAGCCGTCGGTCATCGCATCTGGCGCCGGTTCACGCCCGCGCAGCGGCTGACACGCTTCGCGGTGTATCTGGCGATCGTCGTCGCGATCGTCGTATCGATACAGACGGTCGAGGTCATTCCGGAGTTTCTTGCCGACGCGCCGGACCAGATGGCGGATCTGTTTGCTCGCATGTGGCCCGTGGATCTTCACTATTATCCCGCCAGTGTCCACGCGGCGTTGATGGAAACGATTCACATCGCGTCGCTCGGCACGATCCTGGCGTTGATCCTGGCGTTGCCGGTCGGCATCGTGGCCGCGCACAACCTCTGCCCGTTCACACCGCTCAATCTGCTTGCGAAGCTGATCCTCGTCTCGTCGCGTTCGGTCAACTCGTTGGTGTGGGCGCTGCTCTTCGTCGGCATTTTCGGGCCGGGCGCCCTGGCCGGCACGCTGGCGATCGCGTTCCGGTCGATCGGCTTCGTCGGCAAGCTCTTCGGGGAAGCGCTCGAGGAAGCGCAGCGCGGCCCGATCGAGGCGCTGGAGGCCGTCGGCGCACCTTGGCTCTCACGGTTGACCTTCGGCTACTGGCCACAGGTCAAACCCGCGTTCTGGTCGATCGCCTTGTTCCGCTGGGACATCAACGTCCGCGAATCGGCGGTGCTCGGTCTGGTGGGTGCGGGCGGCATCGGCATGACGCTCGACTCGGCCATGAACCTCTTTCAGTGGAATCGCGTCGCCACGATCTTGATCGCGATCTTCGCGGTGGTCATCCTCGCGGAAGTCGTGGTGACCGTGGTCCGCAAGCGCGTCTTGTAAGATGCGGCGATGACCGTCATCGCGGTATTCAATCAGAAGGGCGGCGTCGGCAAGACGACAACCGCGCTGAACCTCCTCGCCGGCATCGCGCTGCGCAAGCAGCGCCCGGTCGGCATCGACCTCGATCCGCAGGGGCATCTGTCGGGCATCTTCGGCGCCCATCCGCGACTGTCCGAGGATTCGGTGTATTCGTTTTTCATGCGCCAGCGACCGCTGGCGGAGATTGCACAGATCACCGCGAGCGGCGTGATCCTGTGTCCTGCACATCTCGACCTGACCAAGCTCGATACGCTTCTCGGCAAGGGCGTCAACGTGGTCACCCGACTGCGCACGAGCGTCAAGGCTGCCGACGCCGTACCGGGGCACGTCGTCATCGATTGTTGCCCGTTGCTCGGTGTGCTGTCGCTCAACGCGATCTTCGCGTGCGACCTGATGATCATCCCGGTGTCCGCGGACTACCTCGCGCTACAAGGCGCACAGCAGGTCGAACGCAGCCTCAACGCGCTCGAGCCGGTATTCAAGCATCGCCTGCCTCGACGTTACCTGCTCACGAGGTACGACGCCCGCCGCAAGATGAGTTCCGAGGTCGCCGACCTGATGGCGATGGCGTTCCGGCCGGAGGAGATCTGTGCGACGCGGATCGCGGAAAATGTGAGCCTCGCGGAGAGCCCGGCGCGCCAGCTCGACGTGTTTCGGCATGCCCCGCAAAGTCGCGGCGCACGTGACTACCTGGACTTGATGGAAGAACTAGTGGGCGCTGGACTTGTGACGTAGCATCGACCGCGCGACCGCCGGTATGGTCACCGGATCGCTGCTGATCATGCCGATGACGGCTTCGAGATCCAACGGGTCGTTGCGGCGCACCGCTTCGGTGTGACACGCGATGATTTCGCAGTGGTGATACATCTGGCGCAGGCGTCGCTCCGCATCGTCGCGGCACGAGGCCATGATGCAGATGTTGTCCACGCGTTGGCCACTGCGCGTCTTGATATTGAAGCCGTATCGGATCATCGCGATTCTCTCCCCGCTTGTCGCGTTGCACTCGGTGCCCGGCTCGCCATTTCTTGCTATTTCAGTAGCTTGGCGCCCGGGCCTGCAATGATGATTGAGCGTTCTCATGCAAATAGCATACCGAGCGGGGGTTTCGGCAGCAGCGTTGGTCGAGACAGGTAACGAGTCTGCCGCTCGCGGTGAATCCTCTTGAGGCTTGCCCGTTGTGGATGCTGGCGCACGTCGACAGTAAGCGCTTGCTGTCAAGCGGGCGCCCAAACTGATTGACATCTCGACAGCGCGATTTCGACTCGCCACGAGCCGCCGCTGGGCGGCAGAAGTGGCGTCTTGGCGCGGCTTCGACACAGGCGGCAAATCGATGCAGCGTCTGCCCGTCGCAGCAATCCCGCCGCCGCATTGAAGCTGAGCGTTTGCGGGGGCACAATCGCGGCACGATGCGAATCCAGCCCGGAGGCTAATCGATGTTTTGTGCCCAATGCGGTCAGCGGTTAGCCGACGGTTCGAAATTCTGCAATCAATGCGGCGCGCCCGTCGTGGCGAGTCCTCCGCCGGCACCCGCGGCCTCACCGGCGCCGCTTCCATCACTCCCGCCCCTACCTCGAGCGAAGAGCGGATCCAGTGCCGAGTCCGGTGCGCCGGCGGCGTCGAGTTCGGGCGCGGGCGCCGGGCGTGCGGGCTCGAACTTCGATGCCGACAAGGAGGCGACCGAAGCCTCGGAACTGGCGCGCGGGATCTTCGCCCGTGCCAGGAACATCCTGCTGACACCGTCGACGGAATGGCCGGTCGTCGCGGCGGAACCCTCGTCGAGCAGCGCCATCTACCTTCGCTATGTCGCGCCGCTTGTCGCGATTGGCGTGATCGCGACGTTCCTCGGCCAGACGCTGGTCGGCACGTCCGCCGGGCCGCTCGGCATGGTGCGCGTCAGCATCTTCGCCGGGCTGATGCACGCAATCCTGTTGTTCGGATTGTCGTTTCTCCAGGTATTTCTGATTTCGTGGCTGGTGGACGCGCTCGCACCGAGCTTCGGCGGACAGCCGAATTCGCTTGCCGCCCTCAAGGTGACAGCCTATAGCTTCACGCCAGGGTGGGTCGCCGCGGTGCTCAACGTCGTTCCGGTGCTGGGCGTCATCGGTGTTCTGGCGGCACTGTACGGTCTCTACCTGCTGTACCTCGGCCTCCCCGTTCTGATGCAAAGTCCGAAGGAAAGGTCCGTCGGATACACCGTCGTCCTCGTCGTTTGCGCCGTCGTGCTCTCGGTCCTGGTGACCATGCTGAGCACATGCGCTGTCGCCGGGCTCGATTTCCTCGGCTTGGGCGGGATGGTTCGGCACGGTGGCGTCTCCAGCCCGGCGACCGCCAAGACCGATAGCGCGAGCGTGCTCGCCAACATCTTCGGCGGCAAATCGGACGCCATGAATGCAGTCGGGCAGATCATGGCGGACGGCAAGGACGTGCAGCCAGTCGATTTTCGCGAACTCAAGGCGATGCTGCCGGCGTCGCTACCCGGCATGCAGCGCAACGAGGCGTCCGGCCAGGGCGGCGAAGCCATGGGCATGAAGGGCTCCAGCGCGACCGCACGTTACAGCGACGGCGCCAAGGCCAGCATCCGCATCGAAATCGTCGACCTGGGCTCGATGGCCGGCGTCGCGGCGCTCGCCGGCAAGTTCGATCCCAACATCGAGAAGGAAACCGATACGGGCTACGAACGCACCAAGCGCATCGAGGGACAGCTCGTGCACGAACGCTACGACCGCCGTGCGAAAAGCGGCGAAATCGGTGTGCTCGTCGCGAACAGGTTCACCATCACCGTCGAGGGCTCGGGCATCGACGCGGCCGCGTTGACGGGTGCGCTCAAGACGATCGACCTGCCCAGCCTTGCCTCCATGACCACGGTCGCAGCCAAGAAGTAGCGCGCCGGACCTCAGTCCTGGCCGAGCAGCAATTCTGCGATCTCTGCGAAACCCGCGCCCGATGCCTGCTCGGTAACATACTTCGGTGCACTCCCGCCGAGGTCCCCGAACTCGCGCACGTTGGCCACGCCGACCGAGTACGGGAAATACTCGAACATGGGTGCGTCGTTGGGGGAGTCGCCGACGAATATCAAGCGCTGCTTCATCTGATCGAGATCCAGGCCGAAGGCGTCAGCAAGCAGTCTTCGCGTCATCGTCAGCTTGTCGTACGTGCCGAACCAGCCGTTGACATGGATCGACGAGACTTTGGCGGTGAGCCCTTCGGCTTGCATCAGCGCGACGATCCGTGCGACGTTCTCCGCGGATAGTCGGGGTACGTCTTCGCAATAATCGATCGCGAGATCGCTTTCGCGATAGTGCTGATCCGACGCGACGGCGCAACCAGGCACCTCGCGCAGGATCTTCATGGCAATGATCGCGAGTCGCTCGCGTTGCCGGCGACGCTCATCGGGAGGCGTGGCGAAACACGTCGTGAGCTTGTGCGCACGCGCGTCATAGCGCATGTACAACGCGCCGTTCTCGCCGACCACGGCGTCGACCGGCCACATGCGTGCAATGTGATCACACCATCCGGCCGGGCGGCCGGTTACCGGAATGACCAGCAAGCCCGCGGCGCGCAACCGTTCCATCGCGGTGTATGCGAGCGCGGTGATCTTGCCTTGCGTCGAAAGCGTGTCGTCGATGTCGGTCAACACGCCCACCAACTCGCTGCGAGCCGAGACCGGCAGCGCGCCGAGCGGCAACAGCGCGCCCGCGGTCACCGGTAGCCGTACTGCTCGAGCAGATACTTCGACACGGCACCCCGTTGCACCGGGTTCAGGTGCAGTCCGTACTTGCTACGGCGCCAAAGCACGTCGTCGACACCGCGCGCCCATTCCTGCGCGACGAAATAGTCCACTTCGGCGGCGTAGAGCGTTGCACCGAAGTGCGTGCCGAGGTCACCTGCAGTCCGGGCGTCGCCGAGCACGCGCGGCGCATGCGTACCGTGGCGGTAAAGCAGCGCTTGCCGCACCTCGGCGGGAATCTGCGGGTAGCGTGCGGCGAGTTCGCGGCCATACGCGGTGATATCGCCACGCGGGACGTCGCCACCGGGCAGCGGCTCGCTCTTCGTCCACGGGCGACCCATGCTCGGAAAGAAAGGGGCAAGTTCCGCCAACGCCGCTTCCGCGAGGCGGCGATAGGTGGTGATCTTGCCGCCGAAGATCGACAGCAGCGGCGCCTGCCCGCCATCACCCCGATCGAGCTTGAGGACGTAATCGCGCGTCACCGCGGATGGGTCGGCGGAGCCGTCGTCGTACAGCGGACGCACGCCGCTGTAGGTCCAGACGACATCGGCGGGCACGAGTTCACGCGCCAGGTACGCGCTGGCGATCTTGCACAGGTAATCGATTTCATCCGCGGTGATGGTTGGATGCTCGTACTCATCCACCGCAATATCGGTGGTCCCGATCAACGAAAACTTTTCCTGATAGGGGATGACGAAGACGATGCGCTTGTCGGCGTTCTGCAGGATGTATGCGTGACTGCCGGAATGGACTCGCGGCACGACGATGTGGCTGCCCTTCACGTGCCGCACCGTCTCCGAGCCTCGCGTCAGTGCTGGCCTGATCGTGAACCCGCTTCACCCAGGGCCCCGCGGCGTTGACCAGCGCACGCGCCCGCAGTTCGGCTTGCTCGCCGCGCGCGTCGCGCGCACTCACGCGCCACAGACCGGCGTCACGCCGCACGTCGATCATGCGTGTACGGGGTCGGATGTCCGCGCCGCGTTCGCGCGCACCGATCGCATTGGCAACGACCAGGCGCGCGTCATCGACACGCGCATCCGAATAGACGAAACCCTTGTGAAACCTGGGCTGCAGGCCCGCACCCCACTTGTCGGGGGTGAGGTCCACCCCAAACGACGATGGCAGCGCGCGATGTCCGCCGAGATGATCGTAGAGGAAGAGTCCGGCGCGAATCATCCATGCCGGGCGCAGGTGGGGCTCGTGCGGCAGCACGAATTGCAGCGGCTCGATCAGGTGAGGTGCCACGCCGAGCAACACCTCGCGCTCGGACAGCGCCTCTGCCACGAGCCGGAACTCGTAGTACTCCAGATAGCGCAGTCCGCCGTGGATAAGCTTGGTACTCCACGATGACGTATGGGCCGCGAGATCGTCCTGCTCGAGGAGAACGACGCTCAAGCCACGTCCGGCGGCGTCGCGTGCGATGCCGGCGCCATTGATGCCGCCGCCAACGATGGCAAGGTCGTAGATCGGCGGTGCGGGATTGGCCATTGGGTACCGTCGCGCTGCGCGCTCATGCAGGGCGAGGGCGATGCTGCGCGCATTCTACAGCAGGGGAGCGCGCCGTATCGAGCGCCATCGGCGTTACCTTCCTTGCCGGACCGCGGCTCGGAAGCTGATCCGTAGCTGTTACCGCGTTAGGCGCGGCCCTTGCGCAGTGACGGATTGCCGCAAGCTGGGCCAGTCGCACCGGCCAGTTCGCTTTCCGCGCGCGCGATCTCCTCCTTCGAGGTCTTGTTCTGCATCGCTTCCTCTGCCGCCTGCTTGGCCTGCAGGGCTTTGGCCTCATCGAGGTCGTGCGCGCGAATGGCGGTATCCGACAGCACGGTCACAACGTCCGGTTGCACTTCCAGAAAGCCGCCTTGGACAAACACGACCTGCTCTTCGGTCTGCCCCGCCACCTTGATGCGGACCGCGCCGGGCTTGATCTGCGTGATCAGCGGCGTGTGCTTGGGGAAAATGCCGAGCTCGCCCATGACACCGGGCAGTACGATGAATTCCGCCTCGCCTGAGAAGATCGACGCTTCGGCACTGACGACATCGACGTGGATCGTGTTGGCCATGGCTATTGCAGCGTCTTCGCCTTCTCGATCGCTTCCTCGATGGCGCCCACCATGTAAAACGCCTGCTCGGGCAGGTGATCGCACTCGCCGTTGACGATCATGTTGAAGCCCTTGATGGTGTCTTTCAGCGAAACGAACTTGCCCGGCGTACCGGTGAACACTTCGGCCACGGTGAATGGCTGCGACAGGAAGCGCTGGATCTTCCGGGCTCGGGAGACTGCCAGCTTATCCTCCGGCGAGAGCTCGTCCATGCCGAGAATCGCGATGATGTCGCGCAACTCCTTATAGCGTTGCAGCACCGCCTGTACGCTGCGCGTGGTGTTGTAGTGCTCCTCGCCGATCACGTGCGGGTCCACCTGGCGCGACGTCGAGTCGAGCGGATCAACCGCCGGATAGATACCGAGCGAAGCGATGTCGCGCGACAGCACGACGGTGGCGTCGAGGTGACCGAAGGTGGTGGCGGGCGACGGATCGGTCAAGTCGTCCGCGGGCACGTACACCGCCTGGATCGATGTGATCGAGCCGGTCTTGGTCGACGTGATGCGCTCCTGCAGCTTACCCATTTCCTCGGCCAGCGTGGGCTGGTAGCCCACCGCGGACGGCATCCGGCCGAGCAGCGCTGAAACCTCCGTGCCGGCGAGCGTGAAGCGATAGATGTTGTCGATGAACAGCAGCACGTCGCGGCCCTCGTCGCGGAACGCCTCCGCGATCGTAAGGCCGGTCAACGCGACCCGCAGCCGGTTGCCCGGCGGTTCGTTCATCTGGCCGTACACCATCGCCACCTTGGACTTCGAATGGTCCTTAATGTCGATGACGCCGGCTTCCATCATCTCGTGATAGAAGTCGTTGCCTTCCCGCGTGCGCTCGCCGACGCCGGCGAACACCGAAAGCCCCGCATGGGCCGTCGCGATGTTGTTGATGAGCTCCATCATGTTGACGGTCTTGCCGACGCCGGCGCCGCCGAACAATCCCACCTTGCCGCCCTTTGCGAACGGGCAGACGAGGTCCATCACCTTGATGCCGGTCTCGAGCAGCTCGGTCGACGGCGACAGCTCCTCGAAGGTCGGTGCGTTGCGGTGGATCGACATCGTGGTCTCCGCGCCCACCGGTCCCGCCTCGTCGATCGGGCGGCCTAGAACGTCCATGATCCGCCCCAGCGTCCTGCCGCCGACCGGCACCATGATCGGGCCGCCGGTATTCTCGACCTTCATACCACGCCGCAGACCGTCTGCCGAGCCGAGCGCGATGGTGCGCACGACACCGTCGCCCAGTTGCTGCTCCACCTCGAGCGTCAGCCCGATGTCGTCCATCTTCAGCGCATCGAAGATGTTGGGCATGTCCGCGCGCGCGAACTCGACGTCGACGACTGCCCCGATGCACTGAACGATGGTTCCCTGACTCATGTCCGTATCCTCAATCTCTGTATTCCACATTCGGTTTAGGGTCCAGCGTCGAGCGCAAAACTGGCGCCGTTTACGCCAGACGCCTCGACGCCGCACGCTCGATTTTCACACCGCCGCCGCCCCGCTGACGATCTCCGCGATCTCCCTGGTGATCGCGGCCTGGCGTGCTTTATTGTAGATCAACTGCAGCTCCTCGATGATCGTCGCGGCGTTGTCTGAGGCCGCCTTCATCGCGATCATGCGCGCGCTCTGCTCCGACGCCATGTTTTCGTTGACCGCCTGATAGATGATCGCCTCGATGTAACGCGTCAGCAGTCCTTCGAGTACCGTCTTCGAGTCGGGCTCGTAGATGTAGTCCCACGGATAGGCGCGCTTGTCGGATTCCTCGCCGAGATCAGCGATCGGCAGCACCTGCAAGCAGACCGGCGTCTGCTTCATCGTGTTTTCGAAGCGCGTCGCCACGATGTGCAGCTCGTCGATCTTGCCGTCGAGGTACATATCGAGTTGCACTTTCACCGGGCCGATGACCTTGTCCAGATGCGGCCGGTCGCCCAGGTTGACCACGTATGAAACGATGTTTGCGTTCAGGCGCTGCATGAAGCCGAGGCCCCTGTTGCCGACCGCCGTGACCTGCACCTCGATGCCCCGCGCCTGCCATGCCTTGATGCTGCTCAAGGCCAGTCGCAGCGCGTTGGTGTTGAGGCCCCCGCAAAGGCCCTTGTCAGAGGTGACCACGATGAGTCCGACGCTTTTCACCTCCGGGCGTTTCAGCAGAAACGGGTGCCGATATTCCGTATTGGCGTGCGCGAGATGGCGGGCGATCGCAACCATGCGGCCGACGTAAGGCCGCGCGGAGCGCATCCGGTCCTGGGCCTTCTTCATCTTCGAAGCCGCGACCATCTGCATCGCCTTCGTGATCTTGCCCGTGCTCTGCACGCTCTTGATCTTGTTGCGGATCTCTTTCGATCCCGCCATGGCTATTGTCCTTGCTTATGCTCGCGACTGGCCGGTCAATACGTGGCGTTCTTCTTGAAGTCCTCGACCGCCGCGACGAGCGCCGTCTCATCGGCGGCGGAGAGTTCCTTCGTCTTCTCGATGTTGTCCATCAGCGCCGCGTACTTGCTCTTCACGAACGCGCGGAGCGCGGCCTCGAAGTGCAGTGCCTTCTCGACCGGGACATCGTCGTAGTAGCCCTTCTCGACCGTGAACAGCGTCAGCGCCATCTCGTTGACCTGCAGCGGCTGGTACTGCGGCTGCTTCATTAGCTCGGTCACCATGCGGCCGCGGTCCAGCTGCTTGCGCGTGGCCGCATCCAGGTCGGACGCAAACTGCGCGAAGGCTGCGAGTTCGCGGTACTGCGCTAGTGAGAGCCGCACGCCCCCACCCAGTTTCTTGATGATCTTGGTCTGTGCCTTGCCGCCGACCCGCGACACCGAGATGCCGGCGTTCATCGCCGGGCGGACGCCCGCGTTGAAAAGGTCGGTCTCAAGGAAGATCTGGCCATCGGTGATCGAGATCACGTTCGTCGGCACGAACGCGGTCACGTCGCCCGCCTGAGTCTCGATGATCGGCAGCGCGGTCAGCGAGCCGGTCTTACCCTGGACCGCGCCCTTCGTGAATTTCTCGACGTATTCCGCGTTGACGCGCGCGCCGCGCTCCAGAAGGCGCGAATGCAGATAGAACACGTCGCCGGGATAGGCTTCGCGGCCCGGTGGGCGGCGCAGCAGCAGCGAAATCTGCCGGTACGCCCACGCCTGCTTGGTCAGGTCGTCGAAGATGATTAGGGCGTCCTGGCCACGGTCACGGAAGTACTCGCCCATCGTGCATCCGGAGTACGGCGCGATGTACTGCATCGCCGCCGATTCCGAAGCCATCGCAGCGACGACGATCGTGTATGCCATCGCGCCGGTTTCTTCGAGCTTGCGAATGACGTTCTTGACCGTCGACGCCTTCTGGCCGATGGCGACGTAGACGCAGAACAGGTCCTTGCCTTTCTGGTTGATGATCGTGTCGACCGCCACCGCCGTCTTGCCGGTCTGGCGGTCGCCGATGATGAGCTCGCGCTGGCCGCGGCCGATCGGCACCATCGCATCGATTGCCTTGAGGCCGGTTTGCACCGGCTGTGACACGCCTTCGCGCCAGATCACGCCGGGGGCGACCTTTTCGATCACGTCGGTCAACTTGGCGTTGACCGGGCCCTTGCCGTCGATCGGCTGGCCCAGTGCGTTGACCACGCGCCCGATGAGTTCCAGCCCGACCGGCACCGACAGGATGCGGCCCGTGCATTTGACCGTGTCGCCCTCCGTGATGTGCTCGTACTCGCCCAGGATGACCGCGCCGACCGAGTCGCGCTCGAGGTTCATCGCGAGGCCGAACGTGTTCTTCGGGAACTCCAGCATTTCGCCGGCCATGGCGTCGGCGAGGCCGTGGATGCGGCAGATGCCGTCGGTGACCGAGACGACCGTCCCCTGGGTGCGCACTTCGGCGCCCGTGTCCAGATTGGCGATCTTGCTCTTGATCAGTTCGCTGATTTCGGATGGATTCAACTGCATGGTTTTTCCTCGCGCTTTGCCGCGGTTGTCGCGCCGGCGTTGCGTCAGTTTCGACTTCAGGTTCGCAAATGGATGGCCATCGCCTGCAACTCGCCCCGGACCGATCCATCGATGACGGTGTCGCCGACGACGATGGTCGCGCCGCCGATGAGGTCGGGATCGACGGCGACGCTCGTTTCGATTTTCTTGCCGAAGCGTTTCTCGAGCGCTGCCTTGAGTACGGCAAGCTCGCTGTCCGTAACCGGGAACGCGCTCGAGATGTGCGCACGCGCCACGCCATCCGCGTTGTCCTTCAGCGTGTCGAAAATCTGGCGGATCTCCGGCAACAGGCCGATCCGGTCGGATTCAACCAGAACGCGGACGAAATTGCGTCCCTCCGCATTCAGCTTGTCGCCGCAAAGCGAGAGAAACAGCGACTCCTTGTCGCCGGCCGACAGCTTGGGGTTATCGAGCGCCGCGTGCACCTTCGGGTCAGTGACCACGGCACTCGCCAGCTTGAGCATCTCGGCCCAGACCGGAAGCGCATTGCGTTCACTCGCCAACGAAAATGCGGCTTGTGCGTACGGCCTGGCGATGGTGATGAGTTCGGCCATGGTCGACGTCTATAGCTGTTTCTGGATTACGGCGAGCAGGTCGGCGTGCGCCTTGGGGTCGACTTCTCGCTTGAGGATCTTGGCCGCTCCGGCAACGGCAAGCTCGGCCACCTGGATGCGCAACGATTCCTTGGCGCGAACCACTTCCTGCTCGATCTCGGCTTTCGCCGCGGCAATGATGCGGTCGCCCTCGGCCTTGGCCGCGCCCTTCGCCTGCTCGATCGTCTCGCTCTTGAGTTTTTCGCCTTGTGCGATGATCTCGGAGGAACGCGTCTTGGCCTCGGCCATCATCTGCGCGATACGCTCCTCGGCTTTGGACAGGCTCTGGCGGCCCTCCTCGCCCGCCGCCAACCCGTCTGCGATCTGCTTCTGGCGGGTATCGATGGCCTGCATCAGTGGCGGCCAGATGAATTTCGCACAGAAGAGAATGAAGACGAAAAAGGCGACCGCCTGCATCAGCAGCGTCAAATTGATGTTCATGACTGTGCCCTTACCCAGAGAGTCGTCGCCCCGGCGCAGGCCGGGGCCCAATTTGCCCTTCTCACGTCGTCGATCATCCTGACTTGGATCCCCGCATTCGCGGGGATGACGCAGCTGTTTCCAATCGCTGCGACGCCACGCGTCTTGCTCTTGGACATCTGCGTCACTTGAGGCCGGCGTGGGATCAGCGGATTGCCGAAAGCGAACAGCATCGCCAGGCCCACGCCGATGATGAACGACGCGTCGATCAGGCCGAGCAGCAGGAACACCTTCGCCTGCAGCGCCGGGATCATCTCCGGCTGCCGCGCCGCGCCCTCGAGGAAGCGCGAGCACATGATGCCGACGCCCACGCACGCGCCGAGCGCGCCGAGACCGATGATGAGGCCGATGCCGATGCCGGTGGAGGCCTGGATCTGCGCGATCAGTTGCAGCTTGTCCATTTGTTGCCCTTTCTGAGCGGGGTTGAAGATTGTTGTGAAGTAACGGCGGTTATTCTGGTACTAGTGATGTTCATGCGCCATCGCGATATAAACGACGGTCAGCATCATGAAAATGTACGCCTGCAGGGCGACGATCAGAATGTGGAAGATCGACCAGCCCACATGCAGCAAGCCACCGATGATGACGCCGACCGCGCCGGTTGCCGCCCACAAGCCGAGCAACATGAAGATGATCTCGCCAGCGTACATGTTGCCGTACAACCGCAGCGAGTGTGACAGAGGCTTCGAAATGTACTCGACCAGGTTGAACAACAAATTGAAGGCGATCAGCAGCGGTGATGCCCACAGCGGCCGTATACCGAATGGCGTGCAAAATAGTTCGTACAGCCAGCCGCCGAGGCCTTTGTTCTTGATGCTGAAGTAGATCATCATCGCAAACACGGACAGCGCCAGAGCAAAGGTGGTATTGACGTCCGCCGTCGGCACAGGACGCCACTCATGCTGATGAAACACGTTCGCGAAAATCCATGCTGTGATATCGACGGGCAAGAAGTCCATCGCGTTCATAAATAAGACCCAGACGAAGACCGTGAGGGCAAGCGGCGCAACAAAGCGGGGATCCTGATTGAAAAGGCTCTTGACCTGGTCGTTGACGAACTGGACCGACAACTCCACGAAGGCCTGCGTCCTGGAGGGCACCCCGGAGGTGGCTTTGCGCGTAACCAGCCAGATAAGTCCCAGCGTCAGCACGCCAAGGAAGACCGAGGTGATGACGGTATCGTAGTTGATCGTCCAGAACCCGCCCGACTCTCTGACCGGCTCGGCGAAGAACGTGAGGTGATGCTGGATGTAGGTTGTTGCGTCGAGTTGCTGTTCCGCAGCCATCGCCGATTCCCGCCCGATCGATCAGTCTTTAACCAGGATCGCCGCCTGAGACACCAGCACGGTGACCACGAAAGCCGTAAAGAAGGCTGCGTGGACGACATCTTTGTACATCGTCAACACCAGCCACAACTGCAACACGATGGCGGTAATCTTTCCCGCCTCGGCCCGCAACATCGTCCGCACGGTCCCGCTCGCGGTTGCGGTCGGGTTCAGTGCAATCAGAAACGCGAAGACCACGCCGGCCGCGATGTTGACAACTCCGCCCAAGACCGCGGACAGCGCCCCTTGCCACCCCGCCCAAGCTCCTGCGATCACCGCCACCGCCAGCGTCGCCATGGCCTGCCAGGCAGCGACGCGGCGAATTGGAAATCCGGGAGATCGGTTCGGACGGGAGGTCAACACCAATGCGCAGCAAACTTATGGATTATAGGGCTTTTTGCGGCGACGCGTCAAAAAAGCTGCAGTGCGGAACCTGCGTTGTGCGAGCGCTTATCCGCCCGACAACGCGCACACGATCATCACTTCGTCGGCATCCCGCAAGGCCGGTTGCAGATTCGTCGTCGACGCGCCGTTGACGAAGAATTTGATGTGGCGACGGATGTCGCCCTGCTCGTCGATGACGCGAAAACGCAAACCCGGATAGCGCCGATCCAGATCGGCGAGCAGTTCGTCGAGCGTGCCTCCGCGTCGCAGCGACCACCGCCGCGTCGCCGGTGTAGCTGCGCAACGGCCCGGGAATGAGCACGCGCACCGAACTGTTCACGCTGCTTCGATCGCGTAGATATGCGGCAAGTGCGCCGCGATGCATTTCCAGGTGCGCCCTTCGTCGCGACTCGCCCACACTTCACCGCTGGTGGTCGCGAAGTAGACGCCCGTGGGGGTCGCGTCATCCACCGCCATCGCCTGGCGCTTCACCGTGTACCAACCCTGTGCCTTCGGCAAACCGGTTGCCTGTCGTTGCCAGGATTTGCCGCCGTTGACGGAGCGATAGACCGCGGGCTTGCCGTCGGGGGAGACGCGCGGCCAGACGCTGCTGCCATCCATCGGGAACACCCACAGCGTATCCGGGTCGCGCGGATGGAGGACCACGGGAAAGCCGATCGCGCCGACGCTCTTCGGCATCGTTGCGCCGAGGTCATGCCATTGTTCCGCCGGGCGGTCGAGGCGATAGATACCGGTGTGATTCTGCTGATACAGCCGATCCGGCAGCAACGGATGCAATCGGACACAGTGCGGATCGTGTCCGTATTCGGCATTGGGATCGGGAAGGAAATCCGCGCGCAAGCCGCGATTGAGCGGTCGCCAGTTGGCGCCGCTGTCGGTCGACTCGAACACGCCGCCGCTCGACATGCCGATATACATATGCGCGGCGTTGCGCGGATCGATGAGCACCGAATGCAGCTTCGGACCGTCGGGCGTGCCGTCCTTGTCGTCGCCGCACCACGCCTTGCGTTGCGGGTGCTCGTTGAAACCATCGACGCCGCGCCACGTGGCGCCGCCGTCGTCCGACCGGAACAATCCTTGCGGCGAAGTGCCGACGTACCAGGCGCCGGGTTGCGAGACGTGTCCCGGCGTCAGCCAGAACGAGTGATCGACGACGCGGCCACTGCCCTCTCGAAACGCGGGCGGCTGTTTGGCTTCGTGCCACGTGCGCCCGCGATCCTGCGAGCGGAAAATGGTCGGACCGAGGTGACCCGTGCGCGCGGCGGCGAGCATCGTCTTGCCGTCACGCGGATCGGCGATGCAGTGATGCACGATATGCCCGAGGAATTGCGGTCCCACGAGGCGCCAGGTGCGCCGCGCTGCATCGGTGTGCATTTGCCAGAGCCCCTTGCGCGTGGCAATGAGCAAGCTAAGCCGGCGTTCGCGGGCTGTTTTTTTCGCCTGCGCCATAGTGCACCCCTGACTGGATCCGCGATCACGGATTGCAGACGTTACGCCTTCACGTCGCCGACGACAAGACTTGCGACGATCCGGTGCCGCGCAGCGCGGACGCAGTTTCCGCTACAATCAACGGTCCATCGCGACGCGCCACGGCGGCGCGCGCCCGTAACGAGGAGATACCATGACGATCAAGGTTGGCGACCGGCTCCCTGCCGGCAGTCTCAACGAGTACATCGAAGTCGAATCCGCCGAATGCAAGATCGGCCCCAACGAATTCAAGGTCGACGATTTGACGCGCGGGAAGAAGGTCGTGCTGTTCGGACTGCCGGGTGCATTCACGCCGACATGTTCCGCCAAGCATGTCCCCGGCTACGTCGCGAACTATGACAAGCTCAAGGCGAAGGGCGTCAGCGACATCGTGTGCATGTCGGTCAACGATGCGTTCGTGATGGGCGCGTGGGCCAAGGATCAGAAGGCCGCCGGCAAAGTGCGCATGATGGGCGACGGCAGCGCCGCCTACACCAAGGCCTTGGGCCTCGAGTTGGACCTGGTCGCACGCGGCATGGGCGTGCGTTGCCAGCGTTTCTCGGCGCTCATCGAAGACGGCGTCGTGAAGACGCTCAATATCGAAGGCCCCGGCAAATTCGAAGTGTCCGATGCGGACACGATGCTCAAGCAGCTCGGCTGAATTTTGCGCTCGATGAAAAGCGGCGCCTCGTGGCGCCGTTTTTTTGGTCTGCTGAATCGGTCCTTCGATTCAGGGCGAACGGTAGTACATACCCCTACGGCGACGGCCCCTTGCGCAGCCGGCCCAGGATACCGTCGAGCTGTTCCAGGCTCGAATAGCCGATCACTACGCGCCCGGCACCCTTGCGTGTCGATTCGATGCGCACGTTCGCACCGAGAATGTCAGCCAGGTCCCGTTCCAGGCGTGCGACGTCGCCATCGGCCTGTTTGCGACGGGACGACTTCGCGTGGCGTGAGGACGGCGCCAACAGCGTATGCACCATGCGCTCGGTATCGCGTACCGACAAGTTTTGCGTGACGATGCGGCCCGCAGCGGACACCTGGCTCGCGGCGGGCAACGACAACAGCGCTCGCGCGTGTCCCATGTCGAGCTTGTCCGCCAGCAGCAGCGCCTGCACCGGTTGCGCGAGTTGGGTCAACCGCAGCAGATTGCTCACCGCGCTGCGCGAACGGCCGACGGCCGCTGCAGCGGCGTCGTGCGTCAGCTTGAATTCCTCGATCAGGCGCGCAATGCCTTGCGCCTCTTCGAGCGGATTGAGGTCTTCGCGCTGAATATTCTCGATCAACGACAAGGCGAGCGCCGCCTGGTCCGGCACGCTGCGCACCAGCGCCGGAATGTTCTTGAGGCCCGCACGCTGCGCGGCGCGCCAGCGGCGTTCGCCGGCGATGATCTCGAAACGCGCACCGTCGATCGCGCGCACCAGGATCGGCTGCATGATGCCCTGGGCCTTGATCGACTCCGCCAGCTCGACGAGCGTCGCTTCGTCCATGCGAGTGCGCGGCTGATACTTGCCGGGTACGAGGCGATCCAGAGCGATCGATTGCATCGATTCACCGCCGGCGCCTTCCTCCACGCCCGACAGCAGCGCATCGAGACCACGACCCAACCCTTTGAGCTTAGCCATGCATCGTTCCTTGCGCCCTGGCGACCGCGGCTTCGTCCCGCCGCAACATTTCGCCGGCGAGCGCCAGATAGGCTTGCGCGCCCTTGGACGACTTATCGAGATGCAGCGCGGGAACGCCGAAGCTCGGCGCTTCAGCGAGACGGATATTGCGCGGGATGACGGTTCGGTAAACTTTTTCGCCGAAGTGCTTTTGCAGATCCGCGGATACGTTCAGCGCAAGCGTATTGCGCGGGTCGTACATGGTGCGCAGCAGCCCTTCGACCTCGAGGCGCGGGTTGAGATGCGCACGCACCTTGCGGATCGTTTGCACCAGGTCCGAAAGTCCCTCGAGCGCGTAGTACTCGCACTGCATCGGAATGAGCACGCTGTCGGCCGCACACAGCCCGTTGAGCGTCAGCAGCGACAGAGATGGCGGGCAGTCAAGCAGAATGAAATCGTAGTCGCCGACGATTTCGGATATCGCCGTGCGCATCTGCGAGAGCGCCTCCGACAACGCATCCTTGAGGCGCATTTCGCGCTCGGGCAAATCGACCAGCTCGACCTCGGCGCCGGCCAGTTCGCGGTTGGACGGCACCAGGTCGAAGCCACCGGAGGGCGACGCAAGTCGGACATCAGCGATTTTCTTCTCGCCAAGCAGCACTTGATATACGGTGTGAGTAAGCGCACGCTTATCGACGCCGGCTCCCATGGTTGCGTTGCCTTGGGGGTCGAGGTCGACCAGCAGCACGCGACGCTTCATCGCGACCAGGCTGGCCGCGAGATTCACGCTTGTCGTCGTTTTGCCGACGCCCCCCTTTTGGTTGGCAATCGCGATGATCTTGGTCATGGATGGGCGGTTTTCATGATGACGAGATGCCGCTCGCCATCCATGCCAGGCACTGTCACTGCGGGCGTCCCCTCGACGGCGACGTCCCGCGGCAGCGCCGCCACCTCGTCATGCGGGATGGCGCCCTTCATCGCGACCCAGCGACCCTCGCGCGAAAGCAGTCCGGCGGACTGCTTGACGAACGTCTCCAGCGACGAATAGGCGCGCGACATCACGACATCGAAAGGCTTCGCCGGCGCGACATCTTCGACGCGGGCGGTGACCACCTCGACGTTGGGCAACATCAACTCGATCACGGCCTGGTTCAGAAACGCCGTCTTCTTGTGGTTGCTGTCGATCAAGGTGACGCGCCAATCGGGCCGTGCAATGGCCAGCGGAATACCGGGCAAGCCGCCGCCGCTGCCGACGTCCGCCACGCGCAAGCCGGCATCTACGGGCAAATACGGCAGCACGGCGAGCGAATCGAGCAGGTGATGCGTGATCATCTGGGCTCGATCGCGGATTGCCGTGAGATTGTGCGTGCGGTTCCATTTCTCGAGCAGCGCGACGTAGGCCAACAGCTTCCCCTGCGCGGAAGCATCAATGGCGAGGCCAATGTCGTCGATGCCCGCGCGCAACGCATCGGTCATGCCGAGCGTTGCCGGCTTTCAGTCGGCACTTGCCTGAAACCGCGCTTGAGGTGCACCAGCAGCAGCGCGATCGCGGCGGGCGTCATCCCCGAAATGCGTGCCGCATGTCCCAGCGTTTCCGGCCGATGCTGATTCAGTTTCTGCTGGACTTCGTTGGAGAGGCCGCGCACCGAGCGATAGTCGATATCACTGGGCAAGCGCAGGCTCTCCTGCGCGGCGTGTCGCGCGATCTCCTCATTCTGCCGATCGATGTAGCCCGCGTACTTGGTGGCGATCTCGACTTGTTCGGCAACGTTCGGATCGCCGACGGGCTCACCCGCCCCTGGCAAGGTCAGCAGGCTCGCGTACGTGACACCCGGGCGCCGCAGAATTTCCGCGAGGCTGCTGTCGCGCTCCAACGCCTGGCCCAGGACCCGCTCGGCACTCACGCGCGAAACGCTGTTCGGGTTGAGCCACGTGGATTTCAGCCGTTCGAGTTCGCGCCCGACCGCATCGCGCTTGCGGCAGAACGCGTCCCACCGGCGATCGTCGACGATGCCCAGCGCCCGGCCAGCCTCGGTCAGCCGCAGGTCGGCGTTGTCCTCGCGCAATTGCAGGCGGTACTCGGCGCGGCTGGTGAACATCCGGTACGGCTCCGTGACGCCGCGTGTCACGAGGTCGTCCACCAGCACCCCCAGGTAAGCCTGGTCGCGCCGCGGGAACCAGCCCTCCTCGCCGCGCGCCAACCGGCCTGCGTTGATCCCCGCCAGCAGCCCCTGCGCAGCGGCCTCCTCGTAGCCGGTCGTGCCGTTGATCTGCCCCGCGAAGAAGAGTCCACGTATGGCTTTGGTTTCGAGCGTCGCCTTCAGCGCGCGGGGATCGAAATAGTCATATTCGATGGCATACCCGGGCCGCAGGATGTGAGCCTGCTCGCAACCTTCGATCGTCCGCACGAGCGCCAGCTGTACGTCGAACGGCAGCGACGTCGAAATGCCGTTCGGATAGATCTCGTGCGTCGTCAAGCCTTCCGGCTCGAGGAAGATCTGGTGGCTCGTCCGCTGCGCAAAACGGGTCACCTTGTCCTCGATGGAGGGGCAGTATCGCGGACCCACGCCTTCGATCACTCCGGTGAACATGGGCGACCGGTCGAGCCCGGCGCGGATGATCTCGTGGGTGCGCTCGTTGGTATGGGTGATCCAGCACGGCATTTGCCGTGGATGCATCGCGGCGTCGCCCATGAACGAGAACACAGGCGCGGGATCGTCCCCCGGTTGCTGCAAGAGGCGGTCGAAGGCGATCGTGCGTCCGTCGAGTCGCGGCGGCGTGCCCGTCTTCAGCCTGCCGACGGGCAGCTTGAGCTCACGCAACTTTGCCGCGAGCGTTTTCGCGGGCGGATCGCCGGCCCGGCCCGCCTCGTAGTGCTCAAGGCCGACGTGGATCAGCCCGGACAGGAAGGTACCGGTGGTCAGCACGACAGTATCGGCTTCGAACCGCGTTCCGAGCTGGGTCACCACGCCGCTTACTCGATCACCGACGAGGGTTAGATCGTCGACAGCCTGCTGGAACAGCGTCAGGTTGGGCTGGTTTTCGAGACGCGACCGAATGGCCTGCTTGTACAGCAGCCGGTCGGCCTGCGCTCGCGTGGCGCGTACTGCCGGGCCCTTGCTCGAATTGAGCGTGCGAAACTGGATCCCGGCTTCGTCCGTCGCCAACGCCATGGCGCCGCCCAGGGCGTCGACCTCCTTGACGAGATGTCCCTTGCCGATACCGCCGACCGACGGATTGCACGACATCTGCCCCAGCGTTTCGATGCTGTGGGTAAGCAGCAGGGTGCGTCGGCCCATACGCGCAGCCGCGAGCGCAGCCTCCGTGCCTGCGTGCCCGCCACCGACGACTATGACCTCGAACCGCGTTGGGAACAGCATGTTTTTAAAGGAAAAATATGACTGATGCTGGACCGTCAATGATACTGCAAAGCCAAGCCTCCCGATAGACCCTAGCGGTACGCATCAGAGGCAAACGACCGCCCGAGGTTCCACGTGAAACCGGGCGCTGGTGTTCCACGTGGAACCGCAGCAGCCCTTAGGCGCAGGCGCCGGTCGTCTCGCGCACGACAAGTTTGGGGTGGAGTTCCGGCGATGGTTCAGAACGGGCGTCCAACTGTGCGAGCAGGCTGCGGGCCAAGGCCGCACCTGCCTCGCCTGCGGGCACCCGAACCGTGGACAGCGCCGGGCGTACCTGCCGCGAGAGTTCGGTATCGCCATACCCAACGACCGATAATCGCCCAGGCACCGCGATGTCCTGCCGCTTGCATTCCTGAAGGACGGCCACGGCAACCCTATCGCTGCCACAGGCAACAGCCGTGGGCGGCGCAGGCAGCGTCCGCCACCGATCGAACACGTCGGCAAGGCCGTCGCCCGTCCCGCCCTTGAGGCCGAAAGCATCCCCCACAATTTGGATGCCAGTGTCCGCGAGTGCGTGACGAACCGCATCGATACGGTGTTCACCTCCCACGCCAAGCAAGCCAATCCGTACGTGGCCGAGTCCTTGGAGGTACCGGGCAACAAGTGCCAGCGCGCCGGCACAGTCGAAGCCCGATCCGCCAGCGCCCGAGCGGGATACCGGCTCGTCGAGGCTCGCCCACGGCCGGTTCCGGCCCGGGTCGACTGGAGTTGCGCCGCCACCAAAGACGATGGCCTCCGCGCCGCGTGCCAGCAGCCCGCGCGTGCACGCCGCAACGCCCGCCTCCCCATCGCCGGCGACCGCCGTTAGAAGGGCCGCCCCGTGCCTTGCGAGTTCAAGGCTCAGCGCTTCCAGGGCAAGCATGGTTGGGGGATCGCCCAGCGTCGCCACCACCGCACCGACCAATCGCTCGGGGCGGCCGGAGAGCGCCTGTGCCGCGGCGTTGGGCACAAAGCCCAGAGTACGAACCGCCGCCCTCACTCGGCCGCGCACCTCCTCGCTGACCAGTTCTGGACGTGACAGCGCGCGCGACACCGATGCGGTCGAGACCGACGCGGCGCGGGCGACGTCGCGCAGCGTCGGGGCAAGGCTGGCTCTCGCGTGGCGACGTCGCCTCCTGGAGGTTGGCTCGCGTGGTTCGCTCGTGTCCATGTCAATTTCGCGGCTTGCACGGAACGCGCGCCAAGCCGACAATGACGGCCAAGCCGCGCGAGGCCTGCAAACGTTTACCGAAAAGCGTTACTGTAATCGTGTACTGCAAACGTTTGCGAACGTCAATAACAGCATAGCCCCGACGCAACAGGCACGCAAGGATCCTTCCTCATGACCGCACTACTTTGCGTTGGCCACAGCGCGCTCGATACGATCTTCAGCGTTCCGGAAATTCCGGTGACGCCAGTCAAGGTCCTGGCCACCGCCTGCGTCGAGTCCGGTGGCGGCATGGCGGCGAACGCGAGCGTCGCGGCCAGCCGACTCGGCGCGCAGGTCTCTTACTGCGGCAGGGTCGGCAATGACGCGGCAGGCACGCGAATCCTTGCGCAACTCGCGGCCGAGCGCGTGGACGTTACGATGGTTCGTCGCGTCGACCGCTGCCAATCGCCCATCGCAACGATCCTGGTCGACCGCCACGGCGAACGTCTCATCTGCATCTACAACGACCCTGCGCTGGACCCGGATCCGTCGTGGCTGCCCGTGGAATCGATCCGCAACTTCTCCGCCGTCCTCGCCGACGTGCGCTGGCCGGAAGGAGCAGCGCGCTGGCTCGACGCGGCGCGCGCGGCCAGCGTTCCCGCGGTATTCGACGGCGACGTCGGACCCGTCGACGCATTGCGCGATCTGTGCGGCCGCTGCGATTTCGCGATTTTCTCCACTGCGGGACTCGCGCTTGCGAGTGGGGTCAGCGACGTAGGCGATGGATTGCGCCGCGTGCAGGCGGTGGCGCACGGCGTAGTTGGCGTAACCGTCGGCGCCGACGGTTTCCTGTGGCTCGAGGGCGATCGGGAGCACCGAGCGCTCGCGCCGCGTGTGAGCGCGATCGACACGCTCGCCGCAGGCGACGTGTTTCACGGTGCTTTTGCGCTCGCGATCGGCGAGGGCAAGACGGTCGCGGCGGCGGCCCGCTTCGCCAATGCCGCGGCCGCGTTGAAATGCACACATCTCGGAGGCCGCCTGGGTGCGCCGACCCGAGCGGAAGTCGACGCGCTGCTGGCCGCACACCCAGAATGACAAGGGGCGCGTCACCGCGCCCCTTCGCTGCAACCGCACAGGTATCGCGTTGGTCAGCGCAGCCGCGCCTGCAAGTCACGGCGCTGCCGCGCCAGTGCCTCGGGTCGCTTGGTCCCCAGCCGGGCGAACAATTGATCGTGCGCCTGCAATTCACTCTCCCACCGCGCGCGATCGAGGCGCATTACCTGCTCGAAACGCTCGCGCGTGAAGTCGAGCCCACGCCAGTCGAGATCGGCGTAGTCCGGCTGCAGGCCGAGCGGCGCCGCAACGGCGTGCCCGCGTCCAAGGCAACGTTCGACGATCCACTTCAGCACGCGCATGTTCTGGCCGAAACCGGGCCAGGCGAATTTGCCGTCGTCATCGGTGCGGAACCAGTTGACGTTGAAAATGCGTGGCGGGTGCGCAACTTTCTTGCCCATGGCGAGCCAGTGCGCGAAATAGTCTCCGATGTGATAGCCGCAGAACGGCAACATGGCAAACGGATCCCGACGGACTTCGCCGACCTTGCCTGCAGCAGCCGCCGTTGTTTCCGACCCCATCGTCGCCGCCTTGTAGACCCCATCTTCCCAACTCATCGCTTCGACAACGAGCGGCACCGTATCGCTGCGGCGGGCGCCGAACACAAACGCCGAAATCGGCACGCCCGCGGGGTTGTCCCACTCGGGGTCAAGCGACGGGCAGCGCAGCGCCGACACCGTAAAGCGCGCATTCGGATGCGCGGCCTTGCGTCCACACCCCGCCGTCCAGGGTTGTCCCTGCCAGTCGGTGAGCTTCGCCGGTGCTTCGCGCGTCATGCCCTCCCACCACACGTCGCCATCTTCCGTCTGCGCGACGTTGGTGAAGATCACGTCGCGCTCCATCGTCTTCATCGCATTGGGATTGGACTCGTACGATGTTCCCGGTGCGACACCGAAATAGCCGGCCTCGGGATTGATTGCGCGCAGATGTCCATCGGCCGACGGCTTGATCCAGGCGATGTCGTCGCCAATGGTCGTCACTTTCCAGCCATCGAGCCCCGCGGGTGGAATCAGCATCGCGAAATTGGTCTTGCCGCACGCACTCGGAAACGCGGCGGCGACGTACGTCTTCTCGCCGGCGGGAGACGTGACGCCGAGAATGAGCATGTGCTCCGCAAGCCAGCCTTCGTCGCGTCCCATCACCGACGCGATGCGCAGCGCGAAGCATTTTTTGCCAAGGAGCGCATTGCCCCCGTAACCGGAACCGTAGCTCCAGATTTCGCGCGTTTCAGGAAAGTGCACGATGTACTTGCGCTCGGCGTTGCACGGCCACGGCACGTCGCGTTGCGTCGGCGCAAGCGGTGCGCCCACGGTATGCACGCACGGCACGAACGCTCCGTCCGTGCCAAGCACGTCGAACACGTCGCGTCCCATGCGCGTCATGATGCGCATGCTGACGACGACGTACGGACTGTCGGTCAGTTCGACGCCAATGTGCGCGATCGGGCTGCCCAACGGCCCCATCGAGAATGGCACGACGTAGAGCGTGCGGCCCTGCATGCAGCCCTCGAACAACTCGGCCAGCGTCTTGCGCATGGTGGCGGGCGCGACCCAGTTGTTGGTCGGCCCCGCGTCGTCCTCGTGCTCGCAGCAGATGAACGTGCGGTCTTCGACCCGCGCGACATCGGAAGGATCGGACAGCGCGAGATAACTGTTCGGACGCTTCGCGGGATTGAGCCTGCGCAGCGTGCCGCCCGCGACCATCTGACCACATAGCCGGTCGTATTCGACTTGCGAGCCGTCGCACCATTCGATGCGATCGGGACGCGTCTTCGCCGCAATCTCACGCACCCACGCGAGCAGGCGCGGATGCCGCACGTAGGCGGGCGCCCCAACGGCGGCGGCGAGTGCGGGCGTCGGATCAGGATGATTCATACGTGAGAAGGGATGGAGCGCGCCAGGCAGAATCGCGAAGACAATTCGCGAGACGCGTCGCTGATTGATGGGGGTGCGATTTTACCACGCGCAAAGTCTTCGCAACCTCGCACCCGATGGTCAGGCCACTGGGCCGCGCGAGTAAGCTACACGATGTGCGCTACCGCTTTCTGCGTCGCCCCAACCACCCGAACAGCGGTCCGGTGCAGAGCAGCAACAACACGATTCGCGTCACGTGGAAGGATGTCACCAGCGGCACGCCCAGCTCCAGAACCTTGGCGGTAACGGCCATCTCGGCCACGCCCCCCGGCGCTGTCGCGAGCACGAGCGTCGCCGGGTGAAGACCCGTCATGCGGGCGAGCCCGATGGCAAAGAGCGCGGAAAGGATCATCGCCAGGACCACGGTCAAGGCGACGGCAGCCGACAAAACGGGGCGCGCGCGTCAGGAAACTGCGGTTGAACCGCGACCCGAGCGCGCAACCGAGCAGCAGTTGCGCGAGGTTGATCAACCATCTTGGAACGGCCGACGCGGTGAACGCCAACGCCGTCAGCGGAATCGCAACGGCCAGCGCCCCCAGCACGAAGGCGTTCGGCGCCTTGAGTTTCTGCATCACGAAACCCCCGACCGCCGTCGCTGCGAGCAGTGTCGCCAGCACCGGCCAGCGAACTTCGGTGTCGCCCGCCACGAACGGGTCGGCACCGTGTAGTCGCAGCGCGGCGTAAATCGACGGAATGCTGACGACCACAATCAGGATGCGCAACGATTGCGCCGCAGCAACCTCATCGACGCGCGCTCCGAACCGCTCGCCCAGGATCGTCATTTCCGCGGCGCCGCCCGGGACGCTCGAGAACAACGCCGTCGTGCGATCGGTGCCTGCAAGCAGCGAAAGTACATAGCCGCAGACATAGCCGAGGCCGATCGCAAACAGCGCGCCGACCACCAGCAGCCAAGCAACCGTGCCGAGATGCTCGACCACCGCAGGCGTGAAGTAGAGTCCCAGTGCGCTGCCGATGATCCATTGTCCTGTCTGCCGGCCCCCGCGCGGTCCGGTGACGTGAACACCGCACATGCGCACCGCTGCAACCGCCAGCAAGGGTCCGATCATCCACGGCAACGGCACGTTCAGCGCGCTGCTCGACAGGGCGGCCGCGAGGCCGATCAACAGCGCGCCGGCCGGCGACCAGAGCGCGTGCAGATTCGGATTCATGTGCGGCTGCCGCGCCTAGAGACCTACCAACATCGTATCGACCGATCGATGCATTTGATTGCAAGCATCGTACGCGACCCCGTCATTGGCAACCAGCGCGACGGTTCGTGCCGCCGCAACGGCAAATTAGCCTCAACGGTCGCTTGCTCGTTGGCAACGCGACCCAAAAACTGCTACTTTCCGATGCATCGCGAGCGGCTACGTCCGGATTGCCGCGGTCCGCGCGCATTGATGCCTGGGCTTCGCGGGAACGTTTCCAGCGCACGCGGGCAGAGATCACGCGCCCGCTTCCGACCTCGCGAGCAACACGACCGCGCCAGTGCATGGGACGCAAACCAAACCCTCTCGACAATCGCGACGCGAACTGGACCTCGGGTCACGGCCTGCGCATGTCGGACAAGTACCCGGGACTGACGGATTCGCAAGAGCCGTTGGTGGACGAACTATTGCAACTGGCGCGCGACGGAGAGCAATGGGCCGAGAGCGCGGACGCGGAGGCCGCTGCTGGCGCGCAGCACACGACCTTGCCCATCGCCGATTTTCGCGGATTTTGCCGACTCGTGGTGCTCCTGGCCCGCGGTTGGGCCGACCGCGAACAGCAAGCGGGTCGAGAACTCCTGGAGCGTGCCATCACGGCGTGGAAGCGTCCACTGCCGAGGCCACGCAAACAACTTTCCGGCGCCGTTGCGGATACGTCACCGAGAGCGGCGCGAAACCCGCCGACAAATCCTGAAGAACGCGTGTTGATCATCGCTTATGTGGAGCGGACCAAGCGCACCCTTGCAGAGAAAAGCGGCTTGCCGCTTGCCAAGATCACGGACACGCAAGCGATCGCCGAGATTGAGCGCCATTTCGGCGGCTCATTCCAGGAGCAGAAGAAGCGCGTGCGCAAAGCCAGAAAGTTCGTCTCGTTGTACCGAAGCCAGTTAGGTATTCAGATCCGCCCCCGCAAACCGCGCCCCGGCGCGACGAAATGAGTGTTGCGCTACGCGGCCTGGAGGCGTCTAATTTGTTTTGGACCTGCCAAGGACTGGGGAAGGTCACCGGCTCCGCTTGGATTCTGGGCCCGGTGAGTTCGTCATTTGACGCATGCCTAGGCGTTTCCTAAGTATCCGGCCTTTGCCCGCGCGGGCGCAGCGTCGGGACCACTATTCCTTCAGCGAGGAGCCGCCTAGTGAACGCCGTACCCATGTACCGAGAGATCGCGGACGACCCCGCCGTCGATCTGCCGATTTCGCAAGAAGAACTCGCCGGACAGCCGGTCGATTTGACCGATCATGTTCGCTTCGACGTGTGTCCCACGTGGCTCGAGTTGGCCATCCGCCATTTCTCGGACGCGCAAGTCGCCCAGGCCGCACGCGTTGCGGCGTGGAGGGGCACCGACGAAAATTCCAAGTCCGGCGCGTTGGAGTGGGAGTTCGAAACCTCCTTGCAGTCGATCATGGCTTGCTCGATCGCGCTTGACGCTTTCTGTGCCGCCGTACAGTCCCGGGTTCACTTGCCGCCCTCCGTTCTCGATCAATCACGAGAACGACGTCTCCCGCGACATGCCGAGATCTCGGAGATCTTTCGCTTCGCCTTTTCATTGACGGCAAAGGAAGCGGGCACCCTGCGGCAGAATTTGGGAGAAATCTACAGGTTTCGCGACTTGGCTATCGATGCTTCCTCGAAGAACGGCGCGCCCATCCTGCATCCCGAGCTTCATAGCGGCGGCGAATGGCGCTTCGCCTATTTTCGCTGTGAAAACACCGCGCTCATCGTGCGCGCGACATTGCGGCTCATCCAAGGGTTCGTCGTTTCGGACAAGCCGAAGGATGCCGACGTGCAGAAGTACCTCGATGGGTTGAAGCCGAGGCTTGAAAGACTGCTGTACTCGAACGCGTTGCGAACGCAGGCAACGGCGGCCCGCACCTAGAGGGCCTGCCGCCGAGAGACTCGCCCAAGCCCCGCCCATACGATGCGGCCTCCCTTTCGCGGTTCTCCTGGTGAAGGCAGCCAACCTTCCCTGAATGAGCGGCCAGGCGCGAGCGGCTTGGCGTCCGCGCGTTTCGCCAACCTCCCTGCGCAGTGCATCTTCTGCGCCCACGTCAATCCAGCGGGTGCCAAGTTCTGCAACGACTGCGGTTCACCGCTGCATCTGAAACCGTGCCGCCAATGTGACGCGATCAACGACCGCGCTGCGAGGCGCTGCTACAACTGCGGCATCGCCGATCCGGTATTGGAACCGCCACCGGAGCCTGCGCCAAAAGTGGTCGTCACCGAAGCCACAGCGGGATCGGCAGCGCCAAACGATGTCCGCATCGAGACCCTGCCCGCGACGCAGCGAATTTCGGGGGCGGAGGCCCGTGAGGAGATTTCGCTTCCCGACGACAACGCGACGACGGCGGCGCGCGAGTCCGACGCAGTCGTTGCTGCGCCTCAGCCTTCCCCGGTGGATGGGGATATCGGTTTCGCGTCTCCGGAGATCGCTTCCGAAGGACGTGCCGCCGAGCGGCCTCAGCGGTCCCGCTGGCCAATCGCGGGCGTGCTATCAGCAACAGCGGTGGCAGCAGTCGCTGTGTATGTCTACCGCACCGACCTCTCTTCGCAGCAGTCTCGCGAAGCGCCGAATGCGACACAGGCTCCGGCCGCGACCGCGGAACCGATTCCCGCCAAGATCGACGTCCCGGTCGCGAGCACACCGCCTCTCAATGCTGTGTCGACGAGCGCTACTTCATCGCCGCTCCCACAAGACGAGGCACGCGCCCGCGACGCCGCCAGCGTTGGCGAACCAGCACTGACATCAAGTCCTTCCTCCGCTACCGTACCGTCCCAGCCGCAGCCGGCGGCGAAGAAATCCCCGACCACCGCGAAGACAACGGCAAAGAAGGCCAAGAAAACGCCGCCGAAGAAGGCTGCGTCCACGCCGGCTGCCCCGGCAACCAAGGCCGCGACGACGCACGTGCCGAAGACCGCCGAATAACCGCTCGGGGACGACGGCCGACCATCAAACGGCCGTCACGAGACCAAGCCTCGACTTTGGACGATTGGGACGTCCGCGCCGCAAGAACCGACGCTATTTGCCGATGCAGAACCGGCTGAAGATTTCACCGAGCAAATCGTCAGCGGTGAACTCACCGGTTATCTCCGACAGCGCATGCTGGGCTTCGCGCAACTCTTCGGCGAACAGTTCGAGGGGCGGTGCGTCGCTCGCGAGATGTGCCGCCGCCGCAGCAAGATGCTCGCTTGCCGCTCCGAGCGCTTGCAGATGCCGCTCGCGGGCGAGGAACGTGCCTTCCATGTCTTCGTGCGCGCCCGCGACGTCGAGTATCGCGTCTCCCAGCAGATCGATTCCGGCTCCCGTTTTTGCCGAGAGCCAGACCGTTTGCCCTGCGCTGTCGATCGCTCTTTTCGGCGGAGCCGCCGCGAGGTCGATCTTGTTCCGCACGACGATGCGCGCCAACGTCGCGGGCAGCTCCGCCACGAGCACCGCTGGGGCAGGTTCGAGGTCGCGCGCATCGGTCACGATGAGCGCCAGATCGGCCATGGCAATCGCCGTCCTCGTGCGCTCGATCCCGATCTTCTCGACTTCGTCGAGGGTCTCGCGCAGCCCGGCCGTATCGATGATGTGCAGCGGAATGCCGTGGATCTCGACGCTGCTGCGGATCGCATCGCGCGTCGTTCCGGCGTGGGGTGTCACGATCGCAACGTCGTCGCCGACGAGTTGATTGAGCAGGCTCGATTTGCCGACATTCGGTGCGCCGACGAGGACCACGTGCAGGCCGTCGCGCAGGAGCGCGCCCTGGCGCGAGCGCATGGTGAGCGCCGCGACCCGGTCACGCAGCGCGGTCAATTTTCCTTGCGCATCGGCCGCGCGGATGAAGTCGATGTCTTCCTCGGGAAAGTCGAGCGACGCTTCGGTGACCGTGCGCAATTCCACCACGCGGGCGACGATGTCTCCGATCTCCTGCGAGAAGGCCCCCGAGAGACTGCGTGCCGCCGCGCGCGCCGCGGCCCCGGTCGCGGCATCGATGAGATCGGCGACGCTCTCGGCCTGCGCCAGGTCCAGCTTGTCGTTGAGAAATGCGCGCTTGGTGAATTCGCCGGGAAGGGCAAGCCGCGCGCCCAGCTCGAGGCAGCGCCTCAGGATCAGTCCCAGTACGGCAGGCCCACCGTGGCCGTGAAGTTCGAGTACCGCCTGTCCCGTATAGGACGCCGGTGCCGGGAACCACAGCGCGAGGCCCTCATCGAGCACGTCGCCGTGTGCGTCGAGAAAACGCGCCCGCGTCGCAACGCGCGGTTGCAGCGCCCGGCCAACGACGCCCTCGACGACGCGCGACAGATCAGGCCCTGACACACGTACGACACCGATGCCGCCTCGGCCCGGCGGCGTCGCGACCGCCGCAATGACGTCAGTGTCGAGCGCCATGGTGCGCCTTGTCGTCGGCGCACGCCCCGGCCGAGCTCAACGGCGCTTGGCTGCGGCGGCCGCCGCCTCGCGCTCCAGGACGCGGTTCATGTGCCATTGCTGGAATATCTGCAGCGAATTGTTGACCAGCCAGTAGAGCACCAGGCCAGACGGGAAGAAGATGAACATGACCGAAAACGCGATCGGCATGATCTGCATCACCTTCGCCTGCACCGGATCCTGGATGGGCGTGGGGGACAGCCGGACCTGCAGGTAGGCCGTGATCGCGTAAATGACCGGCAGGACGAAATAGGGGTCCGGCGCCGACAAATCGTGAATCCACAAGATCCACGGTGCGTGGCGCAGTTCCACGGCCGACAGCAGCACCCAATAGAGCGCGATGAAGACCGGAATCTGCACCACGATCGGGAGGCAGCCACCGAGCGGATTGATCTTCTCGGTCTTGTACATCTCCATCATCTTGATCTGGAGCTGTTGCTTGTCGCTGCCGTACTGCTCCTGCAGTGCCTTCATTTTGGGTGCGATGACCTTCATCTTGGCCATCGACCGTGCGCTCGCATGATTGAGCGGATAGAAGGCGGTCTTGATGATGATGGTCAGCAGCACGATCGCCCAGCCCCAGTTGTGGACGATGCCGTAGAGCCACTTCAACAACCAGAAGAGCGGTGCCGCGAGGATCGTGAAAATGCCGTAGTCGACAACGAGATCGAGACCGGTTGCGAGTTTCGCGAGCGTGTCCTGCTCCTGCGGTCCGACATAGAGTGGAACCTTGATCTCTCCCGTGGCGCCCGGTGCGATCGGGGCAGCCTGCAGGATCACGCCATCGGCGTACAACCCGTTGTCGAGCTTCTTCGCGTAGAACTCGCGCGAGGTACGAGGGCTGTCCGCCGGCAGCCACGCGGCGAGAAAGTAGTGCTCGATCATCCCTACCCAGCCGTTGTCCGTGTTCTTGGTGTAGGGCAACTTGCGCGCCGGGTCCGCGGCCAGCTTGTCTAACTCGCCGTGGTCGACTTTCTTGAACTTGTCCGTCTCGTTGTAAATGACGGGACCGGTGTACGCGGCCGGCGCCATCGAGCTTTGCACATCCGGCGTCTTGGTATCGCGCGTCAGCTGGAAGTATGCGAACGGCGCAATCGGCGCCGCTCCGGCGTTCATGATCTGGTAGGTGACATCGATCACGTAACTGCCGCGATGGAACGTCAGCGTCTGCACCACCTTGTCCCCGCTCGCCGTCGTGGCTTGCAGCTTGAGTTCGAGCGTGTCCATCCCCGGCGCGAGTTCGCGCGGACCGGGCAACGCCTGCCATACCGTGCGGTGGTTCGGCATGCCCTCCCCCAGCAATCCGGACTGGGCGATGAACGTGCGGTCGGCATTCTGCTGGAGCAGGACGTACGGCTTGCTTTCGTCGTGCGTGTCGCGATGCGCGTTGAGTGCGAGCTGGGTCAGTACGCCGCCGACCGTGTCGACATTCGCGACGAAGAGGTCGGTCTTGATGACGATCTTTTCCCCTGCCGGGACGGCGGCGGGGCTCGAACCGGGCACGGGGGGCGCCGTCGTACCGCTCGGCAATGGCGCGTCGATCCCTGCTTTCGGTGCCGGCACGGCACTCGTCGTCTGCGGGACCGGTGGCCGATGGTCGCGCTGCCACGCCTCCCAGAGGAAGAGCGCGGAGAAGGAAAAGATGACGAACAGGATGAGGCGTTGGGTATCCATGAACGCAAAGGTCCGGGTGGCAGCGGTTGATCAGGGGACGGGATCGAAACCGCCGGAATGATACGGGTGACAGCGCGCTACGCGACGCAGCGCCAGCCAGGAACCCTTGAGTGCGCCGTGACGTTCGACCGCCTCGCGCGCATAGTCGGAGCAACTGGGATAAAAGCGGCAATTCGCCCCGAACAGGGGGCTGATCGCATATTGATACCCACGCAGCATCGAGAGCAATAAGGCTTTCATTGATGTTTCAGGGCGACCAGGGCGTCGAGCAGTTGGGTCGCTTCCAGCGCCAACCCGGGCAGAACGTTTCGCGGGCACCGGGCCCGCAATCGCAAGACAACGTCGAATCGACCTATGTCCGGCCGATGGCGACGCACGGTCTCGCGGAGAATCCGCCGGACGTAGTTTCGGTCTACAGCGCGGGCGAGTTGCTGCTTGCCGATGACATAACCGACCCGCCCGATGCCGGCGACGGCCGGCACGGCAAGCACCTGTACGTGTCGCGCTTCCAGGCGGCGCCCCTCTCGGAACAACCTGGCAAAGGCCGCGGCTCCGGAGAGTCGCTGGCGGCGGTTCGCGCCGATCGCGGGTGCGCCGTGCTGACGAACTATACCGCGAGCCGGGCGCGGCCCTTGGCGCGTCGGGCGCGCAACACTTTGCGGCCGCCCGCCGTCTTCATCCGGCTGCGAAAGCCGTGGGTGCGCTTGCGGCGAACCACCGATGGCTGATAAGTGCGTTTCATGATCTACCTTCTGAAGAAAAAGCCTTACATTAGAGCGTTTTGCGCTATGGACTGTCAAGCCTAATCACGCTCCAAGCTCTGTGGATTGCTGTGGATAACTTTGGGCCAGGCGGGATACAATGCGGTTGCGACGGGTTCCTTGCGGTGCCCGATCTTTTTTTCTGGCGTGTCCCCCGTACCCCGAATATGTCGACCCCTGCATTCTGGCAAAGTTGCCTGGACTCCTTCCAGCGCGAGCTCACGCCCCAGCAATTCAATACCTGGATCCGCCCCCTTCGCTTCGAGGACGCCGAGGACGGCCTGCGGTTGGTTGCGCCCAACCGCTTCGTCTTGCAATGGGTCAAGGAGCGCTATGCCGGCCGGATTGCCGAAATGGCGGCTGGAACCGGCAGCGGTTCGCTCCGGGTGGTGTTTGCCGTCGCCGATGCAGCTGACCGGCCCAATCCCGTTGTCTCGATCCCGAAAGCCCCCGATCCGGCACCGGCCGCGACCAAACGCGGCGAGCAGGCCGGCCTGAACCCGGGGTTCACCTTCGCCTCGTTTGTTTCAGGCAAGGCGAATCAGCTTGCACGCGCCGGCGGGATGCAGGTCGCAGACCACCCGACGTCGTACAACCCGCTCTTCGTTTACGGAGGCGTCGGCCTCGGCAAGACGCACCTGATCCAGGCCATCGGCAATCACATCCTCGAGAACAATCCGGATGCGAAGATCCGCTACATCCACGCCGAAACATACGTATCGGACGTCGTGCGGGCCTACCAGCACAAAGCCTTCGACGAATTCAAGCGCTACTACCGCACCCTCGACCTGCTGCTGATCGACGACATACAGTTCTTCAACGGCAAGAATCGAACGCAGGAAGAGTTCTTCTACCTGTTCAATACGCTGATCGAAGCTCGGAAGCAGGTCGTCATCACCTGCGACACCTATCCGAAGGAAATCTCCGGCATGGAAGAGCGTTTGATCTCGCGCTTCGGGTGGGGGCTGACGGTCGCGCTCGAACCGCCCGAGCTCGAGATGCGCGTGGCGATCCTGTTGTCCAAGGCGGCACAAGGCGGCATCAAGCTCGACGAACAAGTTGCCTTTTTCATCGCCAAACACATCCGCTCGAACGTACGGGAACTGGAAGGCGCGCTCAAACGAGTGCTGGCGTATTCCAATTTCCACGAACAGGAAATTTCGCTGGCGCTTGCCAAGGACGCGCTGCGCGACCTCCTGGCGGTGCAGAATCGCCAGATCTCCATCGAGAACATCCAGAAGACGGTGGCGGACTACTACAAGATCCGCATCTCGGACATGCATTCCAAGAAGCGCTCGCGCGCGGTCGCGCGGCCGCGGCAGGTCGCGATGGCGCTTGCCAAGGAACTGACGCAGCTATCGCTACCCGAGATCGGCAGCAATTTCGGCGGCCGCGATCACACGACGGTTTTGCACGCCTGCCGGCAGATCGCCAAGTTGCGCGAGTCGGTTCCGGGAATAAGTCACGACGTCAATTTCCTGCTGCAGGTGCTCCGAAACTGAGTGGCCAAGCGGGTATGAATCAGCGTCGAATCAGTCTATAATTTGTTGATTATCGGCAGCAGATCGCCGGGCGTGTTTTCATCCCCAAATCCTGCACAGGCTGCACATCCGTTATCCCGTGTGCCGAGGCACCAGCAAGCCTCGGAGACGATTGGGTTTTCGGTAGTTCTACCGTAATGGCATCGACTCCTGTTAGCTGTTATCAGGTTTAAATAATGCAACTAAAACAAATACCCAGAGACGCGTTATTGAAGCCGCTCCAGGCCGTTTCGGGCATCGTGGAGCGTCGGCACACATTGCCGATCCTCGCCAATGTTCTGCTCGAGCAAAAAGACGGCAGCCTCTACGTCACTGCCACCGATCTCGAAATGCAGATCACCGCGCACAGCGAGCTCGCAGGCAAGCAAGATCAGGCCATCACGGTCGCAGCGCGCAAGCTGCAGGATCTGCTCCGCGCGCTGCCGGACGACGCATCGGTGACGGCCGAAACAACCGCGAGTCGCATGACGGTGCGGGCCGGTCGCTCGCGCTTCAACCTGCAGACCCTGCCGGCGGCGGACTATCCGCGCATCAGTCTCGCGCAGGAAAAGCAGCAGACGATCACGTTGCCGCAAAAAGAGTTTCGCGGCCTGCTCAAGCTGGCGGAATTCGCCATGGCGCAGCAGGACATCCGCTACTACCTCAATGGGATGTTGCTGGTTGTCGACAAGGGCTCGTTGCAGACGGTCGCGACGGATGGGCATCGTCTTTCATACGCGAGCCTCGCGGTACCGGGAAGCTACACGCGCCAGGAGGTGATCCTGCCGCGCAAGACCGTGCTCGAGTTGGGCAAGCTGCTCGAGGACAGCGATTCGGAGTTGACGATCGATTTGCTCGCCAACCAGGTGCGCTTCCGCTTTGCCAACATCGAGTTGGTGAGCAAAGTGGTCGACGGGAAATTTCCGGACTACAACCGTGTCATTCCGACGGGACACACCAAGCAGATCGAATTGTCGCGTATCGAGTTGCTCCAGGCGCTGCAGCGGGCCGCGATTCTGTCGAACGAGAAATTTCGCGGTGTGCGCGTGGTGCTCGGCGGCGATCAGCTGAAGATCATCTGCACGAACAGCGAACAGGAAGAAGCCGAGGAAGAACTCGTCGTTGATTACAAGGGCGAGGCGCTGGATATCGGGTTCAACATCACCTATCTGCTCGACGTGCTGCAGAACCTCGGGACCGAGCACGTCGTGCTCGCCTTCGGCGATGCGAATTCGAGCGCTCTCGTGACCATGCCCGAGCGTGGCGACTACAAGTACGTCGTCATGCCGATGCGGATTTGAGCAATGCCAAGACAACATGCTGCGGCCAGCCTTCGGCGCCGACCCCAGGTCGGCGTCTGCGCTTTTAGGGGCTGCTGCGAGCAGGAAAACAGCCGAGAAAACAGTCAATGAACCAAGCCGTTCCCAAGCCTGCCGACAACGGCAGCGACTACGACGCAAGCAGCATCCAGATCCTCAAGGGCCTGGAGGCCGTGCGCAAACGCCCCGGCATGTACATCGGTGACACCTCCGACGGCACGGGGCTGCACCACATGGTGTTCGAGGTCCTGGACAACGCGATCGACGAAGCACTCGCGGGATTCTGCGACGACATCAAGGTCGTGATCCACGCGGACAACTCGATATCGGTTGTCGACAACGGTCGCGGCATCCCGACGGACATCAAGCAGGATGACGAGTTCAAGCGCTCCGCCGCTGAAATCGTGATGACCGAGTTGCACGCCGGCGGAAAGTTCGATCAGAACTCGTACAAGGTTTCAGGGGGCCTCCACGGCGTCGGTGTGTCCGTCGTCAACGGCCTCTCGGAGTGGTTGCGACTGAAGATCTGGCGGGACGGCAACGCCCATCAGATCGAATTTCACGACGGTGTCCCGGTTGCACCGTTGGCGCTCATCGGCCCGACCGAACGGCGCGGCACCGAGGTTCACTTCATGGCGTCGAAGGCGACATTCGGGGTCGTCGAGTATCACTACGAGATACTCGCGCGACGCATTCGCGAATTGTCGTTCCTCAACAACGGCGTCAAGATCGAGCTCGTCGATCAGCGCGATGGCAAGAGCGAGAATTTCGCGTTCACCGGCGGCATCAAGGGTTTCGTCGAGTACATGAACCGCAGCAAGAGCGTGCTGCATTCGAAGATCTTCCACGCCGTCGGCGAAAAGGACGGCACCATCGTCGAAGTGGCCATGCAGTGGAACGATTCCTATGCGGAGTCGGTGCAGTGCTTCACCAACAACATCCCGCAACGTGACGGCGGCACGCATCTGACCGGCTTGCGCCAGGCGATGACGCGCACGCTCAACAGCTACATCGAAAAGGAAGAGCTCGCGAAGAAGGCCAAGGTCGAGACGACGGGTGACGACATGCGCGAGGGCCTGACCTGCGTGCTGTCGATCAAGGTTCCCGAACCCAAGTTCTCGTCGCAGACCAAGGACAAGCTCGTGTCCTCCGAGGTGCAGCCGATCGTGCAGGAGGTCGTGGGCAGCAAGCTCAACGAGTTCCTGCTCGAAAACCCGGCCGATGCGCGGATCATCTGCAGCAAGATCATCGATGCGGCGCGGGCACGCGAAGCGGCGCGCAAGGCGCGCGAGCTCACGCGGCGCAAGGGCGTCCTCGACGGGATGGGCCTGCCGGGCAAGCTGGCGGATTGCCAGGAGCGCGATCCCGCTCTGTGTGAGATCTACCTGGTCGAGGGTGATTCCGCGGGCGGATCGGCCAAGCAGGGACGCGATCGGAAGTTCCAGGCGATCCTGCCGTTGCGCGGCAAGATTCTGAACGTCGAGCGTGCGCGCTTCGAAAAACTGATCAGCTCGCAGGAAATCCTGACGCTGATCACCGCGCTGGGCACCGGCTTCGGCAAGGATGAATACAACGCGGACAAGCTGCGCTACCACCGCATCATCATCATGACCGATGCCGATGTCGACGGCTCGCACATCCGCACGCTGCTCCTGACATTCTTCTATCGGCAGATGCTCGATCTGGTCGAGCGCGGCCACATCTACATCGCGCAGCCGCCGCTGTACAAGGTCAAGCAAGGCAAGGAGGAGAATTACCTCAAGGACGACCACGACCTCAAGCAGCATTTGCTCAAGGTTGCGCTGAAGGGCGCGATGCTGGAGCCGGGCGCTGGCCGCCCGGCGTTGTCCATTTCCGCGCTGGACAACGTGGCACGGCAATACCTGTTGGCCGAAGCCGTGATTGATCGGGTGTCCCGAGCCATCGACCCTGCGGCACTGTTCGCCGTCTTGACGGGTGTTCATCTCGATCTATCCTCGCCGGCCGCCGCCGCAACCAGTGCGAGCGATCTGGCTCGCGCGATCGCCGATCCGGATGTGACGGTCGACGTCCGTTACGACGAGCAGACCGAGCAGCGGCGGCTGATCATCGTGCGCACGCGCCACGGCACGCCGCACACCACCGGCATCGACGCAGATTTCATCGCGAGCGGTGACTACGCACAGTTGCGGGCCGCGGCCGAGGTGATGCAGGGATTGATGCACCCCGGCGCGACGGTGCGCCGCGGCGAGCGCAGTGCGGCGGTCCAGACCTTCAAGCAGGCGCTCGACTGGCTGCTCGCCGAGGCGCGCGACGCCGTTTCGATCCAGCGCTACAAAGGCCTCGGCGAAATGAACCCCGAGCAATTGTGGGAAACGACGATGGATCCGAAGGCACGACGCCTGCTCAAGGTGCAGATCGAAGACGGCATCGTGTCCGACGAAATCTTCACCACGTTGATGGGAGAACAAGTCGAACCGCGGCGCGCGTTCATCGAAGACAACGCGCTGGGTGTGCGCAACCTCGACGTCTGACGATATTCGCAGGGCCGCCGGAAGCTAGGCCACGCCGATGTCGAAGTGCAATACATTTTCAGGCGTTCCCAATTTTCTATACAGGGCAATGGCGGGCGCGTCGCCAATGTCGGCTTGCACGAAGATGACGTAGGCCCCGCGCGCCGCCGCAATCTTCTTCAATTCCAGAATTAGCGCGGTGGCGATGCCTTGGCGCCGGTACGCAGCCGCCACCGCCAGATCGTAAATGTAGATCTCGCTGCGCTCCTGCTCGAACTTCGCCAGCTCATACGCCACAAGGCCGCCGACGGTCGTGCCGTTCTTCAACGCGGCAAGGGCGATGAAATTACCGGCGGCGAGCAAGCGTTCGAGATAAGGTTTGCTTGGTGGCGCCCGGCCATACGTCTCGACTTCATCGAAGGCCTCGCCGAACATGCTCAGCATGTCGTCCATCAACGCCGCATCTCCGGGCGAGAGCGGTCGAACGGTAAAAGGGGCGGGCGCAGACATCTGTCGAGCCAAAGCCTCCGGCGCTAGGATTTTCGAGCGCTGGCGAAGACGATGAGATTCTCATCGGGATCCCGCAGGCGCATGATGAAGTAGCCTTCGGTTTCCTCGATCGGCCCAAGTCTGAGACCGGCCTTCTCGAGACGCCGTAGCTCGGGTTCAAGCGGCAGCACGCCAAGTGTAAGCGTACTTGTGCCAGCGTACTCCCTTTCCTGATGAAGCTGGACCTCGGCACTGTCGCTAAACTGCCATTCCACGAGACCGGGCATTGGCCGCCTGGTCGGTGCCTTACCGAACAGCTTTTCATACCAAGGCGCGCTGGTTTCGATGTCTGCGCAGCTGACGTGCGCGAAGATGGTCTTGATCGTCATCGCTTCACCCTTTCATTGGTCAATCCACCCTCTTGGTACGAGTATCGTCCGCGCGATGAGTTCCCGCGCCTGAGAGGAGCGACATTTCGAGGAAAGAACCAGGCTTCGTGTTATGGGTCGCGCGGCCGAAGGGTCGATTCAGATGCTTGCCCGCAACCGGTCGCGGCGGAGCAACGTCGGGAACAGCCGCATCCAGAGCAGCACGACGAACAGCGTCCCGATGCCGCCCAACAGCACCGCGGGCACCGTGCCGAGCAGCGCTGCCGTCACGCCCGATTCGAATTCTCCGAGCTGATTCGAAGTGCCGATGAACACGGAGTTCACGGCGCTGACCCGCCCGCGCATCGCGTCGGGGGTATCGAGCTGCACCAGTGAGATCCGGATGACGACGCTGACCATGTCGCTCGCGCCAAGTACGACGAGCGCCGCCAGCGATAGCGCAAACGATGTCGATACGGCGAACACCATCGTCGCGACGCCGAACGTGGCAACCGCCGCGAACATGGTGCGGCCCACGCGGCGGTCGGGCGGTCGCCGTGCGAAATAGAGTGCCATCGACAGCGCTCCCAGCGCCGGGGCTGAGCGCAGCAGCCCGAGTCCCCACGGGCCGGTGCCGAGAATGTCGCGGGCGTAGATCGGCAGCAGCGCCGTTGCTCCACCGAGAAGGACCGCGAACAGGTCCAGCGAAATCGCGCCAAGCACGGCGGGCTGGCGGCGAATGAAGGCGATGCCCGCGAAGATCGACTTGAGGGTTGCAGGCTCACGCTTTGGCGGTATGCGTTCGATCCGGATGCGCCAGACCAGAACGCTAGCGAGCACAAAGAGCGACGCGCTGGTTGCATACACCGCGGTTGGGCCGAGGATGTAGAGCAGGCCGCCTGCGGCCGGACCAATGATGACGGCAGTCTGATTCGCCGACGCCGACGCGGCGACCGCGCGCGGCAGCACGGCCGGAGGCACCAGTCCTGGCAGCAACGCCTGCAATGTCGGCGCTTCGAACGCTCGCGCCGATCCGATCAAAGCGACAAGGGCAAAAATGAGGAGCTCGGTCACGGCCTCGTCGAAGCTGAGCACCGCCAGCACCATGACTGCGATCGCTTGCATCGTCTGGCTGGTGCCCACGATGGCGCGGCGGTCATAGCGGTCGGCGACATGGCCCGACACCAGCACCAACACCAGCGAAGGAAGGAACTGCACCAGGCCGATCAGGCCGAGATCGAGTGCACTGCCGGTCAGGGCGTAGATCTGCCAGCCGACGGCGACTGCCAGCATTTGATACGCCATCGTCGTGGCGACGCGCGCGAACCAGAAATGCGTGAACGCACGGTGGCGAAACGGTGACACGAAGAGATCTGTCACCGTTCGCGAAGATTCAACGGCAACGAGTGCGTTGCGACGGCTCGAGCAGAGGCACTACGCTGCGCGTTTGCGGCGGACTGGTTTTGCCGCCGCTTTCTTGGGCGGCGCCTTGGCTGACCTGCCGCCACCCTTTTTCGCCTTGGCGGCGAGCAGATCGAGCGCTTGCGCGAGTGTCAGCGAGTCGACCTGATCCGTGTCGGGCAAAGTGGCGTTGACCTGGCCGTGCTTGACGTAAGGGCCATAGCGACCGCTGTGGAGCTCGACTGGCTGCTTGTCCTTGGGATGACTGCCGAGGACGCGCAACGCGGCCACCCCACCGCCGCCGCGCACGCCACGTCCTTTGGAAGCGTCTTTCGCCTGGAATTCGAAGCCGATCTTCCCGTCGGGTTGCCGTACCAGAAATGCCGCGAAGGGACGACGTGTGCGCGACGACACGAACTGCAGCAAGTCAGTCTTTCCCGTTGCCAACAGCTTCTGCATCTGTGCGCGTTCGATCGGACGCTGCAGGATGGTCCGACCGGAACGAAAGTCGCAGGTCTTCTCGGGCCCCACTGCCTTTTCGCAGACGTATGCCGCGGGCAGCTCGAACACGCGGGAGTTGCATTTCGGGCACGGGCCGAGGGATTCCTGGCCGCTGAAATCCGGTGCCTCGCCGTCGGCGCCGTCCCCGGAGCCGTCGCCGAAGTCGAACTGCACTTCGTAGGCGTCGTTGAGTTTCAACTTGGCCGCGAACGGTCGCCCGAGCTTGCTGCGAAAGCCTTCGAGCGGACCGACTTCACGCTGAGTGAGCAACGCCTCGGCTTCGGGAATCTCGAGCTGGCGCCCGGCGATGATTTTCCACATGCCGAAGTCGCAGGCCTGACACTGGAACTTCTTGTAGTTCTCGTGGACTTCGCCGCCGCACTTCGGACAACGCGCGGACAGCGTTGCAAAATCTCCCGGGATCGTGTCGCTCTGGTAGTTCTTCGCCTGCCCGACGATGTGCTGCGTCATTTCCACGATCTCGTGCATGAACTGCGAGCGCTTCAACTTGCCGTGCTCCATCTGCGCCAGCTTGAATTCCCATTCGGCGGTGAGCTCCGGCGAAAACAGCTCCGGTACACCGAGTCCGTGCAGGAGCGTCATCAGTGAAAACGCCTTCGCGGTGGGCGTCAGATCGCGGCCGTCCCGATGGACGTATTTTTCCAGAATGAGGCCTTCGATGATCTGTGCGCGCGTGGCGGGTGTGCCGAGACCTTTCTCGCGCATCGCTTCGCGCAGTTCGTCGTCCTCGATCGTCTTGCCCGCGCCTTCCATGGCCGAGAGCAATGTCGCTTCATTGAAACGCGCGGGCGGCTTGGTCTGGTTGGCGACGGCCTCGATTTTTTCCGTCGCAACCTTCTCGTTGGCTTTGACCGGCGCGAGCGTTGCGTCGGCGTCCGTTTGTGCTTCCTTGCCGTAGACCGCGAGCCATCCTGGCGTGACCAGGACCTTGCCTTCGGTCTTGAAAGGCTCGTCGACGACGCGCGTAATGCGCGTGGTCAGCAAGTACTCCGCGCTCGGATAGAACACCGCGAGGAACCGCTTGACCACGAGATCGTAGAGCTTGGCCTCGAGTTCGTTGAGGCTCTTCGGGCGCTGCAATGTCGGAATGATCGCGAAGTGATCGGAGATCTTGCTGTTGTCGAAGATGCGCTTGTTGGGCTTGACCCATTTGCTCTTCAAGATCTGGCCGGCAAAAACGGCGTATGCGTTCGATTCGCGCAGTGACTCCAGCGTCGACTTGACCGTGTCGATATAGTCTTCCGGCAGGGCGCGCGAGTCGGTACGCGGATACGTGAGCACCTTGTGCTTTTCATACAACGCCTGGGCGAGCGACAGGGTCGTCCGCGCGGAGAGGCCGAATCGCCCGTTCGCCTCGCGCTGCAGGCTCGTCAGGTCGTAGAGCAACGGTGCGGCCTGCGTCGATGGCTTGGTCTCTTCGGTGACGATGCCGGGCTTACCCTCGCACTTCGCGACGATGGCGCGCGCGGAATCCTCGACCCACAGCCGTTCGGCACGCGCGTCCGGATCGTCGTCCGATTTCTTGAACTTCTCGTCGAACCAGCGCCCTTCGTATTCGCCTCCGGCGGCGCGGAACGTGCCGAGAACCTCCCAGTAACCGCGCGGCTTGAATGCCCGGATCTTGGCTTCGCGGTCGACCAGAATCGCCAGCGTCGGGGTCTGCACGCGACCGACCGTCGTCAGCTGAAATCCGCCGGATCGGGAATTGAACGCAGTCATTGCCCGGGTGCCATTGATGCCGACGAGCCAGTCCGATTCGGACCGGCACACGGCGGCGTCCGCCAAGGGTCGCATCGCCTCGTCGCTGCGCAGCTGCGCGAAGCCGTCGCGGATCGACGCGGGCGTCATCGACTGCAGCCAGAGGCGCTTGATGGGTTTGCTCGTGCCCGAGTATTGGGCGATGTTGCGGAAGATGAGCTCGCCCTCCCGTCCGGCGTCGCAGGCATTGATCAGCGCGCTCACTTCCTTGCGCTTGAGCAGCTTTAGCAGCGTCTTGAGCCTTGACTCGGCCTTCTCGATGGGCTTCAGCGCAAACTTGGAAGGAATCGCGGGCAGATGTGCAAACGTCCACTTGCCGCGCTTGACCTCTTCCTCCTCCGGCATCCCGATCTCGAGCAGATGTCCGACGGCGGAGGAAAGCACGAACTTGTCGCTTTCGAAATAGTCGTCGTGGCGCGTGAAGCCTCCCAACGCCCGAGCGATGTCGGCGGCGACGGAAGGTTTCTCAGCGATGATCAGACTTTTGGCCATGGAGCCGTCAGGGTTACCCGGGGAAAAGGAGGGCAGATGATAAGCAAGCGCCGCCGGTGGGGCAAGGCGCGCTTGGGTACAGCTTAGCGCAATCGCTGGTACAGACCGCCCGGAAGACCAGCAATGTCCCCGGCAAGTTCCAATTCGACCAGCGCAACGCTCACGACATCGGCGGGCAGCCCACAGCGCAGGGTCAAAGCGTCGATGCCAGCCGGATCGTACCCTAATGCGGTCAGAACGCGCGCAGTATCGCCGCCAATCGCGCCACGAGCCGCTGGCGCCGGCGCGACGCCAGAACTGCCCATGCCCAATTCCTCGAGAACGTCCTGGGCGCTCTCGACCAACTTGGCCCCATCCTTGATTAACCGGTGGCTCCCCTTCGAGAAGGGCGAATGAATCGATCCGGGGATCGCGAAAACGTCGCGGTTCTGGTCCGCGGCGAATCGTGCGGTGATCAGCGAGCCGCTCGCCAGGGTCGCCTCCACGACAAGAACCCCACGTGCAAGGCCGCTGATCAGGCGGTTGCGTCGCGGAAAATTGCCTGGCAATGGCGGCGTGCCCAACGCAAATTCGGAGAGGACGCCACCTTCGGTGGCTAGACGATGGGCGAGATCGCGGTTGGCAGCCGGGTAAACGCGGTCGATACCTGTCCCCACGACGGCCAAGCTGGCGCCGTCCCCGGTCAATCCGCCGCGATGTGCGGCGGCGTCTATGCCAAGCGCGAGCCCGCTCACGATGGTCAGTCCCGCGTCCGACAACGCTTTGGCAAACGCTTCCGCTGTCTCCCGGCCTTGCATCGTTGCGTTGCGGCTGCCGACGATTGCCAGCGCCGGACGATTCAACAATTCGCTGCGACCGCGCAAATAAAGCACAGGTGGTGGATCGGCGATGCTGAGCAGCGCGCGCGGGTAGGCGGGATCATCCCAGGCCACGAGTGCGTGGCCCGGTTCGCGCAACCACGCCAGCGTCTGTTCGAGCATCGCAGGATCGGGGCCGCGGGCGATCACGGCAGCCGTCTCGGCGGGGACGACCTTGGCCAGCATCGCCGGCGATGCGGCGAGCACCTGCGCCGGTCCGCCGAAGGACTTGAGCAACGTGACCAGCGCGCGCGCCGAAACACGCGGCAGGAGTTGCAGCGACGCCCAGGCCTCGACGCGAGCGTCGATCTCCATCGGCGCGTGTACCGGAATTGGCTGCTAGGGCTTGCGCACCATGTCGCCGACGACAACCGGTTCTGCCGTATTGAGCAGAATCGCGTAGGCAACGCGGTCGAACACGCGGAACACGAACAGCAGGCCCGAGCGCTCTGGCGGGACGTTCAGGAACGTGGTCGGCGGAACGATCACCTTCGTCGCCTCGGACAGCCTCGAAAAGACGTCCGGACCCTCGTAGGGGCGCGGGTCGGGGATCACTGGGGCGGGGTGGTAGATCGCTAGCACATTGCCGACCTCGAGGCCGTCTCTCGCGCCGCGGTCGAGCACGACGATGAAACCGCGCCCCGCCTCCGTACCCGCGTTGTAGAGTTCGATAATGCGACCATCGATGGTCACGTCTGGCGCGTGGGGGACGTAGTTGACGAGCGTTTCGCGTGGCGCGGGCACGAGGAGGTCGTTGAGGAGGATTTCCTCGCGGGCACTGGTGATCAGCATCCGGCTGACCTCGCCGAAGCGCTCCACTCGCGCCGTACCAAGGTAGCGCATTTCGTACCCGAGCGTTTCGTTGCTGTCGAACGAGCGCAGCACTTTGCCGGGCCGGTAAATCACCCATTCCGTGCCCAGGCGCTCGTCGATGCTGACGGCATAGACCGAGTCACCCTCGCCACGAATCACGCGGTTGTCGCGTGCGGCGATGATTCTCGCGGCGCCCGGCAAGCCGTCGGAGCCGGTGATAAGCGGTTGGGTGAGGTAGGGCGTCAGATCGCCGGGCGGAATACTCGGGATGGCTTCGGCCTGGAGCGAGTCGATCCGAACAGTCGGCGAAACACGGACATCGCGCCGCGTGACCGACAGTTGCCACTCACCGTTGACCTTGTCGAGCGAGATGACGTCGCCCGGGTAGATCCAATGCGGATTCTTGATCTGGTCGCGATTCATGCGCCAGATGTCGGGCCAGCGCCACGGTTGCTTGAGGAACTTGCCGGAGATGCTCCAAAGCGTATCGCCTTTTTGCACCGTGTAACTCGACGGCCGATTTTCCTGGAGTTGAACGTCCTCGGCTGCGGCGGGCACCGCAGCGAACAGGAGCGACAGCAAGCCGGAAAGCAGCGCAATCGCTGTGATAGACTTTAGGCGCATATGGCCTCTCCGCAACATTGGGTGGGCGGGGGTTGCAGTCAACTTGCAAACGTCCTAAACCGCCCCAAAATAAGGGCTTAAGAGGCATTCTGCATCCCGAGTATGCATTTTGCAAGCATTTATGGCGAAGCTCACTATTCTTGAATACCCCGACCCCCGCCTGAGGAAGGTGGCCGCGCCTGTCGCGGCGGTCACCCCGGAGGTCCAGAAGCTGGTCCGGGACATGGCCGAAACCATGTATGCGGCACCGGGTATCGGCCTCGCGGCGACGCAGGTAGACGTGCACAAGCGGGTCATCGTGATCGATATCAGCGAGACCCGCGACCAGCTGCATGTCTTCATCAATCCCGAGCTCGTCGCCACGGAGGGCGAGGCGGAATGCGAGGAGGGCTGCCTGTCCGTGCCCGGCTACTACGAGACGGTCAAGCGAGCCGCCAAGGTCACCGCGCGTGCGCTGAACGAGCGCGGCGAACCCTTCGAGCTGACCACCGAGGGAACCCTCGCCGTCTGCATCCAGCATGAGATGGATCACCTCATGGGCAAGGTTTTTGTCGACTACCTCTCGCCGATGAAGCGCGCCCGGCTCGCGGCGAAGTTCAGGAAAAAGCAGCGGCTCGCGGGCTGAGGCCGGAATGGCCCAGGCGCTGCGCGTCGGGTTCGCGGGAACCCCACCTTTCGCGTCGACAGCGCTGGCCGCCGTTCTCGACGCCGGCTTCGCGGTCGACTTGGCCCTCACCCGCCCGGATGCCGCCAAGGGTCGGGGGATGAAACTGGCGCCAAGCGCGGTCAAGTCGCTCGCCTTGGCGCGTGAAATCCGGATCTTGCAGCCCAACCGGCTCAAGGATGTGGCTGTACAGAGCGAACTCACAGCGTTCTCTTTGGACGTGCTGATCGTCGCTGCGTACGGTTTGATCCTGCCGGAGCCCATCCTCGCCTGGCCCCGGTGCGGTTGTCTCAATATCCACGCTTCGCTCCTGCCGCGGTGGCGCGGCGCGGCGCCGATCGCGCGCGCCGTGCTTGCCGGCGACAGGCAGACCGGCATCAGCATCATGCAGATGGACGCCGGGCTGGACACCGGGCCCGTTGGTGGCGACCCACGCGGTACCGATTGCCGCCCGCGAGACAGCACAGACGCTGCATGACAAGCTGGCGGCTATCGGCGCGACGCTGATCGTCGAAACACTCCGGAAGCTCGCACGGGATCGCAGCCTCGCCTCGGTTGCGCAACCTACGGAAGGCGCGACGTACGCAAACAAGATAGAGCGCGCCGAAGCCACGATCGACTGGAGTACGCCTGCGATCGCGATCGATCGCAAGGTCCGTGCGTTCAATCCATTTCCGGCAGCACAGACAACCTTGGCAGGCGAGCCGATCAAGATCTGGGAGGCGGAACCGGCTGCCGGGCGGTTCGGCGCCGCGGGACAGGTCGTTCGCGCGGATGCGCGCGGCATTGTCATCGCCTGCGGCGACGGTGCCCTTGTCGTTCGCGAATTGCAGCGCGCCGGGTCCAGGCGCTTGCCGGCGACGGCTTTTCTCGCAGGGCATCCACTGGCACCGAACCAGCAGTTCGGGGCCTGAGCGCCGGGGAGGGACCGTGGAACACGCCCAGCGTGTTGCGGCCAGGATCGTTCGCCGTGTCCTCGCCGGCGCGACCCTGCCGGTTGCGCTCGCGGCGGCCGGCGGCGGTGCCGAACATGATCGCGCGTTGGTCCAGGAGCTGGCCTACGGAACGCTGCGATTCCTCGGGCAGCTCCGCGCAGTCGTTCGCGCGCTCGCCGACCGGCCGCTATCGGACCCCAGCGTTGAAGCGTTGCTTTGGGTCTCTCTCTATCAATTGATCCACACCACAGCGCCGCAACACGCGGTGGTTTACGGCGCCGTGCAGGCGACGGCTAGTTTGAAAAAAAGTTCGGCACGGGGATTGACCAACGCGATCCTGCGCAACTTCCTGCGCCGGCGCGACGCCGTGCTAGCGATGCTGGAGCGCGATGACGAGGCCCGGTTTTCGTACCCGCGCTGGTGGATCGATCGGGTGCGCAATGAATACGGTGCTCGCGCGGCGGCGATACTCGACGATGGCAATGGCCGGCCGCCGCTCACACTGCGAGTCAATCGTCGTGCGTTGTCCCGTGCCAGCTACGTCGATGCGCTTTCCGCGCAAGGCATCGCGGCCACCGCAATCGGTGAGGCCGGCGTGGTCATCGGCAATCCGCGTGCGGTGACGGAATTGCCCGGATACGCCGAAGGCTGGTTTCTGGTCCAGGATGCCGGCGCACAGCTGGCCGCGCCGCTTCTCGGCGTCGCAGACGGCATGCGCGTCCTCGATGTTTGCGCGGCTCCCGGGGGCAAGACCACGCACCTCGCGGAACTCGCGACGCTCGATCTCGTGGCGCTCGACATCGATAGCGCGCGCCTCGAGCGCGTTACGCAGAATCTCGCACGTCTCGACTTGCGCGCACGCGTCGTCGCCGCGGATGCCGGGGACATCCGGAGCTGGTGGGACGGCAACGCATTCGATCGGATCCTTGTCGATGCGCCCTGCACGGCGTCAGGCGTCGTGCGCAGGCATCCGGACGGCAAATGGCTGCGACGCGAAAGCGACCTCGCCGCATTCGGCAAGCAGCAGCAGCGGTTGCTCGATGCGGTGTGGCCGTGCCTGGCGCAAGGCGGCAGGCTGCTCTACGCGACGTGCTCGATATTTCGCCCGGAGAACGAAGACCAAGTCGCGGCCTTCGCCGCGCGCCATCCCGATGTGTTGCGCATTTCGCTAACGCTGCCCGCGGGCATTGGCGACGAGAAGGGTCAACTCTTGCCATCGGGGCCCGGCGCAGAGCACAATCATGACGGGTTTTTCTACGCCCTTCTTCAGAAAAAATGAGCCGGGGCCGCGCGTGGGCCTCTGCCCGTGGCATGCCGCCAAAGCGCCCCCTCCTCGTCCGCCTGTTGTTCCTGATCACGACGCTGTTCTTGGCGGTCGAATTCGCGTGTGCGGACACGATCGCCGTCAAATCGGCGGAACTGCTCGCAGAGGACGAAGATTTCGTGCTCAACGCGCAGTTCGATTTCACGTTCAATCCGACGCTCGAAGAAGCGCTGCAGAAAGGCATCTCCCTGTATTTCGTGCTGGAGTTCGAGCTCGGCCGTCCGCGCTGGTATTGGGTCGATGAGAAGGTCGCTCAGCTGTCGGTTCAATATCGGCTGTCGTATACCCCGCTGACACGCCAGTATCGACTGACCAGCGGGCTTCTCGCGCAGCAATTCGATTCTCTCGAGGAGGTCGAGCGCATTCTGTCGCGAGTCGTCTCACGGCCCGTCGTGGCGCGCGATGCACTCGTCAAGGGTGTTCGGTACGATGCATCGGTGCGGTTGCGCCTCGACGTCACATTGTTGCCGAAGCCGTTCCAAATCAACGCCCTGGCCTCGCGCGATTGGTCGTTGCAATCGGACTGGTATCGCTGGACCTTCACGCCATGACGCGGTTGCTCTCTCCGCGCAAGATTCGCTATTTCCTGCTGGCCTTCGCCGGATTGGGCGCCGTTTTCCTGTTCGTTCTCGCCACCGCCAGCGCGAATACGGGGCTGTTCGCACGCAACTACAACCTGCTTCTGGTTGTTAATGGAACGATGGTCGCGCTGCTGATGGTACTCGTCGGTTACCAGCTGTGGCGCCTGCGCCGCAACCTCAAGGCCGGAGTCTTCGGATCGCGGCTGGCGGTGCGCCTGGTGCTGCTGTTCGCACTGGTGGCGGTGGTGCCGGGGGCACTGCTGTATGGCGTATCGGTGCAATTTCTCGGGAAGAGCATCGAATCGTGGTTCGACGTTCGCGTCGATCGCGCGCTCGAAGGCGGCCTCAACCTCGGCCGCAGTGCGCTCGATTATCTGCTCAAGGAGACGGCCAACAAGGCGACGCAGCTCGCGTTGACATTGCAGGAAGCCGAGCCCGGCACGATGGCGGCACGCCTGAGCCGCGCGAGCGAGCAAGCCGGCGTCTACGAGGCGGCATTGTTCTCGGTGTCCGGCGGCGTGCTCGCGGTCGCTGGTGTTTCGGGGTCGACGCTGACGCCACAGCCGCCTCCCGCGCAGGCGATAAGACGCGCGCGTCTGCAGCAGACCTTTTCCGCCATTGAACAGACGCCGGATCAAGGACTGATGTTGAGGGTGGTGGTTCCGGTCAACGGTGCCGACCCACAGGACCCGTTGCGCCTGCTGCAACTGGTGGAGCCGGTGCCGAAGCAACTGCAAATCGACGCGGAGAAAGTGCAGGCCGGCTACAACGACTATCAGGAAATCTCGTTCTCGCGCACGGCCCTGAAGCGCCTCTATGCGTTGACGCTGACACTGACGCTGCTGCTGGCGCTTTTCTCCGCACTCGGTCTCGCGGTGGTGCTCTCGGAGCAGTTCAGTCGTCCGCTGGGATTGCTCGCGGAGGGCACACGCGCGGTGGCGCAAGGCGATTTCAGCCGACGTAACCCGGTGCACAGTCGCGACGAGCTTGGCGTTCTGACCGAATCCTTCAACACCATGACCGCGCAGCTCGCCGATGCGCAGCAAAAGGCCGAGGAGAGCCGGCACGCGATCGAAACGACGCGCGCCTACCTCGAGAGCATCCTGGCCAATCTCTCTGCCGGCGTCCTGGCGTTCGATGATGCGTTCAGGTTGCGCACCGCCAATCCCAGCGCCGCCGTCATCCTGCAGCAACCGCTGGCCGAGCTTGTGGGGGTGCCGCTCGCCGATTGGGGACGTCGGCTGCCTGCGTTGGCGGGCTTCTCCGAACTGGTCGCGGAGAGCTTTAGCACCGGTCGCGACGGCCAGTGGCAGCGGCAGGCCGAGCTTGCCGTCTCCAATCACACGCGCGTACTGCTGATGCGCGGATCGAAACTCCCCGGCGAGCCGGTGCCCGGATCGGTGGTGGTGTTCGATGACGTGACGGAGCTATCCGAGGCGCAGCGTGGCGCGGCGTGGGCCGAGGTGGCCCGCCGTCTGGCCCACGAAATCAAGAACCCGCTTACGCCGATCCAGCTTTCGGCCGAACGCCTTGCCGCGAAATTGTCGGGCAAGTTGTCCGGTGCGGACGAGGACATTCTGCAACGCGGCACGCAGACGATCGTCGCGCAGGTGACGGCGATGAAGCACATGGTCGACGATTTTGCGATCTATGCGCGGCAGCCGCGGCCGGGTCGGATGCAGCCGGTCGACATCAAGGCCCTCTTGCTCGATGTGCTTGGGTTGTACGAGAATCTGCGCCCCGACGTGTCGTTGACGTTCGCCGACGACAGTGCCGTGATCCAGGGCGAACCAACGCGCCTGCGCCAGGTTTTCCATAATCTGATACAGAATGCGGTGGATGCGCAGGCAGACGCGCCCGAGCCCGCGTACGATATCGGTATTGCCGTCCATGGGGACGAGTTGGCGCTGTCCGTCGGCGATCGCGGCAGCGGATTCCCCGAGGACATCCTGGCGCACGCGTTTGAGCCCTATGTCACCACCAAGTCCAAGGGCACCGGCCTGGGCCTGGCTATCGTCAAGAAGATCGTCGACGAACACCGCGGCAGGGTAACGATCGAGAACCGGCAGCCGCGTGGTGCATTGTTGACGTTGTATTTCCCCCGCGAAGGAACCAGCACGTGATGGCGCAGCAAAAAGAAATTCTGATTGTCGATGACGAGGTCGGCATCCGCGAGCTCTTGTCCGAGATCCTCCAGGACGAAGGCTATCGGGTGAGCCTTGCAGAAAACGCGGGCGAAGCTCGTACATATCGAGCGCGCACGCAGCCCTCGCTGGTGCTGCTGGACATCTGGATGCCCGACACCGATGGCGTGACGCTGCTCCGCGAATGGGCCGCCAACGGTCAGCTCACCATGCCGGTCGTAATGATGTCGGGTCACGGTACGATCGAGACCGCCGTCGAGGCGACCAAGATCGGCGCCTTCGACTTCCTCGAGAAGCCCGTGGGATTGCAGAAGCTCCTGTCGACGATCGCGCGCGCGCTGAAGACCGCTGCCGGGCAGGGCCCAAGACGAATCTCACTCGCGGCGCTCGGAACCAGTGCGCCGGTGATCGAGGTCGAGCGCGCCATCGAGCAGTTGATACGCGCCAACCGCCCATTGCTCATTGTCGGCGAGCCAGGCGCGGGACAGGAAATCGTCGCGCGCGCGTTGCACGTTCCGGAGACGCCGTTCGTCGAGCACGCCACGGGTGCCCGGCTCGCGACCAATCCCCTGCAGGTGCTCGAGGAGGCGCGTGACGGCACGCTCTACTGCGCCGAAATCGGCACGTATTCGAAGGCGGAGCAAAAGGGCCTTGCGTTCCTGTTGGCTAAACTCGAAAGGCACAGCACGGTTCTGGTCTGCACCAGCAGCGAGCAACTCGGCAATCTCGCGGCGGAAGGTCGGTTCGACCCCGCATTGCTCGCGAGCCTGTCCTCAGGTGCGGTTATGCTGCCGCCATTGCGCCAGCGACGCGAAGACATCCCCGCCGTCGTCGATCGGTTTTGGCGCGAGATAACCGCAAGTCAGCGCACCGTTGCAACGCTGCATGCGTCCGCCGTCGTCGCGCTGTCGGCGGCATACTGGCCGGGCAACCTGGAGCACCTCCACAATGTCATTGCCAATCTTGCGTTGACGGTCGATAGCGAGATCACGGGCGAACATGTGCGGAGGCTGCTGGGCGAGAGCGCGCTGCCGCCGCCCACGGCCATTGCGCCAGAAGTGACTGCACGCTTTTTTGAAATGCCGCTCCGCGAGGCGCGCGAGGCGTTCGAGCGCATCTATTTCGAGCAGCTGCTCGGCAAGGAACAGAGCAACATGAGCCGCGTCGCGGACCGGGCCGGGCTGGAGCGCACGCATCTGTATCGCAAACTGAAGCAACTCAACATCCGCTTTTCGCGCCGTACCGACGAGGTCACATGATCGCAGAGCCCGACGGCAGCGTCGGGAAGGCCGTTCACGGACCTGGCGGAAAGCAGATGACGCCGCTGGTCATCGGTGCAATAGGGGTCGTCTTCGGCGACATCGGCACCAGCCCGCTGTATACGCTGCACCAATGCTTCAGCGGCCAGCACGGGTTGCCGCTCACCGAGACCAATATCCTCGGCATCCTCTCGGTCATCTTCTGGGCCCTGATGTTCGTGGTCACACTCAAGTATGTGACCCTGATCATGCGCGCGGACAACCGCGGCGAAGGCGGCATCATGGCGCTGACGGCGCTCGTGTCCAGCGGGCTCAAGAACCCGCAGGCGCGATGGTGGCTCGTGGGGCTGGGCATATTCGGCGCCGCGATGTTCTATGGCGACGGCATGATCACGCCGGCCATCTCCGTGCTGTCGGCGGTCGAGGGGCTGGAAGTCGTCGCGCCCGCGCTCGCACGGTATGTCGTGCCGGTGACGCTGATCATCCTGGTGGCACTGTTCTCGATCCAGCGTCACGGCACAGCGCGCGTCGGCGTTCTCTTCGGTCCGGTGATGTCCCTCTGGTTTATTGCGTTGGCGGCGCTGGGCGGGATCCAGATCGTCCAGTCTCCCGACGTTCTGCGTGCTCTCAGCCCGACTTATGCGTTTGGATTCCTGTCCGGCAATCCCCTGGCGGCCTTCTTGTCGCTTGGCGCGGTGGTGCTCGCGGTCACGGGCACCGAGGCGCTCTACGCCGACATGGGGCATTTTGGCGCACGACCCATCCGTCGGGCGTGGCTCTGGTTTGTCCTCCCCGCCCTCGTGATCAACTATTTCGGACAGGGCGCGCTGCTGATCCACGATTCGAGCGCGATCAGCAACCCTTTCTTTCTGCTGGCACCGGATTGGGCGCTGCTCCCGCTCGTTGTGCTGGCGACCTGTGCGACCGTGATCGCGTCGCAGGCAGTCATCTCGGGTGCGTTTTCGATGACGCGCCAGGCGATCCAGATGGGCTACTGTCCGCGGCTGACCATCACGCACACCTCGAACCGCCAGATTGGCCAGATCTATGTTCCGTTCATCAACTGGACGCTGCTCGCCGCGGTGATGCTGCTGGTGGCGGGCTTCCGGACCTCCGGCAATCTGGCCGCTGCCTACGGCATCGCCGTAACGCTCGCCATGTTGATCGATTCACTGCTGATCTACGTGGTGCTGACGCGACTGTGGCACTGGAACAAGCTGGGCGCCCTCTGCATCGCCATTCCGCTCTTGCTGATCGATGCGGCATTCCTCGCATCGAACGCCCTCAAGATCCTCGACGGCGGTTGGTTTCCGATCGTCATCGGCGCCATTGCCTTCACATTGCTCACGACTTGGAAGCGCGGACGATCGATGCTGCAAGCTCGATTGGCCGAGGAGACGATGCCGATCGACGGGTTCATCGAATCGATCGCGGCGGCGCCTCCGGTGCGCGTCCCTGGCACCGCGGTGTTCCTGACCAATACGCCCGGCCGCGTTCCCCACGCGCTTCTGCACAATCTCAAACATAACAAGGTGCTCCACGACCGCGTGGTCCTGCTGACGATCAACACCCGAGAAATTCCAGTGGTCGCCACGGCGGACCGCGTTCGCATCGAGAGCCTCGGCGCGAACTTCGAGCAGATCAAAGCCTACTTTGGTTTCACCGAGAGCCAGGATGTCCCCGAGTTGCTTGAGGAGTGCGCGCGGTGCGGACATCCTTTCGACCTGATGGATACGTCGTTTTTCGTGTCACGCGAGACGTTGATCCCGAGCGTCTCCGCAGGGATGGCGCTCTGGCGCGAGCGGCTGTTCGTATCGATGTCGAAGAACGCGACCAAAGCGAGCGAGTACTTCAATGTCCCGACCAACCGGGTCGTCGAACTCGGTGCACAGGTCGAGCTGTAGCGGCGCGAGCCCGGCAGCGAGGCAGCGATAAAGCAGAACGCCGGCGCGCGGCCGGCGTTCTGGGTTCCACTGACTACTTGCGCTCAGGAAGCGCTGATCTGCCCGCGCATCGTCTTCAGCGCCTTGCTCTCGATCTGCCGGATCCGCTCGGCGGAGACGCCGTACTGATCCGCGAGGTCCTGCAACGTGGCTTGATCTTCCTCGCGCAGCCATCGGGCTTCGATGATGGCGCGGCTGCGGTCATCGAGGCGCGACAGCGCCTGGCGAAGGCCCTCGCTGCGATTGCGCTCGGTTTCGGCGCGCTCGAGAATCTGCACCGGCTCGGCCTCGGCGTCGGTGAGGTACGCGATCGGCGTCATGACCTCGCCCTCGTCGCCGACTTGGGGGTCCAGCGCAACATCCTGCCCCGAAAGCCGCGTTTCCATTTCAATGACTTCTTCGGGCTTGACGGACAGGGCCGTCGCGATGTCTCTCGCTTCGGTCGGTGTCAGCGTCCCGGCGCGCGGACGCATGCTGCGCAAGTTGAAGAACAGCTTGCGCTGCGCCTTGGTCGTGGCGATCTTCACCAGGCGCCAGTTGCGCAGGATGTACTCGTGCATCTCGGCCCGGATCCAGTGCAGCGCAAACGACACCAGGCGTACGCCGCGTTCCGGGTCGAAGCGCCGCACGGCCTTCATCAGTCCGATGTTGCCTTCCTGGATCAGGTCGGCCTGCGGCAAGCCATAGCCGATGTAGTTGCGACTGACCGAGACGACCAGACGCAGATGCGAGAGCACGAGTTGGCGCGCCGCGTCGACGTCGTTGTCGCGCTGCAATTTGCGTCCCAAATCGATCTCCTGCGCGGCCGTCAACAGCGGGAACCGGTTCACCGCCTGGACGTAGTGGTCCAGGCTCCCCAGAGAGGTCGGGGTCGGGAAAGCCAGCGTCGTTGCCGTCGTCATTGGTGGTATCTCCTTCTGTGAGGCCATTTTAGCACTCGGGTTATGAGAGTGCTAATGCCCGCCGAAGTTCCCGCATCCTGGCCTCAAGGGCCTGCGCGGGCGCCGTTTCAGCCTCCACGTTAACGCATTGAGCTATATGGATATTGCCGGCGCCTACTTGCGACGAGATCAGCCGACCAAGGCGTCCACGAACTCGCTGACGCGAAAGGGCCGCAGGTCGTCGACGCCCTCTCCGACGCCGATCAGCTTGACGGGAATGGGCGTCGTCTTCGCGATCGCGGCGACGACGCCACCTTTGGCGGTGCCGTCGAGCTTGGTGAGGATCAGCCCACTCAGGTCAAGTGCCGCGTCGAATGCCGCCACCTGCGCCAACGCGTTCTGGCCCGTATTGGCGTCCAGCACCAGGAGCGTCTCGTGCGGCGCGCCAGGTTGTGCCTTGTCGATGACCCGCCGGATCTTCTTCAGTTCTTCCATCAAGTGAAGCTGGGTCGGCAGGCGCCCGGCCGTGTCGGCGAGCACGATATCGATACCGCGCGCACGCGCCGCGGCGATGGCGTCGAACATCACCGCCGCCGGGTCACCGCCGTGTTGTGCGATTACGTGCACGTTGTTGCGCGCACCCCAGACCTCGAGCTGTTCGCGTGCCGCCGCGCGAAACGTGTCACCGGCGGCGAGCAGGACCGAATGGCCTTGTCCCTGGAGATACTTGGCGAGCTTGCCGATCGACGTCGTCTTGCCGGCGCCGTTGACGCCGGCAAGCATGATCACGAACGGTCGCGACGCGCCGATGACGAGCGGCTTCTCGAGCGGTGCGAGCAGCGCGGACAGAGACGCACGCAGCGCGTCCCGTGGGTCGCCCTCGGCTCCCAGGCGCTTCCAGCGCTGCTTCATGTCATCGAGCAGATGGGTCGCCGCGGGCACGCCGACGTCGGCGGCAATGAGGGCGCTCTCGAGTTCTTCGATCGATTCGTCGGACAGGGTCTTGCGGCCGAGCGGCAGGGTGATCGGACGGGTCAGCAGCTCGCGCGTGCGCCCGAGACCTTGCTTGAGACGCTCGCTCCAGGAGCGGGTGTCAGCGTCGGGATTGCGCTTGAATAGGTCCAGCATGGAGAGCGATCGAGGGGCGGAAGCTATAATTCTACCTTCCGGCAATCCATCGCCCTTCCAAGCGCTTGTCCTTCCCCAATCAGATCCGGATCATCGGCGGCCACTGGCGCGGCCGTCGCGTGCGCTTTCCGGCACGGGAGGGCATTCGACCGACCCCCGATCGCGTGCGCGAGACGGTTTTCAACTGGCTGGGTCAGGACCTCACCGGCGCACACACGCTGGATGCGTTCGCGGGCAGCGGGGCGCTGTCGCTCGAATCGTTGTCCCGCGGTGCCGCTCTTGCGGTTGCGGTCGACCGGAACCCGATCCTGGTGCGCGCTCTCGCGGCGACCGCCGAGGTTCTGGGCATGCGTGGATTGGAAACGCATCGCGCCGATGCGCAATCGTATCTCCAGCATGAGGCGAGATTGTTCGATGTGATCTTTCTCGACCCGCCCTTCGCTGACGACCCATGGGACACACTGCTGCCGCTGGCCGCGGCGCGTTTGAAGCCGGGCGGTGTCGTTTACGCCGAGGCGCGCTCGCCGATTTCTGGCGACGGACTCGCAGTGTCGCACCGCGACAAGGCCGGACAGGTGCATTATCATCTGCTGCGCCGCACACCGGCAGGATGATCCGCTCATGCTGAAAGTCGTCTATCCGGGAACATTCGACCCGTTCACCAAGGGTCACGAAGACCTCGTGCGCCGGGCGGCGAAGCTGTTCGACCAGGTGATCGTCGGCATTGCCGACAGCGAGAGCAAGCGGCCGATGTTCACCGCCGCGGAGCGCATCGCCATGACGCGCGAAGTGCTTGCGGCGTACCCCAACGTCGAAGTCGTCGGCTTCTCCGGACTGCTGATGGATTTCGTTCACTCCATCGGCGCGAGCGTCATCGTCCGCGGATTGCGCGCCGTGTCCGATTTCGAATACGAGTTCCAGATGGCAGGAATGAACCGCAACCTCTATCCCGAGGTCGAAACCTTGTTTCTGACGCCCGCCGAGCAGTACCTGTTCATGTCCGCGACAATCGTCCGAGAAATCGCGCGATTCGGCGGCAACGTGAGCAGTTTCGTGCATCCGGTGGTTGCGGCGCGGCTGAAGGCCAAGGTGGCCACCGCGCAAACGTAGCAGGAAGTTCCATCGATGGCACTGCTGATTACCGACGAATGCATCAACTGCGACGTGTGCGAACCCGAGTGCCCGAACGGCGCGATCACGCAGGGCGCGGAAATCTATGTCATCGATCCCGCGAAATGCACCGAGTGCGTTGGCCACTTCGATACCCCGCAGTGCGTCGAGGTCTGCCCGGTCGACTGCATTCCGGTCAATCCGGATTATGTCGAGAGCCGGGAGCAGCTGCTGCGCAAGTATGAAGGGCTGATGGCGGCGGCCAAGCTCGACGCCGCCACGCGCTGACTCTGGAGCGCTATGCGGCGTTTGCTGCCGCGGGAATGAGTTCCGCCTGATCGATGATGAGGTCGATCGCGGCCAATTCGCCGGCCAGGGCGTTGAGCTGACCGCGCACCCCCGCCTCGGCCTGCTCGAGTTCCGAAATTCTCTCTTCGAGTTCGTCGCTTGCGCGGTGAATCCGCTTCACGCTCTCCAGCCGGCGGCGCAACTGCAGGTGATGCTCGCGCACTTGCGTCTCGAGCGGCGACATCACCGCCTTGAGCCAGCTGTCTAGATCGCGGTTCGCGATGTCATAGACGTGCTTGACGCGGATTGCCACCGTTTCGAAGAAGCGCCTCATGAGCGTGAACTTCGCCTTGCTCACCATGTTCCACAGGGTGTTGAAGTGGACGTTGTACGCACGTTCGAGGCGCTCGACCTCTTTCTGGTATTTGAGCATCGAGAACGGCGGCGGCGCGAAGGTCTCGAGCCCATGCTCCTTCGCGAACCGCGCGTACATCGCCTGCATCATCTCGTGGATTTCGTTGGTCTGGCGGCCGCTTTGCGTCAGGCCCCCGTGGATGCTGGCGAAGAAGTCGTTCATCGCCGAGCGGACACCCTTGGTGAACGGGCTCGCCTCGATGCGTTTGCGCGTGTCGCCTGCAGCGTTGCGCAGTGTTTCGAGGCCGATGCTTTCGTACAACGTGTTCGTATGCTGGGTGAACACCGTGCGCAACGCGGTGTAACGCTGCATCCCGCGTTCGAACAGATCCTTTTCCTGCTGGATCCGTTCCATCATGTGTTCCACGACGTCCTGATTCTTGCCGCGCAAGCCGCGCAGCTCCGCGAGCTGCTCGTGAATGCCGACAATGCGGCTGTCGAGGATCGTCCGTACTGCCGCTGCCAGCGATCGAATCTCCGCCTTGGTCGCCGAGCCGACGATATGCCGCTTCGCGGGGATCAGCTCCTTGGACAGCGCGAGTTCGAGCTGGGGCAGCCGACTTCGGGCGAGGAGGGCGTCGTCCCCGTTTACCTTGGCCAGCAACGCCTTCTGCGCGGAAACCGGGAAGATCTGCGCAGGCGGGATGGCAAGCAATTCGGAACTGTTACGAACCTGACGCGAGATCTCCCCTTCGATCTCGGACGCCGTCCGAAGATCGTCCCAAAGCCCGTCGATCTTGTTCAGAATGACGAGCCGGCCTTCCTTGTTGGCGGGATTCGAACCGACCAGATGGTCGTTCCAGACGTCGATGTCGGTCTTGGTCACCCCCGCGTCGGCGGCGAGGATGAACAACACGGCGTGCGCGTTGGGCAGGAGGTTCAGCGTGAGTTCGGGCTCGGTACCGATCGCATTCAGGCCCGGCGTGTCGAGAATGACAAGGCCTTGCTGCAGCAGCGGGTGAGGGAAGTTGATAACCGCGTGTCGCCAGCACGGCACGTCGACCGCCCGCTCGTCTGCCGCCGAGTTCAGCGCGACGACATTGCCGTCTTCGTAGAGACCGTACTTGCGTGCAAGCGCCACGGGAACGCGCTTGATTTGCGACACCTGAGACAGAACTTCCGTCATCTTGTCGGCCGACGACATGTCGAGCGGCAGCGTTAGCCACTCCTCGGCGTAGTTCTTGAATTCGGCGACCGTCCCGTCCCGCGCGCGCGTCTCGATGGGGAGAAGCCGGATCGATGGGGGGCGCGTCGAGTCGTAGAGCAACTCCGTCGGGCACATGGTCGTACGCCCCGCCGCGGAGGGCAGGAGTCGCTGCCCGAAATCGGCGAAGAAGATCGCGTTGATCAGCTCGGATTTGCCGCGAGAGAATTCGGCGACGAATGCGACCACCAGCTTGTCCTGATGCAGGCGCTCGAGCAGGTGCTGGATCGCGAGATCAGCGTTGGCGTCGGCGAGCTCTTGCTGCGACAGCCATTCATGCAGTTTGGAGATGCCGGTCGAAAGCCTGCGCCGCCAATCGCTGTAGGCTTCAAACCGCGCTGCCAAATCCTTTGATTGCATCATGACACCGCCTCCCAGGCGGGATTGACAACGGAGGTGCGCATGCACGTACGTCAGCGACGGCTCCGTCTCCCGGCGTTGGTGCCGACCGGGCGGTTGAGACCACGCCCTCCCTGGTGGGGCGCTGCGACGAATCTAGCACAAAGCGCGCCAAGCGAAGGTCATGCGCTGTCAACGCTGACAGACGTGGCAGTACGTAGTACTTCGCCCGCCGAGCCGCATGGTGCGAAGCGTGGTCCCGCAGACACGGCATGGTTGCCCCTCGCGGCCGTAAACAAAATAGTCGAGCTGGAAATAGCCGGGCTCGCCCGCGCTGTCGACATAGTCGCGCAACGTGCTGCCACCTTTGGCGAGTGCATCGGTCAGCGTCTCGCGAACGGCATTTACGAGGCGCTCGACCCGTGCCCGCGCAATGCGATTGGCGGGTCGGGTTGGCCGTATCCCGGCGCGGAACAGCGCTTCGTTGGCGTAGATGTTACCAACGCCCACGACCAGATGATTGTCCATCAACGCCAGCTTGACGGCAGCACCTCGTTTACGCGTCGACCGATGGAAATAGTCGGCGTCGAACTCGGCGGAAAACGGCTCGGGGCCGAGACTCGCCAGCAACGGATGCGTCGCCGCAGCTTGCGGCGACCAGAGTATGGCGCCGAATCGGCGAGGGTCGTGGTAGCGCAGGATCACACCGTTTTCGAACTCGATGTCGACGTGATCGTGGGGCTTCTTCTTCGGCCGGTCGCGGTATACCCGCAAGCTGCCGGTCATCCCCAAGTGTATGATGAGGGTGTCTGCGCCAACCCTGAACAGTAGGTACTTACTTCGGCGGTCGACCTGATCGACGATTCTGCCGACCAACTTTTGCGGTAGATCGCGCGGAACTGGCCACCTCAAACGGCGGTCGTATAGCCTGACGGCCGTCACTTTCTGCCGCTCTACGTGAGGCGCAAGACCGCGTCGGGTCGTTTCGACCTCGGGAAGTTCGGGCATCTGGGAGGGACAAGCAGCGTTTGTTGCCGTGTCCAATATACCCTAAGATTTGGGTCTCGCCGGCCAACTGCATGGTCCGGCAGAAAGTGATTTGCAACGTGACCTCAAGAATGCGCTCCTCCTTTCGTCGCCTTGCCCTTTACGCGGCGCTAGGTGCTATTTCGAGCGTCTGGCTGAGCGCAGGCGCGCAACCGGCGGCGTCGTCGCCGGCGGTGCCTGGTGCCGATACCTCCTCGGCCGCAACTTCGGGGCTGTCTGCCGACGTGCTTTATCGCATTCTGGTCGGCGATATTGCGCTGCAACGTGGCGATGCCGCGCTTGGGGCGCGGGCCTACTTCGAGGCCGCGCGCGAAGCCCAGGACGCAAGACTCGCACGCCGGGCCACCGAAGTCGCACTGTTTGCGCGTCAACGCTCGCTCGCGCTCGAAGCCGCCAAGCTGTGGCAGGCGCTCGATCCTACCGCGGAGCGCGCGCGACAAATGGTCGCGACGCTGACGCAATCGGGCGCTGGCAACGAACTGAAGGCGGAACTCGAGCACGTCCTCGCGGACGCAGCCGCCGGCGGCACGCTCGGCGATGCTTTCATCCAGCTCAACCAAGCCCTCTCGGCACAGACCGACAAAGCGGCGGTCTTCCGCCTGATTGTCGAGTTGGCCAAGCCGTACCCAAGCAGCGCGGAAGCGCAATTCGCCGTTGCACTCGCGGGCTACAACACCGGCCTTTCGGATGTCGAGATCGCAGCGGCCTCGATCCGTGCGGCGGACCGCGCGCTTGTGCTCAAACCGGGTTGGGAACGTGCGGCGCTGGTAAAGACGGATATTCTTGCCAAGACGTCGCCCGAAGGTGCGATCAGCTTCCTCAATGGTTTCCTCGCGAGTGTGCCGGAGTCGCGCGCGGCGAGCGTCGCCCTGGCACAACTCTACGTCGAACAAAAGCGCTATCCCGAAGCGCGCGATGTCTTCCAGCGCCTTTCCACGGAAGTTCCGGACGATCGCGAACTCCAATTCGCCGTCGCCGCATTGTCGGTGCAGATGCGCGATTTCGCGACGGCCCAGCGCTTGTTCGAAGCACTCAAGAAGAGCGGTTTTGGCGAGCCCGGGGTCGTGACCTTTTACCTCGCGCAGATCGCCGAGGAGGCCAAACGTTACGATGATGCGATCGCGCTCTACGGTGAGGTGACCGAGGGTGATCGCGCGTGGACGGCGAAGCTGCGCGTCGCGGCGATGATGGCGAAAAAGGGCGACCTCCCTGGCGCGCGACGCTATCTTGCAACGCTCAAGGCCGACGGCGTGGAGCAGCGGATCGAGCGCACCCAGACCGAAGCGCAGCTGCTGCGCGACAGTGGCGACAACCAAGGTGCTTACGCCGTGCTTACGGCAGGACTCGTCACGAACCCTGACGCGGCTGACCTTCTCTACGACATCGCGATGGTCGCAGAAAAGCTCGATCGGCTGGATGAAGCCGAAAAGCGCTTGAATCAGCTGATTGCACTCAAACCTGACAATGCACAGGCGCTCAATGCGCTGGGATATACACTCGTCGATCGTACGCAGCGCACGGCCGAAGGCATGAAACTAATCGAACAGGCGCTGGCACTGGCGCCTGCCGATCCGTTCATCCTCGACAGTATGGGCTGGGCGCACTACCGCCTCGGCAATCTCGACGATTCGGAGAAGTTCCTCCGCCGCGCGCTCGCCGACCGATCCGACCCGGAAATTGCAGCCCACCTGGGAGAGGTACTCTGGGCCAAGGGTGAGCGCGCACGTGCCCAGGAAGTCTGGCAGTCACAACTCAAGCAAACGCCGGATAACGCATTGCTGCTCGAAACCGTTCGCCGGTTCGCTCCGTAGCGCCGTACCGTCGGCCGATGCGATCGCTTGGCGGCCACGCAGTCCGCGCCGCAAGTTTCGGCTGCGCGTTCGGCCTGGCGGCATGCGCCGGGTTGACACCAACGCCCCCTGCATCCTCCGTCGCATTCGCTGCAGCGCTCCCGTCATTCGAAGCCACGGGGCGGCTCTCGGTGCGCCATGGCACGGACGCGCTGACGGCTAACTTCCGCTGGCAGCGCGACGGCAATCGCGACGAAGTCGATCTTGCGTCGCCGCTGGGACAAACCATCGCGCGTCTGACGGGCGCCGGCGACGGCGTCGCGCTGCGTACCGCCGACGGGCGCGTGACCACGGGGTCCGATTGGGCAGCGTTGACGGCGCAGTCCCTAGGTTGGCCATTGCCCGTCGATGGCCTCGCCTTCTGGATCCAGGGCGCACCCAGGATCGGGGTGCCGTACACCGTGGAGCTCGGGGATGACGGACGGCCGCGTCTGTTGCGCCAGGACGGCTGGACGATCGTTTACCAGTCGTTCACTACGGGCGCGAATGACGCCGGCCGCCCCACACGCATGATGCTTTCCTATCCCGATGTCGAGCTGAGACTCGTGGTCGATAGCTGGAAATGAGCGCCGCAGAGCGTACAAGCGCGAGCCGATCGCTGACGTTGCCCGCGCCGGCGAAGCTCAACCTGTTCCTGCACGTGACGGGGCGACGCGCAGATGGCTATCACACGCTGGAATCGCTCTTCGTGCTTATTGCGCGTGGCGACTCGATCTCACTGACCGCGAGTGACGACGGAGCGATCGTGCGTACACGTGGCCCCGGCGCGGTCGCGCCCGACGACGATCTCGCCGTCCGTGCCGCGCGCCTGCTCCAACGTCATTGCCACGTGCGCCACGGGGTGTCGATCGGCGTCGACAAGCGTCTGCCGATGGGGAGCGGACTTGGCGGCGGCAGTTCCGATGCGGGCACCGTGTTGCTTGGACTCAATCGGTTATGGAATCTCGGGCTGGCGCGCAGCGAGTTGATGGAGGTCGGGCTGGAACTCGGTGCCGATGTGCCCTTCTTCGTTTTCGGCCAATCGGCCTTTGCTCGCGGCATCGGCGACGCATTGCAGGCGACGACGTTTCCCACGACGTGGTTCACCGTGATTACGCCGTGCGTCGAAGTGCGAACCGCGGAGATCTTCTCGGCGCGTGAATTGACACGTAACAGCGACTCCGCGAAAATGGCCGTCTTTTCCGAAGGATATGGCCGCAACGATCTGTTTCCCGTTGCGGCGGCGCGGTTCCCGGAGATTTCCCGATGTCTCGATGCGCTCGCGCACGAGGCGCCGGAATCGGGAGCGCGGATGACGGGGTCGGGGGCGTGCGTTTTTGCCGCGTTCGCCGCCGAGGACGCCGCGCAGCAGGCGCTCTCGCGGATGCCTGACGGCATCACCGGATTTGTTGCGCGCTCGCTCGACCGTCACCCGTTATGGCGATACGCCTGACGTCGCGGTCGGCACGTTTTCCCTTGGGGAGTCGCCAAGTGGTAAGGCACCGGATTTTGATTCCGGCATTCGTAGGTTCGATCCCTACCTCCCCAGCCATTTCTGCGTTGTGCAGGCGGCGCGGCCCGCCCGCGTCGGCCACCGGCGATCACCATGCATTTTGAGCGCATGCGGGTATTTACGGGCAACGGCAATCCAAAGCTCGCCGAGGCGGTGGTCCGGCACATGAACATCAGCCTCGGCCGTTGCATAGTCGGGCGCTTCTCGGACGGCGAGGTGATGGTCGAGTTGCTCGAAAACGTCCGCGGCCGGGATGTGTTCGTGCTGCAGTCGACGTGCGCACCGACCAACGACAACCTGATGGAGATCCTGGTGATGGTCGATGCGCTCAAACGTGCGTCGGCTGGCCGGATCACGGCCGCCATTCCTTATTTCGGCTATGCGCGTCAGGACCGCCGGCCGCGTTCGGCGCGTGTGGCGATCACCGCCAAGGTCGTGGCGGACATACTCATGACCGTTGGCGTCAATCGCGTGATGACCATGGACCTCCACGCCGATCAGATCCAGGGCTTTTTCAATATTCCGGTCGACAACATCTACGCAACGCCCGTTCTCCTCGGCGATCTGTGGAAGCAGAACCACGAGGACCTGCTGGTGGTATCGCCCGATGTCGGTGGCGTGGTGCGGGCGCGGGCCATCGCGAAGCGGCTGGATTCCGACCTCGCGATCATCGATAAGCGTCGCCCCAAGGCCAACGTCGCGGAAGTGATGAACATCATCGGCGATGTCGAGGGGCGCGCGTGCGTGATCATGGACGATATCGTCGACACGGCCAATACGCTGTGCAAGGCCGCCACCGCGCTCAAAGAGAATGGTGCGCGGAAGGTTATCGCGTATTGCACACACCCCGTGCTGTCAGGCGGCGCCGTCAAGCGCATCGCCGAGTCGGAGCTCGACGAGATCGTCGTGACCGACACCATTCCGCTTTCCGAGGAAGCGCGCGCGTGCAAACGCATCCGGGTGCTGTCCTGCGCGCAATTGCTCGCCGAGACCATGACCCGCATCTCCAACGAAGAGTCGGTGAGCTCGCTGTTCACGGAATAGCCGCGGACCGGTTGTGCCTGCCGCAGCATTCAGGTTATAATTCAAGGCTTTCCCGGCGCGCGCCGCAACAGAGGGGCGGTCCGGGTGTCGCCACCGCGGACGACCGACAGGCCGGAACGCCTGACCCGGAAGGCCGCAGACACGAGGAGTCGCACCATGCAACAGCACGAATTCACCGCCTTTCCGCGCGCTACCGAAGGGCGCGGCGCGAGCCGCAGACTGCGCCGGAGCGGACGTGCCCCGGGCATCGTCTACGGGGGCACGACACAACCGCAGCCGATCGAGCTCGACCACAATGCGCTGATCCACGCGCTGCGGAGGGAAGCGTTTCATTCTTCCATCCTGACCATGAAGTTCGAGGGCGCCGCGCAACGTGTACTGCTGCGTGACGTCCAGATGCACCCGTTTCGAAACGAAGTGCTGCACGTCGATTTCCAGCGCGTCGACGAAAATCGCCGGATACACATCAAGGTGCCGCTGCACTTCACGCACGCCGAAGACTCGCCGGCGCACAAGACGACCGACGCAATCATTTCGCACGTGCTGACCGAACTCGACGTGTCGTGCCTGCCGAAGGACCTGCCGGCATTCATCGAAGTCGATCTGTCGACGCTTGCCGTCGGCCAGTCGATCCACGTGTCCGATCTCAAGCTGCCTGAAGGCGTCGCCGCCGTTACGCGCGGTACGACCAACCCCGCGGTCGCGACCGCGATCATTCCGCGCGTGGTGGCTGAAGTCGAAGAAGTCGCGGCGACGACCGAAGCCGCGACGACCGAGACCGCTGCGGCGGGCGAGGAGGCCAAGGCGGGTGACAAGGCCGCCGACAAGGGCGGCGATAAGGGTGGAGACAAGGGTGGGGCGGCGGACAAGGGTGCCGAAAAGTCGTCGAGCAAGAAGGACGACAAGAAGTAGGAGCCTGCCGCCTTCGACAAGGCCCGCCCCGATGCTGACGGCGGGCCTTTTTTGTTGCAGCCTCATGCAATCTACGAAATGCCGAATCCACTGCGCTTGATCGTAGGGCTGGGAAATCCTGGGCGCGAGTACGCGGCAACGCGACACAACGCCGGCGCATGGTTCGCCGAGCGGCTGGCAGCTCGACTGTCGGCGAGCTTCGACGGGCAAGCGAAATTCCATGCGCTCGTGACCACCGGAGAACCGCGCATCGTGGTGCCGCAGACGTTCATGAATCGAAGTGGACTCGCGGTAGGAACGCTCGCGCGTTTCTACCGGATCGCTCCCACGGAGATACTCGTCGCTCATGACGAGCTGGATCTGAAGCCCGGCGTCGTCAAGTTGAAGCATGGCGGTGGTTTTGCGGGTCATAACGGTTTGAAAGACATTGCTGCGGTGCTCGGAACCGGCGAATTCTGGCGACTGCGCATCGGTATCGGCCATCCCCGCGATGGCGCGTTGTCAGAGCAGGAAGTCGCGGACTACGTGCTTCGGCCCCCCGCGGCGACTGAGCGATCTTCCATCGACGATGCGCTCCTGCGTGCGTTCGAGATCTGGCCGCGGCTTGCGGCCGGCGAAATGGAACGGGCGATGCACGAACTGCACACGCGCGCCGAGGGTGAATCCCCCAGCACAAAGGCTCCCTCATGAGCGTCAAATGCGGCATCGTCGGACTGCCCAATGTCGGCAAGTCGACACTGTTCAACGCGCTGACCAAGGCCGGCATCGCCGCAGAAAACTACCCGTTCTGCACGATCGAGCCCAACATCGGCATCGTCGAAGTGCCGGATCCGCGGCTTGCGGCGCTGGCCGCGATCGCGCGACCGGAGCGCGTGCTCCCGGCCGCCGTCGAATTCGTGGATATCGCGGGCCTGGTGGCCGGTGCTTCCAAAGGCGAAGGGCTCGGCAACCAATTTCTGGCGAATATCCGCGAGACCGACGCGATTGCGCACGTCGTGCGCTGCTTCGAGGACGGCAACGTCGTGCATGTCGCCGGCAAGATCGATCCGATCTCCGACATCGAAACGATCAATACCGAGCTTGCGCTGGCGGACCTGGCGACGGTGGAAAAGCAGATGACGAAATACGCCAAAGCCGCGCGTACGGGTGGCGACAAGGAAGCACAGCGGCTGGTTGCTGCGCTCGAAAAGATCGGTCCGACGCTGAACGAGGCCAAGCCGGCGCGCTCGGTCGAGCTCTATCCCGAGGAGCGCGCAATCCTGCGGCCGCTCTTCCTGCTGACGATGAAGCCGACCATGTACGTCGCCAACGTTGCGGAGCATGGCTTCACCGACAACCCGCTGCTCGCGCGCGTCGATGAGTACGCGAAACGCGAAGGCGCGCCGGTCGTGGCCATTTCCGCCGCGGTCGAATCGCAGATCGCCGACCTGGAGCCGGAAGACAAGAAGATATTCCTCGACGACATGGGGCTGTCCGAAGCCGGTCTCGATCGTCTCATCCATGCCGGATACAAGTTGCTGGGACTCGACACCTATTTCACCGCGGGACCGAAGGAAGTGCGCGCGTGGACGATCCGGCACGGCAGCACTGCACCGCAGGCGGCGGGCGCGATTCACACCGATTTCGAGAAAGGCTTCATTCGCGCGGAGGTGATCGCATTCGCCGATTTCATCGCTTGCAAGGGGGAGCAGGGGGCGAAGGAAGCCGGTAAGATGCGTCTCGAAGGCCGTGATTACGTGGTCAAGGATGGCGAC
>CAVSEH010000021.1:0-32894 GCA_963726935.1 uncultured beta proteobacterium
TGCCGAACGTTGCGCAGATCGCCGCGTTGGTGTCGAAATAGACCTGCCAGTAGTGCGCCGGGTTGCAGTACGGCCGCACCGCAAGCACCGGCCCATGGTCGGTGAACGTCAGGATCTCCACATCGGGCTTCGGGTCGGCAACGACGTTGGCGATCGTCGGCAGCGCGTCCTTCAGGCGGCGAATCGCATCACCCGGATCTACGCTGTGGTCGATCTGCGCCACCAAGTCCACCCGTCGATACGGGTTGCTGCTGAAGTTCTTGATCGTTCCGTTCATGACTTTCGCGTTGCCGACCATCGTCTGCACGTTGTCCGGTGTGTCGATCGTGGTGCTGAACAGACCGAGCATCCGCACGGTCCCTTCGACCTCGCCGGCCACCACGTAGTCGCCCACCTTGAACGGGCGCAACACGAGAATGAACGCGCCCGCCGCAAAGTTGGAAAGCAACCCACCCCAGGCCGCGCCGACCGCGATGCCGAGTCCGGCCACCAGGGCCGCGAACGACGTCGTCTCGACACCGAAGTAGCCCAGGATAGCGACGACCAGAACGATGTTGAGGGCAACGGTGATGATGGACCCGATGTAACGGATCACCGTCGGCTCGACTTTTTGCCGCTCCATCGCCTTCATCACCAGGTTGGAAGCGAAGCCGATCAGCATGCGGCCGATGATGTATGCGGCAATCGCGCCGACCACCTTCAGCCCGAAGGCAATCAGGATGGGGCGTGCGGATTCAAACATGCCGGGAATGTCCATGGGGGCTCCTGGATAAGGGTCAGTCGGGATGGTGTCGCAGGTAATTCTGGCGTGTCGCGGCGGGCACTATAACCCGCCAGCGAATTCGAATTCAACCGTCCATAGCTTTCACGTATGTGAGGTGGCAAATATTTGTATTGGATCGGCGGTCGCAGCTACAAGGTCCACCTCGATGGCTACGACTTGGCGCCCGCGCTCAAAGGCGAGGCTACCTGGCCGCGCCGGGAGTTCATTTACTGGACCGACGATGCCAGGGTGGCCGCTCTGCGTTACGACAACTGGAAGGTCACGTTCCTGAAGCAGGAAGCGGAGGGCCTCAGGGTGTGGCAGCAGCCCCTTACCGAACTGCGTGCGCCCACGATCACCAACCTGGGCATGGACCCGTTCGAGCGCGCCGAGCACGAGAACGCCATGGGATTCCAGCGCTGGTATCTCGAACGGATGTTCATGATCGCGCCGGCCGGCGGCTACATCGGTAACTGGCTGCAGAGTTTCCGCGACTATCCGCCGCGGCAGAAGCCCGGAAGCTTCAACCTCGATCGCGTCATGGAAGCCGTCACCCGGGGCGCGGGCGACAAGTAGCAACGCCGGTTTCGGATCCTCCGCCTGCGCCGAACCTGTCAGCAGCAAGGTGTTGGCGGCGCCGGTAGTCGCGTCAATCAGCCAGGCGAGTCGTGTAATACTTGTCATGTTGGGAGTCTTCAGAAAGCGAGTCACCGATGACCGCGTCCGGAATCGTCCGCACGATGTGTCGGATGAACTGCCATCCGACGCTTGCGGCAGGCTGGAGACCGAGCCGACGTTGTGGCTCGCCCCGGCAGACGCGGCCATCCGACAAGTCGTCGACCGCGCCCAGATCCGCATCTTCAACGAACGCGGCGATCTGCGGGCACGTGCGCGCGTCACCGATCGCATACCGCAGGGCACGGTGTGGATGCGGGATGGCTGGCCGGGGCTCAACCGCCTGACGGACGGGGCGCCGGTATTGCCCGACGAAGCAGTGGACCTGTTCGCGTTCGCTGCCGGGCAGGCGACGTTCGATGCGATGGTCGAGGTGGCGCCGGCGTAGTGGTTGCGGATCGATCGAGTACCGATGCTCAAGACACAAGTCGCGCGAGGCAAGGGCGGGCGCGTCATCCTGGCGGATTCGATCACCATGACCACGCCCGAGGACGCGGGTGCGATCGTCGTCTCCGGCTCGCACGGTGGCTCGAGTTCGGCGGCATTTGCGCTCGAGGTTCCTCTCGCTGCCGTGTTCTTCAACGACGCCGGTGTCGGGAAGGATCGTGCCGGCATTGTCGCGCTGGATATCCTGCAGGAGCGCGACGTTGCCGCCGGTGCCGTCGCACATACCTCGGCGCGAATCGGTGATTCCCGCGACACGTGGGATAACGGCGTCATTTCGTATCTCAATCCTGCAGCACGCGTGCTTGGCCTCAGGGCCGGCATGCGGCTCAGTGTCGCGTTGAACGAGCTGATCGCGCGCTAAGCGCCGCGGCCAGCGAACCCGGGATGCCATTACAAGGTTCAGCGTTTCTGGCGCTCTGGAACGATGTCGATCCGAAGCGCGATGCGGAATACAACGTTTGGCATACGTTCGAACACGTACCCGAGCGCGTGGGCGTTGCCGGCATCCTGGCCGGGCGCCGCTATGCAGCCCGCGAGCGCAGCGAGGATCGGTACTTCACGCTCTATGAACTCGAGGCGTTGGCCGCGCTCGCCGGTCCGGAGTATGTCGACGTGGTCGAGCATCCGACCGAATGGTCGCTCAGCATGCGTCCCGCTCTCAGGCAGTTTCAGCGAAGCCCGTGCGCCACGTTGATTTCGCTCGGTGCCGGCATCGGCGGCAGCATTGCCACGTTTCGATTCGCGGCCGAGGTCGAACTCGACGCTACCGAAGCGGCTGCAGTGCTCGATCCATTTCTGGTAATCGCGGGGATAACCTCTGTGCATCTGGGCCGGATCGAGGCCGACACCGCGTTCCCGATCAGGAACACGCCGACATCGAGTGCGGCGGAAACCGGATCGCAGTTCGTCCTGCTGGTGGAGGGTAACGACAGGGCGGCGCTAGATGGTGTGGCAACCGACATCGGCGATGCGATAGAGCGCGGATTCGGTGCGCATCGAACGCCGGTGTGGAAGTCCTTCGACCTGGCGTATGCGATCGATCGTTCGTCGTTACAGCATCCGACGACACGACGCCAGCCTGAACGCGGCGAGTTGCGGAAACGCTCATCGTCATCCTGATTCCGAACGTGCGTTCATCGCGGGACAAGTGCGGACAGAGTTTGTAGAATGGACCTTGTCGCAAGCTTGCCACGCAGGGCGTGCGATGCGATCGACAGGGCCAGGTGTGAAATCACGAGGAGAACGCGATGGGAATCAAATCGGAAGTGCGCGCGACACTGTTCGCCGCATGCATGATGTTGGCAGTGGGGTGGGGCAGCGCATATGCGCAGGAAATTCCGATGGTGAACGGCGAACATTGGACCAAGTCGACGGATGAAGTGAAAAAGGCCTATCTCATCGGCATTGCCAATGCCGTTCAGGTCGAAGCGGCGTATGAAGGCACGAATCCGCCGTCCGACGCCCAGAGCCTCGTTCCGCGCCTCGCCAAAGGCATGAAGGGCCAGACTCTCGACGCCGTGCGCGACGGGCTCAACAAATGGTATGCCGCGAATCCCGACAAATTGCAGCGACCCGTTCTTGAGACCATCTGGTTCGAGATGGTCGTCCCCGGGCTTAAGAAATAACCAGCGGAGGCGAATATGAAGCGCATTGGACTGATTGTGGCGACGGCGGTCGTGGCAGGCGTGATCGGATGCACCAACATGACGCCGCAGCAGCAGGGAACGATGAGCGGTGCGGCGATTGGTGCCGCGGCAGGGGCAGGCATTGCTGCTATTTCCGGCGGCAGCGGATGGACCGGCGCGGCCATCGGCGCCGTTGCCGGCGGGGTCGCCGGCAATATCAAGGGCAGCAAGCAGTAGTAGTTATAGTCCGGCGCGGTGCGTCAGCACCGCGCCGGTTTCGTTGGTGGTGTAGGCTCGCGGTTGGGCAGAAATCCGCAATGGGGAAGACATTGGCTGACGCCCCCGCAACAGGCGTGCTGCATGCGGCATGGCAGACGGATTTCAACGCGCCTCTGCCATCGGTGGACGAGCGCATGGCCGCGGGCAAGGCCATGCGCGCGAAGGTGCCGCACGAGCTGCACGCGGAATATCGTCCTGCGTCCGATCGGCAAGATCCGGTAGCCATCCTCGAAGCGCAGGCGAAGACGCGTCTGGCCGTTTCTGGTGCCCATCCGCCATGCGCGGATGCTTGTCAGCCCGTTTGCGTTTCTGCGCGGCTCGGCCGCCATCATGGCGGGCGACCTGGCGAACACGCCGGTAACGGGCGTGCCCGTCCAGGCCTGCGGGGATGCGCACGTCGGCAATTTCGGCGTGTTCGCATCGGCGGAGCGCAACCTCGTTTTTGCGATCAACGATTTCGACGAGACGCTGCCCGGACCTTGGGAATGGGACTTGAAACGCCTGGCCGCCAGCGCTTTCGTGGCCGCGCGCTTTCTCGGCGGCGACAAGGCGACGTGCGAGGATTCGGCACGCTCGTCGGTAGCGAGTTACCGCAAGCACATGCGCGACTATGCGCGGATGTCGCACCTCGACGTCTGGTACGCGACCATCGACGAAAAGGGCGTCCTGGCCGCACTCTCGTCGGAGGCGCGCGATGGCGCGAAGCGGGTCATGGCGAAGGCGCGCCGGCAAAACCACTTGCAGGTGCTGGAGAAGAAGGCGCAACTCATCGACGATCAGCATCATATCGTCGAGGACAAGCCGCTGATCGTCCGGGAAACGCACACTGCTCAAGGGCCATCCCATTGCCAAGGTCGTCGACCACACGCTGCACGTCTACATGGATTCGTTGCCCGAGGAGCGCAGGACGCTCTTCGCGCGCTACCGCGTCGTCGACGTGGCGCGCAAGGTTGTCGGCGTCGGCAGCGTCGGCACTCGGTGCTGGGTGCTTCTCCTGAGCGGCAACGACGACGATAACGATCCGTTATTTCTCCAGTACAAGGAAGCGCAGCGTTCGGTCCTTGCACCTTACTCGAACACTCCGCCGTGGGACTGCGAGGGCCAACGCGTGGTCGTCGGACAACGGCTCATCCAGGGCGCACCGGACATTTTCCTCGGCTGGGGCATCCAGATCGACGCGACCCATTTCTACATGCGCCAGCTGCGCGACATGAAGGGTTCCTGGGAGTTCGACCCCGGCTCGACGCTGGTCAAGCGCGTCGCCGAATACTGCAAGCTCTGCGGCTGGGCGCTGGCCCTCGCGCACGCCAAATCGGGTGACGCCGCGACCATCGCCGGTTACCTCGGCAAGAGTGAGGGCATGGACGACGCTCTAACGCGCTTCGCGGCCGCTTATGCCGAGCAGACCGACCGTGACTACGATGCCCTCGTCAAGGCGGCGAAGGCGAAGCGCATCCCCGTGGCGAAGGCGTCCTAACAGCGCGGCATGCGTCGTTGCGTCGCGGCGTAGCGCAACGCGATCCTTGACGCGCGACCCGCCTTAGCAGCCGAGGCGTGCCCGGGCTTCGTCATACTCGCGCCGCAAGCGCGTCACGAGTTCGCTGGCGCTTACCACGCCCGTGACGGCGCCGATCCCCTGGCCGCTGCCCCAGATGTCTTTCCACGCTTTTCGGCCGGAACCGAAACTCATCTGGCTGGGGTCGCTCTCCGGCAGGCGATCGGGATCGAGGCCCGCGGCGCGGATCGACGCCTTGAGGTAGTTGCCGTGCACGCCGGTGAACAGGCTCGAGTACACGATGTCGTCGGACGTGCCGTCGACGATCGCCTGCTTGTAGGCGTCGGGAGCGCGAGCCTCGTGCGTGGCGATGAAGGCTGAACCGACGTAGGCCAGGTCGGCACCCATCGCCTGTGCCGCAAGGACTGCGCCGCCGGTGGCGATGGCGCCGGAGAGTGCCAGCGGGCCGTCGAACCATTCGCGGATTTCCTGGATCAGCGCGAACGGACTCTTCACTCCCGCATGACCGCCGGCGCCGGCGGCGACCGCGATCAGCCCGTCCGCACCCTTGTCGATCGCCTTGTGCGCGAACGTGTTGCTGATGACGTCGTGCAGGACCACGCCGCCGTAGCCGTGAATCGCCTCGTTCACGTCCGTGCGCGCGCCGAGCGAGCTGATGATGATCGGCACCTTGTGCTTCACCACCATGGCGATGTCGTGGTCGAGGCGGTCGTTCGACTTGTGCACGATCTGGTTGACGGCGAACGGCGCAGCCGGACGGTCCGGGTGCGCCCGGTCGTATGCGGCGAGTGCCGCGGTGATCTCGGCGAGCCACTCGTCGAGTTGCTCCGCCGGACGGGCGTTGAGCGCCGGCATCGCACCGATTACGCCGGCCTTGCATTGCTCGATGACGAGCTTGGGATTGCTGATGATGAACAGCGGCGCACCGACGACGGGCAGCGCGAGGTTGCGGAAGCATGCGGGGAGGTTCGGCATTGTCGTTGCGCGAGTGGGGAACGATGGACTCATTCGATGGATGGACGGTCCGTGATTGTGCCACTGCCCCAATCCGCGAGGGACGCCTTGCGCAAGCCTTTACCGCCGGTATCGATTGGCAAGTCGTGGGACCACTCGCGTAATATGCCGGTCTGGCAGACAAGGGATGCGGTAATGAAGACCATTCGGTGGGGAATGATCGGCTGCGGCGATGTTGCCGAAATCAAGAGCGGGCCGGGGTTCTACAAGGCTGACCATTCACGACTGGTCGCCGTCATGCGGCGAAACGGAAAGCTCGCGGCCGATTTTGCGAGACGCCACGGCGTCGAGCGCTCCCACGACGATGCCGACGCCATCATCCACGCGACGGACATCGATGCCGTGTACGTGGCCACGCACACGGATTCGCACCACGAGTATGTGCTTCGCTGTGCAGCCGCCGGCAAACCCGTCTACGTCGAAAAGCCGATGGCGATGACGCATGGACAGTGCGCGGAAATGATCGCCGCGTGCCGATCCGCAAACGTGCCGCTCTGGGTCGGTTTCTATCGACGTGCTCTGCCGCGCTTTCTGGCGGTGCGCGACCTGATCGCGAACGATGCGATCGGTCCGGTGCGCGTGGTCGTCACGCGTCAGTTTCAGCGACTTCCGCCTGCCGAGCAGATCGGCGATGGGAAACTGCCCTGGCGCATCAACCCGGCGCTGTCGGGGGGCGGATTTTTTTTCGAGATGGTTTGCCACACATTCGACTTTTTCGACTACCTGCTTGGACCGATCGAGTCGATGCGAGCGTTCGCGGACAATCAGGCCAAGGTCTATGCGCCGGAGGACGTCGTCACGGCCAGCTATCGCTTTGCCTCGGGCGCTTACGGCAGCGGCACGTGGTGCTTCACTGCCGACTTCGAGGAGGAATATAACGAGATCATCGGCGCACGCGGACGCATCCGCTTTTCGACGTCCGCACCCGTGCCGATTCGTCTCACGCGTGGAACGACGACCGAGGAGATTGCGATAGGTGACCCACCGCATGTCCATCAACCGATGATCCAGAGCATCGTCGACGAACTCAACGGCCTCGGCCGATGCGCGAGCACCGGCGAATCCGGCGCGCGTACGGCGTGGGTGATGGACGAAATCCTGAACGAATTCCGCGGAGTCCGCGCCTGACGCGGCAAGCGATGATCATCCGGAGTCAGAGCGAGATCACCGAGGCGGTGCTTGCCGAAATCGCCCGGGCGCCGAATCCGCGCTTCCGCGAAATCATGACCGTCGCGGTGCGGCATCTGCACGATTTCGTCCGCGAGGCGAAGCTGACCGAGCCGGAATTCCAGCTCGCGTGTCGTTACATCGCGACGCTCGGCCAGCACACCAACGCATCGCACAACGAAGCAGTACTGATGGCGGGCTCGCTCGGCGTGTCGTCGCTGGTATGCCTCATGAACAATGGCGATCGCGGCCAAACCGAGACCACCGCCAATCTGCTCGGGCCGTTCTGGCGGATGGACTCACCGCGCACCGAGAACGGCGGATCGATTGTGCGCTCGCCGACGCCCGGCGATCCGATCTTCGTCACCGCGCGCGTGACCGATACGACGGGACAACCGGTGGGCGGCGCCGACGTCGACGTGTGGCACGCGTCGACGGAGGGCTACTACGAAAGCCAGGACCCGACACAGGCGGACATGAACCTGCGCGGAAAATTCACGACCGATGCGAGCGGCATCATCCGCTTTCGCAGCGTCAAGCCCGCCGGCTACCCGATTCCCGTCAACGGGCCTGTCGGCGAGCTGATACGTGCGCAAGGCCGTCACAACATGCGGCCCGCGCACATTCATTTCCTGATCCACAAGCCGGGGTTCAAGACGCAGTTTTCACAGGTGTATTCGAGCGACGATCCGTACCTGGAGACGGATGTGCAGTTCGGCGTGACCCAGGCGCTGGTCGGACACTACGTACGACACGAGGGCGACGCCGCGCCAGCGCCGGACGTGACCGGTCCGTGGTATTCGCTCGAGCACACGTTCGTCGTCGAGGCGGGTGAGGCAGCGCTCCCGCGGGCGCCTATCACCGGCAAGGCAACCGGCGATCGACCGACCCTCGCCGTCCTCAAACGCAGCTAGTCGGACCGGTGTCGGAGCGACCTGCCGGCATCCGGCTCAAGTTCGACGCAGCGAGCTGACGCGACCCGAAAGCGAGCCGAGATTCGGATAGCGGCCGGGGTCGAAGGTGCGGCATTTTCCCCGGAAGTTCGGCTCGCTGCACAACATCCAGCGGCCACCTTGCACGGTGATCGAATGCACCCGGTTGTTGAAGATCATCCCGGCGAGGTTGCTGACGTCGATACCGATCGTCATGTTCTGTCCGTTCAAACCCGGTCGATCGAACAGGGTGATGGTCGTCAGCGCTGGTCCGCCGCCCGGTCCGCCGCCGCCCGAGCTGCTACCTCCCATGGGCCGTATGGACGAGATGCGGTTGTTGAATCCGATCGAACTCAGGGTGCGATAGGTGCCGGGGCCGAGGACCCGGCAATCGCCGCGGTAATAGGCATCACTGCAGATCTGCCATCGGCCGCTGCGTACGTTGATCGAGGAAGCGTTGTCGTTGAATCCCGCCTGCTCGAAGTTCGAGATCGCGGTGGATACCGGGAAATTGCGGCCCGCGAAGTTCTCGAGTTGGTAAAAGACCACGGGTGCATTGGCCCAGCCGCCGCCCGATCCTCCGCCGGGCCCACCGGCGATCCTCGCGGACGAGATCCGGTTGTTGAGGCCCATTGCGGCGAGCGTTCGGTACGTCCCCGGCGCCAGCGTCACGCAGCGGCCGCGGAAGTACGCGTCGGTACAGAGTTGCCAGCGCTGGCTGCCGATCGTTACCGATGACGCACGGTCGTTGAAGCCGAACCACTGGAAGTTATCGATGTTGGTACTGGCACCGAAACTGCGACCGCGCAGGTTCTCTTGCTCGAAGAACAGGATCGCCTGTGCCTGCACCGCTACGGCGCAAAACCAAAGCGCAGCCAGCATCAACCAGCGTGCACGTCTCATGCTTCCCTCCACGACAAGGCGGCGTACGGCCGCGCATCCACCGCGAATTGTAAATGCGCTCGCGGCGGAATGGCGCCGGCTTCGGGACGCGTTACTTGGACGCGACGATCGCCGGCGGTTTCCAGGTGCCTTCACCCGGGGGGAGTATCGACGGCGGCGTTTCCTTGGGCCAGTACAGCCGCATGACCAGGTAGATGGGACCGTTCGGCGCCGGCAGCCAGTTGGATTCCTTCGCCTTCCCCGGGGAATCCTTCCGCACATAGAGCGTCAGCGAGCCGTCCGGATTCTTTTTCATTTTGGACAGCATCGGGGAGTTGACCAGATAGCGGTTGATCGGATTCTCGATGAGGAGCTGCGTCTTGCCGTCATACATGGTGATCGACCAGAAAGCATTCACCGGCGGCAACTGATTCTTGGCAAAGGTGATCGTGTAGCTGTGCTTGCTGCCGTCGAGAGGCTCGCCGGACGCGTCCGCCCGTGTCGCCGGGTAGGTGGCTTCCACGGAATCGTTGCCGTAGATGCCGGCCTTCGCCGCGGCGGCGCGCAGCAGCCAGTTGCCGTTGTAGAAGGCACGATCACCCTGGGCGGAACTTACGTTCCAGCCGTTGATCTTCTTGCCGAGATTCTTCACGGCATCGTCGACCTTTGCGTCGCCTTCCTTCATCGCGAGCAGCACTGCCGCCTTGTGTTCGGCAGAAAGATCCTTGAAATCGAAGGTCTTGCCGGGACCGATGCCGATGGTCGCGAGCTTCGCGCGAATCCCCTTTTCCTCGGGCCCTGGAGGGCCGAACTGCAGCACGAAGTCGAGATAGTCGAAGAAGTTGGTCTTGGCCAGTTCCTTGTCGATCTTCGGAAACGCGATAGTTGGTGCAGCCGCGGGTGCCGGCTGTTTGAGATAGGCCGAGAGTGGCTGCACTTTGTAGCCCGCCTGGACCTTGATCACGTTCGGCATGTCCGCTGGGTTGAACAGTTGGGTGCGGTAGATCGCGATGGAAAATTGCGTCGACGACGTGAATACCTTCTTGATGCCGGGCGGCGCTTCTCCTTTCCAGTCGGGGCCCACGACCAGGTAGTCACCCGCTTCGGGACCGGTGGCCCGCGATCCGATGTAACCATAGTTGAAGGTGTTGCCGTCGCAAAGCTGGATGGAGTAGTAGCGCTGCTTCGGGACGGCGGGGACCCTCAGTACAAACGGCTCCGCGCGCAGATCGAGCCACACAAAGGAGTACGGCGTGTCGCTGTTCGGCGTGACGACTGCCGTGTCTTTGTAGGTGAAGACGCGCGTCTCGTTGACCAGCTCGTTGAACGGCCCTTTGTATTGGCCGGAATCGCGATTGATGTTGAAATCGTTCATCACCGCATAGTTCATCACGAGCGGCAGCCCGTAGATGAAGCCCTCCTCGGCGATCGCCTTGGTTTCGGCGATGCTCGGCGCGGGAACACCTTTGGCCACGTCTTTCTTCTCGGCCTGCGCTACAGGGTCGTCTTTCGTGGCGCAGCCGGCACCGAGCGTTGCCGCGAGTACGCACAGCAGCACCAAACGAACGTACGCAAAAACCTTGGTCTGCATTGCGGAATTCCTCGATCGACTGTTGCGATAGAGGCGATCGCACATTCGCTGCGCGGCCGCATGACGAAGCCGCATTATACCGAGCGTCGGATTGCCTTCGGCGCTGTCCGGCCTTGGCGCGTGGCGAGCGCAAATCGCGTGAGTACGTGACCCGGCAATCTACGTCGTCTTCATGGCGGCCAGTACCTTGTCCGGCGTGAACGGCACCGAGCGCACCCGGGAGCCCGTCGCATCGTAGATGGCGTTGGCGATCGCGGACGGCACGACCGCGGCGGTCGGTTCGCCCGCGCCCCATGGCCGCTCGTTCGGGCGGTCGATGAGATCGATCGCAACTGCAGGCACATCCGGGAAAGTCAGGATGGGATAGCTCACCCAATCGAGGCTCGTCACGGTGGAGCGGCTGAACTTGAGATCCTCGATCAGCGTGCGGCTCACCGTCTGCACGACGTTGCCTTCGAGCTGGTTGCGCAGCCCGTCGGGATTGATGATCTGGCCGCAATCGTGCGCGACGTAGAATTTCGTCACCCGCACCTTGCCCGTCCTGCGGTTCACCTCCACGTCCGCGACGACGCCGACGTAGGTTCGTACCAGCTCATACTTGGTGTAGGAAACGCCGCGCCCGTAGGCCAGGTCGCCGTTAACGTTACCGCCCGGCTTGCCGCGTGGTGTCCACACGGCGAGCTTGACGAGCCGGTCGATCAACTCCAGCCCGCGAGCATCCTTCAGGTTGCGGCGTCGGTACTCGATGGGATCGACGCCTGAAACCGCGGCGCATTCATCGATGAAGCACTCGTTGCCGAACGTGTTTTGCATGCGACCCGGTGTACGGATCCACGACGGCTTGAACGGCGTCTCGGCCAGCCAGTGCGCGACCGCCTTGATGTTGGGGACCGTGTATGGAATCGCGAGTCCCTGGTGGATGTTGCCCGGATGCGCGGGCTCGCGCGGCAGGTCGGCCAGATCGGCGGTTAGCAGCGTGACGGAGATCTGCGATGGACGGTCCGGGATGAAGACCTCCGATTCCCAGCCGATCACGTTGCCGCTCGCGTCGAGCGCGCCGCGATAGTCGAGCAGCGTGGGAGGGCCTTTCGGGTCCCAGCCGTGCTCGTCGGCGCGAGTCCATTGCACGCGGACCGCCTTGCCCAGTTGCCTGGCGATCAGCGCGGCATCGGCCGCCGCATCTTCGTGTCCATTGCGGCCATAGCACCCGGCGCCTTCGACGTAGATGCAGCGCACGTCCTCGGGCTTCATCTTGAGCATCTGCGCCATCTGCAGGCGCAGCAGGTGCGTTTGTTGCGACGCGCTCCAGCTCGTCAGCTTGCCGTCCTTGTATTCCGCCACCGAACACGATGGCCCGATCGAGCCGTGGGTATGGATCGCGAAGTCGTAGGTCGCGGACACCTTCCTCGCCGCGTTCTGCATCGCGTCCACCGTGTTGCCGGCGCCTTGCAGCGTCTCGTCCTTGTTGATCTTGGTCTTGCGCACGTACGCCCACAGCTGCGTCTGGTCGGGCAGGCCGTTCCACGCCGACCATTGCACCTTCAGCGCCTGTGCCGCCTTGATCGCACCCCATTCGGTCTGCGCTACGACCGCGAGGAAATTGCGGTCGCGTACCGTGGCGACATAGCCGGGGACTAGCTTCGCGGCACTATCGTCCACCGACTGCAGATCCGCCTTCATCGCCGCCGGTCGCACCACGCGCGCGTGCAGCATGCCGGGGATCTTGAAGTCATGCATGTATGTGAAGCGCCCGGTGACTTTGGCGGGGATGTCCAGCCGCGCGACCGGTTTGCCGACGATGGTGTAGCTGGCCGGATCTTTCCACACCGCCTTCGGATCGACCTTCAGCGCGAAGGTGCGGTCACCGATGATCTCAGCGTAGGTGACGCTGCGTCCGCTGGCTTCGATGCGGCCGTCGCGCGCGACGGCGTCCTCGCGCTTCACGCCCAGTTTTTTTGCGCCTTCGACGGCGAGCGCCTCGCGCGCCGTGGCCGCGGCCTGGCGTATCTGCATGCCGCCGTTCTGGATGGAGAGGCTGCCGAAGGTGACGCCTTGGTCCGGCGTGAGCAGCGTGTCGCCCTGAACGACGGTGACGCGGTCGAGCGATACCGACAGCTCCTCGGCGGCGATCTGGGTCATCGCAGTGCGGATGCCGGTGCCCAGGTCCACCTTGCCGGAGAACACCAGCACGTTGCCGTTGGCGTCGATGGCCAGAAAGCCGTCGACCTGGTCGGTGGCGACTGTCTTGCCGGCAAGCTGCTCCGGATCCTTCACGGGCGCCGTGCCGGCACAGGCCGCGAGCGCACCGGCAAGCGGAAAGGTGACGACGAGCGAACCGGTGGTCTTTAGAAAGTCCCGGCGGGTCAAGGGCGCAGTGGTTAGCATGACCCTCTCCTCAGGCCGTCTGCGCAGCTGCGCGCTGGATCGCGCGCACGATACGCACATGCGTGCCGCAGCGGCACAAATTGCTCTGCATTGCGTCCCGGATCTGCGCCTCGGTCGGCTTCGGGTTGGCGTCGAGCAGCGCCTTGGCCTGCATGATCATGCCGTTCATGCAGTAGCCGCACTGCACCGCCTGTTCATCGATGAAGGCCTTCTGCAAGGCGTGCGGCCGCTCCGGTGTGCCGAGTCCTTCGAGCGTCAGCACTTCCTTGCCCGCAACCGTGCCGACGGGCGTGACACACGAACGGGTCGAGCTTCCGTTCACATGCACGGTACAGGCGCCACATTGCCCGAGTCCGCAGCCGAAGCGCGGGCCGTGCAATCCCACGTCGTTACGCAGTACGAGCAGCAGTGGCATGTCGAGGTCCTCGACTTCCAGCGTGCGCGAGCGGCCGTTCAAGGTGAGATTGACGGTGGGCATGGCGTGGTTCCTCCTCTGTAATGGAGTGCAATCTAATCCCGGCGCCGGAGCTTGGCAAATGCGCTGCAACATCGGCAAATCGTAGGCTGTCGCCGATTTGCTCCTACTTCGATCGCGTTACAGAGGCGCGAACATGAGATGTACGTCGCTCGGGTACCGAGAACAGCCCGGCGCAGGCACCGCGTAACCAGCGGTTACCGAGGTCGTGGTGATAGCGTGCATGCCAATGCTGCTTGACGGCGTAGGCTGGAATCTTGACCGGGCACTCGAGCAATGTCAGATCGTTGCTACGCGCCAGGATCTCGCCGATCCCACGGGGCACCGTCGCGATCAGGTCGGTGGTCGACACGATCGCGCCCAGTGCGAGAAAGCCGGGCAGGCCGAGCAATACTCGCCGCGGAATGCGCGACTTCTCGATGGCGCCATCGACGACGTCGTGACCGGTGCCCGACAGCGTGAGCGCGACGTGGGCTTCCTCCTTGAAAAGACGCAGGGTCAGCGCGTTGCCGATGCGCGGATGCGACGCACTCGCGAGACACACGAAATCCTGCAGGAACAGTGTCTGCTGATAGAACCCGGCGTCGAGCCCCGGCAGAAAGCCAAGGGCGAGATCGGCGTCGCCGGATTCGAGTGCGCGCGCCGTCTCTGTCGTGATGTTGATCACGTCGATGCGGACGTCGGGTGCCGCCGCACGTACGTGGGCGAGCAGTTTTGGCAACAGCGTGAGATGGCTGGCGTCGGTCATGCAGATCCGGAAGTTGCGCGCCGACGTTGGCGCATCGAAAACCGGCAACTGTCCCGCGACCTTGCGCAGCAGATCGAGGGCATCGCGAACGGGTCCGATCAGCGCATCCGCGCGGGGCGTCGGTTGCATTCCGCCTGCTGTCCGCACGAACAGGGGGTCGCCATAGTATTGGCGCAGCTTGCCGAGCCAGATGCTCACCGTCGGCTGCTCCTGGCCGAGATTCTCGGCCGCGCGCGTCAGGCTGTGCGTGCGATAGACCTCTTCGAACAGACGCAGGAATTTTGCATCGAACGGAACGGCGCTGGCCTTGGAGGTAGGCATTATTGTCAAATGCAATGGATCATATTTTCAATCATTGCATAGACAGCATCATCGCGCAATCCTAAGCTGGCACCATGTTTCGACGCGGCGCCCGGTTCGAGGCGCTCTGCCAGTCGATCGAGGAGGAGCGATGCTGTTGGATGTTGCGAAGCTGCCCCGCGAAGGCGAAGCCTTCGACGTCGTCGTGATCGGCGCTGGCGGCGCCGGCCTGTCGGCGGCGCTGTTCGCGGCGATCGACGGAGCGCGGGTGTTGCTGGTCGAGCGCACCGAATACGTCGGCGGAACGACTGCCTACTCCGGCGGGACCACGTGGATTCCAGGGACGCGGCATGCCGCCTCGGTCTCGAAGGGCGACACGCTGGAGAATGCGGAGACGTATCTGCAACGAGCGATCGGCGATCGCACACCGCCAGCGTTGCGCAAGGCGTTCCTCGAGCACGGCCCCGCCGTCGTCGATCACGTCGAAGCCAATTCCGAAGTGAAGTACCGCGCCTATCCGCTGCACCCGGACTACCTCAGCGAACTCGAGGGGTCTACCGTAAACGGACGTGCGCTCGAGCCGCTGCCGTTCGACGGACGCAAACTGGGCAAGCTGCTGGCCTTGGTACGCCCGCCCATCCCGGAGTTCACGGTGCTCGGCGGCATGATGGTCGACCGCAACGACATCTTCCATTTGCTGCGAATGACCAAGACGCTTGCGTCGTTCAGGCACTCCGCGAAGATATTGGGCCGCCACCTGGCCGACCGGATGCGGCACAAGCGCGGGACGCGACTGGTGATGGGCAATGCGCTGGTCGGACGGTTGTTGTATTCGCTCGCGCAACGAAAGAACGTTGCTCTGGCGATCAACACCGCGGTCGACGGAAATCATCAGCGACATCTCAGGCGTACAAGCAGTTTCCCTGCTCCAGAATGGCGAACGCCGAACCGTGCGCGTCAAGGGCGGCGTCATCCTCGCGAGCGGAGGGTTCAATCGTCACCCTCAATTGCGCGAGGAGATGCTGCCCGGCGCCGATCCGGCCTGGTGTCCGGGTGCGCCCGGGCATACCGGCGCGGCACACGATCTCATCCGCGCGATGGGCGCGCACTATGGCGCTGGCGGCCTTAGCAACGCCTTCTGGGCGCCGGTCTCGATACGCAGGCGGCGCGACGGCAGCACGGCGGTGTTCCCGCACTTCCTGATGGATCGCGGCAAGCCGGGCATGATCACCGTCAACCGGTCAGGCAAGCGCTTCCTGAACGAGACCACGTCGTATCACCTGTTCGGCATCGCGATGCAGGAGGAGAACAAGCAGGCGAACTCGATACCCGCCTATCTGATCGCGGATGCGGACGCGGTGCGCAAGTACGGCATCGGCATGGTGCGACCGGGCGGCAAGGGCCTCGACGCATTCATCGCCGACGGCTATCTGACAACGGCCGGCACAATCGAAGAACTTGCCGTCAAACTCGACATCGATGCGCAAGGCCTGAAGGACAGCGTCGCGCGCATCAATCGCTTCGCACAAACCGGCGTCGACGAGGATTTCAACCGCGGGACGACGGCCTATGCCAGGAATCTCGGCGACCTCGCGTGGCCAGGACCCAACCCCAACATCGGACCGCTGCAACAGGCACCGTACTACGCAGTGCGTCTGTATCCGGGCGACATCGGCGCGGCGACGGGCTTCGTGACGGACGCTTCCGCGCGCGTGCTCGATGGGACGGACAAAGCGATTCCCGGACTCTATGCCGTCGGTAACGACATGCATTCGATCATGGGCGGCGTCTACACCGGTCCCGGTATCACACTGGGTCCGGGATTGGTGTTCGGCTACCTCGCCGGCCGACATGCGGCGCGGCGTGCGACCTCGGCGCCTGCGCAGCGCGTGCGCGAAAACGAACCACCCACAACCCGACACCAACCATTGCAGGCGCATCAGTCATGAGCGGCTACGAAACATTGAACGGCGAAACGCGTGTCCTCGCCATCATCGGCGATCCGATCGCACAGGTTAAGTCACCGGGCGGCGTGACGCAGCTATTGAACGAGCGCGGCCGCAATTGCGTGCTGGTGCCTATCCATGTGTCGCCTGCGGACATGGACGGCTTCATCCGTGGCGTGAGCCTGGCGCGCAACGTCGACGGCATAATAGTGACGATCCCGCACAAGTTTTCGGCGTATGACCATTGCGCCACGGCGACCGAGCGTGCGCATTTTCTCGGCGCCGTCAACACGATGCGCCGAAATGCCGACGGCACGTGGCATGGCGATCAGCTCGACGGTGCCGGTTTCGTCGCCGGCATCCGGACCGCAGGCTGCAAGCCGGAAGGTCGACGCGCACTGATGGTCGGGGCCGGTGGCGCGGGTTCCGCGATTGCCCTTGCGCTGCTCGACGCCGGTGTGGAGATGCTCGACATTCACGACGACGATAGCGGCCGACGTGACGCGCTGGTGGGGCGTTTGCGCACGCGCTATGGCGAAAAAGTGCGTGCGGGTTCGGCGGACCCTTCGGGGCACACCCTGGTTGTAAACGCCACACCGGTCGGCATGCGCGCCGGCGATCCTTATCCGGTGCAGGCGGACAAGTTGACGCGTGACATGTTCGTCGGCGACGTCATCACGGCGCCCGCAGTGACGCCGCTCATCGAGGCCGCACGTGCGCTCGGTTGCGGGACGCAGGTCGGCGGCGGCATGTTCTTGGCAGTGCGGGAGCTGATCGTCGATTTCCTGCTCGCCGAAGGCCCCTTGGCGCACTGACGTGCAGTGATGCCTTCCTCGATCGAAGCCTGTGCATGAATAACAAGCCAACTTCCGGGTCGGTGCCAACGGAGTGTGATGTCCTGGTTATCGGCGCTGGCGCGGGTGGCTTGTCGGCTGCCGTGACAGCGGCTGCGCTGGGCCTGAAAGTGATCGTGCTGGAAAAGGAACCGGTGTACGGCGGCACCACGGCCTGGTCGGGAGGATGGCTGTGGATTCCGCGCAATCCGCTGGCGGTCGCCGCGGGCATTTGCGAAGACGCCGAGGGCCCGCGCACCTACCTTCGTCATGAGTTGGGTACGCGCTACGACGAGGCTCGCATGGAAGCCTTCCTGACCAACGGCCCGCGCATGGTGGACTTCTTCCACTCGCAGACATCGGTGCGGTTTGTCGACGGGAATGTGATTCCGGATTTTCATGGCAATAGTCCCGGCGCATTGACGGGCGGCCGCTCCGTGTGCGCGGCGCCTTTCGACGCGCGGGAACTCGGTCCGCATCTTGCCCGGCTGCGTCCGCCATCGGACATCATGTCGCTGTGGGGCATGGGGATCGCGGGCGGCGCGGACGTGAGTCATTTTCTGAATGCGATGCGCTCGTGGGGCTCGTTCCTGTATGCGGCGCGACGAGTAACCAGGCATGTGAAGGATCGGCTGCTGCACGGGCGTGGCATGTACCTCGTCGCAGGCAACGCGCTTGCTGCACGGCTCGCCAAATCTGCCTTCGATCGCGGCGTCGACTTACGCGTATCGAGTCCGGTGCATCGTCTTTTGCGCGATCACGACAGGGTGGTCGGCGCAGTGACGAGCTCGACGACCGGTGAAATGCAGATTCGCGCGCGGCGGGGCGTCGTGCTCGCGTGCGGCGGATTTCCGCACGACGTGGCGCGCAAGCGCGCGCTGTTCCCGCATGCGCCGACGGGTGAAGAACACTGGTCTGCGGCGCCGCTCGGCAACACGGGCGACGGGTTGCGGCTGGGCGAAGCGGTTGGCGGCGTGGTCGAGTCCACACTGCCCGCGGCAGCAGGTTGGGCCCCGGTGTCGCGCGTACCGCGACGTGACGGGTCGATGGGCAATTTTGCGCACCTGATCGAACGGGGCAAACCGGGAGTCATTGCCGTGACACGAGCGGGAAAGCGCTTCGTCAACGAAGCCGATTCCTACTACGACTTCATGGCGGGATTGTTTGCGGCGATACCTGCCGGCGAGCCGGTCGAAGCTTGGCTCGTCTGCGATCACCGTTTCATCCGTCGCTATGGGCTGGGCCACGCCAAGCCCGCACCGATGCCATTGCAACCGTCGTTGCGCTCCGGATATCTCAAGCGTGGGCGCAGCATCGAGGAGCTCGCGCGGCTCTGCGGCATCGCAGGGGCGACGCTGCAAACCACGATCGCCACCTACAACCGCGATGCTCGTGCCGGGCGTGATCCAGCATTCGGCCGCGGTGAAACGCCCTACAATCGTATGCAGGGAGACCCCGCGCAGTCGCCGAATCCATGCGTCGCGCCGATCGAGCATGCACCGTACTATGCAGTGAGGATCGTACCCGGCAGTCTCGGGACTTTTGCCGGTTTGCACACCGACGCATCGGCACGCGTGCTCGACTGCGAAGGCACGCCGATCCCCGGGCTTTACGCGTGCGGTAGCGACATGAACAGCGTGATGGGGGGCCGCTATCCCAGTGGTGGCATCACGCTCGGGCCGGCGATGACGTTTGGCTACATCGCCGCCCGGCATCTCGCGGGCATCGACACCGATCGCGATGCAAAAGTCCGAGACACCAACAACACAACCGTTGATGACGGCAACCCATCACCCACCAGGAGTACGCGCATGACACGCTACGAATTCGCCACGCTTTCGATTCAGACGGGGACGGCCGCCAAGGTGATTGCCGGCGTGGAGCGCTATCTCGATGCGAACGCCAGCCGCGCGAAACTGTTCGCCGTCTGGACCGCCGAGATCGGCACGCTGAACCAGGTGCAGGTCGTGCGCGGCTTCGAGACCAGCGATGCGCTGCATACCGAGCGCGAGCGCATGCTCAGAGCCGGCGATCTGTTCGGTGCCACGGAGTACCTGACCGGGCTCTCGCTCGACACGTATACGGCGTTCCCGTTCTTCGCGCCGCTGCCGACGGGCGCATTCGGCTCGGTATACGAGGTCCGCGTCTACAACATCAAGCCTGCCGGCCTGGCGCCCGTGCTGACCGCATGGGAGGCCGCCATACCGGCGCGGGTGAAACTGTCGCCGATCATCCTCGCGGCCTACGCGCTGGATGGTTCGACACCGCGCATGGTGCACATCTGTCCGTACGCCGGCGTCGACGAGCGCAATCGCATTCGTGCCGAGGCGGTTGCGGCCGGGATCTGGCCGCCGAAGGGTGGACCGGACTGGCTGACCAACATGCAGTCGACGATCTTACGTTCCGGCCAAGTTTTCGCCGCTGCATTGAGCACGCACTAGGTCGCTCCGGAGGATTTTCTTGTTAACTGTGTAGTCCACAGGTGTATGCTGACTACGCCGAAAGCGGTTTCACGGTTTTCGGCGACAAGAACGAAGCGGGAACCCGGCCCGCAAGCAGCCTGCCTGCTGCAGGGCCATCGATTCCTTCAATTCATCAAGGAGGATTCAAATGCATGCATCCAAGTCGTTGGGCATCGGACTGTTGGTTTCGTCGTTCGTGCTGGGGTTGCCGTTAGCCGCGTCGGCCCAGCAGACAAACATCGAAAATCTCAAGCAAATGAAGGTATCGGGCGTGGATCCGAGCATGCCGCCCGTACCGCAGACCGGCAAGAACGCCGACGCCATCCGCGAAAATCTCAAGCGTATCAAGCTGCCGCCGGGCTTCAAGATCGATCTCTATGCGATCGTGCCCGATGCCCGGCACATGGCCGTCGCGCCATCCACCAACATGCTGTTCGTCGGCACCCGCAAGAACACGGTATGGTCGGTCACCAATCGCAACAGCGGTGACGTGGCGACCGAAGTCAAGCCGTTCGCGCCGTCGGCAAAGTTCCACGTACCGAACGGGGTCTGCTGGACCAAGGACGGCTTCCTGATCGTCGTCGAGCACAACCGCGTCCTCAATTTCCCGGCCGCCGAGTTCTTCTATGAAGGCGGAGATGTCGCGGTGATCGAGGTGGTGCCGCAGGGCAAGCTGATCCCGGTCGAAGAGGAATCGTACAACCACCACGCACGTACGTGCCGAGTGGGGCCGGACGGCATGCTCTACATCACGCTCGGCCAGCCGTACAACGTTCCGCCGCGCGAGAAGCTGGCGCTGTTCAACAAGGTGGGCATCGGCGGTATCGTGCGCATGAACGCCTTCGACGGCAGCAAGCGCGAGGTCTACGCCACCGGTATCCGCAACTCGGTGGGACTTGAATTCAGTCCCAAAGACAAGACGCTGTGGTTCACCGACAACCAGACCGATGGCATGGGCGACGACATCCCCGCCGGCGAAATCAACCGGGCGACCGGCCCCGGCATGTTCTTCGGTTACCCGTGGATTTGCGGCAAGACGCGAATCACCGAGTTCGGTTACGACAAGGATCCGCTACCGCCGAACATCACGAATCCGCAGGTCTACATGGATGCGCACGCGGCTGATCTCGGCCTTGCTTTCTACACCGGCAAGGCGTTCCCGGCGAAATATCAGGGCGGCCTGTTCTCGGCGCAGCACGGCTCGTGGAACCGCACGACGCCAATCGGCGCGCGCATCATGTTCACCAGCCTGAAGAGCGACGGCACCGCGGACAAGACCGAGGTCTTTGCCGAAGGCTGGCTGGACGCCGACACGGGCCTTTATCGCGGCCGCCCGGTCGACGTGGCGATGATGAAGGACGGCTCGATGCTGATCAGCGACGATTTTGCGGGCGCGCTGTACCGCGTCACCTACAACCCGTAACGCCGGGAAGAAGTGACTCGGAGGCTACCTGAAGCTTTGGCGGGCCGGAGACTCCCGGCCCGTTTTTCGCTTGGCGGAGTCATCGATCAATGAAAAGACGGCTGATTCCGGCTGCGCTCGCGTGCGTGGTTGCCTGCGGGATGAGCGCGGCGCAGGCCGACGTCCAGGCCGGCCGTGTAAAGGCAAGAATGTGTGCCGTCTGCCACGGCGAGTACGGTGTCGGCGTGCTTCCCAATGCTCCCAACCTCGCGGGGCAGCCGGAGATCTATCTGGCGGAGCAATTGAAGGCCTATCGCAGCGGCGCGCGTTCCAACGAAATCATGAGCGTCATCGCCAAGCCGCTGACCGATGCGGAGATAGCGGACCTTTCCGCGTGGTTCGCGTCGATCGCGATCGAGGTGAAGCCGCCGAATTGACTTTTGAGCACCGTTGCAGGCGGGCACAGCGGGACAGGCTACTCGTCGCGAACCGTTACGCGTAGCCCACGCTGCGCTGGTCGAACGACACAGCCTTGATCAGCGCGTACAGCTCCTGGCCCACACGAATTCCAAGCTGCTCGAACGAGCGGCGCGTAATGCGCGCGATAAGTGTGGCACCGCCGATCCAGAGCTGAACATCGATAATAGGTCCAGTTTCCTCGTCGATTGCGATAACCCGGGCGGCCAGCACGTTGAGTATGCTGATTTCGGTCGGCTTGCGAAGAGAGAGCGACACGTCTCTCGCCCGGATCCGTGCGCGCACGCGGTCGCCTATCGACGCATCAAGGCGGGGAACAATGAGCTCGCCGCCGTCGAATGAAAGGGTGGTCAACTGGTCCTTCTCGTCCTGCGCGGCTACACGGGCGTCGAGAACCGATCCGGCCTCATAGCGGCCCGTAGCAGGTCTTAGGTCGAAGCGGCCCATGACTTCGTCGACGTCACCCACCGCGAGACATTTTCCGTCTGAAAGCACGACGACGGTGTCGGCAAGTCGAGTTATCTCGGTAACCGAATGGCTCACGTACACGATCGGGATGTTGAGCTCGTCACGCAGTCGCTCGACATAGTCGAGAATCTCCGTCTTGCGCGGTATATCGAGTGCGGCCAGCGGCTCGTCCATGAGCAGGATGCGCGGCTGCGCGAGCAGGGCGCGACCAATGGCGACGCGCTGCTTTTCTCCACCGGACAATGCTTTTGGTCTTCCGCCGCAACAACGTGCCCAGACCCAATAAATCGACAACGCGCGCCTCGTCGATAAAACGGTCCGCGGGCGAGCGTCGCTTCTGTCCGTAAAGCAGATTCGCTTCGACGTCCATATGGGGAAACAGCAATGCGTCCTGGAAGACGTAACCGATTCGACGTTCCTCCGGCCGCAGGTCGATGCGGCGTGCGGCATCGAACAGGAAAACGTCGTTGATGCGGATCGAACCGCGCGCCGGCCGGGTGATTCCGGCGATTGCGTTGATCACGCTGCTCTTGCCCGATCCGGAGCGCCCGAAGAGACCGACGATGGGCGCTTCGGCGGCGAACTTCACCGCAAGGTGAAATGTGCCGAGCTGCTGCTCGATATCAACGTCGATCATCGCCTTGCGATCGGGCGGATCGACGCGTGAGCCATTCCGATGTCGCCAAGGCGACGATGGACAGAATGACCGCGATGATGCTCATGCGCAACGCCTGGCCTTCGCCTCCCGGCACCTGCGTGAACGTGTAGATGGCCAGGGGCAGCGTCTGGGTCTCGCCTGGAATGTTCGACACGAACGTGATCGTCGCGCCAAACTCGCCCAGGCCGCGGGCAAAGGAGAGCAGTGTCCCGGTGATGATGCCCGGAAGGGCAAGCGGCAAAGTGATCGACGCGAAGACCCACAGGCGCGATCCACCAAGCGTTCGCGCCGCGACCTCGAGGCGCTGGTCGATGGACTCGATCGACAGTCGGATGGCGCGGACCATGAGAGGAAATCCCATGATCGCGGACGCCAGTGCGGCACCTGTCCAACGAAATGCGAAGACAATGCCGAACCAGTGATCGAGCCAACTGCCGATGGGACCGCGCTTGCCAAACAGCACCAGCAGCGCAAAGCCGACGACAACCGGCGGCAGGACGAGTGGCAGATGGATGATGGCGTCGACGAGCGTCTTGCCGGGGAAAGAGAGGCGTGCGAGGCCGTGCGCGACGAGTATCGCGAACGGCAAACTGCAGATGACACTGACTACGGCAACGCGGAGGCTCAGCGTGAGGATGCCAAGTTCCTCCGGGCTGAGCTCGAACATGGTCTATTCCACTAAACCGAAGCCATATTTCTCCCACACCGATCGTGCTGGCGCTGACTGCAGATAGTCCATCAACGACTTTGCTGCGGCCGATTTGCTCGTTGCAAGCAGCGTGGCGGGATAGATGATTGGCGGGTGGCTGTCACGTGGAAAGGTATCGATGATCTTCACGCCCTTGTCAGCCAAGGCGTCGGTCCGGTACACGATGCCGAAAGGGGCCTCGCCTCGCGACACCAGCGCCAGTGCGGCGCGCACGTTCTCGGCGCGAGCCACCTGTTTCTCGACGCTCGCCCAGACGCCCAGTTTTTCGAGGGCGCTCTTGCCGTATTTACCTGCGGGTACGCTGTCGGGATTGGCCATCGCCAACTTCTCCGTCCCCAGCGCCGCGGCAAGCCCAAAATTCGGTCCGATCCTGAGCGTCGAGGTGCTCGACGCCGGCGCGATCAGCACCAGCGTGTTGCGCAGCAGGTCGAAGCGGGTATTCGGCGCCAGCAGACGTCGCTGATCCAGGTAGTCCATCCAGTCGAGGTCGGCGGAAATGAAGATGTCCGCGGGTGCACCGGCCTCGATCTGCTTCGCCAGCGTGTTGCTGGCGCCATACGAGACGATCACCTTGTTGCCGGTGCTGGCCTCGAATGTCTTGGCCTGCTCGATCCATCGCCTCTTTGAGGCTCGCGGCGGCAAAGACCGTGACGTCGGCTGCGCTAACCGCGGCCGAAGCGATCGCCAGACACATCGCGAGAGCGACCGACGACAGTGCTTGCTTGAACGACGGCACGGGAATTCCTTTGGCGCGAGGGACCAAAGCGTAATATACAGCGGTATACGACTCTCAGACAACTGCCGTATGAAGCTGCGCGACAAGAGCGCCGAACGCTAGATCGGAGTTTGGCGGCCGAGCCTGTTCGACGGGAGTGCCGCTGACGCATCCATCGATGTCGTGCGAAAGCCGAGCCCATGCAATTCTTCGCGAACCTGCTGATCCGCCAACAGCGCGCAAAACGCGCGGACTGCCGGCCGGTTCAATCGCGCCGTTGGCACGATGAAGTCGTACTGCTCTTCCTGAACGGGAATGAATCCCAGGTCCGTACTGACGCGCCACGGTGTCGATCGCCACGCCCCAGTCTGCGCGTCCCTGGGACACAGCTACCGCAACCGCGTTGTGCGACTTCGTCTGCGTTCCATAGCCTGACGGACGGTGCTCGCCGAGCAGCTTGTCGATGATGATGCGCGTGCCGCTGCCGGCATTGCGATTCACCATGACGCAATCCGGCTCCTGCACCGCCGCCATGATCGCCGCGGCCACTTGCTTTCCCTTGAACCGCGCATCGCCTTGCCGATACACGATACCCTGCATTCGGCCGTAGCCGGGCACGAGCGACAGCGTATCGGTGAGCAGAGGGCGGTTGTATTCGCCCGTTGCGGGATCCATGAGATGAACGCCGGCGATGTCGCACTCTTCGCGCTTCGCGGCAGCCAGCCCTCCCATGCTGCCGACGTATAGAGACTTGGCCCGGATGCCCTGGCGCATCAACTTGCCGATCAGCAGGTCGAGCCCCACGCAATGGCTGCCGATGATGACGAGGTCCGCAGGCTCGAGGCGCGTGCCGAGCAATTGAACCGAAACCGAGCTGCCGGCATCGAGTATCTCGGTGTGCTGGTCGATGGTGATAAAGCCATCAGCGCCGCTGAAGGTGGTGACGGAGCCGGAGCCTTTGCCCATCGGATACGCGGAGAGCCCGTCCTGACCCTGCACCAACCCGACCAGGAGGTACTCGGTTCTTCCGCGTTCGGAATTCACGCGCATGGGCAGCGTGGCATCGACGCTCTGCCGACGTTCGACCGGCAGGCCCGCGAAGGCGCGCAGCACTGGTGCGAGGAACTCGTGAAACGTGAAGATCGCGGAGGTCGGGAATCCCGGCAGGATGACGACGGGCTTGCCATCGGTGACCGCGAGACAGATGGGCTTGCCGGGCTTGAGGGCAACGCCGTGAGCGACGACGCCTGGATTGCTGAGGCCGTGTACGACGCGGTAGGAAAGATCGCCGGCACCCTTGGATGTGCCGCCGGAAAACACGACCGCATCGGATTGGAGACCCCGTGTCAGCGCGGCAGCGAGCGCGGTCTCGTCGTCAGGCACGACGCCCAGATGGATGGGCACACCACCAAGCTCCTCGACCGCCGCACCGATGATCGCGGCATTGGAGTCGTAGACAGCGCCCGGAGGCAGCGGATCACCAGGCGCAACGATTTCATTGCCCGTCGAGAAGATAGCGACACGTGGGCGCCGGAAAACGCTGATCGCGGCGAGTCCCAGCGCCGCGAGGACGCCGATCTCACGCGAGGTCAGGTATTGTCCCGCTCGAAGCACCGTTTCGCCTCGGGCGATGTCGGTCCCCGCATAGCTCACGTTCTCCCCGGGCGTGAGCGGCCGCTTGATCTCCAGGAGCTCGCCGGATTCGGACTCGGCGAGTTCCGAATGCTCGACCATCAGGACGGCATCTGCTCCGCGAGGAAGCATGCCGCCGGTGGCGATCGGCGTTGCAAAACCGCTGACTACCGTCCTTTCAGGCACGATACCTGGAGCAAGGATCTCACTGTTCAATTGCGCGGTTCGCGGCGTCTCCTCCATCGCGCCGAAGGTGTCATTGGCCCGCACAGCGAAACCGTCGACATTGGAGCGGTCGAAACCGGGAACGTCCACCTCCGCCTGGATGTCGTCGGCAAGGACTCGATGCAACGCTTCGCGAAGAGGCACGACCTCCTTGCCGAGCGGGCGAAGCCGCAGATGCTCGCGGAATTTGGCAGTCGCTTCATCCCGGGTGACGACGTTGAGGAACTGCGTCTGGCCGGACCCCGACTCTGCGGCCTTCTCGACGGGTTTCGTTGATATTGGCATTGGACTAGTCGTAGAAATAGACGGTGACTACGGAATCGGGCCCGTAGCCCTCGCTCTCCGCGGGCACGATGACAAAGCCATCGGCCCGCGTCGTCGAGGAGAGGATGGATGCGCCGCTGAGCGCGATCGGCTCGACGCGGCCATCGACGAGACGGACTCGGCAATAGTCGACGCGGCCGATGGCAGAAACGATCTTGCGTGCAACGACGCACTCGCGGCTGCGATGCGGCCAGTCCGGCGAGCGCCCGCCGCGCAAACGAATCGCGCGGCCGGCGAAGAAATCGTAGGCGCACAAACAGGACACCGGATTGCCTGGCAGCAGGAACACCAGGGTTTCTCCGATCCTCCCGATACCGGCGGGACTCGACGGCCGCATTGCAACGCCGTGGATCGCCAACTCCCCTACCTCCGCGATCAGGCGAGGCGCGTAGTCTTCACTCCCGACGCTCGAGCCGCCCGACACGAGAATCACATCGGCGCCCGGAGCGAGCAGCGCTTCGCGAATCCTGTCCGGATCGTCGCCGAGTCTGTAAGGAGCTTCGAGCACGCCGCCGTCGCGAGCGATGAGGCCATGGAGCATGTACGAATTCGCGTCGTAGATCTGATACCGCGCCTTCGGCGTACCCGGTTCCTTTACTTCGTTGCCGGTGACGAGAATACGGACCCGCGGCCGCTTGACGACGGTAACCCGTGCCAAGCCCAGTGAAGCGACGAGCCCGACATCCTGCGCACGTAGGCGACGGCCCGCGTTCAGCGCCGGCGAGCCTTCCCGAATGTCCTCCCCGCAGTGTCCTACGTGTTGGCCCGGCGCGACAGGTCGGGTTATCACGATCTGCCCCGCGTTCTCCGAGGTGTATTCCGCAGGCACCACCGCATCGACACCGTCGGGGACCGGCGCACCCGTCATGATGCGCACCGCCGTGACCGGTTGCACGGTCCCGACGAAGGGCTGGCCTGGCATCGCCTGGCCAACTATCGTGAACGTGAGTGGATTGTATTCGCTCGCGCCCGCGGTCTCCGCGCCCCGCAGCGCATAACCGTCCATGGCCGCCCGATCGAAACCCGGAACGTTGAGCGGGAGCGACGACTTCGGCGGCCAACGTCCGTCCAGCCGCTTCCTCGATCGCAACGCTCTCGGCATCCAACCGCGCGGCGTGGCGATCGATCCAGTCGAGAACGGCGGGTACTTCGCTGCGCTGCCTGAAGCCGTGCATGCGCACGTCGGATACGGAGGGGCCTGCGTTGTGCATCGAATTTCCTGATTGTCGCGATAGACTTGCGTCCCGCAGTCGTGATTCTATGGGATTGTGATAAGCCACGCCCAATGGACGCGGCTAACCCTTGATCCCCGAAACGGCGATACCCTCCATGAAATAGCGCTGCGCAAAGAAAAACAGCGCGAGCACCGGCAGGATGGTCAGCGTGGTCGCCGCCATGAGGTACTGCCAGCCCTGGGAGGTATCGTTGCCGCCGATCAGGCTGTACAGCCCGAGCGGCAGGGTGAATTTCTGGACGTCGTTGATGAAGATCAGCGGCGCGAGGAAATCGTTCCAGCTTTGCTCGAATGCCAGGATCGCGACCACCCCGAGCGCGGGTTTGGACAGCGGCAGCACGATGTGCCACCAGATGCGCAATTCGTTGGCGCCGTCGATGCGTGCGCTTTCGAGCAGCGGCTGGGGCAGGCCACGGAAGAATTCGTGCAGCAGGAAAATGAAGAACGCATGCGTTCCGAAATAGGACGGCACGATCAGCGGCAGGAACGTGTTGATCCAACCGAGTTGCTTGAAGATCAGGAACAGCGGAATCATCCGCACCGCGAACGGAACCATCATCGTGCTGATCATCAGCAGGAACAGGATGCGCCGCCCGGGAAACCGCAGGCAGGCGAAGCCGTAGGCGATGAACGCACTGGAAAGCACGTCGCCGATGACGACCAGCACCGATACGATCAAGCTGTTCTTGAAGAACGTCGGGAACGGCAGGAACTCGACCAGTGCCCGCGGATAGTTGCTCCACATGACCGGGTCGGGGATGAGCTGCGCCGGCGTGAAAATCTGCGCCTGTCCTTTCAGCGACATCGACAACATCAGCAGCAGCGGCAGCGACCAGACGACTGCCGCGATGATGAGCACCCAGTAGATCCACGGCCGGCCCGCCCGCTTGCGTTCCAGCCGGCTCGAGCCTGCCTGTGGCATGCCGATGGTCCGGTCAGACGCGGTCATGGTGAACCCAGCGGTCGGAGGTGCGCATGATCAGTACCGTCAGCGCCAGGACGATGATGACCAGCACCACGGCCATCGCCGACGCGTACCCCATCTCGAGAAATTCGAATCCTCGTCGATAGAGGTAGAGGATGTACAGCAGGGTCGAGTTCGCGGGTCCGCCCGCGGTCAGGATGAACGCTGCCCCGAACACCTGGAAGGCGCCGATGATGCCGACGACCGTGTTGAAGTAGATCGTCGGTGTCAGCATGGGCAGCGTGATCAGCAGGAGCTTCTGCGTGCGACTGGCACCGTCGATATCGGCTGCCTCATACAGGTGCTGCGGAATCTCCTGCAGGCCGGCGAGGAAGATCATCATCGTGTGCCCGACTTGCCAGACGCCGAGCACCACCAGCGCCGGCAGTGCCCACGTCGGATCCTGCAGCCAGTTCGGCATGATCGCGCCGAACAGCTGACGCGAGACGGCGTTGACGAACCCCACCTGCGGATTGAGCATCCACAGCCAGATGGCCGCGCTTGCCACGAGCGGAATAATGGCCGGCAGATAGAAAGCCGCACGGAAGACGCGGATGCCGGGGATGTTCCTGTTGATCAGGAGCGCAAGCGCCAGCCCTGCGACGATCCAAAGCGGCACGCGCATCGCGGTGTAGGAGAGCGTGACACCGAGCGATTTGAAGTACAACGGATCCGTCGTGAACATGTCGACGTAGTTGCGCCAGCCGATGAAGCGCGGTGGCCGCAGCACCTTGTACTCGGTGAAGCTCAGGTACAGCGTGGCCAGCATCGGCCCAAGCGAGAACACTGCGAAGCCGATCAGCCACGGGGAAATGAACAGGTATCCCCACAGCGCTTCGCGCGCCCGGCGGGACAGCCGCGTCACTTCTTGAGGATGCGCCGGACGTCGGCCGCGGCGCTCTTGATCGCCTCGTCGGGGGTTTCCTTGCCGAGCAGCGCCGACTCCTGCATCTGCTTCAGGCGCAGCGCGACCTCGGGAAACGTCGGCGGGCTCGCAGCGGATTGCACCGAGTTGAGGTTCTTGAGCAGGACGTCATAGAACGGATTCGTTGCCTTGGATTCCGCGCCGCAGTTGATCAGCGGCGTATCGTTGCGGGCCTGCAGCAGGAAGAATTCGCAGCCGCCCTGCCGGTCCAGCGCGATGAACTTCAGGACTTCCCACGCCGCATCCGGATTCGGTGCGCCCTTGGGGATGGCATACCCGGCAACGCCGTAGGACAGGAAGCGCTGCTTCGCGTCGGGATTCTGGCCATTCACCGGCAACAGGAATACACCGACCTTGTCGAGCATCTGCGGGCCGTCTTTGCGGACGACGTTGTAGAACCACGGGCCGTCCATGATCATCGCCAGCTTGCCGGAATAGAACAGCGGGCGCTGGTCGGTCCAGTTGTGGCCCATCTGCTTGGCCATGTTGGCCCAGCCGCCGGACGTGTTCTGCATGAACGACACCATCCAGCGCAGCGTGTCGACGCCAGCCTTGTTGTCGAAGGCGACGTCGGTACCGTCGGCATTGAGCACCTGCCCGTTGTTGCGCGACAGCCATTCGATGTAGGCGTGCTCGGGACCGGCGACGCAGTTGATGCAGACGTTGAAGCCGAGTTGCTCGATCGTGTCGCCCTTCATGACCGTGAGCGCCTTCGCGGCCTTCTCGAGTTCCTGCCACGTCGCCGGCGGATTGTTCGGGTCGAGGCCCGCCTTCCGGAACATGTCCTTGTTGTACCAGATCATCAGGCTGGCCGGCGCACGGAACGGCAACTGGATGACCTTGCCCTTGTACGTCGAGCCTTCGATCGCGCTGGCGTAGAGCACCTTGGACAGGTCGATGTTGTCGCGCTTGAGATAGGCGTCGAGCGGAATGAACGCATCGAGATCGGCCCAGCGGGTGAAGTCGTACTGGTGCGTCATGTAGATGTCCGGCACCTTGCCGCCCGCGATCGCGGTGATCATGCGCTGCGTGTCGGTGTTGGGACTGAGCACGACGTTCTGCACCTTGATGTTGGGATGCTTGCCCTCGAAGTAGTCGAGCACCTGCCGCATCTGCGGGGCGCGCGGCCCATCCCAGATGTTCCAGAACGACACGGTGACGGGCTGCTGCGCGTACGCCGGGGTGGCGACCGCGACCCCAAGCACGAGAATTCGTATCGCAGCCAACCACGCGCCACCGGCCGACGCAAATCGCGGCGTGCTTCGAAACATGACGTCCTCCATGACGGGTTATTTTGCGGACAGCCGCCGTGACGACATTCAGCGTGCGGCCGACACGGGTGCGTCCGTTGCGGCATCGCCAATGGCAAGCACGCGCTCGGCGCGATCGAGAATGATGGCGCCATCGACGAGCAGTTGCTGTTGCAGCTTGGCAATGCCGAGGGAGCGCGAATCGCGACCCTCGCGGGCCGCCATCGCCGCCGCCGTACCTGCGGCTTGTCCGAGCGCCATGGCCGTCACGGTCACGCGGCTCGATGCGAGCGCTGCGGATTCGGCCGAATGGCAGCGACCGGCGACCCATACGTTGCCGAGGCCCTGCGGCAGCATCGTGCCGTAGCCGATATCGTAGGGCCGCACGACTGCGTGCACGTGATAGCCGGAGGCGCTTTGCGGATGGCGATCGAGATACCACGCGCCGAGCGCGACGACGTCCTTCTGCGGTCGTGAGTCGGCCACATCGTCCATCGTGAGCGTGCTGTCACCGGTGATCCGGCGTGTCTCGCGCACGCCGACGACGGGGCCCGTACTGACGAGGTACGCGTCCTTGAACGCCGGCACGTGCTGCTTGAACAGGCGGAACATCGTGTTCGCGTCCTCGCGCCCCTGCATTTCCGCCGCGGACAAATCCGCGGGATCGATGCCGTTGCCGCGATAGCGCGCAGCGTTGATATAGACCTCGCTGTCGGCGGCCAAGCGCCCCATCCAGGGGCCGCCGTAGAGCTTGAGTTCGCCGCGCTTCCGGCCGATCTCGCACGCGTCGGAACACTGCTGCTTGGTGTTGCCGTCGATTCTTACGTTCGCGATGCGAAAGTGCAGGCTCATCGGCTGGAATTCGGGGGCGATCTCGAACGGGGCGCCGGCCCACGCGGCGACATCGGCGTCGCCGGTCGAGTCCACCACCATCTTGGGCTTGATGACGCCGAGGCCCGCCTTGTTGCCCACCACGACGCCGATCACCCGGTCACCCTCGCGCAGGACATCGACGACATGAGTGTGATAGAGCACGTCGACGTTGGCGATGCGGAACATGCGATCCGCGTAGAGCTTGAATGCTTCGAGGTCGAACCGGATCGCCTTGCGATGGGGTGTCTCCGTCATTTCGCGCAGGTCGTTGCTCGGCGAGAACGAGAATTCGGTGGGATCGGCGGCAAATCCTGCGGCTTCGCGCGCGAATTCGAGAACGATGCCGCCCACCACCGGCGCGCCGCTGCGCAAATCGACAAAGCCATCGAGCGCAGCGCCGGTGACGCCGGTCAGATACCCGCCCGCGAAACCGCACTTTTCAACGAGCACGGTCGAGGCACCGCGTCGCGCCGCGGCGATCGCGGCCATGGTGCCGGCGCAACCGGCGCCGCAGACGAGTACATCGGGTTCGGCAATGACAGGCAGGCTTCGACGCAGCTCCATCAACGGCTCCTCCGTAGCGGATACATCAGCGATTTGCATTCGACTTGCGGCTCTTTTTTTGCATCGAGCACGCGGTCACCAAGGCGGCAATCAAGATTATACGGGCATCGATTCTGCAGGATGCCGGCGACGCACCGGTTTACCTTGAAAATTCAATGTGATCTGCTAGTATTGCTGTCTGGCTTGCAAAGCAGAACGGCGCGTGGCGCAGTGCCTCGCGCCCCACGCGAAAGCCGGATCGGCTCGATGCAACGGAGCGCCCGTAGCTCATTTGGATAGAGCACCGGCCTTCTAAGCCGGGGGTAACAGGTTCGAGTCCTGTCGGGCGTGCCAACTCCGGATCGTGCAGAACAGTTTCAATGGTGGCTGTAGCTCAGCGGTAGAGTCCCGGATTGTGATTCCGGTTGTCGTGGGTTCGAACCCCATCAGCCACC
>CAVSEH010000022.1:0-35776 GCA_963726935.1 uncultured beta proteobacterium
CTCGCCGGGCAAATAAAGCTCGTCCACGACACTCAAGAAAGGATCCTCCATGAAGCGCAAAAGAAAGTTCACGATTGCGATAGCCACGGCAGTACTCGCCGGCCTGGGCGGCACGGCCGTCTATGCGCAGGACAAGTACTCGCTGAAATCGCCGAGCGGAATCGCGTTCTCAGACTTCAGGGGATACGAGGACTGGGCGGTGGTCTCTTCCGCCCGGACCGATGAGGTGCTCAAGGTGATCGTCGCCAATCCGACCATGATCAAGGCGTACAAGGCCGGCATTCCCGGCAACGGCAAGCCTTTCCCGGAAGGCTCCAAGATCGCGAAGCTCCAGTGGAGCTTCAAGAAGAGCACCGAGGCGCCCTTCGTCGTGGACGTGCCGGACGCCCCCACGCAGGCCTTCTTCATCGAGAAGGACAGCAAGAGATTTCCGAACAGCGGCGGATGGGGGTACGCGCTCTTCAACCATGACGTCGCGGCCGGCAAGATGACGGTCGATCCCACCGGCGTTGCAGATTGCGGACATGCGTGCCATGTGAAAGTGAAGGCGAAGGACCACATATTCCACCCGTACCAGACGCGTTGAACCACGCACGGGAGCAACCATGTCCGTCGAATGGCAGGGCGATCACAAGTTAGTTGGGAACGACGAGAAACAACACTTCGAGCGCGAACTGGCGCGCATGGGTCTGGACCCGAGCAAGTTCCTGGTACAAGTACGGCGTGAGCCTGACCTGTCGGGTGCGGACGGAATCGAGGCGATACGCTACAACCTCTTCATCACGGATTTGGAGCACCTCGATCGGGATACGTGCAAGTTGCACGGGGGACACGGCAAGAACTGGGTCGCGCAGTTCGCCAAGGTCAGAAGCAGCGGCTAATCCTAGAGAGCACGGCGCATGTGCCTCGCACAGTAGGTGTTGGCGCCCCGGGCTATGCTGGAACGAAACGCTCAAATCGTAGTCGCGCGCCCTCCTCATCGCACGCGCAGTTGACACTGTTGGTTTCAGCGAGCAGTGCGACGTCTGGGCTCGGCCTGGGACTGACTCTGGTGCGGCAGCTGGTGCAGATGCACGGCGGCAGCGTGCACGCACATAGCGCCGGGCCGGGAATGGGCAGCGAGTTTGCGGTCAGGTTGCCGGTTGTCGCCGAGGCCGCGGAAGTGTCCGCGGTCGCGAGCGATGCTACACCGCCGAGAGAAAGTGGTGGACGGCGAGTTCTGGTCGTCGACGACAATCGCGATGCTGTCGAGTCGCTGGCGGAGCTTCTGCGGATGGAGGGAAACGAGGTCGAGACAGCGTTCGACGGCGACGCGGCAATCAAGGCGGTGTCGATGTTCCAACCGGATATCGTTCTACTGGACATTGGCATGCCGATCGTCGACGGATATACCGCCGCGAGAGCGATCCGTCGCGACTCCAACGGCGGCGGGCCGTTTCTGGTTGCAATGACGGGCTGGGGCCAGTCGGAAGACAAACGCCGCGCGGTCGACGCCGGTTTCGATGCGCATCTTGTCAAGCCTGTTTCGATCGATTCGCTTCTAGAACTCTTCGCATCCTTCAGGCCGAGCCAGTAACGGAGCATAAGACGCGATACGCCCAGCCAGACTCCTGTCGGACGGCGCGCGACGCGAGAATCGGACAAACACCGATGGCGGCTAATCCGAAAGTGTCCGATATTCGTGCCATCGAGTCGACGATTGGAGGTACAGCGTGTATCGACAGCGCATGTCTATATCTATTCGCCGTATTGCAGCTTTGACTTGTGGATTTGGTGCGGTTGGCTCCGCCGTGGCCGCACCGACGATGGCCGATATCGATTGGGGTTCGTATTTCAATCCGAATTGGTACACCGATTGGCATTCAATGTTGCTCTTTGGGTCGATCGTTCTGCTGCTCATCGCCGTTCTGGCCAAGACTGTGGAGGCGTCGCGGACTACGCGTACGTCTGGTCGGATCCCGACACCGATCGAACGAATCGGCAAGATGCCGATCGAGCCTCCGGAGTCAATCGTCCCGGCTGAGCACGGTGCGCTCGAGATGGAGCTGCCGATCGAAGGCCGGCGCATCCGCCCCCAACCGGTCCATTCGCCAGAGTTGTCGGCAATCGGATAGGCCGCAAGCGGGCTGCTAACTTACGGCCGCCGCTGCGGCGGCTGTTTCTTTTGGCCAGCGTCAGGCTCTTCGAATTGTCCTACAGAAAAGTCGGACGGATACGGATACCGCCGCGCGGCCCGATTAACTAAATTATTAGAGCTTCTATGCAGAAGCGAGCGGCGGCGAAAGGAGTATCGATGAGATGGACACGAAAGCTCTGGCGCGTGCGGCGCATGCAAAGGCATAATCCGACGTCAGTCGACGAGACCGCGAATGGTACGATCGTCGGCGCAACCGACACGGCGGTGACCGAAGACATAAAGCGAAGGCAGATTTCGCTCGCAATTCGATACGTCGCAACGGCACGGGCGCGCTAGGTTACCACGATTCGCCGAAATGAACGGCTTCTCACGACGGAAGCGGACCACCGAAAGGAGACGAGGCGCCTAAACGTTGCCGACCCGCGGCCGCGGAAAGGACGAGTAGATGGCAACGTCCGAAAGGTCGGACGCGTTTGTTTTCTTCGGTGCGACCGGTGATCTGGCCTACAAACAGATCTTTCCGGCGCTACAGGCGCTGACCCGAGCGGGCCAGTTGGACATGCCGATCATCGGCATGGCCCGCGCTGGCTGGACGCTGGACCGGCTACGCGACCGGGCGCGCGATAGCCTCGTGCACAACGGCGGTCTGGATGCCGACACTTTCGCCAAACTGTCGGCGCGGCTGCAATACGTCGATGGCGAGTATCAGGATACGGCGACGTACGAACGTCTGCGGCAGGCGCTGGGCGTAGCAGCCCGCCCGTTGCACTATCTCGCCATACCGCCGAGCATGTTTGCGCCCGTGGTCCAGGGCCTGGCAAAAGCGCGCTGCGCCAAGGACGCGCGAGTGATCGTCGAAAAGCCGTTCGGCCGCGATCTTGCCTCGGCGCAGGTGCTCAATCGGACGCTGCACGAAGTGTTTCCCGAGTCCGCGGTATTCCGTATCGACCATTACCTGGGCAAGGAGGCGGTGCAGAACCTGCTTTATTTCCGCTTCGCCAACGCCTTCCTCGAGCCGATCTGGAACCGCAATTTCGTCCACAGTGTGCAGATCACCATGGCCGAGAACTTCGGTGTGCGGGGCCGTGGCAGCTTCTACGAAGAGGTCGGCGCGATCCGCGATGTGGTGCAGAACCATCTCCTACAGGTGATGGCGCTGCTCGCGATGGATGCTCCGGTCGGCCGCGACCCGGATGCGATGCGCGCCGAGAAGCTGCGCTTGTTCCGTGCCATGCGGCCACTCGATCCAAAACAGGTGGTGCGCGGACAGTTTCGCGGCTACCGCGACGAACCCGGAGTGTCGCGGGAGTCGCAGGTGGAAACCTTTGCCGCGCTATGCTTGCACATCGACACTTGGCGCTGGGGCGGCGTGCCGTTCTACATCCGCACCGGCAAGTGTCTCCCGATCACTGCCACCGAAGTCATCGTCGACCTGAAATCTCCACCGGTAGCAATCTTCGATGAGATTGGTCGAGCACCGTCGAACTACTTTCGCTTTCGCCTGAGCCCCACGGTTGTGATCTCCGAGGGAGCGAGGGTCAAGCGACCCGGCGAGGGAATGGTGGGCGACGCCGTCGAACTGGTAGCCCGTCATATCCCCGTCGGCGAAAAATCGCCGTACGAGCGGCTGTTGGGCGACGCGATTCGCGGCGATGCCTCACTCTTCACGCGCGACGACAGTGTCGAAGCGGCCTGGCGCGTGGTCGATCCGATATTGCACAGTGCTGAGCCGGTTGGAGCATACGAGCCAGGCACCTGGGGCCCGGCAGCGGCGCGTGCAGTCGTGATCGGCGGCGAAGGCTGGCACGATCCAAAACCGGAGGAGACGCTTCCGTGCTGAGCGATCACGAGGTCGTGTTGCTGCTTGGTGTCGACAACACCCGGCTCAACAACGATCGCTTCGTCACGGATTCCGTGCGTCGGGAACGCTCTGCTCCACAATCCGCCGACACGGTTGATCAACTGTCCGACCTGGAGATCGAGCGCGTCCATGATTCGCTCGATTGCGACCCATCCGATGTTCTCGCCGCACCGCCCATCGGCGTCGCGGCCTCGAGCCGGGAGCGAACATGAACAAGACCCAGGAACTGCACAACCTCGGCCAGAGTTTGTGGCTGGATAACATTACGCGTGAAATCCTCGACAATGGCACGCTGCGCCGCTACATGAATGAGTTCTCGATCACCGGACTGACATCGAACCCGACGATCTTCGACGAGGCGATCGGCAACACTCATGCTTACGACAACGGCATCCGCGACAAGGCAAGGGCGGGAAAATCGGGCGAGGCGCTGTTCATGGAGCTTGCACTCGAAGATCTGCGCCGTGCTGCCGACCTGTTCCGGCCGGTGTTCGACGCCACGGACGGTGTCGACGGCTGGGTATCGATGGAAGTGTCACCGCTGCTGGCGAATAAAACATCGGGCAGCGTGGATGCAGCGGCGCGCATCCATGAGCAAGCAGAACGGCCCAATCTGTACGTCAAGATTCCGGGCACGCCGGAAGGCGTTCCGGCGATCGAGGAATCGATCTTTGCGGGGGTGCCCATCAACGTGACCCTGTTGTTCTCGCGCGAGCAATACGTCGCGGCGGCTGAGGCATATCTTCGCGGCATCGAACGGCGCATAGCCGCTGGCCGCGATCCGCGTGTTGCATCGGTGGCTTCGCTGTTCGTGAGCCGGTGGGACAAGGCGATAGGCGACAAGGTGTCGCCGGAGTTGCGCAATCGCCTCGGCATAGCGATCGGCGGCCGTACCTACCGCGCATATCGTGAACTCCTCGCATCTCCGCGCTGGCGCAAGCTTGCCGCGGCCGGTGCACGCCCCCAGCGGCTGCTTTGGGCCAGCACCGGGACCAAGGATCCCAAGGCGTCCGACACCTTGTACGTCGAGGCCCTGGTGGCGCCGGACACCATCGACACCATGCCCGAAAAGACGCTGCACGCGTTCGCGGCGCATGGGAACCTCAGTAGTGTGATGGCCGAGGACGGCCGAGACGCCGAAGTGGTGCTTGCCAGGTTCGCGAAGGCCGGCATCGACATCGACGCGCTTGCCCTCCAGCTGCAGCGCGAGGGGGCGCGCGCGTTCGTGAAGTCGTGGCAGGAGTTGATGACGCGTATCGCGGACAAGAGCAGCGTGCTTGCCCATGCCGACTAGCGCCGCGGGTCATGGTTGACGTTCGCAGCGATGGTTTTCAGGGGCTGCCGCCGCTGACGAAACGCCCCCAGTGGCAAGCCCTCATTGAGCATCGGGGGCAAGTCGCGCACCTGCACCTGCGCGAACTGTTTGCCGCCGATCCGTCGCGCGGCGAGCGGTTTGTCGTGGAGGCGGCCGGGCTCTACCTGGACTATTCGAAGAACCGCATTACTGACGACACGCTCCACTTGTTGCTGAAGCTTGCCGAGGCCTGCTCGATCCGCGAGCGTATCGACGCGATGTTCCGTGGAGACAAGATCAACAGTACCGAGCAACGCGCGGCGCTCCACGTCGCCCTGCGTGCGCCGCGCAGCGAGCGGATCCTCGTCGATGACCGGAACGTCGTACCGGACGTGCATGCGGTACTCGACCGCATGGCGGCATTTGTCGCGAGGGTGCACAGCGGCGAGTGGACTGGTCACGGCGGGAGGCGCATTCGCAATGTCGTCAACATCGGCATCGGCGGCTCCGATCTTGGTCCGGTCATGGCGTACGAGGCGCTGCGTCATTACAGCCAGCGGGACATGACGTTCCGCTTTGTCTCCAACGTGGACGGAACCGATTTTTCCGAAACAGTGCGCGATCTCGATCCTGACGAGACGCTTTTTGTCGTCTGCTCCAAGACCTTCACCACCCAGGAGACACTCACCAACGCCCACGCCGCCCGCGCCTGGTGCCTGCGCGAACTCGGTGACGAAAGAGCCATCGCGCGGCATTTCGTCGCGGTTTCGACCAATGCCGACGGGGTCGCCAAATTCGGCATCGATCCCGACAACATGTTCGGCTTCTGGGACTGGGTCGGCGGCCGCTACTCCATGGAGTCGGCGATCGGGCTGTCGACCATGCTCGCGATCGGCGCCGAGAACTTCCGCGGGATGCTGGCGGGGTTTCATGCGATGGACGAACATTTTCGCGCCGCGCCGCCGGATCGCAATCTGCCGCTGCTGCACGGATTGCTGGCGATCTGGAACAGCAATTTTCTCGGCGCGTCGACCGTCGCCGTGTTGCCCTATGACCAATATCTCAAGCGCTTCCCGGCGTATCTGCAGCAGCTCGCAATGGAGAGCAACGGCAAGCACGTCACCCTGGACGGCAAACGCGTGGATTACCAGACCGGCCCGATCTACTGGGGCGAGCCCGGTACCAATGGACAGCATTCGTTCTACCAGCTAATCCACCAAGGGACGCAGCTGATCGCCTGTGATTTCATCGGTTTCTCGCAGGCGCTCAATCCCCTCGGCGACCAGCATGATCTGCTGATGGCGAACCTGTTCGCACAGAGCGAGGCGCTGGCATTCGGCAAGAGTGCCGGCGAAGTGAAGGCCGAGGGAACGCCCGACGACCTGATTCCGCATCGAACTTTCGACGGCAATCGTCCGAGCAACACCATCCTTGTCGAGCGGCTGACGCCCCACTCACTCGGCGCACTCGTCGCCTTGTATGAGCACAGCGTCTTCGTACAAGGCGTGATCTGGAACATCGACTCGTTCGATCAATGGGGCGTCGAGCTGGGCAAGGCGCTGGCGACGCGCGTCGCCGCGGAAATCGCGAGTCCAGGCGCCCCCGTGCTCGCGCACGACAGTTCGACGAATGCGTTGATCCGGCGCTACCGCAACTCGCGCCGCTGAGGCTGATGAGCACGAATATAAGTCCGCTCGCGGGCAAGCCGGTGCAGGCGTCGCAACTCACGGATGTCGCGAAATTGGTCGCCGCCTATTACGGTCTACGTCCGGATCCCGCGGTGTCCGCGCAGCGTGTGGTCTTTGGCACGTCGGGGCATCGAGGTATTTCGTTCGACAAAAGCTTCAACGAATGGCATGTGCTCGCGATCACGCAGGCCATATGTCTTTACCGTGAGACGCAAGGCATCAACGGACCGCTGTTCATCGGTATCGACCCTCACGCCTTGTCGGCGCCGGCATTCGAGAGCGCGCTTGAAGTCCTCGCCGCGAACGGTGTGGATACGCTGATCGCGAAGGGCGGCGAATATACTCCGACGCCGGCAATCTCGCACGCCATTCTTGGCTACAATCGCGGACGCGCTACCGGTCTCGCCGACGGCGTCGTGATCACGCCTTCGCACAACCCGCCCGATAACGGCGGCTTCAAATACAACCCGCCGAATGGCGGCCCCGCCGACACCGACGCCACCGGGTGGATCGAAACAAAGGCGAATGCGCTGCTCGAAGGCGGCTTGAAAGACGTGCGGCGGATGGCATTGGATCGCGTGCGCCACGCCGGGTGCATCCACGACTACGATTTTATCGGTGCCTATGTCGATGACCTCGGCAGCGCGATCGATTTCGATACCATCCGCGCGTCCGGCATTCGGATGGGCGTGGACCCGATGGGTGGCGCCGGCGTCCACTACTGGGCCAGGATCGCCGACCGGTACAAACTCAATCTGACCGTCGTCAGCGACGTGGTCGATCCAAGATTCAGCTTCATGACCCTGGACTGGGATGGCCGCATTCGCATGGATCCGTCGTCGCCCTACGCGATGCGGCGCCTGATCGATCTCAAGGACCGCTACGACATTGCGTTCGGCTGCGACACCGACCACGATAGACATGGCATCGTGACGCCAAGCGAAGGCTTGATGCCTTCGAATCACTACCTGGCGGTCGCGATCAACTACCTGTTCCGGAATCGCGACCGCTGGGACGGAAAGGCCGCGGTAGGCAAGACCGTGGTCAGCACCGCCATGATCGATCGCGTGACCGCCCGCCTGGGTCGCAAGCTCTACGAGGTGCCGGTGGGCTTCAAGTGGTTCGTCGAGGGACTGTACGACGGCTCGCTTGGATTTGCTGGCGAAGAAAGCGCCGGCGCATGTTTCCTGCGCATCGACGGGACGGTATGGACAACCGACAAGGACGGCCTCGTGCCGGCACTTCTGTCGGCGGAATTGAGCGCGCGCAGTGGCCGCGATCCTTCTGAACTGTATCGCGACCTGACCCTTGAGTTCGGTGCACCGGTGGCCGACCGCGTCGAGGCGCCGGCAACCGCGGAGCAAAAACAGAAGCTCGCGAAGCTATCGGGGAAGCAGGTACAGATCACCGAGCTTGCCGGCGAACCGATCGACGCGGTGCAGGATCGTGCGCCGGGCAATGGCGCGCCGATTGGCGGCATAAAGGTGGGCGCTGCAAGCGGTTGGTTTGCCGCGCGTCCATCGGGCACTGAGGACATCTACAAGATTTACGCCGAGAGTTTCCGCGGTGAGGATCATCTGCGCATTCTGTTGCAGGAAGCGCAGGACATCGTGGACCGGGCGCTGAAGGAAAATTGACGCGGGTCGCGTTCGGCGTATCTCAACGTATCGCGAAGGAGGATCATGTCCGATCCGCTCGATCAGCTCTGCATCAACACGATTCGTTTCCTGTCGGTCGACGCCGTGCAGAAAGCGAAAAGCGGACATCCCGGTATGCCGCTCGGCGCCGCGCCGATGGCGTACGTGTTGTGGACGCGCCTGCTCAAGCACAACCCGCGCAATCCGGACTGGTTCGATCGCGATCGCTTCGTGCTTTCCGCGGGACATGGCTCGATGCTGCTCTACAGCTTGCTTCACCTCACCGGCTATGACGTGTCGCTCGACGACATCAAGCAGTTTCGTCAGTTCGGTAGCAAAACGCCCGGGCATCCCGAGCGCGGACATACTCCCGGTGTCGAGACCACCACGGGGCCGCTGGGCCAGGGATTCGCCAACGCGGTCGGCATGGCAATCGCCGAAGCACAGCTCGCCGCGCGCTACAACCGTCCCGGATTCGAAGTGGTCGATCACGCCACCTACGCGATCGTCAGCGATGGTGATTTGATGGAGGGCGTAGCTTCGGAGGCTGCCTCGCTGGCGGGTCATCTGCGGCTCGGCAAACTGACCTGTCTCTACGACGACAACTACGTCACGCTCGCCGCCGGCACTGAGATCACCTTCACGGAAGATCGTGCGCGGCGCTTCGATGCTTATGGGTGGCATACGGTGTTCGTATCGGACGGTAACGACATCGCCGGGATCGACGCCGCATTGCGCGCCGCGCGTGCGGAAACCGCAAGACCGTCGCTGATTCTGGTGCGCACCCATATCGGCTACGGATCGCCGAACAAGCACGACAGCTTCGAGGCGCACGGGTCGCCGCTCGGCCTCGAGGAAGTTCGCCTGACCAAGCAAAACCTCGACTGGCCGGTCCAGCCGCCATTCTTGATTCCCGAAGCGGTGCTCTCCCACTTCCGCGACGCGGTGGCGCGTGGCGCGCGGTATGAAGCGGCAAGTGGCGAGCGCATGGCGGCATATGCTCGGGCGTTCCCGGATCTCGCCGAAGAATTGAGGCAAAGCCTCTGCGGCGAACTGCCGCGCAACTGGGATGCAGACGTGCCGACATTTTCCACCGATTCCAAGGGGATGGCCACGCGCGCGGCCTCGGGCAAGGTGATAAATGCCATCGCACCGCGCCTGCACACGTTGACAGGAGGCTCCGCGGATCTGGATCCCTCAACCTACACCGCGCTCAAGGGGCTTGGAGACTTCAATCCGGCGGTGGAAACGGACGTCGACACCCAGGGCTCTGACGGTGGCGGCTGGAGCTACTCGGGACGCAACCTTCACTTCGGCGTGCGCGAGCACGCGATGGGTGCGATCGTCAACGGCATGGCGGCGCATGGAGGAGTCGTTCCGTACGGCGCGACGTTTCTGATTTTTTCCGACTACATGCGTCCGCCCATCCGCTTGGCGGCACTCATGGGCCTGCACGTCATCCACGTGTTTACCCACGACAGCATCGCCCTCGGCGAGGACGGGCCCACCCATCAGCCGGTGGAGCAGCTGGCTGCACTGCGTGCGATTCCGAATGTCACCGTGATCCGCCCCGGCGATGCCAATGAAACCGCGGTCGCGTGGCGCGTCGCTCTGGAGACACGCGATCGTCCGGTTATTCTGGTATTGAGTCGTCAGGACGTCGCGACGCTCGATCGCAGCCGTTACGCGCCCGCTGACGGCCTGCGCCGCGGGGCATACGTACTGTCGGACGTGCGCGACGGCAAGCCGGATCTGATCCTGATCGCGAGCGGTGCGGAGGTGGGCTTGATTGTCGCTGCTGCGGAGCGTTTGGGTGCCGAGGGGGTTGCGGTGCGCTGTGTGTCGATGCCGAGCTGGGAGCTGTTCGACGCACTCCCGCAGGTCGACCGCGACTCGGTATTGCCACCGGAGGTGCAGGCACGGCTTGCGGTCGAGGCGGGAGTCGCGCAAGGTTGGCACCGCTACGTCGGTGACGCGGGCGGCGTGCTCAGCGTCGAGCGTTTTGGGGCTTCCGCGCCAGGAGAGGTGGTGCTCCGCGAATACGGGTTCAGCGTCGAGGAGGTCTGCAAGCGCGCACGGGCGCTGTTGCGCTGAAGGTCGCGGTTCACGGGCTGGGTTGGACTCACCACACGGTTTAGCGTCGCAAAGGCGCTTTAGTCGTCGACCTTCTTAGCGAGCCGACGTAAGCGTCGGCCGCTTTCTTGATCGCTTCCGCCTGGGTTGGATAGGCATGGATGACGCGAGCAAGCGTGCGCAGTCCGATCCGCGCGACGATGGCCAGCGTAATCTCGTTGATCATCTCGCCCGCATGGCGGGCGACAATGGTCGCGCCGAGAATCCTGTCGGTCCGTTCCTTGACATGGATCTTCACGAAACCGACTTCCTCGCCGTCGGCGATCGCACGATGCACCTCGTGCATTGGTACGGTGAATGTCCTTACGGGAATATCCCGATCGCGCGCCTCACGCACGTAAAGGCCGACGTGGGCGATCTCCGGGTCGGTGTAGGTGCACCACGGAATCGTCAGCGCGCTCAGTCGTCGGCGTCCGAGCGACAGTGCATTGTTGACCGCAATGCGCGCGGAGGCATCGGCGGTGTGTGTGAACTTGTGTTCCAGGCAGACGTCGCCCGCGGCGTAGATGCGCGGATTGCTCGTCTGCAGGAAGTCGTCGATCCGGATCCCGGTGATCGTGTCCCGGTCGACGCCGGCGGTCTCGAGGTCGAGGCGCTCGACGTTCGGTAAGCGGCCGGTGCCCGTCAGGATGGCATCGACCGCCACCGTGCTTTGGTAGTCATCGCTGATGAGATCGACGACCTTCTGGCCGTCTTCAACCCGCACCTTGACGGCTTCGGTATTGAGCCTGACCTCGATACCGTCGCGTGTGAAGCCATCCGCAAGAAGTTGCGCGGCGTCGCGTTCCTCCTTGGGCAAGAACAGTGGCAGGTCCTGCGCGATCGTCGTGCGAGCGCCGAAGCGGCAGAACGCCTGCGCCAGTTCGCAGCCCAGTGGCCCTCCGCCAATCACCAACAGGCGGCGAGGCAGTTCGGTCAGGTCAAATACGTTTTCATTGGTCAAGTAACCCGCCTCGGCGAGGCCGGGAATGGACGGCGTATCCGGTCGCGCACCCGTGGCGACCACGGCCTTTCCGAAGCGCAGTCTTGTGTCGTCCACCGATAGTGCGTCGGCACCGGTGAAATGCGCTTCACCGAGAAATACATCGACGCCGGCAGCGCTTAGGCGTTGAACCGAATCGACGCGGCTGACGCGGGCGCGGATCCGGCGCATGCGCTCCATCACTGCGGGAAAATCGACACGGATATCGCTGGGCACTTGCGCCCCGTAGTGTTCGGCGTTGCGCATTTCGGCATACAGCCGCGACGTTCGTATGATCGCTTTTGACGGTATACAGCCGACGTTGAGGCAGTCACCGCCGAGTAGCGCTCGCTCGACGAGCGCTACTTTCACACCCATCGATGCCGCGGCGCTCGCCGCGACCAATCCCGCCGGACCACCCCCGACGACGACCAGGTTGTAGCGGTTCGCCGGCTTCGGATTGCGCCAGCCTGAGGGGCGCACGTTTTCCAGCCGCTCCTGCTCGTACGCATCCTGGGGAAGCAATGCGCTTGGGTGGCGGTGTTCGTGCATCCGGAGCATCCGAGAATGAAGAACCCGCTACAGCCAGCCGCCGCGAAAGCCGGCGTGCTGCAAGCCCTTGCGAATGCAAGGGCAGGCGCGCAGCAGGCGCCAGATCAGCTCGGTACGATAGTTCTCGATCATCATGACCACAATGCCTTGGTCGAGCCCGAACTTGCCGAGGGACACCCAGATGTTATGGTCTGCGCTCGCAAGACTGGGGTTGAAGCTGCTGGCGTAACGCGACTCGGACAGCATCTCCGGATAGCGCAGACGCATGTTGCGGGCGGCATCCAAAGCAATCTCCGGCGCGAAGGGTAGCGATGCAAGCGACGCCCATCCCGCCAGTGTGCCATCGTCCGGTCCGTAGGGTACGCCGCGCGCAGCGTAGCCGAACAATCGCCGCGGCTCGCCGACCTCATCGGGCAACTCGTCACTCGGCCCATCACACGCGGTGAGACCCCAGCAGTGTTCATCGTAACCCGCAAATTCTTTCGGGTTGCGCTGCGCGTACTCGCGTTGCACCAGCGTCGCACGCCGACTGTTTTCGAAATAGTCGCAGCGCTTCTCGCGCATGAAGCGGTCACGGATTCCCCGGAAATCGATCCATGCGTGTGAGAATTGGTGCACGAATAACGGACCACCATAGAGAAAATCGTGACCGTACAGATTCTCCCACTGGTAAGTCGCCGTCCACGCATGGTAGCAGTCACCTTCGAGCGGATGGGTCGGCGAGCCCAGCGCCAGCACATAAAGCACGATCGCTTCGTTGTACCCTTCCCAGCCGTAATGCAGGAACCCGCACTCTGGCTTCCAGCCTTGCCTGAGCGTCGCGCCGCCACCCAGCGCCCATCGCCAGTCGATGCGATGGTATAGCGTCTCGGCAAGTTCGCGCAGCTCGATTTCCTCGGCCGTATCCTCGGTAAAGTACATTTCGGCGGTCAGCGCACCCGCGATCAGAAGCGCGGTGTCGATCATCGACAATTCTGAGCGCCAGACACGGGCGCCGGTGCGCAGATCGAGAAAATGATAGTAGAAGCCCTTGTAACCGGTCGCGTCCGGGCTGCCGCTTTGATCGCTGTCGCGAAAAAAGCGCAAGGCGGCGAGACTGCGTTCCACGGCATCGGCGCCGCGCAAGCCAGCCGCGTTGCACCGCCACTGGGTAGGTCGACAGCGCAAAGCCGACGACAGCGATGCTGACTGGAGCGTTCGCGCGCGAGTTGTCTGCTATCAAGCCATTGGCCGGATTCACCGTTTCCAGGAAGTAGGCGAACGCGGCACGCTGCAGCTCGTCGAGCAACGCCTCGTCTGCAGGCGCGAAGGCTTCAATCATCAACGCGGTTCCCGATGTCTGAAATTCGCGGTGACGTGGATGTGCCGCGACGAATCGGACGGGCGCTCATACCCCATCGCATGTCCAACCAGCAAGTGTTGCTGGCATCATAAGGAGGACTGGATGGCGCACGCAAGCGTCGCCCGGGATTGTTCCCTGTGCGCCTGGGCCGTTGATGCTTCATACTCTCCTGCTCATTGATACGCAGGCATCCATGGCGCGCTAATGTCCTCTCGCCCGCAATCAATTCCTGTCCCGTCGCACCACGCGCAGCTGTTGTCGAACGGCCGCTATGCCGTGGCGCTGACTACTGCCGGTTCGGGCTATAGTCGCTGGGGCAATCTCGCGGTTACCCGCTGGCGCGAAGATCCGACTTGCGACAGCTGGGGAAGCTACGTGCTGCTTAAGGACTTATCGAGCGGCATGGTGTGGTCGGCGTGCCTGCAGCCTTGCGGCGGCGAGTCGAGTGCACAAGTTGCGACGTTTTCGGACGGGGGCGTGGCGTTCGTGCGCCGCGACGACACCGTCACCACAACCATGGATGTCGCGGTCGCGAACGACCAAGATGCCGAGCTGCGCCGTGTGACGGTCGCGAACCACGGCGACACCGCGCTCCATATCACGATCACGTCCTATGCCGAACTGGTGCTCGGATCGGCCGCTGCCGATGCGGCGCATCCGGCCTTTTCCAAGCTGTTTGTGCAGACAGAAGCGGTGGATGGGGGCCGCATCGTGCTGGCGACACGTCGGCGTCGTGCGCCCGCGGAGCCCGAAGTCTGGGCAGCACACTTTGCCGTGGTCGAAGAACAAGACGCTGCCCCCTTCGAGTTCGAAACCGACCGTGCGCGCTTCCTCGGTCGCGGGCGGTCACTGCGCAACGCCCTCGCGATGCAGGACGGCGGGGCGCTGTCCAACACGGCCGGATCCGTGCTCGATCCTATCTTTAGCGTGCGTCGGCGGATACGCGTTGCAGCCGGTACGAGCGTGCGGGTGGCCTTCTGGACTGTCGTGTCCAGCTCTCGCGAAGCCGTACTCACGCTTTGCGAACCCCTGCGCCTGCCCGGTACCTCGGACAGGACGCTGGCCGGTGCGGCCGAACGCGCGGCCGTGGAACGCGCACGGTTGCATATCGATTCCGCGGAAGCGGAACAATGTGCCCGTCTGGTGGGTCCGCTGCTGTTTGCCGACGCCGCATGGCGTTCGGCACCGGCAGTCCTCGAGCGGGGCAGCGGCGGTCCTCCCGTGCTCTGGACGTGCGGCATTTCCGGCGATCGCCCGATCGCGTTGCTGCGCATTGCTTCGACATCGGGCCTCGATCGCGTCCGCGAATTGCTGCGCGCGCAGTTGTACTGGCAGGCACGGCGACTGGGTGTGGATGTGGTTTTGCTTAACTGCGTAAGTGGGAACGACGGGGACCATCTTCACACCGCACTGGAGACGGTACTGAAGGAGCATCAAGCCCGGCTTCTGTCGGATGCCGGCAGCACCCAAGCCGGCGTCTTCGCGCTTCGTGAGCATGAATTGTCCGAGACTTTGCGGGACGGGCTCGCTACCGCGGCCCGGGTCGTCCTCCACGCGCCTGGCGACGGGCTGGATCCTCCCGCAAGACGTGCCCCACGCGCGACACCCGTAGGATCTGGTCCGAGACTCGAACGCGGGGCGTTGCCAAAAAATACCCCCACCCCGGTGCCGATCGCCCCCGCTGGCCCACTGGAATTCGACAACGGAACGGGCGGTTTCGACCGTACCGCCCGCGAATATGTCGTCACGCTCCCCGACGGACGCTTCACGCCGATGCCGTGGATCAACGTCATCGCCAACGCGTCGTTTGGATTTCTGGTGTCGGCCGAAGGCGGTGGCTACAGCTGGTCGCTGAACAGCCAGCAGAATGCGCTCACGCCGTGGCCGAACGATCCGGTGAGCGATGCGCCGCATGAAGTGCTGTACCTGCGCGACGAGGACGGCGGCGACTTGTGGAGCGCGACCGCATTGCCGATTCGCGTGCCGTCCGTGACTTACACCGCGCGTCACGGCAAGGGTTACAGTCGTTTTGCACACATTGCGCACGGGATCGGGATCGAGTTGCTGCAATGCGTGCCTGCAGCCGATTCGATCAAGCTGTCGCGACTGCGCATTCGCAACGGCTCGGCGCGCGTGCGACGGTTGTCCGTCACCGCCTATGTCGAATGGGCGCTGGGTGCGAATGGCACTGTAACGGCGCCTTATATCGTTACCACGGTTGACGTCGCGACCGGTGCGCTGTTCGCGCGCAATGCCTGGCGCGCCGACTTCGGCGACCGAGTCGCATTCGTCGATCTCGCCGGAATGCAAAGCTCATTCACCGCAGACCGAACAGAGTTTCTCGGACGACACGGCACGGCTGATCGGCCCAGCGCGCTTGCCCATTCGGGGCCATTGTCTGGCCGGGTCGGCGGCGGATTGGATCCGTGCGCCGCGCTGCAGACGCGAGTCGAACTCGAGCCCGGTGCGCGGATCGATATCGTGTTCGCGCTGGGCGATGCGGCCTCGTCGGTGCAGGCAAGGATGCTGATCGAGAAGTATCGCGCTGTCGATGTCGACACCGTGATGCGTGAAGCCCGCGCACATTGGGACGAACTGCTGGATACCGTGCAGGTGCGTACGCCCGACCGTGCGATGGACATCGTGCTCAACGACTGGCTCTTGTATCAGACGCTCGGGTGCCGGCTATGGGCGCGCACCGCCTATTATCAAGCCAGCGGCGCCTACGGCTTTCGCGATCAGTTACAGGACGTCATGGCCCTGTGCGTGGCTCGCCCCCAAATCGCGCGTGAGCATCTGTTGCGGGCAGCGGGACGGCAGTTTGCCGCCGGCGACGTCCAGCACTGGTGGCTGCCGCCATCCGGGCAGGGCCTTCGCACGCGAATGACCGATGACAGGATCTGGCTTCCGTTCGTCGCCGTGCACTATATTGACGTGACCGCGGACGCTGCGGTGCTCGACGACATGATTCCCTTCATCGAAGGCGACGCGGTCAGGGACGGTCAGACGGAAGCGTTCTACACGCCACGGGTCGCGCGCGAGGGAGCCAGTCTGTACGAGCACTGCGCGCGTGCGCTCGACGTGAGTCTTTCGCTAGGCGCTCACGGCCTGCCGCTGATGGGTACGGGCGACTGGAACGATGGCATGAATCGCGTCGGCGAAAAGGGCCGGGGGGAAAGCGTGTGGATGGGCTGGTTTTTGCTCGCGGCGATTGCCGTGTTCACGCCGTATGCACGGGCGCGCAATGACAGCGGCCGTGTGTCGCGCTGGATGCAATTCGCGGCAGCACTTCGCGTGGCGCTCGAGAGCACAGCTTGGGACGGCGACTGGTATCGGCGAGCTTACTACGATGACGGCTCCACGCTGGGCTCGAGCGAAGACAGCGAATGCAGGATCGACGCGATCGCACAGTCATGGAGCGTCATCTCGAAAGCGGCGGACCCGGGGCGTGCCGCGCTGGCGATGAACGCCGTTGAAAAATATCTGATCCGCCAGAACGACAAGATTGCTCCGCTGCTTACGCCGCCATTCGACCGCTCTTCGCACGATCCGGGTTACATCAAGGGTTATCCGCCGGGCATTCGCGAGAATGGTGGGCAATATACGCATGGCGCGGTCTGGTCGATCTTCGCTTTCGCTGCTTTGGGCCAGGGCAATCGGGCCGGCGATCTCTTCGCCATGCTCAACCCCATCAGCCACAGCAGTACGCCGAGCGCGGCTGCCCGCTACAAGGTCGAGCCGTACGTTGTGTGCGCCGACGTCTATTCGGTCGCGCCGCACGTCGGCCGCGGCGGGTGGACCTGGTACACCGGCTCGGCGGGCTGGCTGTATCGTGCCGGCCTGGAGGCCATACTCGGATTTCGCGTTCACGGGACGGTGCTCGCAATCGATCCATGTCTCCCGGAGGCGTGGCCCGGCTACGAAATCGTATTCCATCGCCGCGGCATCGGGAATACGGTTACGCGCTACGAAATTGCGGTCGAGAATCCGCACCACGTGAGTCGCGGCGTAGTCCGTGCCGAACTCGACGGCGTGGAGATTGCGAAGGATGTTGCGCTCATTCCGCTTGTCGACGATGGCAAGATGCATCGCTTGCGCGTGGAGCTTGGCTGATCCGCAGGATTGCGGCCGCTAGGGCTACCGCGATTGGCGACGTAGTCGAGGCTATGTTATGACGCTCGACGCCTCCATTTCCCTCGGGCGGTCATAACCGAGGACGATTTCGACGGTGTGCGCCGCGCGGTCGTCGATGAGCGCAAAGGAATCGCCGTGCACATCGATACCGTCCAGCGCGAGTCGCGCTGAAGACCCGTCCCCACCTTGACGTACTTCGATTCGATAGAGTGTTTCCTTGAATCGATAGTGAACCTGCACCGAGGGCCAGTTCTTGGGCAGGCACGGCCTTATTTTCAGATGATCGCCCTCGCGCGTGATGCCGAGCAGCGACTCCAGAATCAGCCGATACGTCCATCCCGCGGAACCGGTATACCAAGTCCAGCCACCTCGTCCGATGTGCGGTGCGACACCGTAGATATCCGCGGCCACGACAAACGGCTCAGCGCGATACTTGCTCGCGGACTGCAGTGACGCGCTGTGCTTGACCGGATTGATCATTTGGGTGACTTCCCATGCCCTTTCGGCGTCACCTAGTTTCGCAAACGCCATGGCGGCCCAAACCGCACTGTGCGTGTACTGGCCCCCGTTTTCGCGCACGCCCGGGACGTAGCCGCGTATATATCCTGGATTCAGTGAACCTTTGTCGAACGGCGGAGCCAGGAGTTGAACGAGCGCGTGTTCGCGATCGATCAATCGCTTGTCGAGGGCTTCCATCGCCGGACCGGCGCGCGACATAGGTGCGGCACCGGATAGCACGGACCAGCTCTGTGCTATCGAGTCAATCTGGCATTCCTCGTTGCTCGAAGATCCCAGCGGGGTGCCGTCGTCGAAGTACGCCCGGCGGAACCAGCGACCATCCCAGGCGTGTGCGTCCAGGTTGGCGCGCAGCGTCTGGGCTTCGCCCTGGCATCGCCGGGCAAACGCCGAGTCGCCGTGCCGGTCGGCAATTGTGACGAATGTGGTCAATATCTCGAACAGAAAAAAGCCCAGCCAGACACTTTCGCCCTTGCCATGGGCGCCGACATTGTTCATCCCGTCGTTCCAGTCGCCCGACCCCATCAGAGGGAGGCCGTGCTCGCCGAAAGCCAGCCCCCGTTCTATCGCTCGCACGCAGTGCTGGTACAAGCTGGTCCGTTCGACGGACCGGAGGGGAAGGTCATAGTAGGATTCCTCGTCAGGTCCGAGCGACCGGCCTTCGAGATAGGGCGCTGTTTCGGTCAAGACGTCCCAATCTCCGGTGGTCGTCACATACCGACATGTCGCGAGCGCCAGCCACAGGAAGTCGTCCGAGCAGCGCGACCGAACGCCTCGACCGAGCGGCGGATGCCACCAATGTTGCACATCCCCCTCGATGAACTGCCGCGACGCGGCCCGAAGGAGGTGCTCGCGCAGGAGGTTCGGGGCGGCGTGTACCAAGGCCATCGCGTCCTGGAGCTGATCGCGATATCCGAACGCGCCTCCCGATTGGTAGAAACCGCTCCGCGCCCACAAACGGCATGCAAGAGTCTGGTAGATCAGCCAGCCGTTGGCCAGGAAATCGATCGATTGATCGGGCGTCGATATTTGCACGGCGCCGAGTGTGTGCTTCCAATAAGCTTTCACCGCGTCGAGGGTCGCCCGCGCCATGCCCGACTTTCGATAAACCTGGACCAGGCGACTTGCATCTTCGGTTCCCCGGCCCACGCCGAGTCGAAAAATAATTTCGCGCGACTGGCCATCTGCCAGTTCAAAGGGAACTTGTATTGCCGCGCAGGGATCCATCGCGGCACCGACCTTTCCGGATAGGCGGGAACGTGTCAATGCCGCCGGATTGCGCAGGCTGCCGTTGCGCCCGATAAATTCGGCGCGATCACCGCTGATCGTGCGCGTGACGTCGTCTACGTCGAAGAACGCGACGTTCTCGGAAAATTCCGGGTTGTAGGAATTGCGGGCCAGAACCGTGCCGCTGCCGGCGTCGATCTCGGTCACCACGTGCATTGCCGTCTTGGGCCGCAGATCCCCCAGCACCCACTCGACGTATCCAGTCGCCGAAAGTCGCCGAGCGCGCCCCGACAGGTTGCGTATCTTGAGCACCGCGAACTTGATCGGAGCGTCAAGCGCGACGAACATCGACAATTCGGTCGCCACACCGTTCTCCGTGTGCTCGAACGTGGTATAGCCAAATCCGTGGCGGGAAATGTACTGGCCGACGCCGCATCGAGGCGACGGCGCCGGCGACCAAAAGCGCCCCGTTTCCTCGTCGCGCACGTAAAAGGCTTCCCCGGTTGCGTCGGTGACGGGATCGTTGTGCCATGGTGTAAGACGAAACTCGTGCGCGTTCTCGCTCCAGGTATAGGCGGAGCCGCTTTCGGAAACGACGCAGCCGAAATGCGCATTGGCCAGAACGTTCACCCACGGCGCCGGCGTTGCATTGCCTTGCTCGGTAACGACGACGTACTCCGTTCCATCCGGATTGAAGCCGCCGAGTCCGTTGTCCATGACAAGCGCAGGTCGACTTGCGGGAAGGGCTGGGGCCACGGGCGACTCGGGCTGCTTAGCCAAGGGCGCTATTGCAGTCTCCGATGGCAATGGACGCCTGACCTGCTCGGCCAAACTGCCCCGATCGTCGGCAAAAATCGCGCGCGCGACGGATTGCAACAGGGCGCGATCCTCCGCGCTGATCTGCTCGGCCGCGCGCAGGAAGATTCCGCCGGGGCGGTCAATCACATTAGCCTCGACGCCCGCCGCCACCATGCCCAGAATCTGATCGTGCAGCAGCTGCCGGTAGCCGCCACGCTCCTCGTTCCAGATGACCAGGTCGACCATCAGGCCCTTCAGACGCCAGTACGCGTGAGCTTGAACGAGTTGACGAACGAGCTCGATATTCTTCGGATCCTTGATCTGCAGCAGAACAATCGGAAGGTCCCCGGAGATCGCATACCCCCACAGGCCGGATTGATTGCGCCGGTTTCTTGCAATGATGTGTCCGTCTCGATGGGCCGGTCCGGCGTAAATGATCGAGCCACTCAGGCGAGCATAAAGTTGCGCGTCTGTTTCGGTGATGTTCAGCTGACGCAAAACGACTTGACTGTGAGTCCACGCCATTTCGAATGCGCGGTCTGCCAGTGGAAGGTCCTGATACTTTTCAATCAGGGCGATGCAGCCCGCGCGATCGGCAGCGACGCCGGTCACGACATCCACAATCACCGTCTCCTGCGGATCGAGTGTGATGCGTCGTCGGATTGCTACAATGGGGTCCAGGACAGAACCTTGACTGTTGGACAACGGCAAATCCGAGCGGAGCGCGGCCGGATCGGCTATGGTGTTCAAGCGGCCGATGAAGCGCGAGCGATCCGTTTCATAGGACGCGTCTTCGACATCACCTCCATGGACCGTCATCAGGTGCAGCAGGTTGGGCACTTCGTCGCCGGGTGAGCGGGGGCGACGCATGCAGATGATGGCTTGCCGTTCGGGGACGATTTCGGTTTGTATGAATAGATTGGAAAAAGCAGGATGCAGCGCGTCGGCAGCGGGCGAGTTGATGACGACTTCCGCATAGCTGACGACGTCGATCGAGCGCGGCTTCTCCCCGGTATTGGTAATCCGCAGACGCCGCAACTCGATATCATCTTCTGGCGAGACCACCATTTCCACGTGGGTCTCGAAGAATCCGTCGCGACGGCGGAATTCGACCCGCGATTCGGCAAGACTCGCCTCGAAGAATTCCCCTTGCACGTTTGTCGGGGCATAGGTCGGCGACCAGACCTTGCCTGTGGCGACATCTCTCAGATAGCAGAATGTTCCCCATGGGTCGCAGGTTGTATCTTCCCGCCATCTCGTGACGGCCAGCGACTTCCACCGGCTGTAACCGCTGCCGGCCGCCGTGACCATTACATGGTACCGACCATTCGACAGCAGCTGGACCGCCGGGGCCGGCGCGTCGGGCGTCGTGAACACGCGGACCGGCAGCTCGGGAGCGGGCGGTGTGGCCCTGAGGTCCACGAGTGCAGGATCGTTCGAATAAAGCGTCCGCGCTCTTGGCACGCGCTCTTGCAGCAAGAGGAGGGTAGTCTGCACAAGCGGATCAGACGCGAACCGCCTCGGCATGGGCTGATCGAGCAGCAGATGCGACAGCGAGAGCAGGGTCATCCCTTGGTGATGAGCCATGAATGAACGCACGATCGCCTTGTCCTCGCCGCGACGCAGGCGAGCGGCCGTGTAGTCGACCGCTTCGTACATGCCGAATTGTCCCAGGCAACCAGACGCCGACAGTCGCTGCAGATTGCTGCAAGCTTCTTGGGGAGCGCACATCAAGCCGAGTGCCGTTGCGTACGGCGCGATCACCAGGTCCTCTGCGAGGCCACGCTGAAGTCCAAGTCCGGGAACGCCGAATGCGCGGTATTGATAGTTGAACGCGGCGTCTACGGTGTTGTACCCGGATTCGGAGATGCCCCACGGGATGCCGCGTTGATGTCCGTATTCGATCTGTCGCTTGACGGCGGCGCGCGCGGTTTGGTCGAGAAGCGTGTTGTCGAAGCTGGGCATGACCAGCATCGGCATCAGATATTCGAACATCGAGCCGCTCCAGGACAGGAGGATGGGTTCACCGGCGGCGTGGGTAAGCAATCGACCCAATGCGAACCAACTCTGTTGCGGCAGGCGCCCTTGGGCGACGCCGAGGAAAGTGCACAAACGCGCTTCCGATGCGAGCAAATCGTAGTAGCCAGTGTCGCACCGATGGTCCGAGGCGTTGTAGCCGATGGCCATTAGATGGCGGATCGGATCGTACAAAAAGCTATAGTCGAACGCCATGAAATTGTCGGCCTGTGCAACCAGGCGGGCAACTTCGGTCAGTCGTCTCCGGGCAGCATCCGCCGCGAGGTGGACGAACGACTCAAAACCGATGAGCCATTGCCGCTCCTCCAAGCCAAGGTCGTTGATCTGACATCGCCGGGTCTCGGCCACCAGCGCGGCGTCGCGATTGGCGAGCTCGAGGAGGTCGCGACAAAAGGCCGTATCAAAGAACGGGGAGAGACGCTGCGGCGGGCTTTCGAGAGCATGCCACGGCGCGAGCAAATCAATCTCCGTGAGACATTCAGTGCATTGTCTCTCCAATGCTTCGAGCCACGTGCTGGCATTGCCCGTACCTTGAGCGCCTTCGAAGCACTCGTTGATGCACACCACAAGCCGTTGGACGCTCGCTCGCGTTTCTGCGGGGGTAGAAGGAGGATCCACCAGCACGCTTTGCAGTTCGTTTTCCAGAGCGCGAAAGGCTGGCGCTTCCTCGTCGCTCATCTCACCGCGCAACACGGCCAGGGTGTCTGTGAAACCGACGAACCAACGCGCCGGCACCAATACATCCCGGTCAAGCTCCAGCAGCCCCTGACGCAGAGTCAGCAAGTGCCCCGCCAGATTACCGCTGTCCACGGTCGACACGTAGCGGGGATTCAATGGTTGCAGGGTTTGCGTGTCATACCAATTGAAAAAGTGTCCGCGATAGCGTTCGAGCTTTTGCAGCGTCTCAAATGTATTGCGTGTCCGCGACAGGAGCAGTCCCGTCGTGACGTACCCGAAATCGTGCGCGGCAAGGTTGGCGAGCAGGGACAGGCCGATGTTTGTCGGCGACGTCCGGTGCGCAACGATGGGGGCGGGAGTTTCCTGAAAATTGTCCGGAGGCAACCAATTGTTCTGGGCATCGACCATGGTCTCGAAAAAGCCCCATGTCTTACGCGTCAGAAGGCGCAGAAAGTTGAGCTGCTTTCTATTGAGTCGGATTCGATCACGGGCGAGCGGTCTGCTGAGCCACCATGCGAGCGCCGGCGCGATGCTCCATAGCGCGAGCAGCGGTGCAGCCACCCAAAATGCGGAGGGTCTGAGATAGACAATCGCAAGTGCCGCGGCCATCGCGATAACGGGAGCCGGCCACATCGAGCGGTATGAGGAAGCGATACCGCCGTGGTTGCGATGGTCGAGGTCGCCCGTGGGCGTCCATTGCAGGAGCCTGCGCCTCGTGATGAGCGTCCGCACGGTGGTGCGGACTATTGCGTCCAGCGAAGAAAAAGCCTCGAAAGGCAAGCAGGCCAGCGCGAAGACGGTTTGTGCGAAACGTTGGAGCGCCGCTCGACCGGTTGCACGCAAATGGTGGGCTAGGACTATGTCCGAATCCACCTGCGCGAGGTGCGCAGCGGAAGCGAGCAATGGGAACAGTGCAACCATGCCTACGATGACGATCGTCCAATAGATTGCAGGCATGAGCACCGTCCAGCCCAGGACAAGCAACAGAACGAGCGCAGGCGGGACGAGACTGCGGCGCAGATTGTCGAAGATTTTCCACTGCGACAGCAGCGTCAGCGGATTGACCTCGGATCCTCCGTTCACACTCGGCACGCGGCTGAACAGCCAGCTCGCTATCTGCCAGTCGCCGCGTATCCATCGATGGCGACGACGAATGTCGACGAAGTACGAAGTAGGATCATCCTCGTACAGTTGGACGTCGCTGACGAGCCCGGAACGCGCATAACAACCCTCGAGCAGGTCGTGGCTGAGAATCCGGTTCTCGGGAAAGCGACTCTTGAGAGTACGCTCGAAGGCGTCGACGTCGTAAATGCCTTTGCCAATGAATGAACCCTCGCCGAACAAGTCCTGGTAGACGTCGGAAACCGTACGGGTGTAAGGATCGAGTCCGACTTCGCCGCCCACCAATCTCGTGTAATGCGAGCGAGTCGTAGCGGACAGCGCTGCCGCGACTCGCGGTTGAAGAATCCCGTAGCCCTCGACGATTCGCTTCTTGGCGCCGTCATAGATCGGTCGATTCAGAGGATGCATCATTGTCGCCACGAGCTGGCGGACGCAGTCGCGCGGCAGCTGTGTATCCGTGTCCAGCGTGATGACATACCTGACGTTGACGAGCGCATCGACCCGCCCGACGACGAGCGAAAAATGCCCATTCGTGTCACCGCGAAGCAGGGCGTTCAGTGCCGCGAGCTTCCCGCGCTTGCGCTCTTCGCCCATCCACATGCCTTCATTGGCGTTGTAACGGCGCGGACGGTGAAAAAGGAAAAAAACGTCGTTGCGACCATCCCCGTACTTGTCGTTGAGGCCGGCAATACGTTGCGAAGCGAGTGCGAGAAGCGACGCATCGGTCGGCATCGCTTCTTCTTTGGCGTCAGCGAAGTCGGTCAGCAAACCAAAGTGCAGCATCGGATCCTTGTTGCCCAGATAGCGAATCTCCAACGCATCGACGAGGCGCTCGATATTCGCTTCGTTCGTGAGCATCGACGGAATGACAACGAGAGACCGTGCATCCCGCGGAAGACCCGCCTGGTAGTCCATGCGCGGCAGCGCCTCCGGCACCACGATCAGGGTCGTCACGAGATTGACCAAATGAATGGCCAGTTGACTGGCGCAGATTACGGCGAGAAAGGCGCAAAGAACCAGAAGGCCCCCTTCGATCCCTTCGACCCGCATGTGGTGAACCAGCGTGCCTCCCAGGAGAAGCGTCAGAAACCCGACGGCGCCCAGATACAGGTTCAGTCGATTCTGCGCGCCGTGACGCAGCAGGGTGCCAGGCACCGGCGCACGCAACCCGGCGACACGTTCCAATTCCGATCTGCCGCCGCCGACGAGGTAAAACCCGACGTGAGCGCTGCGCTTGTCGTGAGGACGGCTCGTTGCGGCAGCACACGCCATACGGATGGCCTGCTCAGCGACGTTGGTCTCGGCAACGCCGCTGCGTTTCGCCAACTTCTCTACGACATGCCGGTACCGGTCGCGCGTAGTGAAGTCCATGCGGCCATACGTGTTGGCGGGATCCTCCCGTAGCACTCGTTCGACGGTGCTCACGGTTTCGACGAATTCCCGCCAATTCAACACCGCTAGCAAGCGCAGGCTGCCGATGCTGTTGGCGATCGACACCTGGTCGACGGCTTGATGCTGACTTTCGGATTGCACGAGTTGGTTGATGTTGACGCCGAATTCGGCAAGCCATTGCTCTACCCAGGTCAAGGACAGGCCGAGAGCGGGGCTTTGCCCCTGCAGGCGTCGCACGAACTCCGCGACAAACGCACTGCTCGGCGGCGGTTTCGAGCGCGCCATGTCGGCGACGACGAGGATCAGGCTCTTCGGATCGCGCTCGACGACACTCAGCATCTGGCGGGTCCAGTAGTTAGCCGTGCTGCGCCCAGCGTGAGCCGCTGCCAGGCGCGCGGCAACCCGCCGCAGGTTCTCGACCAGCGCCAGTCGTAGCATGATCGGAATCGCCCACAACTCGCCGAGGGTCAACGGCGTGAGAGATTGGTAGGCGACGATGAATCGCGTCAGACTATCCGAGTTGAACTGTCCATCGCCGTGCGCGATCACTTCGAGGGCAATGTCGTAGACACGGGGCAATCCCGCGGACGCGCCTGCCAACAGTGACGGCAGCTGCCAGCTGTAATCTTGCGGCAGATGCCTTCTGGCCGTGCGTATCTGCTCCTCGATCAGATAGAAATTGTCGAGCAACCATTCGCCGGCCGGCGTGATCGGCGTGCCGGCTTGGATGGCTTCGGTGAGAACGCGACAGGTGTTGACGAGCACGGCCTCGTTGTCCGCCAGCCGAACCAGGAGCCGGTTCCGTGAGCGGGTCGTCCCCAGCGTATGCGACACGGCGAGCGCCCGGCCGTGGTGAGCCATCTGCTCGGCACTGAAGAGTTCCGCTCTCAGCGGCACCTCCTCGGTCGTGCTGTTCGCGTCGCGACGCGCCCGGAGACAGGGAACGCAGCAGGCGTCCAAATCGAGTGGCGCTAGCCATGCCTAGTAGATGATAGTTATCGTCAGGCGGCCAGCCCGTAGCAGTCGCCACGAACGGGCTGAAAGTTGTGCGGGAGCCACGCACGAGGGAGCTGTCCTTGATGTTGCGGGAAAAGCCAAGCTTACGGCAGTCGCGTAGCGTCGGAAAGTGACGCCTATGCCAATGATACACATGATTGGTCTGGCTTTGAGGCAAAGCTGACGCTCTGAACTTGGCGTCATTTGCGCGGAGCGTCACTGTCCGCGCTGACGCGGGGCGCGCATGCGCGAACGGCCCGCCGTACGTCGGCGACCGCGCTGGGCGGCCCGACGCTTGCAAAGGTCGTGGCGCCACACCTCGGCCACCCGGGGCTCGTGAAACGCGTGGTCGGCGGCCACTGGGGCCTCGTGCCGAAGCTACAGGCGCTCGCGGTCAGCAATCAGATCGAGGCGTACAACCTGCCGCAGGGCGTGATCACGCATCTGTTCCGCGACATCGCGGCGGGCAAGCCGGGACACCTGTCGCGGGTAGGGCTCGGCACGTTCGTCGATCCGCGCTACGGCGGCGGCAAGATCAACGCCGCGACCACCGAGGATCTCGTCACGCTCATGCCGCTGGGCGACGAGGAGTACCTTTTCTATCGCGCCTTTCCGATCAACATCGGCGTGATCCGCGGCACCACCGCCGATCCCGACGGCAACATCACGATGGAGAAGGAGGCGCTGACGCTCGAGGGCCTCGCGATCGCGATGGCCGCGCGCAACTCCGGCGGCGTCGTCATCGTGCAGGTCGAGCGCATCGCCGAGCGTGGGTCGCTCAACCCACGGCAGGTGAAGATTCCCGGAATCCTCGTCGATTGCGTCGTCGTGGCCGAGAAGCCGGAATACCACATGCAGACGTTCGGCGAACCGTACAGCGCGGCATTCTCCGGCGAGATACGCGTGCCGGCCTCGTCGATCGCTGCCATGCCGATGTCGGAGCGCAAGATCATCGCGCGCCGTGCGGCACTCGAACTGCGGCCCAACAGCGTCGTCAATCTTGGCATCGGCATGCCCGAGGGCGTGTCGAGCGTCGCGGTGGAGGAGGGGATCATCGACCTGCTGACACTGACTGCCGAGCCCGGCGTCGTCGGTGGCATTCCGGCGGGCGGTCTCAACTTCGGCGCGGCGACCAACGCGCAGGCAATCATCGACCAGCCTTACCAGTTCGACTTTTACGACGGCGGCGGGCTCGATGTGGCGTTCCTCGGGCTGGCGCAGGCCGACCGCGAGGGCAACCTCAACGTATCGAAATTCGGGCCGCGACTCGCGGGCGCCGGCGGATTCATCAATATCAGCCAGAACGCGAAGTCCGTCGTGTTCGTCGGTACCTTCACCGCCGGCAGGCTGGTGGTCGGCGTCGAGGACCGGCGCCTGTGCATTCTGCAGGAAGGCAAGTCGAAGAAATTTGTGCCCGAAGTCGAGCACCGCACGTTCTCCGGATCCTACGCGTGGAAGCGCGGACAGCCGGTCACGTACATCACCGAACGTTGCGTCTTTCGCCTCGGGGAGCAGGGAATGGAGTTGGTGGAAATCGCGCCTGGGATCGACCTGGAGCGCGACATCCTCGGGCAGATGGACTTTCGCCCGATCGTCAGCAAGGACCTGCGGCCGATGGACGACGCGATTTTCCGCGACGCCCCGATGGGACTGCGCGATCGCATGCTGGCGATTCCGCTCGCGAGAAGACTTGCGTACGCGCCCGACCAGAACGTGGTCTTCATCAACTTCGAGCGGCTTGTGATTCGCTCACTGCTGGACATCGACGATGTGCGGCGCGAGATGGACCGCAAGCTCGAGCCGCTGGGCAAGAAGGTGTACGCGATCGTCAACTATGACAATTTCGTGATCCCGCCCGACCTGGTCGACGCCTGGACCGAAATGGTCAAGGGCGTCGTCCAACGGTACTACTGGGGCGTCACGCGCTATACGACATCGAACTTCCTGCGCATGAAGCTTGGCAATGCGCTAGCGGAACGCGGACTGGCGCCGCACATCTACGAGTCGGCGGAGGAGGCGCACCATCACCTGTATGATCTCGCCCCCGGCACCGCCGCGGACGCTGCACGTCTGCAAAGCGCGTAGCGAAGACGCCAAGGGTCGGAGCGAGCGCCGCGTCAACGCGCGATTGGAAACGCAGCAAACGAACTGCGACTTGCACGGCTCGTCAACGCGAATGTCGGCTACGACAACGCTTGGAATATTTGCTTCACATACCACTCTACGGCGCACCGAGCAGCAGGTAGAGGCTCCAGTTGCCGGCTCCGCCGTAGCCGACGCCCACGTATGCGGGACCGAGGAACGTATCCGCGCCGAGGAACGCCGATCCTGACCAAAGCGTTCCCTGCGACGGTGAGTTGTCGAATCGGTTGCTGATGCGACCGACTTCCGCCGATCCGCCCACGTAGAGCCCCGATCCAAGGATATCCGGTAGTGAAAAGATCCGGCGGTAGTACATCAGCCGGCCGAATACGTAATCGCGGCCGGAGAACTCGTTGATGCGGTAGCCCGACAGCCGCAGTGGTCCGCCGAGCGTGAAGGACTCGTAGGCCGGCATGTCTGATCCGAGCGCCGTGCCGCCGCTGACGGCGACGTTGATCACGTTGGGCCCCCAGCTGTGGATGCCGCGCGCAGTCCCTTCGAGGCGCTGATAGCTTTGCGCCGATCCGAAGGACGTCATTGCGGCGTAGGCCGTCCCGATGAATCCGTAACCGTCGGACGGGAACCAGGCGGTGTTGGTCTGGTCGACGAAGAGCGTCGCGCGCAGCCCCGCGGTCGGCTCCCGCACCGAAGGCAGGACGGGCGAGCCCGTGTCGACGCGCGCAAAGACCTTCGACCAGACGGGACCCACGCGCAGCTGGCCCCAGGTTCCCAGATTGGCGCCGAGGTCGACGCCGCCCGTTCCGACGCTGATCAGATAATCCGCTACCTTGTCCTGGCCAACGAACACGGGGCGCGTCAGCTGTCCAATCAGCGCACTGGGCGCGATGAACCACTGTCCGGCCTCGTTCAACGGCTGGTAGAACTCGGTCCACACGTGCGTGTTCTGGCCGATCTGGGCTTCCGTCGTCCATTCGCCGCCTAGATGGTTGAGCCAGGTCTTCCGGTATTGGACGAGGGCATTGAACGCATTGTCGCCCTGGAAGTCGCTGGCAAGGGCCACGCCGAACCGCAGGTAATCGGCGCCCCATCCCTTCTCCGTCGGCTCGATGATCATCGCGCGCGGGCCCGTATCACCCCCGATGATCCGATAGCCGATACTCTCGTAGTCACGCGTGCCGTAGATGCGCCGCAGGTCGGCGCCGATCTTCTCCTCGGAGAGCGGCTCGCCGGGCTTGCTTTCGACCAGGTTGAGCACAACTGCCGGATTCGTTTTTTCCAACCCCTCGACGCGGATCTCGTCGACCGTGCCGAGCGCCTTCGCCTCGGCGATCTGCGTGTTCCGCAGTGCCGCGTACTGCTCCGGCGGCAGGCTGTAGCGCCGCAGCTTGTCGGCGACCGCACGCGTGGCCTCCTCGCCGATGCGGATTGCGTCCTTCGAGCGATCGAACTTGGCCGCGGAGATGTCACCCAGGTCCGGTGCGATCAACACGTCCTTATCGCCGAGGCTCTTCAATTGCTTGTCCACGCTCTCTATGCCAAGGAAGTTGACCAGCTGCCCGACGACCGAAACCGCCGACGTGATCTCGGAGCGCTTCAGCGGTGGGGTCGAGATGTTGACCGCGATGATCACGTCGGCGCACAGCTTTCGCGCCTGGTCGATCGGCAGGTTGTTGGCGATGCCGCCGTCGACCAGCAGCCTCCCATCGATCTCGACCGGAGACATCGCCCCGGGCACCGACATGCTCGCGCGCATCGCTTCTGCCAGGCTGCCGCGGTCGAGCACGACCCCCTGGCCAGTCTCGATGTCGGTGGCCATCGCACGGAACGGGATCGGCAGCTTCTGAAAGTCGGTGATGCCGAAGGCCGGCGTCACCATGGAGCGGAAGAACGACTCGATCGAGATGCCGACGACCACGCCCTTGGGCAGCGCGAGCCCGCCGTCCTTGACGCCGAACTCCGGTGCGAACAGCGTCTTGTAGTCGTCGATCTTGCGCCGGACGGCGATTTCGCCGCGCGGCGGCTTGTCCCGGAAGATCTCGTTCCAGTCGGCTTCGAGGACGATCTTCTCCATCTCTGCGGGCGGCCGCCCCGCGGCGAACGTGGCCCCGACGATCGCGCCCATGCTGGTGCCGGTCACGCAGGAGATCGGCACGCGCAGCTCCTCCAGCACCTTCAGCACGCCGATGTGCGCGACGCCGCGCGCACCGCCGCCAGACAGCGCGAGTCCGATGCGGGGACCCGTCGAAGCCGTCTCGACCGGTGCCGTTTGTGCCTCCAGCCGGGGGCAGTAAGCTGCCAGTATCGTGAGCGCCGTCGCAATCGCGAGGACCCGGCTACTGATTCTTGATAGGGCGTTCATTGATTCAGGCTCCATCGGGTCGAACACTCCCCGTTTTGGGGGAGATCTCCAGGGTCGAACATTGCACGTGAGTGTCCAGGGCGTCCTCGCCCCAATCAATGCCAGCCACGCCGGCCGTGCAGGCGACGGAAATGCCGGATTATGGCCGACACGCATCAATCAATGACGGCAATGGAAGTACCTCTACAAGGGCGAGCCGCCGAACGACCGCTCGTAGCCCGCGAGCGGACCTGGATCCCGTACGCCAGGTATGTTTTGATTTGCTATCCAGCGGAAGTCAACGCGCGGCGGATGGCGTCTTCGACTTCACGGCGCTTACCATCCGCCCACGCAGCCTCGAATGCAGCGTCACCCAGCGATTGCCGCATCGCCGTGAACTCGGCCCGCAGGCGCTGCTCGTTGCGCGGTGGCCACATCAATCCAAGTCGTTCGCGGGCGATCGTGGCGGTCGCGTGGTGACGCACGGCTTCCTCGACTGAGCCGACTGAACGCGCAAGCATTGCATGGTCCTCGAGGCACCCAAGCAACTCCGCTCGCATCTCGAATGCGTGGAAGACAAGTAAGGCCCCCCTCAGTCTTATCCGGGCGGAATCGGTGTTGCCTTCGATAACATCCGTCTTGCCCAAGAACCAGAGTGCGGTCGCCTCGCCGCGTTTGTCCTCCGCGCCGCTGCAGACCTTAAGGGAGCGCGTGAACCTCGCGCGCGCTGTCACAAGGTCACCCTCTTCCAGAGCAAGCTCGCCCAACATCCGCTCACATTCTCCCTCGAGTTCAGCGTGCATGATTGTTCGAGCGATCGCCAGAGACTCCTCGAAGTGGTGACGAGCGCTCTCGTGATCGGCCAACTCGCGGTCAATTTCGCCGAGATGCTGCAAGCCGATCGCCTCTCCGTTCCGATCTCCAAGCTTGCGAAAGAGCGCGAGTGCTTCCTCCTCGCACCCTCGCGCTTGCGCCGCATCGCCCTCATGCAGGCGAACCCACGAGAGCGTGGATAACGTCGCCGCAATGTCAGACGGGTTCCCTAGTCCCCGCCGCAGCGCAAGGCTCTTCTCCAGCATCCCTCGTGCTTCCGCGTAGTCGCTTTGGCTCGTGGCGAGCGCGGCGCCCACATACAGCGCGTGCCCCTGCGCCTGGTCCGACCCCTCGACTGCCGGGAGCGCCAGTGCTGCACGCAGATTCTTACGACCCTCGGTCGAATAGCCCCGGAGCGTCCTGAAAGCCTGCATCGCAACCTCGATCTTGACCGCGATGACGGGATCGACGCCGCCTTCGAGCGCCAGCGAACTCGCCGCGCGCAAGTTGTCGAGCTCACTCTCAATGCGCCGTGTCCATTCCGCCTGCTCGTGTCCTAGGAAGCCGCGATTCGCTGCCTTCGCCATCTCGAAATAGTGGTTACAATGCCGCGCGGCGGTCGCTGCGAGCTCATCGCGCTGAGCGAGCTTTTCGCGGGCGTAGTCCCGGATCGTCTCGAGCAATCGATAGCGCATTCCATCCTTGCGCTCCTCTGTCAGGACCAGCGACTTCTCTACAAGCGACGTGAGCAAGTCGAGCACGTCCTCCGGTGCCAGAGGGTCGGCGCCGCAGACCTCCTCGGCTGATGCGCGCTCGAATCCGTTCGCGAAGACCGCCAGCCTCGCGAGCAGCACTTGCTCGTGCTCCTGGAGCAGGTCGTACGACCAGTCGACCAATGCCCGCAGTGTCTGTTGTCGCTCGAGCAGCACGCGGCCACCACCCGTCAGGAGCTTGTAGCGATCCTTGAGCCGCACGTTGATGTCGGCAACCGTGAGAACCCGTACTCGCGCGGCAGCCAGCTCGAGCGCGAGCGGAATGCCCTCCAGTCGGGCAACCAGTTCGGCTACCGCGGGCGCCTCCTGTTCGTTCAGCGCAAAAGTGGGTCTGTGAAGTTGCGCACGCTCCACGAACAATCTGACCGCCGGCGATCGGGACAACGCTTCGATCCCGTCGGAGCGACTCGGAACGGGCAAAGGCGGCACGGTGTACGTCTGCTCTCCAGGGACGTGCAGCGCCTCGCGGCTCGTGGCAATTATGCGAACCTCGGGGGCAGCCCTGAGAATCGCATGGACAAGTTCCGCCGATGGTTTGACCAGGTGCTCACAGTTGTCGAGAATCAGCAGCAGATTTCGTGGCTTCAAATGCGCGCAAAGCGTTTCAATGTGAGGTCTACCGGGCTCCTCGCGCACGCCCAGGACCTTGGCCGCCTCGCTGGCCGTGATCGAGGGATCGCGTATGGGCGCCAGATCCACGAGCCACGCGCCATCGCGATAGGAGTCCAGCATGTCGCCCGCGATCTGCAGCGAGAGGCGAGTCTTGCCAAGGCCGCCGATCCCAAGCAATGTCAACAATCGCGCGCTGTCCAGCAGCGCCTTGGCCTCCTCGATCTCGCGCTCGCGTCCGATGAATGAGGTCAATTGCTGGGGAAGATTGTTGGGTGTGGCATCCAGCGCGCGGAGCGCCGGAAACTCCTGCCGCAAGCTTGGGTGTACGACCTGGTAAGCGTGCTCGCTGCTTGCAATGCCCTTGAGGCGCACGGCACCGAGGTCGCGAAGGGAGCTTTCGGCGGGCAATCGGCCCGCAACGAGGTCCGCGACCGCTTGCGAAGCGAGCACTTGGCCCCCATACGCGAGTCCCATGATGCGCGCGGCGCGGTTGATGGTACCGCCGAAGAACTCGTTGTCGCGCTCGTGGGCCGGCCCGGCATGCAACCCGCAGCGAACGGGGAGCGACATTCCCGCCGTCGCCGCCGGATCGGCAACGGACCGTTGGATCGCGATGGCGGCGTTTAGGCCCTTGGCTGCATCATCAAAGGCGGCGTAAATCCCGTCGCCGGTTGTCTTGATTACACGTCCGCGATGCGCTTCAACGGCAGTACGCAGCAGCGCATCATGGCGAGCGAGGGCGTCCGCCATTCGCTCGGGCTCCTGTTCCCACTTCTCGGTGCTGCCCTCGATGTCGGTGAATAGTAGGGTAACAATGCCGGTGTTCACGTCCAGGATCGCTGCCGACGCGTTGATGTTTACTGCAAACAGAGTGGCACTATCGTCTCCTAGCGTACGCCGCGGGTCAAATCGGCTGCTGTTGCCGCCTTTGGACGGCTGGCTTAACCGTGCTGGGTTCGAGCGGCCTCGTAACTTCCGAGAGCAAAACGGCGCACAAAACAGCACTCCGGATGTTCCAACCCGGCTCACATGGGCGGGTTGAAGGATGCGGCTCGTAAGTTACGATAAAATGGGGTACTAATGATCCATCGACACATCGACTGATTGCCCGGTGCAACTGATAGGGTTTGATATTCCACGCAAGTTGCGATGGTGCGTGCCATCCAATCGATGAGACTGGCATCGTTGAAAACTTTCGAGGAATCCGTTTTTGTACTCGGAATGCGAGATGCGGCCTATTTTGCAACCGATCTATTCTTCGAGGCGTTTCGTTCTACATTTCCCGTACCGCGCGACAGTAGCGGTCTGTCAATTCCGACGCCGCCGGAGATTTGGCGGCAATACGTCGCCTTCTACAAATGGTCGGAAGTAGAAGTCGAGCCGATCGCCTTTGTCAATTTTTTGCGTTATCGCGACGTTTATCTCGTGGGCGGGCTGTGCGCGCGCCGCCACTTCTATCGGCGTCTGCCTGCAGAGCATTGGGATGCCTGCAAGAAACGCGGAGGCATAGTTCAAATGCTGCTCGAAAGCGCCGCCAGGGAACTCAACCACGCCACCGCACTGTTCGGCTATTGCGGCGACGCGAAATCGTGGCGTGTCGCTGAACGAGTCGGCTACGCGCGCACGCGTCATCCGAATCAGATTGTCAAGTGGTTGCGCGACCTGCCGGAGGACAAGCGACACGCCCTCGAAGACCAGGTCGCGTCGATCGGCCCGTTTTGAGGACCGTGCCGCCACGCTGCACTTAGGCGTTTTTCAGCAACGTAGCCAACTCGTGCGGCGTGGTCCAGTTGAAGCCGCACGAATAGCGCGGTAGCGTCCATCGATTTTCTAACAAGTGCAATGGACGGCCATCGACCGTAAAGGCCGCTCGAACACCGTGCCGCGATCGGTCGCGTGGAAAGTAGTCTTCGACCAGGTACGGATTGTACTTGCCGAAAGGATACGCAAAAAACGGCGATGCACGCCCGCCGGTGCGACTGTCGATGTAGCGTGCCGCCGCGTCGATCTGCATATCCGCGTCGTGCTCGTTGTCGACCTCAAAAAAGTCACCCTTCGCCTGCCGCGAATGTGCTACCCGTGCAAGGGCGGGATGGAGATGGTCCCAACTATGATTGGCGATAGCGATCTTGCCGGAGTCGATCGCGCGCGACCACCAGTCGTCATTCAAGGAGCCTCGATGCAAGTAGTACGGCCCGGGCGCCGCCGCCGCTTCCATTACCCGACGCGCTTCCGGCGACGCGATGACAAAGCTCGTGGCGCAGACGCTGGTCTGGTGCGCGCCGTCGGCCGATTCTGCGAATTCCTGCAGTATGCGTAGGAAGCTGGGTTGAAGCCCGAGCGTCGGATGGAGATGATCGACCGCGTCATACTCCGGGCCGTCGTCAAACGTCAGCGCGCAAACTTGCTCGTGATCTATAACCTTCGCATCGCCGCGCTGCAATGCTAGGAAGCAATCTACTAGATCCGTTAGCGAAATGATGCGAAAGCCCGCGCGGTCAATGACGCGCAAATCGGCGGCGAGCGCGACGTGGTCGTTGGATGCGTAATCCGATCCCGCAATGTGATGCGAGTGATACGTGAGAATGAGTGCGCGCACGGCAGATCCGTTCGACCATCAAGTTCCAGTATA
>CAVSEH010000023.1:0-247278 GCA_963726935.1 uncultured beta proteobacterium
TTGAGCGACATGGGGTCGCTAAAGCTCACGGTGCAAGCGCTCAGACGATAGGCCCATTGGTTCAGCAATGGCGGTAGGGAGCCATTATGTTCGCATGGGGAGCGCAACCGATGCGAACCGCCAGATCAAGTACCCCTCGCGCATCGGCACATTCGGATCGAGTTCGCCCAGCGCGTTTTCGGGACCTGCCTCCTTCATTGTTGTAGCGGTCGAGCTGTACGCTCCTTGCGCAATGCAACGCGTTGCCAGACAATACCTTTGCATTGCAGGGTGGCCTTTGGAACTCAGAAAACTAGCATCCGCACGGTTGGGGACCGATGTAGCAAGGTTCATCTGAACTCACAATCAGGGAGCGATCGATGCGAATCATGAAGTTGTTGGTTGTAGCGATAATGGGCGGTGTGCTTGCCGCCTGTAGCACAGTAATGGTGCCGACGGACCCGAAGCTAATTGTCGGTCACGCGCCGCCGGCGTCGACACTTTTCAACACGGTGAGGTGTCCCGAGTCAGATTGCACAGTCAAAATAGAGGTCATTGGTGACTGCCAATTCAAAGTGCCGGACTTGGTGGTCCTCTCGGGAATGGCAGGCAGGAGGCACGCAGTCGTGTGGCGAATTCTGTCCCCCGACTACGTGTTCCCTCGCTCCGGAACTCCTGCGCTTGACCCCAAAGGTAGTGGCAACTTCTTCGGGACGCCGGGCATCGTCGGGCCAATAATGGCCGTCGAGGTAACCGTAACCACTCCAGGCCTGTCTCATGAATACGGCCTGAACATAGTCAAGAGAAGCGGAACCGCTTGCCCCGAAGTCGACCCGTACGTGATCGAGTGACAGACTCCATCGCCTTGTCAGGGTCGGCGGTCGGCGGCGGCGTCAGCAATGTGGCACGCGGCCGTTGCTAGCGAGCCACGCTCCGGAACGCAATCGTTCCTGGCCCAAGTGACGCGGCCATTGCCGTCCGGGCGCCGTTTCATGACGGCGCCCGGACGCGTCAATCATCGCGTGCAAGCCACGCCCGTGCTTCCGCAATGACCTGCTCGTAAGTCAGTGCCCGCCCCGATGCCTGAGAAGCTGCGAAGGCTGGCTCGCCGATGGCGTCATGCACCTTGGACATCAAAGGCCGGAGAAACGCGTCGTCAGCAGGATCCCTGCGGATTCCGGTGTCTCCGGTCTGGCGTTCGGCCGCGCCGTAGAAGCGCGCCGCCTTCTCCCAATCTTCTCTGAGCGCGGCGAGGCCGGCGGAAACTTCCAGCGCGCATTGCCCTGCGCGCTTCGAGCCGCTTTGTTCCGTAATCGTCAGGACCTCGAGTAGCTGGGAACGGGCTCGCTTCGCGGTGCCGCGCTCGATCGCCACCATCGCGAGATTGAGAAGGCCGACGGCGGCAGCCTCGCTATCGCCCAATTCACGCGCCAGCGCGACCGTTCGCGCATAGAGCGGTTCGGCAGCATCGAGTTCGCCGTCCAGTCGATGTACTTGTGCCAATGCGTTCGATGCAACGGCGATCTGGCGTTTGTTATCCAGCTTGCTGGCGAGGGTCAGCGCCTCCACGCCATGACGACGCGCGGCGTCCCGATTGCCCTGCCCAAGAGCGGCAAGACCCAGCACGTTCAGCACGGAAACGACCATGCGGTGATCATCCAACGCGCGCGCCATGGTCAGGCTTTCCTGCAGGTATGTCTGGGCTTCCTCATAGCGACCCATCGCGCTGCAGATCTGACCCGCCACCCAAAACGCCTTGCATCGCGAGATACTGTTGGATGGCGCGGCGGGAACGGAGATAGCTTCCACGGTTACTCTATGGCCCAGATTGAGTAGCCCCCGCGTGAACCAATAGAGTCTGACGGCGTGCACCAAGCGATATCCGCTGTCAGCTGCACCGTCGGCGCGGATGCCAAACGCATGCGCGGCGAGAATATTTTCCCGATCGAGGTCCAGTTGCTGCAGAAACGCCGGCTGCTCCGGTCCGGCAAGCCCGGCGCCGGCCCTCTCGGCAAAAGCCAGAAAGAAATCGAGATGACGATTGCGCACCGCCTCGCCCTCTCCCGACGCGGCAAACCGTTCTTGCGCATACTGGCGCACCGTTTCGAGGAGGCCGTAGCGGCCACCCCCTGCCTGCATCATCACGAGCGACTTGTCGACGAGATCGGCGAGCAGATCGAGAACCTCCGACTGGTCTATCTCACCCCCAGGTCCGACAGCCTCTGCTGCCTCCAGCGTCCAGCCCCCTGCAAACACTCCAAGGCGCCGAAACAGAACTCGCTCCTTCTCAGTCAGTAGATCAAAGCTCCAGTCGATAAGCGCCCGCAGGGTTTGCTGCCGCGGCAGCGCGGTTCTATCGCCCGTGCGTCAGCAGCCGGAAGCGATCGTTGACGCGCTCGGCGATCTGCTCGACCGACAGCGAGCGCACGCGCGCCGCCGCAAGTTCGAGCGCGAGTGGAATGCCATCGAGACGGCGGCAGATCTCGACGACAGCCGGTGCATTCTGCTCGGTCAGCTTGAATGCGGGTTGCACCGCGAGCGCGCGCTCGATGAACAGGTGCACTGCTTCGCATTGCATGATCGTTTCGGCGGCAGATCCTGCTATCCGGTTCGGGTATGGACAGCGGGGGCACCGTATAGACGGATTCGCCCGTGATATTGAAGTGCTCGCGGCTGGACGCCAGGATCTTCACGCCCGCCCCGGCCTGAAAAAGCTGCTTCGCGAGTTCTGCGCACGCGTGCACAAGATGCTCGCAGTTGTCGAGGACCAGCAGAAGATTCCGGTCGCGCACGTGCTTGATCAGTGCCTCGATCACGGGCCGGCCGGTCTCCTCCTTGACGCCGAGAACGGTCGCGACCGCCTGCGGTACGAGGCGCTCGTCTGCAATCGGTGCAAACTCGACGAACCAGACTCCATCGGGGTACTCGCCGACGACATCCGCAGCGACTTGCAGCGACAACCGAGTCTTGCCCAATCCTCCGATTCCGCTCAACGTCAACAGCCGCGCCTTCTTGAGCGCCGCCTTTACCTCGGATTGCTCTCGCTTGCGGCCGACAAATGTCGTTACCTGCTGCGGCAGATTGTTGGGCGTCGCCTTCGAGTGACCGCAGCGCCGGGAAATCCTGACGCAGTTGCGGATGCACGACCTGATATACGAGCTCGGAATTCGCCAGATCGCGCAGGCGCACGCGCCCCAGGTCGCGCAGCGCAACTCCTGGCGGCAAGCGGTCGGCGATCAATGCGACCACCGCCTGCGACACGAGTATCTGTCCGCCATGCGCTGCATTCATGATGCGCGCGGCGCGATTGACCACCGGGCCGAAGAAGTCGTTGTCGCGGCGCTCATCGACGCCGGCGTGCAGGCCGCAGCGCACGCGCAGCGGAACGCCGACGGTCGCTACGGGATCGGTGAGCGAAACCTGCAACTGCAGCGTCGCTGCCAGCGCGTCGAGAGGATCGTCGAACACGGCGTGAAATCCGTCACCGGTCGTTTTCACGATTCGGCCGCGGTTCTGCTCGACTGCCTCGCGGGTCAGGACGTCATGACGTGCCAAAGCAGGCCGCATGCGCTCGGGTTCCTGATCCCACAGTCGCGTGCTGCCCTCTATATCCGTGAATAGATAGGTCGTGACCCCGGATTGGCCGTGCACGCCGCCGCCTCCAAAAAGGCACAATCGCAGTGCGCGTACTTTACGGCAGCCAGCCGGGCAGTGCCAGCGGCAATTCCTACCTGCGTGGATGGGAGCGTTCGATACGCTCGACCGCCGCGCCTGCAGTGATCGTTTTCCACCTGCGGCCGGGGTGGTGGGTACAGCAGCGTGCGCCGGCAGCCCAGTCCTGGTGCTGCAAATCCGTGTGATTCTTCCGCGAGTTTTCGGTTGGATGCTCCGCTGCGGCAACGAACGGACGCGACTATCTTGACCTTACCGGCGACAGATCGCCGGCCCGGAAGACGACACACAGGACATCGCGACTCTGAGCGCAGGGCAACGACGGAACAGCGCGAAAACGGACGAGGAGACAGACATGAAGCGCTACGACACGAAAATTCCCCGCAGGGCTCTGGGCGTTGTCGCCGTAGCAATGACAGCCCTCACCCTTGGACTCACGATCGTCGTCCCCGCATTGGCCGAGACGGCCGGGGACGACCACCTACTGGCAGCGAACGTGGTGCGTACTGAGGTTGCGATCAGCCCGTCTCACATCGAGATCGTCGCAGTCCGCTAAACGGCCGTCGCCTCAGCACGGGTGCCATGGCGCATCGACTTCGTTGGCGCTCGCGAGCAGGAGTTGCCCAACGTGCATGTCACGGCGGCGGGTTCGACGTGACCGGTGCTAGCCGCAGCCGCGCAGTCAGTGATAGCTGAAGCCCATTTCTCCACTCGCATTGGTGCGCCTCGGCGATCGCCGAGTCACCAGTGGATACCCTGCGTCAATTGCGCAAAAGCCATCTGTTCCGGCGACAGCGGTTTCTGCTCGCCGTCCTTCTTGCCCGCGGCTGCACTTGAATCAGGGAACATGTTGAACGCGGTATTGAGGAGAATTTGCGTGAGTTTCGGCGCGATTGCATGTGCCACGGCGCCGAAGATGCCGAGCCGCGTGGCGATACGCACCGGCTTGTACACGATCGCTTCGACGACCAGCTCCGCGGCTTCCTCGGGTGAAAGAGTCGGCACGTTCTCGTACATTTTCGTCGGCGCGATCATCGGCGTGCGTACCAGCGGCATGTTGATCGTCGTGAAATTGATGCCCTTGTCGACAAACTCGGAGGCAGCGCACGCCGAAAACGAGTCGAGCGCGGACTTCGACGCGACGTATGCGGAGAATCGCGGTGCGTTTGACAACACGCCGATCGACGAGATGTTAATGATGTGACCGCGCTTGTTCTCGATCATCTTTGGCAGGAAGCCCATGATCAACCGCAACGCGCCAAAGTAGTTGAGCTGCATCGTGCGTTCGAAATCGTGAAACCGGTCGAGCGAGTTGATGATGCCGCGCCGAATGGAACGGCCCGCGTTGTTGATGAGATAGTCGCAAGCGCCGTGGTCCTTGAGGACCTTGGCGACGAGAGCGTCGCAGGACGCCGTCTCCGACACGTCGCAGGTGTACATCCACGCTCTACCGCCTGCTGCCTCGATCTCCTTCTTCGTGTCGACGAGTTTCTCCTCGCCGCGCGCGATCAGCATCACCTTCGCGCCCGCCGCCGCAAGCTTCAGGGCAGCGGCCTTGCCGATGCCCGACGAGGCCCCGGTAACGACGATGACCTTGTCCTTCACCCGTCCCGACAGGGTGCGGTCGATGAACAGGTCCGGGTCGAGGTTGCGCTCCCAATAGTCCCAGATCTTCGGGGCGTAGCTCTCCAGTTCGGGTACCGCAATACCGGAGCCCTTGAGCGCCTTCGTCGCTTCGCGGTTGTCGTAGCGCGTCGGCCAGTTGATGAACGCGAAGACGTCCTGCGGAATGCCCAGGTCCTTGAGCACCGCGCGCACCATGCGCTTGATGGGCGCCAGCGAGCCGACGCCGTAGAGAATGGGCGCCGGGATGAACCCGAACATGCGCGCATTGACGCGCATTGTCATCAATGGCGCGTGCGCAGCCTTGGCGAAGATGTTCAGGGCCTCGCCGATGCGGTGCGGCGCGGGGTCGGTCAGATGGAAGCACTTGCCGTCGAGCCCCTTCTTGTGCGCCAGGAAATCGAGCGCGTTGGCGACGAAATCGACCGGAACCATGTTGATGCGGCCGCCTTCGACCCCGACGGTTGGTACCCAGGGGGGCAGTATTTCCCGCATCCGCTGAATCAGTTTGAAGAAGTAATACGGCCCGTCGATCTTGTCGATGTAGCCGGTCTGCGAATGGCCGATCACGAAGCCGGGACGGTAGATGCGCCAGGGCCGCGTGCACTCCGTGCGTACAATGCCTTCCGACACATGCTTGGTGTTGAAATAGGGATGGTCGAGATCTTCCGCCTCGTCGAACATGTCCTCGCGGAAGACGCCGTCGTACAAGCCGGCGGCGGCGATCGAGCTCACGTGGTGAAAGCAACCGACCTTGACGGCTCCCGCGAATTCGACGGCATGGCGCGTGCCGTCGATGTTGCCGCGCTCCTGGGCCTCCGCGGACGCCTTCAGGTCGTACACCGCGGCGAGGTGAAAGCAATGGTCGATCTTCCCCTTCAACAGCTTCATGTCGGCATCGGCAATGCCGAGTCGCGGCTTGGCGATGTCGCCGACGATCCCGATCAGCTGCTTGTTGTCGGCACCCCACGTTTCGCGCAACTCGTCGAGCTTTTTCAACGAACTCTTGCGCACCAGCACATAGATGGGCGCGCCGCGCTTGAGCAGATTCTGGACGAGGAAGCGCCCGATGAATCCGGTACCGCCGGTAACGAAGTAAGCCATCGCGATTCCTCCTCCCGGGTTTTCGAATGGGCGCCGTCCCGCAGCCGGGCTGCGATCGCACGGGTGGGGCGCCGAGCACGACGGGGTGTGGCCATTATACCGACGCTGATGCGCGCCCCAGTCGGTACACCTGCTAGGGTCTTGGCTGCCGCATCGCTTACAATGCTTTGCTGATCCCGTGCAATGCGCGCCAGGAGAAATCGCATGCTCAAGAAAGCCAAGGCCGGACTCGAAGCATCAGGCAACGCGGACGACGGTTCGAGCCTGTCCCAATCGGTGTTGAAGTCGTCGCATCAGATCTGGCTCGCCGGGCTCGGTGCATTCGCCAAGGCACAAACCGGGGGGGTGAAGGTGTTCGAGACCTTGGTGAAGCAGGGCGCGTCCCTCGAAGCCAAGACGCGGCAGGCGGCCGCGGCGACGGCCGACGCGGCGCGCGAGGCGGCGACATCAAAAGCCAAGGAGATGCACGCGATGGCAGGCGGAACGTGGGACAAGCTGGAGCAAGTGTTTCAGGAACGCGTGGCGCGGGCCCTCGGTCAACTCGGTGTCTACACGTCCTCCGATGTGGAACGACTGACCACTCGCGTGAACGAATTGTCGGAGGCCGTTAACGCATTGCTGAAGGCGCAGGGCGTCAAACGACCGCCTGCCTCAATTGTCGAGAACAAGGTCAAGCGTGGTGCGAAGTCGGCGACAGGCGCTGCGAAGACCGCCTCCAAAGCGGGCAAGACCGCGAAGAAAACCGTCAAGGCGCGGGCCAAACAGGTCAAGGCTGCGGTGAAATAGCGCTTCACCGCAGGACGCCGCCGACGCTGTTCGCCACAGGTTGCGCGCACCGCTTTGTGGCTGGGACCGCTGTCGAATATTCCATGTGGATTTCCGGACACTGTTGGGCTAACCTGACAGATTGGCGGTCGGCTCTCGCGCCCGCTCCTTTGCACTGCACAGGCCATGCGACCGATACGCATTTTCGCGACCGCCGCAACGCTCGCTTTGATGGCGACCGGGCCGGCATTGGCGCAGGGATTCAAGTTTTCACAGCAGGACGAATCCGAGCGCATGGAGAACGAGGCGCGTCAGAGCCGCATTGCGGAGCAGCTGTCGACACCCTGCCGGGCGAGCATCAAGGACAAGAGAATCATGGTCGTGATCGGCGAGCGACAGTCCAACGGCTACATCGCCGCACAGCAACAGAACTACGGGCCGCACTTCCAGGCGATCAACACCCGTCTGCGCGCCCTAGGCCTGAAGACCTACACGCCCGAGGAGATTCGCCGACAGATTGCACAGGCCGAGATCGAGGCGTACTTTCGTAACGACCCGGACGCTGCGATGGCGGCGTCGAAGAAACTCGGCGCAAGTTTCGTGCTGCGCGGCCTGATCACCGCGCAATCGGGCATGAATCCGATGATGCGCGTGAACCAGGTTTCGGTGAACATGGATTTCACCTTGTATGGCGGCAACGGCCGCGTGGTTGCGGACGCCCATGCCAGTTCGAGTTCCTACTCCGGCGCCGACGTGCAGCACATGGCACTGACGCTGGTAAATGAAAAGGCGGACGAAGTCGTTGCGCAGTTGTATGCGGACTATTGTACGAATGCCGGACTGCCCGCAAACCCCAAGCCCGCATCGAAGTAGCGGCCACGGTCGGGACGTGTTCCGAAATGACAGGAGAGATCGAAATGCACAAAGACACACAAAGGCAATTGCGGGGCCTGCTGCTCGGTACGATCCTGCTGGCGGCAGCAACCGTGTCGATGGCCCAGCCGAAGTTCGGCAACCCGTCGCCGACCGCAGGCAGCGAAACATCGCAAAAAGCGAACGCGTCTGCCGACCAGGCGCTCTACGCGCCGGTCGAGTATACGAACGTCAACAAGAAGGGGCCGGCGCTGATCGTCATCCCCGGCGAGATCAAGAGCAGCAATGCGACCTTCCTGCAGAAGTTCACGGCGAACAACATTGCCGACTTCGGCGAGCTCGAGCTCAGCAACGCCAATTTCCAGGTACTCGAGCGGTCGAACCTCGGCCCCATCCAGCGGGAATTCGAGCTTGCCTACAACCTCGGCGATCCTGACGCCGCGCGCAAATTCCTGCGCATGGGCAAGCTGAAGAGCACCAAATACATCGTGAAGTTCGACATTCTCAAGACCGAGCAGGTCGCCGCAGCCCAGCAGGGGTTCAACGGTGCCGCGATCGGTCAGATGGCCGGGTTGCTCGGCGTCTTCAGCGGGTCGCGGGGCGGGGCGCAGGCCGGAACGGTCGCCGGCGCGGGCATCGGCTCGGTGCAGACCAGCGAATCGAGCGGCGTCTGGATCATCGGCATGCGTTACAAGATCATCAACGCCGAGACCACGGAACAGCTTGCCCAAGGCTATACCGAGGAAAAGATGGAAGTCGGCGCGAAATCGTCGTCGGTGCTCGGTGTGTCGCAGGCGCAGCAGGGCGGCCTCTCGCTCGACACGATGGTGCAGCGGCTGGTGCAGAAGTCGGTGTGGGAAATCGACAACAAGTACAAGTGATCGACAAGTCCCTGATTCGCGACGCCGGCATCCTGCCGGCGTCGCCGCTTTCGACGCGCGCGCAGAGGTGAAGCATGGCTGAGATCGGCAACCTCGGAAAATACGAGCTGCGGCGCGAAATCGGGCGTGGCGCGATGGGTGTGGTCTACGAGGGTTATGACCCGATGATCAAGCGCGTCGTCGCCCTCAAGACGATACGTTCGGATCAACTCGCCGGCGAGGAATCGGCCACGGTCATCGCGCGCTTCCGCCGTGAGGCGCAAGCGGCCGGACGACTCAGCCACCCCAACATCGTTCCCATTTACGACTTCGGCGAAGATGGCGGCGTGTGGTTCATCGCCATGGAATTCGTCAAGGGTCGCGAGCTCAAGGAATATTTCGAAGCCAACGAGCGTTTCAGCATGCCGGACATCGTCCGCATCATGTCGCAAATGCTCGACGCGCTCGATTATTCGCATCGCCAGGGCGTGATTCACCGCGATATCAAGCCGGCCAACGTATTCCTGCTCGACGACGGCACGGTCAAGGTTGCCGATTTCGGCATCGCGCACATCGATTCATCGAGCCTCACCCAGGTCGGCACGGTGCTCGGCACGCCGAGTTACATGTCGCCCGAGCAGATCATGGGGTTGCCGGTCGACGGTCGCTCGGACCTCTTTTCTGCGGGCGTCATCCTGTACCAGTTCCTGACGGGGGAGCGGCCCTTTGCCGGGTCCGCAACCACGACGATGCAAAAGGTACTGAAAGAAGATCCGCTGCCGCCTTCCACGCTCAACGTCCAGCTGCTTCCCGAGATGGATGCCGTGGTGCGCAAGGCACTTGCGAAGCGCCCGGACGAACGCTTTCAGTCGGCGAAGGAATTCGCCGGCGCGCTTCGTGCTGCGGCGGCAGAAGGTCGAACGCTGGCACCCGGCGTCGCGTCGTCATCGGCGGACGCGACTCTAATATCGACGCCCGATCCAACACCGCCAGGTCGGGTGGCGCCGGTGCAAATCGCCACGGGCGTGGGTCCGGGGCCATCGACTTCCCCACCGACCATGCCGCCCGTGGCGCCCACACCGCCGGAAAAGAAATCCCAGGCACCTGCCGTCGCGGTAGTCGTCGCCGTCGTTGTCATTGCGATCGGCGCTGTCGCGTGGTTCATGGTTCAGCGCGGCTCGAGCGATGGCAACAAGGTGGCGACCGCGCCGTCACCGCCGGCCGCCGTGTCCGCGCCCATCACCTCATCTCCGACGCCGCCCCCGACGACACCCGCTGCAGCAACGGTGGCGCGAGATCCGGGCACGATGGTGATTTCGGCGGTCGGGCTGGTCGATCCGAGCGACCCGCGCTATCAGAGCGACAAGACCCTGCTGCAAAGCGATCTGCGCGCGGATTCGCGGAGCCAGCTGGTCGAGAAGGCATTGGGCATGCTCATCGACACCAAGTCGATGGCGAAAAACTACGACCTGCTGAAAGACAAGCTGCTGTCGAAGAGCGGGAGCTTTGTCACCACCGTCGTGCGCGAGAGCGAACCACGCGTCGGCAAGGACGGCCTGATGTCGATGACGACGGAAGGGGTTGTCAACGTCAAGGCGGTGCAGAAATCGCTCAACCAGATGTCGCGTGACGATCGTGTTGAGTTCATCCGCGCGAGCGGCGACCCCAAGGTGTCGGTGCGCATCATGGTGCGTGATGCCGACGTTCCTGATGCACCGCCACAACCTTCGTTGGTGGCCGAGAATATTCTGAAGGAACGCATCCAGTCCTTCGGATTCCGGACGTGGTCGACGGGCTCGCCGGGCGGCGACGACACCAAGAAGGGCGCGGATTTCGAGGTGATCGGCGAAGCGAAAATAAAGAAATTATCCGTGCGCCTCGAAGCGTCGGGCGTCATCATCTCGAAGTATGCGCTCACATCTTGGACCGTGAAATGCGTGGACCGCGAGACGGGAGAGGAGATCTATTTCAACACCACGCTGCCAAAAGGCGTTGGCAGTTGGGCTACCGAGGAAGAAGCTATCAAGGCCATCGGCGCCAAGGTGGCCGACGAATTCTCGCGCGACTTTTTCCTGCAGCACGTAACTGCGCCGGGCAAGAAAGTCACCGTAAGCGTGGAAGGATTGCCGCCCTCGGCGCTCGAATCGCTCGCCCGCGAACTGGTGGGACTGCCCGATGTCATCGCTGTGGCGCCCGGACCCGCCGCGGGCGCGAATGGTTTCGAGCTTCAGCTTGCCGGAGCAGGTTCTGCGGCAGACTTGGTCGCTGCGGGCGTCCTCAAGCCCCTTAACGCAAAACTCGGGCAGCCGTGCTTCAGCCTGGGTAGCGTCACGACGGACCGCGCCGCCGTCATTTTCGACAAAAGCTGTGCCGATGCGTCCGTGATCTCGCGGTTCGACACCAATCCACCGGCGAGTCTTTACAGCGCGCCACCGGGGCGACAGAAGTCCGTCATCAAGAACCCGGAGATGCTTCGCAAGCTCACGATTTGAGTCAAGGCGTGGTAGACGCGAATCGTTCGCGCGGCGGGCGTTATTCGCGATTGAGCTTCTCAACCTGCTTGATGTAGTTCTGCATCGCGTCGTCCTTGGTCGAGCCCTTGAGCTTGGCCCACGCGTCGAACTTGGCCGCGCCGACGAAATCGAAGCCGCCCGGCCGCTCTCCCTTCACATCGCCATCAGTGGCCTGTTTGTAGTACGAGTAGAGCTTCAGAAGCGTGGCGTTGTCAGGCTTCTTCTTCGTCTGTTTGGCGGCCACCGTGGCGGCCTCGAATCTTGCCTTCAGGTCTTTGGGCGCGGCAGCCATCGCTTCTCCTCGTAGGTCGTCCGGCGTTCGTTTTTCCTTGCTATGCTACTTTAGCGCGACTCGCAAACGCAGAGCAATATCACGAACCGTACGTCGGTCCAACCAGGACGAGTGATGGCCCACAAGAAGCGCGAACGCATGTCCAGCGTGGACACCGCCTGGTTGCGGATGGATCGACCGAGCAATCTCATGATGATCTGCGGCGTGCTCGTCTTTCACGAGCGCATCGCGCTCGGACGTCTCAAGGCAACTATCGCCGACCGCTTTCTGCGCTTCCATCGATTCCGGCAGCGCCCCGTGCAATCGCAGGCTGGTGCGTACTGGGAAACCGATGCGTCCTTCGACATCGACGCGCACGTGCAACGAGCCAAGGTTTCCGCGCGATTCGGCAAGGTGGAGCTCGAGGCGCTGGTGAGCAAGCTGATCAGCACCGCGCTCGATCCGCGACGGCCGCTCTGGCAGTTTCATCTGATCGAGGGCTACGAGGGCGGTAGCGCAGTGGTCATGCGCATACATCATTGCTACGCGGACGGCATTGCGCTGATCCAGGTGATGTTGTCGATGACCGATGCCGATCGCGCCGGCAAGCGTGCCGGCCCGGTACCGCCGCCGCCGAAACGCAGCAAGAACGACCCCGATGACCCGCTGGCGATGCTGCTGCAGCCGATGGCGGGAACGCTGAAGTTGGCCATGAAAACCGGCGCGACATTGATCGAAAAAGGGCTGGCCATTTGGCATGATCCGGCCAAGGCCGTGGCGCTGGTGGAGCAAGGCAGTGCGCTGACAGCGGAAATCGCGAAGCTGGCGACGATGGGCGAGGATTCGCACACGATCTTCAAGGGGAAGCCCGGCATCGCGAAGGAGGTGGCGTGGGCTGATCACCTGCCGCTAGCCGAAATCAAGGCCATCGGCCGGGCGCTCGACTGTTCTGTCAACGACGTACTGCTGTCGTCGGTGGCGGGCGCGCTCAGTTCATACCTGGACCGTCGAGGCGAGACCGTCGCCGGCGTCACGGTGCGCGCGCTGGTGCCGGTAAATCTGCGACCGCCGGAAAAGGCGTGGAAACTCGGCAACCGCTTCGGCCTCGTCTTCCTCGATCTGCCGCTCGGTATCGAGAATCCGGTGGAACGTCTCTACGCAGTGCGCGCCAACATGCAGAAGCTCAAGGGCTCGTATCAACCGCTGCTTGCGCTCGGCATCCTCGCCGCCATGGGCGCGGGCCCGAAGCTGCTCCAGGACCAATTGCTGGCTGCGCTGGCCAGGAATGCGACTGCGGTCATGACCAACGTACCCGGCCCGCAGCAGCCGCTCTATCTCGGTGGCGCGAAGATCGACAGCCTGATGTTCTGGGTGCCGCAGTCGGGCGACATCGGCATGGGCGTGTCGATCCTGTCTTACGATAACCAAGTGCAGTTCGGCCTGGTCACGGACCGCAAGCTGTGCAGCGACCCGGACCACATCATCGAGCGGTTCGCGCCGGAATTCGAGAAGCTCGTGCTCGCGACGTTGCTTCTGCCTTGGCCCTGGGATGTGCCACCTAGCCCGGACGAGGTGGAACAAGGTCTGTTCCATCGCGCCACCTGAACGCGACGCCGGCGCTACTCGAGCTCCGAACGCGCGAGTTCGACGTCCAGGCGTTCCATCGCGTCGGCGGGTTTGCACTTGACCGCCTGCTCGTAGAGCTTGGTCGCTTCACCGATCTGGCTCTTGCCCATCAGCAGGATCAAGCCGTTGCCGTACTCGATGCGGGCGATCGCCGAATCGGGATTGAGCTTGATGGCTTTCTGGTAGTGCTCGAGCGCCGAATCCTTTTTCGCGCCGTAGGTCATGCCCGCGACGAGCGCCCCGACCTTCGCGATGACTTCGGCCTGGTAGGAACCATAGGCGGTGTGCGCGTCCGCATGGGAGGGACTCAGCTTGAGCGCGGTGGTCAACGCTGTCTTGATCTTGCCGCCAAAACCCTGCGCGAGCGCTTTCGCGACCGAGATGCCTTGACTGTAGCGGCCGAGCGCGAAAGCGTAGAGGTAAAAGGTGTTCGCATCTTTCGTTGCGCTCGCCTGGCGCTCCTCGGCCCAGCCGGCGGCTTCCTCGAACAACGCGAGCTTCGTCTTCTCGTTCTTCTCGAGATAGTTGGCGTAGACGGTCTGCGCCTTCACTGCGGCGTTGATCGCAACGCCGCCCGCCTCGGTGCCGACGTCGACCGCCTGCTGAAACTCACCTGCATGAAAGTGTCGCCATGCGGTCTGGGCAGCGGCATCCTTCGGATAGGGCTCGCGATCGCCGCGATGCAGGCGGTCCCAATGCTTCTTCAACGCGGCGCTGTCGTAGACATAGGCTTTTTCAGCATGCGGAAACTTCACCCATTTTGCAGCCATGGAACCCTCCTTGCGGCCTAGTATGTTCCCCTCGAACGGCGCTTCGCGCCGCTCCCCCGAGGGGGTCGGTGCGGCCTCCTTTGGCGAAGGCGCGCAATGAAGCAACTGCGTCGCGGCCGTCGCCAGCACTCGCGGCCGCGCTCTCCGAGCCTTGGCTTCGCCCCGCTCGGGCAGGCGTCCTTGGGGCGGCCCTGCGGCTCATTTGAGATAGTCGTGGCTGAGCCGGTCGAGCAATGTGCGGGCGCTGCCGAGCAGAAACGGCGCGATCAGCGAGAGCACCTGGTAAGCGGCATGATCGAGATTGATTTTGTCGGCTTGATCCTCGCCGGCCAGGATTTTCTGGTACGACATCCAGTACGTGGCAACGACAACGACATTTTCGGACAACGCTGCAATTTCACGGTCGGACGCACGCATTGCGCGGGCGACGACCATGCTGCGACACAACTCTATCATGGTATCCACGCCGCGGCGCACGAACCGTGTGAACCGCATTGCCAGGCGGCGGTCGCGGGAAAGTATCTCGTCGAGATCGCGGTACAGGAAGCGGAATTCCCACATCGCCTCGAACAACAGATGCAGGAAGAGCCACAGATCCTCGACATCGGCGAGGCGCCCTTCCGGCGCTCCGAGCAGATCTTCGAGCCGCGTCTCGAACGCCGCGTAGAGCTCGGCGATGATCTGATCCTTGTTGCGGAAATGGTAATAAAGATTGCCGGGGCTGATGTTCATCTCGCCGGCGATGTCCGCCGTCGTGACGTGCGGTGCGCCGAGGTGATTGAACAGCCGCAGGCTGGTCTCGAGGATGCGCTCGCGCGTCTGCCGCGGACGTTTGCGTTCCGCCATGACAATTCTCGTGGAGAGGCGGCAGTTTAGCAGGCCCGCGCGAATGCGCGGGCCCTCGCTGCGGGCGCTATCCTGCACGCAGGGGCAGACTGCATGCGTTCAGCAGCTACGACGCGCGCGCGAGCCAGCGTTCGAGGTGGTCCAGGGTATGCGCAAGGTCACGCGCGGCCTGACGCACTCCGGGCGAGCGCGTCAACAGCGGCCGCGGATCGTCGAGCGCCGCATGCAGTCCGCGACGAGGATCGGTGAGGCGCGGCAGGTTCAGGTGCACCCCGCGCTTCGCCAGTTGCGGCTCGAGCGTCTCGCGCCGGGCGAGCAGGCTTTGGCGCGTATTGCGGTAAGCCGCTTCGCAAAGACGTTTGCGGTGCGCGTAGCTGAAAATATTCGCGAAGAACATGTCGGCGTCTTCGCGGTCGGGCTCGAACAGGAGGATGTCGGCGTCGGGATATTGCCGACGATACTTTTCCATGCCGACTTTCATGCGCGAATGGATGATTGCGCGAAACGTTTGCGCGAGCACCAAAGGCAAGCCGCCTTGGTTGAGCTTCTCGACCGTCAATCGGCTGCGGCGCGACGCGGAGCTCGCGTCGAAAGGCACCAGCGGGTTGATGCAGATGAGCATCGTCACGCCCTCGTCGAGGGCGACCGACGCATGCAATGTCTTGTTCAGTGCGCCATCGACGTAGTGCTCGCCATCGATGGCCACCGGCGGAAAGAGGCCCGGCAACGCTGCTGAAGCCTCGATGGCCTTGGTGATCGGTACGTGGTCCCAGCCGGGCCCGCCGAAGGTCACCGACGCACCGGTATCGAGATTGGTGGCAACCAGAAAGAGCTTGTGCGACAGCTTGCGAAAATCGTTGGTTCGTCCCGGACCCGCCAACAATCGCGTGAGGAAGGCATCGATCGCGCGCTGATCGAACAACCCGGTCGGTACCGCGCGGCCCAAGGTCGCCATCGACTCCAATAGACTGCGCTGCAGCGGATGTCGGGCGAAGTCGAGGGACGATCTGATCAGCAGTCCTGGCAAGGACGCGGCGCGGCGCGCGAATTCGCCGAAGGCTGGACGCAGGAACAATCCAGGCGACAGCGCGGCTTCCGCCCCGTCGTCGATGAACAGGCGATACATCTGCGCCGGCGAAATGCCATTGGCCAGCGCGGCGGCGACGAAACCGCCAGAGGAAACCCCGACATAGACATCGAGGTTGTTGACATCGAGGCCGTCCAGCGAATCAGCCAGCGCGATCAATGCGCCGACCTCGTAGATCCCGCCGAGCGGTCCGCCACCAGCGAGCGCGAGACCCACGCGGGTGCGGGCAGTGTGCTTCCTCCCGTCGTCGCTACGACGCCGGGGCACTGCCGTTACCGGCATGGGGCTCCTCGTGTTGCTGCGGCCAGCATGCTCACGGCCGCGATATTACTACGTACTACGCCTTGCGCGAGGCGCGCTTGGTGCGACGCGTCGTGCGGGTGGCGCTCTTCTTTGTCGCCTTGGCGGCCTTGCGTGCCTTGACCGGAGCGCTGCGTACCATGACCGGGGTCTTGAACTTCGACAGTGCGGTCGACGCATTTTCGGCGATGGTATTGGCCGCGGTGACGACGGTCGCCCGGGTCTGCCGCAACAGCGAAGTTGCCGTCTTGACGGAAGTGTCGACGCGTTCACTCAGGTCGCGAATGGCCTTGGTTTCGAGGGCAGAACCTTCCTTGACCAGCGTGCGAAATGTCTTGCCGGCTTCGGTACGCGCCCACTCGCGAGTGACAGCCGCCGCGCCAAGGCCTGCGAGCCACACCTGGCGATACGCGTTGAACGCTGCTTCAGCGATCGGGTTGCTGGGGATGCCAAACGTTGCTTGCTTTTGCATGGTATTGCTCCTTGGTTGAGTGAACGATCGTGCGTCTTCTGCAGCGATTGATGTCAACTCTAACCCAGGGGATTAGAGCATTCACCCTAATCGACTAGCGTGGCGCAAGGCGTCGGGCCAGTCCGCTCGCGAGTTTCGCGACGATGCCGTAGATCGAGAGTTGCGGATTGGCGCCGATGCTCGTGGGAAAGAGCGACCCATCGAGCACGTAGAGATTGTCGAGATGGTGATACCTGCCCGTCGTGTCGACGGCAGTGCGCTTCGCGTCGGGGCCGAGCGGGCATCCTCCCATCACGTGAGCGCTGACGACCGTCGTTGCCAATGGCGCGAGCGATGCCGCCTCGATGCCGGACTCGGCATCGTTCCAGGTGGCGTAGTGAGCGCCGCTTCGCTGGACCGGCATGACGGTCCTGGCACCGGCGGCGAACTGTATCTGCGCCATCGTCAGCAATGCACGTCTCGCGCCGTTCCAGAAGTAGTCGTTGAGCGGGTAGTCGAGCAGCGGCGTGCCATCACCCTGCAAGCTGACCGAGCCGCCGACGCTATCGCGATGAAAGCCGTCCCGCATCAGCGCGATGACCACCTGCATGTGGGGAAGGTCTCTCATCCATCGGGTATGTGCGGTGCCGAAGGCCGGCAGTGTCGTCGACACGAGGATGGGGTGGAGCGGCGGCGCCTCGAGCTTGTAGCCGATCGGACCATCGAGCGGGAGCGTATCGAGGAAGTGGTCGGAGTAGATCGTCTGCGGCGCGCCGGCGAAGCCGTCGACGCGTTCCGGCATCAACGCCGCCGACACCACCGTAGGATGCAGAAAGGTGCGCTTGCCGACGATGCTGTGCGGATCCGCAACCTTGCTGCGCAGGAGCAGCGCCGGCGTACCGATGGCACCGCCGGCGGCGATGAATGTCTTGGCGCGCACGTTGATACGGCGCGCAGTCGGATCGGTGCCGCGGGCGTCCAGTCCGACACAGGTGAGCGCGGTGACGCTGTCTCCTTGCTGTTCGAAGGTCCATGCGCGCGCGCGCGTCAGCAACGTCGCACCGCGATTCAGCGCTGCAGGAATCGTCGTCACCAGCATCGACTGCTTGGCGTTGGTCGGACAACCCATGCCGCAGTAGCCGATGTTCCAGCAGCCTTTTACGTTGCGCTTGATCGCGCCGGCCGGGAAGCCCAGCGCTTGGGCGCCGCGGCGCAGCGCATTGTTGTTTTCGTTGGGTTCGACCGGCCACGCGGCGATGTTGAGTCGCGTTTCCATACGCTCGAACCACGGCGCGAGATCGGCCGGAGCAAAGCCGGTGATGCCGAATTCACGCGCCCAGTAGTCGAGTGTCGCGGGCGGGGTCCGGAAGCTCGACGTCCAGTTCACGGTCGTGCTGCCGCCGACACAGCGTCCCTGCAGGATATTGATCGCCTTGTCGCGCGTCTTGCGGCTGGCGGATTCCTGGTACAGCTGCGGATAGGCCTCGGATTCGCGCATGCGAAAGTCCGACGAGGTCACCAACGGCCCTTCTTCGATCAGCACCACATTCAATCCGGCGTCGCTCAGGATTTCCGCCGCGGTGCCTCCGCCCGCGCCGGTGCCGACGATCGCGACGTCGGCCTCGAGGGTCAGATCCGCGCTGAGCTTTGCGGCGTCGATGACCTTCCATCCGCCGGCGACGCCGTCGCGAAACGGATCCGGCAACCGCGACTGTCGCAGGACTTCAGTGACCATCAGCCGACCTCGAGCGACGGCGGCCCGGGATAGCCGATCGCCGGCCACGCGTGAGGACTGCCGTACCATGCCGCGACGATCAGCTGGTGCAAGGCGCCGTAGGCGGTCTGCAGCAACGCAAAACGGCTGTCGCGCCAGCGTGCAAGGAACGCTGCGATGGCCTCAGGCGAGGCGTCGGGCCACGGCGACCAGATGCCGGCAATCAGGCCACGGCTCGGCGCGTAGGCGAGCAAGGCGAACAGCTGGTCGATCTGCTTGCGCGACTCCGGGGGCAGGCCCGCGATCGCCTGGTCGACGTTGGCGACCACCTCCGCACGTGCGGCTGGGAACCCAGGCGCTGCGGGCAGCGCGCCGTCGAGCAGCACCGGTACAATCGCGGCGACGATCGAACGCCCGCGTTCGTCGAGCACGACGAAGCTCGGGTCCGGATGCGTCGGCGTTGTCGTCTGGGTGTATAGCCACCGCGCGAGAAACAGAGCCGCACCGCCCGCGAGCCCCGCCTTGAGCAGCGTGCGTCGCGTCATGCGGTTACCTTCGTGCTCCGGGCGGCCCGTTGCGCTCATGCGTGGCGAAGAGTGGTTGGGATCAGGCATCGCTTGCAATGCAAAGCTTTACCGTCGGCGACGACCGGCACTTTGGCGGCGCGCCACTGTAGCCGCGGGAAGTAGACAAAACAATCTAATTTGTCGGATGGGTTCGATAGCACCATGCGATTCACGGCATCGAAGCTGGCGGCGGAATTGCATCGCTTGCGCTGCATGCACGATGAGCGGGCCGCCTCCCCGCAGCTTGCCGCGGCGCTGGATGCCGTTGCCGACTTTCAGGCGCGGCGTCTGGATGCGACGTACCAGGATCTTGCGCGCGAGCCGCGCTATAAGGAAGCGATCGCATTCTTTCGCACGGACCTGTACGGTCCGGGCGACTTCAGCCGCCGTGATGCTGATCTCGCCAGGGTCGTCCCGACGATGCAGCGAGTTCTGCCATCCGGAGCGGTCGCAACGGTGACGATGGCCATCCAGTTATCGGCACTGTCGCAAGAACTCGATCGTGCGCTACTCGCAAAGCTCGGAGCATCACCGCTGACCGTGACCACCTATTGCGTCGCCTATCGCGCGTGCGCCAACCGCACCGACCGCGAGCGGCAGATCGCGCTGATCGGAACGGTCGGCCGCGGGCTCGATCAGTACGTGCGTGCGCGCCTGGTTCGCCACGCGCTCGCAGCGATGCGCATGCCGGCCAGGGCCGCGGGGTTGGGCGCGCTGCAGGGGTTTCTCGAGCGCGGCGTTGCCGCTTTCGCCCGCATGCGCGGCGCCACGGAATTTCTCAACACCATCGACGCCCGCGAGAACGCATTGATGAACGCGATCTTCGCCGGCGATGACGCACCGTTTCGCGATCCGCGCGGCGCTACGCCTTGACGAGCAATGTGTCGAGTTGCTTGTTGATTTCGCGCTCGATCGGACCCTTGAGCGGCGCCAGCAGGAACGACAGCTGGACGTCGAGCTTGATCTGGCTTTTGCCGACCTGCATGTTGCCCGATACACCGACACCGTCGAACGTGACCTCGTCGCCATCCCACTGGCAGATCAGGCCGTAGCGCTTGTTCAGGTCCTTGGCGATCTTTTGCGCAGCGGTGCGCGCGTGCTTCGCATCGAGCTTGTGCCGGCGCTTGATGGATATGCTGGGCATGGATGGCCTCCTTTGCTGTTTTCTGCGCGACCTTCAAGTATAGCCAATGCCTCGAGCCGCGCCGTGCTGCAGCGCACCAAGCACGCGGGCGCGCCATCGCCGATAGACCCGCTGGTGCAAAGGCGGCAGAATCGTAGCCCCGACGGGTCGTGAGGCGCGTCGGACGAGGAATGCATGATGGCGAACATCGCCGAATACTTTCGCCAACACCTGATCGCTCCCGATACCGTGCTCTATCGCCAGTTCAGCGGCGATGCCTGGCGGGATGTGCCCGCGGCGGAAGTCGCCGAACTCGTCGGCCGCTGGCAGGCCGCCCTCGGTTCGCTGGGCCTCGCCCCCGGCGAGCGCGTTGCGGTCTGCCTCCGCAACGGTGTCGATTGGGTTGCGCTCGACTTGGCCGCGCTCGGCTTGGGACTGGTCATCGTTCCGCTCTACGTCGACGACAATCCCGATAACGTTTCCTGGTGCGCCGCGAATGCTGAAGCGCGCCTGCTGGTCGTCGAAACAACGCGTATGGCCAGTTCCCTCGCGCAATGCGACGCCACGCTTCCGCCTACTTATGTGCTGCGCCCCGACGCGGGCGATGCCACCTCTTCCGTCGCTGGGCTGCTGCCGGCGACGGCCGCACCCCCGCGGTTTCTCGACCTGCCCGCGGACGCTCCCGCGACGATCTGCTACACCTCGGGCACATCCGGCCGGCCGAAGGGCGTGATGCTGTCGCACGGCAACATCATCGCCAACGTCGAGTCGTGCCGGGCTACCAAGATGGCGCAACCGTCGGACACGTTTCTCTCGATCCTGCCGCTGTCGCATATGTTCGAGCGGACGGGAGGCTACTACCTGCCCTTATCGATTGGCGCCAAGGTGGTGTATGCCCGCAGCGTGGCGCAGATTGCCGACGACCTCGCCGAGCAGGCCCCGACCGCGATGTTCGCCGTGCCGCGCATTTTCGAAAAATTCCTCGCCCGGGTTAACCAGACCCTGGCGGCGTCGCCTGCGAAGCGATGGCTGTTCGATCAGTGCGTCGCGCGAGGTTGGCGGGTCGAACAGGGTGACGCCAACTGGCTCGACGCCATCGCGACGCCGATCCTGCGGAGCATCGTCGCCAAGCCGATCCTGGCACGCATGGGCGGCAGGATGCGCCTGACCGTCGTTGGCGGAGCGGCGCTCGATCCGGTCATCGCGCATACGTTCATCGGCCTGGGCCTCGCCATGCTCCAGGGATACGGCATGACCGAAGCGTCGCCGGTGATCTCGGTGAATCTGCTCGACAACAACGACCCGGATTCGGTCGGGCCGCCGTTGCCGGGTGTCGAGATCAAGCTTGCGGACTCCGGTGAGTTGCTCGCCCGCGGCGGCAACGTGATGCAAGGCTACTGGCGCAATGCCGATGCAACGCGTGAAGCGATCGATGCCGACCGCTGGCTGCATACCGGCGACGTCGCCGAGATCCGCGATGGCAGGATCTACATTCGCGGTCGCGTGAAGGACATCATGGTGATGTCCAACGGCGAAAAACTTCCGCCGCAGGATGTCGAGTTCGCGCTGCTGCACGATCCGGTGTTCGAGCAGGTCATGCTGGTTGGCGAAGGTCGGTCCTTTCTGACGCTCCTCACCGTGACCCAGGAAAAGGATGAGCAATCCTTGGTCAAGCGGGCCAACGAGAAGCTCAAGAGTTTTCCGCGGTGGGTACGCATTCGTCGCGTCATTCCGATGCCCGAACCGTGGACCATCGAGAACGGGCTGCTGACACCCACGCTGAAACTCAAGCGCCCGCTGGTGCTGGCAAAGTTCAAGGACGCCGTCGACGCGGTGTACGCTGCAGCGTCCGGAGGCTGAAGCGGATTGTTTTTTCAACGGAGGCAAGATGATCGTCGATATGCGCACCTACACCATGGTCCCCGGCCGCCTCAAGGCATTCCTGGCGCTCTATGAAGCGGAGGGGCTGCCGGTCCAGTTGCGCCATCTGGGCAAACCCATCGGCTATTTCACGACCGAGATCGGTACGCAGAATCAGGTGGTTCATCTGTGGGGATACGAAAGCATGGCCGACCGGGAACAGCGGCGCAATGCCATGGAAGCCGACCCTGCCTGGGCGGCTTACCGGCAGAAAAGCGCCGCGTCGGGGAATCTCCAGCATCAGGAAAACAAGATTCTCAAGTCCGCGTCGTTCTCGCCGTTGTGAGCATGGGTGCTGGGCCGGGGAAGCGATCCATGACAACGTCAAACCGTAACGGTCATGCCGTGACGCGTTGCGATCCCGACCAGCTTGTCCATATCCGGGTCGCTGGGAGCGATTTCACGCGCGAAATCGACAAACATTCGTGAAGCGCCCAGGCGCGACGTCATGGACATGGCCTCGCCGCCGCCTTTGCCGAAGCGGAACCAATGCGTGGTACCGGCCGGAAGGTGCACGAGCGTCCCGGGCGACGCGGTCACGGTTTTGTCGTCGTACCCGAATTCGATGATCCCCTTGACCACGTAAAAGGTCTCGTCCCACGGATGATTGTGCGGCGGCGGTCCACTTCCCTCCGGCCCTTGCTGCAAGAAGATCTCGTAGCCGCCGGTGGCCTCACCGGATGCAAGTACCGTGATGTGCTCGCCCACGACGCTCAAGGGTTGCGGATAGTTGCTCGGCGTAACGACGAATGGCTGACTTTTCATTGGTGGCCTCCTGACGGGCGACGATGAGCGTGGCGCGGGACAGTAAGCGTATCGCTGATTCCCCGGACAATCCAAGCGGTGGTGCCTTGGCTACGTACACACTGCTATACTGGACCCATGACTCTTAATGAGACATGAGTATCATAACGATATGATCGTCCCACGTCAAGCTGATCCACGGGCGAACCAGAAGAGCCGCACGCGTGCCGCGTTGGTTGCCGCCGCCGCGACGCTGCTGGACGGCGGCAGCCGGCCGACGGTAGCCGAAGCCGCCGAGGCCGCCAAAATCTCCCGCGCGACCGCCTATCGCTACTTTCCGACGCAGGAGGCGTTGCTGGTCGAGGCCCTCGAACTCACGCCCATGATGCGTCCGGTCGAGGATTGGGTCGCCGCATTGCCTGCGACCGGCGCTAATCCGGCACGGCTGCTCGAATTACAGGATTTGTTCAACCGCATCCAGTTCGAGAAGGAAGTGCCGATGCGGACCGCGTTGCGCGTCTATCTCGATGCCTGGTTGGCCAAGCATGCCGCCGGCGAACACTCGCCCGTCGTGCGCCCGGGTCGCCGGATGGAATGGATCCAGGCGGCGCTGCGTCCAGCCGACAGAAAGCTGTCAAAGGCACAGCGGCGCCGTTTGCATACGGCACTCGCGCTTACGCTCGGTGTCGAAGCGCTGATCGTGATGAAGGATGTCTGCCAGCTCGACGACGACGAAGCGCTTGACGTATTGCGTTGGACCGCGACGACCTTGCTCCAGGCGGGACTCAAAGCCTGATCCGGCGGCAACTGTCGCCCGCGTCCGCCGTCGAGCAGGCGTATCGCGACGCAGACAACTGGCTAAGTGAAACCAGAATCGTTGACAACCTTCAGCCCGCGCGCCTAGAATTCAAACAAACGTTTGATGGATGCCGTCGACCCACCCTTAATTTGCAAGGAGCACCACCGATGGGCGGCAAGGTCATTGCGTTCGACGCGCCGACGGTGTCGGCGACGCAGGCGAGAATTCTCGACACCGCCGAGGGCCTGTTCATGGAACATGGCTTCGAGGCGACCTCGCTGCGCCAGATCACGGCCGCAGCCGGCGTCAACCTGGCGGCGGTGAACTATCACTTCGGCAGCAAGGAAGAGCTCTTCCAGAGAGTGCTGACGCGGCGGCTCGACCCGATGAATCAGGAACGTGTCGCGCTGCTCGAACGCTTCGAGCACGAGGTTGCGCCTCGCGTACTATCGTCGGAGAAAATTCTCGCGGCGATGTTCATTCCCGCGCTGAAGTTGGCCCGTGATCCGGAGCGGGGTGGCAAGAATTTCTTGCGGCTGCTCGGCCGCGCGTATGCAGATCCTGCGCCCTTCATCAGGCGCTTCCTGTCCGAGCAATACGCGGTGATGATCGCGCGCTTCAAGACCGCGTTTGGGCGTGCGCTGCCCCATCTATCGAAAAAGGAACTGAGCTGGCGCCTGCACTTCGTGATGGGGGCGCTGTCTTACACGTTGGCGGGAACCGATGCGCTCAGATTGATTGCCGCGCTCAACCCGCGCGATTCGGATAACGATGAGATTCTGCTGCGCCGTCTGGCGCCGTTTCTCATCGCTGGCCTCAAGGCGCCGCTGCCCGAGCTCGATGAGCTCGACGGTGAGGGCAGTGCGTAGACTAAATCGGAGCTGTTCATGCTGATATTGGCCTGGCTCGTTGTGGTCGTCGTCGGATTCATCACCCTCGCGTATCTCAATGTCGCGGGTTGGACATGGACGGTCGCGATCGCGGCGGCGCTCGGTGTCGCCTGGGGCGCGCACCTGCTGCCGCCGCTGGTGCTGCTCATCTTGGCTACGGCATTGGTGCTGCTCGCACTTCCGCTCAACTTGGCGCCGCTGCGCCGCAAATTGATCAGCGACGGAGTCCTTGCCGCATTCCGCAAAATACTGCCGCCGATGTCGCAGACCGAGCGCGAGGCCATCGAAGCCGGCACCGTGTGGTGGGATGGCGATCTGTTCTCCGGCCGCCCGGACTGGAACAAGTTGCTTGCCGTGCCGCAGCCCAAGCTCACCGCAGAGGAGCAACAGTTCATCGACCACGACTGCGAAGAGCTGTGCGCACTCGTCAGCGATTGGGAGACGACGCACGTCTACCGCGATCTGCCCCCGCACGTATGGCAGTTCATCAAGGATCGCGGCTTCCTGGGCATGATCATCCCCAAGGAATATGATGGCCTCGGCTTTTCCGCTTTCGCGCATTCCGAGGTGGTGGCCAAACTCGCTTCGCGCTCCAGCGCCGTGGTGGTCACGGTGATGGTGCCCAACTCGCTGGGGCCCGGCGAGCTGCTGATGCACTACGGTACCGACGAACAGAAGCGCTACTACCTGCCGCGGTTGGCGAAGGGCCTCGAAATACCGTGCTTCGCCCTGACGAGCCCACAAGCCGGTTCCGATGCCGCGGCGATGCCCGACACCGGCGTCGTATGCATGGGCGAGTTCGGTGGCAAGCAAACCCTCGGGCTGCGACTGACGTGGGACAAGCGCTACATCACGCTGGGCCCGGTCGCGACGCTTCTCGGCCTGGCGTTTCGCGCGTTCGATCCCGAGCACCTGCTGGGCGGCAAGGAAGACCTCGGCATCACCTGCGCGCTGATTCCGACGCATCATCCAGGCGTCAATATCGGCCGTCGCCATATGCCGCTGTCCGCGGTGTTCCAAAACGGACCCAACTGGGGCAAGGATGTGTTCGTCCCGATGGAGTGGGTGATCGGCGGCCAGCCGATGATCGGCAAAGGTTGGCGCATGTTGATGGAATGCCTGGCTGCGGGCCGATCGATCTCGCTGCCGTCGCTCAATACCGGGATGGCGAAAATGGTCACTCGCGCGACGGGCGGCTATGCCCGGGTCCGCTCGCAGTTCAAGACCCCGATCGGAAAGTTCGAAGGCATCGAGGAGCCGCTGGCGCGCATGGGCGGCTATCTCTACTCAATGGATGCAGCGCGCGTGATGACGGCCGGTGCGGTCGATCTGGGCGAGAAGCCGGCCGTGCTCTCGGCCATCGTCAAGTATCACGTCACGGAGCGCGGCCGCCAGGTCGCCAATGATGCGATGGATATCGCGGGGGGCAAGGGAATCTGCATGGGCCCGCGCAACTTCCTCGGCGCCGCATACATGCAGACTCCGGTATCCATCACGGTGGAAGGCGCCAACATCCTGACGCGTAGTCTGATCATCTTCGGTCAGGGTGCAATCCGTTGTCACCCGTACGTGCTCAAGGAATTTGCTGCGGCCAACAATGCCGATCTCGCGCAGGCATCGATTGCCTTCGACGAAGCGCTGTTCGGCCACATACGTTTTGTCCTGTCGAATCTCGCCCGGACGCTCGTGATGGGGCTGTGCGGTTCGCATTGCGCGGCTGTTCCCTCGAACGTTGCGCCCGAGACACGACGCTACTACCAGCAACTCACCCGTTTCTCCGCGGCGCTGGCCTTTTTGTCAGACGTGTCGATGGGTGTTCTCGGCGGGGCGCTGAAGCGCAAGGAAAAGCTGTCCGCGCGGCTGGGTGATGTACTGTCGATGCTGTACGTCTGTTCGGCGACGCTCAAGCGCTACGAAGTCGACGGTCGCCAGGCAGCGGACGCGCCGCTGATGAACTGGGCGATCTGGGATGCGCTGTTCAAGGCGCAGAACGCCCTCGAGGGCGTCATTTCCAACTTCCCCAACCGCGTCATCTCCGTTGCCTTGCGTCGACTGGTCTTTCCGCTCGGGCGACCCTACGTCGTGCCATCCGACTATCTCGGCCATGAAGTCGCGCGCCTTCTGATCGAGCCCTCCGCGACGCGCGACCGCTTGACCTCGGGCATCTATCTGCCAAAGGTCGAATCCGACGTGCTCGGTGCCATCGAACTCGCTGTCGAGGCGACACTTCTCGCCGAACCGGTCGAGGCAAAGATTCGCGACGCCGTGAAATCTGGCCGCATGTCGACAAAAACCGGGGAGGACCGCGCAGCGGCTGCGCAGGCGGCGGGTGTCATCAGCACCGACGAGTTGGCGCTCTTGCGCCGCGCGAAGCGGCTCGCCGACGAAATCGTTCGGGTCGACGACTTTGCGCAGGACCTTGGCGCGTCCGAGATGCGGGCGCCGGACGTGGCGCCAGGTGTTGCCGCAGTCGTGCACAAGGCGGCGGCCTGAGGACACAGGCCGCGGGCGACCATCCGGCGATGTGCGCGCAGGCGTCGCCCGGCAGTGATGCCACTTTTCCGACGAGGGTCCCATGACCGAACCGGTTTATGTTGTCGACGGTATCCGCACTCCCTTTCTGAAGGCGCGCAATCGGCCTGGGCCGTTTGCTGCGTCGGACCTGGCCACGCAGGCGGGGCGCGCACTGCTCAAGCGCATGCCGTTCGCGCCCGATGCGCTCGACGAAGTCATTCTCGGCTGTGCGAGTCCCTCGCCGGACGAAGTCAATATCGGGCGCGTCGTCGCGTTGCGGCTCGGGTGCGGCCTCAAGGTGCCCGGATGGACCGTGATGCGCAACTGCGCATCGGGCATGCAGGCGCTCGACTCCGCGCTCACCAACATTCGTGCGGGACGCTCGAGTCTGGTGCTTGCCGGCGGGACCGACGCGCTGTCGCGGGCACCGCTGCTCTATTCCGACAAGATGGTGCTGTGGTTCGCCAACTTCAGCTCGGCCAGGACGATGGGCGAGAAGGCGGCGGCGTTCCTGAAACTGAAACCCGCGCAAGCGCTCACGCCGATCATCGGCATCATGAAGGGCCTGACCGATCCGATGGTCGGATTGCTCATGGGCCAGACGGCGGAGAATCTTGCGTTCCGTTTCGGCATCACGCGGCGGGAGATGGACGAGTTCGCTGCCGAAAGCCATCGTCGCGTGCTCGCCGCGAAGAATGCCGGGCACTTCGAGGGAGAGATCGCGCCGCTGTTCGACACCGCAGGCAAGTTGTATGTGGCCGACGACGGCATGCGGGAGGATTCGACACCCGAAAATCTCGCGAAGCTCAAGCCGTTCTTCGATCGCAAATATGGCAACGTTACCGCGGGCAACAGCTCGCAGATCACCGACGGCGCCGCCTGGCTGGTGCTCGCTTCGGAGGCGGCAGTCGCGAAGCACAATCTGCCGGTGCTGGGGACCATCGTCGACAGCGAATGGGCGGGTCTCGATCCGGCACAGATGGGGCTCGGCCCGGTCCATGCGGCCACGCCGATCATGCAGCGTCATGGCCTGAACCTCGGCGATCTCGACCTGTGGGAGATCAACGAGGCCTTCGCGGCGCAGGTAATCGCGTGCCTGCGCGCCTGGGCGAGCGACGACTACTGTCGCGCCGAGCTCGGCCTCGATCGCGCACTGGGCACGCTGGACACAAGCAAGCTCAATGTCGACGGCGGCGCCATAGCACTGGGACACCCCGTGGGCGCGTCGGGTGCACGCATCGTGCTGCACCTGCTGAAGGCGCTGGAGCGAACGGGTGGCAAGCGCGGCATCGCGTCGATCTGCATCGGCGGCGGCCAGGGCGGCGCCATGCTGGTGCAGCGCACGTGAGCAGCACGAGATGACGACATATCGACACTGGAAGCTCGAACGCGATACCGAGGACATTGCCTGGCTCAGTTTCGACAAGGCCGGCACGTCGACCAACACGTTATCCGCCGACGTGTTCGAAGAGTTGCGCGCAGTCCTGGCCGAGTTGGCGATCGCGCCGCCCAAGGGGCTGGTGATCCGATCGGCAAAAGAGAATGGATTTATCGCCGGCGCCGACATCGATGGCTTCACCCAATTGAAGACCATCGATGACGCCATCGCGCTCGTCAAGCGCGGCTGGGACGCCTTCAACGAACTCGCCGCGGTACCGTATCCGACGCTGGCGCTAATCCGAGGATTCTGCCTGGGCGGCGGCCTGGAGCTTGCGCTCGCGTGCCGCTATCGCGTGGTCGTCGACGAACCCGGCACTCGATTGGGATTGCCCGAAGTCATGCTCGGCATCGTGCCGGGTTGGGGCGGCATGAGACGCCTGCCACGCCTGGCCGGTGCGCCTGCCGCGCTCGATCTGCTGCTCACCGGGAAGACGATCGACGCGCGGCGCGCCAAGAAGCTCGGCATCGCCGACGAATGCGTGCCGGCGCGGATCATGATGAACACCGCGCGCGGCGTGCTGCTCGCCGCGCCGCCCCCGCGCCGGTTGCCGTTTCCGCTGTCGCTCACGCTCAGCCCGCTGGCGCGGCCGATCATCGCGGCACAGGCGAGAAAGCAGGTCGCCGCCCGTGCCCGCCGCGAGCACTATCCCGCGCCCTACGCCATCCTCGATTTGTGGACGAAGTACGACGGCGACGCGCTGGCGCCGCCTCCGGGCGATCCGGCATCGATCGCCCATCTGCTGCAGACGCCGACGGCGATGAATCTCATTCGCGTGTACAAGCTGCAGGAGCGCTTGAAGAGTTTCGGCCGCGACGGTGCCTTTGCGGCCAGGCACGTGCATGTGGTTGGCGCCGGCACCATGGGCGGTGACATCGCCGCCTGGTGCGCGCTGCGCGGCCTCAGCGTGACGCTGCAGGATCAGAATGCCGAGCGCCTGGCGCCGGCGATGGGTCGTGCGGCCAAACTGTTCAACGACCGGCTCAAGGATCCACGACGCGTGCGCGACGCGTTGGATCGCCTCGCGCCCGACGTTGCGGGTGACGGTATCGCTCGCGCCGATGTCGTCATCGAGGCGATTTTCGAGAATCTCGACGCGAAGCAGCAGCTCTTCGTCGCGCTCGAACAGCGAGCCAAGCCGACGGCACTGCTCGCAACGAATACATCCAGCATACCGCTCGAGCAAATTGCCGCACCCTTGAAGGACCCCGGCCGCCTGATCGGGTTGCATTTCTTCAATCCGGTGCCCCGCATGATGCTGGTCGAGATCGTCGTCGGCGCGCAGACGGAGTCGTCGCTGGTACCTTTCGCCGCGGCGTTCGTGCGGCAGATCGACAAGCTGCCGCTGCCGGTGAAAAGCGCGCCGGGTTTCCTGGTCAACCGTATCCTTGCCCCGTATCTGATGGAAGCGATGCGCTGCGTCGACGAAGGCATTGCCCCAGAGACAGTCGATGAAGCGGCGCTCGCTTTTGGCATGCCGGTAGGGCCGATCGAACTTGCGGATACCGTCGGCCTCGACATCTGCCTTGCGGTCGGCAAGATGCTCGGCGATGGCGCGGACGCGCCGAAAAAGTTGACTGAGCTGATCGCGGCGGGACATCTCGGGAAGAAAACCCAGACGCGGCTTTTACGACTGGACCTCCGGCAAGGCCGCCAAAGGCGCAGTGGGCACCGTTCCGGCCGGACTCGCTGACCGGTTGATTCGCCCATTGCTGACCGAAGCGCAGGCCGCGCTCGACGCGCAGATCGTGACGGATGCGGACCTGGTCGATGCAGGCGCTATCTTCGGGACCGGGTTCGCGCCTTTTACGGGCGGCCCGATGCACTACCTGGCTGCCCGCGGTTCCGGTTCCTGACCCCCTCTGTTAGCATTGCTCTGAACACAATTCCGAATAAGCCAATACAGGCCGGGCCTGCGGCACGGCACACCAAGAGGCACGCCGTGGCAGTCGTCCCGTCCCGCGTCCGATCGCCCAGGGGGAACCGTGGAGAGAATCTGGCTTAAGTCGTATCCCAAGGGCGTGCCCGCGGAGATCGACCTCAGCACCTACGCCTCGGTGCGCGATGTATTCGAGGAAAGCTGCGCGAAGTTCGGCGCACGCCGTGCCTATACGTGCATGGGCAAGTCCATCACCTTCGCCGAGCTCGACGAGCTGTCGCGCGCGTTCGGCGCCTATTTGCAGGGCAAGGGACTGAAGAAGGGCGATCGCGTCGCCCTGATGATGCCGAACGTCCTGCAATACCCCGTGTGCCTGTTCGGCATCCTGCGCGCCGGATACACGGTCGTGAACGTCAATCCGCTCTACACCGCGCGGGAGCTGGAGCATCAATTGACCGACAGCGGCGCGCAGATCATCGTCGTCGTCGAGAATTTCGCGACCACCGTCGCCGAGGTCATCGGCAAGACGCAGGTGAAACGGTGATCGTGACCAGCATCGGCGAGATGCTCGGGCTCAAGGGCCTGCTGGTCGACTTCGTCCTGCGCCACGTGAAAAAGATGATTCCGGCCTGGAGTCTGCCCGGTGCAATCCGGTTGTCCGACGCGCTGGCCGAAGGCAGCCGCGGCCAGCTCGAACGCATCCCGCTCGGACACGAGGATGTTGCCTTCCTGCAGTACACCGGAGGCACCACGGGCGTCGCCAAGGGCGCCACGCTCCTGCACCGGAACATCGTCGCCAACCTGCTGCAGTCAAGGGCGTGGTGCAAACCGTTTCTCGGCGAGGAACAGCAGCTCATCATCACGCCGTTGCCGCTGTATCACATCTTTTCGCTGACCGCGAACTGCCTGGTGTTCATGACGCTGGGTGCCGAGAACGTACTCATCCCGAATCCGCGCGACATACCGGGATTCGTCAAGGAACTCGCCAAATATCGTTTCACCGCACTCACCGGTGTGAATACGCTGTTCAACGCGCTGCTGAACAACGCCGACTTCGCCAAGCTCGACTTTTCGTCGATGAAGATGTCGCTCGGCGGCGGCATGGCCGTGCAGAAAGCCGTCGCCGAACGATGGAAGCAGGTGACCGGCAAGCCGCTGATCGAAGCGTACGGGCTCACCGAAACCTCGCCGGCGGCCACGATGAATCCGTTCACGCTACGCGAATACAACGGCTCGATCGGACTGCCGGTTCCCTCTACCGACCTGGTCTTGCGCGATGACAATGGTCGTGACGTGGCGCTCGGGGAACGCGGCGAGATCTGCATCAAGGGGCCGCAAGTGATGGCCGGCTATTGGGGGCGTCCCGACGAGACGGCGAAGGTTATCGACAAGAACGGCTGGCTGGCGACCGGTGATATCGGCGTGATGGACGAACTGGGCTTCGTGCGCATCGTCGATCGCAAGAAGGACATGATTCTCGTGTCCGGGTTCAACGTCTATCCGAACGAGATCGAGGCGGTCGTCGCGATGCATCCCGGCGTGCTCGAATGCGCTGCCATCGGCGTACCCGACGCGAAATCGGGCGAAGCGGTAAAGCTGTTTGTCGTGAAGAAGGATCCGGCACTGACCGCGGAATCGCTGTTGGCGCACTGTCGCGAACAACTCACCGGGTACAAATGTCCGCGCGAGGTCGAATTTCGGACGGAGCTGCCAAAATCGAACGTCGGCAAGATCCTGCGCCGCGATCTGCGCGACGAAGGCAGGAAAAAGGCGGCATGAGCGCGAAGGTACTCCAGCGAGCATGACGAATCCGGTCGAACGAGCAGGCGAGCCTTCCCGACAAGCAGCCCGCGCTGCGCGTGGTGCCGATGCCCGCGGACGCCAACCAGCACGGCGATATCTTCGGTGGCTGGGTGATGTCGCAAGTGGACATCGCGGGCGCCGTACCCGCGGCCCGCCGCGCGCGTGGACGGGTCGCGACGGTCGCGGTGAATTCCTTCGTGTTCAAGCAGCCGGTGCTGGTCGGCGACGTCGTGAGCTTCTATGCCGAGGTGATCCGCACGGGCCGCACGTCGATCACCGTCGACGTGCAGGTCTTCGCGCAGCGCAACCCGGGCAAGTTGATCTGCGTCAAGGTGACCGAGGCCTGCCTGACCTATGTTGCAGTAGGAGCCGACCGTCGACCCCAGGACCTGCCACCGGAGTGACCCCGCGTGTGTGCCCGTGTATAGTAGGCAGCGACATCTATGCCCTGCTCGACGCCTGGGCGAAGGACGCAATAATCGAAGCAACTCGAGTTGCCTTTCCAGTCAAGGAGGACGTACAAAATGACAGTCGATCGGTTCCGCCGCACGCGTGTCGCGGCTGCTGTGGGAGGTGCGCTGCTGACCGTCGCGGCAGGTCATGCGTTCGGTTCGGCTTTTGCGTTGCAGGAACAGAACGCGAGCGGGCTGGGCCACGCGTACGCGGGCGGCGCGGCAGCGGCAGAAGATGTCAGCACGATCTTCTACAATCCGGCCGGCCTGGTCCGCCTTACGAAGACGCAGGTGGTCCTGGCGGGCAATCTGATCTGTCCTTCGACAAAATTCAGCGATAACGGCTCTTCGCAACCCGCGGCATTCCAGACGCTCGGCGGAAACGGCGGCGACGCCGGCAGCTGTGCCGTGGTGCCCAATCTCTATGTCGGGGTGCCCTTTACCGACAAATGGTCGTTCGGCCTCGGCATCAATGCGCCGTTCGGTCTGAAGACCGAGTACGACTCCAGTTGGCTGGGTCGCTTCCAGGCGATCGAATCCAAGGTCGAAACGCTGAACATCAATCCCGCTTTGTCGTGGGAGCCGACCAAGAACCTGACGGTCGGCGCGGGCGTGAGTTGGCAGAAGATCAAGGCCACGCTCACCAACAACGTCAATTACGCCGGGCTCTTTGCACAGGGTGTCGGCGGTCTCGTGGCCAACGGAACCATTCCGCCGGCGGCCGCGCCGACACTCATCGGCTCCGCCGCCGGTTTGCAGACCGGCGCCAAGGTCGATGGCAACGACAACGCATGGGGCTGGAATGTGGGCGTCCTGTGGCAAGCCACCGAGAGCACCCGCATCGGCGCTGCGTATCGCTCGTATATCAAATACACCGTCAACGGCACCGTCGACTTCAGCAATCCGACGGCCCAGAACCTCGGGCCGCTGCCGCCGACGCTCGCACCGGTGGGGGCGCTGCTCGTCAACGGTGTCAACGCGCAGCTCGCGAACGGCAATGTTTCACTGCAGCTGAAGGTACCGGAAACCGCGAACATCTCGATCTTCTCGACGCTCAACGATCGTTGGGACGTGATGGCGGACCTGCAGTACACGGGCTGGAGCAGCGTGCAGCAGTTGCAGGTCGTCCGCAGTACCGGTGCCGTGCTGGAGACACTGCCGGAGAACTTCCGGAACACCTGGCGCGGGTCCGTGGGCGCCAACTATCGCTACGACAACAGTTGGACACTGCGTGGCGGTGTTGCGTACGATCAGTCGCCGGTCAACAACACCGACCGCTCGCCGCGGCTGCCGGACAACAATCGCACGTGGCTGGCGCTCGGGGCGCAGTACAAGTTCTCGCCGGCGTGGGCGCTCGATTTCGCTTATGCCTACATCTGGATCGACAATGCGTCGATCAACAACAACGGCGGTAGTACAGCCGCAAATGGCCTCATCAGCGGCTCGTACAAGGCCAATGTCAATATCGTCGGGCTGCAGCTGACATACACCGCCCAGTAGACTCCGCGAACCAGCAGGTCAGGTCGCGCGCCGCAGGCTGGTCCTGCGGCGCGTTGTTTTCGTAGATTGCAAATACCCGACGTCATAAAGCGTCATCAAGGCAGGCCGCCATGTCCGAATCCCGTTTCCTCGTGCGCAAGGTCGCCGTGCTCGGCGCCGGCGTCATGGGTGCGCAGATCGCTGCGCATCTCGCCAATGCGAGCGTTCCTGTGCTGCTGTTCGACCTTGCGGCGAAGGAAGGCGATGCGAACGGCATTGCGCAGAAGGCGATCGAAAATCTGAGAAAGCTCGAGCCATCGCCGCTGGCGACCAAGGATCGTGCCGACTACATCGACGCGGCCAACTACGATCAGCACCTGGCACTGCTTGCGGGCTGTGATCTGGTCATCGAGGCGATCTCCGAGCGCATGGACTGGAAGAAGGCGCTGTACGAGAAAGTGGCGCCGCACATCGGCGGACACGCGATCTTCGCCAGCAATACCTCCGGCCTGTCGATCAACGCGCTCGCCGAAGCCTGTCCCGCGTCGTTGCGCTCGCGTTTTTGCGGCATCCATTTCTTCAACCCGCCACGCTACATGCATCTGGTCGAGCTGATCGCGCAGAAGGACACCGAGTCGACCCTGCTCGATCAGCTGGAAACCTTTCTGGTCACGACACTCGGCAAGGGCGTCGTACGTGCCAGGGACACGCCTAACTTCGTCGCCAATCGCGTCGGCGTGTTTTCCATGCTGGCGACGATGGTGCATACCGAACGCTTCGGGCTGGGCTTCGACGTGGTCGACGCATTGACCGGCCCGGTGATCGGGCGCGCGAAGAGTGCGACCTATCGCACCGCCGACGTCGTGGGCCTCGACACGCTTGCCCATGTCATCCGGACCATGGACGAGACGCTCCCCGCCGATCCGTGGCACCCTTACTATCAGTCGCCGGCGTGGCTGAAGGCGCTCATTGCCAAGGGTGCGCTGGGACAAAAGACGAAGGCGGGCGTGTTCCAGAAAGTCGGCAAGGATATCCAGGTCCTTGACGTCTCGAAGCAAGCCTATCGCAACGCGGAAGGGACGATCGACCCAGGCGTCGCGGAGATCCTCGCGCTCAAGGATCCGGCCGCAAAATTCGCCAGGTTGCGCGCCAACGATCATCCGCAGGCACAGTTTCTCTGGTCGATATTCCGCGACCTGTTTCACTACGCTGCGTATCACCTCGCGAGCATCGCGGACAACGCGCGCGACGTCGATCTGGCCATTCGATGGGGATTCGGCTGGCAGATGGGTCCGTTCGAAACCTGGCAGGCCGCGGGCTGGAAACAGGTCGCGCAATGGATCGCTGACGACATCGCCGAGGGCAAGGCGTTGGTCGCGGCGCCGCTGCCTGCCTGGGTCAACGCGGGGCCGGCAAGCGACGGCGTACACACGCCCGCAGGTGCGTACTCGCCCGAGGCCAACGCCTTTGTGCCCCGCTCGAACCTCGCGGTGTACAAGCGGCAATATTTTCCGGATCCGATCCTCGGCGAGAAATGGCCCAAAGGGACGACGATCCTGGAGACCGATGCTGTGCGGATGTGGCACACGGGTGACGACATCGCGATCGTCTCCTTCAAAAGCAAGTCCAACACCATCGGCGAGGACGTGCTCGACGGCATGCTGGCGGCGATCGCCGAGGCGGAAAGGAACTGGCGTGGCCTGGTCATCTGGCAGACGCGCGAACCGTTTTCCTTCGGCGCCAACCTCGCGTCGTTCGGTGCCGCGGTGCAGGCGGGCCGGTGGGATATGGTCGAGGCGGTCGTCGCCAAGTTCCAGCATACGTCCCAGCGCCTGAAGTACAGCCTGATCCCGACCGTCGCCGCCGTGCGCGGCATGGCGCTGGGCGGCTCGTGCGAATTCATCATGCATTGCGACCGCGCGGTGGCGGCGCTCGAGTCGTACATCGGCCTGGTCGAGGCCGGCGTGGGCCTGTTGCCGGGCGGTGGTGGCTGCAAGGAGTTGGCCGTCCGCGCGGCGCAGGAAGTCGCGCGCGGGGCGAATGGCAGCCAGATCGATCCGCTGCCATTCGTGCGCACGTACTTTCAGCAGGTCGCGATGGCGACGGTCTCCAGGAGCGCGCTGGAGGCCAAGGAGCTCGGCTACCTGCGACCCGCGGATGTCGTGATCCTCAATGCATACGAGTCGCTCTGGGTAGCCAAGGCGCAGGTCCAGGCACTTTCGGAAGGCGCCTATCGACCGCCGCTACCGCAACGGAACATTCCCGTGGTCGGCAAGACGGGCATCGCGACCCTGGAGATGATGCTGGTCAACATGCGCGATGGCGGATTCATCTCCGCGTACGATTTCGTCGTGGGCCTGGCCATCGCCCGCGTCATCTGCGGGGGCGATATCGAGAGCGGCAGCCTGGTCGACGAGAAATGGCTGCTCGAACTCGAGCGCCGGGAATTCATGACGCTCCTGAAGAGTCCCAAGACGCTCGAGCGGATCGCGCATACGTTGCAGACCGGCAAGCCGTTGCGGAACTGAGAGGAGGGATCATGTCCAGACAAATGCAGGAAGCGTACATTGTCGCGGCGACGCGTACGCCGGTCGGCAAGGCGCCGCGGGGCGCCTTCCGGCACACCCGACCCGACTCGATGCTCGCGCATGTGCTCAAAAGCGTTCTCGCCCAAGTGCCGCAGATAGAACCGGGCCGAGTCGAGGACGTGATCGTCGGGTGCGCGATGCCCGAGTACGAGCAGGGCATGAACGTCGCGCGTATTGGATTGCTGCTGGCAGGTTTGCCGAACTCCATCGCCGGCATGACGGTCAATCGCTTTTGCTCGTCGGGCCTCAACGCGGTGTCGATCGCGGCGGATCGCATCCGCACGGGCGAGGCCGACATCATGATCGCCGCGGGGACCGAAAGCATGAGCATGATCCCGATGCTGGGACGGCTGGCGATCAATGCCGACGTCTTCACGCGCGACGAAAATCTCGGCATCGCCTACGGCATGGGACTCACCGCCGAGAAAGTTGCGACGGCCTGGAAAGTGTCGCGCGAGGAACAGGACGCGTTTGCACTCGCCAGCCATCAGAAAGCGCTCGCGGCGCAGGCCGGGGGCGAGTTCACCGCGGAGATCTCGCCTTATCCGATCGCCAATGATCTGCCGGACGTTGCTTCGGGCAAGATCGTCGCGAATCGCCGCAACTTCGATCGCGACGAGGGACCGCGGGCCGACACCAGCGCCGAGGGCCTGGCCAAGCTTCGGCCGGTATTCGCGGCCAAGGGTTCGGTGACCGCCGGTAACAGCTCGCAGATGTCGGACGGCGCGGGAGCTTCGATCCTGGTCAGCGAGCGCGTGCTGACCGAACTCGGCCTCGCGCCGCTCGCACGCTGGGTCGGGTACGCGGTGGCCGGCGTGGCGCCCGAAGTGATGGGGGTCGGCCCGATCGCGGCGATCCCGAAGGTGCTTCAGCGCGCGGGGATGACGCTGCAGCAAATCGAATGGATCGAACTCAACGAAGCGTTTGCAGCCCAGAGTCTGGCGGTGATGAAGGAACTCGCCATCGATCCGGCGAAGGTCAATCCCTTGGGGGGCGCCATCGCGCTCGGACATCCCCTCGGCGCGACCGGCGCCGTACGCACCGCCACGATCGTGCATGGGCTTCGACGCAGAAAGCAGAAATACGGCATGGTATCGATGTGCGTGGGAACCGGTATGGGTGCCGCCGGCATCTTCGAGGCTGTGTAGGCGTCGCATATCGGCGTCATGCTGCGTTGGTGCTCGCATTCGATCCTCACGTACGCCTGATGTACGCTGCGGTCGAATGCTCCGCGCCGCCTTGCCTGGCACCAATCTGCTCGCCTTCCAGCCTCGAAGAACTCGCTAAACAGCCATACAAAGAAGGCAAAATCATGGTACGAGCGCTACTCGCCGGAATATCCGTCACGGGGATATCTAGCTTGGCGTTTGCAGCCGAAGCACCCTAGTGCCACGGATTACCCAATGCCCGACTTCTGGCCCGCATGCGGCTATCGCCTGCTAGAAACGAACGCCGACGGTCGGCTATGTGTCACGGACGATTTTCTGCGCAGCTTCCTGCTTCGACCCGAACTCGCGCCAATACCGGAATCGTGCGCGGCGGAGCTGGCGTTGCACGATGCGCTGCTGCACGATCCATCGCGCGCCGTGCTCGCGGCAGACGTCGCGGCGTTGGCCGATCCCGACGCACAGGACAATTACCGGATCTGGGGGCGCTTTCGTGACCGGCTTTTGCGGGCACCGACGCTCGAGGGCGCCTACTCCGGCCTGTTCGCGGGCGAAGGCGTGGATGTGCCGCCGCAGTTCGTGCATTTGCTGACGCAGATTCTCGTCCGGCACATCCTCGGCGAGAACGCGACGCCCGTCGAAGCGCGCGCCGGCGAAATGCTGTTTCGCGCGCAGAAGATCAGTGTTGCCGACGACGGTGCGGTCATGGCCGCGGACGAGTTGACGGTCGATCTGTATGCGACTTCCGGCGGCTTCGGCAGCCTCGGCGAACTGTTGGCCCAAAATCGCACGCCGGCGCGAACCATCGACCTCGACGTGATGTCGGATGACAATGCGCACACGTACTGGGAGCGCGACGAGCGCTTCGATTTTGCCGTCAGCCTGAATCGTGGGCGTCCCGTATTGACGGCGCTTTGCCGGGTATTCGAGCGGTGGATAAGGCACTTCCTGCTGGTCGACGTTGCGATCGAACCGCAGCGCGAGATCAACGATTCGCGCTGGGTATGGCACGTGGGCATGGACGCGGACGCGAGTTCGCTGCTCAACGACCTGTACAATCGGGTCGACGTGGAGAGCGCCCGGATGGAACGGTTACTCTGCCTGTTCGAACTGACGTTCGCCGATCCGTCGGCGATGCGTGCCGAGATCGCCGGGCGCCCCGTCTATCTGGCCATGGCGATGGATCTTGAACAACGTTTGCGCCTGAAGCCGCAGAACCTCCTGCTCAACCTGCCGCTCGCGCGGTCACAATGAGGAACCTGGTATGACGTCATCGAGCCGTTGCCGCCGCGTGCTGCTTGCGGCATTCGTGGTCCTTCCCGCCGTCGCATCGGCGCAGTACGTCCCGCCGATGCAAGGGCCGGCAGCCGCACCCGCACCCGCCAAACCGTCGCCCCTGGAGCCGTTTGCCTGGCTTGCGGGCTGCTGGGAGGGCAAGGTCAATCAGCGCGAATTTCGCGAAGAGTGGTTGCCTTTGCGCGGTGAAATCATGGTCGGGGCCAGCCAGACCGCGATGCTCGGCAAGTCTGTGAGCTTCGAGTTCCTGCGGCTCGAACCGCGCGGGGATGCGATCTACTACATTCCCATGCCTTCGGGACGCAAGGAAACGCAGTTCAAGTTTGTCGGCCGGACCACCGACGGCGAGGATGAAATCTTCACGTTCGAGAACACCGGCAACGAGTTCCCAAATCGAATCATCTATCGCCATGCCACCGCGGGACAGTTGTTTGCGCACGTCGCGGGGAAGGTCAACGGTGAAGCCAAGGAAGTCATTTATCCGATGCGTCACGTCGACTGCCAGACAGGCGAGGTCATTCGCAAGTGACGGAGTCCCCTGCGCCTGCACCAGCGCTGGAGAGGCTGCTCGCCGCTGGGAAGGATGGGGCTCTGCTGCGGTTCGGGCTCGGCAACGCCTACCTGGCCGCGGGCGACGCCACGCATGCCGTCGAACATTTCCGGCGTGCGCTCGCATTCGATCCCGACTACTCCGCCGCCTGGAAACAGCTCGGCAAAGCCCTCGCGGCGGCGGGGCTCGAGGCCGAGGCACTGGTGGCGTATAGGGACGGCATCGCCGCCGCGGAACGCAGGGGTGACAAGCAGGCGCTGAAGGAGATGGAGGTATTTTCTCGTCGGCTTGCCAAGCAATTGGGCTCGGGGTAGAGTCCTTTCGCTGCGTCGCAGCACGCAGTCTGATGTTGTTCCGTACATCGGCCATCGGTACCCCCGCGTTTCGTCACCCTCACGTACGAACAACCCGCCGAGCGCCGCACCGCATTGCGTGTGCCCATGAAGACATACCAAAGACTGCGCACGTTGGTGATCGGCGCACCGCTCGATCCGCTCAGTCAAAGCACGCGCCAGCACATCGCGCTGGCGGCCTTCCTGGCGTGGGTCGGATTGGGCGCGGACGGGCTTTCGTCCTCGGCGTACGGCCCGGAAGAAGCATTCCGCGCGCTCGGCACGCATACGCAGCTCGGCTTGTACCTCGCGCTGGCGACGGCGGCGACGGTCTTCATCATCTCGCTCGCGTACAACCAGGTGATCGAACTGTTCCCGACGGGCGGTGGCGGCTACCGTGTCGCCACCAGCTTGATCGGACCGCGCGCCGGCTTGGTCTCCGGCGCTGCCTTGATCGTCGACTACGTGCTGACGATCGCCATTTCCGTCGCGAGCGGCGTCGATGCGCTGTTCAGCCTGCTGCCCGCGACGATGGGGCCGTACAAGCTTGGTACCGAGCTGGTGCTGGTCGCGTTGCTTCTTGTCCTCAACCTGCGGGGCATGAAGGAATCCATACGCATCCTGCTGCCGATATTCGTGGCATTCTTCGTCACGCATGCGGTGCTGATCGTCTACGGCATTCTCGGCCACTCCGAAGGTCTGACGCTGGTGGTGCCCAACGCGGTGGCCGAGACCAGGCAACTTGCGCACGACATCGGCTGGGTGGCGGCGATATCGCTGTTCCTCCGGGCCTATTCGCTTGGTGGCGGCACGTATACCGGCATCGAGGCAGTGTCGAACAATGTGCAGACACTGCGCGAGCCGGTCGTGCGGACGGGCAAGCTGACGATGTTCTACATGGCGGCATCGCTCGCCTTTACCGCCGGCGGCATCATCCTGCTCTACCTGCTGTGGAAGGCGCAACCGGTCGACGGGCAGACGCTCAACGCGGTCGTCTTCGGCACGATCATCGACAGCTTCGGTCTTTCCACCCGATTCAACCAGGTTGCGTTGCTGGTGGTGCTGGTCACCGAAGCCGGCCTGCTCTTTGTCGCGGCCAACACCGGATTTCTGGGCGGCCCGCAGGTGCTCTCGAACATGGCGGCGATTCCTGGCTGCCACATCAGTTCCGCCACCTTTCGACGCGCCTGGTGACGCAGAACGGCATCGTCATCATGGGGCTGGCGGCGCTGGTCATCCTGTTGTGGAGCGGCGGCAAGGTGGACCTTCTGGTCGTGCTGTATTCGATCAACGTGTTCCTGACGTTCTCGCTTTCGCTGTTGGGACTGTGCATCTACTGGTGGCGCGCGCGCGGCAAGGACGGCCGCTGGGTGCACCGTCTGGCGTTCTCCGCGCTCGGCTTCGCGGTGACATCGAGCATCCTCGCGGTCACCGTCGTCGAGAAATTCGGCGAAGGCGGTTGGGTAACGGTCGTGATCACGTCGATCGTGATCGCCATCTGCCTCGGGATCCATCGGCACTACGACGGCGTGAAGCAGCGCTTGCGCGAGGTCGACGAGATCTTTACCGCGGCACAGTCACCGAAGTGCGAAAATCCGCCACCGCTCGACCCGGAGGCACCTACGGCCGTGTTCATGGTGGGGTCGAGCCGGGGCGGGGGCATTCACACCGTGCTCTGGGTGCAGCGCCTGTTCCCGAACAACTTCAAGAATTTCGTCTTCATCAGCGCCAAGGCCGTGGACGCACAGAGCTATGGCGGCGACAAGCAGATCGCCGCGATGAAGAAAGCACTCGACAAGGCGTTGGCGTTCTATGTCGACTACTGCCACGCCAACGGATTGGCTGCGACGGCACGGTTCTCGCTGGGCACCGACCGCGCGGACGAACTGGTCAAACTTGCCGAGGAAACACAGCGCGAATTTCCAAATAGCCTGTTTTTCACCAGCAAGCTCGTATTTCGCAACGAGAACTGGGTAACGCGCCTGCTGCACAACCAGACTGCGTTGGCGCTGCAACGCCGCCTGCATCTGAACGGCATGCAAATGGTGATACTGCCCATGCAAATCTGACAGGGCGCCGCTAAGCCACTGCGCGAGCCGTCCTGCTGCGCTGCTTCCTCACCTCGGCGCTCCCTGTACTGCGATGTACTATCTCGCGGCTCGTTCCGGGGATCAACGAATGGAATCCACGCCGAGGTTCGCGAGTTCGTCGGCACGGTGATTGCCGGGGGTGTCGGCGTGACCCTTGACCCAATGCCAGTCGATGTCGTGGCGCGCGACAAGCGCGTCGAGTTCACGCCATAGATCGGCATTCTTGACGGGCTTCTTGTCGGATGTCTTCCAGCCGTTGCGCTTCCAGCCGTGAATCCATGTCTCGATCCCATTCTTGACGTACTGGGAATCGGTATAGATCGCCACAGGGCAGCGGCGCTTGAGACTCGCGAGCGCCTGGATGACGGCGGTCATTTCCATGCGATTGTTGGTGGTGTGCGTCTCGCCGCCGAACAACTCGCGCTCCTCGCCGTCGTACTGAAGCAACGCACCCCAACCACCGGGTCCGGGATTGCCTTTGCAAGCGCCGTCGGTGTAGATGACAACCGGCGCCGTCATGCGCTCAGCGCGGTCATACGCTCACTCGACCACTTCGGTGCACTCGCGTGCCTGCCGCGCGACCGACGCCAAAGCCTTCTTGCGCACGCGACGCGTCCACTGCGGTGTAATGACGCGCATGCCCAGCAGACGCTTGGTGGCGTGCAGAAAATAGACGCCGCCGGCAATCGGCCACCATCGATCGCCGGCCTTTTCGAAGAAGTCGAAACGTTTGAGCCATTTTTCCTGTGCGTGGGGCGGCACGTAAGCGTCGAGCCTTCCCCCGGTTACTTCGAATCCGAGGAGTGCCAGCCAATCCTTCAAGCGGTAGAGGGCGATGAAATTGCCGTTCCAGGGCATGGTCTGCTCGCGCCCGAAATAGCGCTTGGCGCCGAACAGTGAGAACGGGTTGAATCCTGCGATCAGCAGTTGACCCTCCGGACGGATGACGCGGTAGACCTCGCGCAACAATTGGTGCGGCTCGTCGGTGAATTCGAGGACGTGCGGCAGCACGATGAGATCCATGCTGTTTTCGGCAAATGGCAGCCAATGCGGATCGGCCAGCACCTGCGCCGGCTCCTCGAGGTCGATGGTCACCCGCGTCGTGATACGCGAAGCCTGCAGGAAAGGGCACTCCGGCAGGCCGATCTGCAGCGCATGAAAGCCGAAGATGTCGGCCAGAGTAGAATCGAAGTACGCCTGCTCGCGCACGCGAAGGTACTGACCCAGCGGCGTCGCAAACCAGTCGGCGAGCGTGCCGGTTGACACGTGTGTCGACACTGTCGAAGATTCGCCCATGCCCACGATTATCCCCATCCCTGCGTTTGTAGACAACTACATCTGGTTGGTGCGTGAAGGCAGCGCGGGGGCAGTGGTCGATCCGGGTGATGCCGCGCCGGTGATCGCCTATCTCCAGCGAGAGGGCATCACGCTCACGGCGATCATCGCAACGCATCATCATGGTGATCACGTCGGCGGCATTCGCGATTTGATCACGCGCTGGCCCGTACCGGTCTACGGGCCCGCAAGCGAGGCCATTCCCGGCCGCACGCAGGCGCTCATAGAGGGTGACGCGATCGTCGTGCCCGGAATCGGACTGCCACTGTCGACGCTGGACATTCCGGGGCATACGGCCGGCCATATAGCACTCGTCGGCCAGGATCTGGTCTTTTGCGGCGATACGCTTTTTGCGGCGGGCTGTGGCCGGTTGTTCGAGGGGACGCCGGCGCAAATGGTCGCATCACTCGGCAAGCTCGCGGCCCTGCCCGATACGACCAGGATCTACTGCGGTCACGAGTACACTGTGTCGAACCTTCGCTTCGCGCTCGCGGTCGAACCTGGTTCGGCCGCGTTGCGCGACCGACAGGCGCGTGCGCAGGCCATGCGCGCGGTGGGTGTCCCCACGCTACCGACGATGATTGCCGAAGAACGTGCTACGAACCCCTTCCTACGTGTGCATGACCCTTCGATCCGCGCCGCGGTCGAGCGTCACGCGGGCCGCGCATTGGACGGCCCGGTGGCGCTGTTTGCCGAGTTGCGCGCCTGGAAGAACAGCTTTTGAGTGCCGCGCGCAGCTTGACGTCCTGCGAGCCAGGCCCCTACCATCGTGGCACCTTGCTCGATGCCCAGTCGACCTTTCAGCGCGCGTTGCGCGCACTCTCGGTACTGATCGCGGCGCTCGCTCTTGCGTCGTGCGCGACCGGGCCGCGCATGCCATCGGATCCGGTGCCGCTAGTGCCACCGCCCGAGCAGGTGCCGGAACCATCCATCGTCTTGCTCGACATTCATGTCGAACCCGAGCCGCTCGTCTACCGGGCGTCGGGCGACGAAGCGGCAGGGACGCCGCTGCAGGCCGAGTACGGTGACCTGTGGACGCGCATACGGCAGGGGTTCGTGTTGACGGATCTGGATACCGCGGAGGTGAAGGCTGCCGAAGCGTGGTACGCGGCGCGGCCGGACTACGTGGCACGGATGGTCGAGCGCAGTCGCCGATACCTCTACTACATCGTGGGCGAAGTCCAGAAGCGCGGCATGCCGACCGAAATCGCGCTGCTGCCGATGATCGAGAGCGCATACAACCCGATGGCCTATTCGCGCAGTCGCGCCTCGGGCATCTGGCAATTCATTCCGTCGACAGGCAAGCATTTCGGACTGAAGCAGAACTGGTGGTTCGACGAACGGCGTGACGTCGTGGCAGCGACCGACAGCGCGCTCGACTATCTCGAAAAGCTGTACGCCGAATTTGGCGACTGGTATCTGGCGCTGGCCGCCTACAACTGGGGTGAAGGATCGGTGCGCCGCGCGATCGGTGCCAACGCGAAGCGCGGCCTGGCGACGGACTATCTCAGCCTGAGCATGCCCGCGGAGACGCGCCAATACGTGCCCAAGCTGCAGGCGGTGAAGAACATCGTCAACGATCCCGAGACCTTCGCCTTGGAGCTTGCGGACATCCCGGACGCACCCTACTTCACGGTGGTGCGGACGACGAAGAAAATGGACGTCAAGATGGCGGCGGAATTGGCGGAGATGCCAGTCGACGAGTTTCTCTCGCTCAACCCGCAGCACAACCGACCCGTCATCGCGGGTGGGGACGAGACCACGCTGTTGCTGCCCTACGACAAGGCCGAGCTCTTTGCGGCGAAGCTGGAACTGTCCGATCAACCGATGGTGACGTGGCAAGCGTACAAGACGCAACCGGGCGAGACGCTCTCGCAGGTCGCCGCTCGTTTCGGCCTCCCCCTCGAGTCCTTGCGCACCGTCAACGGGATTGGCCCGCGTACGAACACGGTTCCGGCGGGCCATGCGCTGCTGGTGCCGTCGCAAGCGCCGTCGGATGCCACCGCGGCGACGCTGCAGAGCGTCGTTTTCACGACTGTACCGAGCGGGCGTACCGTTTACCATCGGGTCGGCAAAGGTGAGACGCTCGCCTCGATTGCGGCCCGGTACGACGTCTCGCCGCAGGATCTCCAATCGTGGAACGGCGGCCTGACCACCAAGGTCGTCGCAGGCCAAAAACTTCGCGTCGTGACAGACGCGGCGCCGATCACAGGGGCGCGACCAAGTCGCAAGAAATCCGCACCTTCGAGCGCCAGTCGCGCGCCGAAGGCAACGACCAAGAGTGTCCAGCGCCCGCGGGTGGCGGTGGGCCAGCACGCGACACAACATCCCTGATCGACCCCCGGAAACAAAACAGGCGACACTTGCGCGTCGCCTGTTTTGAGGTCCGTCGCAGCCTGCCGACGGACGATTCGCTCGCCAAAACTTAGAGCTTTTTCGCCTTTTTTGCCTTCTTCTTGGCAGGCTTTTTCTTGGCGGCTTTCTTCTTCGGGGCTGCCTTCTTCTTTTTTGCAGCCTTCTTCTTGGCTGGCTTCTTCTTGGCGGCCTTCTTCTTCTTTGCAGCCTTCTTCTTGGCTGGCTTCTTCTTGGTGGCCTTCTTCTTCTTGGCGGCCTTCTTCTTCGGGGCGGCCTTCTTCTTCGCTGCCTTCTTCTTCGGGGCTGCCTTCTTCTTCGCCGCCTTCTTCTTCGTTGCTGCCTTCTTCTTCGCACGTTTCTTAGGCGCCGTGGCCGGTGCGGCCGGGGCCATCGTCAACATGTCTGCCATCATCTTTGGTTCTCCTGTCTGAGTTGCTATAACTGTTATGAGTGCTTCTATTTCATCGCAGGCTCCGCTGAATTCGTCTTCAGGTGTTGCTTAACCTCTTGACAAACCCGTTGACACCTGCTGCCTGAATTCTAGCCAATTTTTTTCGAAATACAAGATTTAATTGCAGTTTTGAGTGACGTAAAACGTCACTGTTGCGATTTTGCACACGCATTTTTGCACGCTGCGAGAGCGTTCAAGGCAGCGTCGATTCGCGTGCGAAGAGTTCCGCGATGCTCTCGCGCGACCGCACCAGATGCGCGGTTTCGCCGTCGACGATCACCTCTGCAGCGCGCGGACGCGAGTTGTAGTTCGAGCTCATCGACATCGCGTAGGCACCGGCGGAACTGATTGCGACAAGGTCGCCTTCCTCGAGTGCGAGCGCGCGGTCGTGCGCCAGAAAATCCGCACTTTCGCAGACCGGCCCGACGAGTTGCCATACGGTCGACGGCGTTGCGCGCGGACGCACCGGGCGGACATCGTGCCACGCGTCGTACAGCGCCGGACGCAGCAGGTCGTTCATGGCTGCGTCGACGATCGCGAAGTTCTTTTCGGCACCCGGCTTAAGATAGGTCACACGCGTCAAGAGAACGCCGGCATTGCCGACCAGGAACCGCCCCGGCTCCAGCAGCACCTTGAGTGACCGGTTGCCGCGCATCCGTACAATCGACCGCGCGTATTCGTGGAGATCGATCGTCTGCTCGTCGCGGTAGCGGATGCCGATACCCCCGCCGATATCGATGTGCTCCAGGTGAATCCCGTCGGAGGCGAGATGGTCGATCAACGCGAAAGCCTTGCCGGCGGCCTCGACATGCGGGCCGAGTTCCGTGACCTGCGAGCCGATGTGCATGTCGATACCGCGCACGTTGATATGCGGCAGGTTGGCGGCATGACGGTAAAGCGCCTGCGCGGCGTCGAATGCCACGCCAAATTTGTTTTCCTTTAGCCCCGTCGAAATGTAGGGGTGGGTCTTGGGATCGACGTCCGGGTTGACGCGGAAACTTACCGGCGCCCGTTTGCCCAGGCGCCCGGCCACGCGGTTGAGATGCTCGAGCTCGCTGGCCGATTCGACGTTGAAGCAATGAATCGAAAGCTCGAGGGCCTGTGCCATTTCGCCATCGGTCTTGCCGACGCCGGAAAAAACGATCTTGGCCGGGTCGCCGCCGGCGGCGATCGCACGCGCCAGCTCGCCGCCCGACACGATGTCGAACCCGCTGCCCAGACGGGCGAACAGGTTGAGGACACCGAGGTTCGAGTTGGCCTTCAGCGCGTAGCAAACGAGGTGCGGCACATCGGCGAATGCCGCGTCGAACTCGCGAAACGCGCTCTCGAGAGCGGCGCGGGAATAGACGAAGCAGGGCGTTCCGAAGCGCGTAGCGATGGCCGCGAGCGGTATCGCTTCGACGGCCAGTTCGCCGTCGCGATAGGAAAACGCGGTCACTACTTCCCGCCGTCCGGTTGCACGTCGGGGACGGTGCGGTCAGGTGTATCGCTACCCTCTACCACCGGCGCCGGTGCAGGTGGCGTTCCCGGTGCGCCCGGTTTGGCGGGCGGTAGTTTCAACGGGCCTTTGATGCCGCACCCTGTCGCCGCGCAGACGAAGCAGGCAACGAGCAATGCGGTCACGGAACGGCGTAACATCCAAAACTCCATGCGACAGCCATTCGAGTTCGAGTTGCATTGCAGTCTAGCACGCGGCATCCGATGAGCGCCGAGAGCGACTTCGTCGCACTGGCCGACCGGGTGCTCGGTGCGATCGCCGCGGCACTCGACCAGGGCGAAGCCGACGTCGACTGGACACTGAACGACGGCGTTCTCACCATCGACTGCGGCCCTGGCGGCAAAGTCATCGTCAATCGTCATCAGCCGAGCCGCGAGATCTGGGTCGCAGCGAAAGCGGGCGGCTTCCATTTTCGTGGACAGGGTGGCGCATGGCGCGATACGCGGGACGGCACCGAGTTGGGCGCCTCGCTCGCACACGTGCTACGGGAGCAAGCCGGGATCGACGTGGTCTTGACTGCGCTACCGGCGCCGGACTGAAGCGCCGGCCCTATTGCGTGCCGCCACTCGCCAGGTGGCTACCCAAGCACCGGCGTCAGCTGATCGAGTTCGCGACGGGCATCGGCATGGCCGGGAAGCAGCGTCTCGACCAGCGCCCAGAACCGCCGCGAATGGTTCAGTTCGATCAAGTGCGCGACTTCATGAGCGACAACGTAGTCGGCGATGCGCGGCGGCATCTGGATCAGGCGCCAATTGAGCCTGATCTCGCCCTTGTGGTTGCACGTGCCCCATTGCGTGCGCGAATTGGACAGCTTGACCGTCGGCAACGACGTGGTGACCCTGCGTGCGAAGTGCTGCACACGTGACGTCAGCAACGCCAGCGCCTGCTCGCGCAGCCACCGTCCGACAAAGGCGCCGATTTCCTCTTCGTCGCCGGGATTCGGGTGGAGGACGGTCAGGTGCAGCAGATCGGCAGCGATGGTCTGTCGCCGTGCCGCGAACAATGCAAGCGTCAGTGGGCGGCCCTGATACAGCAGTGCGGCGCCCTCGCGCCACGTTGCCGGGAGCGCTTCACACTCGCGGCCTTGCCACTCGACGAGCGTCGTGACCACCCATTCCGTGCGCTCGATCAGTGCCACTTCGACTTCGCGGATCGTCACCCACGGCGGCGCGCGCACGGTAAGTCCGGTATGGTTGATGAGCATGCCGATCGAACGGCGGCGCGCGCGAAACAGCCGGTAGTTGACGCTCTTTCCTGCGAGCGTCACCTGTCGCGTGCTGCCCGCGTCGCTGCGGATCAGCCGCGCTCGCGCTGGGTTGCTGCCAGCGGGTTCCCGAGTCGGGCGACCTCGTTCTCGATCCAGGATTCGACCTCGTTCGTCAGGCCCTGCAAGTCCTTGCCGTCGGTACCGATAGGTGCGCCGATGGACATCGTGACCGTTCCGGGTCGCTTCCCCAGAAATCCCTTCGGCCACAAATAGCCGGCATTATGCGCCACCGGCACGATCGGTACGCCAAGCGCGAGGGCGAGACGTGCGCCGCCGCTCTTGTAGTGCGCCCGCGTGCCCGCGGGGATGCGCGTTCCTTCCGGATACATGACGATCCAGAATCCTTGCGTCAGGCGCTCGCGTCCCTGAGTGACGATCTGAGTCATCGCATCGTTGCCGGACCGGCGGTCGATCGTGATCGGCGATGCCTGCCGGAACGCCCAGCCGAAGAACGGGATCGACAGCAGTTCCTTCTTGGCCACGAAGGCGAGCGGCGGACACACGAAATTCAGGGCGAGCGTCTCCCAGGTCGACGAATGCTTGCACATGACGATATGCGGGTTGGTGAAGGGCGGCAGATGCTCGCGGCCGACGACGCGCTCGCGGATGCCGCACGTCCAGCGCGCCCCGAACAGCATCAGCCAACACCAACCCATGATGAACTTGAAGCGCGGTATCGGCGGCAGCCAGAACAGGAGCAGGACGAAGATCGCGTAGATCGGCGTGACGACCAGCTGGTACAGCGCGAACAGGACAGAGCGCAGCGCCGACATCGTAAGCGCGCTCAGTCTCCGGCGAGCAGCGCCGTCGCCACGAACGCGAGGTCCGGAAAAATCACCGTGTTTTTCGGGAAATCGCCTTCGCGCAGCGTTTTCTCCCCCTTGCCGGTGAGCACGAGGATTGGCTGGCCGCCGACTGTATCGGCGGCCTGCAGATCACGCACGCTGTCGCCAACACACGGCACGCCCGTCAGTTCCACGCCGAAACGCTGTCCGATTTCGATCAACATCCCGGCCTTGGGCTTGCGGCATTCGCACGCCGAGTCGGCGGTATGCGGGCAGTAGAACACGGCGTCGATGCGTCCGCCCGTGTTGGCCAGCGCCTTGTGCATCTTTTCGTGGATGGCGATCAACGTCGCCATGTCGAACAGGCCGCGCCCGAGCCCGGATTGATTGGTTGCCACGACGACGCGAAAGCCGGCGTGGTTGAGCCGCGCGATCGCTTCCAGGCTTCCGGGAATGGGGCGCCACTCTTCGGGCGATTTGATGAACTGATCGCTGTCGTAGTTGATGACACCGTCGCGGTCCAGGACGATCAGTTTGGCGTGTCGCGTCTGGGCGACCGATTCGGAAGCGAACTGGACCATCGATCGTCCTTCAGACCGCGAGCTTCGACAGGTCGGCGACCTGATTCATGGCTTCCGCCAAGCCGCGCAACAGGGCCAGCCGGTTGGCCCGCACCGCGCGGTCGTCGACCATGACCATCACGTCGTCGAAGAAGCGATCCACAGGTCCGCGTGCCGACGCCAGGGCACGCAATGCCTCGGTGTAGTCGCCGCGGCCAACGTGCGCGTGCACGACCGGCAGCAGCGTCTGCACGGCGGTATAGAGGTCGTGCTCGGCGCCGCCGTTGAGCAACGCGCGATCGACCGCAGCGGCCGCGTCGGTGCCGGACTTCTTCAGGATGTTGGTGATGCGCTTGTTGGCCCCGGCGAGCGACTCGGCTTCGGGCAGGGTCATGAATGTTTTGACGGCAAGCATTTGGCCAGGAACCTGGTCGATGCGTACCGGCCGCATCGAGACGACGGCTTCCACCTGGTTCGCAGTGTAGCCCTGTTCACGCAGATAGGCGCGCAATCGCTCCAGCACGAACGTGAGCACTTCCTCGCGCGCGTCGCGGATCGAGGTTGCTCCGCCGAATGCCGCAAAGCCCGCAGCGATGAGATCGTCGAGGCGCAACGGTTTGCCACCCTCCAGCAGGATGCGCAATACGCCCAGCGCGGCGCGGCGCAGCGCGAACGGATCCTTGTCACCTGTCGGGACGTTGCCCACGCCGAACATCCCGGCAAGCGCTTCGACCTTGTCCGCCAGCGCAACGGTGGTTGCGACCGGCGCTTGCGGCAGGGTATCCCCGGCGAAGCGCGGCCAGTAATGCTGCGCGATCGCATCGGCGACCGCGGGCGCTTCGCCATCGTTGAGCGCGTAATAGCGCCCCATGGTGCCTTGCAGCTCGGGAAACTCGCTGACCATGTCGGTCACCAGGTCGGCCTTGGCGAGCAACGCCGCGCGATCGGCGAGCGCAGGATCGGAACCGAGTGCCGGGGCGATTGCGCCAGCGATGGCGCGGATGCGTTCGACACGGTCCAACTGGTTGCCGAGCTGGTTGTAATAGACGACGCTCGCGAGCTTCGGCAGCCGCGCCTCGAGGGGTTGGCGGCGGTCCTGATCGTAGAAGAACTTGGCGTCGGCGAGGCGCGCGCGCAGCACCCGTTCGTTGCCATGGATGATCGCGGACGGCTCGTCGATCGGCAGGTTGCTGACGAGAAGAAAGCGATGCCGCAGGGCGCCGGTTTCGTCGGCAAGTGCAAAATATTTCTGGTTCTGTTGCATCGTCAGGATCAGACATTCCTGCGGTACATCGAGGAACGCCCGGTCGAACGTGCCCGCGTAGACCGCCGGCCACTCGACCAATGCCGTGACCTCGTCGAGCAGCGCATCGGGCATGATCACCCTTGCGTGTTCCGACGCTCGTTCCAGCGCCGCGACGATCTGCGCGCGGCGTTTCGCGAAGTCGGGAACGACCTTGCCTTCGGCTTCGAGCGTCGACTCATAAGCATCGGCACTTTCGATCTTCAGGTCGGCTCTGCTGAGAAATCGATGCCCGGCCGTTGTGTCGGCCCGCAGTCAACCCGAGCGCATGCACGTCGATCACGTTTTCGCCGTGCAGCGCGACCAGGCCGTGCGCCGGACGGACGAATTTCTGGTCGTTGTAGTACGCCGCCGGCGCCGCCGTAGCTCATGACCTTGGCAATCGGGAGTTTGTCGATCGCACTCCTCGAGTGCGGATTGCAGTGCGTTGACGAGCGGACCACCTTTAGCGACATCGGCGCAGTACAGTACCTCGGCCTTTCCGTCGTGCTCACGCGGCAGATGGTCTGAACCGTCGCGGCGTCGAGGTGGGTGAGTTGTTCGCGCCCGAGCTTGCCGAGCAGCGCCGCCGTCGGCTTGCCGGCGGCATCGAAGGCAACGCTGACCGGCAGCAGCTTTTCCTTGAACGGCTTGTCCGGGAGCAACGGCGAGCACGCTTGGAGATCGATACCGCGAGCCGTCGCGGTGTCGCAAACGATTCGTCACGACGCTGTCCGCAGCGAGGAAATCGTGTTCGCGCAGACTGGTGACCGAGGTCCTTGCGGCAAATGCCTCACCGAGCCGCTTCAACGATTTTGGCGGCAGTTCCTCAGTGCGCAGCTCGACCAGCAGTGTTGCCGACGGCGTCATCAAGCCGCCTTCCGGTGTGCGTCCGGCAGCATCGGAAAGCCGAGCGCTTCGCGGGCGTCGACGTAGGCCTGCGCCACGAGGCGCGACAAATTGCGGATGCGGCCGATGTACCCCGCGCGCTCGGTCACCGAGATCGCGCCGCGGGCATCGAGCAGGTTGAAGGTGTGACCCGCCTTGAGGATCATTTCGTAGCCGGGCAATGGCAGTTTTGCTTCCAGCAGGCGTTTGGCCTCGGCTTCGAACAGGGCGAACTGCTCGAACAGCTTCGCGACGTTGGACTCCTCGAACGCAAACCGGGACTGCTCGACCTCGTTCTGGAAGAACACATCGCGGTACGTCATGCCGTCGACGTAGACCAGGTCGAACACCGACTCGACGTTCTGCAGGTACATGCTCATGCGCTCGAGGCCGTAGGTGATCTCGCCGGTGATCGGATTGCAGTCCAGGCTCCCGACCTGCTGGAAATAGGTGAACTGCGTGATCTCCATTCCGTTCAGCCACACTTCCCAGCCCAGGCCCCATGCACCCAGCGTCGGATTTTCCCAGTCGTCTTCGACGAAGCGCACGTCGTTCTTCCGCAAATCGAAGCCGAGCTTTTCGAGAGACCCGAGGTACAGATCGAGAATGTTCGCGGGCGAAGGCTTGAGTACCACCTGGAACTGGTGATGCTGATGCAGGCGGTTCGGGTTTTCTCCGTAGCGGCCGTCCTTGGGTCGCCGTGACGGTTGCACGTACGCCGCGCGCCATGGCTCAGGGCCGAGCGCGCGCAGGAAGGTCGCCGTATGCGATGTGCCCGCGCCCACCTCCATGTCGTACGGCTGGAGCAGCGCGCAACCTTGCGCACCCCAATAATCCTGGAGCGTGAGAATCACTTGCTGAAAAGTGAGCATCGGAACGACTTCGGTGGCTTAGGGGGACGTGAGCGGGCTGATTTTACGGGATCGACGCGTCGCGGCCAAACCCGCGTTGCGTTAGGAGCGCGCTACGCGTCGAGTGCGGAGGGCGGCGCCCAGAGCAAGAAGGAGGGCCAGGATCACTGCCAACGCATCGCCAACGCGAACATAGGGAGTCGCGCCCGTGCGGCCCGCGATACGCCCCTCGAGGATGCCACGCGTGAACCAGGGCAGGCGCGCGACCTCGACGCCCCGATGATCGATGATCGAGGTGATGCCGGTGTTGGTCGCGCGGAGCATGGGGCGGCCGGTTTCGAGCGCGCGCATTGCGGCGATCTGCTCGTGCTGTTCGGCGGCGAGCGAGTGCCCGTACCACGCATCGTTGGTGACGTTGACGAACATCGTCGCTTCCGCCGCCCGTCGCGCGAGTTCGCCGCCGAACGCATCTTCGTAGCAGATGTGCACCGCGATCCGTTCACCCGCGACCTCGAACGGCTCCTGATAGGCCGGACCCGGCGTCTGATCGGCGAGCGGAATGGCGAGCACGTTGCGCACGAACCAGCCGAACACCGCCTTGCCGGGAATCGTCTCCCCGAAGGGCACGAGGTGGTGCTTGCGATAACGATGCGTGGGAGCGGTGCCGACGCTCACCACGCTGTTGAAGTAACGGTCATCCTCGTCAGCGGATGGCCGCGGCTCGAAAAAGAACAGGCCGACAAGCAGATCGCCCTGGTTCTTGAGCGCGGCGGCGCGCAATGTCGCGACGTACTCCGGCGACACCTCGTCGGCGAACATCGGCAGCGCGCTCTCGGGCAATACGATCAACCGTCCCTTCGCGCGTTGCGACAGATCGGCGTAGATCGCGAGCGTATTGTCGCGATAGGTTGGATCGAATTTGCGTTCCTGCTCGATGTTGCCCTGCACCAGACTGACGGCGACCGGATCACCGACGGCGCGCGTCCATTCGAGCGTCGACAACGCGGCGCCGACCAGAAGGACGCCGACGATCGCGGCGCCTGCGGCGGCGACAGCGGCGCGGCGGCGCGCCTCGGATGCCTGCGTCGCGTACAGCAGCAATGCCGCGATGCCGGCGACCGCCAGGGTCACCAGGAACACGCCGCCGTAGGGCGCGAACCCCGCGAGCGGCGTGCCAAGCTGCGCATAGCCGACCGACAGCCAGCCGAATCCGGAAAGCACCCAGCCGCGCAGCCACTCGGCGATCGTCCAGGTTGCAGCGGCCATCGCCAGCCGTTCTGCGGACTCCGGTGATGTGAACCGAGCGCACATCCAGCCCGCGAAGGCCGGGAACAAGGCGAGATACGCGCAAAAACCTGCCGTACCGATCGCGGCCAGGATCGCTGCCATTTCTCCGAAGGTGGACAGTGCGATGTAGACCCAGGACACGCCGGCGCCGAAAAGGCCCACACCGAACGCGAAACCCTGGATCGCGGCATGCCGCGGGCTCGGTGCGTTCTGCCAGAGAAAGAAGAGACCGGCCAGAGTGAGCACCGGGACTGCAAACGCGCCGAAGGGCGCGAATCCGAAAACAGTGACGACGCCGAGGATGAGCGCGGCGAGGGTGGACAACACCCCGGATGTCACGTCTTGCCTGCCGGCGCTTCACGCTCCGGTTGCGGTGCGACGCGCTCGACTTGCAGCGTGTAGATACGCCTGCTGTCGGCACGGATCACCTTAAAGCGGAAATCGCCGATGGTCGTTGCTTCTCCACGCTTTGGAAGCCGGCCGAAGGATTGCAGAACAAGGCCGCCCACCGTGTTGAACTCTTCGCTGCTGAAGTCGGTGCCCAGCGTTTCGTTGAAATCGCCGATTTCGGTCTGCGCCTTGACCCGGTAGCCGCCATTCGTTTCGGGAATGATGTTGTCCTCGGCCTCGTCGAAGTCGTATTCGTCCTCGATGTCGCCCACGATCTGCTCGAGCACGTCCTCGATCGTGACCAGTCCGGACACGCCGCCGTACTCGTCGACGACGATGGCGATGTGATTGCGGTTGGAGCGAAAATCGCGCAGCAGCACATTGAGGCGCTTCGATTCCGGCACGAAGACTGCAGGCCGCAGCGTATCGCGCAGATTGAACGACTCGGGGTTGGCGTAGAAATTCAGCAGCTCCTTGGCCAGGAGAATGCCGACGACGTCGTCCTTGTTCTCGCCGATGGCGGGGAAGCGCGAGTGGCGGGCCTCCAGCACGAAGGGGATGAATTGAGAAGGATCGTCGTCGATCGACACGACATCCATCTGCGCGCGCGGAATCATGATGTCGCGCACGGTCATTTCGGAAACCTGCAGCGCCCCCTCGATGATCGACAGCGCGTCAGCGTCGAGCAGCTTGTGCTCGAAGGCGCCATGCAGGATCTCGAGCAGGCCTTCCCGATCCTCCGGTTCGCGTGTCAGGAACGCCGACAACCGCTCCAGCAGGGTCGGTTTCAGCGTTTCGCGTTCGGGTGAGTCGCTGCTCATCGGTGAGGTCGCGCCCGTGGCGCAGCGTAAGGATCGGCGATACCCAGCCTGCCGAGGATGGCGGTCTCGCGCGCTTCCATGCGCGTTGCCTCGGCCGACTGATGGTGATCGTATCCCTGCAAGTGCAGCATGCCGTGAACGACGAGGTGCGCGCAGTGCGCGTCCAGTGTCTTGCCCTGTTGCCGCGCTTCGCGTCTGAGCACTGGCGCGCACAGCACGATGTCGCCTCCCGAAACCCCATCGTACACGAAGGCGAGCACGTTGGTGGCGGCGTCTTTTCCGCGATAGGTCCGGTTGAGGGTGCGCCCCTCGCGCGCTTCCACAAAGCGCACCGTGACGCTGGCGTCGGCGTCGAGCGCGGCAGCGACCCACCGTCGAAGCAAGGGACGTGCCGGGAGATCGTCGCCCTTTGCCGCGTACTGGACGCTGAGCGCAAGGCGCATCCCGCGGGCAGCGATTGGAATGCCCGCGCGCTCGTGGCGGCTCGTCGCGCTCATTGGAGTACCTTCGCGCTCTGCGCTCCGGTATTCGCGCTCGGGGCGGCCCTTCGCGCTCATTGGAGTACCTTCGCGCTCTGCGCTCCGGTATTCGCGCTCGGGGCGGCCCTTCGCGCTCATGTTGCCGCGGCTTCGCGCGCACGCTCGAGCAGCTGCGCGAAGAGAGGAATGACGACGGGGTTCCGCAACGCCAACAGGTTGTCACCCACGTAGATCTCGGCGCTCGACCAGCCGGGCAGCCTGCCTGCGACGACGCGCGGCAGGAGCCACGCACGATGCTCCGCGGCGATGGCGTCGCGCGCCGCGACCAGAGCCGCGACGGGCGCGTTAAAATGAACGTGAAACAGATTAACTTCCGGCGGGTGCGGCTGGATGACGATGCCCTCGAGCGTCGCCAGAGCGGCGGCAAACTCGCGCGCGCGGTCGCGGAAAGCGGGCATTTTCGCGAGCTGTTCGTCGAAGCGCATCGCCGCGGACGCGACGAACGGGTGCAATTGCACGAGCGTGCCGCCGTGACGGCGTCGCCACACCCTGGCTTCAGCGATGAAATCCTCGGGGCCGAGCAGCATTGCGCCGGCGAGCGCACCTATGCCCTTGTAGAACGACACGTAGACCGAATCGAAGTGCGCGCAGATATCCGCGAACGACTGGGGTGCGTAGGCTTCGCGGGCTTCCCACAAGCGCGCGCCGTCCATGTGCAGTTTCACGCCGCGTTCGCGCGCGAGCGCGGCGATCTTGCCAAGATCATCCCATGCCGGCAAGCGGCCGCCGATCTCGCGCGCGGGCAATTCGAGCAGCGCGGCCGCCAGACGCTCCGGACAGGCGGCGAGATCGCCAGCCTCGTTCGGACGATCGCGCGGCCCCAGCGGGGTTACTTGCAGGTCGTGGAGGTGCGCATACGCACGTTCCTCGTGCAGTTCGAGGTGCGACGTCGGATGCATCGCCACGCGCCGCGTTCCTGCGCGCTCGCACCAGATGCGCAATGCGATGAGTTGCGCCATCGTGCCGCTCGCCATGAATGCCGCGGCGGGCTTGCCCAGCAGCGTGGCAACTCTGCCTTCGAAAGCCTGGATCAGCTCGCCATCGCCGTAGCGGTCGGCGACGTGGCCGTGGGCGCGACACCACTCGCCGACGCGGATCAGTTCGTCCCCGGGGCGTGGCTGCGGGTGCCCGGACACGTGCAAGGTGCAGCCGAGGCGCAACGCGTCATCGGAGTACCTTCGCGCTGCGCGCTCCGGTGTGAGCGGCTCATTGGCGGCACGTAGATACCGATCGCACCATCTTGTCGGCCGCCGTCCACGCTCGCGGACGCGCGCTTCGCGCCTGGGCTTCGCTCCGCTCGCATGAACGTACTCGGGGCGGCCCGTCGCGCTCATGCGGACTTGCCATGGCGTCAGCGCCCGGCGCGCGGCGGCGCGTCCGGGGCGTCGATGCGTTCGCTGTGCGTGTGCTTCTCGTACGCGTTGATGATCTTCTGCACGAGCGGGTGGCGCACGACATCCGCGCTGGTGAAATCCGTGAACGCGATGCCGCGCACGTCCTTGAGTACCCGTCGCGCCTCGATCAGGCCGCTCTTCTGACCGCGCGCAAGATCGATCTGCGTCACGTCCCCGGTGATCACCGCCTTGGTGCCGATGCCGATCCGCGTGAGGAACATCTTCATCTGCTCAGGCGTCGTGTTTTGCGCCTCGTCGAGAATGATGAAGGAATGGTTCAGGGTTCTGCCGCGCATATAGGCGAGCGGCGCGATCTCGATCGTGTTGCGTTCGAACAGCTTGGCGGTCTTGTCGAAGCCCATCAGGTCGTACAACGCGTCGTACAGAGGACGCAGGTACGGGTCCACCTTCTGCGCCAGGTCCCCTGGGAGGAAGCCGAGACGTTCGCCCGCTTCGACCGCCGGTCGCACGAGCACGAGACGCTTGACGAGGTCCCGCTCGAGCGCGTCGACCGCACTGGCGACGGCCAGGTAGGTCTTGCCCGTGCCGGCGGGCCCGATGCCGAAGGTGATGTCGTGGTCCTGGATGTGCCGGATGTAGAGGGTCTGATTCGGGGTGCGTCCATGCAGGTCGGTACGCCGCGTGCGCAGCAACGGGGTGTCGTCGCCATCGCCCGCGGGCGCGCTATCGGGTGACGGGGAACGGTTCTGCGTCGCCAGTTCAACGAGTCCAAGCTGGATGTCGTCGACCGACAACGGCTCCTTGGCGTGCGCGTAGAAGCGCTCCAGTGCCGCCGCGGTGTGCTCGACTTGTCGCGGCGCGCCGCGCAACGTAAAGGTGGCACCCCGTCGGGAGATCGACACTTCGAGCGCCGCCTCGATCTGCCGCAGGTTCGCATCGAGTGCGCCGCAAAGATTGGCCAGCGCGCGATTGTCGAGCGGCGCGAGCGTGACTTCGGCGCTGGCGGTTTTCAAGAGAGATTGGGGCCTGATAATGCTATCGACACAGGCGCGCTGCGGCGCCTAGACGCCCTGCCGCTGCAGGGGGGCCTTGAGCGCTTCGTCGAGCGTCGTGAGGCTCTCCGCGATGTGCGCCTGCGTTTCTTTCGACCGGGTCGTCTTGGTCGGCACGGCCTTGAGTTCGTCGCGCAACAGGCGCGCATCCTGCCGCAGCAGGGCGCGGGCATCCGCGGGCATCGTCGACGGCGGACGCACCAGCGCGTTCGCCACGCGAGCGAGGTGTTCGCGCTGCAGGTTGCGGCGCAACGGCGTGATTTCCTGCCCGGTTTTCAGTTCGCTCCAGATCGAGCGGTGCAGGGAGATGTACAGCTCCGACAATCGAAAGCCGCTCTTGGGATCGTCCAGCTTGACCTCGCTGTCGATGATGCGCTGGGCCACGCTGTCGCTCATCAGCTGGTTCAGAATGTCGCGCTGGATTCTCAGCACCTGGCCAGGCAGCGAGTAGTCGACACCTGGGGTCGAGAGGCCGACATCGAACATGTCGCTGCGATCCAGATAGTCAACCTGCAAGCGCCGCATGAACGCGGGCTTGAAGTGGAAGCTGTCCGACGAAAACAGTCCGGTCGCAATGATGTCCAGTGCCTGCCGCTGCTGGGCCGCCGTCACCGGATTCAGCGGTGGCCGCGGACTGCCGGCGTGATCACGCAGCGTGCTGACGCCACCGATGTATTTTGCAACCATCGACGAGGATTGCCCGACGACGATCAGGCCGCGACCAACGGTACGACGTAAGACGACATAGCTTTCGCCGGGCGCAAGTTCGCGGTCCTGCCAGCGATCCCACAACTCGCGCGCGAGCACGAGACGCCGGCGAGCGAACTCGAGGGGATCGTTGCCGAGGTCCCCGGTGTTGGCTTCCGGATCGATGCCGAAGTTGTTGTCTTCGTCGGTGGCGTAGGCCAGCAACGGCTCGCTGCTGCGCGAGGCGATCTTGCGCAGTTCCGCGGCCTCCTGGTCCAGCGCGAGCTCCTTGTAGCCGTACTCGATGGCCCAATAGTCGTACGGCCCGAGCGTCGTCATGCCGTACGCGCCTTGCCGCTCTCCGGGCAGCGCAATGTTGATCGCGTTGTACTCCATGACCGAACCGGCGACGCCGTGCTCGCGCGTGAACTGGCTGTCGCTCAATTGCGCCTGCGAGTAGACGGTTGACGCGCGGAAATTGTGGCGCAGCCCGAGAGCATGCCCGACTTCGTGCATGGCGATTTCCTTGACATCGGCCATCACGAAGGCTTCGGCCTCCGGACCATCCGGATTGAGTTCGCCGCGCGCTTCGAGGAGATCGAAGGTGAAGTTGAGTTCCTGCGCCGCGTAGTCCTCGAGCATGCACATGCGCTCTGGATGTTCCATGAAGCTCGCGGGCGCGCTCTGCGGCCGCATCAGTTCGACGCGGATGAAACGGCGGTTGCGCAAGCGGACCGGGTCGATGCCGATGTCGGCATCGAGGATCTCCCCGGTGCGCGGATCGACCTGGCGCGGTCCGACGCCGCCGAAGATCGGCCGCGCCGTCGGCATCCATCGGATCGACGCATGGCGCGTGTCGACCGTCTCGAAATCGGCGTCATCGGGTTGGATCTTTGCTTGCAGCGCATCCTTGAAGCCCGCCTTCTCGAACGCCTTGTTCCACTCGAGCACGCCCTCGATGATCGGTTGGCGATACTGGTGGGGGATATTGCGGTCGATCCAGAAAACGATCGGTTCCTTGGGTTCCGAGAGCGCCGCCGTAGGATCTTTTTTCTCGAGGCGCCAGCGCTGGATCAGGTTGACCTTGGGCGTGAGTGTGGTGTCGTTGCCGTAGTCGAAGCGCTCCTGCACGAAGTAGCCGATGCGGTCGTCGGCGACGCGCGGGCGCATGGGCTGCTCGGGCAGCTTGGCGATGTTGTAGTAGAAGCCCAGGAAGAGGCTGCGGATATCGGGGACCGTCGACGGTGGCGACGTGGTGAATCCGGCCCCCGGCGCCGGTTGGCTCACACGCTGCAAGGCATAGTGGGCGTTGACGTTGATCGTCACCAGGTCGGGTGTTGCGCGCGCCTTCGTGATCGACGAATTCCTCGGGTCGAACGAATAGGCTTGCCGATAGGCGCGCTCGAGCAAGCCGTTGGCGCCCGGTATGTCCGCGAACAGCAGGGCGTTGGCTTCGATGAGGATCGACTTGCGCTCGGGATGCGGCTGGCTCACGACAGGTGCCGCGCCGAGGAGGCTGTCGGAGAACGCCTCCTTGACGGCGCGAGCTTCGGGCGTGTCGGGCTTGGCGAAATACTCGGTGTTGCGGGCGATGAGCTGGACCTGGGTCGCGCTCAGCCGATGGAATGACGCGACAAAGCTATCCACCATCAGGCCACCGAAAAACCACTTCTCGCCCAGGCCGCTCGACAAATTGAAGGCGAAGAAGAACGGCTGGTCGAATTGGTCGGGCTTGATCTCGATCCAGACCTTGTCGTCGCGCTCGTAGATGGTGTAGAAGCCCGGCGTCTCCTTGGCGCCCTTGATGACTTCGGCGAACGGCTTCTGGTTGCTCAGGGCGGCAACGGCCGCGGCGGCCGCGGCGGCCGCGGCGGACGCGGCGGGCGAAGCGTTGCCGGCGCCGGGTGCGGCCGGTCGCGCCGGTGCATTGGCGGTTGTAGCGGCGGCCGCGGCACCCGCCGCCGCCGCGGTCGCCGCCACGCGTGCCGTGTCGGGCGATGTGGCAACGGGTGCAGGGGATGTGGTCGCGCAGCCGGTCAGCGCCAGCGCGAATGCCACCGACGCGACGGTGATCGGGGTGAATCGATGGGCGGTCATGCGCATAGTCTCGGTCAGGGTTTGCGCCGTAGGGTGTTGCGGCGGGGACGCAGGCACATGACTAGGAACCGGCCGCCAGTTCGCCGCGCAGCGAGTGCGCCAGCGCGGCCGTGATCCGCACGTCGGAGTGCTGCCCGATCAGACCATCGGCACCGGGAAAGTTCACTACGCGATTGTTGTCGGTGCGGGCCGCCAGATCACCGGCGTTCCGGGCGGCACGGCCGGTCACGAGCACCCTCTCGATGGTGCCGACCATGGCCTCACTGCGGGCGCGGTACTGGCTTTCGACGACCGCCTGCAGCCGTTCGAGCCGTGCCTGCGCCAATGGGCGTTCGACCTGATCGGCGAATTGGGCGGCCGGAGTGCCTGGGCGCGCGCTGTAGACGAAGCTGAAGCTGCCATCGAAACCGACATCATCGATGAGTTTCATGGTTTGTTCGAAATCGGCCTCGGTTTCGCCCGGAAAGCCGACGATGAAGTCCGACGTGAGCGACAGCTGCGGGCGCGCATCACGCAGGCGGCGTACGATCGATTTGTATTCGAGCGCTGTATAGCCGCGTTTCATGGCCGTGAGAATGCGGTCGGAACCCGACTGCACCGGCAGATGCAGATGCGAGACCAGCTTGGGGACATGGCGGTAGACGTCGATCAGCGCTTGCGTCATCTCCTTCGGGTGCGACGTCGTGTAGCGGATGCGCTCGAGGCCATCGATTTCGGCTAGGTACTGGATCAGCGTTGCCAGATCGGCGATCGCGCCCGTCGCCATCGGGCCCCGATAGGCATTGACGTTTTGTCCCAGCAGCGTGACTTCGCGGACACCCTGGTCGGCGAGATCGGCGACTTCGGTCAGCACGTCGTCGAACGGCCGCGACACTTCCTCGCCGCGCGTGTACGGGACGACACAGAACGAGCAATACTTGCTGCAGCCTTCCATGATCGATACGAAGGCCGAAACGCCGTCAACGCGCGCCGGCGGAAGGTGGTCGAATTTCTCGATCTCCGGAAAGCTGATGTCGATCTGTGGCTTGCCGGAAGTGCGCCGGCGCGCGATCAGCTCCGGCAGACGGTGCAGCGTCTGCGGCCCGAAGACGACGTCGACGTACGGCGCGCGCTCGACGATCGTCGCACCTTCCTGGCTGGCCACGCAGCCGCCGACACCGATGATGAGCCCGGGATTGGCGATCTTGAGCTCGCGCACTCGACCGAGGTCATGGAACACGCGCTCCTGGGCCTTTTCCCGCACCGAGCAGGTGTTGAACAGGATGACGTCGGCGTCCGTGGGCGAGGCCGTCAGTTCGAGACCCTCGGCCGCGTGCAATACGTCCGCCATCTTGTCCGAGTCGTACTCGTTCATCTGGCAGCCAAAGGTGCGGATGTACAGCTTGCGGCTCACGTGGGGTCTTGCGGCGGCACCGGCAAGTCGTTGAAGGGGCGAAAATTATAGCAGCTAGCGATGACGAACGCCGCCCTGCCGCGCATTGTCGTTCTTGCCGCTATAATGACCCGTGCAGGTGTCCGTGGCGCATACGATCCAGCTGCATTGCGCCATGGGTGAAACGGGAAGCCGGTACGTCGCGGACGATTTGTACCCGCAGCTATTCCGGCGCTGCCCCCGCAACGGTATGTCAGTGCGGGCCGCTCCAGACGCCACTGTTCGCGGTACGCGGATGGGAAGGCAGGCGGCCAAGACTGACAAGCCCGGAGACCGGCCTGCAACCGTCGCTGCTCGATTCTCGATGAGCGCGCCGGATCCAAGCCCATCGCGGGAGGCGGTGTCCGGCCGGACGCCCGCGACCTGCGCGTATTCCGCCGCCCCTGCTCTCCGCGTTGTTCGACCCACGACCGTGCGGGGTTGCACGGCTACTGCGGAGAAACCTCATGCTCCGGTTGTTCCCTTTGCGCGGCGGTCTTCTGATCAGCGCTTTTTGCGCGGCTGCGTTCACGTCGTTCGCAAGCGCCCAGCCGGCCACCGCGCCGACGTTGCTCGACCCGCTCGTCGTCACCGCCGCACGTTCGCCGCAACGGCTCGACCAGTTGCTTGCCGACGTGACGGTGATCGGCCCCGAGGAGATCGCCCGCGCCGGCGCACAGAGCCTCGCGGACCTGCTGCAGCGGCAGCCTGGCGTGCAGATCGTCACGAATGGCGGACCGGGCTCCACAACGGGCGTCTTCCTGCGTGGCGCCAATGCCGGCCAGACGCTGGTGCTGATCGACGGGTTACGTGTGAGTTCGTCGAGCTCGGGCACCACGCCATTCGAAGCGATCCCGCTCGACCAGATCGATCACATCGAAATCCTGCGCGGACCTGCGGCGAGTCTTTACGGGTCCGACGCCATCGGCGGTGTCATCCAGGTGTTCACGCGCAACGGCGGCAGTACGTTCGCGGCCAATGCCAGCGCCGGATATGGCACCTACAACACCAGCCAGTTCGCTGCCGGTGCGTCGGGTGGGGGCGGCCCATGGCGCTTCATGGTGCAGGGCGGCTACAACCAGAGTTCAGGCTTCAACGCCATCGGCAATCCCGAGAATTTCAGCTACAACCCGGACCGCGACGGCTATCACAATGGCAGCGCGAGCGGATCGCTGGCCTACACGTTCGCACCGGAACAAACGCTTTCCGCCCAGGGTTTCTATAGCCGCATGAATGCGCAGTTCGATGGCGGGCCGGATTTCGACGATCGTACGATCACGACATTGCAGAGCTATGCGGTGGCAAGCCGTAATCGTTTGACGTCGTTCTGGAAAAGCACCCTCGAAGCCGGGGTGTCGATCGACGACAGTAATACGCAAACCGCATTCGGTCCTTCGCAGTTCAAGACGACGCAGCGGCAGTACACATGGCAGAGCGATTTCTCCCCGCCCGTCGGCGCGCTTTCGGTCGCACTGACCCGTCGGGAAGAGAGACTGGATACCGACGCCGATTTTCCCGTCACCTCGCGCAACACCAACGCGATCGTCGGGGTGTACCAGTTCCAGGAAGGGCCGAACGCGCTGCAGGCCAATCTCCGCCGGGACGACAGTTCGCAGTTCGGCGGGCAAACGTCCGGTTCGTTCGCCTATGCCTATACCCTCATGCCTGGGCTGCGCGCCAGTGCGAGCTACGGCACCGGATTCCGGGCACCGACGTTTCAACGATCTGTACTTCCCCGGGTTTTCCAATCCGAACCTGGTCCCGGAGACCGCGCGCAACTTCGAGGCGGCCTTGCGCTATGCAAGCGCCGAGATCAACGCCGGCATCGTCGCCTACAAGAACCGTGTGCGCAATCTCATCGTCTTCGAGTGTGATGCGGACTTCAATTGCGCACCACAGAACGTCGCGGATGCCACGCTGGAAGGCGTCACGCTCGAGTTGCAGGCGCTGATCCGCGACACGACGGTGAAAGGAAGCTTCGATTTCGCGCGCCCGTACGACGATGCGACGGGCAACCTCCTGCCACGTCGCGCGCGCCGGTACGGCTCGCTCGACGTGACGCAGGCGTTGGGGCCGCTGCAGCTTGGCGCACAAGTCACCGCCTCGTCGGCGCGCTACGACGACGCGGCGAACACGCGGCGAATGGGCGGCTACGCGATCGTCAACCTCAACGCGGAATACGCGCTCGCACCGCATTGGGCGCTGTTTGCGGTCGCCGGCAACGTGTTCAACAAGCACTACGAACTGGCGGCCGACTTCAATACCATGGGTGCCAACGTGTTCGCCGGCGTACGCTTCCGATACTGACGATGCGCTGGCCCGTGTTCTTGCTGGCGGTGGCGAGCTGGGGGGCGATCGAGGCCGCGGCGACCGTTGCGGCGGTCGATGCGAGCGGTGTGCGGATCGAACTTGCGGCGCCTGCGCGCCGCATCATCAGCCTGGCGCCGCACGCTACGGAACTCCTGTTCGCGGCGGGTGCGGGTGGCAGCGTGGTCGGCGTGCTCTCGCCGGCCAACTGGCCACCGGATGCCGCGCGTTTGCCGAAGGTAGGCGATGCCGCTGCGGTCAGTCTCGAAGGTATCCTCGCGCTGCAGCCAGACCTGATCGTCACCTGGCCGTATCTGCCGCCGGCACAACTCGAACGCCTGCGCGCGTTGCGCGTGCCGGTTTATCTCTCGAACCCGACTACACCCATGGCAATCGCGGACGAGATCGAGCAGCTGGGGGTCCTCGCCGGGCGTGCCGAGTCGGCAGTGTTCGCTGCCGAGAAGTTTCGGGCACGGCTGGTCGCGGCGCGCGACCGGGCTGCCGGCACCACAAAAGTACGAGTGTTCTATGAGATCTGGAACCGCCCGTTGTACACCGTCGGCGGGGGCCACTTGATCACCGCCGCGATCGAGATATGCGGCGGCGAGAATGTCTTTGCTTCGCTGCCCTTGCCTGCGCCACAGGTGAGCGTCGAAGCCGTCCTCGCAGCGGCGCCCGATGCGATCGTCGCCGGCGCCGACGACGCTGTGCGCCCGGACTGGCTGGACGAATGGCTGGCATGGCGCGACCTGCCTGCGGTTGCACGGGGCAATCTGTTTGTCGTGGACGCGAATCTGCTGCATCGATCCGGCCCGCGTTTCGTTGAGGGTGTCGAGCAGATCTGCAAGGTGTTGGCCGCGGCGCGCGCCAATCGTTCGGGCAGGAGCCGCTGACATCCTGCGAACCCGCTGGGGCGTCAGCTGTCCTATAATTTGTCTGGCAAGCGCGCGTCACGCTTTGGGTTGGCGCGAGTTCTGCTGGCGGACGCCGACGCTCCTCATGAACAAGGCCTTTACCCGCGAAGATGATGAAGCCGACCTCGAAGACGGCGAGGTCGAGGACACGTCGTTGCCGCCTGGCACGAAGAACTACATGACGCCGGGGGGATTCAAGCGGCTGAAGACGGAGCTCGACGAGCTCGTCGAAAAAGAACGCCCGGCCCTCGTCGCGACCGTTGCCTGGGCGGCTGGCAACGGCGACCGTTCGGAGAACGGCGATTATATCTACGGGAAGAAGCGGCTGCGCGAGATCGACCGCCGCATTCGCTTCCTGGTCAGGCGATTGGACAAGGCCGAGGTGGTCGATCCCCAGGTCACGCGGGACGACGACGATGCCGATCGCGTATTCTTCGGCGCGACCGTCGATGTTCGCGACGGGCACGGCAAGCAGCGCACCGTCAGCATCGTCGGCGTCGACGAAATCGACACCGAGCGCGGCTACATCAGCTGGATGTCGCCGATGGCGCGGGCGCTCACCAAGGCACGCGAAGGCGACACCGTGACCCTGCGGACGCCTGGAGGCGTCGAGGAGTTGGAAATCCTCGCGGTGCGCTATGCGCCGCTGGCGTCGGGTTGACGCCGCCGAAATCTTCCGCCTATAGTCGCCCCATGGATTCCGAACTCGCAGGACTCGAACACAAGCTCGCGGCATTGCTCGCCGAGTACCATCGGCTACGTGCCGAGAATGAATCGCTGCATCGGGAACTGGCGCGTGCGCATGAGCAAAGTCGTACGCTCACCGAAAAGATGGCGGCAGCGTCGTCACGGCTCGACGCACTGCTGCAACGGTTACCCGAGGCCGCGAGCTGATCGGCCGTGGACGACCGAGGCACCATGCTCGACGTGTCGATTCTCGGAAGGGAGTACCGCGTCGCGTGCAAGGAATCGGAGCGCGACGACCTGATGCAGGCGGTTCAATACCTCGACCAGCGCATGCGCGAGATCCGTGACGCAGGCAAGATCGCGGGGACCGAACGCATCGCTGTGATGGCCGCGCTCAACATCACGCACGAGCTCCTGGGAACGAAGCGCAGCATCGCGCCTGCAAATGGTTTTGACAGCGCGAGCATTCAGCGTAGAATTTCAGCCATGCAGTCGGCCATTGATCGCGCGATGGCGGAACAGGACAAACTGTTCTAGCGGCTGCGCCGATTGTCCCCTGCAGTGTTCGAACTGGCCTTACGTTCTTTGAACCAATGCTACCTTAGCGAGGTTGCCGAGCTTTAATCGGGCTGGTGTGCGTTCCCTACGCGGAAGCGCCTAATGGCCCTGGCAGGCGACCCTCTTGAACTGCGGTTCAAGACCTCGGTCGGTACGGCTCAGGTGGGGGACATCTTGTATCGCGGCGCTGCCATTGCAGCGCCGCTTTTTTTTGGCTTTGCGGCGTTGCTGGCAGGGTGACCGTGGGCAACTTCCGCGCCAAGCCGCACTGAACCCCAAGCCAAGGCGAGGTACCATCGCTGCGATGCCGACGCTCAAACGGCGGGAGTCTCGAGGCGCCGGCGCGGTCGCAGGCCGTATGATGAGTGGTTTTCCAAAGAAAGCCGCGAACCGACGTGTGGCGGCGCATACGAATCGCTGGAGAGGAGGCGGCCGTGCCCTTGCGCGGCCGGCACGGCGTTTTGGCGCTAAAACGCATGACGTAGCGTGCGGGTTACGATGTCCAGAAAACGGTTCATTCCCTATCTTGCGGCGATCGCGGTCGTCGCCCTGACTTTCGCACTTGCTCGCGACAGCACGCGAGTTCAATTCCCGGAAGTGTCGGCGGTCGTCCGGACCTTGAGACCGGTGCTGGACCCGCTCCTCGTCGATCTCGAGGAACGAACCTTCCGCTTTTTCTGGGACACGGCAAATCGGCAGAACGGCCTTGTACCGGATCGGTTTCCGACGCCATCCTTTGCCAGCATCGCGGCGGTTGGCTTCGGCCTGACCGCTTATCCCATTGGCGTCGAACGTCGCTATATCACGCGTGAGGCGGCGCGACAGCGGGTGCTTACGACCTTACGCTTCTTTCGTAACGCGCCGCAGAACACGAATGCACGCGGCGCAACGGGCTACAAAGGCTTTTTTTATCATTTCCTCGACATGAAGACGGGCGAGCGGTTCGAAGAGAGCGAGTTGTCGACGGTCGATACGGCGCTTTTTCTCGCCGGTGCTCTCTTCTGCCAGTCCTACTTCGACGGACCGAGCGACGAGGAGGTGGAGATTCGCGATCTGGTCGAAGAGATCTATCGCCGTGTGGATTGGCAATGGGCCCAGGTGCGCCCCCCGGCAATCAATCATGGCTGGACGCCGGCCGACGGGTTCATGGAGTATGACTGGCGCGGCTACAACGAGGCGATGCTGTTGTACATCATTGCGTTGGGCTCACCGACTTTCCCCGTCAACGCCGATGCCTGGGCCGAATGGACCAGCACTTACGACAAGAACTGGCGCAAGGATTTCGGTCAGGAGTATCTCGGCTTTGCACCGCTCTTCGGGCATCAATATAGCCACGTATGGCTCGACTTGCGCGATATCCAGGATGCGTACATGCGCAAGCGCGGGCTCGACTACTTCGAAAACAGTCGTCGCGCCGTCTACGCCCAGCAAGCGTACGCGGTCGCCAATCCGCTGCGCTGTAAGGACTACGGGACGACGATATGGGGCATTACGGCCAGTGACGGCCCTGCCGACGTCGAGGTCGAGGACGCCAGCGGACGGCGAATATTTCGCAGTTATACTGCTCGAGGGATCGGAGGGGCAACCATGCACGACGATTGCACTCTCGCGCCGACGGCGGCGGCGGCGTCAATCCCGTTTGCGCCCGAGGTCGCGATTCCGGCAGTGCTCGACATGCACAAGCGTTATGGCCAGTACATTTATTCGATGTACGGGTTTCTGGACGCGTTCAATCTGAGCTTTCATTCTGACGTTCCGCTTCGTCACGGCCGCTCGGTTCCGGGTTTCGGCTGGGTCGATGTCGACTATCTCGGCATCGATCAGGGGGCCATTTGCGCGATGATCGAAAATTATCGCACTGCGATCGTTTGGCGCGTCATGAAAAGGAACGCACATGTGCGCCGCGGGCTGGAGCGCGCCGGATTTTCCGGCGGGTGGCTTGCCGCTGCGAAGTGAACGGTTCGATGGTTCTGCGCAGCGCGTTGCTAGCTCTGATCGTCGCCGTCGGGGCACTCGTTACCGCCTGTGGCTCGTCGTCCAAGGACGTCACCGTGGTGCGCTTCTGGGCCATGGGCCGCGAAGGCGAGGTGGTCGCGGCGCTGTTGCCCGAGTTCGAACGCGATCATCCGGGCATTCGTGTCGATGTGCAGAGCTTGCCGTGGACCGCCGCGCATGAAAAGCTGCTCACCGCATTCGCGGGCGACGCCACGCCCGACATCTGTCAGCTGGGAAACACCTGGATCCCCGAATTCGTGGCGCTGCGCGCCCTCGAGCCGCTTGACCGCTATGTCGCGTCGTCGCCGGTGGTCGATCCCGGCGATTATTTCAGTGGCATCCTGGAGACGAACCGCGTGGATGGCGAGCTGTACGGTGTGCCATGGTATGTGGACACGCGTTTGCTGTTCTATCGTCGCGATCTTCTGGCGCAAGCGGGCTTTGCCGAGCCGCCGCGCTCATGGAGTGAATGGTCGCGCGCGCTGGCCGCGATCAAGCAGCGAGCGGGCCCGGGGCGTTACGCGATCCTCCTGCCGCTCAACGAATTCGAGCCGTTGCTCGCGCTGTCGCTGCAACAGGCGGAGCCGCTGCTGCGCGATGGCGGGCGCTGGGGCAATTTCGGAAGCGTCGACTTCCGTCGGACGCTCACGTTTTACCTGGAGATGTACCGGAATGGCTGGGCGCCGGCGCGGACCAGCACCGACGTCTCGAATGTGTGGAACGAATTCGGTCGCGGCCAATACTCGTTTTACATCTCCGGCCCCTGGAACATCGGCGAGTTCAAGCGCCGGCTGCCGCCGGACGAGCAGGGCAACTGGATGACCGCGGCCTTGCCCGGGCCCGATGGACCGGGCTGCATCGATCGCGGGAGGCTCGAGCCTGGTGCTCTTCCGCAGCGCGCGGTCGAAGGCCGCGGCGTGGCAATTGATCGAGTATCTCTCCCAACCTTCCGTCCAGCGCCGATTTCACGAAATGACCGGCGATCTGCCGCCCCGCCGCGCGACGTGGCGCGACGAAGGCCTCCAGACCGATGTGTACGCGCGTGCCTTTCGCGACCAGCTCGAGCGCGTCAAACCCGCACCCAAGGTTCCGGAATGGGAACGCATCGCGACCGAGTTGCGCCTCGTTACCGAGCGCGCGGTGCACGGTGAGCTCACCGTGGACGAGGCCGCGCGCGAGCTCGACGCGCGCGCCGATGCGATTCTCGAGAAGCGGCGCTGGATGCTCGCACGGGGTGCCGCGCATTGAAATTCCAGTACGCCGCCTGGTGGTTCGTCGGACCGGCGTTGCTGGTCATCGGCGTCTTCTTCTTCCTTCCCGTCCTCGCCGCGCTCGTCATGAGCCTCACCGATTTCGACATCTATGCCCTGGCCGACCTCGGGAATCTGCGCTTCGTGGGTTTGGAGAATTATTTTCGCCTTCTTCGGACGCCGCTGTTCTGGCAGGCGCTTGGCAACACCCTGTACTTCGTTGCGGTCGGGGTGCCGTTGTCGATCGGCGCCTCACTCGGCGCCGCGCTGCTGCTGAACTCCCGCGTCGCGTGGTTCAAGCCGTTCTTTCGCACGGCGCTGTTCGCGCCGGTCGTCACGACGCTGGTCGCCGTGGCGGTCATCTGGCGCTACCTGTTCAATACCCGCTATGGCCTCCTGAATTACGCGCTGGGCGGCATCGGTATCGATCCTGTCGACTGGCTCGGGGACCCGCACTGGGCAATGCCGGCGATCATCGTCTTCGCGACATGGAAGAACTTCGGCTACAACATGATCATCCTGCTCGCCGGGCTGCAGAACATTCCGCAGGACCTTTACGAGGCGGCGCGCATTGACGGAGCATCGACCTGGCGGCAGCTCCGCTCCATCACGCTACCGCTGCTCGCGCCGGTCTTGCTGTTGGTGAGCGTCCTGACCATTGCGGGCTACTTCCAGCTTTTTGCCGAACCGTACGTGATGACGCAGGGCGGCCCGTTGCAGAGCACGGTCAGCGTCCTCTATTTCATGTACGAGGAAGGCTTCAAATGGTGGAATCTGGGTTCCGCCTCGGCAGTGGCGTTTCTGCTGTTCCTGATCATTTTCGGTGTCACGATGCTGCAGTTGCGCTATGCGCGGCGAGCGAGCGCGCCATGAAGCGCCGGCCGGCGGCGCTGGTCGTGAATGCCCTCTTGCTCGGCGCCACCGTCGCCACGCTGTCCCCGTTGGTGTGGATGGTTTCGGTGTCGTTGATGACCCTCGGCGAGACCAATACCTTTCCACCGCCCCTCTTGCCGAGCCATCCCACGCTAGCGAATTACCGCGAGCTGTTTGGCCGCGCCGGCATGGGGACCTATCTCGCGAACAGCATTTTCCTCGCCGTTGCGGTAACGCTGTTGTCGCTGCTGTTCAACGTGGCGGCTGGCTATGCTTTCGCAAAGTTGCGCTTCATCGGACGTGACCGCATTTTCAAGTTGCTGCTGGGCGCGCTGGTCATCCCATCGCAGGTCGCCATGGTGCCGTTGTTCCTGTTGCTGAAGCACCTCGGCCTCGTGAACACATATGGCGGCGTGATCGTTCCCGCCATGGCGAGCATCTTCGGCATCTTCCTCGTGCGTCAATACGCGCTGTCCATCCCGGACGAACTCCTCGAAGCCGCACGCATCGACGGCGCGAGCGAGTTGCGCATCTTTCGTTCGATTGTCGTGCCGATGCTCACGCCGATCATCGTGACGCTGGCCGTGTTCACGCTGCTCGGTACGTGGAACGACTTCATGTGGCCGCTCATCGTCCTCACCGACAAGGATCACTACACCTTGCCGGTCGCGCTCGCCAGCCTTTCCCGCGAGCATGTTCAGGATAACGAGCTGATGATGGCCGGATCGGTATTGACGACGCTCCCGGTGCTTGTAATGTTTCTGACGCTCCAACGTTACTACATGCAAGGACTCATGGCGGGAAGCGTCAAGGGATGATCGACTCGACCACAGTCGATTCGACGGCCTGGCGCGACCGCGCCCGCTCCGCGCTGGTAGCGCTCGCTCTCACCGTGCTCGCGTGGGTACCGTCGCTTCGGGCCCAGACGGCGCCGCCGCCCGGTATGCTCGACGGCTTCGATCAACTGACAGCGTGGCACGCGGGTGCGTCCGACGGCGTGACGGCGTCCATCCATGCGATCGATGATGTTCGTGGCCGGGCCCTGCGGCTGGACTTCGATCTGGCGGGCACAGCCGGCTATGCGCTTGCCTATCGTGCGCTGCCGGTCGAGCTGCCGCCGAACTACGAGATCTCGTTCTATGTGCGCGCCGATGCGCCGGTGAACACGTTTCAATTCAAGCTGGTCGACGCGAGTGGCGACAACGTGTGGTGGTTCAATCGCCCCAACTACGACTTTCCCCGCGACTGGCAGCTTGTCCGGATCAAGAAGAGGCAAATCGAGTTCGCGTGGGGACCAACCCAGGATCGCGAGCTGAAACACGTCGCAAGGCTGGAATTCGTCGTTGCGGCAGGGCGCGGGGGCGGCCGTGGCTCGGTGTACGTCAGCGAGCTTCGCTTGCGTGAACTGCCGCCGGAACCGGCGAGCTGGCCGAAGCCCGTCGCGCAGGCGTCGTCGCATCTGGCGGGCGCGGAACCGTCGCTCGTGCTCGACGGCGAGCCTGCTTCCGCATGGAAGAGCGATCCGGTCACCGGCGCCATGCAGAGTCTCACCGTCGACTTCGGACGTCGGCGCGAGTTCGGTGGGTTGATCCTGCGCTGGCTCGACAACCTATACGCTTCGCGCTACGACGTGCAGTTTTCGGACGACGGCTTGCAATGGGTGACGGTGCGCCGCGTCGTCGACGGTCGCGGCGGTCCCGATGCGCTGCTGCTGCCCGACGCGGACACGCGCTACGTGCGACTGGCACTCCATGCCGGCCCGACCAACGCGTACGGTCTTGGCGAAATGGAGATCAAGGACCTCGCCTTCGGCGCGTCGACCAACGCGTTCTTCGCCGCGCTCGCACGCGAATCGCCCCGCGGCTATTATCCGCGCGGATTCTCCGGTGAGCAGCCGTATTGGACGATCATCGGCATCGACGGCGGGAGCGAAACGGCATTGCTGTCGGAGGATGGCGCGCTCGAAGTGGCTCGGGGCGGATTTTCCATCGAGCCGTTCGTCGTCACGAACTCGCGGGTCGTGACATGGGCCGACGTCGATGCAAAGCAGTCCCTGCGCGATGATTACCTGCCGATTCCCAATGTCACGTGGCGCGAGCGCGAGTGGGAGCTGCGGGTGTCGGCGTTCGCTTCCGGTACGCGGGCGCAGTCGCGACTGATCGCCAGTTACGCGCTGACCAACCTCACCGACCGTCCTTTGTCACTGCGGCTGGTGCTTGCGGTGCGGCCCTTCCAGGTCAATCCTCCAAGCCAGTTCCTGAGCACCCCGGGTGGCGTCAGCGCCATCCACGACGTTCGGTGGGACGGCACAGCCCTGACGATCAATGACAACCGCCAGGTTTTTCCGCTGCGTGCGCCGGACCGCGCCGGAATGTTTCCGTCCGACGCGGGGGCGATTCCCAAGCTGCTTGCTGCCGCGGACTGGGGCCAGAGCCAAAAGGTTCACGACGACCTTGGTTACGCTTCGGCGGCGCTTGGCTACGATTTGAGACTCGCGCCGCGCGCCAGTACCCAGGTAGCCATCGTCCTGCCCCTGTCCGGGACCGCCGTGCGACCGAGACTCGACGGCCAGCCACCCCAAACCTGGGTCGCGCGCGAGCAGAACGCTGTCGCTGCCATGTGGCGGGCGAAGCTCGATCGGGTTTCGCTGCGCGCCCCGGCGAGCGCGAAGCCGCTTGTCGACACGCTGCGCACTGCAATCGCCCACATTCTGATCACCCGCGACGGCCCGATCCTTCGTCCCGGAACGCGCTCGTACGCGCGCTCGTGGATTCGCGACGGCACCATGATCGCGGAATCGCTGCTGCGCCTCGATCATGCCGACGTCGCGGTGGACTATCTGCGCTGGTATGCCCCGTATCAGTTCGCAAGCGGCAAGGTTCCGTGCTGCGTCGATGAGCGCGGTGCCGACCCGGTGCCCGAAAACGACAGTGCCGGTGAATTTCTCTATCTCGTCGCCGAAATTTATCGCTACACGCACGACCGCGCGCTGCTCGACGCGATGTGGCAACATGTCGAGAAAGCGGCAGGCTATCTGGACACACTGCGGCAATCCGAGCGCTCAGCTGCCGGTCTTGCTCCGGCGATGCGCGGGTTCTACGGGCTGCTTCCGGCCTCGATCAGCCACGAGGGTTACTCGGCAAAGCCGATGCACGCCTACTGGGATGATTTCTGGGCCTGGAAGGGCTATGACGGTGCCGTCCGCGTCGCATCGGCTCTCGGTCGCAATCGCGAAGCGACTCGATTCGAACGCGAGCGCGACGAATTCGGCCGCGATATCGCGGCGTCGCTGCGCCATACCGCGACCGCGCACGGCATTGACTTTCTGGCGGGCGCCGCCGAGCTGGGCGACTTCGATGCGACCTCGACTGCAATCGCGTTCGCGCCGGGCGGTGGCTCGCAATATCTTCCGTCCGACCTGGTTGGGCCGACGTTCGAGCGCTATTGGCGCGAATTCATCGACCGGCGAGACGGCCGAAAGGCGTGGGAGGAGTACACCCCCTACGAATTGCGGACCGTGGGAACGTTCGTCCGCCTCGGCGCACGCGACCGCGCGCAGGAGCAGCTCGCGTTTTTCCTCGCTGGGCGCCGTCCAGCCGCGTGGAACCAGTGGGCTGAAGTCGTCGGACGCGAAGCGCGGCGGCCACGCTTTGTCGGGGACATGCCGCACGGTTGGGTAGCCTCGGATTTCATTCGCGCAACGCTCGATCTGTTCGCGTATGAACGCGATGAGGACCGCGCCATCGTGATCGGTGCCGGCATCCCCGGGGAATGGCTTGCCGGACCGGGCGTCGCCGTGAAGGATTTGCACACACCCTACGGCCGCTTGAGCTACTCGCTGCGCAGGGAAGGCGGGCGCGTCGTCTTGCGACTGCCGGGCGGGCCCACCCTTCCCCCAGGCGGTTTCGCGTTCGTTTGGCCCGGAGACAAGCCACCGCGCTTCGCCCGTATCAACGGCAAGGCTGTCGAGTGGAAGGGTACCGAGTTACGTATCGGCGAACTCCCGGCGACCGTCGTGGTCGACTCCGGTGGCTGACAGGTGGGTGATGCGAGCATGAAGACCAAAATTGAGTTTGCTTCCGACTTCCTCTGGGGGAGTGCGACCTCGGCATATCAAATCGAAGGTTCGCCGCTGGCGGATGGTGCAGGGCCGAGCATCTGGCAGCGCTTTTGTCACACGCCGAACCTGGTGCGTGATGGAGATACGGGCGATGTGGCGTGCGATCACTACCGGCGCTACATCGACGACGTCGCCTTGATGCATCGACTCGGAATGCGCGCTTATCGGTTCAGCACATCGTGGAGCCGTATCCTGCCGCTCGGTCGTGGCGCAGTGAATCCGGCCGGCCTGGATTTCTATGATCGACTGGTCGATGCGCTGCTCAAGCACGGCATCGAGCCGATGGTCACGCTATTTCACTGGGACCTGCCGGCGGCGCTCGACGATCGCGGCGGTTGGCTCAACCCGGATGTTTCGAAGTGGTTCGCCGACTACGCCGCCATCATGTTCCGCAAGCTGGACGACCGGGTGAAGATGTGGACGACGCTGAACGAACCCTGGGTCGTCACCGATGGCGGATATCTTCATGGTGCGCTGGCACCGGGGCATCGCAACCGCTTCGAAGCGCCGATCGCGACTCACCAATTGTTGCGCGCGCACGGCGCCGCCGTGCAGGCCTATCGGAGCGAGGGCAAGCATCGCATCGGCGTCGTGGTCAACCTCGAACCGAAATACCCCGCGTCGGACGAACCCGCGGACCGTGCCGCCACGGCGCGCGCCGACGCGTACATGAACCGGCAGTACCTCGACCCGATCTTGCTCGGCCGGTATCCGGAAGAACTGGCGGAGATCTTCGGCGAGGCGTGGCCGGTCTGGCCAGCCGAGGATCTGGCGCTGATCAGGCAGCCGATCGATTTCGTCGGCGTCAACTACTACACGCGAAACGTGACACGCCACGATCCTTCTGCATGGCCGCTGCGGGCCGCACCGGTGCGCCAGAAGCAAGCCACGTATACAGAGACGGGATGGGAAGTGTTCGCGCAAGGGCTGATCGATACGCTCGTCTGGGTGAAGGACCGGTACGGCAATCCGCCGCTGTACGTGACGGAAAATGGCGCCGCGTTCTTCGACCCGCCGGTTGCGGAGGGTGATCGCATCGCCGATCCCCTCCGGGTCGACTATCTGCGCAAGCACATTGCGGCTCTCCATGCCGCGCTCCAGCGTGGCGTCGATCTGCGCGGCTACTTCGTATGGTCGCTGTTCGATAATTTCGAGTGGTCGCTCGGCTATTCCAAGCGCTTCGGCATCGTGCACGTCGACTTCGCAACGCAGAAGCGCACGCCAAAGGACAGCGCTTACTTGTACGCGAAGATCGTCGCGACCAACGGCAGCGTGCTGAACGAGCCGCCGGCCTAGCGCGCCTTGGGTTAGCGATCGGCGCTCAATTGCTCGCCGCCGATTGCGGTAGTGCTGTCGCGGTCGCTCAGCGAGTCGAGGAAGGCGACGAGGTCGTCGATCTCGTCGTCGGACAAGTGCAGCGGACGCACGATCCGCTCGCCGTCCGCGTGCAGACGGTCTTCGTCGATCTCCGAGTAGTGCTTCACGACATCGCGCAGGGTAGCCAGGCTGCCGTTGTGCATGTAGGGCGCGGTGCGCGCGACGTTGCGCAGCGACGGCACGCGGAATTCACCGAAGTTGCGGTGTTCGAGCGCGACAAACCGCGTGCCTGTGGCGGTGCTTGCAGCCGGGTCGTCGTTGAACGTGCCGAGCAGGTTGTAGCGACTGGCCTGGACGCGCTTTATGCCGGCGTAGCGACCCGGGTCGACGTGCTCGCGGCCAACAAAGAACGTGACCCCGACATCGTGAAATTCGCCATTGGTGAAGTTGGGGCCAATGTGGCAGACGTTGCAGCGACCCCTGCCGACGAAGAGCGCGAGCCCGCGCCGAGCTGCTGCGGGATATCGTTCCGCTGCAACGCGATCGCCACGGACGAGCGCGTCGCGAAAATCGTCGAATGGCGTGCGTCCGGTCAACAACGTCTCCTGGTACGCCGCAAGCGACTTGGCCACGTCGACGGCAAGCGCTTCGTCGTCAAGGGGGGGCTCGGCACCGAAGCTGTCCCGGTAACGCTGACGCAACCCTGCGTCGGAGCGGACGAGCGTGGCGATCCGCGTCAGGTCGCCGCCCATCTCGTTGACGGCGAGTATCGGTCGCAAGCTCTGCGCCCATAAACTGTCGCCGGCGCCATCCCAGCCGAACCAGTGCTGCAGGCGTACGTTGGCAACGCTGATCGTATTGCGATCGACGGATGCCAAACCAGCGGCGCGCTGCAAACCGTCCGTGAACGCGCGCGAAGGCTGATGGCATGTGACGCAGGCGATGGTGCCCGTACGCGACAATCGCGGGTCGCGAAACAGCAGCGCCCCGAGCGCGATCGCATCGGCGCTACCGGAAACCCGGTTGGATGGATCGGGCTGCCATCGCGGCGGCCAGGGACCGTGCGTCACGACGCGCGCCGCGTCCGTATCCGAGAGCGGCGGAATCGAGATCGGCTGGGCAAACGTCGCAGACGCAACGATGCCGACCGCAAATACACACCGCGCGACGCTGTGCGGTATCACTCGAGTTGGATCGCGGTGGCCAGGCGCTCGATTCCGCCGGCGGTCACGATGTCGAAGCGAATCTCCCAGTTTCCCGGCATGTGCAGCATCAGCCCGTCGGCATGGTACAGGCCGGCGCCGCGCGCCACGACGACCGGTCGGTAGTTCATGCCATGCCGGTGTTCGGGCATGACGGCGTCGACGCGAACCGTTTCCGGTAAGGACGCGCCGCCGCGCGGGCACACGGCGAGATCGAGCGAGAAGTGCTGTCCCGTCTGGATCGGGGCCGGACGACTGCTGAATACGATCTCATATTTCGCGCTCTCCGCGCGCCGCACCGCACCGGAAAGCTGTTCGCCGCAGGCGCACGCCGTGCCGATGTCGAGAAGCGTCGCGGCGCACGCGATGGCAGCCGTACCGACGGCCCTCATCGCGCGGCGGTCGGCGTCCATCCGGCAAATAGCGCATCGCCGTTGCGCCATGCGATACGCTCGGCGAGCGCCGGTGGCAGGTCCGCGAGCCAGGCGCGCGACCACTGTGCATGCTCGATGACGTAGTGCCAGCGCTCGGGCGTGAATGTGTCGGTACCCACCATGAACCGGTCGGGGAATTCCGTGAATACGGCGCGCCACTCCGCGGGCACCTTGCCGGAGCTGCCGTGTTCGTTGCGAAAAGCAAGATCGCACCACAGGTTGCGATATTTGCGCAGCATGTCGCGGACCTGCTCCGGGCGCTCGAATCCCGAATGCGCCCACAGAATGCGTGCGTCGCCGTCCTGACGAAAGAGCCGCTCGAGACCGTCGGTGTCCGTATGAGCGTGCAATACCAGCTTGTGCTGCTTCGCCAGCGCGACCATGCGTCGGGGCACGGGCAGGTCGGCGTCGGCGCCGTAGACGTGGAACTCGCCGATGGCGACGTAGCGGCTGTGGCCGAGCCGTTCCTCGAGGAACGCGATGACGGTATCGTCGCGCACCCAGGTAGAGACGTCGCTGCGGCGGCGGTAGGGGCGCAGCGACGGCAACACCAGGTCAGGCGCTTCCGCGACCAGCCGCTGCGTGCCGTCGTCGCCCGAACTCGATACCAGCGCTCGTTTCAGGCCCGCCTTGCGCATGATCGCGATCGCGTCCTTGGGCGGCAGGTTGTCCCAGGCGTCGTGACTGTAGTGCAGGTGTGCGTCGAAGATCGGCAACTCGGCAGCGGCGGTGCGTTCGGCCACGCCAAGGAGTGCGAGCAGCGAAGCGAAGAACAAGGCGTGCATGGATCCCTCCGTCGGCGCAAAGTGCAGATCGGCGCTCTATGGCCTGTGCAAAAATGATAAGCTATTTCCTCGCGCTGCCGAATGGAAATCACGAGTCGATGCGATATTGGCTGATGAAGTCGGAGCCCGACGACGTCTCGATCGACGATCTCGCGGCGATGCCCCGGAAGACCGTCGCCTGGTACGGCGTGCGCAACTATCAGGCGCGCAACTTCATGCGCGACCAGATGCAGGTCGGCGATCAGGCCTTCTTCTACCATTCGAGTTGCCCCGAACCCGGCATTGCCGGCATCGTGCGCATCAGCAAGGCCGCTTACCCCGACGCGACGCAGTTCGACAAGAAGAGCAAGTATTTCGACGCCAAGGCGACGCCCGACGCGCCGCGCTGGTACAACGTCGAAGTCACGCTGGTCGAAAAGACCCGCTTGATCGCGCTGGCGGAGCTACGCGCCACCCCGCAACTCGCCACGATGCGCCTGCTCCAACGCGGCAACCGGCTGTCGATCACGCCGGTCGACCCGCGCGAATGGACTTTCATCACGACCAAGCTGGCGCGTGCTCGTGCCGCCTGAGCCCGGGCGCGCGCCTAGTGCGCGGCGCTGACCCCGGGGCGTTACGTGGAATGGTGGCTATTCCCCGTTTTCGTGCTGCTCGGCTGCGTCGTTGGCTTCCTGGCCGGGCTGCTCGGCATCGGTGGCGGCATGACGATCGTGCCGTTGCTTACGCTGATATTCACGCGCGAGCATTTTCCGCAGGAGCACGTCCTGCACATGGCCATTGCCACGTCGACGGCAACGATCGTGTTCACGTCGATCGCGAGCGTGCGCGAGCACCACGCGCACGAAGCGGTGCTTTGGCCGGTGTTCTGGCGGCTGGCGCCGGGCATGCTGGTCGGTTCCTTCCTCGGCCCGCAGATCGTCGGCGGGATGTCGACGACGCTGCTGTCGGCGGTGTTCGCGGCGTTCGCGAGCTTCATTGCGACTACGATGCTGTTCAATCGCAAACCAAAGCCGACGCGCGAGCTCCCAGGAGCCGCGGGCCTGTTCGGCTGCGGCGTCGTGATCGGCATGGTGGCGAGCCTGGTGGGGGCTGGTGGCGGCTTTCTCTCGGTGCCGCTGATGACTTCGTGCAACGTGCGGATCCGCAACGCGGTCGGCACGTCGGCAGCGCTGGGACTGCCGATCGCGCTCGCAGGCACGGTAGGTTTCATCGTCGCAGGATTGCGTCAGGCCGGTCTGCCCCCGTACACCGTCGGCTTCATTTATCTGCCCGCCCTGATCGCCATCGTTGCGGCAAGCATCTTTGTCGCCCCGGTCGGGGCCCGGCTCTCGCATCAGTGGCCGGTCGCGCATCTTCGACGCGCCTTCGCGTGCCTGCTGTATGCCGTGGCTGCGTTCTTCCTGTGGAAGGCCATGGCGCGATGAGCGGGTCCTTCAGGTAGCCGCGTAGCGCTTGCGCAGGGTGCTTTTCTCGACCTTGCCCATCGCATTGCGTGGCAGGTCGTCGACAAAGTGCACGTGCTTGGGCACTTTGAAGCTGGCGATATCCGACTTGAGCGCCGCGATGATGCTCGCCTCGGTAAGCCCGCTGCCGTTGCGGGTGACGACGATCGCCGTCACTGCCTCACCAAAATCGGGATCGGGCACGGCGATGACGGCCGACTCGACCACGCCCGGCAGCGCGTCGATCCGTTCTTCGATCTCCTTCGGGTACACGTTGAGACCGCCGGTGATGATCAAATCCTTGGCGCGACCGACGATGTTCAGGTAGCCGTCTGCCATCGCCTGGCCCATGTCGCCGGTCTTGAAGTAGCCATCGGCGGTGAACTCCTCGCGCGTCTTCTCGGGCATGCGCCAATAGCCGGCGAAAACGTTGGGACCTTTGACCTGGATCCCGCCGACTTCACCGGGCGCGGACGTCACGCCGTCTTCGCCGACGACGCGCACCGATATCCCGGGCAGAGGCAGGCCGATGCTGCCGCAGCGCCGTTCGCCGTCGAGCGGATTCGACGTGTTCATGCCGGTTTCGGTCATGCCGTAGCGCTCCAGGATGGTGTGGCCGGTGCGCGCGGCGAACTCGTCAAAGGTCGCGGGCAGCAGCGGCGCCGAGCCCGAGACGAACAGGCGGATCGTCGTGCAGGCCGAGGCGCCGAAGCCGGGTTCGGCAAGGAGGCGCGAATAAAACGTCGGCACACCCATCATGACGGTCGCGTGCGGCAGCGACGCGATCACGCTCGGTGCGTCGAATTTGGCGTGCCAAAGCATGCGTGCGCCCGCCAACAAGGCACAGTGACAGGCCACGAACAAGCCATGCACGTGATACAACGGCAGCGCGTGCAGCAGCACGTCGTCGTGGGTAAAGCCCCAGCGATCAACCAGCGTCAAGGCGTTGCTGGCGAGGTTGCGATGCGTCAACATCGCGCCCTTGGCGCGCCCGGTCGTGCCGGAGGTGTACAGGATGGACGCCAGGTCATCCGGGGCCGACCGCTCGACCTCGAACGATTCGTCCTGGTCACGCGCGGCATCGAGCAGCGTGCCTTGGTTCGAGGCGAGCGTGAACACAGTGGCCTCCGGACGCAAGGCGGCGAGCGTTTCGCTCCGCGCCGGGGCGCCCGACGATGACGGACGGCTCGGCATCGCCGAAAAAGTACGTCAACTCGTTCTTCTGATAACCGGTGTTGAGCGGGAGATAGACGAATCCAGCGCGCAGGCACGCGAGGTAAAGCGCGAGCGCCTCCCAGCACTTGTCGACCTGTACGGCGACCCGGTCGCCGGGACGACAGTTCGCTGCGCGAAGCGCGGAGGCTATGCGCGCGGACGTCCGGTCGAGATCTTCGTACCCGATGACCTGACCGTCCGGAATGAGTATGCACGGCTGGTCTGCGCGTTCCAGAAAATGATCGCGCAGCAGAGCGTAGAGGTTGGCGTTCATAGTGCCATTGTGCTGCCCGACGACGATCGAAATCGCGTTCGGAAGACGGCGCCGTCGCCGTCGGTTATGGTCACGCCGCGCGTCGCCGCACGATCGCAAGCGCTTTCGATACGAGCGGCCAGAGCAGCATGACGATGGCCAGACCGGTGATACCGCCGACCAGCCAGTTGGAGAAAAACACAGCCGGGCTCCCCTGCGACATGAGCATTGACTGGCGAAACGAATCTTCGGCACGGTCGCCCAGTACCAATGCCAGCACGAGCGGCGCGAGCGGGTAGTTGAGCTTCTTGAACAGATAGCCGACCACGCCGAAAAGCATCATGAACCATATGTCTAGCATGGCCCCGTGCACGGTGTACGCGCCGATCGCACAGATGACGATGATGATCGGCGCAATGATCGAGAACGGCACGCGCAGGATGGCGGCGAAAAAGGGTACGCATGTCAGCACCACGATCAGTCCCGCGATATTGCCCAGATACATGCTCGCGATCAATCCCCAGACAAAATCCTTTTGCTCGACGAAGAGCAACGGACCGGGTTGCAGACCCCAGATCAGCAACCCTCCCAGCAGGACGGCAGCGGTAGGCGAGCCTGGAATTCCGAGCGCGAGCATCGGCAGCAACGCGGACGTGCCTGCCGCATGCGCCGCCGTCTCCGGCGCGACCACACCCTCGAGCTGACCTGTGCCGAACTTGTCACCGTCTGGGGACATGCGCTTTGCGACGCCGTAGCTCATGAACGAAGCCGGCGTCGCGCCACCGGGAGTGATGCCCATCCAGATGCCGATCAGCGAGCTTCTGACCGACGTCATCCAGTATTTAGGCAGCTTGGCCCACGTTTCGATCACGATCTTCATATTGATCTTGGCCGATTTGCCGGTGAACGACAGGCCTTCTTCCATCGACAGCAGGATCTCCCCGATGCCAAACAGGCCGATCACCGCGATCAGGAAGTCGAAACCGCGCATGAGATCGGTAAAGCCGAAGATCAAGCGCAATTGGCCGGTCACGGTATCCATGCCTACTGCGGCAAGCGCGAAGCCGAGCATCATCGCGGCCAGCGTCTTGAACGCCGATCCCTTGCCCATGCCGATGAAGCTGCAGAACGTCAGCAGGTACACCGCGAAGAATTCGGGTGGCCCGAACTTGAGCGCGAATTTCGCGACCAGCGGCGCCAGGAACGTGATCATCACCACCGCGACGAGTGCGCCGACGAACGACGACGTGAACGACGCGGTCAGCGCCTCTCCTGCGCGACCCTGCTGTGCCAGCGGATAGCCATCGAACGTGGTAGCGACCGACCAGGGCTCGCCGGGAATGTTGAAGAGGATCGACGTGATCGCCCCGCCGAACAATGCGCCCCAATAGATACAGGACAGCATGATGATGGCGGAGGTCGGTGGCATGGTGAACGTCAACGGCAGCAGGATCGCGACGCCGTTCGCGCCGCCCAGGCCCGGCAACACGCCAATGATGATGCCAAGGACGATGCCGACCATCATCAGCAACAGGTTGAACGGGGACAGGACGACCGCGAAGCCGTGGAACAGATGCGCTGAGTTCTACCAAAATGCCTCCTGGGCGATCAGTTACGGCGCCGACGCGTTCCGTCAGTAGCCGAGGAACGACAAGGGATCGAGCGTGCCCTTGAACAGCGGCACCTTGAACCAGACCTCGAACATCAGAAAGAGGCAGACCGTGACCACCAGGCCGATCGCGGCGCTTCTCCACCAGGAATAGTTGCCCAGCCAAACCATGAACAGGGTGATGTAAATCGCCGAGGCGACGTACAGTCCGATGTACTGCACGCAAAGAACGTAGACGAGTGCGGGAATCAGCACCGTCAGCACCAGCTTCAATTTTTTCCATCCGACGAACGCTTCGCCGCTGTCGCCGCTGGACAATGTCTGGATCATGATCCCGACGCTGGACAAGCAAAGCAGGAGGCCGATATAGAACGGAAAGTAGCCCGACTGCGGGCCGTCATCGCCCCAGCCGGATCCCAGGCGATTGCTGTCGTAGACGACGATCGCGCCGAGAACGAAGATCACCAGCGCAACGACGAGCTCCATCGCGCGCACGGAGATTGCGGCGCGGTCTTCCGCGCCAGGCGACTGCTCTTGATCCATGGACATGACCCGTGTAATGCGCCAGCCTGCGCTGCGCGAAGATGCCCGACGAAAAAGAACTGCGCGCTCGAGGCGCGCAGTTCTTGGGGAACGCTACGGCTTGGCGAGAAATCCCGCCTCGCGCATCAGATCGCGATGCACGGTCTCTTCTTTCGCCACCCACTTCGCGTATTCGGGCCCGGTCATGAACGTCTGGTTGAACGCGCCCTCTTCCATGAACTTCTTCCAGTCGGGGGTCTCGCGTACTTTCTTGAACAGGTCGACATAGAAATCCACCTGATCCTTGCTTACCCCGCCGGGCATGAAGATCCCGCGCAGCATCAGATACTCGATCGGGAGCCCCGCTTCCTTGCATGTCGGGACGTCGTACCACGACATCGTGTCCGTCACCTTGGCCTTGTACGGCATGCGCGCGTTGTCGAACACGCAAAGGGGGCGCAGGCTGCCGGCGCGCCACTGCGCCACGGCCTCGATCGGATTGTTGACGGTCGAGTCGATGTGCTTGCCGACGAGTTGCACCGCCACATCACCACCCCCTTTGAACGGGACGTAGATCATCTTGACGCCCGTCGCCTTTTCGATCGCGACCGTGATGATCTGATCTTCCTGCTTGGAACCTGTGCCGCCCATCTTGAACTTGCTCGGGCCGCCGGCCTTGATGGCGTCGACGTAGTCTTTCGTGGTCTTGTACGGCGCCTCGGCATTCACCCAGAACACGAACTGGTCGAGTGCCAGCATCGCCACCGGCGTGAGATCCTGCCAGCTGAACGGGACGCCCGTGGCCAGCGGCGTCGTGAACAGGTTCGACAGCGTGATGATGAGCTTGTTGGGATCGCCCTTCGCTTCCTTGACCGCGAGAAATCCCTCCGCACCTGCGCCGCCTGATTTATTGACGACGATCATCGGCTGCTTCATCAGATTGTTCTTGGTGATGACGCCCTGGATGAATCGCGCCATCTGGTCGGCGCCGCCGCCGGTACCCGCGGGAACCACGAACTCGACCGGTTTCGTCGGCTCCCAGGCAACGGCAGGCATCGCCGCCGCGGCGGCTGCAGAAGAACGCGGTGAGTAAAGCCAGAATCTTGCGTCGCGGTCGCGACGCCAAAGGTTGGTGCATTGCATCCTCCTTAGGCAATATCGTCAGTGGTGCTTGCCCACTTGCCGGGGCTTACCGCGCGTCTCACGCGATAGCCCCATTATGCCAAAGTTGAAGGAAACCTGTCTCGAACCTTGCAATCAGATCAAGCCAGCCCCTCGCGCCCACTTGTATTTGGCGCCCAACACCGCGACCGGGATCTCGGTCGAGTAGGGATACGCGGGGATGCCGTGCGCGAACAGGTACTCGGCGGCTTCCTCGACCTGAACGTCGCCGGCCAGCGAGGCGACGATGGGCTTCTCGATGCCCTTGGCTCTCATCTCGTCGACCACCTCGACCATGATCTTCGCGAACACCATCGGCGGCGTGACGATGGTGTGCCAGTACCCGAGGATGAGTGAATGGATGCGGGGATCCTCGAGGCCGAGGCGCACCGTGTTCTGGTAGGTCTTGGGTGGCTCGCCCCCGGTGATGTCGACCGGATTGCCGGCGGCGCCGAACGGCGGAATGAACTTGCGGAACGCGGCATCGAGATCGGGCGGCATGGCCATCAGCGAGAGGCCGTTGTCGACGCAGGCATCCGATAACAGTACGCCCGAGCCGCCGGCGCCCGTGATGATGAGGACGTTCTCGCCCTTCGGCGTGGGCAACACCGGGATCCCGCGTGCAAATTCGAGCAAGTCCCGCAGGCTGCGCGCACGGATGACGCCCGACTGCCGCAGCACGTCTTCGTAGATCTTGTCGTTGCCGGCGAGCGCGCCGGTGTGCGAGCTGGCGGCGCGTGCGCCCATGCTGGTGCGTCCGGCCTTCAGCATGACGATGGGTTTCTTCTTCGACACGCGCTTCGCGACCTCGGCGAACGCGCGGCCGTCCTTCAGATCCTCGCAGTGCTGCGCGATGATCTGGGTGTTGTCGTCCTGCTCGAAGAACGTCAGCAGATCGTCCTCGTCGATGTCCGACTTGTTGCCCAGACCGACGATGGCCGACACGCCCATCTTGGCCGAGCGGGAAAAGCCGATGATCGCCATGCCGATGCCACCCGACTGCGATGAAAGCGCGGCTTTGCCCTTGACGTCGTACGCGGTGCAGAACGTCGCGCACAGGTTCTTGGGCGTGTAGTAGAAGCCGTAGATGTTCGGGCCCATGAGGCGAACGCCGTACTTGTGCCCGATCTCCTGGAGTTGCTTCTGGCCCTCGACGTTACCGGTCTCCGCGAAACCGGAAGGAATCAATACCGCACCGGGAATTTTCTTTTCGCCGACTTCGATCAGTGCCTGCGCGACGAACTTGGCGGGAATGGCAAATACCGCGACGTCGATCTTGCCGGGGACGTCCTTGACACTCTTGTACGCCTTGCGGCCCATGATCTCGTCGGCCGAAGGATTGATCGGGTAGATCTCGCCCTTGTAGCCGCCGTTGATCAGGTTCTTCATCACCGAATTGCCGATCTTGCCTTCCTCCGTGGAGGCGCCGATCACGGCCACGGCGTCCGGCTTCATGATCCGGTTCATGTCGCGGACGATGTCCTCGTGCGCGGGACGGAAGCGCGCGGGGGCGGGATTGAAGTCGACGACGATGCGCACGTCGGCGGCGATCGCACCTTTCTTGGTGGCGAACACCGGGTTCAGGTCCATCTCGGTGATCTCGGGAAAGTCCGAGACGAGCTTCGAGACGTTCTGGATGATGCGTGCGAGCGCTTGCCGATCGACCGCGTCGCCGCCGCGCACACCCTTGAGTATGGGTGCCGCAGCGATGCCGTCGAGCATCGAGAGCGCGTCCTCTTTCGACGCCGGGGCCAGGCGGAACGTGATGTCCTTGAGCACCTCGACCAGCACGCCGCCGAGCCCGAAGGCGACCAGCTTGCCGAACGACGGATCGGTCACGGCGCCGACGATGACCTCCTGCCCGCCACCGAGCATCTGCTGGACCTGAACGCCGAGCAGCGTGGCCTTCTTGTTGTACTTCTTGGCGTTGGCCACGATGGTGTCGAAACCCTTGCGCGCCTCCGCCGCGTTCTTGACGCCGACCAGCACGCCGCCCGCCTCGGTCTTGTGCAGGATCTCCGGCGAAACGATCTTCAGCACCACCGGATAGCCGATGGCTGTCGCGAGCTTCGCGGTTTCCGCGGCGGACTTCGCGACGCCTTCCTTCGGTACCGCAATGCCGTACGCATCACAGACCAGCTTGCCCTCGGGCGCGGTGAGCGACGTGCGTCCATCTGCCTTCACCTTGTCCAGAACGCGCCGCACTGCAGTCTTGCTGTTCGCCATGCTTTTCCCCTCGATGTCGAGCGCGGCGGCGCGGGAGGCGCCGCCAGTCGGAATGCTTGAGATGCTGCTTCAGATCACCTTGTCGGCACGTAGCGCCGCAACCTGGTCCTTGCCGTAGCCGAGTTCGGCCAGCACTTCGTCGGTGTGCTCGCCGAGCAGAGGCGAACGAGTGACTTCTGTCGGGCTGTCGGACATCTTGATCGGATTGCCGACCGAGAGGTACTTGCCGCGTTTCGGGTGATCGACTTCGACGACGGTCCCGGTCTTGCGCAGCGACGGCTCCTCGGCAATCTCTTTCATGGAAAGAATCGGTCCGCAGGGAATGTCGTGCTTGTTCAGGATGTCCATCGCCTCGAACTTGGTCTTGGTCTTGGTCCATTCCTCGATCTGGCCGAAGATCTCCATCAGGTGCGGCAGTCGCGCTTTCGGGGTCGCATAGCGCGGATCGGTCAGCCACTCCGGGCGACCGATCACCTCGCAGATGTCCTTCCATACTGGCGCCTGCGTGATGAAGTAGATGTAGGCGTTCGGGTCGGTCTCCCAGCCCTTGCACTTGAGGATCCAGCCCGGTTGACCGCCGCCGGAGGCGTTGCCCGCGCGCGGGACCGCCTCGAGGAACTTGCCGTTCGGATACTGCGGATACTCTTCCATCACCTTGGTGCGATCGAGGCGCTGCTGATCGCGCAGCTTCACGCGGCAGAGATTGAGCACGCCGTCTTGCATGGCCGCGAGCACGCGCTGGCCGCGGTTGGTGGTCTTGCGTTGATACAGCGCGGCGACGATGCCGAGCGCGAGATGCAGTCCGGTGCCGGAATCGCCGATCTGTGCGCCGGTGACGAGCGGTGGGCCATCGTCGAAACCCGTGGTCGACGCGGAGCCGCCGGCACACTGGGCGACGTTCTCGTACACCTTGCAGTCCTCGTAGGGACCGGGACCGAAGCCTTTGACGGAGGCGACGATCATGCGCGGGTTGAGCGACTGGATGTGCTCCCACGTGAGGCCCATGCGATCGAGCGCGCCGGGTGCGAAATTCTCCACCAGCACGTCGCAGTGCTTGACCAGCGATTCGAGCACCGCTTTACCCTTCGGATGCTTCGCGTCGACCGTAATCGAGCGCTTGTTATGGTTGAGCATCGTGAAATACAGGCTGTCGACGCCCGGAATGTCGCGCAGCTGTCCGCGGGTGATGTCGCCTTCGCCGGCGCGCTCGACCTTGATGACGTCGGCGCCGAGCCAGGCGAGCAGTTGCGTGCATGTCGGGCCCGATTGCACGTGCGTGAAGTCCAGGATGCGGACGCCGTCTAATGCCTTGCTCATTGCTGCTCCCTATCAGAATTCGTCGCCCCGGCGCAGGCCGGGGCCTAATTTTCGTTGCTTATTCGACCCATCGCACCTTGGATCCCGGCCTACGCCGGGATGACGGACCGGCCGCCGCCATCATTTCTTCTTCGCGGTCGGATTGAGGCTCGTGATGCGGCCGCTTTCCGTACCCGCTTTTTCGTCGATGACCGCGTTGATCAGGGTAGGCTTGCGTGAGCGGATCGCCTCTTCCATCGCGTTGCGAAGCTCGGCCGGCGTCGATGCCATCACACCCACGCCACCGAAGGCCTCCATCAGCTTCTCGTAGCGCGCGCCCTTCACGAACACCAGGGGCGACGGATCGCGTCCGCCGCTGGTATTCACCTCATCGCCGCGGTAGACGCCGTTGTTGTTCATGATCACGACGCACACCGGCAGGTTGTAGCGGCAGATCGTCTCGCATTCCATGCCGGAGAAGCCGAAGGCGCTGTCGCCCTCGATCGCGATCACCTGCTCGCCGCTGACCACGGCCGCCGCGACCGAAAACCCCATGCCGATGCCCATGACGCCCCACGTGCCGACGTCCAGGCGCTTGCGCGGCTTGTACATGTCCACGATGCTGCGCGTGAAGTCGAGCGCGTTCGCGCCTTCGTTGACGAGGATGGCATCCGGGTTTGCCTTGACGATGTCGCGCACGACGTTCAGCGCGCTGTGGAAGTTCATCGGCGTCGGGTTCTTCGCCAGCGATTCCCCCATCTTCGCGACGTTCTTCGTCTTGCGCTCCGCAATGGCGTCGAGCCACTCGGCGGGCGGCTGCGGCCAGTTGGATCCGATGGCCTTGAGCATGGCCGAGACACACGAACCGATGTCGCCGACGACCGGCGCATCGATGCGGACGTTGCTGTCCGCCTCCTGCGGCGAGATGTCGATCTGGACGAACGTCTGGCCGCCCCATGCCTTAGGCGAAGCGCCGCCCCACGTCTTGCCCTTGCCTTGCGAAAGCAGCCAGTTGAGTCGCGCGCCGATCAGCATCACGACGTCGGCTTCGGGCAGCACGTACGAACGTGCGGCGGATGCCGACTGCTCGTGCGTGTCGGGCAGCAGGCCCTTGGCCATGGACATCGGGAGGTAGGGGATGCCGGTTTTTTCCACCAGCGCGCGGATATCCGCATCGGCCTGCGCGTACGCCGCGCCCTTGCCGAGGATGATGAGCGGACGCTTGGCGCTCTTGAGTAATTCGAGCGCGCGCTGCACGGCGTCCGGCGCCGGGATCTGGCGCGGCGCCGGATCGACGACCTTGATCAGCGACTGTTTCCCCGCTTCCGCGTCCATCGTCTGCGGGAACAGCTTCGCCGGCAGGTCGAGATAGACCCCGCCGGGACGGCCGGAAAGAGCAGCACGAATCGCCCGCGCCACGCCGACGCCGATGTCTTCGGCGTGCAGGACGCGGAACGCGGCCTTGGCGTGAGGCCGGGCGATGGCGAGTTGATCCATCTCCTCGTAGTCGCCCTGCTGCAAGTCGACGATCTCGCGCTCGCTCGAGCCGCTGATGAGGATCATCGGAAAGCAGTTCGTGGTGGCGTTGGCGAGCGCCGCCAGTCCGTTCATAAAGCCGGGTGCGGATACCGTGAGGCAGATGCCCGGCTTCTGCGTCATGAAGCCGGCGATCGAAGCGGCATATCCGGCGTTCTGCTCATGGCGGAAGGAGATCACGCGCATGCCTGCCGCCTGCAACTTGCGCGTGAGGTCGGTGATCGGGATGCCGGGCAGACCGAAGATCGTATCGATGCCGTTCAGCTTGAGGGCCTCGATGACGAGCGCAAAGCCGTCGGTTTCTCGTGCCGGGGCACTGCTGTCGCCCGAGACGGCATTGGCGTCGCGCGTCTTCGCCTTGAGGGCGTCCTCCACCGACGTCGTCGGTGGCGTCTTGGTTGCGGCTTCGGTCATGGCAACGTCCTCTCTTGTCGGTTCAGCGGGTTTGCGATGAGGCAAGCCTGCGGGAGTGCCGCGCGACAACGTCGGCGGGCCCGAACTCGACGATACCTGCACATCGACGCCGTTCGGGGCTTGGTATAACTCCGGGCGACGCCGCGGCGGCGGCGCTGCCCGGTCGTAAGCTGAACTACTGGCTGGCTGCCACCACCTTGCGCCGCCAGGGCTTCAGTACTGCGATCGCCAGCACCGCCGCGGCAATGTTGGCCGCGGCTGCAATGATGAACACGGTGTCCCAGCTGCCCGTCGCTTTCTGGATCGAATTCGAGTACGGAACGAGCAACGCGGCGGTGCCTTTCGCCGTATACAGAAGTCCGGCGTTGGTCGTCGCGAATTTCGCGCCGAACGTGTCCGTACATGTCGACGGGAAGAGGCTGTAGATCTCGCCCCACGCGAAGAACACCAGGCCGCTCAGGATAACGAACCAGACCGGATCGGTGCCAAACTTGTAGAGCATGAAGATGCCGATCCCCTCCAACCCGAACGCGATGAACATCGTATTCTCGCGGCCGATTTTGTCCGACACCCAGCCAAAGAACGGACGCGTCAGGCCGTTCAGGATGCGATCGAGTGTTGCGGCAAAGGTCAGCGCGGTCATCGTTAGCCCCGCGAGGCTCACTTGGACGTTGGCGACCTTCAAATCCAGGGCGATCGGGGCGAGATTGGCGGTCACGATGAGACCGCCAGCACCGACGATCACGAACATCAGGTACATCAGCGTGAAGACCGGCTGGCCTTTGGTCCAGACGATCGTGCCGCCGATCACGAAGATGAATATCGCGAGGGCGAGCGGGATGTAGAACGCCTGGCCCAGGTACCACATGACGAGGCCACCCACGAGCGCCACGATCGCGCAGAAAAGCCAGGCCGCACTGGGGCCGATGAGTTCGCTCGGCGCGAACTGGCGCCTGCTTTGAATCACCGATGCGTTGCCTGCCACCACCGGCACTTGTCCGGGTTTCGGCGCGAACATGATGAACGCGAGGACGCAGATGATGATGCCCTGTCCGAGGCCGAAATTGAAGAACGTGCTTTGGAAGCCACTCGTTCTTGATCATGTTCTGGATGGGGATCACGGTCAGCGCCGAACCCGCCCCGAAGCCTGCCGCGGTAATGCCTGCCGCCAGTCCGCGCCGCCCGGGGAACCACTTCAGCGCGTTGCCGATGCAGGTCCCGTAGACCGCGCCTGCGCCGATGCCGGCGATGATCTGGGCAATGTAGTACTCGGTGAGCGTGCCGGCATAGGAATTCATGATCCAGCCGATCGCACACAGGACACCGCCGAAGAAAATCACGACGCGCGGACCGAATTTGTCGACGAACCAGCCCTCGATCGGCACCAGCCAGGTCTCGAACAATACGAAAAGCGTGAACGCGATCTGGATCGAGGACCGGTCCCAACCGAATTTCTTCTGGATGTCCGGCACGAAAAACGTCCAGCCGTACTGCAGGTTGGCGATCATCACCATGCAGGTGACGCCGATGACGAGTTGCACCCACGGATACGCGAATATCGATCGGTGCTCGAAATTTTGTCCGGCGGCAGCTTCCACGGATTCTTCCTCCTAATTTGTCCGGCAGCTCGCGCCCCTCGAAGGAGCATTGCGGCATCTCGCGTTGCAAGCCGCGAATTTGTTAGTATTCTGCATAACGTATTTGGTATATCAGAGAAAGTCAACTACCATGGCGTGGCGAGCCTGGGAGCGTCCGCCCTTGTTGCGCGGCGCAGGGTTTGCGCCGTTGCGCGCAGGTTGGCGCACGCCGGCGCAGGCGACGCACAAGGGGAATCGCCCCGAATCGAGGGCGGTTCCGGGCTTGACGGATTGCTGCAGGAGCGGACGTGAAGGTCTGCGTATTCGGCGCTGGGGCGATCGGCGGTTATCTCGGTGCCCAGCTTGCGCGCGCCGGTGTCGACGTGAGTCTGGTTGCGCGTGGGGAACACCTCGCGGCGATGGCAATCAGGGGACTGCGGTTGCAGATCAATGGCGAGGAGCGAATTGAACATCTGCCCTGTACCGATCGACCGTCCGAGCTGGGAACGCAGGACTGCGTCATCATCGCGCTCAAGGCACATCAGATCGGGGGCGCGGTTGAAGCCATGCTGCCGCTGCTCGGCGATGATACGGACATCGTCACGACGAGCAACGGCCTGCCGTACTGGTATTTTTACGACGCGAGAGGCGTGCTCGGCAATGCTCCGCTCGAGAGCATCGATCCCGGCGGCAAACAGTCGCGACTGCTGGGCGTCGAGCGAGCGATCGGCTGCGTGGTCTATCCGGCCGCCGAGGTCATCGCGCCAGGCGTCATACGTCATGAACACGGCAACAAATTCCCGCTCGGCACACCCGACGGCCGCCGCTCGCAACGTCTCGAGCGCCTGCGCGATGTACTCGTTGCCGCAGGCCTGGACGCCCCCATCCGCGACGACATCCGCGACGAAATCTGGCTCAAGCTCTGGGGGAACCTGTGTCTGAACCCGGTGAGCGCGCTGACATGTGCTACGGTCGACGACGTAGCGTCCGATGCCGGCACGCGCTCGGTCTGCCGCGCGATGATGCAGGAAGCGGCGACGATCGGCGAACGCCTCGGTCTCCGGCTGCGCGTCGACGCCGATCGGCGCATCGACGGCGCAGGTGCGCTTGGTGCGCACAAGATGTCCATGCTGCAGGACCTGGAACGCGGGAGGACAATGGAAATCGAAGCGCTGGTCGGCGTTATCCAGGAGCTCGGGGAGCGAACCGGTACGCCCACACCGACGGTCGATATCGTGCTTGCGTTGATTCGGCAGCGCGCCCGGACCGCGGCGGCGCAACTGGCTGTCTGCCGACGTCGTTAGGAGCTGAGGAGTCCCATGGCCACGCACGTCGAGGCACCCGAGCGACCGCTGCCGCTGGAGCTGCAGCCGCTGAGTGCCAACGTCAGCTTTCGCGATCAGGCCTACGCCGCGCTGAAGCAGGCGATCATGAACGCGGACATCTACGCCCATCGCGACGAGATCCGCCTCGACGAGCGGCAGCTCGGGCAGGCGCTCGGCGTGAGCCGGACGCCGATCCGCGAGGCGATGACGTTGCTCGAGCAGGAGGGTTTTCTGCGTACGGTGCCTCGTCGCGGCGTGTTCATCGTGCGCAAGACCAAGAAGCAGATCATCGAGATGATCGAAATGTGGGCTGCCCTGGAGAGCATGGCGGCGCGTCTGGCGACGCTGAACGCCTCCGACGCGGACATTGGTGCGCTGCGCCATATGTTCGACGAGTTCCGCAACTCCACGCCTGCCGAACATATCAACGAATACTCCGATGCGAATATCGCGTTCCATCAGGCGATCATTGCGCTCTCCGGTTCGCACTTGATGGGCAAGACGATCGAGAACCTGTTCATCCACGTGCGCGCCATTCGCCGCATGACGATCTCGCAGCGCGATCGCGCGGAGCGCTCGATTGTCGATCACATGCGCATCATCGAGGCGCTCGAAAAGCGCGACACGGAACTCGCCGAAAGGCTGGTGCGCCAGCATTCGCTCGATCTCGCGGCACACGTCGAGAAGTACGGCGACTTCCTCGACTGATGGGAACAGGACGATGACGCAGGAGTCGGTGGTGGATCTCTCCGCGCTGGGCGGCAGGCGCAAGGCGCGCGGCCATCCGAAGGGCCGTCCGCTCGACCCGCGGGCGCAAGCCGAGATCGGCGCACTGCTCGGTCCTGCCCCGCGGCGGCCTGACCTCCTCATCGAGTACCTGCATCGCATCCAGGACCGTTACGGACACATTTCGGCCGCGCACATCCTGGCGCTCGCGGAGGAATTGAAACTCGCGCGCACCGAGGTCTACGAGGTCGCCACGTTCTATCACCATTTCGACGTCATCAAGGAAGGTGAGACCCCGCCGCCGCCCGTGACGGTGCGCGTCTGCGAGACGCTGTCCTGTCAGATGGCCGGCGCGGATGCGCTACGTGCGGCGTGCGAGCACGCACGCTGGCCGGGCGTCCGCGTGATCGGTGCACCGTGCATCGGCCGCTGCGAGCAGGCGCCTGCCGCGGTGGTCGGCCGCAATCCGGTCGATCAGGCAACCGTCGAGCGCATCGCACAACTCGTTGCTGACAACGCGGTCGAGTCCGCAACTCCAGCTGCCATCGACTACGCGACGTATCGCGCACAGGGCGGCTATCGCGCGTTCCAGGAATGCACGCGCGGCACGCGCACTGTCGACGCGGTGATCGCCGCGCTGGAGGAATCGAGTTTGCGCGGCCTTGGCGGTGCGGGGTTTCCAGTGGGGCGCAAATGGCGCATCGTCCGCGCCGAGCCCGGGCCGAGGCTTATGGCGGTGAACATCGACGAGGGCGAGCCGGGCACGTTCAAGGATCGCTATTACCTCGAGCGCGATCCCCATCGCTTCCTCGAGGGCCTGCTGATCGCCGCCTGGGCGGTCGGCATCGATGACGTCTACATCTATCTGCGCGATGAATACGCGGGCTGTCGCGCGGTACTGCAGCGAGAGCTCGATGCACTGCGCGCCGATCCGCCCGGGACGTTGCCGACGATGCACCTGCGTCGCGGCGCTGGCGCGTACATTTGCGGCGAAGAGTCGGCGATGATCGAGTCGATCGAAGGCAAGCGCGGCATGCCGCGCCTGCGACCACCCTATGTCGCGCAAGTGGGCCTGTTCGGCAGGCCGACGCTGGAACACAACATGGAAACGCTGTTCTGGGTCCGTGACATCCTGGAAAAAGGCGGAGCCTGGTTCTCGGCGCAGGGTCGCAATGGCCGGAAGGGGTTGCGCTCGTTTTCGGTGTCGGGGAGGGTCGCCAAGCCGGGTGTGCATCTCGCGCCGGCGGGAATCACCGTGCGCCAACTGATCGACGAGTTCTGCGGGGGCATGCTGCCGGGGCACGAGTTCTACGCCTATCTTCCAGGCGGGGCATCGGGGGGCATCCTGCCGGCTTCGCTCGGCGACGTACCGCTCGATTTCGATACGCTGCAACCGCATGGATGTTTCATCGGCTCGGCAGCAGTCGTGATCCTGTCGCAGCACGATCGCGCGCGCGACGCGGCGCTCAATTTGATGCGATTCTTTGCCGACGAATCGTGCGGGCAGTGCACGCCATGCCGCGTCGGCACCGAAAAAGCAGTCGGACTGATGGCGAAGCCGCACTGGGACAAGGCGCTGCTGGCGGAGTTATCGCAGGCCATGGCTGATGCTTCGATCTGCGGCCTGGGTCAGGCGGCACCGAACCCGATTGCTTGTGTGGTGAAGTATTTTCCCCAGGAGTTAGCATGAACGCGCCTGCCGAAGCAGCGCTGGAACTGCAGCTGACTGAATTCACGCTGAACGGTCGGCCTCTGGCTGCGACCGATGGCGAGACGATCATTCAGGTCGCGCAGCGCAATGGCATCGAGATTCCGCATCTTTGCTACAAGCCCGGGATGAGGGCGGACGGTAATTGCCGCGCATGCATGGTCGAGATCAAGGGCGAGCGCGTGCTTGCGCCGTCGTGTTGTCGCGCGCCGGCGGCCGGCATGGAAGTACGCAGCGACAGTCCGCGCGCAGTGCATGCGCAGAAGCTCATCGTGGAAATGCTGGCGGCCGATGTCCCGGCGCGGGTCTACAAGCCCGATTCGGAACTGGACAAGTGGAAACAGTGGCTGGGCATCGGCAAGCCACGGTTCGAAGCCCGCGTGCAGCCGGCGGCGGACCTGTCGCATCCGGCGATGGCGGTCAACCTCGACGCGTGCATTCAATGCACGCGCTGCGTTCGCGCCTGTCGCGAAGAGCAGGTCAACGACGTCATCGGCTACGCGTTTCGCGGGGGCCACTCGCAGATCGTATTCGACCTGGGCGACCCGATGGGCGAGTCCACGTGCGTCGCCTGCGGCGAATGCGTGCAGGCGTGTCCGACCGGCGCGCTTGCCCCGGCGCACGACGCGTATCTCGTCAAGGCCGACAAGGCCGTGGCGTCGGTCTGTCCCTACTGCGGCGTGGGATGCCAGCTCACCTATCACGTCAAGGATAACCACATCGTTCGCGTCGACGGACGGGACGGGATTGCGAACCACGAGCGGCTTTGCGTAAAGGGTCGCTTCGGCTTCGATTACGTCCACCACAAGCAACGCCTCACCAAGCCGCTCATCCGCAAAACCGGCATGCCGAAGTCGGCGGATTTTGTGATGGACCCGGCCGATCCGCTGGCAGTGTTCCGTGAAGCGACCTGGGAGGAGGCGCTGGCGCTTGCGGGCGGTACGCTGAAACGCATCCGCGATGACCATGGCGGCGGCGCCCTCGCAGGCTTTGGCTCGGCGAAGGGTTCGAACGAGGAGGCCTACCTGTTCCAGAAGCTGGTCCGCACCGGTTTCGGCACGAACAACGTCGATCACTGCACGCGGTTGTGCCATGCGTCGAGCGTCGCGGCTTTGCTGGAAGGCATCGGCTCGGGCGCCGTGTCGAATCCGGTCATGGACGTGATGAAGGCAGAAGTCGTGCTGTTGATCGGCGCCAATCCGGTCGTCAATCACCCGGTGGCGGCGACGTGGATCAAGAATGCGGTCAAGGCCGGCACCAAGCTTGTTCTCGCCGACCCGCGCCGGTCCGAGCTCGCCCGGCATGCGACACACTACCTGCAGTTCAAACCCGACACCGACGTGGCCATGCTCAACGCGATGATGCATACCATCGTCGAGGAAGGCTTGGTCGCGGAGGCGTTCATCGCCGACCGCACGAGCGGCTACGATGAGATCCGTAAAAACGTCGCGAACTACAGCCCCGAAGCGATGGCACCCGTATGCGGCATTCCGGCGGAAGTCATCCGCGAGGTCGCACGCCTGTACGCCACGTCGCGCGGTTCCATGATCCTGTGGGGGATGGGCATTTCGCAGCACGTGCACGGTACCGACAATGCGCGTTGCCTGATCGCGCTTGCGCTGATGACCGGGCAGGTCGGTCGACCGGGCAGCGGGCTGCACCCGCTGCGCGGCCAGAACAACGTCCAGGGGGCAAGCGACGTCGGCCTGATTCCGATGATGCTTCCCGACTACAACCGCGTCGACAACAGCGATGCGCGCAAGCGCATCGAAGCGCTCTGGCACGCGACGCTCGACGCGAAGCCGGGGCTGACTGTCGTCGAGATCATGGACGCGGTGCATGCGGGCAAGATTCGCGGCATGTACATCATGGGCGAAAATCCAGCGATGTCCGATCCCGACGTCTCCCATGCCCGCGAGGCACTCGCGGCGCTGGAGATGCTGGTGGTACAGGACATCTTCCTTACGGAAACCGGCTATCTCGCCGACGTGATCCTGCCGGCGTCGGCGTTTCCGGAGAAGACCGGCACGTTCACGAACACCGACCGCAGCGTGCAACTCGGCCGCCAGGCGCTGGATCCCCCCGGAGAGGCGCGCCAGGACCTGCTGATCATCGTCGAGATGGCGAAACAGCTGGGCCTCGATTGGAACTACACGCATCCAAGCGAAGTTTTCAGCGAGATGCGGCAGAGCATGTCGTCGATCGCGGGCGTTACATGGGAGCGTCTGGAGCGTGACAGTGCTGTCACTTATCCGTGCGAACATGAAGGCGATCCAGGCGAGCGCGTCGTCTTCACGGAAGCGTTTCCGACGGCATCCGGCAGAGGTCGTTTCGTGCCGGCGGTGATCATTCCGGCGGCCGAGCAGCCGAATGTCGAGTATCCCTACGTGCTGATCACCGGCCGGCAACTCGAGCACTGGCACACCGGCAGCATGACGCGCCGTACCGCCGTCCTCGACACCATCGAACCGGCGCCGGTGGCATCGTTGAATCCTGCCGATCTGGTCACGCTCGGTGTGGCGGCCGGCGGTGTCATCACCGTTGCGTCGCGGCGTGGCAGCGTCACGCTGGCGGCACGCGCCGACCAAGGCACGCCGCGCGGGGCGGTGTTCATTCCGTTCTGCTACTACGAGGCGGCTGCAAATCTGCTGACCAATCCGGTGCTCGATCCGTTCGGCAAGATCCCCGAGTTCAAGTACTGCGCGGTGCGCGTGACGGCGGGTGGTGAGGAGAACGCGACCACCGGCTACGGCGCGGTGAGCTGACGCCGGCGCGATGCGCATCGTACGCGGCTGCGTGCTCGCGGCGACCGCGATCGTCGGGCTGAACGCAGGCGCGGTCAACGCCGCCGCGGACTACGCACGCGAGCAGCGCTGGGCTGCGGAGATCGTACCCGCGATCCTGGTCGGCGATGCCGTGTATCTGTCGACACCATCGCAATCGCGTGTGCTCGCGCTGTACACGAACGTTGCGCACTCGAAGGGCGGCGTGATTGTCGTCCACGGCCTCGGGGTGCACCCCGACTGGGGTCTCATCGGCGGCATACGCACCGGATTGGTTGACGCCGGATTCTCGACGCTGTCGGTACAGATGCCGGTGCTTGCGGCCGATGCGTCGCGCGATGACTACGTCGCGCTGTTTCCCGAGGCCGGTGAGCGCATCGCCGCGGCCATCGCATTCCTGAAAACCCGGGGCATCGAACGCATCGCGATCGTTTCGCACAGCATGGGCGCTTCGATGGTGAATGCATATCTCGCCCGTGCTGACGCCGCGCGGATCGACGCCTGGGTGCCCGTCGGCATGCTGACCGAGTACGCCGTTGCGCCCAGGGAACCGGTGCTCGACGTCACGGCCGACGATGATTTTTCGCAGGTGCGCGAGGCGGCGCAGCGACGTGCGGCGAAATCACCCGGCGACGGGTGCACCAGCCATATCGTCATTGCGGGCACCGACCATTACATGGCAAACCGGCAGAAGGAGCTCGTGGCCGCGATCACGCCGTTTCTCCAACGCGTATTCGCGGGCCGGTGCTGACGCAGTCGCTGCTTCAGTCCCGGTGCGTGGCGCGTCGCAGACGATCGTTGATCGCGGTCCAATCCGGACCGTCCGGCGGCGTCTCGATCCAGATCTCGTCCGCTTGACGGGCATCCAGCGCACGCAGGTTCGCGTAGAGCTGATGCGCATAACCCGGCGCTGTCCAGCGGCGCGTCGAACCATGTGCCTTCGAAGTCCGGCGGCTGCGTAATGGAGTGGGCGAGCACTGCGATGTGTCCGCCCGGCCGGCCGAGCTTTGCGAGCGCGTCCTGGAGGGCGTCCCGATGCAGCAGGCGTGACGACGTCTGCGGTGCGTAGTGCGCTGCCAGCGTGCCGGATGCCCGCGGGGCGTCTGCGCTCGATGCATCCGGCGCTCTGCCCAGGACGTGGGCCAACTGGTCGACGCTGATCGCCCCCGGCCGCAGGACGGAAGGTTGGTCGCGAGTGCAATCGACGATGGTCGATTCGATGCCGTGCTCGCAGGGACCACCGTCGAGAATCACCTCGACCGCGGATCCGAAGTCATCCGCGACGTGCGCGGCCGTGGTGGCGCTGATACGTCCGAAGCGGTTGGCCGACGGTGCGGCGATGCCGTCACCGCCGATCTCGACGAATCGTGCCAGCAATGCCTGCGCGACCGGGTGGGCCGGCACACGCAAGCCGATGCTGTCCTGGCCGCCGGTCAGCAAGTCCGATACGTCGTTGGCCCGCGGCAGGATGAGCGTCAGCGGGCCCGGCCAGAATGCATCCGCCAACATGATTGCAAACGCGGGCGCATTCCTTGTCCAGCGCGACAGCGCGTTGGCGGCCGCGATATGGACGATCACGGGATGCTCGTCCGGCCGTCCCTTCGTGGCATACAACCGCCGTAGCGCGGCGGGATTGCGCGCGTCCGCACCGAGTCCGTACACGGTTTCGGTCGGAAACGCGACCAGCGCGCCATCGCGTAGCGCTCGCGCTGCGGCCGCAATGGCTTCCGGCGAGGCGGTGCGGATCAAGACAAGACCCTCCGATGTTGAGGGAGACCCCGCGGCGTTGTGTCGGAATTTGGTAGAATTCGAATCCTTTTGCGTGTCGGCCACATGCCGGCTCAAATCACCAAGGCAGGGAGCATCGATGAGCGACTTTCTTTTCACATCGGAATCGGTTTCCGAAGGCCACCCCGACAAGGTCGCCGACCAGATCTCCGATGCGGTGCTCGATGCGATTCTAACGCTGGACCCGCACGGCCGGGTAGCCGCGGAGACATTGGTATCCACGGGCCTCGTCGTCATGACCGGCGAGATCACGACCGAGCACAAGCACGACTACGCGCGCATCGCGCGCGACACGATCCACCGCATCGGCTACAGCGATCCGGAGTTGCGCTTCGACTCCGTCGGCTGCGCGGTCATGGTGTGCTACGGCAGGCAATCGCCGGACATCGCCCGTGGCGTCGATCGCACGTCGGACGAGTACATGAATCAGGGCGCCGGCGACCAGGGCCTCATGTTCGGCTACGCATGCGACGAGACGCCCGCGCTGATGCCGTTCCCGATCTACTATGCGCACCGTCTCGTGCAGCGCCAGAGCGAGGTCCGTCGCGACGGCCGTCTGCCCTGGTTGCGGCCCGACGCGAAATCCCAGTTGACGGTGCGCTATGTCGACGGCAAGCCGAAGAGCATCGACACCGTGGTGCTGTCGACACAGCACCACCCGAGCATGAACTACAAGCAGCAGGAGTTGGCGGAGGCGGTGGTCGAGGAAATCATCAAGCCGGTCCTGCCGCCGGAATTTCTGGTCAATACGAAGTATCTCGTCAACCCCACCGGGCGTTTTGAAATCGGCGGTCCACACGGTGATGCGGGACTCACCGGGCGCAAGATCATCGTCGACACGTACGGCGGGGCATCGCCACACGGCGGCGGCGCGTTTTCCGGCAAGGATCCGTCAAAAGTCGACCGTTCGGCGGCATACGCGGCGCGCTATGTGGCCAAGAACATCGTGGCCGCGGGCATTGCACGGCAATGCCAGGTGCAGGTGTCGTATGCCATCGGCGTCGCGCATCCGATCAACGTGACGGTCTACACCGAGGGCACGGGGAGGATTCCGGACGACGAGATCGCCAAGCTGGTCAAGACGCATTTCGATCTGCGCCCGCGCGGAATCATCCAGATGCTGGATCTGCTGCGGCCCATCTATCAGAAGACTGCGGCCTACGGGCACTTCGGTCGCGACGAGCCCGAGTTCACCTGGGAAGCGATCGACAAGGTCGAGGAACTGCGTGCTGCAGCGGGTCTTGGCGGTGCTGCGCACGATCGCGCTCGCGATCGCGTAACGACGTAAGTTGTTTTACCGGTCCGGCAGCGGGATAAACTCCGTTTCGCCGGGCACGGGCGGAAACCCCTGGGTGCGCCACCGTTCCGACGCGGCGTCGATCAGTTCGCGCGAGCTGGCGACGAAATTCCACCAGATCAATCGGTCGCCGTCCATTTTCGCGCCGCCCAGCAGCATGCAGCGTGATGCCGACACGGCGGAGATACGCGCCGTCGCCGAGGGCGCCAGCACCGCCATGTGTCGGGGAGGCAGCGCTTCGCCGTCAACCTGCAAGTCACCCTCGACCGCATAGACGCCGCGTTCCTCGTGTTCCGGCGGCAGGTCGAACGACGCGCCGGCGGCCATGTCGACCGCCACATAGAAAATGGGTGAGAACGTCGGCGTGGGTGCGCGCTGGCCGAACGCGGTGCCCGCGATCAGGCGCATCGCCACCCCTGGCGATTTGATCACCGGCAATTCCGCTTTGGCGTGGTGACTGAACGACGGTTCGCGTCGTTCATGTTCCTGGGGCAATGCGACCCAGGTCTGCAGGCCGTGCAGACGGTGACCGGCCGCGCGGTCCTCCGGTGTCGAGCGCTCGGAATGAACGATGCCGAGGCCCGCCGTCATCCAGTTGACGTCGCCGGGTTCGATCCGCTGCACCGAGCCGGCGCTGTCGCGGTGCATTTGCGACCCTTCGAACAGATAGGTGACGGTCGCCAGACCGATGTGCGGATGCGGGCGCACGTCGACACCGTGGCCCGGCGCGAAGTCTACCGGCCCGAAGTGATCGAAAAAGATGAACGGCCCGACCATCTTCTGCGGAAACGAGGGCAACAGGCGCTGCACCAGGAAGCCGCCGCCGAGGTCGCGTACGTGGGGGTTGAGAATCGTGTTCATGGTCTGCGTATGTTAACGCGATTGCCGCCGTGTAGGCCTCCCTTGCGCCGCTACAGTTTGCCGCGCCGCAGGCGGTGCAGGATGAATCTGCCCGGATCGATCGCATCGACGATCGCACGCTCGATCGGCAGCGGCTCGCCGTCGAGCTGCGAAGCGAGCTGTTCCGCGGCGAGCAGCGTCCACGTCAATCCGCGCGAAGCGAAGGCGAATGCACCGTAGACTCCGGGGTGTCGCGGCAAGTCCACGAGATGAGCGCCGGTGAGCTCCGCTGCCCGGGCGCGCGCTGCGGCGACATCGACGATGGCCCCTAGCATCGGCATCCGATCGGTCGCTACGCAGCGGATGCCAACCCCGCCGTCGAGACCGCTGCAGTGAACCTGCGCCGTGCTCCCAGGAAGCATGTGCTCGACGCGCGCCACGTTGAGCAAGTGGCTGGCGACGTCCATTTCAGTTGTCGTCCGATCGAGGTCGTACGTGGCGCCACACACGGCAAACCCTTCGTGTTCCGGCAGCACGTAGCCGTCGCCCCCGATCACGACGCGTGGCGCTCCGAAGGGTGGCGAAGGCAGATAGCTCTGCTGGCCGCGCACGTTTCTTAGGGAATCGGTACCGAGGTCGACCAGACGCGCGGCATCGCTTGCGGCAGCGAGGACGACCACGGGCGCTTTCGCGACGATCGCACCGGATGCATCGCACGCGTGCCATTGTTCCCCGACGCGCTCCAACGTGGTGACCGCCCGTTCAAGACGCAATCGTGGTTTGGCATCGAAGAGTTGACGTTGCACGATCTCGCGTGGCCGCACCCACCCTGCTCCCGGAAACCACCAGCCACCCACCGCGACGGGGCGACCGGCAAGCGCGCCGGCTGCTTCGCGGGTCACGTATTCGGCGTAGGCTCGCGGATAGCCTAGCGCCGCGGCGGTATCGGCGACGCGCGCTTCGTTGACGGCGCCATCGGCGAGCTGCAGGACGCCACAACGCTCCCACGGGGCCGGCGCTTGCGGGTCGAAGCTTGCGGGCCACTGCGACAGTGCATACATGAAGCCGGCGCGCGTCAGCCGCGAAAGCAGGCAGTCGTCCCGCGATAGATGAGGCTGGAACACGCCGGCGCGGAGCCCGGATGCCGCCGCTGCAGGCGTGGCGGCGCGGTCGACGAGATCGACCGTCCAACCGCGGGCGACCAGGCGTGAGGTGACCGCGGCACCGGCGAGGCCGGCCCCGATGACAATCGCCCGTCGGTCCACGTGACCCATCCGCGGAAGACGCAACGGCGGTGGCGGCCATCGCGGCGCAAACCGACCGGCCAGCATGTCGCGTTTGCTGCCGAAGCCGGGTCGTCTTTCAAGGACGAAGCCGCACGCGACAAGCGCGTCGCGTACGCCGCGCGCGATGCTCCAGGTCGCCAGCGTCGCGCCGGGCTTCGCCACGCGGGAGAGTGCCTTCATGGTCGGCGCCGACCACATGTCGGGATTGCGCTCGGGCGCGAAGCCGTCGAGGTAGAACGCGTCCGCCTCGAGCGACAGTTGGCGCAAGGCCGAGTTGACATCGCCAAAGACCAGCGTGAGTGTGACGCGCCCCGCTTCGAAGTGCAGGCGATGCATGCCTGGCAGCAGCAGAGGCCACGCTGCGCGCAGGTTTGCCGACAGGGCTGCGAACTCAGTCAGGCGCTCGTGAAGAATGGCAAGATCGGCCGCGGGGAACGGATGGCGCTCGATGGAGACGAAGTGGAGCCTTGCGCAGCGCTGCGGGTCCTCGCGCCAGGCGCGCCACGTCGCGAGAAAATTGAGGCCCAGGCCGAATCCGGTCTCGACGATGCAGAATGTCTGCGCATTCGCCCACCTCGCCGGCAGTTCATTGCCGCGGACGAACACATGAAGCGCCTGGCCGGGACCGGATGCAGCGCTGTGATACACGTCGCCATATTCGGGCGAGAACGGCGTGCCCGATTCGTCGAACGCCACCACGGCGGGACGCAGGATCGACATCAAGCGCGGCGGTCGATCCGGCACGGATGCGCGGCGGGATGGCGCGTGGTCATGTTCTCGTTGCGAGCGTTCGCCATTTCGATAGACTCCGGTCTTTTGATCGCACGACATTCATGCGCTTCGCGTACTACGACAAGCTTTCTCCCTCGGGCCAGCGAACCTATCGCAAGAGCGACGCGATCGTCACGCTCGGCTTGCCCCCCGGGCTGGAGTGCGGGTCCCTGGTCGATGCGATTGGCGAGGGTTTGCGACAGGACCGGCGCGCCGACGTGCAGAGCGCATGCCAGAGTTTAATCGATGCGCTGGTCTCGGGTTATCGCGTGCCGCGCGTTCGGGTGATGGTGCTGGCCACTCGGCCTGCGGATGGCACGGGTGAACTGCACGGCTTCTACGAACCCGAGGATGAAGGCACGCTGGCGCGGATCAGTGTCTGGATGCGGACCGCGCAGAAGAAGAACGTCGTCGCGTTCAAGACATTCCTGCGCACGCTGATCCACGAGCTTTGTCACCATCTCGACTACGAGCTGTTCGCCCTCGACGAGACCTTTCACACGGAAGGCTTCTACAAGCGCGAATCGACCCTCGTTGCCGCGCTGCTGCTGCAGCTGCCGCCGCCCGTTCCGCAATGAGAGACGCAGGGCCGCCCCAAGGACGCCTGCACGAGCGGGGCAAAGCCAAGGCGCGCAGCGCCGTTCGGGGGGAACATACAAGATCGCCGCTCACTCCTTCGACTGGACGAGCGCCGTTGCGTCCCACCCGCCGCCCAGTGCCTTGATCAATCCGACGCTGGCGGTAAGCCTGCGCCCGAGGATGACCAGGGCGGTGCGCTCGTTGTTGAGCGCATTCGCCTGCAGGACCACGACCGCGAGATAGTTGGCGGTACCCGCCTTGTACTGATTGTTCGCGATCGTCGCCGATTCGCGCGCTGCCTTGACGGCGTCATCCTGCACGAGGGCTTCCTGCGCCAACAACTCGAGGGCCGCCAGGTTGTCCTCGACGTCCTGGAACCCGCTGAGTACCGTCGAACGGTAGTTGGCGACCGTCTCGTCGTACGTGGCAACAGCCTGTGCCTTTTGTGCGCTCCGCAGGCCTGCGTCGAAGATTGTCTGCGCCAATGCCGGACCGAGCGACCAGTAGCGGCTTGGCAGCGACAGCAGGCTCCCGATTACCGAACTCTGATATCCGCCCGTGGCCGACAACGTGAGCGCCGGGAAGAATGCCGCCTGGGCGACCCCTATCTGAGCGTTGGCGCTCGCGGTGCGGCGCTCAGCCGCGGCGATATCGGGTCGGCGTTCGAGCAATGCCGAGGGCAGTGCGACGGGAATGTCCGGAAACACCGCAACAAGCGTCTTCGGCGCAATCGTCAATTCGGAAGGCGGCTTGCCGATCAATACGGCGATCGCATGCTCGAGTTGCGCTCGGACGATCTGCGCGTCGTATACCTGCGCCTGCGTCGACTTGAGCTGAGCCTCCGCCTGCACGACGTCACCGCGTCCGGCAACGCCGGCAGCGTATTGATTGCGCGTCAATTGGAGCGACCGCTCGTAGTTCGCGACGGTCTGCTGCAGCAGCGCGATCTGCGCATCCTCCACGCGCAAAAGCAGGTAGTCTTGGGCGAGCAAGGCTTGCGCGGAGAGCTTGGCGCCGGCCAGATCCGCGACCGTTGCTTGCGCCGTGGTCGAGCTGGCTTCGATCCCGCGACGGATGCCACCCCAAAGGTCGATTTCCCAGCTCGCGTCGAGTGCCAGGTTGTAGCTGTTGTTGACGCTGCCGACCGTCTGGTTACCGCCGGTGGCCGTGGTGTTTGTCGTTCCGGTGCCCCGGCTGCTCCGCAGCGCCACCGCGTTGCCGCTGACGACCGGGAACAGCGCGGAACGGGCGGCCTGGGTTGCCGCACTCGCCTCGCGCACGCGCGCTGCAGCAGCCTGGATGGTCTGGTTGGAAATATCGACCTGCTCTTCGAGTGCGTTGAGGTCGGGGTCGCCGAACGCTTCCCACCAATTGCCGCGCGGTGCCTCGTCGCTAGGCTGCGCGACCTTCCAATTGGCGGCTTCCTTGAACGACGAGGGGACCGGGCGCAGGCGGGCGCTCATAGTCGGGTCCGACCATGCACCCGTAGAGCATCGCCACGCAGAGCAGCGGCAGCGCGATCTTGAAATGTGGGGCTTTCGACATCGCAGCGCCTTCAGTCTGCAGCGTGCGTCGCCGGCGTTACCTGGGCGCGCGGTGTTCTGGCGCGTCGCGCCCACAGGCGGAAGCGATCCAGGTAGAGGTAGACGACTGGCGTGGTGTACAGCGTCAGTATTTGGCTGACGAGAAGGCCGCCCACGATCGCGATGCCGAGCGGGCGACGCATTTCCGCGCCGTCACCCGCGCCCAGAGCAAGCGGGAGCGCGCCGAGCATCGCGGCCATCGTTGTCATCATGATCGGGCGGAAGCGCAACAGGCAGGCCTCGAAAATGGCGTCGCGCGAACTGAGTCCACGCGCGCGTTCCGCCTCGAGGGCGAAATCGATCATCATGATCGCGTTCTTCTTGACGATGCCGATCAGCAGGATCACGCCGATGAACGCGATGATCGAGAAGTCCGTCTTGAACAGCAGCAGGGCAAGCAGTGCGCCGACGCCTGCCGAGGGCAGCGTCGACAGGATGGTGATCGGATGCACATAACTTTCGTACAACACGCCAAGGACGATGTAGACGGTGAGCAGTGCCGCCAGGATCAACCACGGCTGGCTGTTGAGCGACGCCTGGAACGCGCGCGCGCTGCCCTGGAACGTGCCGCGAACGGTATTGGGCACGCCGAGTCGCGCCATCGCCTGGTCGACTGCGTCGGTCGCCTGCGACAGGGACACCCCGACCGGCAGGTTGAACGAGATCGTCGAAGCGACGAACTGCCCCTGGTGATTGACCCCCAGCGGAGTATTGGTCGGACCGTAGGTCGCGAACGCGGCCAGGGGCACCTGCGCGCCGCTTGCCGTGCTGACGTAGACGTTCTTCAGCGATTCGGGCGACTGCCAGTATTCGGGCGCGGCTTCCATGACCACGTGATACTGGTTGAGCTGGGCGTAGATCGTCGAGACCTGTCGCTGGCCGAAAAGATCGTTCAAGGTCGCGTCGATCATGGTTGGCGTCACCCCGAGCCGGGACGCAGCATCGCGATCGATGACCAGTGACGTCTGCAGACCCTTGTCCTGCTGGTCGGTATTGACGTCGGCGAGTTCGGGCAGGTTGCTCAGCGCCGCGCGGATTTTCGGTTCCCATGTTCGGAGCTCGGCGAGGTCGTCACCCTGCAGCGTGAACTGGTACTGCGCATTGGCCTGGCGACCCCCGATGCGGATATCCTGCACCGGTTGCAGGAAGAGGTTCGCGCCCGGCTCCTTCGCCAGTTTGACGCGCAGCCGTGCGATCACCTGATCCGCCGTTTCCTTGCGCTCCGACAACGGCTTGAGCGAGACGAACATGAAGCCAGAGTTACGTTGCGAGCCGCCGGTGAAGCCGACGACGTTCTCCACTGCCGGATCGCCACCGACAATGGCCATGAAATCGGCGAGTTTCACGCGCATCGCCTGGAACGATATGCTCTGGTCGGCCTGGATGCCGCCGGTCAGGCGTCCCGTGTCCTGCTGGGGAAAGAAGCCCTTGGGAATGATCACGTAAAGGTAGACGTTCAGGCATACCGTGGCGAGCAGCACCAGCATGACGACAAGTCCGTGGTCGAGGCCCCACGCCAGGCTCCGCCTGTAGCCGCCGACCAGCGCCGCGAAGACGCGCTCGCTCCACGCGCCGACGCGCCCGGATTTGTGCTCGGCCTTGGGGCGCAGCAGCCGCGCGCACATCATCGGGGTCGTTGTCAGCGACACGACCAGCGACACCAGGATCGCGACCGACAGCGTGATCGCGAATTCCCGAAACAGACGGCCCACGATGCCGCCCATCAGCAGGATCGGGATGAAAACGGCGATGAGCGACAGGCTCATCGAGAGGACCGTGAATCCCACCTCGCGCGCGCCCTGGAGCGCGGCCGCGTAGGGGCGCATGCCCGCTTCGATGTGGCGCGACGTGTTCTCCAGCACCACGATCGCGTCGTCGACGACGAAGCCTGTCGCGATCGTCAACGCCATCAGCGTGAAATTGTTGATCGAAAAGCCGAACAGATACATGAAGGCGAACGTGCCGATCAGCGAGACCGGCACGGCGACGCTCGGGATCAGCGTCGCCCGCACGTTGCGCAGGAACACGAATACGACAAGGATCACGAGCAGGACGGCCAAGGTCAGCGAGCGCTCGGTATCGCGCAGTGACGCACGAATCGTCGTCGTACGCTCCATCGCCACCGTCAGGTCAATGGTGTTGGGGATCGACGCCCGCAATGACGGCAGCAACGCAGTCACCCGATCGACGGTTTCGATGATATTGGCGTTCGGCTGGCGGTTGATGATCACCAGCACCGAAGGTTTGCCGTTCGCCATCCCGGCATTGCGCAGGTCCTGCACCGAATCGACGACGTCGGCGACATCGGACAGCTGTATCGCCGCGCCATTCTGGTAGGAGACGATGAGCGGCAGGTATTCCGCTGCGGTCTTCGCCTGGTCATTGGCGTAGATCTGCCAATGACGATCGTCGTCCTCGACCGCACCCTTCGGCCGGTTCGCGTTCGCCGCTGCGAGCGTCGCGCGGACCTGCTCGAGTCCGACGCCGTATTTGTTCAGCGACGCAGGGTTGAGTTCAACGCGTACGGCCGGCAGCGAGCTGCCGCCGACGCTGACCTGCCCGACGCCGGTGACCTGCGACAATTTCTGCGCAAGGATCGTCGACGCGGCGTCGTACATCTGCCCCTGCGTCATTGTCGCGGAGGTAAGCGCCAGGATCATGATCGGCGCGTCGGCGGGATTGACCTTGCGATAGGTCGGATTGCTGGGCAAGCCCGAAGGAAGGAGGTTGCGTGCGGCGTTGATCGCCGCCTGCACGTCCCGCGCGGCGCCGTCGATGTCGCGGTTCAGGTCGAATTGCAGCGTGATGCGCGTCGAGCCGAGCGAACTCGACGATGTCATCTCGGTGATGTCGGCGATTCGCCCGAGCGAACGCTCAAGCGGAGTCGCCACGGTCGCTGCCATCGTTTCCGGGCTGGCGCCGGGCAAGGACGCCTGTACGGAGATCGTCGGGTAATCCACCTGCGGCAGCGGCGATACGGGCAGGAGGCGGAAGGCGATCGCGCCGGCCAAGGCCACGCCGAGCGTCAGCAGCGTGGTCGCAACCGGGCGGTCGATGAATGGCGCGGAGATGTTCATTGCGCGTGCATGTCAGTTCCGAAGGGCCGCCCCGAGGGACGACGCGCCCCCTCCGGGGGCAGCGAGCACAGGCCGCAGGCCGAGGACAGCCGAAGGGGTGCGTCGGGATCCACAGCGAGTCATCAGTCACCGGTCGCAGGGGCGTCCTGCGGAGCGCCGACGTTGCCGCGTCGCGCATCGACGCGTCGCGCGAGCTTGTCGAACGCGAGGTAGATCACGGGTGTCGTGAACAGCGTCAGCGCCTGCGAGAAGATCAGCCCGCCGACCATGGTGATGCCCAAGGGATGACGCAACTCGGAGCCTTCACCCCAGCCGATCATCAGGGGCAGCGCACCGAGGATGGCAGCCATGGTCGTCATCATGATCGGCCGGAAGCGCAGCAGGCAGGCCTGGAAAATGGCAGCGCGCGGCGCCATGCCTTCATTGCGCTCGGCGTCGAGCGCGAAGTCGATCATCATGATCGCGTTCTTTTTGACGATACCGATCAGCAGAATGATGCCGATGATCGCGATGATCGACAGGTCGTTGCCGGAAAGGATCAGCGCGAGCAACGCACCGACACCCGCGGACGGGAGTGTCGACAGAATCGTCACGGGATGGATGAAGCTCTCGTAAAGGACACCCAGCACGATGTACATGGTGACGATCGCTGCGAGGATCAGCCACAACTCGTTGTTGAGCGATGCCCGGAACGCGAGCGCGGCGCCCTGAAAATTGATCTGCACGCTGTCCGGCAGCCCCAGTTCGGCCTTGGTCTTCTCGATCGCCTTGACGGCATCGCCCAGCGACGCGCCGGGCGCGAGGTTGAACGAGATCGTCGCCGCCGGAAACTGTCCTATATGGTTGATCGAAAGTGGCGTGGCTTTCTCGACGACCTGCGCGATGGTGGAAAGCCTGACCTGCTGCGTTGGCTGTCCGGGAACCGTCGAGGGCACGTAGATGTTTTCCAGCGCCCCAAGACCGCGCTGAAATTCGGGTTGGACTTCGAGCACGACGCGATATTGATTGGATTGCGTGAAGATGGTCGATACCAAACGCTGGCCGAACGCGTTGTACAGCGCGTTGTCGATGGCCGCGGGCGTGATGCCCAGGCGGCTTGCCGTTGTACGGTCGAACTCGACGTAGGCCTGCAGACCACCGTCCTGGTAGTCGCTGGCGACGTCGGCCAGTTGAGGAAGCTGCTTCAGCCGGTCCGTCAGTTCGTGAACCCAGTTGCTCAACTCCTTCGCGTCGACGGTCTCCACCGTGAACTGGTACTGCGTGCGACTCACGCGGTCCTCGATGGTCAGGTCCTGCACCGGTTGCATATAGAGCGCGATGCCGTCGACCTTGGCCAGCTTGGGTTGCAGGCGACGGATGACCTCCGAGGCACTGACGCCCCGCTGGTTGCGCGGCTTGAGGTTGATCAGCATGCGGCCGCTGTTGAGCGTCGCATTCGCGCCGTCGACGCCGATGAACGACGTCAGGCTGGCCACGGCGGGATCCTCGAGCACCACCGCAGCCAGAGCCTGTTGGCGCTCTGCCATTGCCGCGAACGAGATCGTCTGTGGTGCCTCGGAGATCCCCTGTATCGCGCCCGTATCCTGCACCGGGAAAAAGCCCTTGGGTATCACGATGTAGAGCACCACCGTAAGGACGAGCGTGAGCACGGCGACGATCAGCGTCGGACCCTGACGGTCGAGCACCCAATTGAGCATGGACCCGTAACGGGCGATGACACGTTCGAACAGATCGCCGCTCCAGCGATAGAAACGGCCCTGCTTGTCCGGCGGCGTGTGCTTCAGCAACTTGGCGCACATCATCGGGGTAAGCGTCAGCGAAACGACTGCCGAAATCAGGATCGACACGGCGAGGGTGATGGCGAACTCGCGGAACAGACGGCCGACGACGTCACCCATGAACAGCAGCGGAATGAGCACCGCGATGAGTGAGAAGGTCAGGGAAATGATGGTGAATGCGATCTGCTGCGTGCCTTTCAGCGCCGCCTCCAAAGGCGACTCACCCTCCTCGATATAGCGGGCGATGTTCTCGATGACCACGATCGCATCGTCGACGACGAAGCCGGTGGCGATCGTCAGCGCCATCAGCGTCAGGTTGTTGATCGAGAATCCCGCCAGATACATCACGCCGAAAGTACCGACGAGTGACAGCGGTACCGCCACACTCGGGATGAAGGTCGCCGGAATGTTGCGCAGGAACAGGAAGATCACCAGGACGACCAGCACCACGGCGAGCAGCAATTCGAACTGCACATCGTGCACCGAGGCGCGGATGGTCACGGTTCGGTCGGTCAGCAGCACGACATCGACCGCGGCGGGCAGCGAAGCCTTCAATTGCGGCAGCAGTTGCTTGACGCGGTCGACCACTTCGATGACGTTGGTGCCCGGCTGACGCTGGATATTCAGGATGATTGCGGGCGTCGTGTTCGCCCACGCGGCAAGGCGCGAGTTTTCCGCGGCATCGACCGCTTCGGCAACATCCTGGATGCGTATCGGCGCGCCGTTCTTGTAGGCGATGACAAGCTGCCGGTACTCGTCTGCAGTTTTGAGCTGGTCGTTGGCGTCGATGGTCGACGCACGCGTTGGCCCGTCGAAGCTCCCCTTCGCCTGATTGGTGTTGGCAGCGCTGATGGCGGTGCGCACATCGTCGAGCGAGAGACCGTACGCGGCAAGGGCCTTCGGGTTCACCTGAATGCGCACGGCGGGGCGCTGGCCGCCGCTGATGCTGACCAGGCCGACACCCGGCAACTGTGAAATCTTCTGCGCAATGCGGGTATCGGCGAGATCCTCGAGCTTGGGCAGGGGCAGCGTCTGCGACGTCAACGCCAGCGTGATGATCGGCGTGTCGGCCGGATTCACCTTGTTGTAGATCGGCGGATTCGGCAAATCGGCAGGCAGGAAATTGCCGGCCGCGTTGATGGCCGCCTGCACTTCCTGCTCCGCCACATCGAGCGACAACTCGAGGCTGAACTGGAGCGTGATGACCGACGCGCCGCCGGAGCTCGTCGACGACATCTGGTTCAGGCCCGGCATCTGCCCGAACTGACGCTCGAGCGGCGCCGTCACCGACGACGTCATCACGTCGGGGCTCGCGCCGGGATACAGCGTCACGACTTGGATGGTCGGGTAGTCGACCTCCGGCAGCGCGGACAGCGGCAGCACGCGATAGGCGACGATGCCGGCGAGCAGGATCGCCACCATGAGGAGCGTGGTGGCGACCGGCCGCAGGATGAACAGGCGCGACGGGTTCATGATGCGAGCGATCTACGCGCGCGCGGGTCGCGCGATCAGCCGCCGTCCTTGCCCGGCTGCGTGCTATCGCGAGGGCGACCGCTGCCCGGCGGCCGGTCTCCGCGCGGCCCCCGGCGGGTCGCTCCGGGGGACGGTGCCGCCTGCGCGTCGCGCGTGATCAATTCGACTTTGGCGCCCTCGCGCAGCTTGTCCGCGCCATCGACCACGACGACATCGCCCGGCGCGAGCCCGCTCGCGATGGCCGTGACCTCGCCTTGCACGGGGCCCGTCTTGACGGGCGTCACGACGACCGTGTGATCATCCTTGACCACGTAGACAAAAGTGCCGGGTGCCCCGCGCTGGATCGCTGCGCTCGGGATGAGCGTTGCATCGGGCAATGTCTGCACCAGCATCCGGACGTTCACGAATTGATTCGGAAACAGAGCGAGGTTGTCGTTGGCGAACTCGGCTTTCAATTTGACCGTGCCGGTCGTCGTATCGATCTGGTTGTCGACCGTAAGCAGCTTGCCGCTCGCGAGTTTGACTTTCTGGTCGCGATCCCACGCATCGACGACGATTGCTTCGCCGTCCTGCATGCGCTTCATCACCCTCGGCACGTTGTCTTCGGGGATCGGGAAGATGACCGTGCTCGGCTGCAGCTGCGCGATGACGACCAGCCCGGTTGTGTCGGACGCGTGCACGACGTTGCCCGGATCGACCTGCCGCAGGCCGACGCGACCGCTGATGGGCGCCGTGACCCGCGCGTAGGTGAGTTGCAGCTTGGCGTTGTCGACGGCTCCCTGATCCGATTGGACCGCGCCTTCATACTGCCGCACGAGCGCTTCCTGGGTATCGACCTGCTGGCTCGCGATGGAGTCCTGCGCCAGCAGCTTTCGGTAACGCTCGAGGTCGATCTGCGCATTCTTCAGCAGCGACTGGTCCTTGGCCATCTGGCCAAGGGCCTGTGTCAGCTGTACCTGGAAGGGCCGCGGGTCGATCTCCGCAAGCAAGTCGCCGGCCTTGACGAGCTGGCCTTCGCGAAACGCCACGCTCATCAACTGACCATCGACGCGGGGACGCACCGTGACGATGTTGCGCGGCGTGACCGTGCCGAGTGCGTTGAGGTAGACGTCGATGCTGCCCTTCTTCGCAGGGGCGGCGACGACCGGCAGCGGACGATTGGTGGCGTCGAAGCGGCCCTTGCCGGTCGGCGCGCTCTGCGTATCCCCGGCCTTCGGCCACCAGTACCATGCGCCAATAGCGACAGCGGCAAGCAGCACGATCGCCAATAGCCACGCCCGCCAGCGGCGACGTGGACCGGGCGGGGTAGGGTATTGCGTGGCGATCGGATTCGCCGAAGTGCTCGTCGTATCTGGACTCATGCGGACAAGTGGTCAAGGGGCATGGGATTGTCCGCGTTCACGGGCTTTCGTTGCGTCAGAGTTGTAACCATCTGTTATCCGGCGTCCAGACCGCCACGCACCCGGGCGAGCGCCGTGCCTACGGCGACGCCGTTGTGGATGACAAGACAGGCCAACAAAATTCCGCTAAACTATTCTACTCCCGAGGAGCGTTGCAACAGCCGCACCCGATGGTGGCTGCCAGGCTCGGGGTATCCCAATTGCAACTGCGCTCGTTGAACCGCGGCTCGCGCGCCGGGTTGACGAGGCCAGCTTCGCCCCACCCCGTGTTCGGAGTCGCTCAAGGAGTGACGCATGAACGCCGTGACTGATATCAAGAAGTTCTCCGACTTTCGCGTGGCGGACCTCGACCTCGCGGGTTGGGGGCGCAAGGAAATCGCCATCGCCGAGACCGAGATGCCCGGGCTGATGGCGATTCGCGAGGAGTTTGCACCCGAGCAACCGCTGCGCGGTGCCCGTATTGCGGGCTCGCTGCACATGACCATCCAGACCGCCGTGCTGATCGAGACATTGAAGGCCCTCGGCGCCGAGGTGCGCTGGGCGTCGTGCAACATCTACTCGACACAGGACCACGCCGCCGCTGCCATTGCAGCCACCGGCACGCCCGTGTTCGCCCACAAAGGGGAGACCCTGGACGAGTACTGGGAGTTCACCCACCGCATCTTCGAGTGGCCCGATGGACGCGGCCCGAACATGATCCTGGACGACGGCGGTGATGCCACGCTGCTCGTGCACCTGGGGACGCAGGCCGAAACCGATCGCAGCGTGATTTCGCATCCGGCGAATGACGAGGAGTTCTCGCTGTTCGCGGCCATCGCCAAGCGGCTCGCGCAAGACGCGCATTTCTATTCGCGCATCAAGGCCAACATCAAGGGCGTGACCGAGGAGACCACTACCGGCGTCAAGCGGCTTTACCGCATGCATCAAGAGGGGCGCCTCGGCTTTCCGGCGATCAACGTGAACGACTCGGTAACCAAGAGCAAGTTCGACAACCTCTACGGTTGCCGCGAGTCGCTGGTCGACGGCATCAAGCGCGCCACCGACGTGATGATCGCCGGCAAGGTCGCGCTGGTGTGCGGCTACGGCGATGTCGGCAAGGGCAGCGCGCAGGCGCTGCGCGCGCTTTCGGCGCAGGTCTGGGTGGCGGAAATCGACCCGATCTGTGCGCTGCAGGCCGCCATGGAGGGCTATCGCGTCGTCACCATGGACTACGCGGCGGACAAGGTCGACATCATTGTCACTGCAACGGGCAACATCGACGTGATCACCTACGCGCACATGGCGCGCATGAAGAACAACACCATCGTGTGCAACATCGGCCACTTCGACAACGAGATCGACGTCGCGTCGCTCAAGCAGTGCAAGTGGGAAAACATCAAGCCGCAGGTCGATCACGTCATTTTCCCCGACGGCAAGCGCATCATCCTGCTCGCCGAAGGCCGGCTGGTGAATCTCGGCTGCGGCACGGGGCATCCGAGCTACGTGATGTCGAGCTCGTTCGCCAATCAGGTCATTGCGCAGATCGAGTTGTGGGGCGACGCGCGTGGCAACGGCGGAAAGTACCCGATCGGCGTGTACGTGCTGCCCAAGCACCTGGACGAAAAGGTCGCGCGGCTGCAGCTCAAGAAGCTCGGCGCGATGCTGACCGAGCTTTCGGACAAGCAGGCGCGATACATCGGCGTCGAGGCCGGCGGCCCCTACAAGCCCGACACGTATCGCTACTAGGGACGTTCCGAAAGCGGCATGGAGCGTCGCTGATCACGACGTTCCTGCCCCGCCGCCGGATTGGATCGTCACCTGCGGCGACGTTCAATCCGGCGGGGCTCGAGCAAAGCACCGGGTTTCGGAAAATGCATAACGGAGAGTTCACATGCGCCTTCTAATCGTTTGGCTGATCAATGCGGCAGCGCTGTTTGCGCTGCCGTACCTGATGTCGTCGATCAACGTCGACTCGTTCATGGTGGCGCTGATCGCCGCACTGGTGCTCGGACTGATCAACACCTTCATCCGCCCGTTGCTGGTGCTGCTGACCTTGCCGGCGACGTTGCTGTCGCTGGGGCTGTTCATTTTCGTGATCAACGGATTGCTGTTCTGGTTCGTCGGATCGTACGTCCCAGGGTTTCACGTCGCGGGTTTCTGGTCGGGCGTGGGCGGCGCGATTCTCTACAGCATCATCTCCTGGGCGCTGTCGGCGATCCTGCTTCACGGCAAGAAAGTGTAGACGCGGACACCGCTGCCATGCCGGCCAACGCCGAACGCATCTTCAGTTTCGAGTTTTTCCCCCCGGCCACGGCCGAGGGCGCCGCCAAGCTCGCGGCCACGCGCGCGGAACTGTCGGCTCTCGGACCGAAGTTCTTTTCCGTGACGTACGGCGCCGGCGGTTCCACCCGTGATCGCACCCTGGATACCGTGCTCGAAATCCAGGCAGCGGGACAACGGGCCGCGCCGCACATCTCCTGCATCGGCTCGTCCCGCGAGAGCATTCGCACGACACTCGCCACCTACCGCGACAAAGGCATTCGTCATCTGGTGGCGCTGCGAGGAGACTTGCCTTCGGGCAGCGCCGGGGCGGGCGAATTCCGCTACGCCAACGAACTCGTCGCGTATATCCGCGCCGAGACCGGCGACTGGTTTCATATCGACGTCGCCTGTTATCCGGAGTATCACCCGCAGTCGACCAGCCCCGCCGCCGATCTGGCCAGCTTCAAACGCAAGGTCGATGCGGGTGCGAATTCCTCGATCACGCAGTATTTCTTCAACGCCGATAGCTACTACCAGTTTGTCGACGCAGCGGCTGCCGCCGGCGTCACCGTCCCGATCGTTCCCGGGGTCATGCCGATCACCAGCTTCTCGAAGCTCGCCCGCTTTTCGGATGCCTGCGGCGCGGAGATTCCGCGCTGGATTCGCCGCAAAATGGAAAGCTTCGGGGACGATGCTTCATCCGTGCGCGCCTTCGGCCTCGATGTCGTGACCGACCTGTGCGCGGACCTGCTGGAGCACGGCGCTCCAGGCTTGCATTTCTACACGCTCAATCAGGCCAACCTGACCGCCGTCATCTGGCAGCGGCTCGGGCTCTGATCAAGGACTTTTGAGGCCGGGGCGGAAAGACAGCAGCTCACGCGTCGTGTTCTCGGTGCGCACCAGCGAACCGAAGCCGCCACCACCCTGGATAAACGACGCATTGCGCAGTTCACGCACCGGCGCTTTCACTTCGGGTGCGTACCACACAGCATCTTCACGCGTCGTGCGGGTGCGCCAGAACTGCTCGTCGTCGAGTTGCAGGATGCGGAAGACGTACGTCGTGTTGAACGCACCGGCGGGTACCGTCACCACGGTCTGTCCCTGGACATTGCCGAACACGAGAATCTGCGCAGCGAGTTGCGTGTCGGGACTGATCGTCGGGACGGTTTGCCGCCACGTCTTGCCACGCTCCAGCGGAAAGTCGTACATCTGGATCGGCGTCTGGAATCGCCGCGGTTGCTCGCCCTTCAGCGCGCCGAGGATCAGTCCACCATTGGCGTTGACTTCGGCGTTGGATTCGGTGCGTCCGTTCTGGTCGCTGTACACGAGCCGCACCGTCGCCGTGCCGGCGTTGATCGATATCACGTCCGCCTCGAGCATCGTCACGAGGCCCAGCCGCAGATTGTCGGTAATGCGATATTCCCAGTGGTCGCCCACGGCCAGCGTCGGCGCGGGAACGGGTGTGAAGGTTGGCGAGAACGTCTGACAGGCTGCCAAGCCCAGCGCGGCGAGCGTCGCAATCCATGAAGCGAACGGGGCGCTACTGAACCTTGCTGACATTGGATCCTCCGGCGTCGGTGCAGTGGGTAGGCTTTGTGCGCTGCGGCGCGTTAGCGAACACTCGCTGCGCGCATCCGAACATGGGGCGCGATGGTTGGCCTGTGCAGCAAGACCCATCCTACTGCATTGGCGTACGCTCGACCAGCAAGGCGAATTGCGCACGCGGTCCGGTGCTTGCACCTGGCTTTCAAACCTTGCGGCACCATCAGCGGTAAACAAGCACGCGGGCGCCGTATTCCTAACTCGCGTCGGTGATCGCGCCCAGACTGGCCGTCGAAACCAGCTTCATGTACTTCGCCAACACACCCTTCGTGTAGCGCGGTTTCGGCGGACGCCACGCCACGCGGCGGCGGGCGAGTTCCGCGTCATCGACATGCAACTGGATGAGGCGTTGGTGGGCGTCGATGGTAATGCTGTCGCCTTCCTGGACCAGCGCGATGGTGCCGCCGACGTACGCTTCGGGCGCGACATGACCGACGACCATGCCCCACGTGCCGCCGGAAAAGCGACCATCGGTGATCAACCCGACGCTCTCGCCGAGACCCTGGCCGATCAGCGCCGACGTCGGCGCCAGCATTTCCTGCATGCCCGGCCCCCCCTTCGGACCTTCGTAGCGGATGACCATGACATCGCCGGGCTTGATCTGCTTGCCGAGAATCGCATCGAGCGCCGCAGGTTCGGAGTCGTACACGCGGGCTGGACCGGTGATCGACGGATTCTTCAGGCCGGTGATCTTGGCCACGCAGCCTTCGGGAGAAAGGTTGCCGCGGAGGATCGCGAGGTGACCTTGCGGGTACATCGGGTTGTCCCACGAACGGATGACGTCCTGATCCTTGCGCGGCGCGGCCGGCACGCCCTGGAGTTCGTCGCCGATGGTCTTGCCGGTGATGGTCATGCAGTCGCCGTGCAGCAGATCGTGCTCGAGCAGCATTCTCAGCACCTGCGGCACGCCACCGGCGGCATTGAAATCGACCGCAACATAGCGTCCGGATGGCTTGAGGTCGCACAGTACCGGCACACGCTGGCGGATGCGTTCGAAGTCGTCGATGGTCCACTCTACGCCGGCAGCCGAGGCGATCGCCAGATAGTGCAGCACCGCGTTGGTCGATCCGCCCGTCGCCATCACCAGCGCGATCGCGTTTTCGATCGACTTGCGCGTAATGATGTCGCGAGGTTTGAGGTCGAGGGCGACCGCGTTGATAAGTGCTTGCGCGGAGGCGGCAGCGCTGTCGGCCTTCTCCGGATCGGGCGAGGCGAGCTGCGAGCTGCCGAGCAGGCTCAGGCCCAGCGCCTCGAACGACGAAGACATGGTGTTGGCGGTGTATTGGCCACCGCAGGCGCCCACGCTCGGGCACGCGTTCTTCTCGATGCCGATCAGATCTTCCTCCGACATCTTGCCGGCGGTGAACGCGCCGACCGCTTCGAAAGGACTCACGATGGTCAGCTTCTGGCCCTTCCAGAACCCCGGCTTGATGGTGCCGGCATAGACGAAGATCGCGGGTACGTTCATGCGCGCCATCGCCATCATCGCGCCCGGCATATTCTTGTCGCAGCCACCGACGCACACGACCCCATCCATGCACTGGCCCATTACCGCGACCTCGATTGCATCGGCGATCACTTCGCGCGATACCAGCGAATACTTCATCCCCTCCGTGCCCATGCCAATGCCGTCGGTGACGGTCGGGAACCCGAAAACCTGCGGCTTGGCGCCACCGGCGGAGAGCGCGGCCATGGCCCGATCGACCAAGGGTTGGATGCCCGCGTTGCACGGGTTCATCGTCGAGTGCCCGTTGGCGACACCGACGATCGGCTTGTCGAAATCACCGTCGTTGAATCCCACCGCGCGCAGCATCGCTCGATTGGGCGAGCGCGCGACGCCGTGCGTGATGATGCGGCTGCGACGATTGTTGGCCATGGTCTGCCTAGCGTGAAGAGTTGGAGAGGAGAACCAACAATGATACGGCAGGAAGCTACTGCGACGAGCCTTGTCCGGACGCGACCCGAACCGGGCGCGCGCGCCGGGCGAGCACGATCCCGGTAAAGACCAGGGCCATGCCGACCAGATGATGCCAGCCCGGACGTTCGTCCAGGAACAGGACCGCGAGCAGCGCGCCGAACAACGGCACGAGGTGGATGAAAAGACTCGCCGGTACGGGGCCGATGCGATCGACGGCGTGGTTGTAGAACACCGTCGCCACCAGCGTGGGGAACACGGCGAAGTAGGCGATCGCGGCGATCGCCTGCCATGAAATCGACGGGACCGCCGCTTGTGCATTGAACGCGCGATCGAGGAAGAAGAAGGGTGTGGCGATCACCAGACCGACGAATCCGGTGACGAATACATATCCCAGCGCGCTCAACTGTGCGGGTCGGTAGCGAAGCAGAACTGCGTAGAAACCCCACAGGAACAGCGCGGTCAGCATGATGAGATCGCCGGGATTCGGCACCGTCGCCATGAGCGAACGGGGATGGCCGCGCGCCACCACGAACAGCACGCCGACCAGCGAAATGGCGAAGCCCATCAGCGGGCGGACCGACGGAGTCTCGCGGAGCAGGACCCACGATCCGAACATGACGCAGATCGGAATCATCGAATTCAGCACGGTCGTATTCGTTGCAGTGGTGTACGTCAACGCCCAATAGGTGAGCGAGTTGTACAGCGCCGTGCTCATGATGCTGAGCAGCAGCAATATGCGCCACGAGCGGAGCAGCAGGGCCCGGCGCTGCGCCACCTCGCGCCAGCAGAACGGCGCCAGGACCGCGATCACGATCACCCAACGCCAGTACGCGAGCGCGACAGGCGACATCGCGCCGGCGATCGCGCGGCCGACAACCATATTCCCGGCCCAGAACAAGGCGGTCCAGGCCAGAAGTGCGGCGGGCGAGTAGCGGTCGAGATGGAACAGCCGCATCGGAGTGTCCTCAGGGGCTTCCTTATACCGGCTGGAGTCTGATACTGTCCAATACATGTATCGGCCTCTATTAATACTAAAATAGTATTGACCATGGATCTGCGTCGCTTACGGTACTTCGTTGCGGTCGCGGAGACCCTGCATTTCGGCAGGGCGGCTGCGCGATTGCGCATCTCCCAGCCGCCGCTGTCGCGGCAGATCCAGCAACTCGAGCAGGAGATCGGCACCTTGTTGCTTCGCCGCAGCAAGCGGCACGTCGAACTCACCGACGCCGGCGCGCACTTGCTGGTCGACGCGCGGCGTCTGCTCAACGACGCGGATCTCGTCGGTGAACGGACCCGTCGCGCGGCATTGGGCGCGAGCGGGCAGCTGACGCTCGGCTTCATCAGCGCCGTCGACTACAGCATCCTGCCAGGTCTATTGCGTGCCTATCGCGAAGCCTACCCCGGCGTCACGCTGGACTTGCGCGAGCTGACCTCGGATGTGCAGTTGCGCGATCTGCATGCGTCGCGGATCGATGCGGGCATGTTGCTGGCGCCCGCCGAAGATTCGGGTCTGGTGACACTGCCGCTGCTGCACGAACCGCTGGTCGCGGCCATCCCGTCCACCGACCCGCAGGCGCGGCGCGGCCGCCACATATCGCTCGGTGCGCTGGCGATGCGCCCCTTCATCCTGTTTCCGCGTTCCAATGCGCCTGGGCTGCATGACATGATCGTCGGCTTCTGTCGGTCGACCGGGTTCACGCCGCGCGTCGCACAGGAGGCGATTCAATTGCAGACGATCATCAGTCTCGTCGCGGCCGGCCTTGGTGTCGCACTCGTTCCCGCATCATTGATGGATCTGCGACGCTCCGGCGTCGCGTATCGTCTGTTGCGCGAGGCATCGCCGCGAATGACCGTGGTGCTGGCGTGGCGGCGCGACAATCGCAGCACCTGCCTGGAGAATTTCGTCACCACCGCGCGGGGCCACGCGCGCGCGGCAGGGACCACGCGTCGTCGCACAATGTCATAATCGGCGCCATGCTGGTTCATCCGCAATTCGATCCGGTCGCGTTTCAGGTCGGGCCGCTCGCCGTACGCTGGTACGGGCTCATGTACCTGCTGGGCTTTGTAGCGTTCGTCGTGCTGGGCAAATATCGCGCGCGCCAGAACCTGCTGACCGGATGGCATCCGCGCGATGTCGACGACATGCTCTTTTACGGCGTGTTCGGTGTCATTCTCGGTGGCCGGCTCGGGTATGTGCTGTTCTACAAGTTTGGCTATTACGCGGCGCACCCACTCGAAGTGCTGGCACTATGGCAGGGCGGCATGAGTTTCCATGGCGGCTTTCTCGGCGTGCTCATCGCGCTGGCCGTGTTCGCGCGCGTCAGGCACAAGCGCTGGCTCGAGGTGACGGACTTCGTCGCACCGCTCATCCCGATCGGACTAGCGCTCGGCAGGCTGGGCAATTTCATCAATGGCGAACTGTGGGGACGCCCGACCACCGTGCCGTGGGCGATCGTGTTCCCCCAGGTCGATGCGCAACCGCGGCATCCATCGCAGCTGTACGAGTTGGGACTCGAGGGACTGCTGCTGTTCGCGGTGCTATGGATCTATGCCCGGCGCAGACGTCCGGTTGGAGCGATATCGGGGCTGTTCCTGATCGGTTACGGCAGCTTTCGCTTCATTGTCGAGTACGCGCGCGAGCCCGACAATTTTCTCGGCCTGCTCGCGATGGGACTGTCGATGGGGCAGTGGTTGTCGCTGCCGATGATCGTCGCCGGCATCTGGATGATGCTCTGGGCGTACTGGCGTGCGCGGAAGGCGCAGCCGACAATCTATGGTAAGTAAGCGGGCGCAGCCTAGTCCACGCGACGATAGTCACCGTCCAGCGAGCGGCGTATCGTACCCGTGGACATCGGCGCAAACGATGCGCCAAGGTTGATCGGCAACAACAGCAGCGTCAGCGCCATCAGGTCGGACACGATCCCGGGAACGATGAGCAGTATTCCCGCAAGCACCTTGCGTCCGCTGTCGAGCAAGCCCCGCAGCAGGGGTCGGTCGCCACGCAATGCCGCGAGCGTTCGGGCACGGAATGCCGCGCTTTCGTGGCGCAGCAGCAGGGAACCCGCGATCGCGGAGGCGATCATCAATGCCGCGGCAGGGACGCCCGTCCAGCGCGCGAACCGCATGGTCGCGATCACGTCGAGCACGGGGAAAATCAGTACAATCAGCATGACGACAAAACGCATGGAGGCTCCTTGTCGCGCACTGCAGCGCAGTCGCCGTTGCTGGTCTTGACCACGTTTCCGCAACGGGAGGCTGCCGAGTCGCTCGCGCGTGAGCTTCTCGCAGCCCGCCTGGCCGCATGCATACAGATCGGCGCGACGGTACATTCACTCTATCACTGGCGCGGCGAAATCGAAACATCCGCCGAAACCCCCGTTGCCATCAAGACACGTTCGGCCCTCTATCCGCGGCTGGAGGCAGCGATCCGAGCCAGGCATCCGTACGAACTTCCCGAGATTGTCGCTGTCCCCATTACCCATGGACTTCCGGCCTACCTCGACTGGATTGCGGCTGAAACCACCGCCGCGGCTTAGGACTTTGCTGGCCCTGGGTACCGCGCTTATCTTTGCCCTGCCGTCGATCGCTCAGGTCACGCCGCTCTCGCCCGAGAAGGCATTTCGTTTTTCCGCCCGCGCTCTCAACCCCGGAACGATCGAGACGCGATTTGCGATCGCCGAGGGCTACTATCTCTACCGCGATCGCATCCACATTACGGTCGAGCCGGCCACAGCCGGTGCTACGGTCCCCCCACTCCCGGAAGGCAAGGTCAAGGAGGACCAGTTCTTCGGCCGCGTCCAGACCTTTCGCGGGAGTGTTATCGTCAATCTGGCGCTCAAGGACGGGCAGCCCGGTCAGAAAGTGGTCGTGGTCGCGGAGTCCCAAGGATGCGCGGATGTCGGCATCTGCTACCCGCCGCAGGTCCAGCGCATACCTGTGGTACTCCCTGCCGCCAATGTTGCCCCCACGCGTGCCAGACGAGCCGCCGAAGAAAACCTGGTTTAACTAGTGTGACCGCTCACACTCATTACGGGCTCCTGTCTATCTCATGAGCAGCACCAAGACCAAGGTATTGCTGGGGGTCGCCGGTCTCTTCGCGCTGCTCCTTGGCGGCTATCTCGGATTGCGTCAGGAGCCACCTCCCGACGCTTCGGCGCTGCTCGCTCTGTCCTTGCCCGATGCGGCCGGCAAGGAGCAGTCCATTGGCCAATGGCGCGGCAAAGTCGTGGTCGTCAACTTCTGGGCGACCTGGTGTGCGCCGTGTCGCGAGGAAATGCCCGAGTTCGTGCGGGCGCAGACCGAATTCGGTAGCAGGGGCCTGCAGTTTGTCGGGATTGCCGTCGACCAGGCCGACAAGGTCGACCAGTTCGCAAAGGACCTCGGTTTGAACTATCCAACGTTGATTGGCGGCTACGGCGCGGTCGAACTCTCCAGGACGCTTGGCAATCGGTTGGCTGCGCTGCCCTTCACTATCATCGTCGACCGGCAAGGGCAGGTCGTGCATACCCAACTGGGCCCCCTGAAATCGAGTCAATTGCGGTCAATTGTGAGCAAATTGCTGTAAACTGGAGCAATGATTTCGCTATACCCGGCTGCGAAGCGGCTCGGGTTGTCTAGCCTCAGGACCGGGCAAAGGTCCACGCGGCGTCGGCGGCCACCAGGATTCCCTTTCCTCCTCGACCCGTATCGAGGTGGCCTTACCGCGTCGAACACTGGACAACTTGCTGGGATCTGCGGCAAACTTGCAGTATAGTGCGCGATCGGCACGGGGTGACTCGGGATGGCCGGTTCAAACGGTAATGTCGGGGTGGAATCACCCTATCGCGTACCCCTTGAACGGCCTTGTTGGGGGCGGGTGGATCGCAGCCGCGCTGCCGACAGCGAAAGCGTAGGCTACATTGCCGTGAAGGCGCTGGCGATGTTTCGTATTGTCGTGGGCGATCCGACGCGGTTCGCACACAGCCCGGGGCTCGCGGACGCGGCCTGAAACGCGGGAAATTCCATGGATCTGCGCAAGCTCAAATCGCTTATCGAACTTTTCGAGAGCTCGGACATCGGCGAACTGGAAATCGCCGAAGGTGAAGAGCGCGTTCGGATAACGCGCGCATCTCCCGCGAACGTCCCGGCGGCCGCAGTCCACGCGGCACCGCAGCCGCAGGTAGTGGTCGCGGGCGCTCAGACGAAAGCGCCCGAGACTGCCCAAGCGGCCGTTCCGGCCGAAGCTGAAGGTCATGTCGTCAAATCCCCGATGGTGGGAACCTTCTATCGTGCCGGGGCTCCGGGCTCGAAGGCTTTTGTCGAGGTCGGCGATAGCGTCCAGGCGGGTGATCCGCTCTGCATCATCGAAGCGATGAAGCTCATGAACGAAATCGAGGCCGATCAAGCCGGCGTGGTCAAGGCGATCCTCGTGGAGAATGGTCAACCCGTGGAGTACGGTCAGCCGCTGGTCGTCATTGGTTAGACCCCAATTCGCGCGCACCGATGTGCGGCCGCGCGCTGCTCCTAGAAAGAATCCTTGGCTACCAAGAACGCCGGACAATTGTTCGACAAAGTGCTGATCGCCAATCGCGGCGAGATCGCATTGCGGATCCAGCGCGCGTGTCGCGAGCTCGGTATCAAGACTGTGGTCGTGCATTCCGAAGCGGACTCGGAGGCGAAGTACGTGCGCCTCGCCGACGAATCGGTATGCATCGGTCCGGCGCCGTCGGCGCAGAGCTACCTGAATATTCCCGCGATTATCAGCGCTGCAGAAGTCACCGATGCGCAGGCCATTCATCCCGGCTACGGATTCCTGTCCGAGAACGCCGATTTCGCGGAGAAGATCGAAAAGAGCGGGTTCGTATTCATCGGCCCGCGACCCGACACGATCCGACTCATGGGCGACAAGGTCAGCGCGAAGGCTGCGATGATCAAAGCGGGCGTTCCCTGCGTTCCCGGGTCGGAAGGAGTGCTCCCGGACGACCCGAAAGAGATCATCAAGGCGGCGCGCGCCGTAAAATATCCGGTGATCATCAAGGCTGCCGGCGGCGGCGGCGGCCGCGGCATGCGTGTCGTGCACACTGAAGCGGCACTGCTGTCCGCGGTGGGGCTGACGCGGTCGGAGGCGGGTGCGGCTTTCGGCAATGCCGCCGTGTACATGGAAAAGTATCTGGAGGCACCCAGGCACATCGAAATACAAGTACTCGCCGACGAGTACAAGAATGCGGTCTACCTGTTCGAGCGCGACTGTTCGATGCAGCGACGCCACCAGAAGATCATCGAGGAAGCGCCTGCCCCCGGCGTCCCGCTGCGCGCGCTGACGCGCATCGGCGAACGCTGCGCGGAAGCCTGTCGCAAGATCGGTTATCGCGGCGCGGGGACGTTCGAGTTCCTCTACGAGGACGACGAGTTTTTCTTCATCGAGATGAATACCCGCATCCAGGTCGAGCATCCGGTGACCGAACTCATTACCGGCATCGACCTCGTGCAGCAGCAGATCCGGGTCGCCGCCGGGCAGAAGCTCGCGTTTCGCCAGCGCGACATCGTTCGGCGCGGCCATGCGATCGAATGCCGGATCAACGCGGAAGACCCGGAGACGTTCGTGCCGTCGCCCGGCCGCATCACGTCATATCACGCGCCCGGGGGGCCCGGCATTCGGGTCGATTCGCACGTGTATCACAACTATTTCGTGCCGCCGAACTACGATTCGATGGTCGGGAAGGTCATCGCGTATGGCGATACACGCGAGCAGGCGATCGCGCGCATGCGCGTTGCGTTGTCCGAAATGGTCGTCGAAGGCATCAAGACCAACATTCCCTTGCATCAGGAGCTGCTGCTCGACGCGTCGTTCCTTCGCGGCGGCACGTCCATCCACTATCTCGAGCAACGGATGGCCAAGCGCAAGCAGACCGCCTGATCCGCGGCCGTGCCCTACCTGGCGCTGCGCTTCGACGCGATTGCCCGCGACGCTGACCGCTGGGCGGACGCGCTGCTCGACGCCGGCGCGCTGTCGGTCGATGCTGCCGATGCGCAGGCAGGCACCGCAGACGAGGCGCCGCGCTTCGGGGAGCCCGGCGCCGAAGTCGCTTCGTGGCCGGTCACGCGCCTCACCGCGCTGTTCGACGCTTCCGTCGACGTCCCGGCGACGTTCGCGCGCCTCGGCGAGGACATGGGCTGCCAACCTCCGAAGCACACGATCGAGGCGGTCCCCGAAACGGACTGGGTCCGCCAGACGCAGGCCCAATTCGCCCCGATTCAAACGAGCCCGCGCACCTGGATCGTGCCGTCATGGTGCGAGCCCGTCGCGAGGAATGCGATCAACCTGCGCATCGATCCGGGCCTCGCATTCGGTACCGGAAGCCATGCGACGACGCGCCTGTGCTTGCGCTGGCTCGACGCGCACCTCGCGCCGGGTGCGAGCGTCCTCGATTACGGTTGCGGCTCGGGCATCCTTGCCATCGCCGCGATGATGCTTGGCGCTGGCGATAGCCGCGGCGTGGACATCGACGCGCAGGCAATTGTCGCGAGTCGGGCGAATGCAGCCGCAAACGGAGTCAACGTGTGGTTCGGCTCCCCCGACGCGTTGCCTGCCGGCACCTTCGATGTCGTCGTCGCGAACATTCTCGCCAATCCACTGGAACTGCTCGCGCCGCTGCTCGCGGGACGCGTGCGTCCGGGCGGCCACATCGTGCTCTCCGGCGTGCTTGATACACAGGCGACGCAGGTCGGCGCGGCGTATGCGCGATGGTTTACACTCGACGTCTGGGGCAGGGAGGACGGATGGGTTGCATTGGCGGGCAGCCGGAAGCGTGACCATGGCTGACGGGAAATTCACGCGATGTCCGGGATGCAAGACGATTTTTCGCGTCACGCAGGAGCAACTGGCGATGCGCGCCGGCCAGGTGCGATGCGGCCATTGCCACACCGTATTCGACGGTGTCGCCGCGCTGATTTCGCTCGCTCCGCAGGCGCGCGAAGAATTCGCGGTCGACGAATTCATGCACGGACCGCCGACGGTCACGTTGCGCAGTTCGCAAGCGCTGCAGCCGGTCGTGGACGACGCCGAGGAGGCCGGCGCAGCGGCGGATCAGGCTGAGCTCGCAGCCGAGAAAGCGGAGGCTACCGCCGATCCGCCGCTCGACTACTCGGCGCGTTTTGCGTGGCAGGATAAGCAGGAGCGCCGTCTCGTCCCGTCGTGGGTCCTCGCACTCGCGGTCCCCATCCTGCTCGCGCTGCTGGCCGCGCAGGCGTTGTTCCACTTTCGTGACGCTATCGCGGCCCATTGGCCCGTGACCAGACCGACTTTGAGCAGGCTGTGCGCGGTCGCCGGATGCGAGGTGCATCCCGTGTCGGACATCGCCGGACTATCGATCGAAGCGTCGGATTTGCAGGCGGACCCCGCGCACCGCGGCTTGCTGATCCTGTCGTCGACGATCAGGAATCGCGTCCCGTATCCGCTGGCGTATCCGTATGTGGAGTTGACGCTGTCCGACAGCCAGGATCAGGTCGTCGTGCGCCGCGCGTTTGCGCCCGAGGAATACCTCAGCGCGGCCGCTGACCCTCGTTCCGGTATCGCCGGCAATTCCGAAATCGCCGTCAAGCTGTTCATCGATGCCAGCGCGACGACCCAGGCTGGCTATCAGCTTTACCTCTTCTATCCCTGAAGCCAGGGCAGTCGCGCCTTGCGCCAGCCATTGACGTGGCCGCGCTGCCCCGACGCATCCTTGTCGCCCTCGAACCCCTCGAGGACGTTGTACGCGCGCGAATAGCCGGCTGCCAGGGCTGCGCGTGCCGCATGATCCGACCGCTGTCCACTGCGGCACAGGAACAATACCGGGGCGTCGACGTCCGTTGCCGCCCTGCGCAATTGCTCCATGAACGCTGGATTCCGCGTGCCCTCGGGGTACGTGTTCCATTCGACAAGAATGCTGCCCGGAACTCGCCCGACGTAGTCCCATTCGGCACGTGTTCGAACGTCGATGAGCTTTGCTCCCGGAAGGGCCTGGAGCAGGGTAGCAGCCTCACTCGGCGTCACCGCACCAGAATATGGCAAGTCGCGTTCGACGGCGCGCTGTTGCGCTGCCGCGAGGATTGCCCGAACCGGGTCTGGAGAAGGGGTGGATGTCGCCATCGAGGCTTTTCGACAGTATGCAATCAGATCGGACTGCCAGTCATTGGGCGCCGGCGTAAACCGCGCCCAAAACACGTCATCGGACAAGTATAGAGCCTGCCGTGCGTTCCGCAGCGGGATACCGCTGTGCAATTTGTTGCACCACAGCGAGGCGGGGCTTGGTAGATAATGCCCAATGTGGTGCAAAAGATTGCCGCCGGGGCCCCCGCTTACGTCGCCTGGGTCGATTCGGCCCTGTGGCAAGGGGTCGGACCTATGGCATAGTTTCTGCTAAACCCTGCTCTCTCGCGAAACTCCGCGTTTGCATCGCAATTCCCTACGCATCCAGTGTCCCAACAGGAGAAACGCATGGCCGCCGTACCCGCTGATGTACTGAAGACGATCAAGGAAAAGGACGTCAAGTTCGTCGACCTTCGCTTTACCGATACTCGCGGCAAGGAACAGCACGTTCAGGTGCCGTCGAAACAGTTCACGCAGGACAAGTTCGACAGCGGGCACGCGTTCGACGGCTCCTCGATTGCCGGCTGGAAAGGCATCGAGGCCTCCGACATGCTGCTGATGCCCGATCCAGATTCGGCACGCATCGATCCGTTCACCGATGAGACAACACTGAATATCACCTGCGACGTGGTCGAGCCTTCGGACGGCAAGGGCTACGACCGCGACCCACGCTCCCTCGCGAAGCGGGCGGAGGCGTATCTCAAGTCGACCGGCCTGGGCGATACGGCGTACTTCGGGCCCGAGCCCGAATTCTTCATCTTCGATTCCGTCACCTGGCATGCGGACATGTCCGGCTGCGGCGTGAAGATCGAATCGGAAGAAGCCGCATGGTCCACCGGAAAGGAGTACGACGGCGGCAATATGGGTCATCGTCCTAGCATAAAGGGCGGTTACTTTCCCGTGCCGCCCATCGATCAGCTGCAGGACATTCGCAACGCGATATCGCTGGCGCTGGAAGAACAGGGCGTCGAAGTGGAGGTCTTCCACCACGAAGTCTCGACCGCGGGACAGAACGAGATCGGCACCAGATTCAACACGCTCGTAAAACGCGCCGACTGGAACCAGATCCTCAAGTACACGATATGGATGGTTGCGCACTCCTATGGCAAGACGGCGACGTTCATGCCGAAGCCGATCGTCGGTGACAACGGTTCGGGCATGCACGTGCACCAGTCGATCTGGAAGGGCGGCCAGAACCTTTTCGCCGGCAACGGCTACGCGGGTCTGTCGGAGTTCGCCCTTTTCTACATCGGTGGCGTGATCAAGCACGCGAAGGCACTCAACGCCATCACGAACCCGGGCACCAATTCATACAAGCGGCTGGTCCCCGGTTTCGAGGCGCCGATCAACCTCGCCTACTCGGCGAAGAATCGCTCGGCGGCGTGCCGCATCCCGCACGTCAGCAACCCCAAGGGACGCCGGGTCGAAGTACGCTTTCCCGACCCGACCGCCAATCCCTACCTGTGTTTTGCCGCTCTGCTCATGGCTGGTCTCGACGGCGTGCAGAACAAGATCCACCCCGGCGATCCGATCGACAAGAACCTCTACGACCTGCCGCCGGAAATTGCCGCGAAGATCCCGCATCCGTGCGCCTCGCTCGACGAGGCGTTGGATCACCTCGACAAGGATCGTGAATTCCTCACTCGCGGCGGCGTCTTCTCGAACGACATGATCGACGGATACATCGCCCTGAAGATGGAGGAGGTCACTCGCTTCCGGATGACCACGCATCCGATCGAGTTCGACATGTATTACAGCCTGTAAGGCTGTACTGCACTCCGGGTGGCCGGCAACGGCCACCCGGGTCGCGCCGGCGTGCTTTTTGTTACACTGCGGCGCAATGATTGCGAAACCCCTTTGCCCTGCTGCCACCTGGTGCATGCGCGCCATGTGCTGGTGCGTTCTGCTCGGCCCCGCCCCGATGGTGCTGGCGCAGGCTTCGGCGCCGGTGTGCAAATACCTCGATGCCGAGGGCAACATTCACTACATCAACGTGTCACCGGAGAAAGGATGGAAGAAGCTTTCGTGCGACATCGGCGGTGAAACGGTACGTAGCGGATCGGCGAAGTCCACGCCGACCCCCGCGGGTTTCCCCAAGGTCGATGCCGATACGCAGCGCGGGCGTGATGACGTGCGGCGCAAGGTGTTGACGGACGAACTTGCCACCGAAGAAAAGCTGCTCGCCGAGTCGCGCGCAGCGTACGGCGACGGTGCGCCGCCGCCGCTGCCTGAAGAACAGGCCAACGCACAGAAATACGCGGATCGTCTGTCGAAGCTGCGGCAGGCCGTCAATCTGCACGAAAAGAACGTCGAAGCACTGCGCAAGGAGCTGGCTGCGCTGCGCTGAGTCGTTCCGTCGATCGCGCCGGTCGGGCGCGGATATTGCTACTATCATCGCTGCCCCTTTCCGGTGACAAGCGATGCAGGCTCAGCCGCTCTTCTTTCCAATCGATGACAGCCTGACCGAGTACGCCGGGCTGGAACTGCTGGCGACGGCAACGCTGCTGCTCACCCAAGATCTGCACGTCTGTTACGCGAATCCCGCGGCGGAAAACCTGTTCGAGCTGTCGAAACGTCAGCTTGTCGGCAATCCGCTACGATCGATCTTCGGCGATGCGCCCGCGCTGCTGCAGGCGATCGACAAGGCGCTGGCGAACGGTGCGTCGTACACGGAGCAGGAGATCGAGCTCGGAGCGATCGGCAAGCCGAGGTTGCATCTGTCATGCACTGTCTCGGTGGTCGACACGCCCGACGCGACGCTCCTGCTCGAATGCAGGCATATCGACCAGCAGCTCAAGATCGCCCGTGAGGAGCGTCTCCTCGAGCAGCAGCAGGCCAACCGCGACTTGATTCGCGGCTTGGCGCACGAAATCAAGAATCCGCTGGGGGGCATCCGGGGCGCCGCGCAATTGCTCGAGCGCGAACTCGACCGTCCGCCCCTGATCGAATATACGCAGGTCATCATCGGCGAGGCGGATCGGCTGCAGACGCTGGTCGACCGCATGCTCACGCCGCATCGCCTGCCCAAGTACCGGCGCACGAACATCCACGAGATCCTCGCCCGCGTCGGCAGTGTCGTGCAGGCGGAGTTTCCGCGCATTGCGATCGTCTCCGACTTCGACATCAGCCTGCCCGAGTTCGAAGCCGATCCGGAGCAACTCACGCAGGCGGTCTTCAACGTGGTGCGCAACGCCGCACAGGCGCTCGAAGGCACCACGAAAAGGCCACAGATCCGTTTGATGACGCGTGTCGCGCGCGGTGTGACGCTCGCCAAGCGCCGGCATCGCCTCGCGCTGGCGCTGTCGATCGAGGACAACGGCAGCGGCGTGCCGGAAGCGATCCGCGACAAGATTTTTTTCCCGCTGGTGTCGGGACGAGAGGGCGGGAGCGGTCTCGGCCTGACGATCGCCCAGACATTCATCGCGCAGCACAACGGTGCCATCGATTGCGAGAGCGTGCCCGGGCACACTGTTTTCACGATCCTGCTGCCGCTGGAGTTCAACCGTAGTACCGCGTAAATTGTGAGTGATGACATGCATGCATACGACGACCGGGAGATTCCGGCGGGAGCAACGGTGAAGGCGGTATGGATCGTCGATGACGATCGATCGATCCGCTGGGTGCTCGAGAAGGCACTCGCGCGCGAGGGTATTCCGTTCAAGACATTTGCCTCGGTCATCGAGGTGATGCAGGCGCTGCAGCACAGTCAGCCGCAGGTCCTGGTATCGGACATCCGGATGCCCGGTGAGTCGGGCCTTACGCTCCTCAACAAGATCAAGGAGCGACATCCGCGCATCCCCGTGATCATCATGACCGCCTACTCCGACCTCGACAGCGCCGTCGCGGCATTCCAGGGCGGCGCCTTCGAGTATCTCGCCAAGCCGTTCGACGTCGACCATGCGATTGCCCTGATTCGTCGAGCGGGCACCGATGTCCCCGTGTCTGCCGCGGCCGCGCCGAGTGTCGCGGACGCACCCGAAATGCTGGGCCAGGCTCCCGCGATGCAGGAGGTATTTCGCGCCATCGGCCGCTTGTCGCAGTCGCATGTGACCGTACTCATCACCGGCGAATCCGGCACCGGCAAGGAACTCGTCGCCCGCGCGCTGCACCGGCACAGTCCGCGTGCGTCGGGTCCTTTTGTGGCCATCAACACCGCGGCAATACCCAAGGACCTGCTCGAGTCGGAATTGTTCGGGCATGAACGCGGAGCTTTCACGGGGGCGCAAAGCTCGCGCCGTGGTCGCTTCGAGCAAGCCGAAGGCGGTACGCTGTTCCTCGACGAGATCGGCGACATGCCGCCCGACCTGCAGGTCAGGCTGCTGCGCGTGCTGGCCGACGGCGAATACTACCGAGTGGGCGGTCACTCTCCGCTCAAGGCCAACGTGCGCATCATCGCGGCCACGCACCAGAACCTGGAAGAGCGCGTGCGACAGGGCCTCTTCCGCGAGGACCTGATGCACCGTCTCAATGTCGTCCGGCTGCGCCTGCCGCCGTTGCGCGAACGTGCCGAAGACATCGCTCCCCTCGTGCGACAGTTCCTGCAGAAGAGTGCGCGCGAACTCGCCGTCGAGCCCAAGCAGCTGACGGAGCAGGCGCTCAAGCTGCTGTCCACGTTCGCGTTCCCCGGCAACGTCCGCCAATTGGAGAACATCTGCCATTGGCTGACGGTGATGGCACCCGGGCAGAAGGTCGACGTCGGCGATTTGCCGCCGGAGGTCCGGACTGCGCCGGGCGCGACCCCCCCCGACGACGAGAGCAACTGGCAGCAGGCGCTCGATCGGGAACTCGCGCAGGCGCTCGCACGCGGCGAGCTCGCCGTCGGCGACCGCCTCGAAAAGGAATTCGAACGCACGCTGATCGTGCGCGCATTGGCGCACACCGGCGGCCACAGGATGGAAGCTGCGCAGCGGCTGGGCTGGGGACGCAACACCCTGACGCGCAAGATCCAGGAACTGAAACTCGACGCCGAGAAGCGCTGAGGTTTCGACCGGCCCTAACGCCGCATCGGGAAACTCGACAGTCCCGACAGCGTGCGTTCGACCATCTCTTCGATGACGATATCCGGCGCCAACCGCTCGACTAGCGCAGCGTCGAGTTGCGCCGACGTCACGAACGTCGTGCGGGAAAAGTTCTCCGCCAGCATCGGAATCAGGGGTATCGCCATCGAATCGCGATACACGAGTGCGGTGAACCGCGGCGGGTTCGGGCAGCGGTACACATAGGTCTCGGCATTGGGCGCGTCCGCCGCGGCGTCAAGCTTCGCGCACCGGCTTTCGGGCGTCGCGAGGATCTTGCCGAGCGGCGCGATGTCCGTCTCGCGGAACTGGCGCTCCAACCCCAGCATCTGCGCCAGATCGCCGCTGTAGAAGTCGGTCTCGGCGACGTATGGCGGTCGTGTGACGGGTGCGACCGTCAATCCCGGAAGCGCCTGTTTGACCTTCGCCATGAGTGCTTTGTACCCGACGGTAGCCCCCAGATAGTTCCAGTGCGAATCGGTCTGGTAGTAAAGCCGGTCGCTGCCCTTGGCGTCCATCAGTGGTCCGCGCAGATCGATGAATTCCAGCTGCGGATAGCGCGCGAGGTCCGCCGCGAACCGATCGAGCGGTGTCTGCTGCGCGATGCGCGTGGACCAGTCGGGAAGATACTCCGGGTACACCGAATATTTCTCGGGTACGACGACGACCACAAACGGAATGCCGCGACCCGCGAGGAATGCCTGCCGGCGCAACAACTCGTCGCGCGCCGCGATCAGTGTGGTGTCGGGAACCGTTTCGCCGCCGCGATACCACCGGTCGAAGGCCTTCGAATCCTCGCCGCGAAAATACAGCCATCCGGACTTGCCGATGAGCACCTTCGACACGGGCGAAACGCCGAAAACGGTCGCCTTCACCCAGTGGTCGATGTGGACCAACCTGGCACGCATGCCGAAACGGTCGTCGAAAAAACGCTCGAATCGAGCGGGGTACTCCCTTAACGCTGCGCGGCTGTCAGGGAAGGATGGCAGCGGCTCCGCCGCACGTTTCTCGAACGGATTGCCCGCGACGCGCGGCGTGCGGAACGTGCCGGCGAAGCCCGCGGCAATCATGGCGATGAAAAGGGTCACCAGCAGGGCGCCGAACCACGCGGGACGCGGCCGGTCGGGCAAGTATCCAGACGGGGACGGCGCCATGTTCAGAAGCGGAAATAGATGAACGGATTGTAGGTGCCCGCGGCCAGCGCCGCACACGAGGCAATCAGAACCAGTGCCAGCCACGACCATTCCCCGAACAAGGCCACCGTCGCGAACCCGCGCCGGTTCGGAGTGTAGCGATCGATCGCGACTGCGAGCGCACGCCCCACGGGCATTGCTCCGATCACCGCAACGACGAGCGTTGTTGCGACCAGCGGGTCCAGATACATCAGCAACGGATACTTGACGTGCGTGTCGGCACCGCCGCCGCCAAGCGCCGCATAGAACGCGCGCGCGTGCCCGAGCGTGTCGCACCGGAAGAGAACCCATCCGCCCACGACCGCCGCGAGCGCGTAAGCGTGGCGTAACGGCCGCCAGGCGCGCTGCAGCACGTCGCCCAATCCGGCATGCTCCAGCATCAGATACAGACCGTGCCAGGCACCCCACACGATGAAGGTCCAGTTCGCACCATGCCAGAGACCGCAGAGCAGGAACACGAGCGCCAGATTGAGATAGGTGCGCGCCTTGCCGCGTTCGTTGCCGCCCAGTGGAATGTACAGGTAGTCGCGGAAGAAATTCGACAACGAAATGTGCCAGCGACGCCAGAATTCGCGTACTGACTGCGAGATGTACGGGTAGTTGAAATTCTCGAGGACGCGAAAGCCGAACATGCGCATGAGACCGATCGCCATGTCGGAATAACCGGAGAAGTCGAAGTAGATCTGCAGCGTATAGCAAGCGATACCGAGCCATGCCGCAGGTGTGTTGAGTTCGTGCGGCGCGACGCCGAACACCTGATCGGCGACGTTGCCGAGCGTGTTCGCGATGAGCACCTTCTTGCCCAGACCGATGACGAAGCGGCGGATGCCCTCGACGAAGTCGTCGCAATGCCGTCCGCGTTGCGTCAGCTGTGTGGCGATGTCCTTGTACCGGATGATCGGTCCGGCGATGAGTTGCGGGAACAGCAGGATGTACAAGCCGAAGTTGTCGACGCGACGTTGCGCGGTTGCGTTCCTGCGATACACGTCGACGACGTAGGAAATCGAATGGAAAGTGAAAAATGAAATGCCCAGCGGCAGTGGAATCGCGGCCACGGCGATGGTGCTCCATCCAAGCGGCACGAGGAACGCGTTGAGGTTGTCGACGGCGAAGTTCGTGTACTTGAACACGGCCAGGAGCGCCAGGTTGCCACTCACGGCGGTCGCGAGCCAGCGGCGCCTCGTCCGTCCGTCATCGGCATCGCCGAGCTTTCTGCCCAGCACCCAGTTGAAGGCGATCGAGGCGAGCACGAGCGCGATGGTCGTGCCTTCGCCCCAGGCGTAGAACACGAGGCTGGCGCATAGCAGCGCCCCGTTGCCCCGGCGTCGCGGCAACGCAAAATACGCCGCAAGCACCAGCGGCAGGAACAGGAAGAGGAAAATCGGTGATGCAAAGACCATGCGCTGTCGGTCCGTCGCCTCGGTCGCGACGCGGAGTCTAGCAGGCGCTGGTGCGTCAGCGACTAAAGGGAGAGTTCCGCGATCACCGGCGCGTGGTCGGAAGGTTTCTCGCCTTTCCGCGCCTGACGGTCGAGGGAATTGACGTTCCAGGTGGCGAATTTCACCAGGTGCGCGATCTCGTGGCGGGTGGCTGTCGCAATTATCGGCCTGGGCCCATGACGAGGTTGGGTAGCCACACCGCAATCCCGGGCGCGAAGCAGATCAGGACGATGGCGAGGAACATCAGGCCGACAAATGGCATGACGCCCCAGATGACGTCCCGCAACGGTATATCCGGTGCGATGTTCTTGATCACGAAGATGTTGAGGCCGACGGGCGGATGAATGAGCCCCATCTCCATCACGATGGTCATCAACACCCCGAACCAGACGAGGTCGAAACCGGCGGCCTTGAGCGGCGGCAGGATGATCGGCACCGTCATCAGGATGATGCTTACCGGCGGCAGGAAAAACCCCAGGACCACGACGAACAGCAGGATCACTGCGAGCAGCATCCACCGCGACAGCTGCAACGAGACGATCCACTGCGCCGTCGATTGACTGATGTGCAGGTAGCTCATCACGTACGAGAACAGAAGCGACATGCCGATGATGAACATGAGCATCGTCGATTCGCGCACGGTCGCGGCGAGGATGGGTTTGAGATCGCCCGGGCGCCAGATGCCGTAGACCATGGCGATCAATGCGAGTGCCAGGACGGCGCCAAGGCCTGCGGTTTCGGACGGCGTTGCAAAGCCGCCGTAGAGTGCGACCATCACCCCGATGAGCAGGATCACGAACGGCAGGACGCGCGGCAGCATTTCCACTTTCTGCCGCAGCGTGTAAGTCACGTCATCGAGGTAGGCCGAACGATGGCCGTGGGCGTCGAACGCCACCTGCGCCGCCCGGAATTCACGACGAAAGCGATACGATGCGTACGCGGCAAACAGCGCGACGAGCAACATACCGGGGCCGATACCCGCGAGGAACAGACGTCCGAGCGACTGCTCGGCCGCGACGGCGTAGAGGATCATCGTGATCGACGGCGGGAGCAGGATGCCGAGCGTGCCGCCCGCGGCAATGATTCCTGCCGCGAAGCCGGGCGAATAGCCGCGCTTGCGCATCTCCGGTATGCCGGCGCTGCCGATGGCCGAGCAGGTCGCCGGGCTCGACCCCGCCATCGCCGCGAAGAGCGCACACGTGAATACATTGGCGATGCCGAGTCCGCCGGGGATGCGCTGCATCCAGGCGTGCATCGCCAGGTATAGATCCTTGCCGGCGTTCGATCGTCCGATCGCCGCGCCCTTGAGAATGAACAGCGGTATCGACAACAGGGTGATGCTCGCCATTTCCTCGTAGACGTTCTGGGTGACGGTGTCGAGCGACGATGCCGGCATGAAGAAGTACATGAAGCCCACGGCCACCGCGCCGAGCGAAAAGGCGATGGGCATGCCGGAGAACATCACGACCAGGGTGACGCCGGCGAACAGCAGCCCGAGTGCCAGCATGCTCATCGGCGGCTCGGCGTGGTGGTGAAATGCGCCAGCACCTGCAGCAGGACCTGCAGCGCCAGCAGCGTCATGCCGGCGGACATCAGGCCGTAGGGAATGGCCAGCGGCGGCGCCCAGGTCGACGATGTCGTCATCCTGTCGACCCACGCCTCGTGCCATAGCGTCCACGACTTCCACGCGAAAAACGTGCAGAACAGGAGGCGTGAGCACGTCGACCAGTATCTGCCGGATGCGGTTGACCGCAGGCGACAGCAGGCTGGAAATCGCCTCGATGCCGATGTGTCCCCGGCCCGCCTGCACGTAGGCGCCGCAGAGGAAGACGGTGCCGACGATGCAGAACACGGCGGCCTCGTCCTGCCAGTCGGTCGCTGCCTTGAACAGATAGCGCGAGGCGACGCTGTAGGTCAGGATGAACGACGCGGCCACCAGTGCGGTCATGCCCACGACGAGCGTCGCGCGGTTGGCCCATTCGACAATGCGGGCGAGCGGGCCGCCCTGCACGCGCGGCGGCTGCCGGTCACCGAGTTCGACGGGCGACCCGGCGTCGTGCCTCACAGCAGCTTCTGGGCGAGGGCCAGGAGCTTGGCGCAGTTTTCGTTCTTGTCCGCGTAATCCTTCCACACGGGTTGGGCGAGTGCCTGCCACTTCTTGAGATTCGCGTCGTCGAGGTCGTAGACCTTGGCGCCGGCCTTCGTATAGACGCCGGCCACCGCCTGATCGTCGGCCTTGGCTGCGCTCACGGCGAACTTCTCGAGATCCGCACCGACAGCCATGATCACGTCCTGTTGCGCCTTGGGCAGTTTGTCGAAAACGATTTTCGACATCATCAGCGGTTCCAGCATGAACCAATACGATTTGCCGCGGCCGCTGGTGAGGCATTTCGATACTTCCTCGAGGCGGAAGGAGATCAGGCTGGTTGACGACGTGAGCGCGGCATCCATGGCCCCGGTCTGCATCGCCGCGTAGATCTCGTTGGATGGCAACGACAGCACCGAGGCGCCGGCGTCCTTGAACATCAGGTCCATCTCGCGGCTGCCGCCGCGAACCTTGAGACCCTTGGCGTCGTCGGGACCGACCAGCGGCTTGCTGCGCGACGCGACACCGCCCGCCTGCCAGACCCAGGTCACGATCACGATGCCTTTTTCCTGCATGATCTGAGTGAACAGCTTGCCCACGTCGGCGGTCTTCCACGCACTCCCGACCTCGTACGACGGTACCAGCGCGGGCATCAGGCCGATGTTGGTCTCGGGCACTTCACCGCCGGAATAGGAGGGCGGAACCAGGGAGAGGTCGAGCGCACCGCGCCGCAACGATGCAAACTGGGTGTTGACCTTCATCAGCGACGAGTTCGGGTATACCTCGAACTTCAGCGCGCCGTTGGTGCGCTTCTCGACGTCGGCGGCGAACATCTTGCACAACCGGTCACGAAAGTCGCCCTCGTTCCCGGTCGCGCCCGGGAACTGGTGGGAAATCTTCAGAGTCGTTCCGGCCTGCGCGAAGGTCCGGGGCGCACCGAGCGCGAGCGGGACGCTGGCGAGCGCGCCTGCAACAAAACGACGGCGTGAGACGAGCATGAATTCCTCCTTAGACAAGATCGAGACGCCGCGTTACGTCGGGCGCCATGGTTTGGACCGCGGCCTGCGTGATTGGATCGGGCGCGTCTTGAGTCCAGTCGACATGCTACCCGGTCCGGCACGACCGCGGGTAGGTGCACAAGCAGTCGACCCCGCCCGCCCGTGCGTCCCCGTCGCACGGGCTGCTAGGCAGCCGGTGAGGGACCCGGAAGAACGTCGAAGCCTAGTTGCCTGCTACTGTGGATAACCGCCGACTTTGGGGGGCGCGACGGGCTGGGCGGTTTGGGTCAAGGGACTGAGGTCCGGCGCTGCTGCGGGCTTGCCGACGGGGGTGGTCCGTGGCGGTGGTGTCTTCGGGTAACCGGCGTCGGTCAGCATGCCTTGCCATTTGGCTTCGTTGAATCCGACGGAATATTGCTCGCCAACCTGGAGGGCGGGGGCGTCGAGGCTGCCTGACAGCTTCTTCAACTTGTCGGCACCGTCGGCGGCGCTGACGTCGATGACTGTGTGGGGCACGCCGCGCTTGTTCAACATTCCTTGCGCCGAGTCGCAAACGACGCCGCAGGAAAAGCTGTAGAGCGTTACCGGGTATCGCTCTTGCGCCTGCTGCGTGGCGTAGGACAGCGCGCTGGTTTCGATGCTGTTGCCCGTGACCCGCTTGGCTTGCGCGTCCTTTGCGTTGGGGGGTGGCGGCTTGTCCGAATAGACAACCTTGCCGTCGACGTCGACGTACCGGTAGACCTGCTGCACCTGCGCACTGGCGATGCCGCTGACGATGCCCAGAACGAGCGCCAGCACCAACGCGGGCTGGGATCGGATGGTGGGGATGCTCATGGCGCCCTCCTTGGTCGGGCCGTCATTATGACGTAGACATACCATTATGCCTCAACAACGCATCGATTTGGGGAGGCCGGCCACGGAACGCGATAAACGACTCCAAGGCGGGCCGGCTGCCACCCCGGGCCAGCACTTCCTCGCGAAACCGCTCGCCGGCGGCAGGTGAAAGCACGCCTTTCTCCTCGAACAGACTGTACGCGTCCGCCGAGAGTACCTCCGCCCATTTGTAACTGTAGTATCCGGCGGCATAACCCCCGGCGAAGATGTGGCTGAAGGAGTGCGTCAGGCTGCGGTCTTCCGGCGGGCGTACGACGACGGCAACCTCCCGCCGAACCGCGTCCGCCAGCGCCTGGGGTGTGCTTGCCGCGGAAACGAAGTCGTAGTGCAGGTGCATGTCGAACAGGGCGAATTCGATCTGGCGCACCGTCTGCATGCCGCTCTGGAAGTTCTTTGCGGCGAGCATCCGGTCGAACAGCGCACGGGGTAGCGGGGCGCCGGTCTCCAGATGAGCGGTCATGTGCTTGAGGACGTCCCATTCCCAGCAGAAATTCTCCATGAACTGGCTGGGCAACTCGACCGCGTCCCATTCCACGCCCTCGAGGCCGGATACGCCGGGAACGTCGATGCGCGTCAGCAACAAGTGCAGGCCGTGCCCGAACTCGTGAAACAGCGTGGTCACTTCGTCGTGCGTGAAGAGCGCGGGCTTGCCGTCGACCGGCGCCGAGAAATTGCAGGTCAGGTAGGCAACGGGATGCTGTATGCGGGTGTCGCGACGGCGGCGATTGATAGCATCGTCCATCCACGCACCGCCGCGCTTGCCGGGCCTCGCGTACAAGTCGAGGTAGAACTGGCCGACTACCCCGCCGGCGCGATCCACGACATCGAAGAACCGCACGGAAGGGTGCCAAACCGCAGCGCGGGATTCGCGGATGGAGACACCGAAGATTGTCTCGACCACACGGAACATGCCGGCCAGCACCCGATCCTCCGGAAAGTATTGCTTCACTTCCTGGTCGGAGAAGCTGTAGCGGGCCTCGCGCAGCTTTTCGGAAACATACGGCAGGTCCCATGCCGCGAGGTCGGGCATCCCGAGTTCATCACGCGCGAATTGCTTGAGTTCGGCCATGTCCGTTTCGGCAAAGGGCCGGGCCCTCACGGCGAGGTCGCGGAGGAAGGCGAGCACTTCCGTCGGGGTGCGTGCCATCTTGGGCACGAGCGACACCTCCGCATAGCTCGCGTAACCGAGGAGTTCGGCGGCTTCGCGTCGCAGTTCGAGCACGCGTTCGATGATCTTGCTGTTGTCCCATTCGGATTTGCCGAATTCGCTTGCTCGAGTGGCGTATGCGCGATAGAGCGTCTCGCGCAAACTGCGATTCTCGGCGTACTGCATGACAGGCAGATAGCAGGGCATCCGCAGCGACAACTTCCAGCCTCGCTTGCCGTCGGCGGCGGCGTCTTGCCGCGCGGCGGCCAGCACATCGGATGGCACGCCGGCGACCGTGGCCGCATCGTCGGTGAGGAGTTCCCACGCGTTGGTGGCGTCGAGCACGTTGTCCTCGTAGCGCGAGGACAGCGAGGCGAGTTCCTCGTCGACGGCCTTCAGGCGAGCTTTCTTGTCGGGCGGCAGTTCGGCGCCGGACAACCGGAAGTCGCGCAACGTGTTGTCGACGAGCTTGCGCTGCGGAGTATCGAGCGTGGCGAACGCGCTTGCCGACGCCAATGCGCGATAGCGCGCAAACAGTCGTTCATCCTGCCCGAAGTCGGTATAGAACGAAGTGATCTTCGGCAGATTGACGTTGTAGGCCTCGCGCAACTCCGGCGTGTTGACGACGGCGTTAAGGTGTCCGACTTGTCCCCATGCCTGCCCGAGGCGGTCGAGCGCATCGGCAAGCGGCGTGACGAAGTTGTCCCAGGTCGGCTCCGCAGTCAGTGTTGCAACTTGATCGATGGTCACGCGCGCCACGGCGATCAACGCGTCGATCGCCGGACTGACATGCTCCGGCGTGATCCGGTCAAAGTGCGGCAGCCCCGAGAAATCGAGCAGCGGATTGACGGTTGATCGTTCGGTCGTTTCGTTCATGTTCTGTGTCGCAAGCGATATTCGCCCTCGAGCAGTCGATCGAGGCGAACGAGTTCGGCGGGTGAACCAACGTTGGCCCAGCGGCCGGTGTGGGTCTCGCCGCTCGCCCAGCCGCGGCCGATCCAGTCCTTGTATTGCGGCAGTATATTGCGCTTTTCGCCGCGTGGCAGTTCGGCGAACAAAGACGTTCGGTACAGCGCAATGTTGCCGAAGGTCAAACGCGGCGCGCCGCCGAGCGCGAGGCGCCCGTTTTCGAGCACGAAATCGCCGCCGGGGTGATACGCGGGATTGGGCACCATCACCATGTGCAGGTGCGGCGGCGCCGTCGAGGCCTCCATCGCGGCCAGGCGCGGTCGCAGCGACGCGTAGTCGTATTCCACGTAGACGTCCGCGCTGACCACCAATGCGACACCGTCGCCCAGCAGCGGCAGCGCCGTGGCAATGCCGCCGGCGACTTCGAGCGGCGTGGTTTCGCGCGAGTAATGCAATCTTGCGCCAAAGCTGACGCCATTCCCCAGCGTCGCTTCGATCTGCTCGCCGAGATGAGCGACATTGACGACGATGTCGCTGAATCCGCCTGCGACGAGGCGCTCGATCTGCCACACGATCAACGGCTTGCCGCCGGCTTCGAGGAGCGGTTTGGGACAGGTGTCCGACAACGGACGCATGCGTTCGCCGCGTCCGGCCGCCAGGATCATCGCGCGGGCCACGTTGAACAGACTCTAGAAGGTATATCCGACGATCGCCGGACGCGACTCGAGTTCGTCGAGAAGGCGCGAGAGCGGGCGCAGTTCGTTGTAGCGCGCGCACGCGCCGCGAAGGTAGGTCATGACGCGGGGCATGTCCTGCAGGTACGCTTCCTTGCCGTCGCGATGGTAGAGCCGGGCGAATATGCCCAGCACTTTCAGTTGACGTTGCACGCCCATCCACTCGAAATCGCGCCAGAAGGCGCCGAAGTCGCTGTTCACGGGGAGGCCGGCCGCCCGCGCGCGTTCCCAATGCCGAATTGCCCAATCGAGCTGTTGCTCTTCGCCCCATGCCACGTAGGCATCGCGCAACAACGACACGAGGTCATACGTGATGGGCCCGAACACGGCATCCTGAAAATCCAGGACGCCTGGATTGGGCTCGCAAACCATCAGATTGCGCGAGTGATAATCGCGATGGACGTATACATACGGCTGGGCGAGATTGTTGGCCAGGATCCTCTGAAAGGCGCTGGCGAGCGTGGCGCTCTGCGCGTCACTGAGCGCAATCCCGAGATGCTTCGCGATGTACCAGTCGGGAAACAGGTTGAGCTCGCGCGTGAGCAAGGCCTCGTCGTAGCGCGGCAGCACGCCGTCGGCGCTTGCCAACTGCCAGCGGACGAGCGCGGCGCTTGCTTCCTGATACAGCGCCGGCGCGGTCGCATCGGAGAGTGCCGCTTGATACGTGCGCGTGCCGAGATCGGAGAGCAGCAAGAACCCTTGCGTCGGGCTTTCGGCGAGCACTTCGGGAGCATGCACACCCGCAGCGGTGAGCAAGGCGGCAACCGCGACGAAGGGCCGGCAATCCTCCTGCGGCGGTGGCGCGTCCATGGCGATGAGCGTGCGCACCCGGCTGCCGCTCTCCGGCAGCGACGTCAACGATTGCAAGGTGACGCGGAAGTAACGACGAAAACTCGCATCGGCAGATGCCGGGGCGATGCCTTCCATCGGCACCGGCAGCGCTCGTGCAAGCCACGCGCACAGCGCGTCGAAGCGGGCGTCGGAGTCCATGCGGAAGGGTGGGTTTCGGAGGAATGTAGAATGCAGGATTTTAGCATTCGCATAACTCATCGCTTCGCATGCGTCGCCGCTTCCTCACCGCTGGTGTCAGTCTGCTCTCGCTCGCCGTCGCGGGCGGCAGCCGGGCGCAACAGACGGGCGGGGAACAAGTCGATCCGCCGCCGCGCATGAAGGCATCGCCGTATCTGGAGCCGCCGCCGCTGAAGGGGCCTAAGTCGACCAAGGTGCAAACGACCGACGACCGCGAAGCGATTTTCCTGCGTGCTGATCGGCTCGAGGGCCAGGGCCAGCAATGGATCGAGGCCGAAGGCAAGGTGGAGCTGCGCTCGCGACGCCAGACGGTGCTGGCGGACTGGCTCCACTACGATGTGCCGGACGACGAGATCTGGGCCAAGGGCGATGTCACCGTGAGGGGTGGCATCGATTGGATTACCGGGCCGGAAGCCAAATTCAAGCGCGACGAAGGGACGGGGTTCTTTCGGGAGCCCACGTTTCACGTGGGCGAAAACAACTCCCGGGGCGATGCGTCGATGCTGACTTTCCTGGGGGAGGACAAGTACGAAATCAAGGACGCGCGCTACACCACGTGCGTGGCCGACAACAACGATTGGTTCCTCACGTCGGCGGATGTCGAGCTCGACAAGTCGCGCTCCGTTGGCACCGCACACAACGCGACCGTCTATTTCAAGGACGTTCCGATCCTCTACTCGCCCTACCTGACCTTTCCGCTGTCGAACGAGCGCAAGTCTGGCTTCCTCACGCCCGTCTACGGGTCGAGCAACCAGCGCGGCTTCGAAATCGCGCTTCCGTACTATCTCAACCTGGCGCCCAACTACGACGCGACGCTGCTCGCGCGACCGATGAGCCGGCGCGGCTTCCAGATGGGTGCGCAAGGCCGCTACCTGTTCGCCGATTCCGCCGGGGAACTCGACGGGGAGTTCCTGCCTCATGACCGCATTACCGGCACCAATCGCTGGGCGGTGGCGTGGAAACACAATCAGAATTTCGGCAACGGCCTGAACGGTTTCATCAACACCCAAGAGGTCTCCGACGACACCTACTTTGCGGACCTGTCCGATCGTCTGGCGCTCACATCGCAGACCAACCTGCCACATGACTACGGTCTGACCTACAACAAGGGGCCCGTGTCGCTCCTCGGGCGCTGGCAGAGTTTCCAGACGTTGCAGGATCCGAACAATCCGATCACGCCGCCCTATTTCCGCGAACCGCAATTGACGATGGCGGTCCAACCGGTCGAATGGCAGGGTCTGGACTTCGCCGCGGCCGGCGAGTTCGTGCGCTTCCATCAGCCCGCCCTGCAACCCAATGGCAATCGCGCCATTCTGTATCCGACAGTGTCATGGTCGCAGCAGGGCAGCGCGTGGTTTGTCACCATGCAGACCGGATTGCACATGACCAACTACGATCTCGAGAACCCGTCGACCCCGCCTTCGAGTTTCAATCGTGTGCTGCCGATCAGCACCGTCGATGCCGGCCTGATCTTCGAGCGCGACACCGAATGGTTCGGTCGATCGTTCATCCAGACTCTCGAGCCGCGCATCTATTACGTGGCGATCCCGTATCGCAATCAGAGCACCTACCCGAACTTCGATACCGCCACCGACGACTTCAACTTCTCCTACCTGTTCAACGCCAACCGCTATCTCGGCAGCGACCGCATCGGCGATGCGAATCAATTGACCGTTGCCGTCGGCTCCCGCTTCCTCGACCCGACGTCGGGCGCCGAGAAAATGCGCTTCGCGATCGGACAGCAATACTATTTCAAGAGCCAACAGGTGACGTTGAACGAGCCCCCGCGCACGTCGAACACGTCCGACCTCCTGGTGGCCGGGGAAGCTCGCCTCTCGGATATCTGGACCGCTGCCGGTGCGCTGCAGTACCAGGTCAATCCCAAGCAGACGGAGCGATTTGACATTGGCGGACGCTATCAGCCTGCCTTCGGCCAGGTACTCAATATCGGGTATCGCTACATCCGCCAATACCTCGACTCGAGCGGACAGACTTCACAACTCAAGCAGATCGACGTGTCGGGGCAATTTCCGTTCCTCGACAACTGGTCCGCGATCGGCCGCTGGAACTACTCGCTGGTCGACACCAAGACGCTGGAGGGCGTACTTGGCTTCGAGTACAATGGCGGGTGCTGGGTTTTTCGCATCGCGGCGCAACGGCTGCAGACCAACACGCAGCAGGTCACGACCGCGGTGTTCGTACAGCTCGAACTCAACGGTCTCGCCCGCCTTGGCACGAATCCGGGCGATGTTCTCCGGCGCAGCGTTTCCGGCTATTCGACGGCGAACGATCCAGCGCTGCGGCCGGCCGGCGAGCGGGCGGCCAATTACTTCCCGAACTTTTAGGCTCAGAAGATGATGTCGGTGCGAGATCTCGTTTCGATTCTCTCCGCGCTCGCGTTGACCTTGAGCGTGGCGCCTGCGCTCGCCCAGCCAGCGCAGCCGGCGCCGCCGGCGCGCAGCGCGCAATCCGCGCAACCCCGGGTGCTGGCGGTCGACCGCGTCGTCGCGATCGTGAACGACGAGGCGATTACGCAGCACGAGGTGGACGACGCCAGACGTGTCGTGCTCACGCAGATGAAGCAGCAAAACGTGCAGCCCCCGGCGCCTGACGTACTGGAGAAGCAGGTGCTCGAGCGCCTGATCACCGAGCGGTCGCTGATGCAATTCGCGAAGGAAACGGGCCTGCGTGTCGACGACACGCAGATCGAGCGCGCGATCCAGCGCATCGCCCAGGACAACAAGTTGTCGCCGGAGGATTTCAAGAAGGCGCTGGCGGCGGAAAAAATTACCTATGCGAAGTATCGCGACGACATCCGCAGTGAGCTCGTGGTGCAGCGCCTGCGCGAACGCGAGATCGAGAGCCGGCTGACCGTGAGCGACGCTGAAGTCGATCATTATCTGGCGACAGTCAAGGCGCAGAATGCCGGCGATTCCGAATACCAGCTCGCGCACATCCTCGTTCTGGTGCCCGAACAGGCCAGCGCCGACCAGATCGAGGCCAGGCGCCGCCGCGCCGAGGAGGCCCTCCGGCAAATCAGGAGCGGCGGTGAGTTCGGGCAGATCGCCGCCGGATTCTCCGACGCCAGCGACGCCTTGCGCGGAGGCAACCTGGGCTGGCGGCCCGGCGCGCGGTTGCCGACTGTATTCGCCGAGCAGGTGCGGAACATGAAGCCGGGCGAGGTGTCGCCCGTGCTGCGCAGCGCGAGCGGGTTCCATATCGTCAAGCTGCTCGACAAGCGCGGCAAGAACGACAGTACGATCGTCGATCAGACGCACGCGAGGCACATTCTGATCCGCGTCAATGAACTCGTTTCGGAAGCGGACGGCAAAGTGAAGATCGACCGGCTGAAGGACCGTCTCGATGCCGGTGCAAAGTTCGAGGAAATCGCGAGGCTCAATTCGGAGGACGGTTCGGCGGCGAAGGGCGGCGATCTGGGCTGGCTGAATCCCGGGGACACGGTCGGCGAGTTTCAGGACGCGATGAACAAGCTCGCGATCAATCAGATATCCGCGCCCGTGCGTTCGCCGTTTGGCTGGCACATCATTCAGGTGGTCGAGCGGCGCAAGCAGGACGTCACTGCCGAGCGCGAGCGCTCCGAAGCACAGCTGGCCATACGTCAGCGCAAGGCCGACGAACAGTTCCAGGCATGGGTGCGGGAAATCAGAGATCGCGCCTACGTCGAAATCCGCCTCGACGATAAGTAGAACCAACTTCTAGATCGCATTTCCAGCACCGCGACTGCTGGCCACTGGTGATGAACCCCGATCGCGTCATCGCCGAGCCGTTGCTCGATTTGGGCGCCGAGACCGCCGCGTTCGCGGGCATCTTTGCACCTCGTAGCAGCGTCGGCCTCGCTAAACGTGGCGTGACCGCGCAGTTCCTGGAACACGCGGACGAGTATCACCGCAATTACCTGAACGTCGACTACTGGTGTTTCCTGCTGCACAACGCGTTGGCGGCGGTCGGTCACATCGGCAATCCCGGGACGATTCTCGATATCGGTTCGGGATCGGGCAATTCGGTGATTCCCCTGCTGCGGCGTTTTGTCGACGCGCAGATCGTCGCGACCGACATCAGTCCGCAGTTGCTCGCGATACTGAAGGGCTTCCTCGGCAGCGATGGCACCGCTGATCGCGTGGCGCTGATCTGCGTCGATGCGGCGGAGGCGGAGTATCGGCCGGAGGTCTTCGACCTTGCGGTCGGCGCGGCGATCCTGCATCACGTCATGGAGCCGGAGCGCGTGCTGGCCTCCTGCCACCGTGCTCTCAAGCCCGGATGCTGGGCGTTCTTCTTCGAGCCCTTTGAAGCGGGCAACACGCTCGTCAAGCTCATTTACCAGCGAATCCTCGCCCAGGCGACGGCCGCACAGCGGGAAATCGACGCGATGCGGTTGCTGGAGCGAATGGTTGCCGACTACACGATGCGCCAGCGACCGAAGACGGATCCCATCTTCCGCGAGATCGACGACAAGTGGATGTTCACGCGCACGTACTTCGAGCGGATCAAGGCTGACCAGGGTTGGGCCGAGCTGATCGTGTGTCCGCTCAACATCAGTCCGACGTTTCTGCGCACGCAAGCAGAAGTCCACTTGCGTCTGGGCGCGCAACTGCAGCCCACGGCGCTGCCGGATTGGGCCTGGGCGGTGATCGATGAAACCGACGCCGGTGTCTCGGAGGATTTGCGGCGGGAATGGGCGCCGGAGGCGGCCGTATTGTTGCGCAAGGCAGCAGTGTCCTGACCGTCGCGAAAGGCGTTCGCGAGTGACCATGAGCAGTGACAGGATCCTGCAGGATCAGATCGACTACTATCGCGCTCGCGCGGGCGAATACGACGAATGGTGGTTCCGCCAGGGCCGCTACGATCGCGGCGACGAGTTCAACGCGCGGTGGCATGAGGAAACCCGCGCAGTCGAGCGCGCGCTCGACGACTGGCTCGCGCGTCGCGAACCCCGGACCGCGCTCGAACTCGCCTGCGGCACCGGACTCTTCACGCACCGTATCGCGCGCCATGTCGGACACGTAACTGCGGTCGATGCATCACCGGAAGTCATCGCGATCAACCGCGCCCGCGTAGCGGCAGCCGCATGTGCACTACGTCCAGGCTGACTTGTTCGAGTGGCGACCGCCGCCCGGGGAGCGCTACGACGTCGTGTTCTTCAGCTTCTGGTTGTCGCATGTGCCGGACCGGCGCTTCGCTTCCTTCTGGGCCGGCGTCCGCGGTGCGCTCGCTGCCGGACGGCGCGGCCTACGTGATCGACTCCGCCTTCGATCCGACGTCGACGGCGAAGAACCACGACCTGCCGGGGCGCGAAGCGGGCGTCGTCACGCGCAAGCTCAACGACGGCCGCGAATTCCGTATCGTCAAGATCTTCTGGGAACCGCAATCGCTTGCGGCAAGACTGGAGACGCTCGATTGGTCAGCGGCGCTGGCGCAGACCCCGAACTATTTCATCCATGGCGAAGCGCGGCCGCACCACACCACGATCGATGGAGCCGGTCAGTCCTTGCCGTCGTAGACGTACGCCGATTGCCGCACACGGCCCTTGTCCATCGTCGCCTCGTCGGCGAGCGCACGGGGCGTCTTGTCCCACCAGATCGCGCGGCCTTCACGCTGCTTCTCGACGAGGTCCGGACGCTCCCGCAGCAACTCGCGCATGAACCGGGTGTGTTCCGACACATAGTGACGGCTGGGCAGCATCATGATGGGTTCAGGCCTGTTCGTGGGACGACGTGGATCTCATTCTATCACTGCGGGGCCGCCCCTACTCGCACCCGCGCGGTGCGAGCCGGAAACGACGCGATACTCGTACAGCCGACACTCGAGCGCACCATTGAACAGTGGCGTCCGGCGGCTCGCCTTGAGTCCGATCAGTTTTGCCAGGCGCGTATCGCCACTGAGCAAAAAAGCGGTCCAGCCCGCAAAATTTCGCTTGAACGCATCCCCGAGTCGCGGATAGAACGCCGCAAGCGAGCTTGAATCCGCCAGGCGATGGCCGTACGGCGGGTTGCTCACGATGATGCCGGCGGGCGCGGGCGCGGCGCGCAACAGGACGTCAGCGTGCTCGACCCGAACGGCATCGGCCAGCCCTGCCGCAGCAAGGTTGGCCTGGCACTGTGTCACCGCAAGAGGATCGTTGTCGCTGGCGAAGATTCCAGCCGCTGCCGCGGGTCTTGCGCGGCGCTGTGCCGCCTGCTTGATGCGCTGCCAGGTCGGACCATCGTACCAGCCGAGTTTCTGGAAGCCGAACGTACGCTTCAGGCCAGGCGCGATGTCGAGTGCGATGAGCGCGGCTTCGAGCGCGATGGTCCCGCCTCCGCAAAGCGGGTCGAGCAGCGGCGTGCCCGGCTGCCAATCGGCGAGGCGCAACAACCCGGCTGCGAGATTTTCGCGCAGCGGCGCTTCCGCGGTTTCGCGGCGCAATCCACGCTTGAACAGCGGCTCGCCGGAGGTGTCGAGATAGAACGTCGCGTCGCCGGCGGTCAGGTAGGTGTGGACGCGTACGTCGGGACGGTCCTTGCTCACGCTCGGTCGAATCCCGCCGACAGCGCGGTGTCGATCGCATACCGCGTCCTTGATGCGCAACGTCGTGAATTCGAGGCTGTGCACGGGCGAGCGCGTCGCGGCGACGTCGACGCGCAAGCTGCGGTCGGCGCGGAACCAGCGCGGCCAATCGAGTGCGTGGGCGAGCGCGTAGATGTCATTTTCATCGCGATATGTGCCTTGTCCGACTTGCCACAGGATACGGCTGGCGAGCCGGCTCTCCAGGTTGGCGCGATAGGCGAGTTCGATGGGACCTGCAAAGGCGACCCCGCCTGCGGCGGCAACGACGGCGGAGGCGCCGAGATGCGCGAGCTCTTCGGCGAGTGCCGCCTCCAGCCCGCGTGGACACGGCGCGAAGAAGCGTTCCATGTCAGGTTCTAGAACGGCTTCAACACGACGAGCAGGACTGCACCCAGGAGCACGGGCAGCGCCGGAATTTCATTGATCCAGCGGTAGAACACGTCGCCATGACGATTGCGGTCGTACTTGAAGTCCCGCATAAGTTTTCCGAGCCAAACATGGTGTGCGACGAGAATGGCCACGAGCGCGAGCTTGGCGTGCATCCAACCGCCGGTGATGCCATAGCCCAGCCACAACCACACGCCGAAAATGATCGTCAGGACGGCACTCGGCGTCATGATGCCGAAGTAGAGCTTGCGCTCCATGACCTTGAAGCGCTCGATGCCGATCGGATCGGTCGCCAGCGCATGGTAGACGAACAGACGCGGGAGATAGAACAACCCCGCGAACCAGCTGACCATGAACACGATATGCAGTGATTTTATCCAGAGCATCGTATTCCCTAGCGCAGCAGACGGCGTCGCGTGAGCACGAGCGCGGCGTAGTACGCGGCAATGGCGTACGCCAAAAGGACGGCGACATGCAGGACGACGTCGTCGGGAACACGCCCATCCAGCAGCGGTCGCGCGATGTCGATGGCGTGCGACAGCGGCAGGAACGCGGCGACGACGCGCAACGTCGCGGGCATCTGCTCGACCGGAAAGAAGATCCCCGAAAGCAGCAGCATCGGCGTCAGCACCAGCGTGAAAAAGTACGTGAAGAAATCGTAACTGGGCGCCATCGCCGTCATCAGCAGGCCGAACGCGCCGAAGGTGAGACCGGTGAGAAAGCCGAGCGGCAACACCCAGACGGCGAGCCAGGAATGGCCGAATCCGAGCGCCATGATGACGCCGAGAATGGCCAGTACCGAGATCACGCTTTTCGACGCCGCCCAGATCCATTCGGCGAACAGGACATCGTCGAGCGACAACGGCGCGTTGATGATCGCATCCCAGGTGCGCTGCACGTGCATGCGGGAGAACGCGGAGTACATGCCCTCGAACGAAGCCGTGAACATCGCGCTCTGGCAGACCATGCCGGTACCGATGAAGGCGATGTACTTCATTCCGCCGATCTCGGGGATGAAGGCACCGATCCCGTATCCGAGCGCCAGCATGTACAGCAGCGGATCCGCAATGTTGCCGAGCACCGAAGCGATCGCCAATTTCCGCCAGACGAGGAGGTTACGACGCCAGACGGGAATCCAGCGCAGGGAGAGTTCGGGTGGGCGCAGCAGAGTGGCGGAGGTCGACATGCGCGGGGAGCAAAGGACGCCGGGCAGTATAACGCGCGCCGCGCACCTTGACACCGAACGCGGGGCTCCCGTACCTTCGGTCGGATTCCTAACAAGAATGAAGACACGCATGCTGCGCGCGACACTGCTTCGATGGTTCAAACTTGTCGTCATCGCGATCATGACGCTGACGTCGTGGACCGCGACCGGACAAACGGCGTATCCCGACCGTCCGATCAAGCTGGTGGTTCCCTATCCGCCGGGCGCTCTCACCGACCTGCTTGCGCGCGCGATCGGCGAACGGCTGGGCGCGAACCTGAAGCAGCCGGTGATCATCGAGAACAAGCCCGGCGCGGGAACGCTCGTCGGCGCGGAGTTCGTCGCCAAGCAACCCGCCGACGGCTATACGCTCTTGATGGCAACCAGTACAACGCTCGGCATCAGTCCCGCCCTGTACCAACCCTCGCCCATCAATCCCGTGAAGGACTTCGTTCCGATCTCTCAGGTGGGCACGGTCAATTTTTTCCTGATCGCGAATCTGAACTTCCCGGCGAAGAATGCGCGCGAGATGATCGACGCCATAAGGAAGAATCCCGGCAAGTACAACTATGCGTCGGTCGGTAACGGTAGCCCGCATCAATTGTTCATGGAGGCGCTCAAGTCCGAATACGGGCTCGACATCCAGCACGTGCCGTACAAGGGCACGCCGGCGGCGCTCACCGATCTCCTGGCGGGCTCCATCCAGGTGATGTTTGCCGACGCGACCATCGCCGTACCGAACATCCAGGCGGGCAAGGTGACCGCGCTCGGAACCTCGGTCGCGAAACAGACGACGCTGTTGCCCTCGGTGCCGCCCATCGCAACGGTGGTCGCCGGGTTCGACTGGCAGGCGTGGCAGGGCATCGTTGCGCCGGCGGGTACGCCGAAGGATATCGTCGCCAGGCTGTCCGACGAACTGCAGAAAATCCAGGCCACGCCCGAATTCAAGGAGCAGTTGTTCAAGTTCGGCATGGAACCCATCGCGCCGCATACGCCCGAGCAGTTTGCCCAGGTCATCGTGACCGAGCAGCCACGGTGGGCCAAAGCCATCAGAGATTCCGGCGCGAAGGTCGACTGAATCATTCAAGGAGCGTGCGTGGCAAGTCCAGTCATCGATGTCCATACCCATTGCCTCACCGAGGCCTGGTTCCAGCTGCTGCAGCAGCACGGCGGCCCGCGCTATACCGTCGAGCAAGTGCGCGGTGGGCTGCGCGCCATCCATCTCGATGGTGCGCCATTCATGACACCCGTGCCGGCGATGTTCGACTACGAGCTGCGACGCAAGACGATGGACGACAACGGCGTCGACGTCTGTATCGTGTCGCTGACGTGTCCGAATTGCTATTGGGGTGGCCCGGAAGTGAGCCTCAAGGCTGCGCGAGTCATGAACGACGACATGGCCGCGGCGCGTACCGCGTATCCCGGGCGCATCGAATGGTTCGCGTCGCTGCCGTGGCAATATCCCGAACTTGCGTTGTCGGAGCTCGATCGCGCCGTCGCGGTCGGCGCGCGTGGCGTGATGGTGCTCGCCAACATCGACGGCAAGCCGTTGACCGATGCTGCGTTCGAATCCATCTGGCGCGCGATCGACGCCAAATCGCTGCCCGTGCTCGTCCATCCGACCGCGCCTCCTGGCGTTGCGGCAATGGACATGCAGCGCTTCCAGCTCACGGCGTCGATCGGCTTCACGTTCGACACGTCGCTCGCGGTCTCACGCATGATCTACGACGGCTTTTTCGACCGTTACCCACGGCTCAAGGTCATCGCGTCGCACGGCGGCGGTGCGTTGCCTTATCTGATCTCGCGCATGGACCAGTGCTTCGACAACATTCCCGCATGCCGGGAGAAGATAAGCGTTCGTCCGACCGAATACCTGCAAAAGATATATGCCGATGCGGTGGTATTTGCGCCCGGCGTTCTCAATCTGTGCGTGGAGACCTTCGGCGCGAACAACGTCCTCTATGGTTCAGATTATCCGCATACCATCGGCGACATGCCGGGTTGCCTGAGGCGCGTCAACGGCCTGGCCGACAGCGTTCGGGACAAAGTGCGCGGGGACAACGCGCGGCGTGTTTTCGGGTTGTAGGTGAAGCGCGGAGTGCGTGTCGCCGCCACCATGGCGACGCGATGTTCAACGCAACGGTGGCAATCGCCGTTGCAGGTCCTTGGGTAGCAACCGGATGATGCGGGCACGGGCCGGGTGCCAGAACGCCGAAAGCAGCAGCAAGCCGGAGCCGATGACGAAGGCGGCGATCGCGAAGCCGAGACTCACCACGCCGTACTGTCGCAACAGATCGCTGAACGTGTAAAGCACGTAGATCAGCGCAGAAACCATCAGCGCACGACGGTCGATCGACAGGGATACGAGAGCGATCACGACGTAAACCACGACGACGACGATTGCCTGGCCAGGATCGGTCGTGCCCCCAAAAACGTCGAGGGCGGCGAAAATGGGACGAACGAGCAGCGGCGCTGCGAGCAGGTGCAGCCAGAAGGCGACGTCCGACCTGCCCGTCTCGCGTCTCGTGTCCGCGCTATCCCACCGCATCGCCAACGCGAAGATCGCGATTCCTGCGAGCAGCGAAAGGACGTTGCTCCCGTCCTTCGCTGCGGGGAACAGAGTAACGATGAGGGCGATGATGCATCCTGCGCCTGCGGCCGCACCCGCCGCGACCGTGATGGGGACGCGAAAACGGCGCCAATGCAGCCAGGTGGCGCCCGCCGCGATTGCGCACGCGATGGCGATATTCGTCGTCGATTTGTCCGTCGTCGACACGCCCGCGGCGACGATGCCACCCGTGAACGCAAGCAGCAGGACAATTGCAGGCAGCGCCATGCGTCGTTTGCGAACGAAGAATTCCGCGAGACCCCACGCGACGGCCGACACCGACAACGCGCCCACCCATGGCGCCAGCGCGCCACCCAGCCACGCGACCGAAGCCAGCATCAGCACGCACGCGATCACAACGAAGATATCGTTGAATCCGGTGACCAGGCGAAAGTGTTCGTCGTCGATCGCCTCCGCGTTTTCTTGGCGTTTTTGCTGTGCCACATACGTGCGAAAGGCCTGCGCGGCTTCCGGGCTGAGAGCGCCGGCACGCACGGCCGCGGAGAGATCGTCGTCGCTATACATGTCGCGAGCCATTTTCAGCGCAATGACGCGTCCGGTCAGTCGCGAAGTTCGCGCCCCGTGAGCTTGATGAACAGATCCTCGACGTTGGCCGGCCGGTGCAGATAGCGCAGGCCGCCGGCCCGTGCGAGGTCGGCCAGCAACGGGGCCGCGTCGCGCGCGTAACAGAATGCGGTCTCGCCGGCGATTTCCAGTCGATCCGAAAGTGTTCGGCCTCGCGCGTCCGCCCACGCCCGGACTTCGTCGCCGTACACCTCGACGACTTCAGGCTCGACGTGGGCGGCGATGAGCGCGCGTGGCGCATCGGACGCGATCATCCGGCCGTGGTCGATGACCGCCAGTCGCGAGCACAGCCGCTCGGCTTCGTCCATGAAGTGCGTCGTCAGCAAGATCGTCTTGCCTTGCGTGAGCAGCTGGCGCAGCCCGTCCCATATCAGGTGCCGCGCCTGGGGATCGAGGCCGGTGGTGGGCTCGTCCAAAATCAGCAGCTCAGGGTCATTGATGAGCGCGCGCGCCAGCGTGAGCCGCCGCTTCATTCCACCCGATAGCGTGCGGATGCTCGCGGTGCCTTTGGCGGCGAGCCCGGCGAAGTCGAGCAGGCGCGGAATACGTTCCTGAACCATGGCATCAGGCATGCGGAAGTACCGTCCGTAGATGCGCAGGTTCTCGACGACCGTGAAGTCGGGATCGAGATTATCCATCTGCGGCACGACACCGACCCGGACGCGCGCCTGTCGCGCCGCTTTGGGAACCGGCTCGCCGACCAGCATGATCGTTCCCGCGTTGGGATCGGTCAGCCCGAGGCAGCAGCGCAGCGTCGTCGTCTTGCCTGCGCCGTTGGGGCCGAGCAGGCCGAAGCATTCACCGCGGCGGATTGCAAAATCGAGGCCCTTCACGACTTCGTTGTCGCCATAGGACTTGCGCAAGCCGACGACCGACAGCACGACGCAGTCGAGGGGGTTCATCGCTGTCCCGATGGCTGCCACTGCCCGACGATGACGCGCTGCAGTTGCGCCAGGCGACCATGGAAAAAGTGTCCGCACCCCGGAAAGACGATGATGGGGAGTTGTTGCGGTCGTGCCCATTCGAAGACGTCGTTCAGTGCGACGACGTCATCCTGCTCGCCGTGGATGACAATCGTGTCGGCTGGCACGTGTTCGATCGGAAATCGCTTCACGGCCGGGCCGACCAGTACCAGGCGCTCCGCCGTCACCTCATGTGCGACGCGCGTCTGGACGTAGGAGCCGAAGGAGAATCCCGCCAGCACGGGCGGTACTGCGGCCACCGCCGCGAACTCGTGTTGGGCGAACGCCAGTGCGGCGAGTGCGTCGGCGGTCTCGCCGATGCCGTCATCGAAGGCCCCTTCGCTGTTGCCGGCCCCGCGAAAGTTGAATCGTATGCTGGCGTAACCCAGTGCCGCGAATGTTCGGGCGAGGGTCTGCGCAACCTTGTTGTCCAGCGTTCCGCCTTGCAGCGGATGCGGGTGTGCGACCAGCGCGATGCCGCGCGGCGCGGCCTCGGGGATGTTCAGCGCAACCTCGAGCGCACCGGCCGGGCCGGCAATCCTCGAGCGCGTCTCGCCGCGCGTCAAATCTTCAGCCTTTCGACGATGCGGCCATGCACGATATGCGAATCGATGATTTCGTCGATGTCGTGGCGGTCGACGTAGGTGTACCAGACTTCTTCCGGATAGACGACGATGACCGGGCCTTCCTCGCACCGGTCGAGGCAGCCGGCCTTGTTGATGCGCACGCTGCCCTTGCCGTTGAGGCCGAGTCCCTTGATCTTTTGTTTGGCGTACGCCTGCATCTCGGCGGCATCGTGGGTCGCACAGCATGCCTCGGGTGGATCGCGCTTGTTGCAGCAGAAAAAGACGTGATGCTTGTAATAACTCATCCGAAACTCCGAAGCGAGTCGCGAATTATACGCGACCCTGCCCCACCCTATCCTTCACCCACGACGGTGTGGCCCCATCCGGGTTGCCCGGCGAGCCACAGCAGATAGACGCTCGCGAGCACGGGCCAGACTACGAGAACGGCATGCGTCAGGCGATTGAAGTTGAGCAACTGCCCGTAGGGCCAGTCGAACAGGGCGATCGGTGCGCGCGCTTGCCACATGTCGGGGGCAAGCAACGGCGCGACGAGCGAGGACAGCAGCGCAATCGCGCACAGCGTCGTGCGCATCGGTCGCGGCAGCCAGATGGTGACCAGCAATGCGATGGCGCCGACGATGATGCCCAGGAATACGCCCGGCTTGAGCCATGTTTCGAGCACGGCCTGCCGCAGCAGCAGGCTCGCGGCGCTGCCCTTGAGCACCAGCGCGAAACCAATCAGCAGGAGCACGGCCCAGCCGAGATATTGACGCTGCCGGAGGAGCAACGCCAGGAAGAGACCGACGCCGACCACGTTGAATGCGCTTTGCGCCGCCTGCAGTAGGGTACCCGCGACGTCGCTGGTCAGTTCGAGCGAAGGGTCGAACGTGGCGGCGAACAGGGGGATGCCCGGATTGACCTGTGCCAGAAGCCAGATGCCGAGCAGAGCAAGACCCAGATCGCCACCGCGCCCCTCCAGGAAGACGCGACCGCGCCAAGCGCGCACGTCATCGCGTAATCCGGGGATGCGATTGAATACGACTGCGATAAGCGCGCCGAGCGCGGCTCCGGCAGCATTCGATAGCAGGTCGATCGTACTGGCGTCGCGCGTTGGCAAGAACATCTGCGCGCTCTCCATGCAAAGGGACAGCAGCGCCCCGCCACCGGCGCCCATGGCGAATCGCTTCGGCGTCGCGACCCGGTCGCCGACCAGCGCGAGCGCCAGGCCGAACGGCACGTAGGCAAGCATATTGATCGCGATATCGTAGCGCGTGTAGCGAGGCGGCCACGGCGCAAAGAGGAAGAACGGCGTCCCCGGGATCGGCGCCATCCACGCCGAAAACGGCTCGAGGCTCGCATAGATGATCATCGCGCCATACAACGTCGCGAAATACTGCGGCAAGTGCGTCGAATTCGGGCGGGAAGCCATGCTCAAGGCGCACGCGAAACCGTTGTCGCGCCGCCGACATTATAGTCGCGACCGGCGCGTGTCCTAGCATCAGGCTGCTATAGCAACTTGCGCACCACCGTCATGTCGTCTTCTTCGCGCAGGATCGCGAAGCCCGCAGCAAGAAACATCGACAGCGGACCATGATAGTGATCGGCAGAGACTTCGCTCGCGCCGGCCTTGAATGGAAACGCATCGATGACTTTGATGCCGCGCGCGGCGAGCATCGCCAGGCCACCGGCCAGTAACGTGCGGGCGACGCCCCCACGGCGGTGGTGGGGAGCGACGACGAAGCATACGATCGCGGCCGCCTCGAAATCAGGGCAAGTGAGTTCAGTCGGGCTGATGCGCATACGATCGAAGCAATGCCGCAACTTGTGTCGCGGCTGCGCGTTCATCCAGCCGACGACCTCGCCCTTTTCATAGGCGAGAAAACCTTCCATTTCACCCACCGCGATGCGCGAGCGCATCGCGACGCGATTGACGTCGCCCGACAGAGAGGGCCAGTCGACGGCGCACGGGACCTGGTAGAAATGGCAGTAGCACTTCGCCCATTCCGGATTGTCCGCGAAGGCGGGTCCGCGCTCGTGGTCGAAAAAACGCAGGAAATCGTCGACACGGCCTGGTGTCAGCGGCTCCACCGCCAGTGCGCTCATCGGCGTTGCCGCGTCAGCGGCCGGCCTTGATCTCGGTCCAAAGCTTGTTGCGCAATCGGCGCTGCTCCGTCGTGCAGGTCCGTAGTTGCTCGAGTTTCGCTTCTACCGCCTTGGGCCGGGAAAGATCGCCGGATTCTTGAGGATCTCCGGCTTGATGTACTTCACGCTTCGAGATTGGGATTACCCGAGCCGATCAGATTGGTGAGTTCCGCGGAATTCTTGCCTTCCAGCATGAAGTTGATGAACATGTGCGCAAGGTCGGGTCGCGGGGCGTCCTTGTGGATGACCATGTTGTCGACGGCCAGTACCGCGCCTTCCTTGGGCATTCCCTGCAGCACCTTGAACGGCCGCCCGGCGGCCTGCGCGTCGAGGTTGGCCTGAAAGATGTCGTTGGAGTAGCCGTGCACGAGCCAGATATTGCCGACCGTCAGCTCCTTGATGTAGGACGATGCGTTGAAGGCTGCCCAGTAGGGTTTCGCTTTCTTTATGAGGGCGGCCGCTTCATCCCAATGCTTCGGGTCGACGTCGTTCGCCGAATAGCCGAGGTACTTCAATGCAGCCGCAAAGAGCTCGCTCGCGCTGTCGAGGACGGTGACGCGGCCTTTGACCTTGGCAAGGTACTTGGGGTCGAAGATCACGGCCCAGGTATCGGTGGGCAGGCCAAGCTCCTTCATCTTCGGGTCGTTGTAGCCGATGATCGTTGTCGACGTCGCATAAGGCACCGAATACTTGTTGCCTGGATCGAAAGCCGTGTTCATGATACGAGGATTGATGTTCTTCAGGTTCGGGAGCAGCGCCTTGTCGATCGGTTTCAGCTGCCCGCCCTTGATCAGGGTCTGCATGGCATTGACGTCGGGACGAGTATGTCGTAGCCCTTCGCGCCCGCGGCAAGCTTGGCCAGCAGCTCCTCGTTGTCGGAGTAGTAGTTTGCACGACCGCGCAGTTGCAGAACTCCTCGAAGCGCTTGATCGTTTCCTGGCGCGATGTAGTTGTTCCAGTTGTACAGGTGCAGCTCGTTCGCACCCTGCTCCGTCGGCTTCTGCTCGGCGACGGACTCCTTGGCGACTTCGGTGCCCTTCTGCCCGCAAGCGGCCAGCACGACGGCGAGAACCACGACCCACACCCGAAACATCCGGAAGCGCGCCTGCTTCAATCCGCCGTAGCCCGAGGGCGTGGGCGCCAGCCGGCCAGCGACGACGATCATCACCAGCGTCAGCACCATCAGCAGCGTCGATATGGCGTTGACTTCGGGTGTCACGGCGATCTTGATCATCGAGTAGATCTGCAGCGGTAGCGTGGATACGTTCCGACGCCCGCCGTGAAGAAGGTGATGACGAAATCATCGATCGACAGCGTGAACGCCATGAGTGCACCGGCGATGACACCTGGCATGATCAGCGGCAGCGTGACAGGCGAAACGTGGACCAGGGTGTGCGCCGCAGATCGCGTGCCGCCTCGGTCGAGCGTCGTCCATGCCCGCAAGACGCGCGCGCACGACGATCGCGACAAAGCCGATGCAGAAGTCAATGTGCGCGATGTGACCGTCAGCAGATGAGTGCCGGAGCTGAAACTAGGAGCGAAAAAGATCAGCAGCGACACGCCGAGCAGGATTTCGGGAATGGCGATCGGCGTGAGCACGATAACGGCAGCAGTCGGGTCCTGTAACGGTACATGGCGATACCGGCCATCGTGCCGAGAATGGTGGACGCAGCATGCTCGCGACGAGCGCGATGAGCAGCGAATTGCCGGCGGCCTTGAGCATGTCCTGGTCGGCAAACAGCCGTCCTGTACCACTAGAGCGTGAAGCCGACCCATTCGGCATTGAGCCGGGAGTCGTTGAACGAGAATATGACGACGATCGTGAGCGGCACGTACAGGAATGCATAGACGGCGATCGAGACGAGGCACAGCACGTAACCCTGCCGCGTGGCCGCGGAGAGCAGTCGTGCACCCAGCGCGATCGCGATCACGCCAAGCAGCAGGATGAGCAGCAGGCCGCCGCTAGGCACGCCGCAGTCCTCCGCGCGCAAACCATGTCGAGAGCACTGCCACCAGCAGCACCGCAAGCGTCAGCATGAGCGACAGCATCGATCCGAACGGCCAATCTCTCGTGCCGAGGAATGACTCCTTGATCATATTGCCGACAAGCCAGTCGTTGGCGACCGCCGAGAATCTCGGGAATGGCGAACATGCCCAGCACCGGAATGAAGACCAGCGCCGCGCCGGAAAAGATTCCCGGCAAGCGACAACGGGAAGGTGATCTCCAGAAGCGCTCCCATCGGTTGGCGCCAAGGTCCTGTGCGGCGTCAAGCAGCACCGGATCGTGCTTCTCGAGGTTGGTGTACAGCGGCAGGATCATGAACGGCAGATGGACGAAGACCAAGCCGACAATGACCGCGAAGCGGGAAAACAGCAGGTCGAACGGTCCCAGGATGATCATCCATGCATACACGCGCACCAGGAAGTTGCTCGCGAACGGCAGGATGACGAGGAGCACCATGCAGGTCGCGGCGCTTCTTGGGCATGCGCGCGATCAGCATCGCCAGCGGATAGCCAGCAACGAGGCAGATCAGGGTCGTGAGCGCCGCCACGCCGAATGACTTGACGAAGATCTGCACGTAGACCCAGTCGCTGAAGAAGACCTGATAGTTCTCCAGCGTGAGACCCGAATCCTCGCTACCCCGCAAGGGGAACAATTTGGCGAGCCCACCGAACTCGCCCGGGTACATGAACGATGCCGCAACGACGATCAACCCGGGAAGCGCGAAGAAAATCAGCAGGAACAGGAACGGTGGCCCGCCCACGATCCATTTGGCCCACGGGGACGCGCCTTCATGCTCTTGCCCGGTGTCAGTCGAGGACGAAGTGACCGGCGTCGTGTCGCCACGCCACCTGCACTTCGTCACCCGTTTCAAAAAAGCGCGCGCGGCCGGACCCGGCATTGGGCGCCAATGCTTCGATCTTCTGGCCGTTGTCGAGAAATACGATGTAGATCGTGACGTCACCGACGTAGACATACTCGCGGACCCTGCCGTGAAACTTGTTGACGAGTTCCAGAGGTTCGCCCACTGCGAGCGATGCGCACCATCTCGGGTCGCAGCGCGAGCACACCTGGCGCCCGTCTTGATCGCCCGGCCGCGACCGGCGCTGCACATCGTACCCAATCCGGCACTGCCGAGCTTCAGGGCATCCGCCTTTACCTCGGTCACCGTGGCATCCAGCAGGTTGCAGTTGCCGATGAAGTCGGCGACGAAGCGTTGTTGGGAAAACTGTAGAGTCTTGGACGGCTCGTCGAGCTGTTCGACGCGACCCTCGTTCATGACTGCGATGCGATGCGACAGCGCAAGCGCCTCTGCTTGCTCATGGGTGACGAAGACGAAGGTGATGCCCGACTTCCCTCTGCAGGTTGATCAGTTCGACTCTGCAATTGCTCGCGCAGCTTGGCGTCGAGAGCGCCCAGCGGCTCGTCGAGCAGCAGTAGTCGGGCCGTTGACCAGCGAGCGCGCCAGTGCCACGCGCTGCTTCTGGCCGCCGGAAAGCTCGTGCGGGTACTGATCCCCTTTTTCGGACAGGAGAACCAGACTCGAGGGTCGCCTTGACTTTGCTGCGGATGTCGTCGGCGCTCTCCTCGACATCTGGAGCGGAAACGCGATGTTGTCTGACCACGGTCATGTGCGGAAACAGCGCGTAGCTCTGGAACACCGTGCGAATCGGACGCCTTTCGGGCGGAGTGTCCGCAAGGTCGATGCCGTCGAGAACGTATGCTGCCGCTCGTCGGGGAGATCGAATCCGGCAATCATGCGCAGCATGGTTGTCTTGCCGCAGCCGGAGGGGCCGAGCAGCGTGAAGAACTCACCGGCTTCGATGTCGATGCTGACCTGGTCGACCGCGTGAAGGTGCCGAAACGACGGGTGACATTCTGATTTCGAGCAACGCCATCGCGGACGGACCGAGTCCCTTGGATTGTGGTCGGATTGTAACAAAAGGCGTAGAGCCGATCAGCGACTGCATAAGGCGCGACCTTACGAGTCGCGCCGGCCCGAATTCAGTGCCGCCAGCGCAGCGAGCTAACAGATCAGGATGAGGATCAGCGCGGCCAGCAGGACGGCGACAACCGCAAGCCAGCGATTGCGTGCGCGCTGCGTCGCCGCGAGTTCCAGCAGCACGGCATCCGACGCCGCGGGTGGTTCCGAGAGCCGTTGGTAGATCAGTCGCGGCAGCAGCGGCAACGCCGTCGCCAGGAACGGCGCCTCTTCGCGAAAGCGCCGTTCCAGCGCCCGCCATCCGATCTGGTCGGTCATCCAGCGCTCGAGAAAGGGTTTAGCCGTCACCCACAAGTCGAGGTCGGGATCGAGTTCGCGGCCGAGACCTTCGACGTTGAGCAGCGTTTTTTGCAGCAGCACGAGCTGCGGCTGGATCTCGACGTTGAATCGCCGCGATGCCTTGAACAGGCTTACCAAAATCTTGCCGAGCGAGATCTCCTTGAGCGGCTTGTCGAAGATCGGTTCGAGCACGACCCGAATCTCGCTTTCCAGTTCATCGACTCTCGAGTCCGCGGGGACCCAGCCGGACTCGATGTGCGCGGTCGCGACGCGGCGATAGTCGCGGCGGAAGAACGCGAGGAAATTCTGCGCGAGATAACTCTTGTCGCGATCGGAAAGGGTGCCCATGATGCCGAAATCGAGCGCGATGTACTTGCCCTTCTCGATGGGATCGGTGGCGACGAAAATGTTGCCCGGGTGCATGTCGGCGTGAAAATAACCGTCGCGAAACACCTGCGTGAAAAAAATCTCGACGCCGGAACGGGCAAGCCGGGGAATGTCGATGCCTTGCTCCTTCAGCCGGTCGATCTGGCCGATGGGCGTTCCCGACATGCGCTCCATCACCATCACTTCGCTCGTACACCAGTCCCAGTAGACCTCGGGCACCAGCAGCAGTGGAGAGTGCAGGAAGTTACGGCGCAGCTGCGAACAATTGGCGGCTTCCCGAGCCAGATCGAGTTCGTCGTGAATGGTCTTGTCGAATTCGGCGACGACTTCGCGGGGGCGCAACCGCTTGCCGTCGGACCATAACTTCTCCACCAGCACCGCGCCCGTCTGCATCAGGCCGAGATCCTTTCCGATGGTCGCCGCGATGTTTGGCCGCAGCACCTTCACCGCAGCAGGTGTGCCGTCGGGAAGCTCTGCAAAGTGCACCTGCGCGACCGACGCGCTGGCGATCGGCTCGCGGTCGAAGGACTTGAAAACCTGGTCGATCGGCTTGCGATAGGCACGCTGCAGCGTCGCCATCACCTGCTCGCTGGGAAACGGCGGTACGCGATCCTGCAGCTTGGCGAGTTCGTCGGCGATATCGGCTGGCAGCAGATCGCGCCGCGTCGACAGCATCTGGCCGAATTTCACAAAAATCGGCCCGAGGTCCTCGAGAGCCAACCGCAGTCGCTCGGCGCGCGGCTTGGAGAGATCCCGCCAGAACGTCAGCGCGCGCGCGGTCGGCCGGAGCCACGCAAAGCGCTCATGGCCGAGCACCAGTTCGTCGAGCCCATACTTGAGCGCGACGTGAATGATCTTGATGAGACGCAACAGATGCATGGCCGCGATTGTACGGGATAGGCTGCCATCACCGCGTCAGGCAACGCGGGTCATCGACGACGCACGCCGGCGCAGATCAGCGCCGGCGCGATGCGGCTGACGAAAGCTCGTCGACGCGAGCCGATAGAGCATCGACCGCGGCCGCGAGCGCGCTCACATCATCCGCGAAAGCGCGCGCTTCGCTCGCCCGTACGCCGAGCGTCGTTTCGTCGCTGACGTAGCGCGCGACACTGCCGGCGACGCGCTCCGCCGCGTACTCGGGCATGGCGAGTAATTGTCGTCCCGTGCTTGCCAGTTGCTGTCCGATGATCGGGCCGAGCACGCGCGCAAACGCTTGCTCGACGAACATCGGGAACGTCAATGCAAGCTCCGCAAGCGTTGCCGCCAACGCGGCGTCGCCCTCGGCCGCGACGAGATCCGGCCAGCGGCCCGGTTGGGCCAGCAATCCCGGCAAGCGCAGGGGTGAAACGGTCAGGGTCAAGTCGGGCGCTGCGGTTGCGTCGCGAAGGCGGCCACTGTCGTCGATCGTGCAGGCGACGTGGGCGGGCCCGACGACGAAGCGCACGGTGCGGCCCGCGTGCGCCGCTAGCCGTTCGCGTGCCCAGGTCTCGCGGTCGAGCGTGCGATTGATGATTTCCGCGCCGACGTTCATGGCTGCGCGATCGTCAGAACACGCGGCCGCGATGCAGCGCGACGACACCTGCGGCGAGGTTGAACCAGTCGACGCTCTCGAAACCCGCCTGCTCCATCATTGCCTTGAGTGTCGGCTGGTCGGGATGCACGCGGATCGACTCCGCGAGATAACGGTAGCTGGCGTCGTCTCCCGCGACGGCCTTCCCCAAACGCGGCAGCACGTTGAAGCTGTACCAGTCGTACACGGGCTGCAGGGGGGCCCACACCCGGCTGAACTCGAGGATGAGTGCGACGCCACCGGGCCTGAGCACGCGACGCATCTCGGCGAGTGCGGCTTCCTTGCGCGTGACGTTGCGCAAGCCGAAACCGATGCACACACAATCGAAGTACCTGGCCGGAAACGGCAGTTTTTCGGCGTCGCATTGCACCGTGGGGACGATGCGACCCTCGTTGAACAGACGGTCGCGTCCGGCGGCAAGCATGGCGCCATTGATGTCGGTCAGTACGACGTTTCCGGTCGCGCCGACCCGATCCAGAAACAGGCGCGTCAGGTCGGCGGTGCCGCCGGCGACGTCGAGCACGCGGGCGCCTTCGCGTATCCCGCTGGTCTCGACGGTGAATCGCTTCCAGGCGCGATGCAGGCCTGCCGACATCAGGTCGTTCATCAGGTCGTACTTGCCCGCGACTGACTCGAAAACGCCGCGCACGCGCCGCGCCTTCTCCTCGGGCGCGACCTGTTCAAAGCCGAAGTTCGTCTTCTCGCTCAATGTTTGTGTCCGCACGCGTGCGCTGCCGGTGCAATTGGCCCCGCCGCGCTCGCCTCCCGACTCGCGCCAGCGCTGGTCATACGCGCAAGATACTGCTCCCACAGCTCCTGTTGGCGCTCGCCAAGATCGTACAGGTAGTCCCAGGAGTAGATGCCGGTGTCGTGGCCGTCGGAGAACTTCGGCCGGATCGCGTAGTGCCCGACCGCCTCGACCTCGTCGATGGTCACGTCGCGCTTGCCGATCTGCAACGTTTCCTGACCTGGGCCATGGCCGCGTACTTCAGCGGACGGCGAATAGACGCGCAGGAATTCGTAGGGCAGGCGGAAATTGGTGCCGTCGGCGAACGAAAGCTCCATCACACGCGATGCCTGATGCAGCTTGATCTCGGTCGGGATCACGGTATTCGAATCGAGGCCGGCCATGACATGGCTCCGACGCAGTGATTTGGCTAGACTAACATAGTGGTGGCCGCAGGTTCGTCATTCCCGCGAAAGCGGGAATCCATGTTGAATTTGGCGAACGTCGGAATGGATCCCCGCTTGCGCGGGGATGACACTGTTTAACGCAGTGCGTGCAACACACTAGAAGCGATTGGCGGCGAGCGGGTTGTTGGCTTCCGGCACGAGATCCATGTTGCCGATGCCCGCCATGACGTTGCGATTCTTCGCATCCTTGCCATGCAGCTTGATTTCCAGGCGCAGATCGTTGAGCGAGTCGGCATTGCGCAGGGCATCCTCGTAACTGATCATGCCGGCTTCGAAGAGATCGAACAGTGCCTGGTCGAAGGTCTGCATACCCAGCTCGCGCGATTTCTTCATGATTTCCTTGATGCCGGAAACGTCGCCCTTGAAAATCAGGTCGGAGATCAGCGGAGAATTCAGCATGACCTCGACCGCGGGTACGCGGCCGCGACCGTCGCGGCGCGCGATCAATCGCTGTGCGACAAAGGCGCGGATGTTGAGCGACAAGTCCATGAGCAGCTGCTGGCGCCGCTCTTCCGGGAAGAAGTTGATGATCCGGTCCAGCGCCTGGTTAGTGCTGTTCGCGTGCAACGTGGCCAGGCACAGGTGTCCCGTCTCGGCGAACGCGATCGCGTAGTCCATCGTGTCCCGGTCGCGAACTTCGCCGATGAGGATGACGTCGGGTGCCTGCCGCAGCGTGTTCTTCAGCGCGATCCCCCAGTTGTCGGTGTCGACCCCGACCTCGCGCTGCGTGATGATGCAATTCTTGTGCTCGTGCACGAATTCGATCGGGTCCTCGATCGTGATGATGTGGCCGTAGCTGTTCTCGTTGCGGTATCCAAGCAACGCGGCCATCGACGTCGACTTGCCGGCGCCCGTGGCGCCGATGAACATCATGATCCCGCGCTTGCTCATCGTCACATCCTTGAGCACGGGCGGCAGGCTGAGTTCGTCGAAAGTCGGGATGTTGGTGTTGATCGTCCGCATCGCCATCCCCACACGACCCATCTGCACGAAGGCGTTGCAGCGGAACCGGCCGATGCCCGGGGGGCTGATGGCGAAATTGCACTCCTTGGTCGATTCGAACTCCGCGGCCTGCTTGTCGTTCATCACGCTGCGCACGATCTCGATCGTATGTTGAGGCGTGAGCGCGGTCTTCGATACGGGCGCGATCTTGCCGTCGATCTTCAGCGCGGGGGGAAATCCCGCGGTGATGAACAGGTCGGATCCGTTCTGCTTGACCAGCAGGTCGAGCAGTTCGTGGATGAATTTGGTGGCTGTTTCGCGTTCCATCGTTTATTCCTCCGATCCGCCGTCAGGCTGGACGATCAACCAGGGAAGAGGTCCTTGTTCACGGCCCGCTGGCGTGCTTCGACCATCGATACCTGATTCCGACGAACCATCTCGACCAGACACTGGTCGAGCGTCTGCATCCCTGCCGACTGGCTGGTCTGAATCGAAGAATACATCTGCGCAACCTTGTTTTCGCGAATCAGGTTCCGGATGGCCGGGGTACCGATCATGATTTCGTGCGCTGCGATGCGTCCCTGCTGATCTTTGGTTTTCAGCAGCGTCTGGCTAATGGCAGCGACCAGGGACTCGGACAGCATCGCCCGCACCATGTCCTTTTCCGCAGCGGGAAACACGTCGATGACACGATCGATCGTCTTGGCGGCCGAGCTCGTGTGGAGGGTACCGAACACCAGGTGGCCGGTTTCCGCGGCGGTAAGCGCGAGCCGGATCGTCTCCAGGTCGCGCATTTCGCCCACCAGGATGTAGTCGGGGTCCTCGCGCAGTGCGGCGCGCAACGCGTTGGCGAACGACAGGGTGTGCGGCCCGACCTCGCGCTGGTTGATCAGGCACTTCTTCGATTCGTGCAGGAACTCGATCGGATCCTCGATCGTGAGGATGTGGCCGTATTCGTTTTCGTTGACGTGGTTCACCATCGCCGCGAGCGTCGTCGACTTGCCCGAACCGGTCGGACCCGTTACCAGGATCAGGCCGCGCGGGCGATTCGTCAGTTCGGCGAAGATCCGCGGAGCCGCCAGCTCCTCCAGCGACAGGACCTTCGACGGAATCGTCCGGAACGCGACGGCGGCGCCGCGCTCCTGGTTGAAGGCGTTGACTCGAAAGCGCGCGAGGTTGGGGATGCCGAACGAGAAGTCGCATTCGAGCATCTCCTCGTAGGTCTTGCGCTGTGCGTCGCTCATGATGTCGTAGACCATGGCGTGCACGTCCTCGTGCTCCATCGGCGGGAGGTTGATCCGCCGGATATCGCCGTGCACGCGAATCATCGGCGGCAGCCCGGCGGACAAGTGCAGGTCCGACGCCTTGTTCTTGACCGCGAATGCGAGCAGTTCGGCAATGTCCATTTATAATCCCTGCGACAACAGAGGCAAGTTGTTGATTACATGTATCGGCTGTCTATGCCGACGTCATCTGATTATGAGCCTATACGAGAAGGCGTGGCAAGCCGTCGAGGCGCGCGTGGCGGCGGCGGCTCGGGCCGCCGGACGCGATCCCGGCTCCATTCGGGTGCTGGCCGTGAGCAAGACCGTTCCCATTGAGGCGATTCGCGCGGCCCATGCGCTGGGCCAGCGGGCATTCGGAGAGAACTATGTGCAGGAAGCCATCGGCAAGATCGCAACGCTGTCGGCGCTGGATGGGATCGAATGGCATCTGATCGGTCCGCTACAGAGCAACAAGGCCCGCGCGGCGGCCCTGAACTTCTCCTGGGTGCAGTCCGTCGACCGGTTGCAAATCGCGGAACGTCTCGCGGCCGCGAGGGGCAACGAGCTGCCGCCGCTGAATATCTGCGTCCAGGTCAACATCAGCGGGGAGGCCAGCAAGAGCGGGTGTGCACCCGATGCCGCGCTCGACCTTGCCCACGGGGTTGCGCAACAGCGCGGTCTGGCATTGCGGGGATTCATGGGTATCGCGGAAGAAACCGCCGAGGTCGACCGCCAGCGGACGCAGTTCCGCACACTGCGTGCCTTGTTCGACCACGCGCGTGCATCGGGCTTGCCCGTCGACACGCTGTCGATGGGCATGTCGGCGGATATGGAAGCCGCGATCGCAGAGGGGAGCACGCTGGTCCGCATCGGCAGTGCGCTGTTCGGCGCTCGTCCAAGAAAAACTGAGTCGGAGAGCGCATGAACATCACCTTTATTGGCGGCGGCAACATGGCGCGTGCGCTGGTCGGCGGCTTGATCGCGCGTGGCGTCGGGTCGAACGCCCTTGCAGTCGTCGAGGTGGACGCCGAAGCCCGCTCGACGGTTGCGGCGCGGTTCGGCATCGCGACATTTCCCCAGGTCGAGCCCGCCGCCGTCGTGAACGCCGATGTGATCGTGATCGCGGTCAAGCCGCAGCACGTTCGCGTGGTCGCGCGCGAGCTGGCGACGCTGCTCAAGCGGCAGGTCGTGCTGACCATCGCCGCCGGCATTCGGCTGCCCGACCTGTCTCGCTGGTTGTTGGGCTACCGCCGCCTCGTCCGCGCCATGCCGAATACACCGGCACTGATCGGCGCCGGCATCGCCGGACTGTATGCGCTGTCGGGTGTCGACGGCGACGGCCGGGCGCGCGCGGCGGCGGTGCTGGAGTCCGTCGGCGGAGTCCTGTGGTGCGAGCGCGAGGATGAACTCGACGCCATCACTGCGGTGTCCGGAAGCGGTCCGGCTTACGTGTTCTACTTCATCGAGGCACTCGAATCGGCGGCCTGCGAGCTCGGTCTGGAACCGGCCGCCGCGCATCGGCTCGCCTTGGCCACGTTCTCCGGCGCGGCACGGCTGGCGGAGCAAAGCGATACCGAACCCTCGCTCCTGCGCGCGCAGGTGACCTCGAAAGGCGGGACGACCGAGCGCGCGGTCGGCATGCTCGACGACGCTGCGGTGATGAGTGCGATCGTCGCGGCGGTCAAGTCCGCGGCTGAACGAGCGCGGGAGCTCGGCGATCGGTTCGGAAACGAGCCATGATGTGGACCGACGCACTGCGTTTTCTGATCAACACGGTCTTCGGGCTCATCGTCTACACCGCATTGCTGCGTTTCATCATGCAATGGCTGCGGGCGCCCTTTCGCAATCCCCTGGGACAGGCGACGATGGCCCTGACCGACTGGGCGGTCAAGCCGTTGCGCCGCGTGCTGCCCGGCCGTGGCGGTTACGATTGGGCTTCGCTGGTTGTCGCGTGGCTCGGTCAGATGCTGTGGCTCGGGGCAATAGCGGCGATGGGCGCCGGTACTTTTTCGGGGGCGCTCGCCGGCTACGTCGCAGCGCTTGCACTTGTCGAGCTGGTGAAGGCCGCGCTATGGATCATGATCGGCGCGATCTTCGTGCAGGCGATCCTGTCCTGGGTCGCGCCCGACGGGCCGCTCGCCGGGGTTCTGAACGCGTTGACGTTTCGGGTGTTGGCGCCCATCCGCCGCGTGCTGCCACCGTTGGGCGGCACGCTCGACTTGTCGCCGTTGATCGCGATCGTCGCCGGCCAGCTGCTGTTGATGTTGCCCGTCGCCTGGCTGGAGCAGGCCGTCGCGCAGATATTCCGTTAGATCGGCGTCAGCGCCGGGTGGTCAGCGCGTTGGCCAGGCGCACATAGTCGGCGACCGAGAGCGTCTCGCCACGCGCGCCCGGCGCGATGCCTTCGCGCTCCAATTCGATGTCGGTGGCGAAGCGCTTGAGTGCGTTCCTGAGCGTCTTGCGCCGCTGCCCGAAGGCCGACGTGACCAGGGTTGCGAAAAACTCTGCGTCGGCGATGTGCGGCCGGGCCTCACCAAGCGGCACGAGGCGCACGACCGCCGATTCCACCTTGGGCGCGGGCCGGAACGCACCCGCGGGCACCACGAACAGACGCTCCACGGCGAAGCGCGCCTGCAGCATTACGGTCAGACGCCCGTACTCCGCCGTCGCGGGCGCCGCGGCCATGCGCTGCACGACTTCCCGCTGCAGCATCACCGTGATGTCACGCAGCGACGCATCGTATCGGGCGAGGTGAAACAGCAACGGCGAACTGATGTTGTAGGGGAGATTGCCGATGACGCGCAGTCCATTGCCGAGCGTCGAGAAATCGAAACGCAGCGCGTCGGTCACGTGCAGTGAGAGGCGATCGCGCGCGTATTCGGCGGCGAGGCGCGCCGCAAGGTCGCGATCGATTTCGATCGCTGTGATGTGTCCCGCGGCCTCGATCAATGGGCGCGTCAGCGCACCGAGCCCGGGTCCGATTTCGACGAGGTTCTGGCCGGGTTGCGGCGCGATGCTGGCGATGATCCGCGCGACGTAGTGCGGGTCGGCCAGGAAATTCTGGCCGAAGCGTTTGCGCGTTGGATGTCCGAGCATGGGCGGCAGCTGCGGCGCTCGCTGCCGACGCTAGTCGCGTACGGCTGCCTTGTGGGCGAGTTCGATCGCCAGTTCGGTGGCGGCGATCAGGCTTCCCGGGTCGGCGGACCGGGCCCGCGCGGGGTCGGCAGCAAGGTCGAGCGCGGTGCCGTGATCGACCGACGTTCGCACGATCGGCAGCCCCAGGGTGACGTTGACGCCGTGGCCGAAGCTCGCCTGTTTCAGCGCCGGCAGGCCCTGGTCGTGGTACATGGCGACAATGCAATCGTATTGCCTCGCCGTGTGCGGAACGAATACCGTGTCGGCGGGCACCGGGCCATGCACGTCGATGCCGGCCGTGCGCAATGCGGCGATGGCGGGCGCGATGATGTCGATTTCCTCGCGCCCGAGATAGCCACCCTCGCCCGCATGCGGGTTCAGGCCACAGACGGCGATCCGCGGAGCGTCGATCCCAAATCGGGTACGCAGATCCGACGCGACGATCTGCAGCGTCGCGATGAGACCCTTCTGCGTGATCGCCGCCGGTACCGCGGCGAGCGACAAGTGCGTGGTTGCGAGCGCGACGCGAAGCCATGCGGCATCACCTCGTCCGACGAGCAGCATGACGACGTGCCTTGCTCCTGTTCGCGCCGCGAGGTACTCCGTGTGTCCGGTGAACGCGATTCCGGCGGCATTGATGCTACTTTTCTGCACCGGGGCCGTCACCATTGCGGCGAAGTCACCGGCCATGCAACCGGCTACCGCGGCATCGAGGATTGCGAGCACTGTGCGGGCGTTCGCGGAATCCGGGGTGCCGGCGATGACCGTCGTGGCAAGCGGGTAATGCGCGACTTCGATCGCGCCGGACGCCACCGCATTGCGCTTTGCGTACGGAACCAAGTCGCACGCCCGCACCGAGTCGTCGCGCGCGGTCGCGCAGCAGCTCGATGTCACCGAACAGCACTACGCGAGCCGGCCACGGTCGCTCCGCCAGGCGCACGCAAAGGTCCGGACCGATGCCGGCGGGCTCGCCGCTGGTCACCGCGATCGCGATCGGACTGGTCATGTAACGACCCCCACGCTTGCGGCTGTCGCCGCTGCGCTGCCCCCAGAGGGGGCGCAATTCGCGCCTTGGGGCGGCCCGGCGGCGCTCATGCTCCCGGGCGGGACTCGACCCGAATGCCTGCGGCGTCGCCGAAGATCTCCACCTTCACGCTAGCGTCAGCGGTAACCGTGGCCTGTCCCTCGGCAAGTGCGATCCCGGCCTGTTTGAAGCCGCTGAGCGCATGCGTCGGCTTGCCGAACACGTAGAGCGCGTCCAACGGCCGTACCTCGTTGATTTCACCCGTGTGCTGCACGACCGGACCCAGTGGCAGCGCGTATCCTTCGCGGCCGAAGACTGGAAAGCGATCGAGTGTCGCGCGATAGCGCACAACTTGGCGTCCCGCGATGCGCTGTCGTGTCGCGAGGTCGTACCAGGCACCGGGCGGCAGGGCGACATCGACTTCGCCGCCCGGGGCGATGATGGGCGCGACCAGCAATGCATCACCGCACATGAACTGCGTCTCATAGCCGCGCGTGAGTGCGTTGGCCGGAAAGGCCAGCGGCATCGCGCGCATGACTGGTGTGCCGGTCGCCACCGCCGCTGCGATAACTTGCTGGAGATACGGCAGTAGCCGATAGCGGAACTCGATCCACTGCCGCGCGATGGTCTCGGCTTCCTCGCCGAATGCCCACGGTTCACGCGCACCGATGCCGTGTACCCGCATGTGCGAGCTGAACACGCTCATCTGCAGCCAACGCAAGTAGAGCTCAGCCGATGGCTGTGTCGAGCCGTAGAAGCCGCCGATGTCGGTGGCGTGATACGGCGCGCCGCTCATGCCCCACGACAAGCCACCTCGGATGCTCGCCGCCAGCCCCTCCCAATCCGATTGCGGGTCGCCACCCCACTGTATCGGGTAGCGCTGGCTTCCGCTCCAACCGGCACGTGCCCATACCATCGGTGGGCCGTGACCCTGGTCGCCGAACTTGCGGGTCGCATCAAAGACGCAACGGTTGTACAGCAGCGGGTAGACGTTGTGCAGGCGCTTGCCGCGATCGCCGTTGAACGCGACGGCATCGTCGGGCACATGCTCGCCAAAATCACTTTTAATGACGTCGACGCCTACCTTGAACAATGCTTCGTGCGCGTCGCGCCACCAGGCATACGCCGCCGGATTGGTGAAGTCGACGATGCCGGACTCCGGCAGTGCGGTCAGCACGTCGCCGAACGGCGAGGTGCCGGGCGAAGTGTCCCAACCGAACACGTACGGATCGCCGCGCTCGTTGGTCAGCAGATAGCGCTTCGCCGCCAGCTCGGCAAAGAGCCTGGAATGAATCGAAACGTAGGGATATTCCCAGACACAGATGCGCAAACCCTGGGACTTCATTTTGGACAGCGCAGCGGCGGGCTGAGGATAGCGTTGCGAATCCCACTGGAAGTCGAAGCGGGTTTGCACTTCCCACGCCGCCCGTCCGTCGAGGGTCAGCACGTCGCAGGGAATCCGGCGCTGGCGCAATTTGCCGGCGACGGCGATCGCTTCGTCAGCCGTGCGGTAGTAGGCCTTGGACACCCATAGTCCCAGTCCCCATAGCGGAACGTCCGGCGCGCGGCCGGTGAGTTGCGTGTAGCGGTCGATGATCTGCGCGGGATCGCGGCCGGCGATCAGGAACAAGTCCAGCGCTTCGTCGTCGACGACGATGCCGTAGGAACGATGCGACCAGTCAGGATAGCCGACGCCGTGTGTCACGCGACCGGGCGTGTTGACGAAAATGCCCCATGCGTTCTTGCCCGCGCACGGACTCCAGCAGAACGGCGCGTTCTTGTAGGACAGCCCGGTGTTGACACCGAGGGCGTCCTCGACGTCCGAATGTACGATCTGGCCGCGCTTGTTGAGCGACCCGAATTTTTCTCCGAGACCGTAGACCGGTTCGCCGGAAGCGAGCGCAAATGCGGTCACCCATTGCGCCGCGCCCCGCGCACGTCCAATGACGGGCAGGCGTGTGAAGCCTCGAAAATGCTCGTCGGTGATCGAGGTCAGCACCGGTTGGTCGTCGTGGAACAGCCGGAATCTCAGTGGTGTGCCGGTCAGTTCGAGGCGCGTGTCGCCCGCGGTGAACGACCAGACCCCGGGCGCCGTTTGCGCGACCTCGCAGCGTTGCCCGCGGGCGACGACAAGGCCGTAGTCGGGCCTCGTATTGGGTCCAACGCGCACGCGCAGCACGCCGGGGCCAAAGCATCCCACCTCGAGGATATCGCCGGTGCTGGTGGCGAAGGATGCACCCGACACCGACGTGCCCAAGCTGCTTGTCGTGTCGAGGCGAAGGTAGGCAGTGGTATCGAACTGCATGCGGGCGATCGGAGATCAGTTGGCGAACTTCGGTTCGACTTGGCCCGGGGTGTCGACGCGCATGGCAAAGATACCGCCGGATTGCGGCAGGCGCGCGAGCTCGGCGTCATCGCGCCCCTGGCGCGCGGTCGTTACGTAGATCGTCCGCAAGTCGGGTCCACCGAACGCGCACATGGTGGGGCACATCGCTGGCAGCGGATACTCGGCGAGCAACCTGCCCTGCGGCGAGAGGCGCACCACCTTGCTGCCACGGTAGAACGCGCTCCAGTAGCAACCCTCGCTGTCGACTGCGCCGCCATCGGGGCGATCGGTCTCGCCGTCGAAGTGCGCGAACACGCGGCGATTCGAGATCGCAGCTGTCGCCGCGTCGAACTCGTACGCCCACACGGTCCGTGCCGGTGTGTCCGCGTGGTAGAGCGTCTTGCCGTCCGGGCTGAAGCCGAGCCCGTTCGAGATCATGATGTCGGCGACTACCGGGGAAAGCCGCAGGTTGGTGTCCATGCGGTAGAGCATCGCCGAATTGGCGTCTCGACGTTCGTTCATGCTGCCCACCCAGAACCTGCCCTGCGCATCGGCACGGCCGTCGTTGAACCGATGGTGTGAGGGATCGTAGGGCGCATCGGCGATCCTGCGCTCGAGCTTGCCGTCGCGATCGACGAACCAGATGCCGTCGCGCAACGCGGCAATGAAACCGCCGCGCATGCGCAGCGCGAAGCTGCCGATGGCAGCGGGCATCGGCCACGCAGCATTGGTGTTCGTTGCCGGGTCGAACCGGTTGAGCGTCGGTGCATTGATGTCCACCCAGTACAACACCTGATCCGCAACCGACCACACCGGACACTCGCCGAGGCTCGCCTTGGCATCCAGCACGCATTCGAATGCGAATGACATCAGTGGGCGGGGACGACCGAAAGACGCATCGTACAAGAAAAGGCTGCCTCGGGCGCGAGCAGTCGCGTACCCGTGTCGGGTTGACCCAACGCAGCGCGATTGAACGCATCCGTCATGTGTGTAACCGGTTCGACGGCGATGAAGTCGCGATCCGGGGGAACAAAAACGACGAGGTGATCGCAGGCGGCATCCGCACTCACTTCCACCGACAGCCCGCGCTCGGGCCATCCGACGATCGCCGGTTGCCGCCAACGCGTAAAGCAGTTGTCGACCGTCGTCGCGCCGATCGCTCGCGGCGTGGAGAAGTCCCAGGCGGCAGGCACCGCAGTGTGGCGTGTCGGCAGGCAAGAAGGGTCGGTTTCCCAGACGCCGTCGGCGCGAAAACCGAGTTCGACGCGCGGTGAACGCGGAAAGAAGGGGTGCCAGCCGAGTCCGAAGGGAAAGGTCCGGTCACCGATGTTCACGATCTCGAGGCGCAGCGCCAGGGTGGACCCGGCAAGCGTGAATGTCTGCCTCGCTCGATATGCGAACGGCCACGCGGCTGCATGTGCGCCGACAGCGTCGTGGGTCAGCTCGAGTACCGCACGATGCGTCTCGCGTTCGACGACGCTCCACGGGTGTTGCCACCCACTGCCATGGATCGCGTGCGGGTGTGCAGGCATATATCGCAGGAGGGGAAACGCGTGGCCTTCCCAGCGCAACGTCGCCTCGGCGATGCGATTGGAAAATGGTACGAGCGGATAGCACGCGAATTCGCGCACTGCGCCTGCGGCGAGTGCCGCGGGAGACGTCGGTCGCAGGATCGCCGTGCCATTCCAGTCGAACGCCGCGATCGCGCCGCCGACTGCGGGGGCAATGAGCACGCGTGCCGGGCCGGCGCGTAGCTCGATCGTATCAATAAGCGCTCTGCGCCTTGGCAGGCGCGGCGGGCGCAACGCCCCGCATCTTGGCCAGGTATTCGGTGCCGCGGGTCACCACGTAGGCGAGATCCGAGCCGACCGCGATCCACGAGAATCCGTACTCGACGAACTTGCCGCACATGTCCGGATTGGCACCGACGATCCCGCACGGCTTGCCGAGGCGTTTGCACAATTGCGCGCCGGCCTTGAGTTTCTCCTGGACCGCGGCATTACCGATGTCGCCGAGAAAACCCATCGAGGCCGACAGATCGGCGGGGCCGATGAATATCGAATCGACGCCAGGGACCGACGCGATGGCTTCGAGCTGGTCGAAAGCCGGCATGGTCTCGATCTGCACGATGACGCACACCTCGTCGTTGGCGCGCTGCAGGTAGTTGGGGACGGTACCGTACCGGCTGCCGCGATGCGTGCCGGCCACGCCGCGTACTCCCTGCGGCGGATAGCGCGTCGATGCCACGGCACGACGCGCTTCTTCGGGATTCTGCACGAACGGGAACAACAGCGTCTGCGCGCCGGCGTCCATGCAGCGCTTGACCATCACCATGTCGTTCCATGGCGGGCGCACCACCGCTTGCGCCGGCGTGCCGGCGATCGTCTGCAGGATCCCGATCATTTGCGGCGTATCGATCGGCGTGTGTTCCATGTCGACGACGAGAAAATCGAAGCCCACGCACCCCAAGGCCTCGGCGGTCGTCGGCGTTGCGCACATGAGCCATGCACCGAAGGGTGTCTTGCCGGACACGATGGCACGCTTGAAAAGATTCAGGGGAAAATCCATCGCATCGAGTCCTTGTGAAGACGGCGCAACGCAGTCGGGCCGTTATTGTAGCCGCGGTTTACGTCGTAGTCATCTATGTGATATATATGATATGTATGACTTGGACGGCGGGCACCGGAGCGGTGTTGTGCTGCCTGCTAGGATGGAGAAACGATGGCCGCTAACCAATCCCCTGCGTCGTACCCAAGCCTCGCCGGTAAGACGGTGTTCGTGTCTGGTGGCGGATCGGGCATCGGTGCCGCGATCGTGTCGCGCTTTGCCGAGCAGGGTTGCCGTGTTGCCTTCTGCGACATCGACGACGAGTCCTCGCAAAAGGTAGTCGCGCGGCTGGCGCCCGCGCCCGTTCGCTTCCACCACTGCGACTTGCGCGATATCGCTGCACTGCGCGCGACGATCGCGGCGGTTGCTGCGGAGTTCGGACCGATCGACGTGCTCATCAACAACGCGGCACGCGACGATCGGCACAAGATGGAAGATGTGACGCCCGAGTATTGGGACGAACGCTTCGCGGTCAATCTGCGTCATCAGTTCTTCGCGATCCAGGCGGTAGTGCCCGGGATGACGGCACAGGGTGGCGGCGTCATCATCAATATGGGCTCGGTGTCCTGGATGCGTGCGACAACCGGGATGGTCGCTTACACGGCGGCAAAAGCGGCGATCAATGGTCTCACGCGCACGATGGCGCGCGAGCTGGGGCCGAAGAACATTCGCGTCAACTGCGTCGTCCCCGGCGCGATCCTTACCGAACGGCAAAGAAAGCTCTGGTTCGATCCGGAAGCCGAGCAGAAGATCGTCGACAACCAATGTCTCGACTTCCGGCTGCAGGAGGACGACGTGGCACGACCGGTGGTGTTCCTGGCCTCCGACGAGGCGCGTGGCATGACCGGCCACAATGTGATCGTCGATGCCGGACTGGCGCAGACGAACGCGGATTGACCGCTGACAGCCGGACTGCCATGGCCGAAGTCACGCTGAAAAAGGTGGTCAAGGCCTACGGCAGCAACGAGGTCATCCACGGTATCGACCTGGAGGTCAATTCCGGAGAGTTCGTCGTCTTCGTCGGTCCATCGGGGTGCGGCAAGAGCACGCTCTTGCGCATGGTCGCCGGTCTGGAGGACATCACCGCGGGCCAGATCGTGATCGGCGGCACGGTTGTCAACGCATTGCCCCCGCGCGCTCGTGATATCGCCATGGTGTTCCAGGACTATGCGCTGTATCCGCACAAGTCGGTATTCGAGAACATGGCCTTCGGCCTGCGGTTGCGCAAACTCCCCGATCACGAAGTGCAGCAGCGCGTACGCGCAGCAGCCGCCATATTGCAGATAGAGCATCTGTACGAACGCAAGCCGAGGGAGCTGTCCGGCGGGCAGCGGCAGCGCGTCGCGATGGGGCGTGCCATCGTGCGCCACCCCAAGGCCTTCCTGTTCGACGAGCCGTTGTCGAATCTCGATGCCTTGTTGCGCAGCGAGATGCGCGTCGAGATCAAGAAGCTGCACCAGAAGCTTGGCAACACGATCATCTACGTGACGCACGATCAGGTGGAGGCGATGACCCTCGCCGACCGCATCGTCGTCCTGCAGGCGGGCAACCTGATCCAATACGATACGCCCGACGGCGTGTACAACCGGCCCGCGGCGAAATTTGTGGCGGGATTTACCGGCTCGCCGCCGATGAATTTTCTGCCGTGTCGCGTCGGTGAGGGCGGGCGCGTGTTGCATCTGCCGGGTAACGTCGACCTGGCCGTGCCCGCTGCACGCGTCGCCGGCTGCGCGCGCCACATCGGACGGGCGCTGACCTTCGGGTTGCGTCCGGAACACATTTCGGTTGGCACGTTCGCCGATGCGTCGAGCGCGAAGATCCTCGGGCAGATTATTCTGGTCGAGCCCCTGGGCTCCGACACGTTGGGTCTGGTCAAGCTCGGCAACGGCCAAGACGCGGGAGAGATCACCGGACGCTTTCCGCCCGAAGCAGGACTGAAGGTAGGGCAGAATCTCGACGTATCGCTGCAAATGAACCGGTTTCATCTGTTCGATCCCGAGACCGGTCTCGCGCTTCGGGACAGCGGTTGGTAACAAGGACGTCAATCTGACTGGAGGATGAAATGAAAACCTGCAAATTGCTGCTGGTCGCGATGCTGGGGCTTGGCCTTGCTTTCACGGCCTCGGCCGAAACCACGCTACGCATTTTTACCGGCGGTCAGCAGCGCCCCGACGTGATGCGCAAGATCGCCGACGAATACCAGAAGAAGAATCCCGGCGTGAAGGTCGAAGTCGAAGTCGGCGGGGCGACGTCCGAGGCGCAGCAGCAGTATCTGTCGACGGTGCTTTCGGCCAAGGACTCCGTGCTCGACGTAATCCTCATCGACGTCATCCGCCCGGCGCAGTGGGCGGCGCAGGGCTGGGCCGAGCCGCTCGACGCGTATCTCGGCGCGGACAAGCCGAAAGTGCTCGCGCAGTACCTCAAGGCGTATGCCGACGCCAACCAGGTCAACGGCAAACTGATCGCGCTGCCGTACTTTGCGGACGCGCAGTTCCTGTACTACCGCAAGGACCTGCTCGAAAAATACAAGCGTCCCGTCCCCAAGACCTGGGATGAAATGATGGAGACGGCCAGGGTCATCATGGACGGTGAGAAGAACGCGAATCTGCAGGGCTTCGCCACGGCGGGTTCGCCGATCGAAGGCACCGTTTGCACGTATCTCGTGCCGCTGTGGGGCGCCGGCGGCGAACTGACCAAGGACGGCAAGCTCAATCTCGATGCACCGCAGTCGCGGCAGCCGTTCCAGCTCTACGGCCGGATGAAGCAGGCGAATGTGCTGCCGAAGAACATCGCCGAGATCCCGACCGACCGCATCCGCATCGACATGCAGGCGGGCAACATGATTTTCGGCATGACGTGGAGCTATGTCTGGAATCGTCTGGAGAACGATGCCGACAGCAAGGTCAAGGGCAAGATCGGCGTGACCATGCTTCCCCACGATCCGGGCGGCAAGAGCGCCACATGCATCGGCGGCTGGCAGCTCGCCGTCTCCGCATACTCGAAGAACAAGGCCGAGGCGGTGAAATTCGCGCGCTGGCTGTCGTCACCGGAGGTATCGAAGATGCAGGCGATCATGGCGTCGCACATGCCCGTGTTCCCCAGCGTGTTCAAGGATCCCGACGTGCTCAAGGCGAACCCGTGGTTTGCCGACGCCTTGCCCGTGGTCGAAGGCGCGAAATCGCGGCCGGTATCGGCCCAATATCCGCAGGTGTCGGATGTGATCCGCAGCAACATGAACGCCTATCTCGCCGGCACGAAGACGACCGATGTGGCCTTGGGTGACATGAAAACCAGGCTGACGCCGTTGTTCCGTTGAGCGGCCGCGACACTCCGTCCGGCGGGACGGGGTGGTGCGCATCGCCATTCGCCGTTCATGACCGACGCTCCCGTCACGAAGCACAAGGACTTGTCCGAGCGCGCGCTCGGCGCGCTGCTGCTCACGCCGGCCGCGTTGTTGTTGTTGCTGATCGTCGTCTATCCCATCGCCACGCTTTTCTGGAACAGCCTGCACAGCGTCGATCAGGCCAATCCTCAGGCCGGCGAAATGTTCGTCGGCATCGACAACTACGCGCGTGCTTTCGCCGATGACCGGTTCTGGAGTTCCACGCTGCACACCGTGCTCTACATCGTCGTCACGGTGCCGGGTTCGCTGCTTGTCGGGTTGGGCTTGGCCCTCCTGGCGAACAAGCCGTTCAGGATCAAATGGCCTGTGCGCCTGGGTTTGCTGCTGCCGTGGGCGCTGCCGCTGGTCTTCGCGGGCCTGATCTTCCGCTGGTTCTTCGAATACAGGACGGGCGTCGTCAACAACTGGCTGATGGCTCTCGGGATGGAACCGCCGCAATGGCTGTCGGATCCGACGCTCGCGTTCTGGGCGATCTGCATCGCGATCGTCTGGAAGGCATCGTCGTTCATGGCGCTGATGCTGCTTGCCGGCCTGCAGACCATTCCGAAATCCCTGTACGAAGCTGCCGAGGTTGACGGCGCTTCGAACTGGCAGCAATTCTGGGAAATCACCTTGCCGATGCTGCGTCCGGCGATTTTCGTCGCGCTGATCTTCCGCACGATCACGGCGGTGCAGACCTTCGACATTCCCTTCGCCATGACCGGTGGCGGCCCCGGCGACGCGACCGAGACGCTCGCCATGTACATCCACAAGACCACGCTCGACTTCCTCGACTTCGGCTACGGATCGGCGCTCGCTGCGCTGATGTTCGTCATCAGCATGGTCGCGACGTCGGGTTATCTCCGCTACACGCGGCGCAGCTCGGGCCGCAACGCGGAAGGCTGAGGATGAATTTCAACCGCAGGATCGTCGTCTGGTTCGCCGCGCTGATCGTCGTCGTCAACGGCTTCTTCCCGGCCGTGTGGATCCTGCTGACGTCACTCAAGACCGAGACCGAGCTTCTGCAGGTGCCGATCACGTATCTGCCGCAGGCCGCGACGCTCGAAAACTACGTGCTGGCATTCACCGCCCAGCCGATCCTGCGCTTCATGTGGAACAGCGTGGTCGTCGCGGGGCTGTCGACGATACTGTGCGTCTTCGTCTCGGCGCTGGCGGCGTACGCGCTGACGCGGCTGCGCATACCGCGGCGCAATCTGATCATGTCGTTGCTCCTCGCGGTGGCGATGTTCCCGCTGATATCGCTGATGGTGCCGCTGTTCAAGGTGATGCGCGAACTGGGCCTGCTCAACACCTATCTCGCGCTGATACTGCCGTACACGGTGTTGTCGATGCCGATCTGCACGTTGGTCATGGCAAGTTTCTTCCAGGACATTCCGCCGGACCTCGAAGCCGCGGCGATGATCGACGGCTGCTCGCGCGTCGGCGCGCTGTTCAAGGTCGTCGTGCCGCTGTCCGCGCCGGGCGTGTTCACGGCGGCGATCCTCGCGTTCGTGAATGCGTGGGACGAGTTCCTGCTGGCATTGACGATGATGAACCGCGTGACCATGCGCACGCTGTCGGTGGGCATCACTCTCTACCAGGGCGAGTTCGCGTTTCCCTGGCCGCTGATTTCGGCGGCACTCATCATCGCCATCGTCCCGATCTGCATCCTGATCGCGATCTTTCAGGAGCGCGTGGTCGGCGGCCTGACGTCCGGCGGCGTCAAGGGGTAGCGGCCGACGCGCAGTGGCAAGTGTTCGCGGCAGTCGTGCAAGGAGGCCGCCCACGCGAGCTAAATCCCGCGTGGACGATTTCAAGCGCTCGCCTGCTGTTAGTGCGGCGGTCCTTGCGCGGGCCCGTTCATCGCCAGTAGCGACGCCGACTTCAACTCGTCGATCGAGTTCTGCGCCCAGAGAGAGAACGTGGTGCCGAAATCGAAGCGGTTCGAAGCGACCGTCGTGATCCTGACATTCGGGTGGGGACCGCCCCGAAGACCGACCGTACGGCGGTCGACGATACGCGCGAGCAACGTCCCAGTAGTGGAATCGTGGACCTCGAGCACCAGCGTCGCGAACCCGGCCTCGTGCGTATACACGCGGCTGGGCAGCGCCTGCGTGATTGATGCCGGCGCATTGACGTACAGGTCGACCACGTTGACGGAGAGTCCAAGAACGCCCGCCCCCGGCGCCGCGACCACTTCGTATCCTGCGCGCTGGAACTGCGCGGCGAAAACGTCGCGAAGTCCCGTGCGCGTGTCTTGAGCAATTCGCTCGGCGTCTGCGGCGGTCGTCCCTTGCAAGACGGCAATCCGGTGAAAGTTCATGTCCGAGAGCCATCTGTCGGCGAACGCGACCTGCGTCGGACCCAGCATGACCTTCGTGTAGGCGCGAAAATCGGTGCCGGGCCGCACGTAGACTCGATCGAAGTCCTTTGACTTTACCTCGACCAGGCCGTCCACGGCGCTGGCGGTCACCGCGCTGGTGGCCTGGGCGGGAGCGTTGGTCGTACCTGCGATAAGCGCCACGCCACAGGCGATGGCAATCCATTGGCCAATCTTCATAACGGCCTCCTTTCAGCTACGCAAACAGTCGTCGCGGGGTTCGTCATCCATGCCGCGGTCGAATTTTCTTACGATACACCCGATTGGCCCGCCTGGGAGGGTCTCGGGATATCTCGCTGTCCGGCGGCTATAATCCTCATCGAACCCACTCGGCCTGCGGCACCTTTCGCGGGCCTTTTGTTTTTCGATCTCTATGCGCGCCCATTTCTCCCGCCCGGCCTTTTTCGAGGGCGTCCGCGACATGTTGCCCATGCTCATGGGCATCGTTCCGTTCGGGGTCGTCTGTGGCGTCGGCGCGCTCAGCGCCGGGGCATCCCCCCTGGCTACGCTGGCGATGTCGCTGATCATCTTCAGCGGTGCCGCGCAAATCGCCGCCACGCAATTGATTGCTGACGATGCGCCCTTTGCGGTCATCGTGCTCACCTGCTTCGTGCTCAGCCTGCGTTTCCTCATGTACAGCGCAGCAATGGCTCCCCATCTTCGGGCGCTCGACTCGCGCTGGCGCAATCTCCTTGCATTCCTGCTCACGGACCAGGCCTTCGCGTCCACGATCCAGCGCTTTCGCGAATCGGGGGACTTGCGCGCGAACGCGTCGTATTTTCTCGGCGCTGGCATGTTGCTTTGGGTCACGTGGGGCGTCACGACGGTGGCCGGCGTGCTGCTCGGGTCCGTGATCCCCGCGTCGTGGCAGCTCGAGTTTGTCGTGCCATTGTGTTTCATTGCCATCCTTGCGCCGTTGCTGCGCGACCGGGTGACGATCGTCGTTTTTCTGGTCGCGGCCGTCGCCGTGATCGCGCTCGATGCCTTGCCGATGCGTCTGGCACTGATTTGCGCAGGCTTGCTCGCGATCGTCAGCGGGGTGCTCGCCGACCAGTGGGTACCGCGCCGTGGATAAGTCGCTGACGATCTGGATGGTCACGCTGGTCGTCGGCGCCCTGAATTTCGCGTCGCGTGTCTCGTTCATCGCGTGGTTTGCGCGTAACGACATGCCGCCCCTGCTGACGCGCGCGCTGCGCCACGTTCCGGTGGCGATGATTACCGCGATCGTGGTTCCCGCGGTCGTATTCATCGCGCCCGGCACGCCGGGATTCACGCCCGAGAATGCGAAACTCGTCGCGGCGTTGATCGCAGGGCTGATTGCGTGGTGGCGGAGGAACACGGTCGAGACGATCGTGGTGGGCATGACCGCACTCTGGCTGATGCGCTGGCTCGTCGGCTAAAATGCGGACGGGACGAGGAGACCTTGATGCGATTCGAAGGCACCGACACTTACATTGCGACGCCGGACCTGATGCTGGCGGTCAATGCTGCAGTGACCCTGGAGCGTCCGCTGCTGGTCAAGGGCGAGCCGGGCACCGGCAAAACGCTGTTGGCGGAGGAGGTGGCGCGCAGTCTCGGCCGCCCCCTGCTGCAGTGGCATATCAAGTCGACGACCAAGGCGCAGCAAGGACTCTACGAGTACGACGCGGTGTCCCGCCTGCGCGATTCCCAGCTCGGTGACGAACACGTCGGCGACATCGCCCACTACATCAAGCGGGGCGTCCTGTGGGAGGCGTTCGAGTCGCCAACCCCGGCCGTGGTGCTGATCGACGAGATCGACAAGGCGGACATCGAGTTTCCCAACGACCTGCTGCGCGAGCTCGACCGCATGGAATTCTATGTCTACGAAACGCAGCAAACCATCCGCGCAAGCCAGCGCCCGCTGGTTGTCATCACGTCCAACAATGAAAAGGAGCTGCCCGACGCCTTTCTCCGGCGCTGCTTCTTCCACTACATCCGCTTTCCGGACAAGGAGACGATGACACGGATCGTCGACGTGCATTTTCCAGGCGCTCAAGAAGACGTTGCTCAAGGAGGCACTGGAAGTCTTCTTCGATCTGCGCGAGGTGCCGGGACTCAAGAAAAAGCCCTCGACCTCCGAGCTTCTGGATTGGCTCAAGCTGCTGCTGGCGGAAGACATCCCGCCCGAGGCACTGCGCAGCACCGACAAGAAGGTGATCATTCCGCCGTTGCACGGTGCATTGCTGAAGAACGAGCAGGACGTGCATCTGTTCGAGAAGGTCGCATTCATGGCACGGTCGGCACGATAGGGCATGCCTGACGATGGCCTTCATCGAACCCGTGACGCTCAAAGGCGCGCACACCACGCTGGAGCCGCTCGCGCCGGAGCACGAGGGTGCGCTCAAGCTCGCGGCGGCCGATGGAGAACTCTGGCGCCTCTGGTATACGGGTGTGGCCAGTCCCGACAAGATGGGCGCGTACGTCGCGACGGCGCTCGATATGCGCGAGCGCCTCGCGGCCATGCCTTTTGTCGTGCGTGACAACAGCGGCGAAATCGTCGGCTGCACGCGCTACTTCAATGTCGACGTCGCGAATCGACGGCTGGAAATCGGCCACACCTGGTATTCGAAGCGCGTGCAGCGCAGCGCGATCAACACGGAGTGCAAGCTGCTGCTGCTGACGCACGCATTCGAGAAGCTCCGGTGCATCGCGGTCGAATTCCGTACGCACTGGTTCAACCATGCGTCGCGCGCCGCGATCGCGCGACTCGGCGCGAAGCAGGATGCGGTCTTGCGCAACCACCAGATCTCCCCTGACGGCAGCTACCGCGACACGGTCGTGTTCAGCATCATCGAGAGCGAGTGGCCGGCCGTCAGGCAGCATCTGCGGTTTCAGCTCGAACGGCCCCGGTAGGTTTCGCGCGCGGCAGCCGCCATGCTCGTCGATTTTTTCTTGCACCTGAAGGCGGCGAAGCTGCCGGTGTCGACGCGCGAATTCCTGACGCTGCTCGACGCCCTCAAGCACGGCGTCGTCAGCAACGACATCGACGATTTCTACGTCCTCGCGCGCACCTGCATGGTGAAAGACGAAGCGCTGTACGATCGTTTCAACATCGCGTTCGGCACCTACTTCAAGGGGGTGGAGAGCATCTTCGACATTCGCGCGCAGATCCCGGAAGAGTGGATCCGGAAAATGATCGAGGGATCGCTGACGGACGAGGAGAAAGCGCTGGTCAAGGCGCTTGGCGGGTGGGACAAATTGATGGAGACGCTCAAGCAGCGCCTGGAAGAGCAGCGCGCGCGGCATCAGGGTGGATCCAAATGGATCGGCACCGCGGGCACCAGCCCGTTCGGTGCTTACGGATTCAACCCAGAAGGCATCCGCATCGGCCAGGAAGGCGGGCGCAACCGTAGTGCGGTCAAGGTCTGGGACGAGCGCACGTTTCGCAATCTCGACGACTCGGTCGAACTCAACACGCGCAACATCAAGATCGCGCTGCGGCGCTTGCGTCGTTTCGCGCGCGAGGGCATCCCCGAGGAGCTCGACATGCCGGGGACCATCGAGGGGACGGCGAAAAATGCCGGTTGGCTCGACCTGCATCTGGTCCCGGAACGCCGCAATCGGGTCAAGGTGCTGCTGTTCCTGGACGTCGGCGGATCCATGGACCCGCACATTCGGGTATGCGAGGAATTGTTCTCCGCGGCGAAGTCCGAGTTCCGCCACCTCGAATACTTCTATTTCCACAACTGCGTCTACGATCACGTCTGGCGCGACAACCGTCGCCGCCGCAACGAGCGTCATGCCACCTTCGACCTGCTGCACAAGTACGGGCCCGACTGGCGTGTCGTGTTCGTCGGTGATGCGGCGATGAGTCCGTACGAGCTGATCCAGCCCGGCGGCAGCGTCGAATACATCAACGACGAGCCGGGGCTGACCTGGCTCAAGCGGCTCTTCGAAACCTATCGCCATACGATCTGGCTCAATCCGGAGCCGGAGCGTTCGTGGAACTACACGCGTTCGACGCAGATGGTCCTGGAGGCCCTCGGGCCGCGCATGTTTCCGCTGACGCTCGACGGGTTGCAGCGGGGGATCGCAGCGTTGCGGCGGTGAGGCTAACCCAACGTGCGACGGGCCGAGGCCCCGCGTAGACTATGACCTTGCCCCCGCTTCGATGATCCAACCTGGATACTCATGATTTACTTGCGCAAACCTATCTTGCTCGTCCTGGCGTCGCTTCTGCTCGGCGGCTGCGCCACCCGTCCGGTCAATCCGCCGATCACGCACGTCGATCCGCATGCGGGTTATCGTTTCGAGACGCGCCAAGCCAACATCAAGGACAAGGACAACCTCGTCATCCTCGCCTTCTCGGGCGGCGGAACGCGCGCCGCCGCTTTTTCCTATGGGGTCCTGGAATTCCTGCGGAAGACGGAAGTCGTCGGTCCGAAAGGCAACAAGGTTCGCCTGCTCGATGAAGTCGACATCATCACCGGGGTCTCGGGCGGTAGCTTCACGGCGCTGGCCTATGGCCTCTATGGCGACAAGCTGTTCGCTGACTACGAACAGCGCTTCCTTAAGCGCAACGTGCAGGGCGAGATCGTCTCGCGCACGTTGAGTCCTGCCAACTGGACGAAACTGGGGTCAACAGCGTGGGGTCGTTCCGAACTGGCGGCTGACTTGTACGATGAGATCCTCTTCAACGGCGCGACATTCGGCGATCTCGACCGCGGCAACGGCCCGCTGATCCTGGCGTCGGCCACCGACATCTCGACCGGTTCCCGCTTCGTTTACAGCCAGCGCGTTTTCGACGTCATCTGCTCGGATCTCAATGCGGTACGCCTGTCCCGCGCCGCGGCGTCGTCGTCCGCGGTCCCGGTGGTGCTCTCGCCAGTCACGCTCAACAATTATGGCGGTACCTGCAACCGACAGACGCCTCCTTTAGTGAAGATGTTCGTCGATACCGACAACCCGCCGCGACCCGCCGCTCGAGCGATCCGATCGCTCAAGGCCGAGGAAGCCTTTGCCGATGGCGTCAATCGCCCGTTCCTCCATCTCGTCGATGGCGGCGTATCGGACAACGTGGGCATGCGTGCCGTGCTCGATGCGCTGGAGGTGCTCGAAGCCCTGCATGAGGCCGGCGTGCCCACGCCGCTCGAACAGCGCGAAGCGGATCATTATTTTCGTCGTCAATTCGCTGTCGTCGCCGCCGACCACCTGGGACAAATCGGAGCAGCCTCCCGGAACGGTGGACATCCTGCTCAAGTCCGCCGGCACGCCGATCGACGCCTTCTCTTTCGAGGCGGTCGAACTGCTGCGCGACACAGCGGCACAGTGGCAGAATGCGCGGCTGATCCGCAACTCCGCCGCGATGGCGACCAACAAGGACCCTGCCGTAGCCGCCGCGCTGCGCGTTCCGAATGCGGAGATCTATGCCATCGACGTCTCGTTCGCGGCGCTCAAGGACAAGGCGGAGCTCGACTATCTGAATCAGCAGCCGACGTCGTTCGTGCTGCCGCCGGAAGCCGTCGATCGGCTACGCGCCGCGGCCGCAACGATCATATTGGACTCGCCCGAATTCAAGCGGCTGCTGAAGGACGTCGGCGCCAGGATCGTCGTGCCACCACCCACGGCAAGTCCGGCGGCGGCGCACTAACGCCGGTCCCGACACGACGGAGCGCTCCGCTTGTCAATCGCTCCCGTGCGGCACCCGGCGTGCGCTTCGTGTTCGATCTGCGGTGGACAGATGCCACGCCAGCGCGAGCAGCACCAACGCCCACACGATGACCGGCCCCGTCGGCAGGTCGAGCGCAGTCGAGACGACGAGGCCGATCGCGTAGCCGAGCGCGCCGAGCGCCCAAGCCGCAAGCAGGCGCCCGCGCTGCATCGTGCGCGTGGCCAGCGGCGGTACGATGAGGGTCGCGAATACCAGATACAGCCCGACCAGCTGCACTGACACGGTGACCGCGAGGGCGAACAAAACGTAGAAGCCGGTGCGGCCCAGGCGCTCGCGGGCGCCGAACCACAGCGCGAGAATTGCTGCATACACACCCGCCGCCCACGCCAGTCGCGTCGGCTGCGCCCAGAGGATCTGGCCCACCAGCAGGTCGCGCAGATGCTCGCTGCCGTGGACGTTGCTCGCCAGCAGCAGGATGCTCCCGGTCGCACCCAATACGAACACGACGCCGATCACCGCTTCCTGCACATCGGGCCAGACGCGCTCCGTCCAGGTCAGCAATAGCGCGCCGCCGAGCGCCGCGGCGAGCGCGGCCACTTGCACCGCAATGCCCTCGGCTTCGAATCCGAAGCGGTCGGCGAGCAGCACGCCGCAGCCCGCGATCTGCGCGATCGCCAGATCGATGAAGACGATGCCGCGCGCCAGTACTTGCATGCCGAGCGGAACATGCGTGGCAGTCACCAGCAGACCGGCCAGCAAGGGCGGGCAAGAGGATGGATATTTCAAGTGCGTTCAGATTCATTGCGCACCCTTCTGGAGTCGGTCGATAGTGTCGTTGAAGAGGCCGTAGAGATCCTTGGCGTTGTCGGTACCGCCCACCGTGAACGGAAGGGTGACCGCGTTGATCTTGGTGCGCTCTGCAATCCATTGCGAAGCCCGATCGCTCTGGTACGCCGCGCGCAGCACCATCTTCGCCGGCGTGCGTTGCAGAGTGGCGAGTACCTCGCTCAGGTGCGCCGTCGTCGGCTCGACGCCGGGCTTGGGTTCGAGCGTGGCAATCTCCTTCAATCCGAGCCAAGCGATGAGGTACGTGAAGGCTTTGTGCTGCACGACGATCGGCGTGCCTTTCAAGGGTGCCGCCTGCTTCTCCCAGTTCACGATCGCGGCATTCCATTTTTCGGAAAACGCCTTGTACCGGGCCTGATACCACGCCGCATTTTCCGGATCGAGTTCGGCGAGGCGCGCCGACAGCGCCGCAGCCACCCGGGCGATGTTGCGCGGGTCGGTCTGGATGTGCGGATCGCCGGCGGCGTGAATATCGCCGTCGGCGCGGTCGAGCCGCGTCGGTTTGTCGAGCAGCGTGACAAAGGCGGCGGCCTCGAAGTAACCAGGCTTGCCCGGCTGCACTTTCGGGTTGCCCGCTTGCTGCAATACGAGCGGCAGCCAGCCGATCTCGAGTTCCGCGCCGGTGGCGACGACCAGGTCGGCACCGCGCGCGCGCGCAATGAGGCTGGGTTTGGCTTCCACGTGATGCGGATCCTGCAGCGCGTTGGTCGCGGTGTAGATCTTGGCCTTGTCGCCGGCGAGTTCTTCGACCAGCGCACCCCATTCAGGCACCGTGGCAAACACGCTGAGCGCAGCGCTCGCGTGCGCGGTCCACGCGCCAACCGCTACCGCCAGCACGAACGTCAGATACGATCTCATGGCATCGCTCCTAATATTTGTGGGCGCCATGGGCGCCCAGCGTGAGGATGTATTGGACGAAGAATTCGTTGTCGGTGATTCCCGGTCGCAACCTTGCTTGTGCGAACTGCAAGCGCACTCGACTGAATTCCGACGGCGTCCAATCGATCATCGCCGTGCTGCGCTCCGGGTGGAACGTCGGATTTTCGAGGTACGCCGAGTTGGCACCGTAGTCGACCTGACCCGGATTGAGCCAGTCGTAACGCGCGCCGACCCGCCACGCCGGCATGAACTGATAGACACCTTGCACGTAGAAGCCGCTTTGCCGCGCGCCGTAGTTCGCCGTGTTCATAAGCCCGAGCGCGTTGTCGCGGTCGTAGGTGAAATCGCCGCTTTCGCGCCGCCAGAAGTATTCGCCCTGCAGCTTGAAGTTGGTCTGCTGCGAGTTGCCGTTGGGCGCGTACTTCCAGACGAAGTCCGCGACCGCGAGTCGGCTGCTCCCGCTGAAGCCCACCTGCGCATCGTTGCCCATGAGGTCGGTCTGCGCGTAGTCGCGATCCTGTGCGCGGGTTTGCAGATAGGAAAGGCCTGCGCGCCAGCTGTTGCTCGCGTCGATGTCACCGCCGGTGTGCACGTAGACGATGCCCGAGCCGATGCCGTTCTTGTTGCGCGATGTACCGGGGAAACCTTCGCCGTTGCCGAGTTCTCCGCCGAACTCGAGGAACTGGTCGGTGGGCGCGAGCCATTTCAGTTGCAGCCCGTCGACATCGTATTGACCGCCGAGGAACGCCTGGTAGACGAGCGGCGCATCGACAAAGTCCCAGACGTGTTGATGCTGGTCGTTCAGATAGCCGAGACCCGAGAAAAAGCGACCGAATTTCGGTGCCAGGCCGTAGCCCGCGCCGGTATACAGTCCGTAGGCCTCTTCGACCGACAACGTGTTCTCGGGGGTGAGCGACACGATGAGGTTGCCGAAGAACTTGTCGTCGACGTTGGCGGAGATCGCGAGTTCGGATTCGCCGAGGTTGAAGCCGCGCTTGCCGGGCGCGATGTCGCCGCTGGGCGCGAAACCGCTGAGCGCGTACTTGTTCGGGTCCTGCGAGAAGTTGCCGTACGTTCCCTGCAGCACCGCTGAGATCGCCGGATTGAACGCGCTGATCCCCGACGCCGGCGCTGCCGCGATCGGCGGCGGCGGAGGGGTCTCGGGCGGGGCTGCGGCGACGGGCGGCGCTGCGGGAGCCGCCGCATTCTTCGCCTCCGCGTCCTTCAGCCGCTGCTCGAGCGCCTGGATGCGCGTTTCATAGCTTTCTTTCAGTTGCCGGATCTGTTCGCGAATCTCCGCGAGATCGGCATCGGTTGCCGCCTGCGCCGCTGGAGGCACAAGCAGCGCCAGCGCCAATGCGCTGCACACCAAAACGGATTTGGACACCATGGTGCTCCTCGGGTCATGTCATGACTCGTGCCGCCCGTGAGGACGACACGCCACGTCGACTTAGAGGAGCGAGGGCGGGGCGCGGCTGGAGTAGTAGGACGGTGCGGCCAGTGACCGCGATTCAACGATGCTGACGACGCGCGATGTGCCGACGTCTGTCGCAGGCAATCCCGGAATCTCGGTCGCAACACCGGGTGAACCGCTGGCAAGCAGCGAGCACTCGAGACAGGTCGCGTCTAGAGTCGGTTGCTGGATACCCTGCTCGTGCGCCGGGTGCAGGATGCTGCCCAGGTGCTGCAGCGCGTGTACCTGCACCTCGTGCTGCATGCCGAGCAGCAGCAGCGCGAAAACGACGGTGAAGAGAGCGCGGAGGCGCGAGGAAGCCAAGTCGGTTCGAAGACGGAACGGTATCGCGGCAGTGTACCGCGAAGCGAAACGCGAAGGCTACATGGTGTTGGTCGCGTACGTCGGCGCCAGCACTTCCGGCGCGATTGCGCCCTTGGCAAGTTCGAGCATCGTCACCCGCCACAGTGTGCGGGCATCATTCGGGTCGATCAACGTCGCCTTGTGGAGCAGCGAGGCGTTGTCCCAGACGACGACGTCGCCGACGCCGTACTTGAAGCTCAACAGGTACTTGGGTTGGGTCGAATGCTCCGCGAGTTCATCGAGGAGATCGCGCGCTTCGTCCTCGGGCATGCCGACAATGCCGAACGAGCTGCCCGACACGGCATAGAGTGCCTTGCGGCCGGTGACCGGATGCGGCCGCGCGATCCTGTGCGTGATCACGGGCATCTTCGCCTTCTGTTCCGGGGTCAGCTTCGATGCCGCCGTGCGGCTCGCTTCGTCGACGTCGTTGCGATTGCCGTAGTGGTGGATGCCGAACAGAGGCTCGATACGCTCTTTCATGGCGGTAGACAGGTCGTCATACGCGGCTTGCTGGTTCGCGAACATGGTGTCGCCGCCAACCTTTGGCACGACGCGCGAATAGAGCGTGGTGGCGCGCGCGGGAACCTGCAAGTAGGAATAGTCGGTATGGAAATACGAACCTGCGTCCTGCAGTCCTGTCGGCTGACCGTTTTTCTTCACGTTGGACAGGATGAGGATGTTCGCATCCTCGGGATGGTGGAACTGGTCGATGACATGCGGCTGCGGCGGTCCGAAGCGCGCCGCGAACGACGCGAATTGCCGAGCGGTGAGATCCTGGCCACGGATCGCCAGCACCTGACCGGCGTAGAACGCCGCTCGATCTCCGCGAACGCGGCGTCGGACAGCGGTTGCGACACGTCGACGTCGACTTCGACGCCGAACCCCGGCGACAGCGGACGGGTGGTAAACATCGCGGCCTCCTACTTGAGGAACTCCGGCGAAATCAGGCGCGGCAGGAACAACGGAATCTCGGGCCAGACGATGAGGGCGGCGAGCACCAGCAGCATCGGCACCAGCATGATCATCGTATCCTTCAGCGCGTAGCGCAAGCGGACCTTGGCGATGGCGCAGGAGATCATCAGGCACAACCCGTAAGGCGGCGTGACCAGCCCGAACGCCAGCGCGACGATGCCGATGATCGCGAACGACACCGGATGCATGTTCACGGAGGCAGCCAGCGGCTGCAGCGTGGTCCCGACGATGATGATCGCCGGTATCGCGTCGAGAAAGCAACCGACGACCAGGAACACGAACGCGATGAAGAAGCCGACGCCCATGAGGCCAAGGCCCCACGACGTCACGTTCTCGAGCAGCGCCTTCGGGATCTGGAAGTAGGCGAGCAGCCAGCCGAAGACGGACGCCGTCCCGACGCAGAACAGCGCGATCGCCGACAGCTTGCCGGTCTCTAGCAACGCATGCCATAGCTTCTTGAGGTCCATCTCGCGGTACACGAAGAACGACAGGACCACCGCATACAGCACGGCGACCGCGGCCGACTCCGTGGCGGTGAACCAGCCGAGCAGGATGCCGCCGACGATGATGAACGGCGTCATCAGCGCCGGAATCGAGATGGCGGCCGCGCTGAAGAATTCCTTCGCCGTTGCGCGCCGGTAGGTCGGGTAGTTCCGCACCTTGGCATAGACGTGCACCGTTGCCATTTGCGCCAGGCCGATCAGCAGCCCCGGGATGACGCCGGCGAGATAGAGCGCGCCGATCGACACCGACAGCACGCCGCCCCATACCACCATCAGGATCGATGGCGGGATGATCACTGCCAGCACCGCGGACACGGCCGTGATCGCGATCGAGAACGAGAGATCGTAGCCTTCCTTGACCTGCGCCTCGATGAAGATCTTGCCCTGGCTGGCCGCATCCGCGGTCGACGACCCGGAAATGCCGGCGAAGAACACGGACAGCAGCACGTTGATCTGCGCCAGCGCACCGGGGAAGTTGCCGACCATCGTTCGTGACAGCGTGACCAGCCGATCGGTGATGCCTCCGACATTCATCAGGTTCGCGCAGAGCAGGAAGAACGGCACGGCAAGCAGGATGAACGAGTTGTACGCCTTGAATGTCGTGTTGAAGACGACCATCGGCGACAGGCGCGGCTCGATGAACAGGACGGGCAGGCAGGCGAGGCCCAGCGCGAATGCGACCGGCACTCGCATCACCATCAGCAGAAAGAACGTCCCGAACAACCACAGTGCCGCGACTTGCGGCGTGAGCGCGGCGCCGGTCATGGCCGTGCCTCCGTCCGTCGCGAACTCATACGACGCTCCCGGTACCGAGTTCGCGGGACGGTGGCTCGTCACCCGGGCCCGGCCCGTGGCGGATGAGATGAAGATCGCGAAGGATGCGTTCGCCACCGAACAGCAGCCAGGTCAACCCGGTCAAGGGCCACGCGACGAAGATCCAGGTCATCGGCATGTCGGCGAGCTCGGAGGTCTGGTTCCAGCCGAACTGGACGAACTTGATGCCGTACCAGACGAACACCAGCGCGAAGACCAGGACGAACACCATGGAGACGATGCGGAGCAGCGCATTGGTCCGCGGCTTCAGTTCGGGCCAGACGTCGACGTCGAAGTGCGTCCCGTCGCGCACACCCACCATCGCGCCGATCATCACCATCCAGATGAACAGGAAGCGGGCCATCTCCTCGGTCCAGATCCAGTGCGGGATCCAGTTGGTGAAACGCGCGATGATCTGGAGCGTGACCGGAAACACCAGGATGCCGACGGACAGGCCGAGCAGCACGCTGAGCAGGTGGTAGTACACGTCGATGAAGCGTCGCATTCGATACTCCGGGAAGCGCTCGTCAGGCAATAAAAGGCCGGCGCAAGGCACGTCGCCTGGCGCCGGCCCGTGTTGCGGCAACTACATGGAATTGATCTTGTTGTAGATTTCGGTGCGCCGATTTCCTTGGCGTACTCGACCATGACTGGGTCGGCCAGCTTCTTCATCTGGGCACGGTCGGTGAACGGGATCATCTTGAGCTTGCCGGCCGCTTGGAACGCTTCGAGCTTCTTCTGGTCCTCGCTCGACTCGATCTGGCGGCCATAGATGCCCGCTTCCTTGCCGGCTTTGAGGATCGCGGCCTGAAGGTCGGGTGGCAGTTTCTTGAAGGTCTTGCCCGAGAAGCAGATCGGCCGGATGGTGATGGCGTGCTGCGTCATGTTGAGGTTCGGGCCGACTTCGTAGAACTTCATCGCCTCGACGCCCGCCGCCTCGTTCTCGCCGGCTTGGATCACGCCGTTCTGGATCGCGTTGTAGATCTCGTCGTAGGCGATGACGGTCGGCGACATCCCGACGGCCGTGAACGTCTTGCTCCAGATCGGCGCGCCCTGGACGCGAACCTTGAGGCCCTTCATTTCCTGCAGATTGCGCACCGGCTTGTTGGCGAAGATGTTGCGCGTGCCGCCGCCGGCGAAGCCGATCAGCATCACGTCACCCTTCGCCGCCACTTCATCGGCGATCGGCTTCAGCGTGTCGGCGTCGAGCACCTTGTTCCAGTGGTCGAGGTCGCGGAACAGGAACGGCGCATCGATGAATGGAGCGGCCTTCGAGAACGTCGACATGTGCGCCGGCGACACGATACCGTAGTCGACCGAGATGCCCTGGTTCATGTAGGCGAAGTAATCCTTTTCGAGACCGAGTTCGCTGTTCTTGTGCAGGACGAAGTTGATCGGCTTGCCGTAGTACTTGGCGGTCAGCTCCTGGAACTTCTCCAGCGCCCGGTTGAAGGCGTGGCCGTCGTTGAACTGGACCGCGCCGTGCAGCGTAATGGGCTGCTGTGCGAACACGGACGCAGAAACAGCGAGCCCGACGATTGCGGCGTAGCGCGCGAATGCGCGTAGAAATGGGTGCATCGATTTCCTCCTGGGAAGTTGCACTGCTGCACTCGCGCAGCCTCTGCGGGCGTCGCGCAAACACAACGATCTTCTTGCAAGGTCTGATGCAAGGTCGCCTGGCATTCAACCCCGACCGTTGCGCGGTGTCAACGTCAGGTCGTTGTGCTGTGCACCATTGCTGATGCTCCTCATTGGTGCGCGGCCGATGAGATCTCCCTGCGCGCGTGTACAATTCTCCGCGTGACGCGACGAAATCTTCAGCGGTGGGTTGTATTGGCGGCATTTGGCGCGCAAGTCTTCGCGCCGTTTGCGGCCTGCGCCGCGATGGCGCCCGACGCAAGCCCTCCGCGATCTGTGCAAGGCTTCGGGCAAGACACTCCCTCCCAGTGTTGTGCCCGCAGGGTTTGCCCGCGCAGAACGCCGACCGCCATGGATCGGACCATTGCGCGCATTGCCCCGGCGGTTCAGCTCCTGCGGCGACCAACTCTGTCGCGCTGCAACCAACGCGAATCGAGGCATCCGGAGTCGCTTTGTCGCATGTCGAGGGCAAAGCGCCGGCGTCACTGTCCCTTCTGTTACCGCCTTCCCGCGCACCGCCTGCCACTGCCTGATACGACCAGCGTCGCTTGCGAGACCAGCTAAGGTCTCGCCGCGGCTATTGAATCCGGTTTGTGGAGGTTGCAATGCCGTTCGTTCGCGTTCTTTGCTTTGCGCTTGCGTCGCTGCCGTTCGCGGCCCTTGCGCATGAATACCAACTGAAGTCCCTCAATATCGATCACCCATTTGCCCGGGCGACACCGCCGGGGGCGAAGTCCGGCGGCGCGTTCTTTGTCGTCGCGAATTCCGGCGCGACGCCCGACAAGCTGATCGGCGTCGCGTCGCCGGCGGCGCGCAGTGCCGAAATGCACCAGATGGCGGTCGACGCCGGCGTGATGAAAATGCGCGCCGTGCCGGCGCTCGATGTTCCGTCGGGCGGCAAACTCGAACTCAAGCCCGGCGGCTATCACGTGATGCTGCTCGACCTGAAGCAGCCCTTGAAGGCCGGCGACAAGGTGCCGCTGACGCTGACGTTTCAAAACGCGGGTTCCATCGTCGTTTCCGTCGACGTCGAGTCCATGGCCTCGATGGACGGGATGATGCACAAGCAATGAGGCCGGCCATGAAGACCTGCCTCAGCGCATTGACAGCGGGCATCGCGCTTCTTGCTCTCGCCGAAGCAAACGCACACTGTGTCGTCGGTGCCCGATTCTTTCCAGCCACGCTGACGATCGACGATCCTTGTGTGGCGGACGAGCTGGCCTTTCCGACCATCGCAAGCTTCAAGAACGGTGACGATCCTTCGACGCGGGAGCTCGACATCTCGGGTGAGTTTTCCAAGCGGATCACCGACAATTTCGGCATCTCGATCGGTTCCGCATGGACTCAGCTCAGCCCGGCGGGCACATCGCGGGTGGATGGATTCCAGAACCTGGAGGCGAGCCTCAAGTACCAATTCCTGACCGCGCCTGCACGTGAACTGGTGATGTCGGGCGCACTCGAAGTGGAATTCGGCCACACCGGCAGCTCTGCCGTCGGCGCCGAGTCCTTCACCGTCTACACGCCGACGCTGTTTATCGGGCAGGGATTTGGCGGCTTGCCTGACGACATGCGCATGGCGCGGCCATTCGCGCTGACCGGCCAGATCGGCTATGCGATACCGAGCAAATCGTCGATCACTTCGGTCGATCCGGACAGTGGCGATACGTCGACAGAATTGAACCCGCGGTTTCTCACCTATGGCGGGTCGCTGCAGTACAGCATGCCGTACCTCAAGTCGAACGTGGTCGACCTCGGATTGCCGGCGTTTTTCGACCATCTGGTCCCGATCGTCGAATTTCAATTCCAGACGCCGGTCTCGAACTACAAAGGTTCGGGGATTGGAACCACAGGAACGGTCTCGCCGGGGCTCATATGGATCGGCAAGTACTTCCAGGTCGGCCTCGAGGCGATCATCCCCGTCAACCGCGCCAGTGGCACGGGCGTAGGCGTCATCGCACAGCTGCACTTCTACCTTGACGACCTGTTCCCGAACAGTATCGGCAAACCGATTTTCAGCAGCGCGAGGTGAGATGCGCGCCGGCTGCCTCATCGGCTGCACGGTGACGCTCCTGCTCGTTGGGGGCGCTGCCGGCGCGCACGCGTTTCTCGAGGAGGCTGAGCCACGGGTGGGTAGTACGGTGCACGCAGTGCCGCGCGAGGTCACGTTGCGGTTTACGCAAGATCTCGAGCCTGCCTTCAGTACCGTCACCATCACGGATGCTGCTGGCGACCGCGTGGACGCAGGCAAGCCGAATTTTGGCGGCAATATCATCCGCGTTCCGTTGCGCGAGATCGGCGCAGGCAGCTACCGGGTGACCTGGCGAGTCCTTTCGGTCGACACGCATCCCACCGAAGGCTCGTTCAACTTCGTTGTCGACAAGCAATGAGCGCGGGTTGCGGCGGGCGCGCGGGGACAGGTTGACCGACTTGCTCGTTGCGATCCGCACTGTTCACTTCGCCTCGACCGTGCTGCTGGCGGGCACGGCGGTTTTCGGGGCACTCGTCGTGGGACTCGTCCCGCGAAACGCACGCGAGGACCCGCAATTGGCCGCCTGGCGCAGCCAGACGGCAGGCATCGCGTGGGCCAGCCTCGCGACGGCCGTCCTCTCGGGCGCGGCATGGTTGGTGGTCCTTGCTGCCGACATAGGCGGCAGGCAACTGCACGATGTCTTTGCCGACGACATCGTACGGCGAGTGTTGACGGAGACGCGATTCGGATTTGTCTGGAGTGTGCGTTTTTTCCTTGCGTTATTGCTGGCGTTCGGGACTGCTCGTCCTGGGCCGGCAACCCGACGCCTCGCCACGCTGGCAAGTTCTATGCATTGTCACGCTGGCCCTGACGCTACTGGGCAGTCTTGCCTGGTCGGGGCACGCTTCAGGCACGCCTGGGATCGCAGGCGCCTTGCATGTCTCCGCCGATGTGCTGCACCTCGTCGCGGCCGGCGTTTGGGTCGGAAGCCTCCTGCCTCTGGCGCTGCTGTTTGCGGCCGCGCGCCGGACCACCAACGCCGCCGTCGCCTCCATGGCACGCGACGCCACGCGGCGATTCTCCGTGCTTGGCATGATTGCGGTCGGCACGCTGCTTGTCACTGGAGTCGATCAACACCTGCGTGCTCGTCGGTAGCGTCCCCGCGTTGATCGGGACCGACTATGGCTGCCTCTTGGTGGTGAAGATGTGCCTGTTCATTGCGATGGTATGCATCGCCGCGTTCAATCGCATGCAGCTCAGCGCCGCGACTGTCCTCCGCCGCTACGGGCGCCGATGCACAGCGGCAGCTGCAACGCAACAGCCTGATCGAGGCATCCATGGGCGTGTTGATCCTGTTCATCGTCGGTGCGCTGGGTACGCTCCCGCCAGCACTGCACGCCATGCCGTCGGTGCACGTGCATGGTCAGTAGCAGGGTCAAAGGCTCGCGCCGGGAGCGATCCCGTCTTCCGCGATGTGGCAAAATCGTCCTGTGCAAATCATGGGACACAGCGGTGCGTTGCCGCAACGAGCGGGTCTCGCCGCGCAGTCGCGCCGGCGAGAGGGCGGCGCCGGCGCTGTCGGGGTGTGGCTGCTCGTTTGCTGTGCGCTGGTGTTCGCGATGGTGGTCGTCGGTGGCGTAACGCGACTCACCCATTCAGGCTTGTCGATTACGGAATGGCAGCCGATTGTCGGCACCTTGCCGCCCCTCTCTGCGGCGGATTGGAACGAGGCATTCGCGAAATATCAGGCGACTCCCGAGTACGCGCAGGTCAACAAAGGGATGAGCATCGACGCGTTCAAGAGCATTTTCTGGTGGGAATATTTCCATCGCTTGCTCGGCCGTGCGATCGGCGTCGTTTTCTTCGTTCCGCTCGTGTGGTTCGTGGCGCGCGACAGGATTCCGCCGGGATACGCACCACGGCTGTTCGCGATATTTGTGCTCGGTGGGCTGCAAGGCGCGCTCGGTTGGTACATGGTGCAAAGCGGCCTGGTCGACGATCCGCGAGTGTCGCAGCTGCGCCTCACCGCACATCTGGGGCTCGCCTTTTTGATATTCGGGGCGATGTTCTGGACGGCGCTGTCATTGCTGCGCTCGCCTCCGGAACGCCCAGCGCGCAGCACGCGGAGCCTCGTATGGTGGGCTGCGGGTCTCGTTGCCCTGGTGTTCCTGATGGTGCTGTCCGGCGGACTCGTTGCCGGCATTCGAGCGGGTTTTGCCTACAACACCTTTCCGCTGATGAACGGACAAGTCGTGCCGTCGGAGATCATGTTGATCAATCCGTGGTACTCGAACTTCTACAACAACATGGCAACGGTGCAGTTCGATCATCGCCTCATCGCTTTGCTGCTGGCGGTATCGATACCCTGGTACTGGTGGCGCACCCGGCGCCTGGAAGGTGAGGGAAGCGGCACGCGGCGCGCGGCGACGTTGCTGCTCACGATGCTCGGCATCCAGGTCGCGCTTGGCATCGCGACGCTGCTGTTCGTCGTTCCCCTGCCGCTCGCGGCCGCACATCAGGCGGGTGCGGTCCTGCTGTTCGCCGCGGCGTTGAATGCTTTGCACGCCGTCGCTACCGGGCGCTGAGCAATGCCGGGAGTTGCGCTCAAAGCCATCTGGGCCCATGATGGTCGACCCTGCACCGTCCACGCCCATGACCGAATCCAACAAACTCGATGAACCGCTGACCGACGTCGACTACGACGAACTCGAAGTCTTCCTCGGGTCGCACGCGGTCCCGCAGGACTGCATGGACCTGGAGATGCTTGACGGTTTCCTCACCGCGATCGTCAGCGGCCCGGAACTGATCCAGCCGTCCGAATGGCTCCCGGTGGTGTGGAGCGACAGCCAGCGCACCGTCACGCCGGTGTTTCAGAACAACGAGCAGGCGGAGCGCATCCTGTCGCTCGTGCTGCGGCTCCAGCAAAGCATTCGCCGCACGCTGGCCGAGTCGCCGACGCGCTTCAAGCCGCTGCTGTATCACGCCGAGCAGACGCTGCGCGAAGAGCGCAGCCCACCCGAGGCGAGCGCGTGGTGCGAGGGCTACATGACGGGCGTTCTGCTGCGTGAGGAGGCGTGGGAGCCGCTCTACGCCGAGGACGCCACGCGCGATTGGATGCTGCCCGTCGAGGCACTCGCGTACGGCGACCACGACCCGGAATATCTGGACTGGGTCGACACCGAAGAAAAACGCCTGGACATGATCGACGAACTGCCGATCGCCGCAGTGCTCGTGTACCGGTTCTGGCAGGAGAAGAACCGCCCCGACTCGCCGGGCCGCGCGGAACGGCGCGCCCAGCGGCGCGAGGCATCACGCAAGGGCCGGCAACGCCTGCACTGAAACGCTTTCTCGCGCCCAGTTAGGCCGCCAGCGCGGCGGCGCGTTGAAACCGGTACGAATCGAGCGACAAGGCGCCGCCTTCGAAGCCGCCGAGGAGACGATCGGCGCGGGCGTCGGTCCCTGCGGCGCCCCAGGCCACCAGCAACGGTAGAAAATGTTCCTCAGTCGGGTGCGCGCGCGCGGCCTCCGGTGCGCGATCGCGATAGGCAATGACCGCGTCGGCGTCATGCGCCTCGAGCTGTTGTTTCAGCCAGGCAGCGAACGACTCGACGTAGCGCAGCGGCTCCTCGCGCCGACGATTCGCCATCCAGTCGCGCAGATTGTGCGTAGTGTGGCCAGAGCCGATGATGAGGATCCCGGCATCGGTCAGCGGCGCGAGCGCACGACCCAGGCGCAGATGATGCGCGGTGCCGAGTTCCGGCTGCAGCGACAGTTGCACCACAGGGATGTCGTGCTGCGGATACATCCACTTCAACGGCACCCAGGCGCCGTGATCGAGCCCGCGACAACCATCGATGCCCGCTGCGATTTCGGCATCCTTGAGCAGTTTGACCGCTTCTGCCGCGAGATCGGGTGCACCGGGCGCAGGATAGCGCTGCTGATACAGCGCTTCGGGAAAACCGCCAAAGTCGTGAATGGTCTCGGGCTTGGGATTGCCGGTGAGCATCGGCACCGAGGTTTCCCAGTGCGCCGATGCCATCAGTACGGCACGCGGGCGCGGTAGCGATTGCCCGAGCGCCGCCCACGCGCGGGGCGCCGCGCCCGCCTCGATGGCGAACATCGGCGAGCCGTGCGACAGGAAGAGCGTGGGCAGCGTACTCATGATGTCACCGGGCCCTGCGTTACGCGGCCTTGGCGGCGTGCTTCACCAGGCCTTCGGCGGCAAGCGCCTCCTGGACTTTCGGACGCGCCGCCACGCGGGCTTCGTACGCCGCGAGCACGGGCCACTTGCCGAGATCGATCCCGACGAAACCGGACCAACGCAGCACGCTGTACAGATAAGCGTCGGCCACGGTGAACTGCTTGCCCATCAGGTAATCCTTGCCCTTGAGTTCGCCGGAGAGCCAATCGAAGCGCTTGGCGAGCTTGTCCTTCAGGATTTCCTTGTATTCGGCAGGCGTGTTCGGCACGAACATCGGCCCGAACTGCTTGTGGATTTCGGACGTGATGAAATTGAGCCATTCCTGGACTCGATAGCGTTCGAGCGTGCCCGCCGCAGGTGCAAGGCCGGACGCCGGATTCTGGTCGGCCAGATACTGAACGATCGCGGGTCCTTCAGACAGCCGCTCTCCATTGTCGAGTTCCAGCAACGGCACATAGCCCTTCGAGTTGAGCGTGTAGAAATCGGTGCCGTCATCGAGTTGATGCGTCTTGGTGCTGGTCTTGACCAGCGTTACGGGGAGACCGGCTTCGCGGAACACGATATGCGGTGACAGCGAGCAGGCGCCCGGCGAGTAATAGAGTTTCATGGTTGCTCCTGAGTCGTTGCTGTTCAAAAGTTGTCCGGAGCACGTGACGAACCACATGCATCGCCATCATGACGCTTGAACGTTCCGGGATAAATAGCGAATAATGCGAAAGACTGTTGCGATTAACGCAACAATAGGGATGCCCTCATGGATCGCTTTCACGCCATCAGCGCCTTCGCCAAGGTTGTCGAAGGCGGAAGCTTTGTCCGTGCGTCGGAGCGCCTCGGCGTTTCGGTGTCAGCGGTTTCGCGCCTCGTGGCCGAACTGGAGGCACATCTCGACACCCGCCTTCTCAATCGCACGACGCGCCGTCTGTCGCTGACTGAAAGTGGGCGCGTCTTCTACGAACGCTGTGTCCAGTTGCTCGCGGACCTGGAGGAGGCCGAACAGTCGGCCGGTGCCGGCACGGTCAAACCGCGTGGAACCCTGCGGCTTACCTGCGGCACCACGTTCGGGGCACGCCATCTCGCACCCGCCGTCGCCGAGTTCATCGTCCGCTATCCGGAGATGCGTTTCGACGTCGAATTCTCCGATCGCGCGACCGACCTCGTCGACGAAGGTTTCGACGCCGCGGTGCGCATCGGCGCGATCGGCAGCCAGAATCTCGTCGGGCGCAAGATCGGCGAAACGCGGCTCGTCTGTTGCGCCTCGCCCGCCTATCTTGCGAAGCATGGCGAACCGAAAGCACCCGAAGAACTCGTGTCACATGCGTGTCTGACCTACGAGTACTCGTCGCTCAAGAACGTCTGGCCGTTTCGTGACCGGGATGGGCGTGACCGAAGCGTCAAGGTTGCCGGCCCGGTGCACGCGAACTATGGACGGTTCCTTACGGCATTGGCCGTTGCGGATGCGGCGATCGTCCTCGAACCGGACTTCCAAGTCGGACCGGATGTGCGCGCGGGCCGGCTGGTGCCGATTCTGCGCAAATTCGAGCCGCCACCAGGAAACATCTACGTGGTCTACCCGAGCCGTCGTAACCTTTCGGCGAAGGTGCGAGCATTCACTGACTTCATGAGCGCGCGGTTCGCCGTGCCGGACTGGGCGCTCGAAACGGCGCGCCCCCCGCCTAAACGCAAGCTCAGGGCATCTTGATCTTGCCGCCGCCCATGGGCGGCAGGCCGCCGGGCAGTCCCGGCGTCTGGCCAGGCACCAGTATCGAGGAAGACTGCTGCCTGCGCATTTCCTGCAATTCGCGGACGGCATTCTCGATGCCTTCCTTGGCGGCTTCGCCATACTGCTGGACGGCCTCGCCGAGCGTCTTCGCCTCGATTTCGAAACTGATGGGCAAGGGCCCCATGTTGGTCAGTATCTGCGCCTCGCCGACGTAGATCGATGGGCGCGTCTGATCCGGCCCGCCGTCGCGGGTGACCGGGGTGAGGACACGGATCGTCCCCGCGGCGCGATCCGTGTAGATTTCTTCGCGGTATAGCGACGCCGCGTCCATTTTTGCTTCAACGCCGCGTGGCGCGGTCTCGTTGGCCATGACATTCCCCTCATTCAAGACAGCCTTAAGGATACCAAAGTGACCGCCCGGCGGTCGCGCCGACCTGTCGGGGTGTGATGCGGAATGAGCGTTTTTGGGCTATCGTTGTAATCCGAACTTGCGCCCAAACGTTGAGTCTAAGTTGTGATCGCGCGAAGGAGGATTTTCATGCAAAAACGAATAGTTACAATTCTTGCGGCAGCCGTGTTCGTGCTTGGCACGGGAATGGCGGCGGCACAGTCGCGCGGTGGTGGCGGTGGTGGTGGCATGCACGGCGGTGGCGGCAGCTGGAGCGGCGGTGGCGGCATGGCACGGCGGTGGCGGCAGCTGGAACGGCGGTGGCGGCAGCTGGAATGGCGGTGGCGGCAGCTGGAATCGTGGCGGCAGCTGGAACGGCGGTAGCTGGAATAACGGCTGGCATGGCGGTAGCTGGAATAACGGCTGGCATGGCGGCAGTTGGAACAACGGCTGGCATGGCACGGCCTGGCGCGGCTGCTGGAATTGCGGCTGGAACGGCGGGTGGTGGGGAATTTCCTTTGGCTTCCCCGGATGGTGGTGGCCAGGGGTCGCGCCGGGTTGGGGCTGGGGATGGGGATGGGCTCCGCAGGTCGTCAGCACGCCGACGTTCGTGGATCAGGGTCCGGTCACGTTCATCCAGCGCGACCAGGTCGTCGACGGGGCATATAGCTCCGCTTCTCCGGTGCCCAGTGCGCCGGCAAATCAGTTCTGGCATTACTGCATCGATCCGCCTGGCTACTTCCCGCAGGTGCAGCAGTGCAACAAGGAGTGGCTGAAGGTGGTGCCGAACAACAACTCGCGGCCGGCTCAAGTGCCGCAGTACCAGTAGCAGAGGGAGAAGTTGATGATTACCGCCACCCGTTACCTGGGTCTGGTTCCCGCGTTGGCACTCGCCGGTTGCGTCACTGTGCCCGCGGGTCCGACCGTGATGGTCCTCCCGGGTACGACCAAGAGTTTCGAAGCATTCCAGGCGGACAATTTCGCCTGTCAGCAGTTCGCGCAATCGAGCGTGGGCCTCAACGCACCGCCGGGACAGCAGGTCGTGGATCCGGCGGGCGCGAACGCCGCCGTCGGAACTGCTCTGATCGGCGCGGCCGCGGGTGCGGCGATCGGTGCAATCTCGGGCCAGGCGGGCCCGGGTGCAGCGATCGGCGCCGGGACGGGCTTGCTCTTCGGTAGCGCCGCGGGAGCCAACGCTGCGGGCTGGAACAATTTCACCATCCAGCGCCGCTACGACAATGCCTTCCTGCAGTGCATGTACGCCAAGGGCAATCAGATTCCCGTTCGGGCAGCGAACTATCGCAACGGCTGAGCGCTGACGCGGTTAGCTGGATCAGTACAAAAGGGGCGCCTCGGCGCCCCTTGTTATGCGGCCTCCTATTTCGCGCGGATAGGTTGCTACCACGCGTCGGCCGCTGCGCCGACTCGCCTCCGCGCGATCCCCACGCGTTGCGTGGGGCCCCTCGCTGCGGGCTCGCGTCGCTACTTCTGCAGCACCCACTTGCCGTTCTGGATTTGCACCATCACCCGCGCGCGCGAGTCGAGGCCGAGATGATCGGTCTTGCTCATGTTGACTGCGCCGTTGGTGACATCGAGGTTCTTCGTTGCTTCCAACGCGTCGCGCAGTGCACGGCGAAATTCGACGGTGCCGGGCTGCCCCGCTTTCAGCGCGACGGGAATCGCGTTGACGAGTTCGAGGCAGGCGTCCCACGTGTACGAGCCGAAGGCCGAGACGCTGCCTGCGCCATAGCTTGCTTCGTAAAGCTTGGTGTATTCCTCTGCGCGCTTTTTCGCGGGGTGCGAGTCGGGCAGCTGCGCCGCGACGATGACGGGACTTGCCGGCACGAAGGCGCCATCGACGTCCTTGCCGCCGACGCGCAGGAAGTCGTTGTTGGCCACGCCATGGTTGAAGTAGATCTTGCCCTTGAAGCCGCGTTCCACCAGCGCCGAGGCCGGCAGCGCCGCCGGTGTGCCCGAGGCGCCGATGACGATCGCATCGGGTTTGGCGGCAATCAATTTCAGCACCTGTCCGGTCACGCTCGTGTCCTTGGGGGCGAACCGCTCGTTGGCGACCATCGGGATGCCTTTTGCAACGGCGGCCTTGTCGACTTCGGCGAAGAATGCTTCGCCGAGCGCGTCGTTGAAGCCGATGTATCCAAGCGTCTTGACGCCATTTGCGGAGGCGTGCTCGAGGATCGCGCCGGCCATCATCACGTCCGTCTGCGGCGTCTTGAACGACCAGGCCTTCTTGGCGTCGACCGGATCGATGATGCGGATCGACGACGCCAGCGAGATCGCCGGCGTCTCGGCTTCGGCAAACACGTCGATCATCGCCAGGGAGTTCGGTGTCGTCGTCGAGCCGATGATGGCGTCGACCTTGCTCTCGCCGATCAGCTTCTTGGTGTTCTGCACCGCAGTTGTCGTGTCGGTGGCGTCGTCGAGCAGGATGTACTCGATCGCCTTGCCACCGGCTGTCTTCGGGCACAGCGCGACCGTATTTTTCTCCGGGATACCGAGCGACGCCGCCGGACCCGTCGCCGAAACGGTGACGCCGACCTTGACCTGCGCGCTGACCGCAGCGGCCAGCGCAAAAACCATCGCGCCCGACAGTGAGCGTGAGACGATCCTGTTCATGCTTCCTCCTTGGCTTTGCATGCGCATGATAACGGAAGCCCGTGTCGGAGCCGAATTCGGCGCCGTCGGGTCGTTGATGCATAATCGCCCGGCGAAGCGAACTCCACCGATAGAGCCGCTGCGATGCAACACTCCAATCCTTCGTTGTCGATAAGCTTCGCGCTCGCGCTGGTGTGCATGCTGGCGGCGCCCGGCGCATCGGCTGCTGCCGATCCCGCGAAGGTTCTGCGTCTCGCGGTGTTCGACATCGAGACGCTCGATCCGCAGCGCATCAGCGACGATCCCTCATCGCAGGTCGCGGCAGCCATCTTCGAGGGTCTTTACGACTGGAGCTATCTCGGTTCGCCGGTGCACTTGGTGCCCGTGTCGGCAACTACGATGCCGGAGATCACCGACGAGGGGCGGACCTGGACAATGCATCTGCAGCCTGGGATTCGCTTTACGGACGATCCAGCGTTCGGCGGAAAGCTGCGCGAGTTGGTGGCGGAAGACATCGTGTTCTCGATGAAGCGCGCGCTCGATCCGACACTCAAGCGTGGTGGCAACGCAGCTGTCACCGAAGTCGTGGTCGGGGCGCGTGCAGTGATCGACGCCGCCGAGAAATCGGGCACTTTCGACTACGACCGCCCGATCGAGGGCATTCGCGCCTTAGACCGCTACACCGTGCAACTGCGATTACACCGCGCCAACTATCCGGTCATCGAGAGCTTCGTCACCACGCAAGCGGTGGCGCGCGAAGTGATTGCGGCGGCAAATGGCGACGCGCGAACGCGGCCGGTGGGGACGGGACCGTTCAAGCTGCGCGAGTGGCTGCCGGGCTCGAAGGTCGTGCTCGACGCCAATCCCTACTACAGGACCATCGCTTTCCCGGCCAGCAACGATCCGCGCGATGCCGACCTGGTGCGCAGCATGCAGGGCGTCGCGCTCCCGCAAATCGGCGTGGTCGAACTCAACGTCATCGATGAAGAGCTGACGCGCGTCCTGCAATTTGACCGCGGCAAGCTCGACTATGTGGTCCTGACCGGAGTCGCTGGCGCGCGCGCGGTGAGCGGCGGCAAGTTGAAACCAGACTACGTCGAGCGGGGGGTGACCCGGAGGGCGTACCCGGAGCCATATGTCGCCTCGCTTTTCTTCAACATGAAGGACCCGACGGTTGGCGGCATGGAGCTGCAGCACATCGCCTTGCGCCGTGCGATCGCGCTGGCCATCGATCGCAATGGCTGGGTCGATGTGGTCTATGCCGGGCAGGGCAGTGTTGCCAATCAGCTCGTCCCGCCAACGGTTGCCGGCCACCTTGCTGGGTTGCCGAAGGCCGATCACGATCCTCGGCTGGCCAACGCGCTACTCGACAGGGTCGGTTTCGATAAAAGGGATGGCGAAGGCTTCCGGATGACGCCTGACGGCAAACCGCTGACGATCACGATGTCGCTGCGGACGGCTCCCAGCACCCGCGAAGAGCAAACGCTGCTCAAGAAGAATATGGATGCGATCGGCATCCGCATCCAATTCAAGGTCACCCGATTCCAGGAATTGCTGAAGGAGGCCGATTTCGGCACCTATCAGCTTACCGTGTTCGTCATGGGCGGTCTGCCGAACGCCTATGGAGTCACCGTGCAGTTCTACAGCCGGTCGCCGTCGACCGTGAACGTGACACGCTTCGCCATGCCGCAATTCGATCAGGCCTTCGAGGCATATATCGGCAGCGACGACGCAGCAGTGCAGACTGCATCGATCGCGACGATGACTGCACTCCTGCGGTATTACGTGCCAATGATACCGCTCGTATTCCGCACTGAGAGCGAGCTGGTGCAACCGTGGCTCAAGGGATTCGCACCGCCAGTGTTCAACACCTATTACAAGTACCTGGACATCGACCTCGAGAAGCAGCGCGCCGCTTCGCATTGATCGACGCGAACACTTCGCCCTATCCGCCTTCGCGCCGCCTGGTGTTTGCCGCAACAACTGCGTGCGACCAGAGCCGGTTTGATGCGAGTTCAGCAAACGCGGACAGGCAGGCGCTGGAACCCGCGAAACCGCGCACGCGGATCGCGTACCGCATCGCCGGACGGCGCGTAGTCCGGGAAACGCGTCAGGAAGCGTGAAATCGCTACTCGACCCTCGAGTCGCGCGAGGTTGATCCCGGCGCAGGTGTGGATGCCGAAGCCGAATGCGAGCTGACGGTTGGGTGCGCGCGCGATATCCATGACGTCGGGCTCGGGAAATTGCGCAGGGTCGCGGTTCGCGCCGCCGATGCAGATGGTGATGCGCGAATCCGGCGGGAAGTGAACGCCGCCCACCTCGACCGCCTGGGTCGTGATGCGATTGCCGAGTTGCACGGGACTTTCGAAGCGAAGGAATTCCTCGACGGCGACTTTCATACGCTCTACATCGTCGGCTTGCGCGATCAAGGCGGCTTTCTGCGCCGGCAGTCTCGTGAGCGCGTGCAACGTATTGCCGATGAGATTGGTGGTCGTCTCGTGACCCGCGTTGAGGAGGAAAATGCATTGATGCAGCAGCTGCGTTTCTGACAGCGGCTCGTCATCCCCTTCACCGAGGATGAGGCGCGTCAGGACATCGGTCGCCGGATCGCGCAGATGCGTGCGTCGCTCATCGACCAGCTTCTTCAGGTACGCGAGCATCTCGGTGACCGCACGATTGCCGTTGGTCGCCCGCTCAGGGGTGAGCACCGGCTCGAGCGCACTCAGGATGGCGAGCGACCAGCCGCGCAGCGGCTCGCGCTCATCGGGTGCGATGCCGAGCAGGTTGCCGATGATGCCGATGGGAATCGCCGCCGCGAAGTCGGCAATGAGGTCGACCTCCCCCCGCTCCGCCATGTCGTCGAGCAACGCGTTGACCAGTCGGACCAGGCCGGGCTCCATTGCCGCGATGTGTCGCTGGGTGATCGCACCGACGATCGCTCGTCGCACTCGCGTGTGCAATGGGGGATCGTTGAAGATGAGGCTGGTGGTGTGATGCTCGAAGAGAGGCGTCGGGCCGAACTTGGGGCCAAACTCCTTTTTCTTGTCCGAGCTGAACAGCTTCGGATCGCGGTACACCGGCACGACGTCCTCGAATCGAGTCAGGAACCAGGATCCGTCCGGCATCGGCTTGATGGGCGTGTGCGCACGCAAAGCACGATAGGTCGGATACGGATCGACATAGAAATCCGGCGGCAGGTGCGCCAGGTTGAAGCGCTCGGCGACGTCACGATCCGGAATGTCGGCGACAGCCATGCGCTCATGATAGCGCGGCGGACCGTGCGCTGCAGCAGGGTGCCTGTGCCTCTTTATTTAACTTGACGGTTAAATAATAATCCGGTAACTTGATGACGTGGAGAGTGACAAATGAGTGGCAGATGAACGCAAGTGCACGACGCGCGGTACCCGCGGAATTGAACGGAACGTTCGCGGCCCTTGCCGACCCGACGCGGCGAGCGATCCTCGCCCGGCTGGCTCGTGGCGAGGCGTCGGTCGGCGACCTTGCCCGGCCCTTCGACATCTCTCTTCCTGCCATCTCGCGGCACCTGCGTGTGCTGGAGAGCGCGCGACTGATCGAGCGACGCGTCGATGCCCAGCGGCGCGTCTGTCGACTGCGGGCGCAGCCGCTGCACGCTGCTGCCAAGTGGATCGAACGCTACCGGGATTTCTGGGAGGAGCGGCTCGACGATCTCGCCGCCCTGCTTGAAGAACCACCACCGAAAAGGAGAAGACGATGACTGCACGCGACACTTTCGACCTTACCCTGACCCGCACCATTCGCGCCCCGCGCGCCAAGGTGTTCGACGCCTTCGTCAATCCCGACCAGTTGCGGCGATGGTTTGGTCCCCGCGGTCACGCGGTCGCAGAGGCGACGGTCGACGCCAAGATCGGCGGGCGCTACCGCCTTGTGATGCAGCCGATGGCGGGTAAGACGTTCGCCGTTGGTGGCGTGTATCGCGAGATCGCCTCGCCCTCGCGGCTCGTATTCACCTGGAAGTGGGAAGGCGAGGAAATGGGCGCGATGGGTGAAACCCTCGTGACCGTGACCCTGGACGAGAGGCGCGGCGAACATGGCGTCGAGACGGAGGTGCGGCTCCAGCACTCTGGTTTTCCCGCGCCGGAAGCCAGGACCGCGCACAACGACGGTTGGGGTTCTACGCTCAATCGCCTGGTCGATATGGTCGATCCACGCGGCAGTGCCGCGACCGTCACGGTCTTCGGGAATCCGCGCAGTACCTATGTACGATCCGTACGCATGGCGCTTGCAGAAAAGGGGGTCGCGTATTCGCACGAACCCGTGGCGCCGCACAGCGTGGAAGTTCTCGCGCTCAATCCTTTCGGGCGCGTGCCGGCATTCCGCGATGGCGAATTCACGCTCTACGAAACATCCGCGATCCTTCGCTATATCGAGGAATCCTTTCCTGGCCCCTCGCTGTTGGCAGGCAATGCCCGCCTGCGCGCGACGATGGAGCAGTGGGTGAGCCTCATCAACTGCCACGCGTACGACGCGATGGTCCGTCGCTATGTGCTGCAGTACGTCTTTCCCAAGGGGGCGAACGGTGCGCCGGATCGTGCGGTCATCGATGCGGCCGTGCCGCAGATCAAGGCCCATCTCGACGTCCTGGACCGGGCTTACGGCACGCGCGATCAGCTTGTGGGCAACACCGTCACCATGGCGGACCTCTTGCTCGCACCGATCGTCTTCTATCTCGGCATGTTCCCTGAGGGAAAGACGCTGCTTGCCGGCGCGCCGAATGTGACGCGTGCGTACGCTTGGATGGCCGAGCGTCCGAGCTTCAAGGCGACGATTCCGGCACTTTCCTGAGGTTCCCGAGGCGCGATCCGTGGATCGCGAGGGAACCCTTGCGCTAGTATGTCGGTCTGTGTAGAGGACCTCTGAACAAGCCGGAGGTCCCGAAGGCGGCGGGCGATGCAGTCAACGCCCGCCGCCGCTTGTTGACCAAGCAACCGGCATACGGACCTATGGCCCCATCGAAGTCGCTCGCGCGTCGCCCGCGTGCTCTCCTGGAAATATCTCGTTACGATCCTCGCGCTGATCGCCGTCGGGGCGGCGGGCTGCGCGAGCTTCGAGGTCAAGGAGCGCGAACTCACGTTCCGGGTTGTCCGCGACACGCCGAGCTGGTTCACGGGCATGCCCGCGGGCGTGCAGGAGCTCGATCTCGCGGTCAGCGCCGAGGGCAGGCCGCAGCAGATTCACGCGTGGTGGTGGCCGGCCGCGGACCCGGGTGCTCCGGCGGTGCTGTACCTGCACGGTTCGCGCTGGGACCTGACCGGACAGTTGTTCCGCATCGAGCAAGTGCACGCGCTCGGATTTTCAGTGCTGGCGATCGACTATCGTGGCTTCGGCAAGAGCAGCGGCGAATTGCCGTCCGAGGCCACGGTCTACGAAGACGCCGAGATCGCGTGGGAACGCTTCGTGACCCTGCAGCCCGACCCCACGAAGCGATTCATCTACGGACATTCGCTGGGTGGCGCCGTCGCCATCGACCTCGCGGCGCGTCTCAGTGAACAGACGCCTCCGGGAAGCGCGGTGCCCGCGCGCGGGTTGATCGTCGAGTCGACCTTCACCACGCTCGGCGACATCGCGCGTTCGCTGACGGTTTCATGGCTCCCGGTCGAGACGCTGCTCACGCAGAAGTTCGATTCGCTGAAGAAAATCACCCATGTTCGCTTGCCGGTGCTGATCGTCCACGGTGTCGACGATCGCATGGTGCCCTCGCGCTTTTCACAAGAGCTCTACGATGCCGCGAGCGATCCGAAGAAACTGTTGCTCGTGGACGGCGCGACGCACAACAACAGCATGCGCATGGGCAACGCGGAATATCGCGAGGCGCTGCGGGAGATGTTCGGGCTCGGTGCGTCCGAGCCTGGTCCGGAACAGCAAGCGCGGAGCGGCAAGGGGTCTGCTAAACTCTACCGCTAAGCAGATCACCTGTGCGGTTGCGACAGACCTAGCGTTGCGCCGTGCCGTCGCCGGATTTGCCGACACGGACGCATGACCAAGCCGTTTCATCGCCTGTTGTTGACGGGAGCCGCCGGAGGATTGGGCCGCGTCTTGCGTCCGCGCCTGCGCGAGTGGGCGGACGTGGTGCGCGTTTCCGATCGCGCCGATTGCGGGACCGCCGCGGCAGGCGAGGAGGTCGTGCAGGCCGATCTCGCCGACAAGCGGGCGGTCAACGCACTGGTCGCGGATGTCGACGTGGTGCTGCATTTCGGCGGCATTTCCCTGGAGGCGCCCTTCGAGCAGATCGTCCAGGCCAATATCATCGGTCTGTACAATCTGTATGAAGCGGTGCACAAGCACGGCGTCCGTCGCGTGGTCTACGCGAGCTCGAGCCACGTTGTCGGCTTCTATCCGCAGACGCAGCATATCGACACCGAAGTGCCGCTGCGCCCCGACTGCCTGTACGGCGTGAGCAAGTGTTTTGGCGAAGCATTGACGCGCTACTACTTCGATCGCTTCGGCATCGAGGCCGTCTGCCTGCGCATCGGTTCGTCGTTCGCGGAGCCGAAGAATCCGCGCATGCTTGTCAGCTACCTGAGCTATGACGACCTCGTGGAACTCGTTGCGCGTGCGCTGTTCACGACACGTGTCGATCATTCGATCATCTACGGCGTGTCGGACAATCCCGTGAAATGGTGGGACAACACGAATGCCGGCCATCTTGGCTTTCGGCCGCGCGACAGCTCGCAGAAGTTCGCGCACCTGTTTCCGCCCTCGGGACCGCCGCCGGACCCTGACAATCCCGTCCATCGGTTCCAAGGCGGCCCATTTATCCTGTCCGGTCCCATCGAGGACTAGAACCCACGCAAAATTGGCTGCGCGGTCGCTCGCCGGGACTTTGAGCAGGTTCTAGCTGTCAACAAATGATCCTCGAGAGGAGCCCGTGAGCACAGCAGAGACGCCGCGATTGAAGGCGCCACCAGATAGTTGCGACTGTCACATGCACATCTACGACCCGCGCTATGCTGCGACGCCGTCGTGGCCGATCCCGCTGCCGAATGCACCCGTTGCGGCGTACCGGGAAGTTCAGGCAGCCTTGGGCCTGACGCGCGCGGTGATCGTGCAGCCGAACGGTTACAAGTTCGACAACTCCTGCACCGAAGAAGCGGTCGGTGCGTTCGGGTCTTCGGCCCGAGGTATCGCCACCGTTCCTGCCGATATCCCCGATGCCGAGTTGGAACGACTGACGCGGGTCGGTTTTGTCGGCGCCCGTTGCCACATGATGAAAGGCGGCAGCCTTGCCTGGGACGACGTCGACACCATCGCGGCGCGGGTGCAGCATTTCGGTTGGCATGTGCAGGTGCAGCTCGACGGACGGGAATTGCCGCAGCATGAGACGAGATTGTCGCGGTTGCCGGTCGACGTCGTGATCGATCACAACGGCAAATTCCTGGAACCGGTTCCTACCACGCATCCGGCGTTCGCCGCGCTGCTCCGGTTGCTCGACAGCGGCAAGTGCTGGGTCAAGCTCTCGGCGCCCTACGAAACATCGAAGGTCGGACCACCGAACTATGCGGACGTCGGCGTACTAGCGCGGGCGCTGGCGACCGCGAATCCCGATCGATGCGTGTGGGCCAGCAACTGGCCGCATCCAGGGATCGATCCAATACCATCGACGCCCGGAATGCTCGATCTTCTGCTCGACTGGACGGACGGTGAGGCGACGCGCCGCAGGATTCTCGTCGACAACCCCGCGCGGCTTTACGGATTCTAGGCATGGCGGCATCGCGCGGTTAGACTTGGTTGGCGGACGTCGTCCGCCGCCAGGCCTGTCGTTCGATGTTGTCTCCACCACGCCTCATTGCGCATCTCGACATGGACGCGTTCTACGCGTCGGTCGAGCTCCTGCGCTATCCGGAGCTCGCGGGCATGCCGGTGGTCATCGGCGGCGGCAGCCGCCATCGACCGGAAGAGGTGATCGATCCGGCCACGGGCCAAGTCACGCGGCGCTTTGCCCTATTGCGCGACTACGTGGGTCGCGGCGTGGCGACCACGGCGACCTATGCCGCACGCGCGCTCGGTGTGAACTCGGCGGCAGGCTTGATGAAGGCGGCGCGGCTTGCGCCAGACGCGATATTGCTGCCGACGGACTTCGACGCCTACCGGCGGTATTCGCGCATGTTCAAGGCTGCGGTGCGCTCGATCGCCCCGCAGGTCGAAGACCGGGGGATCGATGAAATCTACATCGACCTCACGGGCGTCAAGCTGCCGGAGCACGATGGACCGGCCGATGATCCGACGGAAGCGTGGTGGCGTGCGCGCGATGTCGCGCGGGCGATCAAGCAGAGCGTGTTCGTAACGACCGGGCTGACGTGCTCGATTGCGGTCGCACCCAACAAGCTGCTGGCGAAGATCGCCTCCGAGCTCGACAAACCCGATGGCCTGACCATGCTTGCCGTCGACGACATCCCGCTGCGCATCTGGCCCCTGGCTGCGCGCAAGATCAACGGCATCGGTCCGAAGACGGCCGAGCGCCTTGACGCGCTGGGCGTGCACACCATCGGCGATCTGGCACGCGCCGACCTTGGTTGGCTCGTGGAGCACTTCGGTGTCAGTCGCGGTGCGTGGATGCACGATGCGGCCCATGGACGCGACGAGCGAGCGGTCGTCACGGAGAGCGAGCCCGTGAGCATCAGTCGCGAGACGACCTTCGAGCGCGATCTGCACGCCAAGCGCGATCGTGACGAGTTGTCGTCGATATTCACGGAACTCTGTGCGGACCTGGCGGGTGACCTCCAGCGCAAGGGCTATGTCGGCAGGACCGTCGGCATCAAGGTGCGTTACGACAATTTCAAGATCGTCACGCGCGACAAGACCGTCGATGTTCCGACGTGCGATGCCCACGTCATCCGCCGCGCTGCGGGTGAGTGCCTGAAGCGGGTTCCGCTCGAACGCCGGCTGCGCCTGCTCGGCGTGCGTATGGGAGGTCTGTCACGCGCGGAATCGGCGGATGCGGAGCACGGCAGCGCCGAACCGACGCCCCCGCTGTTCGAATCGACGTAGTCTCGAATTTGTTCGCACTCCCCGCTACCGATCCCCAATCGTAGTAAATTGTCGCCTTCCTGACGGCAAATCCTGGAGACGACCGCCATGTTGCGAAGGTTCACCAACTGCCTGGGTTGGTTGCTGGCTGCGCTCATTGCGTTTCCGGCACTCGCTCAGGATTACCCCAATAAGCCGGTGAAGATCATCGTGCCATTCGCCGCTGGCGGGCCCGCCGATATCTACGCGCGGTTCCTTGGTCAGCGACTACAGGAGGCCCTGGGGCAGCCGTTCGTGATCGAAGACCGCCCGGGCGGGGGCTCTGTGATCGGCACCGACGCGGTTGCCAAGAGTGCACCCGATGGCTACACGCTGCTGCTGATGTCGAACACGCAAACCGTCAATGAATCGCTGATGCAGAACAAGCCATACGCACTGATGCGCGATTTTGTTCCCGTCGCGCCCATCAACTACTCCGATCTGGTGCTGGTGGTGAACCCGTCGCTGCCGGTGAGCAACGTCGCCGAATTGCTCGCCTTGGCGAAATCCAAGCCGGGCAAACTGAATTACGCATCGTCCGGGCCGGGCACGCCGTATCACATGGCCGGCGAGCTGTTCAAGGCGATGGCGAACGTCGACATCGTCCACATTCCCTACAAGGGCAGCTCGCAGGCGCGTACCGACGTGCTCGGCGGGCAAGTGGACATGATGTTCGACGCTGTGACCACGATGAGCGAGTTTGCACGCGCGGGCAAGGTCAAGGCACTGGCGACGACCGGTAAGGTGCGCTCTTCGGTCCTGCCCAGCGTTCCCACTTTGTCGGAGGCGGGCGTCACCGGGTATGAATCCGTCATCTGGCTCGGCCTCATGGCGCCCAAGGGGACGCCGCCCGAGATCGTGAAGCGGCTCAATGCGGAAGTCGTCAAGATCGTCAGCAAGCCTGAAGTGCGCGAGGAGTGGGCCAAGCAGGGCGCCGCGGCGATGATGATGAATCCCGATGAATTCGCGCGCTATGTGAACGACGACATCGTGAAGTGGGAGCGCATCGTGAAAATCTCGGGCGCCAAGCCCGATCAGTGATTCGGGGCCGCCAATGGGCAGTGCTCTTTGCGGGGCGAATTTATTCGCGCGGTCCGAGTTGAAGCAACGTCTGGCGTAGCCGTGTATCTGGACCTCCTCAGCGGCGGCGCCGCCAAAGGGTTGGTCGACACGATGCAAGCTGCGTTCACGGCGTCCACCGGCTGCGCGCTGCGCGCCACATTCAGCGCCGTCGGTGTCATGCAGCAAAAGCTGCTGGCCGGCGAACCCTGCGATGTCGTGATCCTGACCGCCGCGCTGATCGAAGCGCTGGCCCGCGACCATCACGTCGTTGCGGAAACGGTGGTGACGCTCGGGGCTGTGCCGACGGGCGTCGCGGTACGAAAAGGCGATGCTTGGCCGGACGTGTCCGGCGGAGACGCGCTGCGCCGAAGCCTGCTGGCAGCCTCCGGGATCTATGTGCCCGACACCGAGCGATCGACGGCCGGCATTCACGTCATGAAGGTGCTGCGATTGCTCGGCATCGACGCGGAGGTTGCGCCGTCACGTCTGCGAACCTATCCGAAATGGCGCAGACGGCGATCGCTGGAACTGTCGCGCATCGGGACGCGAACCCCAGCCGATCGGCATCACGCAGGTCAGCGAGATCATCGCCACGCCGGGGGTCGATCTGGTGGGGCCGTTGCCGAGAGGCTTCGAGCTGGCAACGGTCTATTCGGCCGCGGTGTGCACGCGCGCGCGCGAAGGCGCGCTCGCGCGGCGCTTCGTGCAGCTGCTCGCAAGTTCGGACGCCGCTGCGGCGCGCGCCCGCGCAGGGTTCGAGTAACCTACTCGTGCTGCAACGCCTTGCGAATCTCGCGCAACTTTGCCTTGACCCGCGCCTCGTTGTCCGGACCCATCCGCAGCAGCGCTTTCTGTCCGGCGGAAAGGTCTTCGAATGCCGGGTCCGCGAACTCGTACAGCACTTTGGGTTGCGCGAGCGCGATCGGCCCCTTGATGTCGGGTGTCGCCAGCAGATGATCGATGACCTCGAAAACGCGGTCGTTGAAGTAGCGCGACGGATAACCCAGTTCCGCGTAACTCTGCTGGAACAGCGGATAGAACTGCGTGTAAACCGCGACCAGTTTCTTGGCATCGACCACATCCAGGACGCGTACATAGGGCGTGTACCGCGCCGCATTGTCGGGGGCGATGACCAGGGTCGAGTCCTGGCCAGTGGTGCGCAGCGGACCCGGTACCGGCTTCACCGGAATCAACCGCAACGCGACCTGCTTTCGCGGCAGGTTGTCGACGGTTGCCACCAGGTGCCGCACGAGGTTTTCGGGTACGAATAGCTGTTCGAACGAGGCGGTGCCGAGTACGCCGGCAAGGGCGGTGCCGATCGCGGCGTCGCTTTCCGCCAGCGTTGGCAGCGGCTGCGGCCGGTGGGGCGGTTTCGATCGGATGCTCGATCTTCGGCTCGCTTGCAGCGGGCGGCGCCGGTGTCGTCTTCGCGGTAGGGTTCCGCTACGGGCGGCAAGGTCGGCGGCTCGCGCATGCGCCAGAGGTAGTAGCCGCCGCCGGCGGCGACGGCGAGCACGAACACGAGCACATACGGCAGCGCCGATCGCCGCGGCGCTACCGAGCGGAACGGCGGCCGATCATCGGCTGAAACATGCAGGTCCGGTTCGTTCACTGCATGGCCTCTGCGCTGTTGGGCTAGGCCTTCGCGGCGGCGGGTCGGAAGACGCTGTCGCAGCTTGCGCGGGCCGGGTCACCCGCCGGAAGCTTCCCGCAGACGCTCGCCATCTGCGTTCGCAGGCGCTTGAGTGATGCGTCGCGCTTGGGGTCCCGGTCCCACGCCGCAAGCTTCTTGCCCATGCGTTCGAGCGCACGTTGATTGCGACCATAGAACGTGTCCGGTGCCGGATCGAGCTCACCGATGATGCTCTGCGTCGCCGCATCGATGCGCGCGACATCCTGGGGCGACAGATCCACCAGCGCGCTCACGTAACTGGCACCCCATTGCAGGCGCGTCGCCGGGCCATCGGCGGCGGCATAGGCCTTTTCATACCAGCCGAGCGCGGTGGACTTGTCGCCGCGAGTCTTGGCGTTGGCCGCCAGACCCAGCATGTAGTAGTACGGCGAATGCGAGCGCTGCAATTCGGCTTTCAGCATCGCGTCCGATTCGTCGAGCAGGCCGGCATCGGCAAGCACCCCCGCCGCGGAGCTGATCACGGCCTGTCGAGCGTACAGATCGGTAGTGTCGTGGTCGGCACGCGCGGCCTGCTCACGAACCGATTTGAGCAGCGCAGGCGTCAGCGCGACTTTGGGATCGTCGATTCTGGCGAGGGTAATCTGAGCGTCCACCGCGCTCAGGCGGTCGCCCGTGGATAGCGAGGTGTCGGCGAGCAATCGGTCGAGCGCCGTGTTCCAAGCCGCGTTGAGCTTTGCTCGTGCGGCGGAATTGGGCAGCGTGTACGCCTTGGAAATGTCGCCACTGTAATAGACGACCATGTCGAAGTTGTCACGCGCAAACCGTGGCTCCGCGAGCAGCTTGAGCACCTTGTCGACTGATGCCGGGTCGTCGCGCGGCTTTACGCCTTTCGCCGTTGCGGTCGCGGCAAGCGCCTTGATCTCGAGTCGCGCAGCGGTCTCGCGCTGATCCGCGGGACACGCCTGTGCCAGTCGCTGCAACGTTGCGGGCACCTTGTCTTTCGGCAGGACCTGCTGCTCATCGGTGTCCCAGGAGTAGTAGGCGAGAAGGCGCCATTCTTCGGGGGTGAGCGTGGATTTTCCCGGAGCGAGCGCCGCCGCCAGCGTGTCCTTCACCGGCCGTGCCCCGCTCATTCCCAGCGCGAGCACGCGCATGTACTGCTCGGCATCGACCTCTCCCGGCAGGCGAGTGATCTCGGTTCCGTCGGGCTTGAACAGGATCATGGTCGGATACCCGCTGACCTTGAAGCGCGCGCCGAGCTTTTGCGCGCTCCGGGTGTCGCCATCGAGATAAACCGGAACGAAGAACCGGGAGCGATCGACGAAATCCTGGCGATTGAAGATCGTTGCCTTGACCTGATTGCACGGCGGGCACCAGACCGCACCCCAGTACAGGAATACCGGCTTGTTCGCCGCCTTCGCCGCGGCGAAGGCGGCATCGACGTCGCCGCGTTGCCAGGCGATGCCATCCTCCGACGGCCCGGCATCGACTTTGGCGGGTGCCGCGGCGGCCCTCGAGATGGGGGACAACACCGGCAGTCCGGGTGGCGGCAGGAAACATAGCGCGGCCGCAAGGGCCAACGGCAGCAGCAATGGCAGGGACGGCTTCATGGCCATCATCGACTGTGGGTTTCCATAGAAGTTCATTATGCGCCCGCGTCGGGGAGGGTGCACTGTGGGCGCGGTCGTAAGACTTGCGGAACCTTTGAAATTATTACATTGGAAGCGAGTGCTAACCACCGTCGATGCCGAGCCAAGACGTCGTGATTGGGGGCTGGTATCAAGTTTGCTGGGTGGTCTTTAGAGGTCGGCGAACGCTGCCGGCTTTGCGGATCGAAAAGGAGCGGCTCGATGGCACAACGAACTCGCGCAAGTTTGATCGTGGCCTTGCGCGGGCCACTGAATTGGGCGGCGGGAATCCTGGCACTGAACTGTGTCGCTTTTTTCGCACTCTGTATCGGCGTGCGGGTTGCGCAAGCCGACACGCTGCCGCCAGTCCAAACGCGAGGCGACGTGCAGTTCGTGACCGGAGGCATTGGCAAGGATGAGGCCGATGCAATGAGGCTAGCCGAGGCGCAGTACCCGCTCACGCTCGAATTTGCGGCGAGCAGCGACAAGCCGGCGGCCGCTGCGCCTGCGCCCTACGTTTCCGATGCCTTGGTCGACATTCGCGATGCGCATGGCCGTGACGTGCTCAGTGCGCGTAGCGAGGGGCCGCTGGTTCTCATCAGCCTGCCGGCCGGTAGCTACACGATCGAGGCGGAGTGGAACGGTGTGCGCAAGAAGCGCACGATCGCGCTTGCCGAGAACAAGCGCCAGCACGTGATATTCGATTTCGCCGGCGCCGAATGAGAGCTGCAGGCGGGTCATGCCGGGGCGACCTCGAAGTGCTCGCGACGGCAGCGAGTCCGAAGGACGTTCCGGATGATGCGCGTTCGCGCAGTCCGCTGCAATGGGCGGCGCTCGAAGCTGCAGTGTTCGAAGTGATGCTGGCATCGAGTACCACGACCATGGCAGAATCCTTGCCATGAGCACCGTGGACGTTGCCTTGCGATTGGCTTGCAGAGACGACGCGCGCGCAATGGCGCTGATGTCCCGCGACCTGATCGAGAGCGGACTTGGCTGGTCATACCCGCCCGAGCGGGTTCGTCGCTTGATCGACGAGTCCGACGTTGCATCGGTCGTCGCGCGGCGGAACGGGCAACTAGCCGGCTTCGGCATCATGCGCTTTGGCGACGACCATGCGCATCTGGTGCTGCTGGCCGTGCGGCCCGCACATCAGCGGTCGGGCATCGGTCGCCGCGTTGTTGATTGGTTGCTCGAATCGGCGGCCGTGGCGGGCGTCGCATCGATCCATGTCGAGCTGCGGGCACAAAACAAGTCCGGGTTCGCGTTCTACCAGGCGTTGGAATTTGCCGAGACGATGCGCCTGACCGGTTACTACAGTGGACGCGAGACGGCGATCCGTATGCTGCGCATGTTGCGCTCGCCGCTCGCGGCGCAGGAAACCTGGCGGCCCCCGACGTTCGGACGCGAATGAACGCGATCGGGGCCTGACGGCGCTCGGGCTTACATCGCCGCGACGCTCAGCTCCACATCCGCACCGCGCCATGCTCGCCGCACACGTTGGTCGAGCGCGGCGGCGTCCTTGTCGCGCCCCTGCCCCAGCAGCGCGGTGCGCAGACCGAACAGTGCGCGACCGCTCTCCGGGTGGAGTGCGAGTTCGTCGCGGAAGACTTGTTCAGCGGCAACGAAATCGCCAGAACGTACCAGCGCCACGCCGAGCGCGTTGCGCGAAGGCAGATACCAACCCGGTGGTTCATCGTAGGCGAGCGCATCCTCCGCGGCGACCGCCTGTCGGAGGAAGGCGATTGCACTGGCGTTGTCACCGGCCATCATCGCCAAGCGTCCGTCCAGATACGGGCGTGCAACGGCGGCAAGCCCTGCGGCATTGTTGTTGCCGTACTCCATCGTCTTGGTGAGCGTACCCGCGGCATCGAGAAACTTCGCGCGCTCAGTCTGCGCATCGTCGCTACGACCCTTGCCGGCAAACGCGAGCGTACGCGCGAAATGCCACATGGCGGTGGTGATTGGCGCTTCGAATGCGGGCTCGGGCAGGACGAGTACGTCATCCCACCGGCCGAACTGTACGAGCATCAGCGCCGGCGTGAACAGGAACGGGTCGACGAAAGGGACTTGCTTGATGCGCGGCGCCTCCACGTCGTAGAGCTTGTTGGCCGCGGCGATGGCGCCGCCCGAGTTTCCCGCGAACGCGTTGCTGATCGCGAGGAAGTGCAGGTTGTGACCGTAGTAGCCAATGAGGTAGAACGGCGCCGACGTGGCCTTCGCGAGACGCTCGTCGGCACGTGCGGCGTCCCGGTTGACGCGTGCGGCGTCGAGGTAGTTGCCGGTACGGATATAGGTGTGCGCGGGCATGTGAACGAGATGTCCGGCGGACGGCGCCAGAGTCTCCAGCCGCTTGGCGGACGCGAGGGCCTTCTCGGGGTGCGGCGAGGCTTCGACGGCATGAATGTAGTAGTGGTTCGCCCCGATATGCGTTGGCTGCCGCGCCAGCACGCGCTCGAGCACCGCGACGATCTCCAGCGTGCCTTCCGCAGGTATGCCGTCAGGTTGCCAGTATTTCCATGGGTTGAGGTCCATCAGGCTTTCGGCATAAAGCACGGCGGCGTCGTTGTCCTTCGGATACCGCCGCATCAACTCCTTCATCGCATCCTTGTAGGCGACCTGCAGCGCCATCACGTCCGCATCACCGCTCGCGCTGTAGCGTTTCGACAGTGCATCGATGTACGCCTGGTCCGTCGCCGATGCCTTGGGTGCGAGCGCAATCGCTTTCTGCAACGCGGCGTATGCGGCCTTGTGTGCCTCGGCATCCATCGGATGGTTGATGTTCGGACCGAGCGCAAGCGCGATGCCCCAATACGCCATGGCCAGGTTCGGATCCAGTTGTGCGGCACGCTCGAACGACTGGATCGCGGCTTCGTGATTGAACGCGAACACGAGCTTGAGGCCTTGGTCGAAATACGCTTGCGCTCTGGCGTTGCGCGTCGATACCGGATGATGCAGCGGGCCCAAACCCGGATCGAGCGCGATTGGCGACGTGGTCGCCGTCGAGGGTGGGGCGTCGTGGGCTGTCGATGGTTGCAGTCCCGCCGCGTTAATGAGCGCGACGAATGCAAGCAAGGCCGCGGCGCGCATGCCCGGACGAAATGATTTGCGCTGTTCCGAGTTGCCCATCGTCATGTTTGTCAGGACTCCCACGCCGAAAGATCGGGACGCCGCCGATGCCAGTAGGTCGTTTGCTGGAAGGCACGACCCAGCTTCACCAATGTCGCATCGCCGTAGGGCGCCCCCATCAACTGCATGCCGATGGGGAGCCCGTGCGTATCCAATCCGGCCGGCAACGACAACGCGCAAGCCCGCAGGAAGTTGGCGGCGCGGGTGAACGTTGCCAGCGGCGTCGTCGCCTCGTCCACGTCGGTCAGCGAGGTCGCGGTGATCGGCAGCGTTGGCGTCAGCAGCGCATCGCAACCCTGCATCCATTCCGCGTAGTCAGCGGCGGCGCGCGCATGCGCGGCGAGCAGCTCGTCATGTTCCGTGGCGGTGATCGCCTTGCCGCCCAGCGTGCGCTTGCGCACCCAGGGATCGAATGTCAACGATTCGTCTTCGATGTAGGCGCGATGCAGTGTATACGCTTCGGCCGCGATGATGCGACCGCTCTTCACCATCACGTCCTGGAAGTCGATGGGGGCGCGCGCCTCCTCGACAATCGCGCCGAGCGCACGCAGCGCGGCAATCGTATCGTCGCGCGCTCGCAGCACGTCCTTGCCCGCGGGCGACGGAAACTGCTCGACGGCGAGAGCAGTGATGCGCATGCCACGGATGTCGGGCGCGGTGCGGAGCGCAGCCGCGAAGTCGATCGCAGGCGCGGCGAGCGTCGCCGGATCACGCAGGTCGTGGCCGGCCATCGCGGCGGTGAGCAGGGCGACGTCGTCGACATTGTGCGCGATCGGACCGAGTGAATCGAGTGTCGTCGCCAACGGAAAGACACCGGCAAGGCTGATCAGGCCGTATGTCGGCTTGAGCCCCGTGAGGCCGCACAGCGCGGACGGAATGCGTATGGAGCCTCCGGTATCGGAGCCGATCGCTGCGGGTGCGAGCCCCGCCGCGACGGCAACGGCCGAGCCGCTGCTCGAACCGCCGGCAACTCGATGCACATTGATATCCCATGGATTCCACGGCGCACCCATCGGCACGTTGCGACCCCAGCCACCGAACGCAAATTCCACCAGGTGCGTCTTGCCGAGCGCGATCATCCCCGCGGCCTGCAGGCGTTCCCACGCAAACGCCGTTTCGTTAGCGACGCCGAAAGGCCGATCCCGCGAACCCGCCGTCGTCATTCGACCACGCAGGTGGACGAGGTCCTTGAGGGCGATCGGCAGCCCGTGCAAGGGTCCGCAAACCTGTCCTGCGGCGCGGTGCTCATCGGCCTTCAGTGCGGCGAAACGCGCGTCGTCGCTGTAGACGTCGATGAACGCATGCAGGCGCTGGTCGAGCGCAGTAATGCGGTCGAGGCAAGCGTCGACGATCTCACGCGACGATACCGCGCCCGTAGCGAGCAGGTGCGCCAGTTCGGAGATCGACAGCCAGGACAGCTCGTTCATGGCGCGCGCGTCGCAGGTCCCGCCTTGAGCCGGCGTGCCGCCAGTGCATACCCGCCGGCCGCGCCGTCGACGAAATGAACGTGATTGCTTTCGGCGATGGACGGGACGATGCAGGTCATGATGGCGGCGGGCTGACGATGGATGCCGAAGCGCAGGATCTTTGCCGCCTCCGCCTGTTCCAGTCGCCGTTCGATGCGGTCGGCAAGTTCGGGTGTGCAATCGAGTGTCATGCGCAGATTATCGTCGTATTTGCGGAAATCGGAATTCTCGACCACCTCGCGGCGATACACCGCAGGGTCGAAGCCGCGGATGCGAATGCCGAAACGCATGACGAAATAACCGATGAGCGTACTCAGCGCCGCCTTGATCCGGCGCATGAACAAGCCGTCGCCCGACCTGCCCGAAGCGCGCGCTTCGAGGTCGAGTCCGGCGGGCGGCCAGCTAACGCCGGGAGCACCGTCCGGAACAGGACGCGCCACTTCGGTGCTGTTTTCCAGTTCGACGAGCAATGCTTCGATTAATTTGCGAAACGCGGGGTCGTCGATAGTCACCGGCGCAACGAGCAGCGACAGGATCAAACCGTGTTCGGCCGGGATGTCGTTCCAGCGGCACGACAGGCCGGCGAGGTCCGGACGCACGCCGGGCGCCGCCGGCGGTATGGAGAACCGGCCATCGCGCATTGCGCTCTCGGCCCAGGCGAGCCCGCCACCCGAGAACATCGCATAGGAAACGTTCTTCGACGGTGCGAAGCGCGCCACGCTGACGTTGAAGCCGTGTTCTTTCGCCGCGGCGACCGGAACGAGCGCGGCGCGCAATTCGAGCTGCAGCTCGTCGCGCACCCAGGCCGAAGTCGAAGCGAGCGTTGCGCGGGCGATCGCTTCGTCGTGCGAGGATACGGCGAAGCTGGCACCGTCACCGCCGAATACAAATGGGAAACTGCGCCCTTTCAGCGCGTTGCTGACCGCGGCGATGACCGATGCGCCGGCCGTGTTGACCGCCTTGTAGCGGCCATCCTCGATCGCCTGAGTCGAGCGCACGACATCGGTAAGACCGATCAGCCAGTCGTCCGGCAGCGGTCGATACCGCGCCGGATCCATGATGCTGTCGAAGCCGTGGAATATGGGCAACCGCGCATAGTAATCGGTGCCGGTGCTCGTCGGCGCGGCGGCCGTGCTCGCGCCTGCACTCGAGGGATTCATCGTATCGGAATTGCAGGTGACGGTTGCAGCATGGAGGACTTTACACTGTGTTCGCAAGCCGTGGGTAGAGGGTCGTTCGCGGCTGCGCCACCTTGCAATCCTTGCCGAACCGTCGCACCCTACGCGTTCTCGCCAGCACCGTCTGCCACGGAGAACTCATGCCTGCTGCCAACATTCTTGCGACCATCGGCAACACTCCGCACATCCGCGTGAACCGGTTGTTCGGTACTGGGCACAATGTCTGGATCAAATCGGAGCGTTCGAATCCGGGCGGCTCGATCAAGGACCGCATCGGCTTGTCGATGGTGGAAGAGGCGGAAGCCTCCGGCAAGCTCAAGGCCGGCGGGACGATCATCGAGCCGACCTCCGGCAATACCGGCATCGGCCTCGCCATGGTGGCGGCGGTCAAGGGTTACAAGATTGTGCTCGTCATGCCCGACAGCATGTCGATCGAGCGTCGTCGCCTCATGCTGGCGTATGGCGCCACGTTCGTGCTGACGCCGCGTGCCGAAGGCATGAAAGGTTCGATCGCGAAGGCGATGGAGCTCGTCGCTGCCACGCCCGGCGCGTGGATGCCGCAGCAATTCGAGAACCCGGCCAACGTCGACGTGCATGTGCGCACGACGGCACAGGAAATCCTGCAGGACTTTCCTGAGGGCCTCGACGCGCTGATCACCGGCGTCGGCACCGGCGGACACATCACGGGATGTGCGCGCGTACTGAAGCCGAAATGGCCGAAATTGAAGGTGTTCGCTGTCGAGCCGACCGCGTCGCCCGTGATTTCCGGCGGCAAGCACACGCCGCATCCGATCCAGGGTATCGGCGCGGGATTCATTCCCGCGATCCTCGACGTCTCGTTGCTCGATGGCACCATCCAGGTGGACGCGGAGGCCGCGAAGGAGATGGCGCGCCGCGCCGCACGCGAGGAAGGCATGCTGGTCGGCATTTCCTCGGGCGCCACACTCGCCGCGATCGCGCAGAAGCTGCCCGAACTGGCCCCCGGTGCGCGGGTCCTGGGTTTCAACTACGATACAGGCGAGCGCTATCTTTCGATCGAGGGTTTCCTGCCGAACGAGTGAGCGAGCGTAGCTCTACGACGACCAGCTCTCCTTTTTCAACTTCATCGCACCGCCTTCAATGATTATCTCCGCGGTGCCCTTCATCGGCTTCTTGTCCGGACTCGTGGCGGTGAGGTCGAGCAGGTAGCCGTCGCCCTGCTTGGTTTCCTTGGCGACCTTGACGTTGCTCATGTTGCCCATCATTTTCATCATCTCGAACATCATCTGCCGCTTGTCCTTGGGCGTCGCCTCGATTTCGGCGCGGCTATCCTTGCCCAGGTACGGAATAAGGGGATCGATGGACTTGGCTTTTACCCAGGCGTCACGATATTCCATGTAGAACTGCGTCGGGGTCTGCGCGGCCTTCTGGGCCGCGACCGGCAGCGCAAACAGCATCAGTGCGGAGATGGTGACGGCGACGAGAGTTCGCATCGAAGCTCCTGAATGTAAGGGAAGAGGCAACGCCGGCGTTCCGGCGAGGGCAGTCTAACAAAATGTCTTTGTGGGAAACACTCCTGGTGGTCGCCGCGATTCTCGGCGGCTGGCTCCTGTTCGAGGCGCTCCGTGCCCGAGAGGCGGCGATCCGTGTCACGCGCGACGCCTGCAAGCAGCAAGGCCTGCAGCTCCTCGATGACACCGTGCACGGCGTGCGGCTCGGCTTCGTCCGCGATCACGAGGGCATCGTCCGTCTGCGCCGCACGTTCCTGTTCGACTTTTCCGAGGATGGCATCAATCGTCGTTCGGGCAGCGTCGTGATGCTCGGCGCTCGGGTGGAGTCGATGCAGCTGGAGCCGTATCGCCTGTCGTAGGACCTTGATCGCACCTTTGATTTTTGATCAAATACGTGCTATCGTGCAGTCGACACCACTTGGCCGGACCTCCGCATGCCGCCCGACACCGGTTTACGCCCGTCATCCGCATCGATCGCAAAATCCGAGCTGCAGATCGTCGCCATCCGTCGCTGGCTGGTGCGCGTGCCACTCAAGCACCCAATCGCCTGGGCGTCCGGAACACGATCAGGCGTAACCCGGTTGATCGTCGAGCTGACGACGGCTGGCGGCATCAAGGGCTACGGCGAGACGATCTGCCTGCTCGACGCGATTCCTGCGGTCCTCGACAACGTCGTCATTCCCTGCGCTATGGGCAAGTCGGTCGACCAAGCCGAGTCGATCTACCGCCACGTGCTCGGTGCGGGCTATTACCACCACAAGCGCGCCGCCGTCATGGCGATCTGCGCGGTCGAGATGGCCATGTGGGATGCGTTCGGCAAGGCCTGCGGCCAGCCGCTGTATCGACTCTGGGGGGGTGCATGGCGTGATCCCATCGAGATTTGCGCCTACCTGCTGGAGAGCGACCGCGACAAGTGCGTTGCCGATGCGAAGGACTTCCAGAAGCGCGGGTATACGTCGTTCAAGCTGAAGATCGGCTTCGACGAGCCCTCCGACATCGCGCTGACGCGCGCGGTGCGCGATGCCATCGGTCCCGCCGCGCCATTGCGTCTGGACGTCAACGGCGCCTGGACTCCGGGGACCGCGCGGCGGCAATTGCGCAAGCTGGCCGAGTACGACCCGTTCTACGTCGAGCAGCCGCTGGAGCACGACGATCTCGAAGGTCATGCGTTGCTGCGTACCTTTCAAACCGTACCGATCGCGCTCGACGAATCCGCATACACACTCAACGATGTCGGCAACATCGTGCGCGCGAACGCGGCCGACGTGATCCTGCTCGATCCGCACGAAGCAGGTGGCGTGTGGCAGACCGTCAAGGCGGCCGCAATCGCCGAATCGGTTGGCATTCCCGTGACGTTGCATTGCGGTGGCGAGCTTGGGCTGTCGCAGGCGTCGTACCTGCATCTCGCGGCAAGCATTCCCAACATGACACTCGCGATCGACAACGAGCGCGACTATCTGGGCGGAGACGTGATCACGGCACCATTCGTCGTGGAGCGCGGGAGGCTGGACGTGCCCACAAGGCCCGGCCTCGGGGTCGACGTCGACCTCGCTGCGCTCGAGCACTACAAGGTCTCCGACATCAAGGGTGCGTATTTGGATCCGGGGCGCCCGGGCTGGTTTCCCACCAAGCCGGCGTATTGAATTGCAATCGTGATGTGATTGGTTATTCGCAGGAGGAACCATGTTGTTTCGTTTGTTGATCGCGGCCGTCGGGTTGGTCGCACCCATGCTGGTGATACCGTCCGCGACGGCGCAGGACTATCCGAATCACGTCGTCAAGGTCATCGTCCCGTACCCGGTGGGTGGCGCCACCGATATCACCGCGCGGCTGGTCGCCGAAAAGCTGTCGCAGAAATGGGGCGTCGGCGTGATCGTCGAAAACCGTCCCGGAGTCAACGGCGTCATCGGGACCGAGGCCGTCGGCGCGGCGCCCCCGGATGGCTATACCATCGGCTTCGTCGCGAGTTCGCACGTCGTCAATCCGGCCCTGTACAAGAAACTGCCTTACGCGCTGAGCGATTTCAAACCGGTGACCGTGACGACGCAAGTGCAGATGGCGCTGGTGGTCAATGCGCAGGTCCCGGTCAACTCGGTGCAGGAACTGATCAAGTACATCAAGGACAATCCAGGCAAGGTGAATGTGGCCACGTCGGGCCGCGGCAGCAATCCGGAGCTATGGGCGCTCGCGTTCCAGAACATGACCGGGACCAAGATGCAGGACATCGCCTACAAGGGCAGCGGCCAGGCGCATCCGGACGTCATCGGTGGCCGCGTGCAGGTGATGTTCGATGCCGTGCCGTCGATCCTGCCGCACGTGCAGTCCGGCAAGATGAAGCTTCTCGGCGTCGGCGGTCAAACGCGCTCGCCCTTCCTGCCGGACACGCCCACGATCGCCGAATCCGGTGTTCCCAACTTCTACTTCACGTCGTGGGCCGCGGTGATCGTGCCGGCGAAGACCCCTGCACCGGTCGTCGCCAAGATCAACCGCGACATCGTCGACATCCTGCGCGACCCGTCTCTCAAGGACCGGCTTGCCGGCATGAGCGCCGAGGTGATCGCGAATTCTCCGGCGGACGCAGCGGCGATGATGGACGCCGAGGAAAAACGTCTCACGAAGCTCACCAAAGATGTCGGCGTCGAACCCGAGTGACGTGGCCGCGGGCGCCATCGGCGCCACGACCGCGATGCGGGTCGCCGCCGATTTGCGTCGCCGCATACTGATGGGCGAGCTGGCGCCGGGCCGCCGACTCAAAATCGATGAAATCGCGGCGATCTGCGCCGTCAGCCACATGCCGGTACGCGGCGCGTTGCACGAGCTGGAACGCGAAGGGATTCTGGAGTTGTCGCCACATCGCGGCGCGGTTATCCGGCCGGTCGACGCCCACTTCGTCCGCAATACCTACGACCTGCGCGCGGCCATCGAGGGCATGCTGACCGAGCGGTGCGCGGAGAGCATCGACGAGGCCGGCATTGCTGAACTGCGTGGCAAGGTCGAGGCATTCGAAGAGGCGAGCTCGTCTCCCGACCCGCTCGCGCTCGTTCGCGCCAATCGCGAATTGCACGACAGCATCAATCGGCACGCCGACAATAGCGACGCCGTGCGGGTGCTCGGTCAGGGCCGGTTGCTCGTCGAGGCGCTGCGCGTGCGCTTTGGTTTCGGACCCCGGCGGACCGACGCGATCGTGGCGGAGCACCGGCAGATCCTGAGGGCGATCGTCAGGCACGACGTCGAGAAGGCGGGGCGCCTGGCGCGTGCGCATTGCGTTCGCGCCCGCGACGATCTGCTGGCACGCTTGTAGAGCGCTCCGCGCGGCCACGTCGGCTGACGCGGTTGCGTTATCCTCGCGCATGCCCATCGTCACGCTGCAGGCCGCCGAACTCGCGTTCGGCCTTCATCCGCTGCTCGACCGCGCCGATTTTTCGATCGACGAGGGCGAGCGCGTCGGCCTCATCGGCCGCAACGGGACCGGCAAATCCTCGCTGCTCAACGTCATCGCTGGCCGCGCGGACCTGGATGGCGGCAACCTCATGCTGCGCGACGGTTTGAAGATCGTTCTGGTCGAGCAGGAGCCGCAGTTACCGACCGCATCGTCGTTACGCGAAAGCCTCGCGCTGCGCGGCAACCTTGTCGCCCGGCGACGATCACTCGCACGACGAACGCGATCGTTGGCGCGTCGAAGCCCGGCTGGTCGAATACATGCATCGTTTCGGCCTCGACGAGGCCACGGACCCCGTGTCTGCGTCGGGCGGCGAGAAAAAGCGCGCCGCGCTCGCGCTCGCTTTCGCTTTGACGCCCGATCTGCTGCTGCTCGACGAGCCGACGAATCATCTCGATGTCGACGGCATCACGCTAGTCGAGGATCTCCTGCGCAAGCAGCCCACGTCTATCGTCATCACGCATGACCGCACCTTTCTCGATCGGGTTATGACGCGCATCGTCGAGCTCGACCGCGGGTTGCTTCGCTCGTATCCGGGAAACTTTGCTGCGTACGAGGCGCGCAAGGCGAACGAGCTCGCGGCCGAGAACGTGGCCAATCGCAAGTTCGACATCTTCTGGAAGCAGGAGGAGGTGTGGATACGCAAGGGCATCGAGGCGCGCCGAACGCGCAACGAAGGACGCGTCCGCCGGCTGGAAGCGTTGCGGACCGAGCGGGCGCGACGCCGCGAGCACCTGGGTGACGTAAAACTCGCGTTGGATGCGGGCGAGCGGTCAGGCAAGCTGGTCGCGGAACTCGAACACGTAACCAAGCGCTTCGACGGCCGACCGGTGGTGCGGGACGTGTCGCTGCGAATCATGCGCGGCGACCGTCTCGGCCTGATCGGCCCCAACGGTGCAGGCAAGACCACGCTGCTCAAGCTCATTCTCGGCACCCTCCCTCCCGACGATGGGACGATCCGCCTCGGTACTAAATTGCAGGTAGCCTACTTCGACCAGATGCGGGCGCAGCTCGACCCCGAGCGCACGCTGGCGGACACCATCAGTCCCGGCTCGGAGTGGATCGAGACAGCCGGTGGACGCAAGCACGTGCTCTCGTACCTTGGCGACTTTCTGTTTCCGCCACAGCGCGCCAATGCGCCCGTGAAGATGCTTTCCGGCGGCGAGCGCAATCGCCTGCTGCTGGCACGCCTGTTCGCGTTGCCGGCGAATCTTCTCGTGCTCGATGAACCGACCAACGACCTCGACATCGAATCGCTCGAACTGCTGGAAGATACGTTGCAATCTTATGCGGGAACGCTGTTGCTCGTGAGTCACGACCGCACGTTTCTCGACAACGTGGTCACCCAGACGCTCGTCGCGGAGAGTTCGCCCGGACACGAGGGTATGTGGAAGGAATACGTCGGCGGCTACACCGATTGGCTCGCGCAGCGGCCGCGCGCGGCAGTGCCAGGCGAAACGAAACCTGACACGATCTCGTCGGGAAACGAAGCGCGCGCCACTCAGCCTGCGCGGCTCAAACTTTCATTCAAGGAACGACGCGAGCTCGATAGCCTGCCCGCGGAGCTGGAAGCGCTGGAGCGGGAGCAGCATGAACTCACCGCTCGCATGAGCGCCCGCGACTATCACAAGCAGGGCGCGGAAGCGATCAAGCGGGATCACGCGCGTGTCGCGGAGATCGAGCACGCGCTGGCGGAGAAGTTCGAGCGGTGGGCGGCGCTCGATGCACGCGCCTCCGCGCAGTCGTAAGATGCACGCTTGGGCTAGCGAACCCGTGCGCGCCGAGCCCCATTTTTCAAGGGATATTCATGAACCCGATCCGTTTGGTCTTGATCTCGCTCGCCCTGCTTCTCAACTTGGGCGCGATCTCTGTCGCCGGCGCCCAGAATTGGCCGACAAAACCGGTGAAACTGATCGCCGTTTTTCCGGCAGGCGGTTCGGTCGATCAGGTGGCACGCATCCTCGCCCAGCAGCTCACCGAGCAGACAGGGCAGAGTTTCATCGTCGATAACCGGGGTGGCGCGTCGGGCTCTCGGAAGCATGAAGATGATTCGCATGGCATTGGCGCGCTCGCACTGCTGCTCAACCTCGGCGCGGTGCCGATCGTCGGCGCCCAGAATTGGCCGACAAAACCGGTGAAACTGATCGCCGTTTTTCCTGCGGGCGGCTCGGTCGATCAGGTGGCGCGCATCCTCGCCCAGCAACTCACCGAGCAGACCGGGCAGAGTTTCATCGTCGACAATCGGGGTGGCGCGTCAGGCTCGATCGGCACGGCGGCAGTGGCGAAGGCCGATCCCGACGGCTATACCCTCGGCGTCGTGTTCGATACGCACGCGGTGAATCCATCGCTGATTCCTGGCATGCCGTTCGACACGCTGCGCGACCTCACCCCGCTGATGCTCGTGGGCACGGGCGGCATGGCGCTGGTCACGAACGTCAATCAACCGTACAAGTCGTTCCGCGACGTCGTGGCCGCGGCAAAGGTCAAGCCGGGGAGCGTGTCGTACGGAACGATCGGCGCCGGCAGTCTGGGTCACCTCACCATGACGCAGCTCGGAAACCAGCTCGGCGTGGAGTTCAATCACATACCGTACCGTGGCGGTGGCCCGTTGATGAACGACGCGATCGGCAACCAGGTTCCGCTTGCCATCGGCTCGGTGTTCCTGGTTTATCCGCACATTGAATCTGGACGGTTGCGCGCGATCGCGGTGACGTCTGCGGCGCGCGATCCGAAGCTGCCGAACGTCGAGACGATTGCGAGCCAGGGCGTTCCGGGTTTCGAGGCGTACACGTGGTGGGGTGTCTTTGGTCCCGCGAATGTGCCTGCCGCGCTTTCGAAGCGCATCTACGAAGAACTCGCCAAGGCCGTCAAGGCGCCAGCCGTGAAGGACAAGCTTTCGGCACAAGGAATGGAGGTGCGCGGCGCGCCGCCCGAACAACTCGACGCCTTCGTACGCGCGGAGATTCCGCGATGGGCCAAGGTCATCAAGGACAACAACATCAAATCGGGCGATTGATCAGCAGGCGCGTTGCGGGTCGTGACCGCAACATCGGCCGCCCGTCGGCGACACGGCTAAGCGTGTCTCGGCCACACGCCCTTCAATTCATCGATGGCAACGATGTCCTTGCCGTCGAAGTGCAACGCGTAGTGCTTCGACTGGCGGCAGCGGCTGATCAATCGGGGACGAAATATCGCGGCGCACGTCCCGCCTGCGTGGCGCACGCTCCGATACAGGATCCCGTCGCGCCCGGCGCCGCGTAGCGTCACACCCACGCTTTGGCTGGGCCCATAGTCTTCGGGCCGATGGCACTCGGCCGTTTTGCGCACGTCCACCAGTCGGGCGTCGATATCGGCCAGATACAGACGCATTTGCACTTGCATGGAACCCTCGGCCGTGCGGCGCAGGAATCTTGCCTGGTGATAGCGGACTTCCGCCAATGCCGTGTCGAGTTCCTGAGCGCAGTAATACACGCCGAAGGAACCATCCGAGAACCTGCTGCCTTCGGGATTGAGGTGGGTGAACGCGGCCATGACCGGTGTCGTTCCGGGACCGCTGATGCGTTCCTCGGGCGGCACCAGCGAGATTTGACCCGCCTCGTCGCGCACGCGATCGTTCGTCATCGCCTCCAAGTCGAACACCGCCTGCAGATCCTCGGGTCGCGCGACCCGATCGAACAGGCCGACCGGCGGAAAACGGCTCGGCACCAGCCGATGACTCGGGCGCCATTGTGTGCGGCGGCTCCGCAACGATTCGCCCGTCAGTACTAGCCGCCGCGCCATGCGTCGAGGTACTGCCGAACGACATAGAGATCGGCGACGTTGCCGGAAAGCATGCGGTGCAACGCCGGCTTGCCCGCGAACAGCGGAGCGGCGTTGGGTTTGCGCACCCATGCATCTGCCGCTTCGGCATCGGGCAACAGTATCTGCAGCGCCTTGTAGATGCCGAGAACGTAGGATACGCGCTCGAGCGTATCGCGGCCGAGCGGGCCGGCTTCGCCTTTTTTCCACAGGAAGTAGGTCGACCGCGGCGGATCGCCGAGCAGCTTGCGGGCTTCGTCGTTCGACAGTTTCCAGGTTTCGACGATGCGGAAATAGGTGCGCAACGCCGGACCGGTCAGGCGCTCGGCGGCAACCGGCGCCAGAGGGACCTTCGGGGCGACGGCATGGGGCGAGGAGGGACGTGTCATGGTATGCGGTTGGCGCGGGCAATAAGTCCAATGACAGACTATGACTATGTATAGTCCACAACTGGACTATTGTCAATGCATGCGCCCGGCCACCTGCGTCGCGGTGTTCAAGGCAGGGGCATCTTCCTCTCGGCCATCAAACTCCGCAGTCGATCCGGGTAATCGGTAATGATTCCGTCGACCCCAAGATCGATGAGTCGACTCATGTCGCTGCGGTCATTGACGGTCCACGGGAGCACCTTGAGCCCGAGCGCGTGCGCGGCAGCGATATCGTCGGCGGTCAAGTTGCGCCAGAACATGGACCATGTTCCGCACCCTGCGGCCTTGACCAGGGCGGGGAGCGAACCGCCGTGACTGCGGAGGGTGAGTCCGGCATGCCAGGGTGATGCACCGTCGTCCGCCGCCTTGACCGTGTCCATGTTCGCCGTTTGCACGGTCAGGCACGACGTTTCGATCCCGGGGGCGAGCCGCTTGACCTCGAGCAGGGTGCGCCAGTCGAACGATTGCACCGTCACGCGAGCGCTCATGTCCGCATGCTGTACCGCGTTGACCACGAGCACGGCAAATGTCGTTGGGTCGGGGGTGTCGGGACCGCTGGTGGGCGTGATCTTCGTCTCGATGTTGAGCCGTACCGGCTTTGTCCCCGCCTTGACCAGTTCGAACAGTTCGGTGAGCTGCGGGAACCGTTGGCCGTCCGCGGATTGTTGCTCCGGAAATTGGCGCGCGTACTTGCTCGACGGATCGGTACGGCCGATGTCGTAGCGCCCTAGCTCGGCCAGAGTCAGTGAATGGATCGACGGCCCCGGCGACGGCAGCCAACGTCCATCGGGCCCGCGCACGAGATCGGGGTTGAGAAACGGTTCGTGCGACAAGACGATCACGCCGTCCTTGGTCACCGCCATGTCGGTCTCGATCGTGCTGACGCCGATCTGCAGCGCACGCCGGAACGCCGCCAGCGTGTTTTCCGGCGCGAGGCCGCGCGTGCCGCGGTGCCCTTCCAGGTCGAATGCGGGCGCCGATCCTCCGGCGAGAACACCCGCAATGAGCGCGCAAGCGCGCAGGACTTCGACTGACCGACGCAGAGGCAAGGCAGCTTCCCAGTCAAAGGCTAGAATTCGCATCCTATCAAGGCGACTCTGGCCTTACGCGGGTAAACTCTGCCACGAAAACTATGCCGGATCTGGTTCTGGCGGCTCGCGGATGCGTCCCGCGTGCCATGCCAGCGCCTGCCTCTTTGCGCAATTTCGATTGGAGTCCCTGGTGTCGACTGAACGTGATGTGCTGCTGCAGGACCGACTTGGCGCGCTGCCGAAGGGCAGCCTGGCGAACTTGCGCAGAGGGGTCGAAAAGGAAAGCCTTCGCGTGCGGCCCGACGGCAGCCTGGCCACTACGCCGCATCCGGCCAAGCTTGGCTCCGCGCTGACTCATCCGCTGGTGACCACCGACTTCAGCGAATCGCAGCTCGAATTGATTACGGGCGTGCATCCGAGCCCGGAAGCCTGCATGAACGAATTGACGGAGATCCATCAGGCGGTCTACCGGGCGATTGGCGACGAGCTGCTGTGGGCCGCGAGCATGCCGTGCCGGCTGCCCGCCGACGACGCCATACCCATCGGCCAGTACGGCACCTCGAACGTCGGCCGCACAAAGAGCGTGTATCGCATGGGCCTGTCGTACCGCTACGGCCGACGCATGCAGACGATCTCCGGCATCCACTACAACTTTTCTCTGCCGCAGCAACTCTCCAACGACGCGTACTTTGGCCTGATCCGCAATTTCCGGCGGCAGTCGTGGTTGCTGCTGTACTTGTTCGGCGCGTCACCGGCCGTGTGCTCGACTTTCGTCGCGGGGCGAGCGCACCAGCTGGAACGCCTGAGCGGCGACACGCTGTACATGCCGTACGCCACGTCGCTGCGTATGGGCAAGCTCGGGTATCAGAGCGACGCGCAGTCGACGCTGCTCGTCAGTTACAACAACCTGGACAGCTACGCGGCGTCGTTGCACGAAGCGATGACCAAGCCGTACCCGGCCTACGCGGCACTCGGTATTCGCGACGGCGACAATTACCGCCAGCTCGCGGACAGCATGCTGCAGATCGAAAACGAGTTCTACGGCACCATCCGGCCCAAGCGCCGCATCCGTCCGGGGGAGCGGCCGCTGCACGCATTGCGCGAGCGCGGGGTCGAGTACGTCGAGGTACGGCTGATGGATCTGGACCCGTTCTTCGCGGTCGGCATCGACGCGCCGACCATGCGCGTACTCGACATGTTCCTGCTGCACTGCCTGCTCCACGATAGTCCTCCCGACACGCCGCAGGAGATCGCCAATATCGTACGCAACCAGCAACTGGCGGCAGGGAGAGGACGCGAGCCCGGGCTACAGCTGGTACGCGGTACGGAGGAGGTATCGCTGTTCGAGTGGGGCGCTCAAGTGCTGGCCGAGTGCGAACCGATCGCTGCCGCGTTGGATGCGGCGCACGCGATGCAAGGCGGTGACCGCTTGCACCGGGACGCGCTGGCAATGGCCGTTGCGCGGCTGCGAGAGCCCGATACCACACCGTCGGCCCGCGTGCTGCAGGCGATGGAGCGTGAGCACGACAAGTCCTATGTGCGTTTCGTTCTCGCGCAATCCCAACGACATCGCGACGCGATATGGAAGCTGCCCTATTCATCCGATGTTGCGGAGCGCTTCAACCGTCTTGCCGAAGGGTCGCTCGTGAAGCAACGGCAGATCGAAACCGCCGACACGATCCCGTTCGAAATCTACCGGCAGCAGTACCTTGCGCCAGAGCGGTTGAATGCATGACGCGGACCAACGGGCGATCAAATTCGTGCCTGCAAATTAAGAGGCCCCGGCCCTTTCCCTTGCAGATAACGTCGGGCGACACCGATTTTTGCTTGGCTCAATGGCAGAGTGTTCCGACCCTGAGCGGTCGTAGCGGTCTTTAGAAAGCAGACGCCCAACGCCCCATTTGAGCGGCGGCCGACGAGCATAGCGAGGCGCGAATCGCAAGCAAGCGAAGCGCGCTTGCGGCCGTCCGCTCGAAATGGTTGTTTGGCAGCTTTGTGCGTAGATCAGCCGTGTTTCGCCGGCCTTACGCAGGCCTCGATGCCGACGCCAGCACCGCCGGCATAGGAAGCTCAATTTCGCCGCCGACCCGGAAACGCGCCACTCCTTCGACGATGGCTCGATGGATTCGCCCTCTCGCTTCGCCCGTTTGAAGTGAAAGAATCATCTCCAGCCGAACGGCACTGTACGTTAGATCGAGGACTTGCTCCGCCGTTCGTGGCCGAAAGGCAAGCGGGACCTCGATAACGCGGGGACTAACGAAGCCCGCACCGAGCAGTGCTATCGTGCAGGCTTCAGGATCACTGAAGCGAAACGGCGGAGGGGCGGCGGGCAAGGGCACGTCGAGCGTGCCATGGGAACGAATAGACTCCAACACCAACTGATGAAACTTCGATCTCCCGGGCACGCACCACATCGTGAACGCGTACTTTCCGCCAGGACGAAGAACCCGAAGGGCTTCGGCAATCGCCTTCTCGGGATGTTGAAGATGATTGATGCCGAAGGCGCAAATGACGGCGTCGAAGACGCCACTATCGAAATTCAACGCTTCCGCGTCGTCTTGTCGGAAGACGGCCGCAGGATAACGCTCTCTCGCCGCCGCCACCATCGCGGGGGCAAAGTCGATGCCGATAGGGCGAGCATCTCGCGATAGCGCGGCTCCGGCACCGTAGCCGAGCCCACAGCACACATCGAGTACGCTGGACTCAGCGCGCACATCCGTTGCGTCCAGCAACGGCTCCATCGCGTGCCGCGTTACTGAACCAAAGAGGTCATCGTATGACGCGGCGACCTTCTGCCAACCGGCATACTCCAATCCTTTGAAGGAAGCAGGATCGAACGTGAGTTCACGCGCCATCACTGGCCTCCGTCGAAGACGCGCTTTTGGCCGCGGTATGCGTCACCAGATGCCGAACGCTCGACATGAGCGACATGCGCGACGGACCGGAGCAGGACAAGGCACCTTTCGATGGAGATTCGGGGCCCTTGAAGCGATGCCCAGCTAACCGTTCGTGAGCCGATTGACGCTTGTTGACCTCACCCGACTTTCGACGTTCTTGGAAGCAGGCGTTCAACAGTCGTTGCCAAAGTCCGAACCGAGCTATTTATTTCGCGGTGCCGACCATTTTCGGAGCGCCTCAAGCGTGTATTCGACGTGTTTCTCGGGGTTGAGGGACGTGTATGCGTAAACCACATGTCTGTCAGGCGCAATGACATACGAGACTCGGTCCGCGTACTCGGGTTTTACTGCCAGGACCGCGTCGTAGGACTTCATGATGCTTTGGTCCTTGTCCGCGGCCACCGCGAACTTGCTGCGGCACTCGCTGACGGAAAATTTCTTCAAGGTGTCGATATCGTCATGCGAAACGCCGATCACCGTAGCGCCGAGCGCGCGGTATGCATCCACCGCATCGGCGAAATCGTGGGCCTCGATCGTACACCCGGTCGTGAACGCGGCGGGATAGAAATACAGGACGACCGGACCCTTCTTCAACGCTTCGGCAAGCGAAAACGTGAAAATGTTGCCGCCGAGCGACGCTGGTGCGTTGAAATCCGGCGCGGGGTCGCCCGGTTTCAGCGCCGCGAGCGACGGCACTGCAAAGAATGCGGTAATGGCTGCGAGAAAAGCGATAGGGTTCATCATCGTTCGGAGGAGGTAGGTGGCGGCTTGCTCTGTTGCCGCGGTATCTACAATGTCGAACTTGATTCGTGAATGATAACAAAAGTTTCTGCGGCGAGAGTGTCCTAAATTCGCAGGACGGCCTGATTGTCGACGGTCCCAGTTCCGACCCTTTGCTGCCTTTCGTGCCCTCGGGAAGCGGATGTTCGCTGAATTCGCTAAAAGGCCGTGCGCGGTCACTCGATAGATTACTGAATTACGTCGTTCGCTCGCGCGAGCACCGAGGCGGGGATCGTGAGGCCCATGGCTTTCGCGGTCCTCAGATTAATCACCAGCTCGATCTTCGCGGGTTGCTCCACCGGAAGATCGGCAGGCTTAGTTCCTCGAAGCACTTTGTCGACATAGCGTGCGACGCCTTTGTAGTACTCGCGGTAGCTCAGACCATAGCTAATGAGGCCACCTGCCTCCACGTACTCGCGAAAGCCGTATATTCCAGGGAGCTTGTATTCGTTCGCCAGCGTCACGATGCGTTGCATCTCGTTGAGAAAATATGCATCGACCATCAAGATAAACGCGTCGACCCGCTGCTTCTTCATGCTCCCAAATTCCGGGTCCAAGCCCGCTGGAGTGTGCGCCTCCGTGCGTACAACATTCAAACGGATGCGCTCTGCCGCCTGCTGAGCCTGTGCCCACCAATATTCATCGTCAACGCTTTCCGGGTTTGCCATCACGGCGACAGTCCGGATGTTGGGAATTGTCGTGGAAATGATTTCGAACCACTTCGGAATCAATTCTTCGAACAGCGTTGACGTGCCGGTAACGTTTGCGCCAGGTCGCGCCAGACTTGCCACGAGCCCAGATTCTACTGGGTCGCCGTTCACTGACATGACCACCGGAATAGTAGTCGTGGCGTTTTTTGCTGCGCGCGTCGACGGGATGCAGGTCCCCACGATCGCGGCCGGGTCGCGCTTGACCAAAGACGCGGCTAGTTGTGGAAACTCATACGCGGGGGCCCAGTGCACGTCGATGACTACGTTCTTGCCGTCGATCCATCCAAACTCCCGAAGCCCCTCCTTAAATGCGCCGAGAAAAACGCCGCGGTCAGCCTCCGACCCTTGGGATAGATAGTCGATATGCGGGATCTTCGCGCCATACACTTGTGCTAAGGATGCATATGGCGCCGCGAGCGCGCTGGCTCCAAGTACTAGGAGAACTCTGCGACGTGCAATCATGCGTTTTTTCGACAGATCGAAGGAATGATCTACCGTCGATTATTCTACGCGTATGCAGCGTGTGCCGCGTCAGGTGCCCACTCGGATACGTTTGATGTGTCGACACCGGCTGGTCGCTGTTGCAGCAATCGATCGCAAGCGGCGCGTCGAAAGCCACCGCGTGAAGGGCGTGGGGCGGCGATACTGGTACGAATCAGAGCGCGCTGGACGCCAGACGAAGTAAGACGCCCAAGACTCCGGCAATGGTGAGCGCGACCGGCCGCTTTGAAGGACAAGACACTACGTCCGGTTGTGGCGTGCGCCGTGATAAGGCGGCGCTTTCCAGTGGGTGCAAATCCCACCCGGCGAACGCTCCAGCCGGAAGCAACCGGAGCAGTCATGGAGGTAACGAAATGGCTGAAGCCTTCGGGTAAAGCGTGTCACGAAATTGGTGACAGCGCGAGTGTGCAGGCCGCAACGCGAGTGAACGCCGAGCAAGCCTCGAAAAGGTCGATGCGCAGGCCGACCCGACTGCCATACCGGGGAAGGCTGACACGACTGGGTGAATGAGCGAAGCAGTAAGCCCAGTCGCTGCGCCGGGGTAGTGGCGACAGCATGTACACAAGGAAAGCGCGCGCAACATAGATGGTCGCCCCGGTTTTGCCAAGCGCTCAATCGATGACGGTAAGAAGGTGAAGATTGCAGCCATAGATCCGGACTTTGATTGAGGCCGCAGCCTCCGTCCCTGATGGAATTCGCTGGTCGAGTCCTGATCACGGGATCGCGCTCGAAGCGCCGTGTTGCGTTCAGGTTGGTTCGACCACGGTCTGACCTATCTTGCCATCACGTCATGATTGCCAGAGCAATCGGTGGAAGTTCTCCTTTTGGAATCTGTGGTGCGACTGCTACAGCGCAGGGTTACCGCTACGCACCCGCAAGGGCGCCGCTGACGCTGGCGAACGCCGAAACTCGCGTTCATCCGTTGCCGATTCATAGTCGGCTTCGTAGTTCCGGTCATGTGCCAAGAGCGCCCAGACGGTGCGCGCATTCTTGTTCGCCAGCGCCACCGTCGCCACATTCTTGTTCCGTCGATGCATCAACTGCCCCAGCCAGCTGTCCTCATGGCACGCTCTGCGTTCGGCCACCCGGATGACCGCTCGGGCGCCATGAATCAACAAGGTGCGCAGATAAGAGTCGCCGCGTTTGCTGATTCCCAACAGGGTTGGCTTGCCGCCACTGGAGTGTTGCCTGGGCACCAGTCCCAGCCAGGCCGCTAACTGCCGTCCGTTCTCGAAGCTCTTCGCATCGCCAATCGAGGCCACCAGCGCACTTGCCGTGATCGGACCGATACCGGGAATCTGCGCCAACTTCTTGCTTGCTGGGTGCTCCCGGTGCCAGGTCTGGATCTGTATCTCCAACTCGCCCACCTGGCGCGCAAGTTCTTTGAGGTGGTCCCCGAGTCGTTGCAGCAACTGGCGGAACACACCCGGCAAATTGTTCTCGCCGTCCTCCAGAATCTCCGGCAGGCGCTTGGCAATGTAGCCGATTCCCTGCGGAATGATGATCCCGTATTCGGCCAGCAGCCCACGGAGCTGATTGGCCTGTGCCGTGCGCGTTTTGACGAAACCTTGTCGGGCACGATGTAGCGCCAGCACCGCCTGTTGTTCGCCGTTCTTCATTGGCACAAAGCGCATGTTAGGCCGCGCTACCGCTTCGCAGATTGCCTCGGCGTCCGCGGCGTCGTTCTTGTTGGCCTTCACGTACGGCTTCACGAACTGTGGCGCCATCAGCTTCACGCTGTGACCCAGCGCCTTCAACTTGCGCGCCCAATAGTGCGCGCTGCCGCAGGCTTCCATGCCGATAAGGCATGATGGAAGGTTCGCAAAAACCTCCGCTACTTGCGCGCGCTTCAATGCCTTTTGCAACACCACCTTGCCGCGCTCATCCACGCCATGAACCTGGATGACATTCTTTGCCAGATCAATTCCAACTGTCGTAATCTTCATTTCGGTCGCCTCTCCTGGTTGGTGGTCATTCGCATTTCCACTTTGGCATTTCGATGCCGGTTCAGGAAGGGGCGACCATCCCATTACGGGAAGCCCCAAGGCGTGGTCGGGGACGACCAACCGGACGCCGGTGACGGACAGGCCGGGCGCGCTGGGGTGACGGAGAGGCTCGCAGTACCGCTGAAGCCGGGTAATGCCGGGGGAGGGAAGGGGCCTTGGTTCAAGACAGACGCAGTACGTAGCGAGGGACCTGGAGATTGGGCAACCTAGTGTAGTGTCCAACAAATAACTGGGTAATTAGCTCGGACTCTACTATGCTGAGCAGAGTGCCGAGATTAACGTCCGCATTGCAACTGCAGAAGGCGATGCAGAGCAATTGCGAGAGTGGGTGGCGGCGTTCGGAACGCCGCAGCAGGTGGCGCTGCGGTGCCGGATCGTGCTGGCTGCAGCCGAAGGGTTGTCGGACTACGAGATCGCGGCGCAGTTGGAGATCAACCGCAAGACCGCAATGCTGTGGCGGCGGCGCTTCAAGCAGGAGGGTGCGGACGGTTTGTGGGAGGTCGCCGCAGGGCGGGGCCGCAAGGCGACTTACGGACCCGCGAAGATCGAGGCCATGGTGGATCGACGACGCTTAGCACCAAGCCCAAAGGGACGACACACTGGAGTTGCCGGCGGCTGGCCGAGGCCAGGGTGTGAGCAAGTCGACAGTCAACAGAATCTGGCAGAGTCACAATCTCAAGCCGCATCGCACGAAGACGTTCAAGCTGTCGCGGGACGCGAAATTTCTGGAGAAACTGACCGACGTGGTGGGGCTGTACCTGAATCCGCCGCAACAGGCGCTGGTGCTGTGCGTGGATGAAAAGAGCCAGATTCAGGCGCTGGATCGTACCCAGCCGGGACTGCCGATCAAAAAGGGCCGCTGCGGCACCATGACGCACGACTACAAGCGCAACGGCACCACGACCTTGTTCGCCGCGCTGGAAGTGCTGCAAGGGCGCGTGATCGGACAATGCTACGAGCGCCACCGTCATCAGGAGTTCTTGCGCTTTCTGCGCCGCCTGGATCAGGAGTTTCCGGGGAGATCGGCTGCATCTGGTGCTGGACAACTACGGCACGCACAAGCACCCCAAGGTCCGGGCGTGGCTAAAGCGGCATCCGCGATTTGTCTGCCACTTCGTGCCGACCAGTTCGAGTTGGCTGAACCTGGTCGAACGTTGGTTTGGCGAACTGACGAGCAAACGAATCCGCCGCGATTCGTTTGACAGCGTGACGGACCTAAAGCAGGCAATTGAGGATTTCTTGGCGGCATGGAATGCGAGCCCGAAACCCTTCCAACTCCGACGAGTGTTCAGAAACTGCAGATGGTGTTACACGCGAAGGCGAAGGCTGAAGCCGGCTATCGCTTCTACGCGTTGTACGACAAGATCAGCCGCGATGACATCTTGGCCCATGCCTGGGATCAGTGTCGCTCGAACCAGGGCGCGCCGGGCGTGGATGGTCAGGACTTCGGGGACATCGAAGCGTACGGCGTGCAGCGGTGGCTCGGTGAACTGGCGCTTGCGCTCAGAGAGGAGAGCTATCGAGCGGACCCGATCAGAAGAGTGTTCATCCCGAAGGCCAACGGCAAACTCCGGCCGCTGGGCATCTCGACTGTGCGTGATCGGGTCTGCATGACAGCAGCGATGCTGGTGCTCGAACCGATCTTCGAAGCCGACCTTCCGCCAGAGCAGTACGCTTACCGGCCGGGCCGCAACGCCCAGCAGGCGGCGATCGACGTGAAGGACACGCTGTTCCACGGCCATCCGGAAGTTGTGGACGCCGACCTCGCGGACTACTTCGGAAGCATTCCTCATGCCGAACTGATGCAATCGCTCGCGCGGCGCATCGTGGATCGGCGCGTGCTGCATCTGATCAAGATGTGGCTGGAATGCGCCGTAGAGGAAACCGACGACCGAGGACGGAAGACACGCACGACCGTGGCCAAGGATCAGCGCCGCGGCATCCCGCAGGGGTCACCCCTCTCACCGTTGCTGGCGAATGTGTACATGCGCCGGTTCGTGTTGGGGTGGAAGAAGCTCGGGTTGGAGCGAAGCCTTGGCAGTCGTATCGTGATCTATGCCGATGACCTCGTGATCTTGTGCAGACCGGGCAAGGCCGAAGCGGCTTTGCAGCGAATGCGCGAGCTCATGGGCAAACTGAAGC
>CAVSEH010000024.1:0-230261 GCA_963726935.1 uncultured beta proteobacterium
TGGTGATCGTGAAGATGCCTCCCTTGACGCCGTAGAAACCAAGCGACATGGCGATCACCCATACCAATTGATTGATCCGCTCTTTACTCTGCATCAGCATCATCGTGACGACGACCATGAGCTGGATCTTCCAAATCTGGTTGAAATGCGTGCCATGCCAGATACTGGGTACATCGCGTACGGTTGTGGTCAGCAGCATCCAGGCGAGGAAGATCAGAAGGACGATGGTTTCGCGAGTCCACGGAATCTTCTTCGGCTCGCGAGACATCAGCAACTGAGACCAGCGTGACGACCGCGACGATCATCGCGAACGGCATGTCGTAAGCGAACCCCCAGGTCAAGCCGATGCGGGTTCATGAACCCGATCCATGTCCAAACCGAGCACGCCGATGTACGGCCGCCACAAGATGAACGGCAGCGTACCAAAGATCACAAGCGTGACTGACGATATCTCTCATGGCAACGCGATCTCTGATGGTTTGACTTGCGCGTTGTGGGGGGCGTCGGTCGCGAACCAGCGAATTCTGCGTGGCAGATTGCAATCCGCGCAGCAGCCCCTCCTCCATGCGGCGGGCAAGGCTGCGCTCTTCCTGACCAGCCGCGATGCTTCACCTGATACAGCCGGCCCTTCTCTCGCTGCGGCTCGCCCAATACGTCCCCTCGCTCGAGGCGATCGAGCATCTCCGCGTACACGTCAGCGCTGTCCCGCACTGCGCGCCAGAAAAGAATGAGCTCGCTGTCGCCGTCGCGGACTTCCGGGCAGACGTGAGCGACGAGGCTGCCGGTATCGATGCCCGAGTCGATCCTGTGCAGGGTGCAACCGACCTGGTCAGGCTCGCCGTTGTACAACGCCCAGAATGTGCAATCCGCACCCCGGTAGCGCGGCGAGAGACCGCCGTGCAGATTGAAGATTCCCAGCCGGCTCTGGGTAAGCAGTGCGACCGCGAATCAGGGACGTCCCGAATACCGCGATGACGTCGGGTTTGAGACGGTCGGCGAGCTCTACCACGTCGCGATGGTTGATGTGGGGTACTTCGGTCAGGAGATCGGGGCGCACGAGTCGCGGTTCGGACTCGGGAAAGAAGAACCTGGCCTCCTCGCCACCGGAATAGCGACGGCGATCGCGCAGCCAGCGCGAGCCCTTGCGCCAAAGGTTCGCCGGCTTGAGTTGCGCCAATATCTTCTTGGCACTCCTCACTTCCCTGCCCCTTTCCTGCACGATCGCAACGACTCGCCCAGCTGCGCAGAGCCGATTGGCGACATAGAGATGCCGGGGCGAACGCCCGCACAGGATCATCACCGAAAGACTAGACATGCGCCACATCCCGCTGCTGCGTTTCGCCGAGCCTGGGGACAGGTGGCACGACGCTGTCGTCGCGATCCATCATCAGGGCGTCGGCGAAAAACTTGGCGGCCCAGTTGGGAAACTCGAATCTCGAGTAGGCGCCCCAGATCGGTACAGAGCCGGCGATCGCGCCACGCGTCGACCGCGTCGCGATCGCGCAGCCGCTGGGCGCGCTTCAGCAGGGATAGCGCCTTGCGCGCGTTGCCGCGCAACACCGACGCGCCGGCGACTTGCGCGCAGCGTGTCCAGTTGATGCTCATCTGCGCACGCCGGTGTCCAGTTGATGCTCATCTGCGCCACGCCCGTCAGACAGCAGTAGCCCGCTCGCGGAGCCCACGCGGCATCGTAAGTTCCCGCGAGCCAGCCGTCCTCACGTTGCACCTGCGCCAGTCCTCGCGCCGCTTTAAGCGCCGCGTCGACATAACGGCTGCTGCCAAGGAGAGCCCCAGACTCCAGGAATCCGCGTATGGCATACGCAATCGTATGGGTGAAGGGTTGTTGCCCCGTGACGAAGGCATTGTTTGCAAACCAACCCGATTCGCTCTGTTGGGTCAGCGCCCATTCGAGATTGCGAATGGCCGCCGTCTTCAGCGTGGGCTCTCCCGCGGTCAGCGCTGTGGCGAGGAGCGCCCACGTCGCGCGCGTGTTGTAGGTGTGCGGCACCCCGTTATGCTCGAATTGGCGCCAGCAACCGTCCTCGTCCTGGATCTGCGCCAGCCAGTGGCCCGCACGCACCGCGGCTTCGAGACATTCCGGGCGATTCAGTTGCAGATGGCCGGCCAGCATGCCGTGCATGATCTGGCCCGTGTTGAACACCACCGGCTGGCTGCCCGGTTCCCCGAAGTGCCCCGGAAAAGCGCCGTCGGCGCGCTGGAGGGAAAGCTCCCAGTCGATGATGCGGCTGGCGCGATCGAGCAGATCAGGACGCTTGATCGCCGCCGCCGCCGCGATGAACGTCTCGACGATGTACCCGCTCGTCTCCGGGTAGCTCGGCAGCCACCCGTCTTCGAAGCTCCATCCGGCCGCCACCCCGCCCGCATCGGGCATGTCATTGCGCGCATCCTGGGCGAGGCACAGCCAATCGATCGCCGCGCGGAGATGGTCTTCATGGGTGTATTGCGGTTGCGACCACTTGCCGAAAAGGTCGCGCCCGATCAAGCGGGCATGTCGCGCACGCCATGGGTGGTAGCGAAACGGCGCGGCAGCGAGTTTGAGCAGGCTCATGAGGGTATAACGAACGAGAAGCGGCGGCGCATCATGCTTGTGCGGACTCAGCCATTGCCGACGCAGGATCGAGGCCGCGCGGCAACGCAACGCGGCTGACGACATACCGGTATTTTCCCGAAGCCTCCACCGGTATCGTTTCCACTTCCCGGACGCGGATGCGCACCTCGTTACCCAGCCGCGCGACGAGACCTGCCAGCACCTGCGCGTGACCGGCCTCGCTCCACCGACTGTCTGGCACGATCATCACCTCGACGTCACGCAGTGCATGCTGGATCAGTTTGAATTCCGCAATCCCCTCGACCGCGCGGAGGACGTAGATGACGGCGAGTGCGTGCATGATCACGCCGTCGGGACGCACCACGAAATCGGTCGTGCGCCCCACCACCTCGCTCAGCACATGCAATCCACGTCCATCGGCGCAACTCTCCGAGCTCATGCGAACCATATCGCCAGTCCGGTAGCGGATGAATGGCTGAGCATCGGAGCACAGACCTGTCATCACCGCTTCTCCAAGTTCGCCGTCCGGCACGGGGCTTCCTTGCTGATCCAGTACCTCCAGGATGATGCTCTCGCTCATCAGCAACATCTGCCCTTGCGGCGTGGCATGCGCGGTGAAGCCGATGTCGCGGCTGCCGAATTCGTTGGCGACGTGAACGCCGAACACGTCCTCGATGAGCTTGCGTTGATGCGGATACAGCGGCTCGCCGGTCGCACAGACGACGCGCAACTCGGGCAGGTGCGGTCGTACGCCGCGAGCGCTGGCCCGTGCCGCAAGGAGCGCAACGCTGCTCGCGTAGCCATAGATGCAGCTCGGCCGAAACGCCTGTACCGCTTCGAGATAAGCATCCATGTTCGATGGCGACATGGCGAAGGCATTGAGTACGAGCTGGTTCAGCAGGCCGTCGCGAACGGTCTTGATGCGGTCGGTCTTGTTCAGTTCTGCGGGCGCGCCCCACAGATAGACCTCGCGATCGCCAACGTCGACTCCCCACCAGCGCCGCGCCCGGATGCGCCCGGCCGCGTCGGATGCCTGCCGCCAGCGGCCGAAATAGAAGATCAGCGGTTCGCCGCTCGAGCCACCGGTATTGTATCGAGCCGCGCCACCCGGGACGCCGGGCCAGCGTATGCGATCGATGTTGTCGCGCGCATCCTGTTTCGTCATGCGCGGCAGTCGCCGCAAGTCGTCGAGCGTGACGTGCGCGCCTTCGTCGATGTCGAGGCCGGCTGCACGAATTCGCTCGGCATGCCAGGGACTATGCCGCGTCGCGGTGTCACAGCAGCTCCGTGAGCTTCTTCATCTGCAGGCGCTCGAGCGCCGTACGCGACAGCCACTGACTTTGCTCCAGACTCTCGAGATACGTGAAGGTCGGCCGCTTCAGCAGGCGCTCCTGCAGCGGATAGACAACGCGGCGCGAAAGCCAGGGATGCGGCATGGCTCAGTCGCAAGGATGGCGTACGAGACGCGGCGGGTTCGGGGGCGCTGGTATCCGCCCGGCCCGACACAATGGCGACAAATTCCTCCGCCAGGGTGGTCACGCGATGATCCCAGCTGTTGTTCTCGGCATACGCGACAATGGCATCCCGATCCCATTTGCGGGTCAGCGCATCCGTAAGCGCCTTGGCGAGCCGATCGGCGTCGCCGAACGGGACGAGGATCCCGAGCTTTTCGTCCGCCACCACTTCGGCGTTGCCGCCGACGTCGGTCGTGACCACCGGAAGGCCGCAGGCCATCGCTTCGAGGAACACATTGGCCCAGCCCTCGTTGCGGGTCGCCAGCACGAAGACATCCGCGGCTGACAACGGCACGTGGAGTTCCTCCGGCGCGAGGATGCCGAGGAAGACAACGCATTCCTGCAGCCCAAGATCGATGACGTCGCGGCGCAGGCGCGCACCCCAGTCACCCTCCGGCCCCGACCCGCCCACCACGAGGTAACGCAATCCGGGGAAACGCCTGCGCAGCGCGGGCAGGCATTCGATTACACGGTGAAAGCCCTTACGCTCGACCAGCGCGCCCACGGACACCAGCACGGGCGCATCCGCGTGCAAGCGGAGCCGCTGCCGCGCAACCTTCCGGTCGACGCGGTGAAACTTGTCCATGTCGACGCCATTGCCCACCACCATGATCCTGTCTCCGGCCACCCCGAGCGCCATCGCGTGGCGCTTGAGCGATTCGGACACCGAGAAGACACGGGTGGCGTTCTGCAGCGCAGCGATGATTCGACGCCGGCGGCGGGGATCGCGGGCCAGAGGCACTTCCGTGCCGCGCAGGGTAATAGTCACCGGGACGTGCAGCCAACGTCCCAGCAAGGTGGCCGCATACCCTTCCGGATACGCGAAATGGGCATCGATCATGGTGAACCCGAAGGAGCGCTTCAGACGCAACATGGTCGGCAGGCAGCACAGCGCCAGAAAGAAGCCGTCGAGCCACTTGAATGCGCCGGGCACCGAAAGAAACCGTGGCCGCCGAACCTCGACGCCTTCCTGTATTTCCATTGCGTCCACACGTGGGCGAAAGTGCGGCTTCCAGCGCCTCAGAAACCCCTGGAGCGGAAACCACGCAGCCGGCGCAACCACCGTCACCGGCAGCACGCGCGCAACGCGGAACATGCGTTCGCGGATGAACAGTCCTGCCGTCGGCTGGCCGGCGTGAGGAAACAGCGTGGTCAGAACCACGATGCGAGGCTCAGGCTTGGCCATAGGCGGCATTCGTCTCGCCGGTGAGCCGATAGTACGGCTGTCGATAGCGGCCGACGCTGGCACTCCAATTGCGCTCGGTCTCGACGAAGCGGCGCGCGGCGGCGCGCATTTGCGGCCAACGCTGCCGGTTCGACAGCAGATCGAGGACCTTGGCCACCAGCGCATCGACGTCACCCGCCCGGAACAACACGCCGGTTTCCTGATCACGGATCAGCTCGCGGTGGCCGCCGACATCGGAGGCCACGAGCAGGCGGCCCTGCGCCATCGCCTCGAGCGGCTTGAGCGGCGTCACGAGCTCGGTGAGGCGCATCGGCAGGCGCGGATAAATCAGTACGTCGACGAGGTCGTAGTACCGCTGTACTTCCTCGTGCGGAACGCGGCCGGTGAAACGAACCTTGTCGTTGAGCGACAGGCTTGCGGCGATTTGCTTCAGATTGGAATCCTCGGGGCCGCCTCCGACCAGAAGCACGCGCACCCGCGGCTCGGCGGCGAGGATCTTCGGCAACGCTTCGAGCAGCATGGCCAGCCCTTCGTAAGCGTAGAACGAGCCGATGAAACCGAGCACGATGGTGTCGTCGAGCCCGAGCTGCACGACGCAACGCCTCATCGGGCTCGCGGCCGAGAGTGAATTTCTCGACGTCGACCGCATTCGGAACAACCGTCACCTTCCGCGGATCGACGCCACGCGCCACGATGTCCGCACGCAGGCCTTCGCAGATCGTGGCCACGGCATCGGCACGCTTGAGTGCGTACGTCTCGAGGGCTCGCGTCAGGCGATAGCGCGGCGCGCCTTCGCGCGTTCGGCCGTGATCGACCGCGGCGTCTTCCCAGAATGCGCGGACTTCGTAGAGAACCGGCACACCGAGACGGCGGCCTACGCGCAACGCGGGGATCGCATTCAACACCGGTGAGTGCGCGTGCAATAGCTGCGGCCTGACCTGCTCGGCGACCGCTTGCAACCGGCGGGTAAGTGCGCTCATCAGCATCAGTTCGGCAACCGCCGGGAAGCCGGAACGTCGAGCGTTGTCCAACGGCGTACGGAAGAAGTGCCACCCGTCGACCATGTCTTCGAGGCGATCGGCGCTGTCCTGCTTCGGCCCGGTGAGATGCGACGTCTCCCAGCCGAGCCGCCCCTGCTCGCGCAGGATCGACAGCGTGCGAAACGTGTAGCCGCTGTGCAGCGGGAGCGAATGGTCGAGAACGTGAAGAACACGCAGACTCATTGGCAACCTTCGCGACCAAGGACGCACTTCACACTCATGCAGCTACCTTTCCGTCGACGTTCAGCTTGGCATCGCGCATCACGTTGCGGAGAAATGCCTCGAACATGAGCAACGTCCAGATGGGGTAACTGTAGTCGTGCAGGCCGGAGAGATGACCGTCCACCAATTGCTTCAGGTATCGCGTGTTGAATATGCCGGTCGACGCAAGCCTCGGCCCCAGGATCGCGTCGTTGACCCGTTCTTTCAACGGACCCCGGAACCACTGCGCGAGCGGCACCGAGAAACCCATTTTCGGCCGGTACAGTACGTCGGACGGCAAGTAGGGTTCCATCGACTTCTTGAACAGATACTTGCCCTCCTGACCACGCACCTTGAGCGACGACGGCAGGCTCGCCAGCCATTCCACCAGAGGGTGATCCATCAATGGCTCACGTACTTCGAGCGAGTGGGCCATGCTGGCACGGTCGACCTTGGTATTGATGTCGCCGACGAGATAGGTTTTCAGGTCGAGGTACTGCACCAGCGCCAATGCGTCGTCCGTGTTGGCGCGCTGCGCGTGGCGACGGAAGACCTCGACCGCGGAGTAACCTCCCAGGCGAGCCTTGAATGCGTCGCTGAAGAGTTGGCGACGCATGTCGTCGCGCAGGATCGACATGCTGTGGAAGTAGGCGTCGACCGACGTCCGGGAAAGCGCTTGAAACGTCGACTTGGCGCGAAAGACCCGCGGCGCCCAATCGGCCTTCGGATACATCCGTCCGAGCATCCCGAAGGCAGGACGTCGGATGGAGATCGGCAGCGCGCTGCGGAGCGTCTCCTCCATCGCGTGCAGCCGATACCGCCGATAGCCCGCGAAATTCTCGTCACCGCCATCCCCCGAGAGAGCGACCGTCACATGCCTGCGGGCAAGTTGGCACACGCGGTATGTCGGCAATGCCGAGCTGTCGGCGTACGGCTCGTCATAGGTTTGCGCGAGAGTATCGATCAGGTCGAAATCGTCGCTTTCGACGGTTTCGACAAAGTGTCGAGTGTGATACCGGTCCGCCACCTTGCTGGCGAACGCCGCCTCATCGAACGCAGGATCGCCGAATGAAATCGAGCACGTGTTCACCGGTCCCGTACTGACACCTGCCATCATCGCGACAACCGCGCTGGAGTCCACGCCGCCGGAGAGGAAGGCGCCGAGGGGCACCTCGGCAATCATCCGCAAGCGGACGGACTCTCGCAGGCGATCGACGAGTTCGGCTTCCGCGTCGCGCTCGCTGATCTGATTGTCCAGCGAGAACTGGACATCCCAATATTCACGCGGCTGCGGCACCGGCTGGCCGCGTCTGATCGTCAGCGTATGCGCCGGGGGGAGCTTGAGGGCGCCCGCGTACACCGTGCGTGGCTCGGGAATGTAACCCAGGGCAAAATATTCCTCGATCGCAAGCGGATCGAGATCGTGCTTGAAATCGGGATGCGCGACGAGTGCCTTGAGCTCGGATCCGAAGACGAGCCAGCCTTCCGGCAGCACCGCATAGTGAAGCGGCTTGACACCGAGGCGATCGCGCGCCAGAAAAAGCGTTTCGCGGTTGCGATCCCACAACGCGAAAGCGAACATTCCGCGGAACCGCTTGACGCACTCTTCGCCCCATTCCTCCCACGCATGGACGACGACCTCGGTGTCGCTCTTCGTCCGGAAGGTGTGACCCAGGCCCGTGAGTTCGGGAATGAGCTCCTGGTAGTTGTAGATCTCTCCGTTGTAGACGATGACGACGCTGCCGTCCTCGTTGAACAGCGGTTGCTGCCCCGTCGCCAGATCGATGATCGACAGGCGACGGTGACCGAGACCGACGCCCGGCTCGAGGTGCAACCCGACTTCGTCCGGTCCGCGATGGAGTTGACGGTCGTTCAGCCGCGAGACGAGTTCGCGCGGTATGGACCGTTTGGCGGAGAGATCGAAGATGCCGACAATGCCGCACATCGCATTTCTCCTAAGGGTTGGAAACGTGCAGCGGTGCCGCCTGCACGGAAGACGATGACTCGCCGGGCCTTCCCGACGACGGCAGCAAAGGCAGACCCGCCGCAGCGAGCGAGCGCTCGTAGATGCTCGCATACGCCGCGACCATCGTCGCCAGGCTGAATCGCGTCAGGGCCACGTGGTACGCCGCCTTGGCATGGCGCTTCGCCGCCGCGCGGTCGAGATAGTAGGCGATGATCGCCCGCGCCAGCGCGTCGGGATCGGCGGCGGGCACCAGCGTTCCGCTCATTCCGGATTCGATCAGCTCCGCGTTGCCGCCAACCCGCGTCGCGACGATCGGAAGGCGGGTCGCCATCGCCTCGAGGATCGTGTTTGACACGCCTTCAGCACGCGACGGCAAGACGAAGCAGTCGAGCCCGCGCATCAATTGCGGCACCTCGGCACGCTCTCCCGCGAACCATGCGAGTTCGCGGACCCCTGCGTCGACAAGCAACGTTTCTGCCTGCGCCCGCAACGCGCCGTCACCGACGATGACGAGTCGCAGGCGCTGCCTGGCATCCGTATGCAGCCTGCGGGCACTGATGAATGCGCGCACGAGGTTCAGCGGGTCCTTGATCGCTTCAAGCCGGCCGACACTCCCGATCAACCAATGATCCGGCGCATGGAACGGGCAGCCCGCAATTGCTGCGCCGTCACCCGGATGGAATCGGTCAGTGTCGACCCCGTTGTAGACTTGGGAGATGATCTCGTCTGGCACACGGACCTGATACTGAAGATAGTCGGCCAGGTGCTGCGACAGGGCGATGTAGCGATTCACGAAGGGTCGATACATGCGGCGCACGAGGCGATAACGGCGACGACGACCCTCCGGATCCTGCATGTCCCAACCATGCTCACCGTGAATTCTCACGGGGACACCGGCGGCCCATGCGGGCACGACTGCCTCGAGTGCCGCAAGGTTTCGGGTATGCACGATCGCAGGCTTCAGTGTCTTGAACATGCGCAGCAGACGCGGATAGTCGCGCACCAGGTGACCTGGACGCTTGCCAAGCGCAATGTATTCCACGTCAGGACGAGCGATGCGCTCGGTAAACTCGCGCGAGATATCGGTGAGTGACACGATCGCGTGGCGCCAACGGTCGCGCGGGAGGCGATTGATCAGGTTCACGATGCCGTTCTCGAGCCCGCCCACGCCGAAGCGGAACACAACGTGTGCGAGCAGTGGCTGTGGATCACTCATCGAATATCTCTAGCGACGGATCGCCACGTTGTCCGCCTCGACACGGCCCAGGGCAGCGTTGATCGAGGGCATCATGTCGAGCGCGAATTCACGCAACGTCTCGACGGGCGGTCGGGCTGGGTCATCATAGGGTGTAGCGAGAATTATCGCCGTCCCGCTATCGCCGCGGTTCGTCAGCTTCTGCCAAGCCAGCATCCACTTGGCGACGTAGGGATTGATGACGTCATCGCCATCGATCCGGAACCAGTCCCAGACCAGAAGTCGCTGTGAAGGTGAACGGAGTTCGGTCTGCCGCACCGGAAACGAACCTGGACCCAACGCTGCGGCAACACGGGACTCGCCGAAATTGTTCCAGACAGGGTGCTTCTGCACCACCATGATGTTCCAGGACGTCACGAGCTGACTGCCCGCACGCTGATGCTGGTAGTAGCCCAGATGAAGCGCTACCGCGCGGTCACCCTTGCGATAGACCTGGAAGAGCGTTGCCGACGCCGGGTCGTAGTGCGGCCGCCAGTCGGTCATCGGCTGCGAATCGGCAACCCAGCCGCCGGCAGGCACGGGTGCTGCCAGAGCGGGGGCCGACCCGCCGGTTTCGTCGCGATCCAGGTACGCTGCATAGGCCGGCCACGCGGCGACAATCGCGAGTGTCGCCAGCGCGTAGCCCGCCAGGCCGAATCGGCTCCGGGCACGGCGCGCGACCCGGCGCATTTTCCTGACTCGCGGGCGCGCCCGCATCGGGATCGCGCCAGAACGAGCCAATCCAGAACAGCAGCAGCATCACCAGTCCGAAAAAAACCCAGCCGTAGATGTAATGATCGACTCCCTGCGCGAGTTTATTGCTGCTCAAGTGGGCGATCATCACGATCAGATAGGCGCGACACCCATTCGCGATGATCGGCACGACGATCGACATGACGGCGAACAGCAGCCGTTTCCAGGGGCGTTGATAGCTCAGATACGCGAAAAGCACGCCGACAGTGAACGATGCGATCAGGTAGCGCACCCCGCTGCAACCCTCGACGATAGACCAGTTGCCGGATGGAATCGTGAAGAACAAGCCTTCGCGGAATACGGGAATGCCCGAAAGCCGCAGCGCGACCACCGTAAAGTCCGCCGTCCACTCCATCAGCGGCGGAATCAGCGCTTCGCCCATCGGCACGCCCAGCACGAGGAACCCGAGCGGAAACATGATCGCCCGTGCGACCTCGCGGCCCAGTATCGCGATCACCGTGCCCCAGATCATCGCCACCAGCGCCAGCTGCTTCACGACCAGGACCTCGCCGGCATAGGCGACGAGCCAAACCGCGCCGGCGCCGGCGAGCACAATCAAACCCAGCGCGTCGGGCGTGGGCGTGAGCGCCGCCAGCGTCCGCCGCCGCTGCCAGATCAACACGATGACGATGGGGACGATCAGAAAACCGTGTGCGAAGGTTTCCGAGCGCACCCAGATCGCGACGATCGACTCCACGGTCGTCCGGTGGATCGCCAGCAGAGCGAGGATCGCGGCGACAACGAGCGGCAACGCAACCCGCCAGCGGGGATCGCTGGCGACCGCGAGACCTCTCCCTGCCGGCAAGGTCATCGTGCGCTGGGTGTGGGTGTTCATCCCTTGCTCGCTGAAGCAGTGACCAGACGTCGCAGCGGCGCCTGCGCAGAGGATGGCTGACGCACCAGATCGGAGCGTTCGATCAGGTCGTCGAGCAGTGCCAGACGCGACGACCACGCATAGTCGGCCAGGATTCGGTCGCGAGCGCGTCTCCCGATGGCGTCGCCGCGCGCGGAATCCATGGATGCGAGCACCTTGGCCGCGAAGTCGGGCGCGTCGTCTGCGGCGTCCAGTTCGAACCCTGTCCTCGCAGTCAGCGCCGCTGCGCAGGCCGATGTCACGACCGTCGGTCGTCCCATCGCCATCGCCTCGAGCACCTTGTTCTGGATGCCCCGGGCCACGCGCAGGGGTGCGACCACGGCTTGCGCATGCCGGAGGTAGGGGCGCACGTCATCAACGCGACCAACCACGTTGACCGCATCGCGCTTGAAGGGCCCGAACTTGGGCGTTCGGATTCATGCCGACGATGTGGAAGCGGGCGTGCCCGTCTCCCAGCCGAATCAGCGGCATGACTTCCCGCGCGAACCACGCGACGGCATCGACGTTGGGCCAGTAGTCCATGCTTCCGGTGAATACGATCGGATGCTCGCCGGCCGGAAATGGCGATGCGAACACATGCTCCGGGGAGAAATATTCGCTGTCGACGCCGTTCTCGATCGCGACGATGCGATTGCTGCGCTCGGGTGCAACCTGCGCGAGAAGTCGGGCTTCTTCACGCGTGACGAACAGGCTTGCCTCTGCCCGCGCAGCAACGGCCTTTTCGAAAGCGAGGAGCCGCCGTGCTTCGCGCCGATAGACCGTCGAAACCGGCCAGGACCGGCGTTGCGCGTAAACGTCCCACTTGGCGGAATCCATATCGACGAAATCGACCAGCGTTCGTACGCCCGGCGCATCGAGCACGTACTGGGCCATGGGGGATGAGAAAGCGAGCGAGCGCTCGATGCGCTCGCGCCGCACGACGTCCTGCACCCACTGGCGCATCGCTCGGCTGCGAAAGTAGTGCAGCGTCAAGGCCTCGCCGGTGAGCACCGCCGCGAGGCTGCGCACGCGCCGCCGCCACGGGACGATCGCCTCGACGTGCACCTCGGCGCATAGCCGTCTGACCTTCTCGACGTGTTGCCAGTCGAGCGGATCGTCGATGAATGTACCCAGCACGATCCGGTAGCGCTGCGCCAGGTGGCGCAGCAGGTGGTAGGAGCGAACCTTGTCGCCCTTGTTCGGCGGATAAGGCAGCCGGTGAGAGAGAAAAAGCAGCGTCTCCATTGGCTTGGCCTCGTTCATCCCAGGCCTTTGACCAGGTGCGGACCGACGAGGTTCGCGACCTGGATCGGTAACTGCCGCCAGAGTGCGATAAGCAACCGGTACTTCGGATTGAGCGGATTGTGCTCCGGGATCCGCTCGCGGCGGTAGAGACAATATTCATACGCGAGCGGCGTCGGCTCCAGTCCCCAGTTCTTCTTGAAGGCGAATGGGCCGGTGCCCACCTTGCTCCGTCCGAAATCGAAACTGCGCAGGCCGCGTTCGCACGATCGCCGCAGCAGTTCCCAGTACTTGAAATCGTTTGCGGCCAGATCGCGCGCCGCCTCGATGTCGCCCGCGTAGTACGGCAGTACCTCGTCGCGGAAGTAAAAGCTCAGCACGCTCGACACGGACTTGCCGCCCGGCTCGACTACCGTGAGCACTTCGCAATCACGATCGAAGACGCGCTGCAAGGCTTCGAAATACCGCTTTGCCAGCGGCGGCGTGCCGTGTCGGTGTACGTTGTCCGCGTACAGTGCAAAGAAACGGTCCACGTCGGCGTCTATCCGGCTCACCAGACCGCGGGAGATGCCTTTGCGCACCATGGCTCGCTGCTTGCGAGGGATGGCAGTCAGGTTGTCGTCGACCTTCGGCAGGATCGCCTTGCGGAACGTCACGTAGAGGTCCTGACGCGGCCAGTCTGGCTGACGTACAGCGCGATCGCGCAACTCGAGGTGTTCGACGCCGAGAGTTTCACCAAGTTGCCGGGCGGACTCGTGCAGCGCAGTCACGGCCTCGGTCTCCGTCGCCGCCACACCGCCGTAGGCGCAGAAAGGCAACGAGACCAGCGCGTGCCCGAAGAGGAAGCTTTTCACTTCGGCCAGCGGTAGCACTCCGACAATCCGGGCATCGCGCTCGACGAGCAGGTAATGGGTCCTGTGCCCGAAGCACTCCTCGATGATGCCTTTCCAGCCGATGCGATGAAAGAAGGTGGCGTCCGGGCAGTGATGGACGAACTCGTCCCATCGCGAGCGATCGTCGTCCCTGTAGCCACGAACCCGCAACGATGTCGCTGCGGGTGGACGTACGATGAGCGCGGTGTCTGGCTGGTTCACGCAACACCAAAGACGACGTGGTCCATTCGATCCCAGCGGAAGTCGCGCAACAGCAGGCGCAAGCGCTTCTCCGTGCGGTCCAGGTTAAGGTAGTGACGAAAGCGTGTCTTCGCGTCCGCGCCCTTGACCCGGGGCTGCTCGGGATCGAGTTCCCAAGGGTGGAAATAGAAAATCGCGGCTTCCTCGTCGTTTGAGTTCACGCGTTGGATCAGCCAGCGCGAAACGACGTAGGGCATGAGGCGGAAATAGCCACCGCCGCCTGCCGGCAAGTTGGTCCGGAACAAACGCGCAGTCGCGATCGGAACTTCAAGCATCTGGGTATTCGCGACGTGGGCGAAGCGCCAGCCGTCGGGAGACCCGTAGTGATCGTGTCTGATCGGATAGACGCTCGAACTGTATCGATATCCGGCTTTGGCAAGACACTCGTAGGCCCACGGATTGCTGTCGCCGATAGAAAAACTCGGCGCGCGATAGCCCTGCACGGCTGTTCCGGCGATGTCCTCGAGGACCGCCTTCGCGAGCGCAACGTCGGCGAAGAAAGCCTCCGGCGTGAGCGTGTTGGCCCGATCGTGGGCGTAGCCGTGGCTCGCCACCTCATGTCCGCAGGAGACGATGCGTCCCACCATTTGTGGATATCGTTCCGCGATCCAGCCGAGAGTGAAGAACGTGGCGTGGACCCCGGTTTCGGTCAGCAGCTCGAGGATCCTGTCGACATTGCGTTCTACGCGACACGGGAGGTCATCCCACGTCGAACGCGAGATGTAGGGCGTGAACGCCGAGACCTGGAAATAGTCCTCGACGTCGATGGTGAGCGCATTGACGACGCCCGCCTTGGGGGTGAATCCCTCCATGTCTTCAGGCATATGCCGACTCGATGTTGCGCGCCAGCCAAGGCACGAGGTGAGCCGCAATCCGTTCCGAGGCGTGGCCATCCCACATCTCGGGGATCCGTCCTCTTTTGCCACCGCCAGTCAGAATGTCGCTAACCCGCTTCGACGCGAGCATCCGGTCCCTGCCGATGAGTGTGTTGGTCCCCTGCTCGACCGTGACGGGACGTTCGGTATTCTCGCGCATCGTGAGACACGGCACGCCGAGTGCTGTTGTCTCTTCCTGAATCCCGCCGGAATCGGTGATGACCAGTGTCGCATCCCTCATCAGGCCAAGCGTTTCAAGATATCCCTGGGGTGGGAGCACGATGATGCGGCGTTCGTCCACTCCCTGTGCCAGCCCGAAGCGATCGATGTTAGCGCGTGTTCGTGGATGCATCGGCCAAATAAGTGGCAGCTCGCTGCTGACTTCCCTGAGAATTGCCAGCGCTTCGGACAGGCTATCGTATTGGTCGACGTTGGACGGACGATGCAGCGTCACGAGCCCAAAGCGACGTCCATTCCCGAGCACCGCCGGATCGACGCCGCTCTGTGCCAGCGTCAATTCGGGTTCGACGGCGTGGCGAAGGCTGGCGTTCAACGAATCGATCATCACGTTGCCCACGAAGTGGACGCGATTCATCGCGATGCCTTCGCGGCGCAGGTTTTCGGACGCGGAACGCTCGGTCGTGTAGAGCACATCGCAGATCTGGTCGGTAAGCAGCCGGTTGATTTCCTCGGGCATCGTGCGATCGAAGCTGCGCAGACCGGCTTCAACGTGAACGACCGGTATCGCCTTCTTGACGCACACCAGGCTGCACGCCAGCGTCGAGTTGACGTCGCCGACCACAACCACGCAGCTCGGCTGTGCATCGTCGACGACCGGTTCGAACCTGCGCATGATTTCCGCCGTCTGCTGCGCATGGGTCCCCGATCCGACGTCGAGGTTGATATCCGGCGGGCGCAGCTTCAGATCGGCGAACAGTCGATCGTTCATCTCCACATCGTAATGCTGACCCGTGTGCACCAGCAGCGTGGACGGGGCCGCGGGCTCGTTGCGGAACGCTCGAATCAGTGGCGCCATCTTCATGTAATTCGGCCGCGCGCCGACCACGCACATGATTGGGGAGAGCGTTTGCGTGGCTTCGCGCATCAGTGACCGAGCGGATCAAGTGGCTTGAGGGGCGCCTGCGCTCGTCGCATTTGCTGCAGGAGGTCGATCGTTGCAGTCATGGACCGCTCCAGGCGCTCAACGCGCTGCTCCAAGCCGAGCGGCGGGTCGCGTTCGCCCGGCTCGTAATCGCTGGGCCCGATTACTTGAGCGCTGTGACCGTCGCCCTCGCTTAGCTCCAAGCGAATTTCGTCGACAATCGAGTCGACACTGGATGCGGAAATATCGTGTTCTTCGGCAAGCATCGCGGCCAACAACACGCGGTTGCAGAGCGTATTGATACGTCGCGGAATGCCGGCTGAAAAAGTGTAAATCGCATCGAAGGCACCCGGCTCGAACCGCGGAAAGTTGCTCCACCCCACGTGCTTGAGCCGGTGCTCGACGTACGCCTGCGTTTCCGCGCGGTCCATGGGCCCCAAATGATAGGAGGCAGTCACGCGCTGCCGCAGCTGTTGCAGTTCCGGACCTTGCATCAGTTGACGCAGTTCTGGCTGCCCCACCAGAAAGCTCTGCAGAAGCCCCTGGTTGCCGAGCTGGAAGTTGGATAGCATCCGCAACTCTTCGATCGCGCGCGGCGAAAGATTTTGCGCTTCGTCGACGATCAGCAGCGCGCGCTTGCCCTGCGGCACCAGGGAAACCAGGAACGCTTCGAGCTCGGCGAGCAGTTGCGCCTTGTCCATCGCCTTGGTCGCCAGTCCGAACGCTATCGCAACGGCACGCAGGAGATCGTCCGCATCGAGCTGAGTGGTCACCAGCTGCGCGGCGACGAGCTGGTTGGGATCGATTTGCTCGAGCAGGCTGCGTACCAGCGTGGTCTTTCCGGCCCCGACTTCTCCGGTAATGATGATGAACCCCTCGCTCTGGTGCACACCGTACTGAAGGTAGGCGAACGCGCGTTTGTGACCCCGACTGCCGAAAAAGAATGCGGGGTCGGGATTCAGTTGAAAGGGTTTGGCGGTCAGGCCGAAGAATTTTTCGTACACGTCACGGCCTAAAAATTGTGTGAAATAGACGCGAACAGGCTGGCGGTAGTCTGCGTGCCGAAGTTGTCCGAGCCCGGAGTCTGGAACACGAAATAAGTCACGCCCGCTGCGCCACTGGTCTTGGGCGTGAACTGCGTGCTGATACTGACGGATGCATTGAAGTTGTTGCTGCGCAGGTTGCTGACAGAGCTGTCTGTGTTGTTCGGCTTCGTCGTGCTGTAGGTCACGCTCGCAACGAGATTGGTCAGACCGCTCAGACTATGGCTGTAGTTGATGCCGCCGCCTGTCTGAGTGTTGTTGGATCCGAACGCGAACGCAGGCGGGAGCGCCGAACCTGTACCGGAAATTGCTTCACTCTGCGAGTTGAATAGTGTAAACCCGAGAGAGTTCCGTACCCCGACCCATACCGCCGACAAGGTTGCCGTCTGCTGCAGCGTGATCGACTGCGCGTAGAAGTTCACAGGGCTTGCGAGAGTTGACGGCAGTCCGGTCTGCGCCAGGAATTGCGCCACCGCCGCCGCGCGCTGCGCAGGATCCGGAATGCGGGTCGTGAACGCTGCGTCCAAAAATTGGGCGACTGTAACGCCGCCAGGGATGACCAGCGCGAGCTGGGGAAAACTCGATAGTCCGCGCGTGAAGGTCGCGGCCAAGGCGATGTTCGGTAGCCGATGGGTGAGTTGCCAATTGTAGGACGACCCGAAAAACTGATGCTCCCAATAGCCATTGAGCGAGGTCCGCTCGCCTGGCCTCCAATTCATCCCGGCACCATAGATGGCGCCGCTATTGTTCGGAGGATGGAAGGAGGGATCCGTTGTTGCCGGCCAATGCTGGAAAGTGATCGCTTTCGTACCCGACGCGGGCCGATAGCGTCAACTGCGGATCGACAGCGAATGAGAGGATCGCGCGTCCTACTTGAATTACGTAGGTACCGGTATCCACACCATTGTCGTAGGTTTGGCGTGTGTATTGCAGCGTCCAGCCACCGCCATTACCGATCGACGGAACTCATCTGTCCGCTCAAGTTGTTCGAATAGGTCGCCGGCACCGTGGCCGCGGAGTCGCCATAGTTACTGGAACGCGACCAGATATTGTCGTCCCGCAGCGAATAGGAAATGTTCGAGGCGATCACCCCCTGTATGTATGGACTGACGCCGTAAGCCTGCGTTGTATAGCGATTGTTGGTTGGCGTTGTCAGATTGGCCGGCTGCGGGCCAAACGGCGTAAGAAAAGACTGGGTAACGAGGGCGTTGGCATCGATCCAGAAGAACTGTTCGATCGCCTCGAGCTTGGCATTGAGACTGACGCTCGGGGCGAAACTGGCGGGTTGACCCTGGTTGCCGTAATATGTTTCAGTCGCGCCAAAGACAGCCATCGAGCTTCACGCGTGCACCCTGCCCGTGGATACCGAACGTCGCCGATAGGGACGTCGTGAATCCGTCGTCTGGTTGGTTCGGACCGAAATAATGGTTGTAGCTTCCGGTGGCGCTGGCCGAGGCCGAGTGTGTCCAGTTTTCGGCGAGCGCGAAACCCGCGGTAGTCGCGCAGCTAAGTCCCCCAAGCGCAGCGACCCACTTTGTCCAGCGCCCCGCCCCAGACTTTGCCTCGTCAGCGCTCGTCGGTCCCGAACCGCGACGTCCATGCATGAGCATCGACCCCGGGGTCAGGACGCAGCGTCGACCGCGTAATAGTGCTGGCCGTAGTAGCTGCCTACCTCTGGACGCGGCGCCTTGTTCAGTACCATCATGACCACGGGGCAACTCTCGATCGTTTCCAGCGCGTGCTTCACCAGCAATTGACTGGTGCGATCCGCCTCCACGACCATGATGATCTGGCCCATGTGCGTTGCCAGGGCGCGCGCTTCGGTCGTTGCCAGCAACGGTGGTGCATCGAACACGATGATCCGGTCACGGTACCGGGCCGCCATCTCTTCGAGCAGACTCGCCATCGTTTCGCTCGCGAGCATTTCGGTGGCTCGACCGTGAGCGGTGCCCGACGGCAACAGCGACAATTTCTCCACGTTCGTTCGCAGCAAGACGTCGTGGAGTTTGACGTCGGTATTGGTAAGGAGATCGAGCAACCCTTTGGATCCTTCCGGCAAGTGCGTCAGTGCCATGAGCGATGGCTTGGCCACGTCCGCATCCACCAAAAGGACCGTACTGTCCACTTCGAGGGCAATGCTCATCGCCAGATTGAGCGACACGAAGCTCTTGCCTTCGGCCGGAATTGCGCTGGTAACCATGACGAGGTTGTTGCGCTCCGCCCGGGGGCCAGTGCGGTCGTGGGCGTTCCTGATGACAGGTCGCTTGATGACGCGGAACTCGTCTGCGATCTGAGAGCGCTGCGCCTGAGGCGTCACGAAGCCGGATGCCGCAAGCGCGTCGAGATCGATATGCACCTGCTTACTGCGATGGCCGGATTCAGGGGTTGGGGCATCGCGGCGGGCATGTACCGCCGGCGCCACGGGCGCCGCCGGCGCGGGGACCGTGACACGGGGCTCAGGTGGCTGCGGTTGCGCTCGCTCCATCGCCCGCGCGAATCGTTCCGGCGTCGGGATGGCCTCCGCAATCGGCTCTGACCCAAGCGACTGAGCGCCTGGCGCCGGAACGGGCGCCTCGACGCCAGCCTTTTGCAATTGGGCGAGCCGCTGGGCCGCTTTCTCCACAAGATCCATTGGTCGATCCTCAGAAGACACGAGTGGCGCCCAGGAAAAGGAACGCGAAAGCAGCCGCGTACGAAGCCAACAATCCGGTGACGCCGCCGGCGAAGAGCAGTGCGGCGCGACGCCGCATCGCACGAAGGCTCTTAGTAGGCAGCATGCTGATCATGCCGAGCAGCGGGCGTTCCGCAATCTCGCGCAGCGCACGTCCATCGTGGAACGTGGGGCGCGTCTGGCTCACCAGCCAACTCATCGCGAGCCCGGCGAGAAGCGATATCGCGACGACTGTGCCGAGCAGGAGGGGCCGGTTCGGCGCGACCGGGTTCGGCGTCACGCGGGGAGGATCGACGATCCGGAACTCGGCAATTCCAGCATCCTCGAGCTTCCCGGTAAGACTGGCGGTCTCGCGTCGCGCAACGAGGTTCTCGTACTGCCGCTTCTGCATATCGTAGTCGCGGTTCAGCTGGGTGAGCTCCATGTCGATCTTCGGAAGCGACTCCGCCGATGCCTTCAACTGGTTGTAGCGGGCCTCATATTCGCCCAGGCGCGCGCGCACCGTCGTGATGTTTGATTCAGCCTCGTTCAGCGCGACTTTGAGTTGTTGGGCGACCGGATCGCCGCTCAGCGGATTGCCTGCTGGTTCCTTGTCCAAGGCCTTGGTCCGGATTTCGATCTCGCGTTGTCGGTCCTCCTCCAATTGCGCTATCAGGCGTCTGGTGCCAACCACGTCAGGATGCTGGTCGGTGTATTTCCGCAGCAATTCGTCGAGTTGTCGCCGCTGCTCGTTGATGCGGGCGTCGATCTCCGGGACGGTAATCGTCACGGTACGCTTACCGGGCGCTGCCGGAGCGCGTTGCGTTTGCTCTTCGAGCTGCTGGCGAATACCGTCGCGAGTTTGCTCGGCGATCCGAAGCTCGATCCGGGTCTCCTTCATCTGCTCGCTGATGCCCCCCATCTGCGAAACAAAATCGCGGCCACTCGAGCCGTACAGGCCGAGGTACTTCAAACGAAAGGCTTGCAGCCGAGCTTCCGATTCACGCAGCTTGCCCTCGTAATCCCTGATCTGGTCCTCGATGAACTTGCGCGCGCTATCGGTGCCGCCGCGCGTTTGACCAAGACTTTGCTCGATGAATGTCGACAGAGCGGCCTGAACCACATCGCGCGCCTTGCGACCATCGGGATAACGGAAAGCGATGGTGTATAAGTTGTCCCCTCCCGCGCGGTATATGTTCAAAGAGCCCGCCGCCATGTCAACAAGATCAGCTGCGTTCGCGCCCGCGCTCGTATCAAGGTCGGACTTGCGGATGATCTTTTCGAGATTGGGTCGACTGAGAAGCAGCCGGCTCAGAATCGCCACTTGTTGGCTCGCGTCCGGGCTTATCGCCATGCCAGACATCAATGGCTGAAGCAGCGACATCGTATCCACATAGACGCGGGCAGACGCTTCATACTTGTCGGGCAAGCGGAAGACGACAATCACGCCAATGATGGCGACCACCCAGGCAACGCCCAGCCCGATCCAACGGCGTTGCCACATGCCCCGCAGAATAGCGAGTAGCTGATCAACTAGTTCTTGCATGGTCAGTGCCTATCGGAGAACGACGTACCAAACGGGCTGGCGGAGTGTCATCAAAACCAGCTCTGCGGGATGAGAAGGATGTCGCCCGGCTTGACATCGACGTTGGCGGAAATGTCACCACGCTTGACCAGGTCCTTGAGGCGAACGGCGTATTGCTTGCCCCCCTCGGAGGTGCGCATGATCGACGCATTGTTGCCATCCGCGAAATCGGTCAAGCCTCCGACGGCGATCATCAAGTCGAGCAATGTCATCCCCTGACGGTAGGAGAGCGCCTGCGGTTTCGTCGCCTCGCCCAGGACGCGGATCTGCTCCGGATAGGGACCGTTGAATCCGGTGACGATGACCGTGACCACCGGATCGCGGATGTACTTGGACAGTGCCTTCTCGATGTCGCGGGCCAGCGTGGTCGGATCTTTCCCGATCGCGGGAAGATCCTCGATGAGGGGCGCCGTTATTTTGCCGTCGGGTCGCACCGGAACACTGGTCGAAATCTCCGGGTTGCGCCAGACGTTTACACTGACGCTGTCGAGCGGTCCGATCTTGTAAAGATAGTCGGGTGTCGCGGCAACCTGCGGCGCCGGCGGATAAGTCGGGGTCGCGCACCCCATCATCGCCGCAATGCTCAACATGGCTGCGACCTGCAAAACGAAACGCGCACCATGGCCTGAGAGGGACTTGCGATTCCAGATCGAACGCATTTTCGATTCCTTTCCGATCACCAATAAGGCGCCAAAACGCGCTACGAAGCGCAGTGCAATGCGTACTAGCCTAAAACTTTTCGCTGCGTTGCCGCATATGTTTTATGAATATGGAATTATGGGGTTGATTTTAAGCACAAAAAGGCACCGAACGCTAGGTCTTGCCGACAACTGGCAGTATCGGCCGCGGATCGCTGCCATTGTGAACAGTATCTGCCGTATACAACAAGTTGTGCCGACCAGTGCTGTGCCGCTGAGCGCCTGGCCCGTTGTGGCAATTATTATGCACGCTGCATGTGACCGATGCTGCACCGCAAGGGCTACAGCGTTGTGACGATCCATCGGACGAGGTTCGCAAGTATCTCGTAGAGCGGCAAAGTAACTGCTGTGTAAGGACGCCATATTCGGAATGAGGTCCACGGCGTGGTCGATCTGGCCGTTCGGAATGAGCGTCGGCGCCGGAATCGTTTCGATGCCTTGCGCCGCGAACTCGGCGCGCGCCCGCGGCATGTCGAAGCTGTGTGCGACGAGAACGATTCGGCTCACATTCGCGGCGCCGAGGATTTTGGCGGAGAGCGTCGCGTTTTCGTGCGTGTTGCGCGATTGCGACTCCACCCACCGGACCGGGACCGCAAATTCGTGTTCGAGTGCTGCGCGCATCACGGTCGCTTCGGGCTCGCCCCCGAGCACGGAGCCGCCCGTGACGAGCACCGGCAATCCGGTGAGGCGCGCAACCTGGGCACCATAGCGCACTCTCTCGAGCGTCAAGTGGCCGAGCGTGTCGCGGCCGCCGTACTCCGCGGCATGCGGACGAATGCCGCCGCCGAGGATGACGATTGCCTGTGCGTCCCGGGCGCGCGCCAGATCCAAGGGCGGTGACCTGTCGACAAAGGTCAGCAATGCGAACGCAACGATTGGCGTCGACAAGGCGAGCAAGACGAGAACGCCGGTCCAGGCCACGATACGCCCTGCGCGCGGAGCGCGCGCGAGCATGAGGAGCCCGACCACCGCCAGCAGCAAGGGGCCTGTCGGGGGCAGGATCAATGCCTTCAGCCAAGCCTTTATGACGACGATATCGAAGCCTGCCCCTTCAGTTCAATTGGTCTTCGCCAGCAGCGACTGCAAATACTTGCCGGGAATCGCGTACGTGATCCCGCTTGGCTGCGTCAGGGCCGCTTCCTTGGTCCCCTTGACGAATACCATGTTGATGATGCCGAGGACCTCGCCGGATTCGGGATCGTAGACTGGGCTTCCACTATTCCCGGGATAAGCGGTCGCATCGAGCTGAAATACGGGAAACGACCCGGTCGCCAGGCGACGAAGAATTCGCGGGTCGAGCTGTGCCGCCAAAGGGGGCGGGATCGCGATCGGCGTAATTGCCGACACCATGCCGCGATGTGTCGCCGCGAACACACCAAGGACACTGCCGATCGGAAAGCCGGTAAACAGTACGCTCTGTCCTTCTTTGACGCTGTCCGCATCGCCGATTTTGAGGGCAGGCAGCGCCGCCCCGGTCATTTTCAGTATCGCCAAGTCGGTTCCAACGTCGACGGCCAACTCCTTTGCTTCCCGAACCTGTGGCTGCCGATCCGCGGTAGAGGGGATCACGACCACCAGCGCCTCGCGATGCTCGCTGTCGAGTGTGCTCGGTAGCGCGTGGGCATTGGTCACGATCAGGGTCCCGTCGCCAACGGCGAAGCCCGTCGCGCGGAACTGAAACGGGGGCGCTCTTGTTCGCTCGAACGTACCGATCGCAACCACCGAACCCTTGACCCGTTCGATCGTGCCGATCGTGTTGTCCGCGCGCGAGGGAAAGCACGACAACAGAGCGCAGGCCCCAGCCAGTAGCGCGAGGTATCGGCGCGGATGGATGCGCCTCGTCACAGTGGATCGTGTGATAGCCACCGACGCCATAGCCTCAATTACCGCGATGTGACCAACTCGGACGGCACAGCGAGGGCCGGATCGTACGGATGGCGCTCGCTGCCGTACAAGACGAGCACACGCTGCACGTAGTTGCGCGTCTCCGGGTATGGCGGGATCCCGCGGTATCGATCCACGACAGCCTCGCCCGCGTTATACGCGGCGGCCGCAAGCGCCACCTCGCCCTGGTAATACGACAATAACCAGCCCAGGTAGGCCAACCCGCCGCGCAAATTGTCGCGGATATCGAAGCTGTTCCTGACCCTGAACCGGGCTGCGGTATCGGGAATCAGCTGCATCAGCCCCCGCGCGTCCTTCGGCGATTGCGCCTTCGGGTCGAAGTTCGACTCGACCGCGATGACAGCCAGCGCCAGGCGAGGAGAGACCGTGTAGGCAGGCGCCAGCGCGGTCACCATTCGCGCGATTTTTTGCTTCTCCGGCGGCAAGTCAGCGAACGGATCGACTTCTTCCTCTTGTGGCGCCACGCTGACGACGGGTTCGTCGGGCAGCATGCAATCCGGCAAATGACCGCGCTCTCCGCTCACGAATTTGAGGGCCGCGGCGGCCGCTGCGTGACCGTGCTCCGCCGCAAGCGCCAACAGCGAGGCCGCGACGGCATCGTCGCGCGCAACACCCCGCCCGTTCGCGTACATCCAGCCCAGGCTGTACTGAGCCTCGGCATCCCCTCGCCGCGCAGCCTCGCAGTACAGGGCGGCGGCGCGGAGGGGGTCCATGAGGACGCCCTCCCCGTGTTCGTAGGCTAGCGCCAGGGCGACGAGATCCGGCGCTCGTTCGCTGGATGGGACGGCGCTCATACCTTCCGCCGCCAGCACGCCGCTCAACAGCAGTCCTGCCGCCGCAACGACTGAACGAACACCGATTCGGCTTCCGCTATACCGCATCGCCCACACGCTGCATCGCGTCCGTTTGACGGTTGGCGCACAAGCGCGACCGCGCCTCGTACCACGGCAGGGCCGCGCGCAGGCCCGATGTGGCGTCGAACGTCGGGTCGTAGCCCAGCATGCGGCGCGCCTTGCCGATATCGGCCTGTGAATGGCGCACATCGCCTGGGCGAAATCCCTCGTACACCGGTGGCGGGACGACGACCTGCGGGTGGCGCTCCTGCACCACGTCGCGCAGCGACGAAAACAGCGCGTCCAGCGACATGCGTCCCCCGGCCGCGATGTTGAACACCTGGCCGATCACGTCGGGATCCCGGCTGGTAGCCGCAAGCAGATTGGCCTGCAGGATGTTGGCGATGTAGGAGAAATCGCGTGTGGTCGTGCCATCGCCGTAGATGACCACCGGCTTCGCGCCCAACATCGCTTCCACCCAACGCGGAATGACTGCCGCGTATGCGCCCTCGGGGTCCTGTCTCGCGCCGAAGACGTTGAAGTAGCGCAGCCCGATTGTCGGCGTGCCGTAGCACCGGCCAAATACGTCGGCATAAATCTCGTCGACGTATTTCGTGACCGCATAGGGCGACAACGGTCGCCCGATCCGCTCCTCGACCTTGGGCAACTCCGCCGCGTCGCCGTAAGTCGAGCTCGACGCTGCGTAAACGAAGCGGCTGATCCCGGCATCGCGCGCCGCAACCAGCATGTTCAGGAAGCCGGTAACGTTGGCGGCATGAGTGCGCAGCGGGTCGCGGATCGACCGCGGCACGGAACCCAGCGCCGCTTGATGCAAGACAATATCCACGTCCTGGCACGCCCGCCTACAGCTGTTTGCATCGACAATGTCAGCTTCGAGGAATTCGTGACGCGCCCAAAGTTCGCGGCCGACCGACCCACGCACTTCCTCCAGGTTGTGGCGATGGCCGGTCTCGAAGTTGTCGAGGCTGACAACGCTCTGGCCGAGCCTCAGCAAGTATTCGAGCAGATGCGACCCGATAAAGCCCGCGCTGCCGGTGACCAGCCAGCGCATAGGCTTGGCACGCAGCTGCGACACGGCCGCCCGCAAAGCAACGGGTTCGCGGGCAGTGTCTATCAGAGTCTCCACACCTGGATTCCCCGCGCGCGCAACGACGCGGCGTCGACGCGGCACTTCACATCCATGTACACGCCGTTCGGCATGAGCTTGGCGGCCAACGAGTCGGTCGAATATTGCTCGTATTCGCGGTGCGCGACCGCAGAGACAATCGCATCGGCGCGCGGGAGCTCGTCCCAGGGCACCAGCTTAACGCCGTACTCGCGCAACGCATCGGCGGGATCGGCAACCGGGTCATGCACGTTCACGGACACCCCGAACGATGCGAGCTCCCGGATAACATCGATCACGCGCGAGTTGCGCAGATCCGGGCAGTTCTCCTTGAACGTCAGTCCAAGCACGTTTACGGCGGCGCCTTTTACCGCCGAGCCGGCAGCAATCATCAGCTTCACCGTCTCGTCGGCAACATATTTGCCCATTCCATCATTTATACGTCGACCCGCCAAAATCACCTGCGGGTGGTAGCCGAGCAGGTCTGCCTTGTGCGTCAGGTAATACGGGTCGACACCGATGCAATGCCCGCCCACCAGCCCCGGCCGGAAGTTGAGGAAGTTCCATTTCGTGCCCGCAGCTTCCAATACCTCCGTGGTATCGATACCAATCTTGTGAAAGATCAGCGCAAGCTCGTTGATCAATGCGATGTTCAAGTCCCGTTGCGTGTTCTCGATGACTTTCGCAGCTTCGGCCACCTTGATGCTGCTCGCTTCATGCACGCCCGCGACGATAATGCTCCCGTAAAGGTCGGCAACCTTCCGGAGAGTTTCCGGTGAGTCGCCCGAGACGACCTTGGTAATGCGCGTCAACGAGTGCTGCTTGTCTCCGGGATTGATGCGTTCGGGTGAATAGCCGACGAAAAAATCCCGCAACCACTGCATGCCGGAGACCCGCTCGACAACGGGCACGCAGATTTCTTCCGTGGCGCCCGGGTAAACAGTCGATTCGTAGACAATGGTGGCGCCACGTTTCAAGTGCCGGCCAACCGTTTCGCTCGCCCCCAGCAATGGGCCGAAGTCTGGCCGGTGCGCATCGTCAACCGGCGTCGGGACCGCAACGACGATGATGTCGGCTTCACCGAGCGCGGCCCCATCGGTCGTCACTTGCAATTGTGATGCAGCGTCGAATTCCGCGCGACTTACCTCCCCTGTAGGATCATTGCCCTCGCGATATGCGGCGATCTTCCGTTCGGAGAGGTCGAAACCGATCGTCCGATATTTCTTTCCGAACTCGATGGCGAGGGGCAAGCCCACGTATCCCAGGCCCACTACGGCAACAACCGTCACTGCGACTCCCTTGGTCGAATTTGCGAGCATATCGACCCGGCCGACGCCAACTGCCTCTGGCGCGAGCAAGTCGACTGCGGATGTTTCAGAGCGCCTTCAACAACTCGGCCGCTTCCGCAACACAGTCCGGGCTGCACGTGAGCGAGGTTGCGGCTGCCTTGTTGGCTGATGCCTGTGCGGATTTCGGATCTGCGACGGCACCTTTGGCAGCCGTCGGGGATTTTCCTTCCGCCTGGCCGCTCGCCTGAGCCAAGGCTTCCAGCTCCTTCCGCGCGGCCACTTTGTCGCCAGCTTTGATCTGGGCCTTGGCCAAATGCAAGCGGATATCGCCTTGATTCGGCGCAAGCTGCGACGCCTTTTGCAGTTTTTCGAGCCCTTGGGTCACATCGCCTTTCTTGACCAGGATCGTCCCCAGCGTATCCAGCACATTTGCGTTTGCCGGCGAGAGTGCGACAGCCTTCTCAGCGTACGACACCGCCTTCGGGTCGCCCAGCTCCCCGGCAGCCCATGCAAGGTTGTTGAGATACATCACGTTGTCGGGTTGCTGAGCAACGAGCGCCTGGTAATAGCGCGCCGCCGCCTTGTAATCGTGTTTGCCCAACGCCCTTTCACCGAGGTAAGTGGGCAGCACGGCGTCCTTAGGATGATCTTGCATCCACTTATCCGCCGCCAGGTCGGCCGCCGTTGGCTTGCCGCCATTGGCCATGGTGGTGTACAGCTTCACCATGATCAAGCCATCATCAGGCGCCCGCTTTTGCGCCACGCGGAAAGCCGCCTCCGCTTCCCGCCACTTTTGCTGGCCTCCGTAGAAGTCGCCCTCCATGCTGTAGCCGCGCACGTCGTCCGGATGAGCTCGCTGATAGCCTTTGATCTCCTTCAGTGCCTCATCCGTGCGCCCTGTCAGCGCGTAGATAATCGCGATCTGCCGGTTCGCTTCAAAGAGACCGGGGTTGATCGCCAGTGCTTCACGCAGTTTCGCAATCGCCTTGTCGTACTCCTTCGCCGCAGCCAGCGCTCCAGCCAGGTGCAGCAGCGGGTCCGTCGTTCCAGGCTGGGCGGCAACCAGCTTGCTGAAGGTACCCACCGCGAGCGAGGCATCGCCTGTCGCGACTTGCACCTGCCCAAGCAAATCCAGCATTCGAGGATCGTCCGGCAACGCTGCGTTTGCTTCTTGCGCGGCGAGAAGTGCTTGCTTGGCATCTCCCTTGCGCATGTAAAAGTTAACGATCGCCAAGCGCACATTGACTGATTGCGGATTGGCCACGACCGCCTTCTTCAGCAGCGACTCGATTTCCTTGGGATCGCCTCCGGTCGACTGCAGAAGATTGACGAGTCCCAACAATGCCTGCTCGTTCTTGGGATCCTTTTCGAGCAGGGCGTCGTACCGCTTGCGCGCTGCTTCCGGCTTGTTCTCGACCCGATCGAGCTGCGCAAGATTGCCGATCGCCGGAAGGTAGTCGGGCTGGATCTGCACGGCGCGATCGAAATTCGAGCGCGCTTTCACGAAGTCGCGCTTGGTGAGGTAAACGATTCCCTTGAGGTTGTATACCAGAGGACTATTGGGTTGTTTGCTCTCGAGCCGCTCCACCGCAACGAGGCTCTCATCGAACTGCTTTTGCCGGAGGAGATTGGCCACCAACGCGAGGTCAGCCGGCGACACATTCGGATCCATAGACGAGGCCGCCTCGAGATCACGAATCGCCCCATCGGTGTCGCCTTCGGCCATCTTTGCCTGACCAAGTCGCGTACGCACCGCCGCATTCTTGGGATCAAGCGTCGATACTTGCGCAAAAACCTGGGCAGCCTTGGGGTAGTCACCCACCGCAAGATAAGCCTCGCCTGCAACCGTCATCAATTTCGGGTCTTGGGATCCGCGACTCAACGCAGGTTGGAGCACTTCCAGCGCCCGAGCGGGGCTACCCATCCGAAGATAGTTCGCTGCCAGCAGGCGCTGAGCATAGAGCGAGCCGGGCGCACCCTTCAGTGCCCGGCGAAGATAGTCTTCCGCCTGGTTGTACTGCTTGGCGCGATACTCGATCTCTCCCGCCAGAAGCAGGCTCGGGACGTGTTCGGGCGACCCCTTCAACACCTGGAGGACCGCCGCCCGAGCGGCCGGAAGATCGTCCTTACGGGACGCAATGAGAGCCTCGAAGTAGTATGCGCGAAGATCCTGTTTCGACACCTTTCTGATCGCGGCGACCTGAGCCGTAGCCTGCTCGAGATCGCCCTTGTCGAGAGCGAGTGAGGTCAACAGATAACGAGCCTGCAGATTGTCTGGTGTTGCAGCCACGACTTTTTGCAACAGAGCGGTACCCTCATCCAACTGCCCTGCCGCCAGCAGCAAGCGCGCTTTGAACAGCGTGGCCTCCGGCGGTGGGTTGGGCTGCGCGAGGATCTGGTCGACAATCTTCGTCGTTTCCTCGAGGTTGCCACTGGCGGCACGCAAGGTCGCAATCCCCAGAAGTGCGTCCGCGTAGTTGGGCTTGGCGGCAAGCGCGGCAGCGAACGCCGCTTCCGCGTCCTTGGCGTTTCCGAGCGACACGAAGGCATTGCCAATTCTCGCCTTCAGTTGTGCTTGTGCGTCGGGATCGCGGAGCACCGTCTTTCCGAATTCGGTGACCAATCCCTTGGCGTTCCCATCATCCGTCAGTGCTCGTGCGAGCACGGGCACCACCTTTTCAGCCGGATACCCAAGCTGGAGTGACTTGCGCAATTCCTTGACTGCGCCGGCCGGGTCGCGTCGATCGACTAGGGCGCTGCCCAGCAGAAAACGAGCTTCGGCATTGTCAGGCGTTTTCTGCAGGGCATTCCTCAGTTGGATCACGGCGGCTCCCGCATCGCCTTTAGCCAGGTAGTCCTGCGCGGACTTGACCAGTGCTTCGGGGGATTCCTTCCCGCACGCAACGAGCAGGACACAAACGCCCGATACACACATGAATTTCGCCAGATTGCGGACCGAGAGTCGATTCATTTTTGATACCACCTTCATCGAATGTATTGCGCGCGTCACGGAGGACCTCATTTGAGTCCGAAACGGTGAATGAGTTCGTAGAGCGTCGGACGGCTGACGCCCAGAAGATCGGCGGCCTTGCTCAGGTTACCATTGACCCTGCCGAGCGCCCGTAGCACCGCGTGCTTCTCGGCTTCGTCGCGGACCTGGCGCAGGTTGAGTTGCGCTTTGTCCTGAATTTCTGGCGCTATGCCGATATCCTCGGCGCTGATTCCCGATCCATCGGCCATGATTACTGCTCGCCGCATCACATTCTCCAACTCGCGTACGTTCCCTGGCCAGGCGTAGGATTCAATCGCGGCCATGGCATCCGGAAGCAGCGTCATCGAACCGCGCCGCTGCTCCGCCCCGAGACGATGGACAAAAGTGTGCGCGAGGAGCGCCGCGTCGCCGTTGCGCGCGCGCAGCGGAGGAACCTCCAGGACGATCTCCGCCAATCGATAGTACAGATCGTCACGAAACTTACCCGCCGCGGTCAAGTCCTTCAGATTCTGATTGGTGGCACATACGATGCGCACGTCGATGGGGATCTCCTGCCGCCCTCCTATGCGCTCGATCACACGTTCTTGCAGAAAACGGAGCAGCTTCACCTGTAGCGCGAGTGACAGATCGCCGATTTCGTCAAGGAAAAGAGTTCCACCATTCGCCGTTTCAATCTTGCCGAGCGTCTGTTTCGCTGCTCCGGTAAAGGCGCCCTTCTCGTAGCCGAACAGTTCACTTTCCAGCAGAGTTTCGGGGATCGCGGCGCAGTTCAGCGCGACGAACCGGTTGGCACGCCGCGGTGAAAGATCGTGCAGGGCGCGTGCGAGCAGTTCCTTGCCCGTACCGGACTCGCCGAGGATCAGCAAGGTGGCCGACGTCGGCGCGATCTTCTCCACCGTGCGGCAGATCTTCTGCATGCCGGGATCGCGGGTGACGATTCCGGACATGGCCGGCGCGTGTTGCTGCGCCTGCAGGCGTCGATTTTCTTCTTGCAGCGCGTGGATTCGAAACGCCCGTTCGATCATTAAGGTCAGGATCACTGGCTCGAATGGCTTCTCGCAGAAGTCGTACGCACCTAGGGCAATTGCCTTGAGGGCGTTTGCACGGTCGTTCTGACCGGTGAGCACGATCACTTTGGTATCGGGTGCAAGTCCGTGTAGTTCCTCGAGCAGTTGCAGTCCTTCGCTCGGATCATCCGGGTGAGGCGGCAGCCCCAAATCCATGGTCACGACCGCAGGCTCATGGCGACGCACCATTGCGACCGCGGAGTCGCGATCGTTCGCAACGACTGTTTCGTATTGATCGAAGGCCCAGCACATTTGCTTCTGCAAGGCGGGATCGTCCTCAACGATGAGCAATGGGGTGCGGGTTTCGTTCATGCGGCTTCTTTTGGTTTCATTGCGTTTGAGACGGCGTCGTGTGCGAGTGGCAACACGACTCGAATCCGGGTCCCGGCGTTGGGCGTGCTGTCCACCAGGATGCGTCCGCCAAGACCCGTCACGTATTGTGCGCTTTCGTACACTCCAACACCCATGCCGGATGTTTTGGTCGTCTGGAAAGGCTTGAACAGGCGGTCGCGCACGAACTCAGGTGCCATCCCGACACCGCTGTCAACAACCTCGATGACCGCGGTGCTTTCGTCGCGATCGAGGCGCACTGAAACCCGCCCTCCATCAGCCGTCGCGTCGAGTGCGTTCTGCACCAGATGTCCGATGACGTGCTCCAACTGGTCCACGTGACCCACGCCGAACACGGTTGAGGATGCGTCCATCTCGATGGCAAGGTTCTGCGCCGATTTCGCTGCACAGACGTTGCGGATGACGGATCCCAAGTCCACCGGTCGTGGCTGCTCCACGGGCTTGGCTCCCGTTCTCAGCTGTAACATCAGCTTGTTCATCCGCTCGACGACGTTTCCCACTGTCATCAGCATGTCGCGTTGGAATGCCGGGTTGTCGCGATGTCGTTCGGCATTCTTGAGCATCAACGAAAGTTGCGCGATGAGATTCTTGAGGTCGTGGACGACAAATGCCGACATGCGATTGAAGGCATCGAATTTGCGTGCTTCGAGCAGAGCTTCGGTCATCTGGATCTGAGCGAGATAGCTTGCCGCCTGCCGTCCCGCGGTCTTGAGCAGATCGAGCACCTCCCAATCGACTTTGATCGCGGCGCGCGCGGTCACGAGTACGACAAATCCGACAAGTCCGCTTGGCGACGGCAGCGGGACGACCAGCCAGGCGCCTGGCAACGAGACCAGCCAGGCCGGCAGGGAAAGCCCTTCGTAATGCTGCGGCGCCGAGCCATGCTCGGCAACATCGATCACCCACCCGGTACGCTCGAGGAACGCCCCCAATGAACCGTCCACCGGCTCCACCGCGCTGACGCTGGCCATGTTCCATCGCGCGGCGGGCCTGAAAGACTCGTCGCCGTGCCTCAACCACAACGCGCCCGCCGGGCTTTCGACCAAGTCGGCAAGCGCATGGATGCTCCGCTGCTGGAGGTTCTGTGGCGAGTTGTCCGCCGACAGCGTTCGCGTGAACCGCAGCCATTCCTCCCGATAATCGTAACGGTAGGAAAAGAAGTGCTTGCTTACGAAGACCTTGAGCCTGGATCTGAAGGTGCCGGAAAACACCGCAAATGCAAAAAGGAGCGACGCTGCAAACAGGAACTCGATTTGCAGTGCGTTGCCCAGTTCCCCGCCGATGAACCGCAGAAAATAACCCGCTGCCGCCACGGCGAGGAGGAACAGGCCCGAGACGAGCAGCGCGCTCGAACGCAGCACGGCGTTGCGCGACAGGTGCATCTCGATCGTCCACGCCGGATTCCTGGCCGCCGCGATGCCGACGAATGGCAGAACCAGCGCGTGTGCAATTCCTCTCGCTACCCAGATATCCGGGTCGAGACGGCCGAACAACATGGCATCTGAATAGAAGAACAAGTCGAAACCGAAGAGTCCGGTCAACCCCAGGCACAGCGGCTTGACGGACCAACGCGCATGCGCCGCAGTGCTGCGCAGCAGCCGCTCGACCAGCACCAATCCGATGACGGCGAGGGCGACGTGAACGGCGTAGGCGACGCCGCCCGCGTGAACGCCAAACAGTGCTTCCACCGCGGTCCAATCTGGCTGGACGACGCTGGCACCAATGCCCACGGCGACTGCGACGACAAGCCACCATGGCGGGCGCAGACGCGCGACTCCCGTGGCCGGGATCGGTTGCGAAGTCGTGCCGACGAGCCCGTAGAGAAATCCGAACCAGAGGGCGTAGCGCGCGGTATCCAGCAAGTTCGCAACTATCGTGGCGACCGTACCCGGCACGATGGCCACGATGACTTCGGAGGCCGCCCACAACGCACTGGCGATGATCGCGGACAGAAGCAGTACCGCACATCGACCGCCGCGCCAGCCCAGCGCCATGCGCAACGCGAACGCGACGAAGCATGCGCAAGTCAGCGCGTAGCTCCAGATTGCTGCAGTGATCGCGTCGCTTCCTGTCACGTGATGTGTTTGCCAGTGAGTCCCAAGCTTCACTTTACAGCGGAACGGGCCCCTAGGCTAAGGCCCTGCTATGACCCATGCTTTGGCCGCACGGATCCCGCGGCGCAAGCAGGCCGGCAGTCCGCGCTGATCAGCGCGCGCCCTGACCGAGCAACACTACCCGAATGGTCATCAGCAGGACCAGCAGATCGAGTAGCAGCGAATGGTTCTTTACATAGTAGAGGTCGTACTCGAGCTTCTTGATCGACTCTTCGACGTTCGCACCGTACGTATAACGCACTTGCGCCCAGCCGGTTAAGCCCGGTTTGACGCTGTGCCGCACAGCGTAGAACGGGATCTGTTCCGTCAACATGGCGACGAACGTCGGTCGCTCCGGCCTGGGGCCGACGAAGCTCATCTCCCCCCAGAGGACGTTGATCAACTGCGGCAGCTCGTCGATCCGGGTACGGCGCATGACACGTCCGATCCTTGTCACACGGGTGTCGTTAACGCTCGCCCAGGACGCATTGCCATCCTTCTCCGCGTCGTGGGCCATACTCCGGAACTTGAGCAGCGTAAATCGCCGTCCTCGGCAGCCAACCCGTTCTTGCTTGTAGATTATCGGCCCGCCGGTTTCGAGCCAGATCAAGCATGCAACGATAGCCATCAGCGGCGCCGCGGTGGGCAGCAATACCGCCGCGACGACGATGTCAAACACCCGCTTCACCACGCTGCGAAGCCAATTTTGACGGAAGCCGTTGCCGTAGATGAGCCAGCTGACCTTCAGCGACTCGATCGGGACGCGCCCGTGGACGCGCTCGAAAAATCGCGCGAGGTCGGTCACCTGCACCCCGTTGAGACGACATTCCAGCAGCGCGCGGAGCGGGAGCACGCCACCGCGCTGTTCGCGTACTGCAACGATAATTTCGTCGATATCCAGGCGCTTGACTGTTTCTTCGAGCGTCAGGTGAGTTGAGACGATCCGACTCGATGCGACGCTCCTGACCGGTGCTTTCTCGAGCGGGTAAAACCCGGTGACCTGCAGCCCGGGGGGGTTCGCGACGGTCAGCGAAGCCTCCACCGCTTGCGCCTCCGGACCGGTTCCGAGCACCAATACACGATAGGGCAGGGCGACCCGCGCGATGGGCGAGACCATCATCTGCCGCACGACTACAAGGCCGGCCAGCACAAGGACGATCGCTGGTACGAGCGCTTGTTGCAAGACCATGCGGCCTGGCAACAGCAGTGATGCGATATAGGCAACCAACAAGGCAATTGCCAAGACCACCGCTTGTCGCAGGACATATTCCCCAAACGGTAGCCTCAGATCGCGGCGGTAAAGTCCGAACGCGGCGTTGAGGGCCACCATGAGCAGCGCAAACACCAGCGCCGCTGCGACGACCTCGTACGAGGGCAAGCCGGTGTGGTCGTTGGACCAACGAATGGCGAGGATCACGGCGATGACAAGCCATCCCAGTTCCAACGCAAACTGCAGGAACGGGGCCACCCCTGCTCGCTGGCGCGGCGCAACATGCATGAGGTCCTCGGCCTGTCCGGTGCCCCACTGGGGGCCGGTAGGATTTTCCGAACCTTTGGTTACAACGGAGTTACCGCGGCTGACTTGCAACGACGCCCTCCGCTTTGCCCTTGTCTCCGAAGCAGCAGCGCCTTCCGGCGCGGCCCATCGAACCTGCGGGAACCTCGCTGGCTATACCGCCGAGCCCCCCGTCCGCTGCGTCCGGCTGTTCACAAGACAACACGGTCCCCGAGTATGCTGCAACGCCGGAACTCGGCCCGGCGTACCCTTGGTCGGCTACGTGCACAGCTTCGTCCGATGCTTGCATGTAAACGTCCCGGCGGTTGGCAGTTCTGCTCCACATAGCCCCGGGACGTAAGCAATATAGATGCCAAATTTCGAGCAGGTGCTCTGCATTGCTTGTGAAGCAACGCCAGTCAGCCAACCGCGGCTCTCGACAGGCAGGGGCAACAGGACAAATAGCGTCAATTTCTCCCGCTCCGGGGTCCACATTCAAAGGACAACTCACCAAGTTAGCGCCATGTCTGTTCTTGTAACTCTGCGCAAAAATCCCGGCCAGTTGAATACTCTGCAATCGTAACAATGAAAAATCACTTTGTATGTGAGATTTTCAACTTTTTTGAGCTAATAATGTTAATTGATGACTACACGCTGTAACAACCGAATGCGTTGAGCAGTACAAAATGCGGTGCGATCTGGTCGCAGCAAACAATGTCGGCATTCGCGCATAGTTAACTGCGGTCGACTAGAGTTAGAGCACGGACGATGCGCTTTGATCAGACGGTATGGCGGTGAAGACGCGCAGCGCTCGGCGCCGCAGTAAGCCAGGTGCGCGCCCTTTTCGCAGAGGGAAAGTCAATCCCGGCAGCATAGGACAATACGTATCACCGCGTTGATTGAGCGTAGCACACCGCACCGATGACATGCGAATGATCGAGTCGCTCCGCACAAGGTGAACGCTTGGATCGACGATCTGCCAACACGGGTCCCGATGCCGACCGAGTTCTACAACGGGTCGTGCCAAGTGGCGCGGTAGCCGGCGGCACGCGCCCAAAAGTTACAACCGTGATCGGCGCAGTCGGCTTGTCGAAAAAATTTACACTTGAATTGCCAAGCCCATCGCGACTCGTCGCGATCTATTTTTTTTGTATTTATATTCAATGTTATAAAATCGCTACGGCTCATGGCTCGTTTATTGCTCACCTTTCCCGGCCACCCGATCTACTCTTCGGCGAAAATAGTTGTTCTGTTCAATTTTCGCCTAACAACAGCCAGAATGGGCCAATGATCATGCCAACGAGAATTTTGCGACTGCTGTTAAGCACCTTGGCTGCCGTGATGGCGGCGATGTTTGGATCGACTGCGAATGCAGCCTTTTACGGGTCGGACTTCGATCCCGTCAATTTCGCAGGAAAGGCGCTGTTCAGCCTCAACGCCAACTGCGAAACGAACGGCATACATGTCCAGGATCAACTGAACTTGTTCGATGGTTGCGTGTTCAGCTTGACCTCGTTTCCGTTTGTGAAGCTTGTCGACTCGACGAACCCCGCCCACACGACGACGCTCAATTTCGGGTCGAATCCTGGAAAATTGCCCGACTTCAACGACATGTTGGGCCTGGTGTACCTGGATGGAGATCTGGCCGGAGTTACGACAGGCTTCATCGGGGGTTTCGCCGCGAATGATCCAACTGGCGTGTTCAGCGGGCTTTGGTACCTTCAATTTGTCGCGATTCCGATATTTACATCCAGCAGCAGTATCGATTCGTACAGTGCCTATTCGCATCCCACGTTAACGCTGACGGACGTGGACAACAGCGTTCTCCTCTACCACGATTGCCCCATCATCCGCGGCCATCCCGCTCTGTTCGAACGGGCAACTCGCGGATACAGCGACGACAGTGACCTTCGCAGCCGTACCCGAACCCGGCTCCATGGCGTTGATCCTCGGCGGCATCGGCGCGGGCTGGCTGGCGCGTCGGCGCAAGCAAGCCGCCTGATTCGCGCGACTTGCGTTCAAATGAAAGCCCCCGTCGAGACCGACGGGGGCTTTGCATTTTTGTTCCCGGATTGTTTGTTGCGGTGAAGTACGCGTCAAGGCCGGCGACTAAGCCGGCATTGTGCTCGCGGGGGAGTCGGCTGAGGCTGTCGTGCACTCAACCGCGTACTCGATCGCGTCGTCGAAAGCCCACTGCTGGCCCTCCGACCAAGCAGCGTTGAAGGCAACCTCACCGAGGGCCTCTCGTGCGGCATCGATGTTTGCCCGGTGCTTCGGCTCGGACCGGGGTGAACGCGGCAGCCCGAGCGCGGTTCGAATGGATGTCGTTGCCGCTTGCAGGCGGACTGCAACCTCCGTCTTGCCGACCGCCTGCATGAGCGTCGCATAGTCCTCAAGGCAATCGAGTGCCTCGAGATTCATTTCGAAGGCCTCGAATTCGCGCAACGCTTCGATCAACCGGCTGCGTGCGGATCCATGGTCACCACTCGCCACATCGGACTTGCCAAGACACCAAAGTGCGATGGCGCCGTCCCGTTTGTTCTCGGCGTCGCGGCAGATCTTGAGCGACCGCGCAAAGCGATCCGCCGCCGCCTTTATGTCGCCATTTCCAAGCGCCACTTCGCCGAGATTGCGCTCGCATTCGCTTTCCAGCTCCTGGTGCTTGATGCTTTTCGCGATCACCAGGCATCGTTCGAAGTGCTGCCCGGCCTTGGCATCATCCGCCAATTGCACATCGATCTCGCCAAGATGCAGCAGCCCGATCGCTTCGCCGCGCTTGTCCCCCAGCTGGCGAAAGATGCCGATACCTTCCTCTTCGCATTCGCGGGCTTTCGCAGCGTCACCCTCCCGCAGGTAGAGCACCGAGAGCGTCGACAGCGTCGCAGCGATCTCGCGTGGGTCCGCCAACGTTCGACGCAACGCAAGGCATTCAGTCAGCAGGCGGGTCGCCTCGTTATAGTCGCCTTGACTGGTTGCGAGAACGCCACCTACGTAGAGCGCGTGGCCGCGCGCCACGTTCGGCTCCAGCACACCAGGCAACTCGAGGACGGTGCGAATGTTCTTGCGGGCTTCGGAGGCGTAACCACGCGTCATCCGAAAGTTCATCAACGCGACTTCGAACTTCACGGCAATCACCGGATCCGCCTTCCCCGACAGCGCAAGGGCGATGGCGGCACGCAAATTGTCGAGTTCGGCCTCAAGCCGTCGCGTCCATTCTGCCTGTTCGGCACCGCGCAGTTTGTTGCGCCCGGTCTTTGCCAAGCCGAGGAAGTATTCGCAGTGCCTCCCCGCGGTCGCGGTGACGTCGTCGCGCTGCTCCAGGCGTTCCTGGGCAAACTCGCGAATCGTCTCCAGCATTCCGTAGCGCTGCTTGGTCAGGTGCTCGTGCGCGAACTCGCGGATCGTCTCGAGCAGGCCGTAGCGGGCACCACCGCCGTCGTGCTCGAACATCACCAGCGACTTGTCGACGAGCGAGGTTACCAGATCGAGGACATCCTCGGGTTCGATCGGATCGGCACCGCACACCGCCTCGGCCGCGTCTAGATCGAACCCGCCTACAAAAACGCTGAGACGGTCTAGCACGATCTGCTCGTTTTCCTGCAGCAGGTCGTACGACCAGTTCACCAGCGCCCGCAGCGTCTGCTGGCGCTCCAGCGCAATGCGGCTGCCGCCGGTCAGCAGCTTGAATCGATCGTGGAGGCGCGAGTTGATGTCCTCGACCGACAACGAGCGCATGCGCGCCGCTGCCAGCTCCAGCGCAAGGGGGATACCTTCCAGTCGGGCACACAGCTCGGCGACCGCAGGCGCCTCGCGCTCGGACAGGGTGAAGTCGGGCTTTTGCAATCGCGCCCGTTCCACGAACAATTGGACTGCATCGGAGCGCAGCAAGCTCTCCGCGCTGGCTTTTTTATCGGGTACCCGCAACGGAAATACCTGATAGGTCTGCTCGCCGCGAATATGCAGTCCTTCGCGACTTGTCGCGATGATGCGGGCCCCCGGCGCGGCTTGAAGCAGCGCGTCGGCAAGGCTCGCGCACGCGGCGACCAGATGTTCGCAGTTGTCGATGATCAGCAGCAGCTTGTGTTCCCTGATGTGCGCGCAGAGGGTTTGGAGCATCGGCTTGCCAGCCTCCTCCCTTACGCCCAGGACCTGTGCGGCCACGTTCGGAACCAGCGATGCATCTTTGATGGGCGCGAGATCGATGAACCAGACGCCATCGGGATATTTCTCGAGGACGTCGGCACCGATCTGCAGCGACAGCCGGGTCTTGCCTAACCCGCCCATGCCCAGCAGCGTCAAAAGGCGAGTGTTCTCCAGCAGGGCTTTGGCCTCTTTGAGCTCGCGCTCGCGTCCGATGAACGAAGTGACCTGCTGCGGCAGATTGTTCGGGGTCGCTTCGAGCGAGCGCAGCGCCGGAAAGTCCTGCCGGAGCTTCGGGTGCAGGAGCTGATAGACGCGCTCGGAGGTGGCGAGGTCGCGCAATCGGACCGCGCCCAGATCGCGCATCGAAACCGACCCCGGCAAACGCCCGGCGACACCATCGACCACCGCCTGGGAGATCAGAATCTGTCCGCCATGCGCGGCCTTCATGATCCGCGCCGCGCGATTGACGGGGCTGCCGAAGAGATCCTCGTTTCGGCGCTCGACGATGCCGAGGTGCAAGCCCGCGCGCACCCGTAAGGCGACGCCGCTGCCTGCCGCGAGTTCGTCCAGCGCCAGTTGCAGTTCGATCGTGGCGTTGAGTGCGTCCACCGCATCATCAAAGGCCGCGTACATGCCGTCGCCGGTCATTTTCACGACAACGCCGCGGTTGCCCTCGACGGCGACACGCGATGCGGCATCATGCGCAGCAAGCGAGCGCGACATCCCCTCCTCGTCCTCCTCCCAGAGGCGGGTGCTGCCCTCGATGTCGGTGAAGAGAAGTGTCGTTCCGCGGGATGCCGCTTCCTGCACTTAAAATGCTCCCAAAGTTCGTACTATGGTCAACATATACTCTACCGCTGCCATCGTTGGCTGCCAATCGGCAAGATTCACGCGGGTGTGCTCGAGTTTTCAGCACCTTGCCTGCCTTCGAAAGTAACGCATCCCGCAGGTTCCCGAGCGCCAACCCTGCGCCAGAGAAGCCAATGCAGGACATTGCTGGGCGAACCTGATGAAACCGTCATCGTGGAGCGATCCCATCCAATGCACTACACTCAACCCGCCTCGCCGCTCCCGTGCGGGGTAGCCTCGGCAATGATCGACACCTTTTTGGAGTGAATTTGCGTGGCCATCCTGCTCACCGGCGGCGCCGGCTACATCGGTTCGCATACCTGCGTGGAACTGCTCCGCGCGGGCGAGGATGTCGTTGTACTCGACAACCTCGTCAACAGCAGCCCGGAAGCACTTCGGCGCATCGAGCGCATCACCGGCAAGACGGTTGAGAGCATCGTTGGCGATGTCCGCGATAGCAGCCAGCTTCGGCGCGTCTTTGCCCGGTATCCGATCGAAGCGGTTGTCCACTTTGCAGGTCTCAAAGCAGTCGGCGAATCATCGCAGAAGCCGCTGCTCTACTATCAGAACAACGTGGTGGGTACGGTCAACCTGCTCGATGCCATGCGTGAGGCCGGGGTGCGCACGCTGGTATTCAGCAGTTCCGCGACCGTCTACGGCGACCCGCAGCGACTGCCGCTGACGGAGGATCATCCTCTCGCTCCAACCAACCCGTACGGTCGCACCAAGCTCATGATCGAGGACATCCTGCGCGACCTGGCGCACAGTGAGTCCGACTGGCGCATTGCATTGCTACGCTACTTCAATCCCGTCGGCGCGCATGAGAGCGGCTTGATCGGCGAAGATCCCCGCGGTCAGCCCAACAACCTGATGCCCTATGTCGCGCGCGTGGCAGTCGGCGTGTATCCATCGCTGAAGATATTCGGAGACGACTATGCGACGCCGGATGGCACGGGGGTCAGGGACTACATCCACGTGGTCGATCTCGCGACCGGCCACTTGGCAGCACTCGCGAAGCTGCGAAGCGAGGGCGGACTGGTTACCGCCAACCTCGGCACCGGCAAGGGCTGCAGCGTGCTCGAAATCGTCGCCGCGTTCGCGGCTGTGTCGGGGAGAGAGATTCCCTACGAGGTTGTCGACCGTCGGCCAGGCGATGTCGCCATCTGCTACGCCGATGTATCGCTGGCAGGCAAGCTGCTTGGCTGGCGAGCCTCCCGCGACCTGCGGCAGATGTGCGTCGACAACTGGCGCTGGCAAAGCCAGAACCCGGCGGGGTATTCCGCCCCCTAGCCTCACGCGAGCCACGCTCGTCCTGGGCGAGACCCAGTGTGTAGCCGCAATACCGTTGTCGGTTACAATCCGCCGCGGTAGATCATGCTCTGGTCCGATTTCACGCAACTCGGCGGTGCGATCCTGTTGATCGTTGGCGCCATCCTGCCCGTGGTCAATCCACCGGGCGATGCGCCAATTTTCTTGCGGATGACCCACGGATGCGACGATGCCACGCGTCGCGCCCTCGCCAGCCGCATTTCGCTGTACTCATTTGCGATGCTGCTTGGATCGATGCTGATCGGTTCCTTCGTGCTGCGCATGTTCGACCTGTCGATCCCGGTGGTGCAGCTCGCGGGCGGCGCGGTCGTGTGCGCACTGGGGTGGAATCTGCTCAACGACGACTCCAAGCCACCCGATGTCGGTGCCGATCCAAGCAAGGCCTCGGTGGCCGCGATGGCGCGATCGTTCTACCCCCTGACGATGCCCCTCACCGTCGACCCCGGCGTGATGTCGGTGGCGGTGACGCTTGGAGCAAATCACGCCCATACGCTGGAGAGAGTCTTGATCCAGCTGCTGGCCGCGATCATCGGGGCAATCGTCGTCTCGATCGCGATATGGCTCACGTATCGCTATGCGGAGCGCCTCGCGCAATGGATCGGGAGTCGCGGCATGGCAATCGTCGTGCGGCTTTCCGCATTCATCGTTCTGGCCATCGGCGTGCAGATTGCGTGGAACGGCGTCAAGGCGCTGCTTCTGGAAATCGGCATTCCGGCCCACGCGCCGTAACGGCTCCGCACAGTGCATTGATTCTGGGATTACCGGTGACCAACTCCAAGATGGCACTCTTCGATGCCCACCTCCACATCATCGACCCGCGTTTTCCGTTGGTCCCGAACAAGGGCTATCTGCCTCCGCCTTTCACTGCCGCGGACTATCTTGCGCACGCGCGGCCATTGCACGTGACCGGCGGCGCAGTTGTCTCCGGATCGTTCCAGGCTTTCGACCAAAGTTACCTCGTCGCTGCACTCGAAGAGCTAGGGCCCGCCTTCGTCGGGGTAACCCAGCTGCCGCGCGATGCGAGCGACGATCTGATACTCGAACTCGACGCAGCCGGCGTACGCGCGGTGCGCTTCAACCTGTTTCGCGGTGGCTCCGAATCCATCGACGCGATCGAGTCGATGGCTCGACGCATCTTCGATCTGGCCCAGTGGCACATCGAGCTCTACGCCGACGCCGCGGAACTGGTCGACCTCGTGCCCATGCTCGCGCGCCTTCCGAAAGTGGTCGTCGACCATCTGGGGATGTCACAAGAGGGTTTGCCAACACTGCTGAAGCTGGTGGAATGCGGCGTCAAGGTGAAGGCAACCGGTTTCGGCCGCGTGACGATGGACGTCGCCTCAGCACTCAAAGCCGTCGCCGCGCGCTGACCCACGGGCGCTGATGTTCGGTACCGATCTGCCATCGACCAGGGCGCCGCGGCCATTCGCAGATATCGGACATCGACTTGTTGCGCGATGCATTGGGCGATGAGCGAGCACGACTCGCGCTCTACGACAATGCCGTCGACTTCTACGCACCGGGGCCGTGAGAACTTGGTACCATCGTTTTGTCGCTGCGCAGCCGCAGTGAGCAGTGTATTCAACTCATGAGCATAGTGAACTTCACCCCTTACCACGCGCTGGCCGGAGGCGCGCTGATCGGCGGCGCGGCGGTGCTCCTCCTGTGGTTGAACGGGCGACTGGCCGGCGTCAGCGGCATTGTCGGGGGATTGCTCGCGGGTGCTGCTGATTGGCGCTGGCGCGCGTTGTTCGTTCTCGGGCTGATTTGCGGCGCAGCGGTCTACTATGCAAGCAGTGGTGGTGCCCCAACCCCTCGAGCCGCCTTTCCCGCGTGGCTGCTCGCCGCGGGAGGACTCCTGGTCGGCTTCGGGACCGCGCTTGGACGTGGCTGCACGAGTGGCCACGGGGTGTGCGGACTCGCGCGACTGTCGATGCGCTCGCTCGTTGCCACCGCTGTCTTTCTCCTCGCAGCGATCGTCACGACATTCGTCGTGCGACACGTGTTCAACGTGGGCTGATAGCGATGCGCGAGTACATCGCAAGTCTGTTCGCCGGTCTGATCTTTGGTTGGGGCCTGGCGCTGGCTGGCATGACCAACCCGAACAAGGTCCTGGGATTTCTCGACGTGACCGGCGCATGGGATCCGAGTCTGTTGCTCGTGCTCGCCGGCGCCGTCGCCGTGACGTTCGTCGGCTTTCGCATCGTGCTGCGCCGGCCCCAGCCACTCTTCGGCCCGCAGTTCCAATTACCACTGCGACAAGCAATCGATCTGCCGCTCGTCACCGGCGCCGCAATTTTCGGCGTCGGGCTGGGGGATCAGTGGCTACTGTCCAGGGCCCGCCATTGCAATGCTCGCGGCACCTGGGCGAGAGGCCTGGGTCTTCCTTCCCGCGATGTTGCTCGGCATGCTGTTGCATCATTTGCTCGAACCCCGAGATTCACCAACCACGTCGCAACACGCATGACGACCGCGGATGGCACCCAAGGCGCGTCGTCTCCATCGGGAGCAGCAAGCGTGATTGCCACTACTCCGCGACAGACCGCGACAACCAGACGGCTCCGTCGCCTGCTGTGCCTGGACGACTTCGAGGCCGCCGCGCGCAGACACCTCCCGCGGCCGATCTTCGGGTACATCGCCGGTGCGGTCGAGACGAACATGTCGCTTGCCGACAACCGCGCCGCGTTCGCCGAGTACGGTTTCCTGCCGCGCACGCTTGTCGACGTGTCGAAGCGTTCGCAGCAGACGACACTATTCGGGCATACCTACGCGGCGCCTTTCGGCATCGCGCCGATGGGCATCACTGCGCTCTCGGCGTATCGCGGCGACCTCATCCTCGCGCAAGCCGCGGCGGCGGCAAACGTCCTGATGGTCATGAGCGGCTCGTCGTTGATTCGCCTGGAGGATGTCGCCCAAGTCAGCAAAGGCGCGTGGTTCCAGGCTTATCTTCCCGGCGATGTGCCGCGCATCACGGCGCTCATCGAGCGCGTGTCGCGCTCGAGCTTCGATACGCTGGTCATCACGGTCGATTCGCAGGTCGCCGGCAATCGCGAGAACAACGTCAGGTCGGGGTTTTCCACACCGCTCCGACCGACGCTCCGCCTCGCCTGGGACGGAATCGTCCGTCCGCGCTGGCTGTGCGGCACGTTCGCGCGGACGCTGATCTCGCATGGGATGCCGCACTTCGAGAACAACGACGCCACGCGTGGGCCGCCGATCGTCTCGCCGAGCGTTGTGCGCGACTATTCCGATCGCGGGCATCTGAGCTGGACCCATTTCGAACTGATCCGAAGGCTCTGGAAAGGGCGGCTCGTGATCAAGGGCGTTCTCGACCCGCGTGACGCCCGCATCGCACGCGAAGCGGGTGCCGAAGGCATCATCGTGTCGAACCACGGCGGGCGACAGCTGGACGGTGCGGTATCCGCCTTGAGGGTTCTGCCGGAGATCGTGGCGGCCTGTCCCGACATGCCGGTGATGATCGATGGTGGCGTGCGCCGCGGCACCGATGTGCTCAAGGCACTCGCGCTCGGCGCGAAGTTCGTGTTCGTGGGGCGACCATTCTGCTACGCGGCCGCAGTCGGCGGGCTCGCGGGCGTCAGCCGGGCGATCACACTGCTGTTCGACGAGATTCACCGCGACATGGCAATGCTGGGCGTAACCACGCTCGAGGATCTTAGTCCGCGATTGCTGGTGCGGCTCCGCGGCGCTGGCTGATTCCGGTCAAAGCTTTCGGTGGGGCCCGATCGCGTCAGCACATTCGCGCCAATCGGTTGCCGATGGCGCATCCGCGAAAGTCCCGCACTGCGCCAGGTCGGCAACCCACGCCTGGCGATCGGCAATGGCACTGGCCATGATCGGGTCGAGCCCTACCTCGCGCATCGTGGCCGCGGCTTCGCGCATTTCCTCCGCGCGTCGCTGGCCGTGCCGGATCACCCGGCTGAAGAAGTAGCTGCCGTTCCGTTCCCAGTCCAGGCCGGGAAACGTTTCCTCGAGTGACGCCAGCACCTCGTTCTCGACCCCGAACCGGCGTGCGGCGACGAAACTCTCGATGACGATTGCTTCCATGCCCTTGACGATGACGCTGCGGCACATCTTGATCGCCGACGCTACGCCGAGCTTGTCCGAGGCGACGCTCGCCGCAAACCCGAGCGATGCAAGCGTGGGGGCAAGCGCCGCGGCGTCCGGGCCACCAAGCAACATCGGGACCTTGATGCCGTAGGGCGGCACGGAGGTCATCACCGCCGCCTCGACATACCTTCCGCCCGCGTCGCCGACGAGTTTCCCGCATTCGGCCTTCATCCCGGGCGACGCCGAATTGATATCGAGGAGAAATGCGGCTTTTCGCATCGCGCCCGCGGCGCTGGCCGCCGCGTCCCGGGTGGCACTCGCCGTGACCGCCGAGACGACGATGTCGCATTCCGCCACGGCGAGAACCGCCGAAGCCGTCAAGTGCACACCGTCGTGGGCAGCGCGATCGTGCATCCTGCCCTTGCGCACGGGATCGTCGAGCAGGATGTCGAACGCTTTCACCTGCGCCACACCGGATCTTGCAAGTGCCGCACCAAATATTTGGCCCACCTCGCCATAACCGATGAGCGCAATGCGCAAATCGTGCAAGACGGGAAGGATGGACAGAGCCTCGGTCATGTTATCGGTGTCCCCAGGGTGGAAATTCGTTGCAGGGCCGAATCCCGGATCGCCGGTCACTCGGGCTGCATATGCGATTGCTCGATCACCGGCTTCCAGCGTGCGATCTCGGCGACGATCAATGCGCCGAACGCGTCCGGCGTCCCCGGGGCCGCCTCCGCGCCCTCCGCGTCCAGCCGCGCCTTCAGCGCCGGTGTCTGCAGTGCCCGGCCGATTTCCGCATTGAGCAGTGAGATCACGGCCGGTGGTGTGCGCGCTGGCGCGACGACCCCGTACCACTGTATTGCCTCGAAGTCGGGTACGCCACTGGCGGCGATCGTCGGCAACTCGGGCATGCTCGCGACGGGCGCACGGCTGGACACGGCGAGCGCTCTGAGCTTTCCCGCCCGGACTTGTTGCAGCACCGCAGGCACGCCGGTCATGATCATCTCCACCTGCCCGCCGATGACGTCGCTCACGGCCGGTGCAGTACCGCGGTACGGGATATGCTCGATGTCCGTCTGGGTGCGCAGCTTGAAGTATTCCATCGCGATGTGGGCGGCGCTGCCATTGCCGCCGGATGCGTAGCGCAAGGAGCCTGGCTTGGCTTTCGCGAGTGCAATGAGTTCGCGTACGTCGCGTGCAGGGACCGCGGGGTTAACGACCAGCACGTTCGGCACGCGCGCGATCAACGCAACCGGCGCGAAGCTCGTCGCCGGATCGTAAGGTAGTTTCGGATAGAGCGATGGGTTGATTGCGAGCGTGCCGATGTGTCCCATCAGCAGCGTGTAGCCATCAGCGGGAGCTCGCGCGACTTCGCTCGCGCCGATCGAGCCTCCGGCCCCGGGTTTGTTGTCGACGACGAATGGCTGACCGAGTGTCTCCTGTAACTTTTGCGCTATGGCGCGGCCGAGGATATCGGTCGATCCGCCCGGCGGAAAAGGGACGACGAGTCGCACGGGCCGCGCGGGCCAGTCGGCCGCGAGGGAAACGCGGCCTGCAGAGAGGGCAAACAACGCTACCGCAGCGGCAAGCACACGACGGCGCGATGAAACTACGCGCACCGTCGCCGTCAAAGCGTCGCTGTGGATCGACATGCAGGTCCGATGATCGATATTGCCAGGCTCGCGTGAGGCGCGCCAATGCACGGCGATCATAGTCGACATGCGATGTGCGCCGCAACGGAGCCGCCCTATCGAAGCGCGGATGTGCCCGCGTACCAAGGGCACGCGCTGGACGATATACTGGCCGCCGGCAGTAGCCGGACAAAGAGATAGCCCACCTGCGCGGAGTCTGCGGCCATGAGCGAGCGTTATCTTGAGGATTTTGTCGTCGGACAGAAGTTCGGCTCCGGGCGCCTGCGCGTCGAGGCAACGAACATCAAAGCGTTCGCCGCGGAATTCGATCCGCAGCCGTTTCATCTCGATGAAGTTGCCGCGCGCGACTCCTTCTTCCAGGGACTGGCGGCGAGCGGCTGGCATACGGCGGCGCTCAGCATGCGGCTGCTGGTCGAGGGCGAGCTCAAGCCAGCGGGAGGCATCATCGGCGCGGGGTTCGACGAGTTTCGGTGGCCGCGCCCAGTCCGACCCGGGGACGAGTTGCGCGTGGAGAGCGAGATCCTCGAGGTGCGACCCTCGCAGTCGCGTCCCAGGCAAGGGATGATCAAGGTGCGCACCACCACGATGAATCAGAACGGCGAAGAGGTACAGATATTCGTCGGCAACCTGGTGGTGCCGCGCCGTCCGGCATGATCCGATCCATCGGTGCCATTGACGCTCGAATGCAGCTTCCCGCGCTCACCCTGGCTACGTGCTCCAGCGCTGGCGGGCCTGATTCCACGGCACGTGACCGAGACTAGCGGGCGGCCTTCCCCTGGTTGGCGACGGCCTGCGCTGCTGCCGCCACCTTGTCGGCGTCGCCCAGGTAATAGCTGCGGATGGGCTTGAGCTCATCGCTCAGTTCATAGACCAGGGGAATGCCAGTGGGAATGTTGAGCCCTACGATCTCGTCGTCGCCGACGTTGTCGAGGTATTTGACCAGCGCGCGCAAGGAGTTGCCGTGCGCGACGATGATGACGCGGTCGCCCGCAGTCACGCTGGGCGCGATGACATCGCGCCAATACGGAAGAAAGCGCTCGACCGTGTCCTTGAGGCATTCGGTCAACGGCAGCTCCCCGGCGGTCAATTGGCGATAACGTGGGTCGCGCCCGGGATACCGATCGTCGGTGACGTCCAAAGCGGGCGGCGGAATGTCGTAGCTGCGGCGCCATATGAGCACCTGCGCGTCGCCGAACTTCGCGGCCGTCTCCGCCTTGTTCAGGCCTTGCAGTGCACCGTAGTGCCGCTCGTTGAGTCGCCAGCTGCGCACGACCGGTATCCACATCAAATCGAGTTCGTCGAGTGTGAGCCAGAGCGTCCGGATGGCACGCTTCAAAACTGACGTGTAGGCGATGTCGAAGCTGAAGCCTTGTTCCCGGAGCAGCCTGCCGGCCTCCCTCGCTTCGGCGATGCCCTGCGGAGTGAGGTCCACGTCGGTCCACCCGGTGAAGCGATTTTCCTTGTTCCAGGCGCTTTCACCGTGTCGCAACAGTACGATCTTCTTCATCGCTCGATCCCTCGACTCATCGCGTCGCGTTCCAGATCGTTTCCGAGGTCAAAGGCATCTGCATCGCGGCCGCCTTGGCACCGTGGCCAGCGCGCGTGAGCGCGTCGACCACCGCATTGACCACAGCGGGCGTCGCGCCGATCGTGCCGAGTTCACCCACCCCCTTCACGCCCAAAGGGTTCTTCAGGCACGGCGTCGATTCGTCCATCGCCGTGGTGAAACTGCCGACGGTACCCGCGCGCGGCAGCGCATAGTCCATCAGGCTTCCGGTCAGCGCTTGTCCTGATTCGGGGTCATAGGCAAAGCGCTCGCACAGCGCCTGACCGATGCCCTGCACCGCCCCGCCGTCCAGCTGGCCGCAGACGATCATCGGATTCACGACGCGGCCCACGTCGTTCACCGATGAATACGAGGCGATATCGACGTTGCCAGTCTCCGGGTCGATTTCCACTTCGCAGATATGACAGCCATTGGGCCACGTGGAGTCCTCGACCGCGCTCTTCGAATCGACCAGGATCCGCGCACCCGGCTGGCGCCGTGCAAGGTCGAAGAGCCCGATACGCCGATCGGTGCCGGCCACTTCGAACACGCCCTCGACGTACTCGATGTCGCTCGCCGCGGTCTCGAGCGCCTGCGCGGCGAGTTCCTGTGCCTTGACGACCGTGCGCTCGGAAGCGACCTTGACCGCCGATCCGCCGACGAACAGCGAACGCGAGCCGGCACTGCCAAAGCCGGTGCCGCGATCGGTATCGCCCTGCAGGATGCGGATGCGATCGATGTCCACGCCGAACACGTCGACCGCGAGTTGCGCGTAGGTCGTGACCAGACCTTGCCCCATCGCCTGTGTCGCCGAAAAGATCTCGATATAGCCGTCGCCCGAGACGGTGACTGTCACGCGCTCGTCGAAAACGTCGGCGCCGGTCCATTCCAGGAATGCAGCCATGCCGCGTCCGCGAAGCCGGCCGCGGCGCTTTGCGTCGGCGTGCCGGGCGCCGAATCCCTTCCAGTCGGCCTGCGCCAGCGCCATGTCGAGTATCAATTCGAAATTGCCGCTGTCGTAGGTCTTGCCCATCGGATTCCTGTAGGGCATCTGCGCCGGTTGCAGCAGGTTCCGGCGGCGGACTTCGGCCGGATCCAGATTCAGCTGGCGCGCGGCCGCATCCATCAAACGCTCGATGATGTAGATCGCCTCGGGTCGGCCGGCACCGCGATACGGGCCGGTGGGCGCCGTGTGCGTGAGCACCGCCTTGATGTGGACATCGATCACGGGGATGTCGTAGATGCTCGTCGACACCCAGGGTCCGATGAGCAACTGGATGACGACCCCCGCGGGCGTCGCGTACGCACCGACGTTGGCGAGCGACGAGACGCGCAGGGCGAGCACCTTCCCGTTCTTGTCGAGTGCGAGCTCGGCCTTGCTGTCCACGTCGCGCCCGTGCGTCGCCGCGAGGAATTCCTCGAGCCGATCCGCGGTCCACTTGAGGGGCCGCTTCAATTGCCGGGTGCAGAAGGCCAGCACGACATCTTCGGGATAGATGCCCGTCTTCATGCCAAAGCCACCGCCTACATCGCCAACGAGGATGCGTACCTTCTCGGTCGGGAGGCCGAGAATTTCGGCGCAAAGGGCATCGCGCACGCCGGTCGGCGTCTGGCAGCTCAGTCGCAGGACGATCCGGTCGCCGGCAGGTTCGTAGTTCGCGACGATGGCCCGGGGCTCGATCGGGCACGCCACGACCCGCTGATTGACGAGGTGCAGCGTGACGACGTGCGCGGCATCGCGAAACGCCGCCGTTGCCGCAGCGACATCGCCGTGACGCGCTTCCGATGCGATATTGCCCGTCGCCTGCGGCCACACCAGCGGCGCGCCTTGCGCCACAGCCTGTGCCGATTCCGTGCTCGTCGGCAGCGTCTCGTAACGCACATCGATCGCCTCGACGGCGTCGCGGGCCTGCGCCCGCGTCGCGGCGATCACGACGGCGACTGCTTCGCCGACAAACCGGACGAACTCGACGGCAAGCGCCCTTCGCGCGGGCGTGGCGGTCGGTGACCCATCGGCGCGCTTGAAATCGACGGAAGTCGGAATCGGCTTGACCCCGTCACGGACCAGATCATCTCCCGTGAATACCGCGACCACGCCCGGCATCGCCTTGGCCGCTCCGGCATCGATCGCGAGGATCCGCGCATGGGGATGCGGAGACCGCAGGAACGCCACGTGCGCGCAGTCGGGTGGCACGACGTCGTCGGCGAAACAACCCGCGCCGGTCAACAAACCCTTGTCTTCGAGGCGACGAACCGCCTTACCACTGCCAAATCGTCCAGGCTGAGCAATATCGTTCACGGTTTTCCTTGCGATGATCAGATTTTGAATGATTCGAGGGTCTCGGGCGCGAAGAGCTCCTGCGGCTGCAGACGACGCTTGGAGAGTCCCTGCTCGTGGTGGTAGCGCAGAAACGTGTCGAGCACGTGTTGATTCGCCGCCAGCCCGTAAGGCCACCAGTCCTCGCCCATCTCCCGTCGCACCTCTTCGACCTGCGCCACCTGCCACGGCAGCATGGTCGTCAGCGCCGATGTCGTGTACAGATTCGCGTACACACGGCGCTTGGCCTCGTCGAAGGCCTTGGTCAACGATTGCGCGATCCACGGGTTGGCGCGATAGACATCGCGCCGGAGCACGATGGTATGCATGATGGGAAAGATTCGGGTCCGCCGATAGTACTCGCGCTCGACCCCGACCGGATCGGGGAAAAGGCGCCGCACAGCGTCGGGACGGGACGTGAATGTCGATGGAATGCGCGCGGTATGCATCGCATCCACCTCGCCGGCAGCGAGCATCTGTGCCAGCGTCTGCGTGGGACCGATGCGACGAACCTTGAAACGCGAAGGCAGATCGAGCTTCAGCTTCTCGTCGCGGCCGGGCTCCTCCTCGCCGCCGGTAAAGTATTCGACGCCGGCCGGATCGACGCCGTAGTCATCCTGCAGGATCCCGCGTATCCACACCGGCGCGGTCATCTGGTACTCGGGCGTCGCGATGCGCTTGCCGGCGAGGTCCTTCGGCTCCCGTATCCCGCTCTTGACGGAAACAAAGATGCACGAGTGCCGGAAGAATCGCGACGGAAAAACCGGAATGGCGATGAATGCAGGATCCTCGCGCATCAACGAGACGGTGTAGGAGGACAACGACATCTCCGCAACGTCGAACTCGCGATGCCGCAGCATCCGGAAAAATGTCTCCTCGACGTGCAGATTCAGTACATTGAGATCGATGCCATCGGGCTGGACGCTGCCGTCGGCGAGTGCGCGAACGCGATCGTAGTCCCAGCACGCCAAGGTCAAACGTAGCTTCGTCAATCGCGTCTCGATGGTAGACGAGCCCGCTGCAATGCCCGCGGCGGAACTCGGAAGCGGAATGATACCGGGTTCGCGCTGACGCTAGCGAACGCCGACCTGATGCGACAGTACGACGTCCCGCCCTTCCCGAGCCGACTGCAGCATGGCCAGACAGACCTCGAGAGTGGCCATGGCCCACCGCCCGTCGTGCAGCGGTGGCTTCCCGTCCCTCACCGCCGCATAGAGTTCATCGATCACCTCCGCGCGCGGGATCGGCGGTTGTGGGAGCGGGTCCATGCGCGCTTCGTCGTCATCGTAGATCATCACACCGGTTGGCAACGGCCGCAGATCGCCGCGGTCGCACGACACGAGGACCATGCCGAAATGTTCGTGCCACGCCAGACCGGCTTGCTGGCTTGCCGCAACCGATCCTGACGGTGGGTAGTTTGCGCCACCGTAGTTGCGACGGGCCTTGAGCGCCGTTTCGTCGACGCCATCGTCAACCTGGGCCAGGTTCCGACGTGCCGCGCCATAGGCGCCTGCAGGCTTGGGGCGACCCAATTCGCTCAGCCCACCGCAAAATTCATCGCCGTCGAAGTGGCCGTATCCGTTATAGCTCAATACCGCAAGCGCGCCCTCGTCGAACGTCAGCAGGGCGGCGTACGCGCCTTCTGTCGGGCGCGAAGCATCCCACGCGCCGGTCAATGCACGCACACTGCGCACGTGCCCCCCGCCCAGGAGACGTACGATGTCGACCTGGTGCGCGCCTTGGCTGAAGACGACGCCGCCACCCTGCGCAGTCACGAGTTCCTCGGGTCGTCGCGGTCGATAGAGAAAGTCGGTGTTGTACTGCGCCTGGATCATGCGCACCGCACCCAGCGTCCCGTCGGCGATGAGTTCGCGCGCACGCAGGATGGGCCGATCGAAGCTATGGCTGTGTCCGACGATGAGCCTGACCCCAGCGCGCTCGGTCGCCTCGATCATGGTCGTGCATTGCGCCAGGGTGATGGCCATGGGCTTCTCGACCAGGACGTGCTTCCCGTGGCGTGCCGCGTTCGCGACATGGACGGCGTGATCCTGATGCGGCGTCGCGACGTAGACGACTTCAACCGCTTCGTCAGCGCAAAGATCGTCGACGCTGGCGTAGGTACGCGCGTCGAAGTCGCGGCTGAAACGCTCGGTAGCCTCCCTGCGCGGGTCCGCGGCGGCGACCAAGTGGATCCGAGGATCGGCTGCCAGTGTGGGCAGCATCAGCGTGAATGCCCGCCCCAACCCGGCGACGCCGATGCGCAAGGGACGCTCACTCATCGCCAAGCACCGCACTGGATCTCACTGCAATATTCTGTCGCACTTGGCCGATTCCCGCGCTCGACATCGAAGTTCGAATTGACTAACATCCATCGAGGAGTTCGATACTAAGCTCGCGTTGCACGGCGGGCAACGGCGATCCGGCGCACCAACGCAAACTTCAGGAGAACGCTTGCTGAGTCACGCCGACAACGAATTGCTGTGCCGCATCGAGGGCGATGCCCCGATGGGCCAGCTGATGCGCCAGCATTGGCTTCCCGCCTGCATGTCGGAGGAAGTCGCCGAGCCCGATGGCGCGCCGGTGCGTGTGCAACTGCTTGGCGAGAAGCTCGTCGCGTTTCGGGACACGCAGGGGCGACTCGGCGTGGTCGACGAGCATTGTCCTCATCGACGTGCGTCGCTTGCGCTCGGACGCAACGAGGAATGCGGTTTGCGCTGCCTCTATCACGGCTGGAAGATCGACGTCGAAGGCAACATCGTCGACAAACCATCGGAGCCCAGTGCTTGCGTTCCCGGCCCGACGAATCGCACCAAGGCCTATCCCTGCCGCGAAGCCGGCGGTTTTGTCTGGGTCTGGATGGGCTCACGCGAGACGATGCGTGAATTCGAACCGCCGGCATGGGCGCCCACACCCGACATCCGCACGAGCATCGTCAAGATTCATGTCGGCTGCAACTGGGCTCAGGTACTCGAGGGCGCCATCGATTCTGCGCACAGTTCGAGCCTGCATTCGACCGACATGGTGCCGGCAAAGGTGGCCGGTGCCGGCGCGACATCCAGCGAATGGCTGCGCCCTTCCACGGACAAGGCGCCGCGCCTGCAGGTGCAGCGCACGGACTTCGGCTTCCGCTACGTGGCGATCCGCCGCCCCATCGTCGACGAAAGCACACACGATTATCTGCGGATTACGCTTTTCGTCGCGCCGTTCACCGTGCTGATTCCCCCGAACGATCGCTACAACCTGTCGATCCTCAACATCCCGCAGGACGACACCAACACGATGTTCTACTTCATCGCGTGGAGCGACAAGGAAGGCATCGACCAGGAAGAGTGGCGCAAGTTCTGCGGCGCACAGGTCGGTGTCGACCTGGATGCGGACTTCCATCGCATCCGCACTTTCGCGAACAACTACCTGCAGGATCGCGTCGCGATGAAATCCGGAAGCCACACCGGCATCGAGGGCATTCCGAATCAGGATATTGCGATGTGGGAAACGATGGGGCCGATCGCCGACCGATCGCACGAGCGGCTCGGTGCAAGCGACGTCGCGATCGTCCAGTTTCGGCGGATCATGGTGGATGCCGTGCGGAAAATGCGCGACGGAGGGCCCGCGATCGGTACGTCGCCGCAGCGCGTTGCACACGTGAAGCTCCGGTCGTTCGAAGGGATCGTCCCGAAATCGACGCGCTGGACGACGCTGGGCGTCGCTGCTGAAGAACTCGCGCTTCGACAGGAGCCCTCGATCACCTAGGTCGTGCCGCGATCGTCAGCGGCACGATTGACGCATCGTGGTCGACGGGCGACACTGCGCAGCCACCGGCCCGCCTTGGGCCGATCCACCAAGAATTGCAGACCGCCCGCGAGCTTCGACGGGCAGGTTTTCAGGAGGAAGCAACGATGAGCAGGTTCCGGTTTGTACGTCATGCGCTGGTCGCATTGGCCTGGGTCGTCATGTCGTCGCCGACGTACGCACTCGACACGCTCAAGGTCGCCGCGGGCCAGCGCGGCAACTGGGACACGTCCATTTCCGAGGTCGGACAGCGCCTTGGCATCTTCAAGAAGCACGGCATCGAACTTGAAATACTGTGGACGCAGGGCGGCGGCGAGACCCAGCAGGCCGTGATCTCGGGGAGCGTCGAGATCGGCGTCGCCACCGGCATCATGGGCGTGCTGAGCGCGTACTCCAAGGGCGCGCCGGTGCGCATCATCGGTGCCGAAACGACAGGCGCGGCTGACCTCTATTGGTACGTTCCGACGACCTCGCCCATCAAGTCGCTCAAGGACACCGACGGCAAGACCATCGCCTACTCGACGAAGGGTTCGTCGACCGACGGCATCGTCACTGCCTTCATGAAGCAGTACGATCTGAAGGCCAAGCCGACGGCGACCGGCGGTCCCGCACCCACGCTCACCCAGGTGATGACCAATCAGATCGATGTCGGCTGGTCCGCGCCGCCGTTCGGTCTCCAGCAGCTCGACGAAGGCAAGATCCGCATCATCGCTACCGGTAACGACGCCGCCGTGTTCAAGGGACAGACAGTGCGTCTGCTGATCACCAATGTCCAGACGCTGCAGACGCGCAAGCCGGTGATCGAGCGCTTCATGAAAGCGTACCGCGAGACGATCGACCTGATGTACGCAAACGACCCGGCGGCACTCCAGGCTTATGCCGAGTTCGTCGGCATCTCGGTCGACATGGCCAAGCGCACGCGCAACGATTTCTTCCCCCGCGCATCGGTGGACCCGGACAAGATCGTCGGCCTCGACACGATCGTTCCCGACGCCGTGGCACTCAAGTACACCGCAGCCCCCCTGACCAAGGAACAGCTGGCAGAGCTGATCCAGATTCCTCCGCGGCAATAGTGCTTCCGCCGACTGCGCCAGCGTGAGTCCGGACGGGGAACCAGCACTCGAACGGCCGGCGGGAACACCGGCGCCGGCCCCGCAATTCGGCAGCGACGTCATTGCCGAGACGTTGCGCGCGCTTGGCGTTCCGTACATCGCGCTCAACCCCGGTGCAAGCTTCCGCGGCCTGCACGACAGCCTCGTCAACTACCTCGGCAACCGCGACCCGCAGATGCTGCTCTGCCTGCACGAGGAGCACGCAGTAGCGATCGCGCACGGCTACGCCAAGGTAACGGGCAAGACCGATGGCCGTCGCCGTGCATTCCAATGTCGGACTGTTCCACGCGACGATGGCCGTCTTCAACGCGTGGTGTGATCGCATGCCGGTGCTGATCGTTGGTGCAACAGGTCCGGTCGACGCGGCCAAGCGTCGCCCCTGGATCGACTGGATCCATACGGCGCGTGATCAAGGTGCGATCGTCCGGCCCTACGTCAAATGGGACGACCAGCCAGCTTCGCCCGTCGCCGCACGCGAGGCGCTGCTGCGCGCGATGTGGCATGCGCAGTCCGCGCCGCAAGGGCCGGTCTACGTGAATTTCGATGCCGAAATGCAGGAAGCGCCGCTTGCGCAGCCGGTGCCACCTATCGCCCCCGCCCGCTATATGCCGGCAACATCCAGCGCCGCTGCCGCGGATAGCGTCGAACACGCGGCGCACCTCCTGCGCAACGCCAGGAGTCCGTTGCTGCTGATCGGACGCGTATCGCGCGACCCGGCGGCATGGGCAGCACGTGTCGCGTTGGCAGAGCGACTTGCAGCAAATGTTGGCACCGACCTCAAGGTTGGTGCGTCGTTTCCAACGGACCACCCACTCCATGTCGATGCCCCGGGCATTCTGCTGCGACCGGCGCTAGCCGGGGCGATAACGAAAGCCGACGTTATCCTCAGCCTGGATTGGGTGGATCTCGCCGGGACGCTGCAAGCGGCGTGCGGTGGCGAAACACCGCGCGCGCGTCATCCAGGTTTCGCTCGACCACCAACTGCACGGCGGCTGGAGCATGGACTATCAGGGCCTTCCGCCGGTTGATTGCATGATCGCGGCCGAGCCCGACAACGTCGTGCCGGCATTGCTCGCCGCTCTCGGCCCTCGCGACGGGCCTGCCACGTACACGCCGCGTCCCGACACCTTCGCGCATGCGGTGACCGCCGATGGTTTGATTGCGACCGACGACTTGGCCGTCGCGCTGCGTCGTGTCACCGGCACGCGTCGCGTATCGCTTACCCATCTGCCGCTGTCGTGGAACGGCGAGAGCTGGCCGTTCCGGCATCCGCTGGATTTCCTCGGCTCCGATGGCGGCGGTGGCATCGGCGGCGGCCCCGGTATCTCCGTCGGTGCCGCGCTTGCGCTAAAAGGCACGGGAGTCCTGCCGGTCGGTATATGCGGCGACGGCGACTTCCTGATGGGTGCGACGTCACTGTGGACGGCCGCGCACTACCGCATTCCGCTGCTGCTCGTGGTTGCCAACAATCGCTCGTTCTACAATGACGAAGTGCATCAGGAGCGGGTCGCACGGATGCGTGATCGCCCGGTCGAGAACAAGTGGATCGGGCAGCGCATCGCCGACCCGGACATCGACCTGGCCGCGATCGGACGTGCGCAAGGCGCGCTCGGATGGGGACCGATCGTTCGACTTGCCGATCTCGCGCCCGCATTGGAGGCCGCAATGCAGGCCACGATTGCGGGTCATGTCGCGGTGGTCGACGTGCGCGTGCAGGCTGGTTATACGCCAGCGATGACCGCAGCGCTGACGACCACGGCGCGCAAGTAAACCGACGCATGGTCACCACGAATCCGCCATACACGTCACCCGGTGAGTGAGTCGGCGACGCAAGACTTCACCGCTGCTGGATGTCGCGAACATCTCCAAGCGCTTTCACACCGCGGACGGCGAGACCACCGCCGTGGACGGCATGTCGTTCAGCGTGGCCGCGGGCGAGTTCGTCTCGATCATCGGACCCTCGGGCTGCGGCAAATCGACGGTCTTCAACATCATCGGCGGCCTGGTCGGCGACTACGATGGCAAAGTGCGTGTTGCCGGCGACGTCGTGTCCGGGACGCATCCCGCCATCGGCATGGTGTTTCAGGAGGAGTCGACGTTTCCATGGCGCAATGTTCTCGAGAACGTTGCGTTTCCCCTCGAAATCGCAGGTATGTCGAAACAGGACCGCCTGGACCAGGCCGCGCACTTCGTGTCGATGGTCGGCCTTCGGGGTTTCGAGCGGCACTTTCCCGCCGAACTGTCAGGTGGCATGCGCCAGCGTGTCGCGCTCGCCCGCACGCTGGCGTCGAAACCGAAGCTGCTCCTGATGGACGAGCCGTTCGCCGCACTCGACGAGCAGACGCGATTGCTGCTCGGCGACAAGGTGCTCCAGATCCAGCAAACGCTCAAGCAGACAACGCTGCTGATTACACACAATCTCACTGAAGCCGTGCAGCTGTCCGATCGGGTGCTGGTGATGACCTACCGGCCCGGCCGCCTCAAGCGCGTCGTGGACGTCGGATTGCCGCACCCGCGCGACTCCGAAGTGGTGAGCAGCGACGCCTTCGGGCATTGCGTGGCGCAGATCTGGCAGGACTTGCGCGAGGAGGCGAGCCGCGGGATACAAGGACAGCGAGTCGCGCGCGTTGCATGCGGGAGCCCGGCGGTGACATTGCCGTCGTGGATGAGTTCGCAAACGAGTGCCCGCATCTTCGGCGTCGATCTCGATCGTGACCGCCGTCGCGCTGGTCGAGATGCTGATCCGGGTGGGCGTCATCAATCGCTTCATCGTGCCGCTCCCGTCACAGATCATCGCCTCCCTGCCGCGCATCATCAGCGAAGAGAACGTGCTGCACCGATTCTGGCAGACAACGCAGGAAGTCCTGTGGGCGAGCCTGCTGCTCGCCGTTGCCGGAATCTCGCTGGGCGCGCTCTTGTATCGCTTTCGGATCCTGCGACTGGCCTGCGAAACCTGGGTCGGTGCGCTTGCCGCAGCCCCGATCGTCCTCGCTTACCCGCTGTTCCTGGTCCTGTTCGGGCGCAGTGCAACGACGATCGTCGCCATCGGCTTCGTGGCGGGTCTCGCGCCGGTCATCCTGAAGACGGTGGAGGGGCTGGCGGCAACACGACAGGTGCTGCTCAACGTCGGACGCAGTTTCCGACTCACTTCATCGCAGCAGTTCTGGAAGATCCTGCTGCCGGCCGCGTTACCCTCGATATTCGTCGGGCTGCGGCTGGGCCTCATCTTCGCGATGATCAACATCGTCGGCGTCGAGTTCCTGATCAACTTCGGCGGCCTTGGCCAACTCATCAACGAGCTCGCGGAACGCTACGACCTGCCGGGCACCTATGGGGCGATCTGCTTCGTGATCCTGACGAGTATCGTCTTCTTCGACATCACCGGACGCCTCGAGCGATGGCTGACGCCCGCAGCCTGAGCGTCGCGACCGCTGCTGCGCCAAGCGGACGGCAGGTGCTGGTGTTGCGGGCCGTCATCATCGCGGTCGTCCTCGCGACTTGGGAGGTCGTGTCCGCGTCCGGGCTGTTGTTCCGCGATGTCGTGCCCTCGCTCACTGCCATCGGCAAGGCGATCGCCAGCGTGCTCACCAGCGCCGATTTCTACGGCAATCTCGCGACGACAGCCATCGAAATCGGCGTCGGGCTTTTGCTCGGTGGCATGAGCGGGCTCGCCGTCGGCATCGCTCTAGGCGCCAACCGCTTTCTTTCGAACGCGTACGAGTCGCTGGTGTACTACCTTGGCCCGACGCCGAAAATCATCTTCTTTCCGGTGATGATCATGTGGTTCGGCGTCGGCAGCGGCTCGAAAATCGCTATGGGCGTCGTCTCCTGTTTTTTCCCCATCGCGATCAGCGTCGCTGCGGGAATGCGTCAGATCGACCGGGTCTTGATCCGCGTCGGGCGCAGCTTTCGCGCAACGACATGGCAGATGGTCACCGCGATCTACTTGCCGGCGATGCGCCAGCCCATCGTCAATGGCATCCGGCTGGGGCTGGGCGTCGCGGTCATCGGAACGCTGCTCGCCGAGACCAAGCTCTCGAACCGGGGGATCGGCTATCTCATCATCCAGGCTTATGCACGGTTCGACATGCCGCGGATGTACGCGCTGCTGATCGTCCTGTTCGTGGTCGCGATCGCGGCCAATGCGCTCATCGGCAGGTTCGCCCGACCGCGGCAACGGTGACGCCTTTTCATCGAGGCGCGGCCCCGACCCACGGCAACGCGTCGTCGGGTCGATACGGGCCCTGCTCCACATGAATCCGCGCCGTCCATCGGCTGCCGGCTGTATTGGAGCAATAGGTTTGTTGCAAATAAACAATGAGTTATCGATTAACGGCGCGCCAATCGGGCCGCCTTGACATACCGGCTCTTGCCTGTATACTTCGCTATTGTTGCATTGCAGCAAATTGGGCCGCGGCGGTCCCGGAACTTTCGGGGCCTTGATCCATCTCATTGTTTATCTGTCACTTTGGACTTGCAATCATGCTTGAGCTAGGGAGGCCCGTTACCAGAGCACGGTAACCCCTGGCGGCCGTGGGAGCGCTCTCTAGGAGGGCGATCGCGGCACGACTCAACGTCAGGAGCACACCGATGACGAAGCCCTGGTTTCACAAGGCAGTACGAATACGATCCGCCCCAAAACTCGCCGTACCGAACCATCACCGCGTCACGGCCGGGCTACTGGCGGTGGGCTTGATCCTTGTTCTCGCTGTATCGGGGTCGATCGCGCCCCTGGATGCCCGTCCCGCCCAGGCACTCACAACGCCGCCAACGACCGTTCCCGACGCCAGGCCGGCTGCAACCCATCCAGGCCGCGGCAGCGCAGCATTGGCCGACCCGGGCATCGAGGCCGTCGCCATCATCGTCGCCCGAAAATATCGCGTTTCGCAGGAAGCGACGCGTGAATTTGTCCGTACCGCGTATCGCGAAGGCGTCCGGCATGGCGTGGATCCGCTGCTGATCGTCTCGGTCATGGCGGTGGAGTCGCGGTTCAACCCGGTGGCGCAGAGCGACGGCGGCGCCATGGGCCTGATGCAGGTCATCCCGCGCTTTCACGCGGAAAAGTTCGAAGCGTCCGCTAACCGCTCCGTGCTTGATCCAGGTACCAATATCCAGGTGGGTGTCAAAATCCTCAAGGAATACATCGGGCGCGGCGGCAACGAACTCGCCGGCCTCCAGCTTTACAACGGGGCCTCCGGGGACGTGAGCTTTGCGTACGCAACGCGCGTACTCGGCGAGAAGCAGTGGCTTCAGGATGCTGTCAGGCGCTCCTCGCGCGAGCGCGCTCGGGCCTAGCAGGCCGCGCGGGCCAGCTAACCCTTGCCCTTGTGTCCCGGAATACGGCGGAACGCAACGACGCCGCCCCCTTCGGTAACCAGGGCGGAATCGCCGAACACCCCTGAAATCGTGTGCGCCTTGCCGCTTCTCTTGGCGCGATACATGAGCTGATCGACATAGGCCATCGCCTCGTCCGCCGATGCGGGCATGGTCTTGAACGTCGCGATCCCGATGCTGAAAGTCACCGCCCACCACGGCCGAGGGCGGGTGATTGTATCTAGCGCCCGCCGGAGCTTAGCCTCGATCGCCAACGCCTCATCCTGGTTGGTCTCAGGAAACAGGATCGCGAACTCGTCGCCGCCGAGGCGTCCGACCGTGTCGCTACGGCGAACGCTCGCTGCGCTGACATGACCAACCGCTTCCAGAAGGCGATCGCCTTCGCCGTGCCCGAAGCGGTCGTTGACGGCCTTGAAGTTGTCACAGTCGACGTAAGCGAGGCAGAAACTCGCATCGTTGCGCATATGGCGCGAGATCTCGCTTTCGAGCACTTCGTGAAAGCCCTGTCGGTTCCTCACGCCGGTCAGCAGGTCGATGCGAGCGGTCTGACGCTCCCGCTCGAAGAGACTGCGCAGCTGCGACGTCAAAAATACGGCGACGCAATACTCGAAGAAAAGATTGGCCTGCGCCTGAAAATAGTAGGAGCGCGTGGAATACGGATTGCCTTGCATCAGCCCCATCGCCATCTGGCACGCAACTGCCAGGACCGCGAAGATCAGGCCCCAGACAATGCCCCGATTCCAGCTGATGGTCAGGATCCCGAACAGGTACACGGCGGCGAGCGAGACTTCGTACGAGATGAAGTAATCGAGAGCGGCCGCACCGAGCAGCATGCAAAGACTGACGGCCAACGCGGGACCACGAGGCAGGTCGAAAATGTTCAGTCGCGCCGAAAGCTTTTTCATTGGAGCAGAACCCCACTCGTGAACTGGCGACGACACACCGGCAAGTCGATCTGGCGATCGATTCCGTCCCAAGCAAGCCGTGCGACGCTAGAATGACCGGCAGCCCGGGTGGTGAAACTGGTAGACACAAGGGACTTAAAATCCCTCGGTTGCGGAAGCGGCCATGCCGGTTCGAGTCCGGCCCTGGGCACCATCAATCGAATGATGCGTACCAATCGACTCGCCGAGTGACGGTTAGACTGCTCACCGAGTAGACCCAAGTAGTCCAAAAAGATGACAAGGCTCCCCGCAACGTTCCGATGTTACCTCATTATGCTATTGGCATGTGACGTCCGTGTGTAAAGACCCAACGGCCACACGGCCGTCGAATTGCAGCAATCGACTTTTAATGCCCCCTCGACGCGCTCCGCCGGGGCGGGCGGCTGGCTCGAATGAAGACGTCGCGACCAGATGCGCGTGGCTTCAAAAGGCCGCTCGATGTGGCAATCTGCGGAACTTCTATTGAGGCGCAGGAGGGATTGTGTTGAAAATCATCAGTTGCGTGATTCTCGTGGCGATGCTGGCGGGTTGCCTGCCGATCGGTATCCGCGGCTCGTCGCTGCCCAACTACGCCGACGCCCCAAGCACGCGAGGCGCCGACGTTGCGGCAACTGCCTGCATCGTCTGAACGCGCGCCCGGCGCGTCCTGACGACTGCTCGCTCAGCGTTTCATGCCCGGCATCGACTGCTGCGCCATGCGGGTGAAATCCCCCATGACCTTCTGCATCGACTCGAAGGCGTTGCCGCCGGATGACATCACGCCTTGCATCGCCTTGACGAGATTCTGTGCCTGCCGCATGTCCGGCATCATCGCCAACGCTGCCTTCGCTTCCTTGGCGCCCGGCACGCCGGCCATCTGCTCTTCCATGAGCGAGAACAAGCGCTTCTGCATTTCGACGATCATGTCGAACATTTCTCCCCAGTAGCGCATGGCCTTGTCCACCGATTCCTGTGTCACGCTCTGGCTTGCCGCCATGAGCGATTGCGGATCGCTCGCTTCCGCGGCATGTCGCAGCGCCTTTCTCTGCATGGACCGCGCTTCTTCTTCTCCAGCGAACTGCAGCTTGCGCAGTTTGGTGGTGTTTTCGATCGCTGCGTTGATGATGTCGAGAGCCATCTTCGCGTTCGTCTTGTAGAGTTCGAACGCCTGCTCCGGTGTCAGCACTTTCGCCATCTTCGCGAGGTCGCGAAAATCGGGCTGCGGGGGCATCGTAAACGTTGCCGAACTGGCCGCTGCTTTCGGTGCCGCCTTCGCGCTCGACTTCTTGGCGCCGGCGCGTGCGCGCGCAGACGGTTTAGCTGACGATTTCGTAGCCATGGCTTTAAAACTCCTAAGGTGGGTATCCAGGAACGTCGACAGTCCGACGTTGTGTTGCTATTCGACGCTCACATTGGCTCGACGTCAATACTGGCTCGCGCAGTTGCGTGGCCGTTGGCCAATCCTGCCCGAACCGAGAGAGTGGAACTCAGCTCGTCAGCAAACGCAGCGCCTCGTCGACACGCCCGGCGGTGACAATTTCGATTCCGTCGATGCCCTGCTTCGGCTTGTTGGGTGCGGGAATGATCGCGCGTCGGAAGCCTAACTTCGCGGCCTCGCGCAGCCGTTCCTGGCCGCGCTGCACAGGCCGGATTTCACCCGCCAAGCCAACCTCTCCAAAGACAATAGATTTGTTCTCTATCGGCTTGTTTTTCAATGATGAATAGACTGCCATCAGGACGGCCAGATCCGCCGCCGGCTCCCCGATGCGCATCCCGCCGACCGCGTTTACATAGACGTCGAGATTGCCGGTCTCGACCCCGCCGTGTCGATGCAGCACCGCAAGCAACAACGCGAGACGCTGCGGATCGAGGCCCACCGCCAAGCGCCGAGCGATGCCGGTCTGCGACGGATCCACGAGCGCCTGCACCTCGACCAGCATCGGCCGCGACCCTTCCACGGTCGCAAGGATGCAGCTCCCTGCAACCGCCTGCTCGTGCTGCGACAGGAACAGTGCGGACGGGTTGGTGACGCCCTTGAGTCCGCGCTCGGTCATGGCAAACACACCGAGCTCGTTGGCCGCCCCAAAACGATTCTTGATCGCGCGCACCAGCCGAAAGCTGGAGTGCGCGTCGCCTTCGAAATAGAGGACGGTATCCACGATGTGCTCGAGCACGCGCGGACCGGCGATCGCACCCTCCTTGGTGACGTGGCCCACAAGAATCACGGTAATCGCGCTCTGCTTGGCGAGGCGCGTCAGCTGGGCCGCGCATTCCCGCACCTGGGCCACGCTGCCGGGCGCAGATTCGAGCATCTCCGTGTAGACGGTCTGGATCGAGTCGATGACCACGACTTCGGGTTGCAACGTGCGGATCGCGCCGACGATCGCTTCGAGCTGCACCTCGGCGAGCAGCTCGACCGGGGCATTGACCAGGCCGAGACGGTGCGCCCGCAGGGCGATCTGCTCCGCCGATTCCTCGCCGGTGACGTAAAGACATCGCCGCGACGCGCCGATCGCCGCCGTCGCTTGCAGCAGCAGCGTCGACTTTCCGATTCCCGGGTCGCCGCCGAGAAGGATGACGCCGCCCGCAACCAGACCCCCTCCCAGCACACGATCGAATTCGTCGATGCCCGTGGGCGAGCGCGGATTGGTGACGGCTTCGACGCTCGCGAGCGAGCGCACCACGCTGCCCGCACCGGCAAGCGCCTGGAATCGTGAAGCGGGTCTAGCGGCGATCGTCTCGACCAGCGTGTTCCAAGCACTGCAATGAGGGCACTGCCCTTGCCATTTGCTGGTCTGCCCGCCGCATTCGGTGCAGGCGTACGCAGTCTTTACCTTGGCCATGTCAGTTCCGAAGGGCCGCCCCGAGGAACTGACGCGCCCCCTCTGGGGGCAGCGAGCAACGCGAGCGTGGGGGTCGTTTCATCCTAGATCATGCGCCGGCTACTGACCCGCAGATCACTGGGCGAGTTCTTCGGGGTGAACCACGGCGGTGCCCAGCTTGCCGACGACGATGCCCGCCGCCAGATTGGCGATGCGCACCGCACTCGGGAGATCGGCGTGGGCGGCCAGCAGCGCACCGATCGTCGCGATGACCGTGTCGCCTGCGCCGGATACGTCATATACCTCACGGGCCTGTGCGGGGATGTGCTGCACGCCGGCGTCCGTATACAGCGACATGCCCTCTTCCGAACGCGTGATGAGCAGCGCGTCGAGTTCCAGCTCCGCGCGCAGGGACTGCGCCTTGGTGGCCAGCTCGGCTTCGCTGCGCCAGCGTCCTGCAACTTCGCGGAACTCGGCGCGATTCGGCGTGAGCAGCGTCGCGCCGCGATAGCGCAGGTAATCCTCGCCTTTGGGATCGACCAGAACGGGTGTGCCCCGGACACGAGCGCGCTCGATCATGCGCGAGATGTCCGCTAGACCGCCTTTGCCATAGTCGGACACGACGACGACGTCGGACTCCGGCAGCGCGCGCTCGTACTCGGCAAACTTTGCGGCGAGCGCATCAGCGGACGGGATCGTCTCGAAATCGACGCGCAGGAGCTGCTGCTGGCGCCCGATCACGCGCAGTTTGACGGTGGTCGGCAGCGTCGCGTCACGGCACAGCGACGTGCGCACACTCTCGCCGGCGAGCAAACGCTCCAGTGATCGCCCCGGTTCATCGTCGCCAATAATGCCGATCAGCGTCACCTGTGCGCCCAACGCCGCCGCGTTGCGCGCGACGTTGGCGGCGCCGCCGGGGCGCTCGTCCGTTCGCGCGATCTTGACGACAGGCACCGGCGCTTCGGGTGAGATTCTCTCGACGTCCCCGAACCAGTAGCGGTCGAGCATCAGGTCGCCGACGACAAGCACCCGCGCCTTGCGGATCGCCTCGACATACCGTGCAAACTGCTCGGCTACCGTAGTCATCGGCGACCGATGCCGAAATACTCCAGCCCCGCGCTGCGCACCAGTTCGGGATCGAACAGGTTGCGGCCATCGAACAGCAAGGGCTGGCGCAGCGCTCGCTTGAGCTCACCGAAATCCGGACTGCGGAACTCCTGCCATTCGGTGACGACAACGAGCGCATCGGCACCGGTCAAGGCGTCCATAGGCGACCGCGCGTAGCTCAACGCGGGCATGGGCCCGAACACGCGCCTGGCTTCGTCCATCGCGATCGGATCGTAGGCGGCGACGCGGGCCCCGCGCGCCACGAGCGCCGCAACAATCTCGCGCGACGGCGCCTCGCGCATGTCGTCGGTGTTCGGCTTGAACGCCAACCCCCAGAGAGCAAACACCTTGCCTTGCAGGTTGTCCCCGAGGCGCGCAGTGATCTTAGTGAGCAGCCGCAATTTCTGCGCTTCGTTGGCGGCTTCGACCGCGGCCAGGACGCGCAGCGGATGGCCGTGTTGCCGCGCGGTCGCCTGCAGCGCCTTGACATCCTTGGGGAAGCAGGATCCGCCATACCCGACGCCCGGGTACAAGAAGTCGTAGCCGATCCGCGGATCCGAACCGATACCTTGGCGCACCTGCTCGACGTCGGCACCGAGTGCGTCGGCAAGGTTGGCCAATTCGTTCATGAACGAAATGCGCGTCGCGAGCATCGCGTTGGCCGCGTACTTCGTCAACTCCGCCGAGCGCACGTCCATCACCAGCAGGCGTTCGTGATTGCGCTGGAACGGCGCATACACCGTCCGCAAAAGCGAAATCGCCCGTTCGTCGTCCGCGCCGATCACCACGCGATCCGGACGCATGAAGTCCTGCACCGCCGCGCCTTCCTTCAAAAACTCCGGATTGGACGCGACGGTGAATGGAACATCGACGTTGCGCCGCGCGAGCACCTCGGCAATCGTCTGGCGGATACGGTCGGCGGTTCCCACGGGGACCGTAGATTTGTCGACGATCACCTTGAATTCGGTCATCCTGGTTGCGATGTTCTCAGCCGCCGCGATGACATGACGCATGTCGGCCGAACCATCCTCATCGGGCGGCGTGCCGACGGCGATGAATTGCAGCATGCCGTGCGTGACCGCGGCGTCGACATCGGTGGTAAACCTCAGGCGCCGCGCGTGCACATTGCGTGCGATCATTTCCGCCAACCCCGGTTCGTGGATTGGAACGCCGCCACCCTCCAGGGTTGCGATCTTCGCGGCATCGACGTCGACACACAGCACGTCATTGCCGACTTCGGCGAAGCAGGCGCCGGTGACGAGCCCCACGTAACCGGCACCGATCATCGTTATCTTCACGCGGGCACTCCAAGCGTTCCGTTGATGTCGTGCAATGCCCGCAACGGATCGGGCGCCGCGGTGATTGCGCGGCCGATCACGAGGTAGTCCGCGCCTGCAGCGATTGCCGCTTCGGGCGTCATGATCCGCGCCTGGTCATGCGTCGCCGTTCCCGCCGGCCGGATACCCGGCGTGATCAGCTTGAATTGGCTACCGCACGCAGCGCGCAATTCCGGCGCCTCCCGCGCCGAACAGACGACGCCGTCGAGTCCGCTCGCCTGCGCCAATCGCGCAAGTCGTAGCACCTGAGCCTCCGCGGTGCCGACGACACCGATGGCTGCGAGATCGCCGGCATCGAGGCTTGTCAGCAGCGTCACCGCGACCAGCAACGGCCTTGCACTTCCGTCCGCTGCGGCCGCCTTGACGACCGCATCGCGCGCGGCGGTCAGCATCGCGCTCCCTCCGGCAGCATGCACGTTGAGCATCCAAACACCGAGTCGCGTTGCGGCCGCGCATGCCTGTGCGACGGTGTTGGGAATGTCGTGGAACTTGAGATCGAGGAACACGCGAAACCCACGGCGCACGAGTTCGCGGACCAAGTCCGGGCCTGCGGCCGTAAACAACTCCTTCCCCACTTTGACCGCGCACGCAGCCGGGTCGAGTCTTGCGGCCAAATCGACTGCGCTCGTCGTGTCGGGAAAGTCGAGCGCAACGATCACCCGCGGTTCAGGCGATTTCATTTCACGCATTCCGTAACCACCATTGCGGGACCTGCCCGCCAACATGCATCACGCGAAACCGTCCGGGGTTTCCGTCCGGCGTGGAGAATAGGTCTCCCATTTGCTGCAGCCCGGGCAGCGCCAATAATATTGCTTGGCGCGAAAGCCGCATTGCTCGCAGCGATACATGCCCAGCCGCTTGATGTGCTGGGCCACCAGGTTCTTCACCAGCTCCAAATCGTTGCGTCGTTCGGCGGGTGCGGCGGTGAGTTGCGCCTCGAGGAGTTTGTCGAGGCCGAGCAGCGTCGGATTCCGCGTCAGTTCTTCCTTGATCAGTTGCGTCGCAGCCTCCGCGCCTTCGTGTGCCAGGATCTGGTTGAACAGCGTCGTCAGCAGATCCAGCGACGGATACTGGTCCTCGTAGCTGCGGAGTACCCGAACGCCCTGCGCCGGATCACCGGTGCGGCGGTAGGCATCCGCGAGGCGGTCCGCGACCAGCCCCAGAAACGCGGGATTCTGCGACTCGATGCGCTGCCAGGCGGCGATCGCGGCGGAATAGTTTCCCTCCTGGGCCTCCACATCGCCCAGCAGTATCGTGGCTCGCGTGCAGAGCTTGTACTCGGCGAGTGCCTGGTCGATGTACTCGCGCGCTTCGCCAAACTGCGAGCGCAGCAGCGAGTTCTGCGCCTGCTCGCAGAAATAGTGTGCGATCTCCTTGAAGTAGGGGCGCTTGGCCAGCGCCTCCATGCGCCGGGTCACGGCAATCGCTTTCTGCCAATCCTTTTCCTGTTCGTAGATCTGCAAAAGGAAGCCTTGTGATTGCAGTTCGAACGGTGTGCCGTCGAGCTTGGTGAACAGTTCTTCGGCACGATCGAGCAGGCCCGCCCGATGGAAATCCTGCGCCAGTTCAAAGGATGCGACCTGCCGCTTCTCCGTCGGCAGATCGGCGCGATCGAGCAGGTTCTGGTGCATCCGGATTGCTCGATCGATCTCGCCCTGGCGCCGAAACAGATTGCCGAGCGCGAAGTGCAAGTCGATTGTCTGCGGGTCGACCTTGACGACCTCGATGAACGATTCGATCGCCTTGTCGGGTTGTTCGTTGAGCAGGAAATTCAGGCCGCGAAAGTACGACAGCGGCAGCGCCCGTGATTCACGCAACAGGTGCTTGATGTCGATGCGCGCCGCGATCCAGCCGAGACCGAAGAACAGCGCCGGGATCGGCAGCAGCCACCAGAGTTCGAAATCCATGAATGCCGTAGCCTGCGCTTACCGGCCGTCCACCGGCGGTTGCGGCGTCAGGGTGCCCTGCTTGGCATGATCGCGACGCACCCGGTTGAGTTGACGCTTCAGACGGGCTGTGCGCACGGCGCCAACCAGCAGACCGGCCGTGACGCCGACCGCAAACACGACGAGCAGCAGAAGGATCAGCGGGACTTCCCAGGAAACCCACGTGTAGAACCGCAGCTTGACCTGCTCCGCATTTTGCAACGAGACCAGCAGCAGAAACAGGAAGATCGCGACGCCAAGTATCCAGCGAACGATAGTCATTGCGTCGGTCCGGAAAAATGAAAGGGCGGCATTACTGCGATCCAGTATGCCGCCCGACCATGCTCAACATCAACCCTTCTTGAGGTCCTTGAAATCGACGCGTTCGCGCAATTCCTTGCCGGCCTTGAAATGCGGGACGTGCTTCTCGGGCACCTGCACACGCTCGCCGGACTTCGGATTGCGTCCCGTACGAGGTGGCCGGTAATTGAGCCCGAAGCTGCCGAACCCGCGTATCTCGATGCGCTCACCCTTCGCCAGGCTTTCGGCCATGGCGTCGAGGATCATCTTGACGGCGAGTTCGGCATCCTTGGCCACCAACTGCGGGAACTGCGCCGCCAAGCGGTCGATCAGCTCCGATTTGGTCATCACGGGCTCGCTTACCCTTGGTTTTTGTTGTCGAGCTTCGCCTTCAGCAACGCCCCCAGGTTGGTCGTGCCGGCGCTGGTGCCCGAATTCTCGGTGCTTATGCGCTGCATCGCTTCCGACTCGTCGGCGTTGTCCTTGGCTTTGATCGACAGATTGATCGAGCGATTCTTGCGATCGATGTTGATGATCATCGTCGACACCGCATCGCCTTCCTTGAGGTGTGAGCGGATGTCCTCCACGCGATCGCGCGCGACTTCCGATGCGCGCAGGTACCCTTCGACATCGCCGTCCAGCGAGATGACTGCACCCTTGCCATCCAACGACTTGACGGTGCCGTTCACCACGGTGCCTTTGTCGTGCACGGCAACGTAGTTGGAGAACGGATCGCCATCGAGTTGCTTGATGCCGAGCGAAATGCGCTCGCGCTCGACGTCGATGGCCAGCACGACCGCCTCGACTTCCTGGCCTTTGCGGTAGTCGCGGACCGCAGCTTCGCCGGCCAATGACCACGACAGATCGGACAAATGGACCAGCCCGTCGATGCCGCCCGGCAGACCGATGAATACGCCGAAGTCGGTGATCGACTTGATCAGGCCCTTCACCTTGTCGCCCTTCTTGTGGTTGACCGCGAACTCATCCCACGGATTCGGCATGCATTGCTTCATGCCCAGCGAGATGCGCCGGCGCTCTTCGTCGATCTCGAGGATCATCACCTCCACCTCGTCGCCCAGCTGCACGACCTTGGTCGGATGGATGTTCTTGTTGGTCCAGTCCATTTCCGACACGTGGACCAGGCCTTCGATACCCTGCTCGATTTCGACGAACGCGCCGTAGTCGGTGAGGTTGGTGACCTTGCCGAACAGTCGGGTGCCCGTCGGGTAACGGCGCGACAGGCCGACCCACGGGTCTTCGCCGAGTTGCTTCATGCCCAGCGAAACGCGGTTCTTTTCCTGGTCGAACTTCAGCACCTTGGCGGTGACTTCGTCGCCGACGGCCAGTACTTCGGACGGATGCTTCACGCGACGCCATGCGAGGTCCGTGATGTGCAGCAAGCCATCGATGCCGCCGAGATCGACGAACGCACCGTAATCGGTGATGTTCTTGACGATGCCCTTGACGATCGCGCCCTCCTGCAGCGTCTTCAGCAATTCCTCGCGCTCCGCGCCGAGGCTCGCTTCGAGTACTGCGCGCCGCGAAACGACGACGTTGTTGCGCTTGCGGTCCAGCTTGATGACCTTGAATTCGAGGGCTTTGCCCTCGAACGGGGTGGTGTCCTTCACCGGACGGATGTCGACCAGCGATCCCGGCAGGAACGCGCGAATGCCGTTGACCATGACCGTGAGACCGCCTTTGACCTTGCCGGTCACGAGCCCGGACACGATGGTGCCCTGCTCCATCGCCGCTTCGAGGTCGTGCCAGGCCTTGAGCCGCTTGGCCTTGTCGCGCGACAGGCGCGTCTCGCCGTAGCCGTCTTCAAGGCTTTCGATGGCAACGGTGACGAAATCGCCGGCCTTGACTTCGACTTCGCCCTTGTCGTTCTTGAATTCTTCGATCGGGATGAAGCTCTCGGACTTCAGGCCGGCATTGACCACGACGATGTTGTAATCGACGCGCGTCACTTCGGCGGTAATCAGTTCGCCCTGGCGCATTTCCTGTCTTGCGAGGGATTCCTCGAACAGGGCCGCGAAGTTTTCCTTCATCGGGCTGGGCTGGTTGGTGGTAGCGGTTGGCATAAGTATCTGTATCCCAAAATCTTCCGCGGCCGCTGGCGCGACTGCGGGTTCGTTGATGAATCCACCCTCCGTACAGGTCGCGATGCGTCCGGTAGGTGGCCCGTTGCGTCCAAGGGGCGGCGGTGCGCCGTTCCCTCGGATTACCGCCGTTGCGCAGCGACTCGCGCCCGGTACTGCTCCACTACAAAGGCGATGGCCGCGTCGACCGTGATGCCCGTCGTATCCAGTTCGATCGCGTCGACAGCGCGCCGCAGCGGCGCGGCCGCCCGGGTGCTGTCGCGCGCGTCCCGTTCCCGGATATCACGCAAAAGACTGTCAATTGTAACGGAGTTTCCTTTTTCGATCAACTGGTTATACCGGCGTCTCGCCCGTTCCTCGGCGCTGGCCGTCACATAGACCTTGAGGCCGGCGTCCGGGAAGATGACCGTCCCCATGTCCCGGCCCTCGGCGACCAGGCCAGGCGCCTTGCGGAATGCCCTCTGGCGGGACACCAGCGCCGTACGAACCCGCGGGAAAACGGCCACCCGCGAGGCGGCCTTGCCGACCGCCTCGTGCCGCAGCGCCGCGGCCACGTCCTCGCCGTCCAGCCGAATCACGTCGCCATCAAAGCGTACGTTCAGTCCCGCCGCGGCAGCCGCGAGCGGGTCTTCATCGTCCAGGGATAGCGCACGGCGCAGGGCGACGAATCCGACCAGGCGGTACAGCGATCCGCTTTCGAGGTAGTGGAAACCCAGTGCCTGGGCGACCCCTTTGGCGACCGTCCCCTTGCCACTCGCCGCCGGACCGTCGATCGCAACGACAGGGGCTAAGGACATCATCGGAGCACCGCCACGCTCATTTCGCGGGCCTCCTTGGGCCGACTGCGCATTGCAACGGGCTGCGCGTCGGCCGCACTCATGTCGTCAACCGGCGCAGTTCCGCGAAGTAGTCGGGGAACGTCTTGCGCACGCACTGCGGATCGTTGATGCGAACGCCTGCGCCGCCGAGCGCGGCCAGCGAGAAGCACATCGCCATGCGGTGATCGTCATAGGTGTCGATCGTTGCGCTCACGATGGTCGCCGGCGGTGCCACCCGGAGCCAATCGGGGCCTTCGTCGACCGTCGCGCCGACCTTGCGCAATTCGGTTGCCATTGCCGCAAGCCGGTCCGTCTCCTTGACCCGCCAGCTGCCGATGTTGCGCAGGGTTGTCGGCCCCTTCGCGAACAGGGCGACGACCGCCGCGGTCATCGCCGCGTCCGGGATCCTGTTGCAATCGAAATCGATGCCATGAAGCCCCTTCCCACTCGACTCGATCCAGTCGTCGCCGCTGCGAATCGAGGCACCCATGGTCGCCAGCAAGTCGGCAAACGCCACGTCGCCCTGCACGCTTGCACGTCCCACGCCCTCGACCCGGACGGGTCCGCCGCCGATGGCGCCCGCCGCCAGGAAATAGGACGCAGAGGACGCGTCGCCTTCGACGTGAATCCGTCCGGGGCTGCGATAGCGAGCGTCCGCAGAAACGCTGAAGCGGTGCCAGCCGTCGCGTTCGATCTCGACGCCGAAACGCCGCATCAGATTGAGCGTGATGTCGATGTAGGGTTTGGAAATGAGCTCGCCATCGACCTCGACCGTTGCCCCCGAGCGCAGCAGCGGCAACGCCTGCAACAGCCCGGTCAGAAATTGGCTCGAGACGTCCCCCCGGATGCGTGTGCGGGCAATAGTGGTCGCCTGCCCCGCGTCGACCAGCAGCGGTGGGAAACCCTCGGCCATCTCGTAGCGAATCGCGGCGCCGAGCGGTCGCAGGGCATCGACCAGATCGCCGATCGGACGCTCGCGCATACGCGCGACACCGTCGAGGCGGTAGTGGCCCGCGCAGAAGGCCAGCGCCGCGGCCAGGGTGCGCATCGACAGACCGGAAAGGCCGAGAAACAGGTCCGCGTGCTTGTTTGGAAAGGGCCCGCCCGCGCCCGCGATCACGTAGCGATTCGCGTCATCGGTATGCCACCGGATGCCCAGCGCCAGGAGCGCGTCGAGCATCACTTTCGTGTCGTCCGATTCGAGCAGCCCGTCGAGCTCGGTCGTGCCCGCGGCCAATGCCGCCAGCAACAGCATCCGATTCGAAATGCTCTTGGACCCCGGCATGCGCACGGTTCCGGAAACATGCGCGATCGGCGGTAGATCCAGGAATTCCATGCTTCGCTCGCCGCTAGACGTCTTTGCTGTCGGCGTGTCCCGCGAGCCACGCGTCGCGCGCATGCCGCGCATCGGCAAAGAGTTGCTCCAGCGCAACGCTGTCACCGGTCGCGAGCATGCCATCGATCCGGTCCAACATCAGCCGGTACGCGTCGAGCTCGGTGCGCAACGCCTCGCGATTGGCAATGCAAATATCTCGCCACATTTCGGGATGGCTGCTCGCCAACCGGGTGAAGTCGCGAAAGCCACCCGCGGCATAGCGAAAATAGTCTTCGGCGTCGGGGCGCGCAGCGAGTTCGCCGACAAGCGCAAAGGCCAGGGCGTGTGGCAAATGACTCACCGCGGCGAACAACGCATCGTGACGTTCTGCGTCGAGTTGGCTGACCTTGCCGCCGCATTGCGTCCAGCAGTCGCTGACCCGCCCGACCGCTCCCGGGTCTGTTTCCGGCATCGGCGTCAGGATCACATTGCGATCGCGGTAGAGCGACGCGAATGCAGCAGATGCACCCGAATGCTCGGTCCCGGCGATGGGATGACCCGGCACAAAGCGCGGCAGCGCCGCGGCCAGATGCGCACGCGCCGCTGCGATGACGTCGCGCTTGGTGCTCCCCGCGTCGGTGACAACGGTCGCGGCCCCCACGTGCGGGGCGATCATCGCAAACAACTCGGGCATTTGCCCAACGGGCGCCGCGAGCAGCACCAGATCGGCGTCGTGCAGTTCGCGGTGCCAGGATTGCGTCAACGTATAGATACGGTCGGTGATGCCCAGCCGCTGCGCCGCGTCGAGATTGGCTGGCACTCCTCCCAACGCCGACTACGCTGCGGACCGCGCCGACGTTTCTGAGCGCGAGCGCGAACGAGCCGCCGATCAGGCCGACGCCGACAACGATGAGCTTGGCGAGCGGCGTCGCAGGCACGCCGTCAACGTCCCAGCGCAGCCCGCAATGCGGCGAGAAAGCGTGCGTTTTCGGCCGGCAGCCCCACCGAAACGCGAAGGTGTTGGGGCAAGCCATAGTTGGCGACGGGTCGCACGATCACGCCTTGCCGTAGCAGCGCGTCGTAGATCGAGGCAGCGTCACCGATGTGAACGAGCAGGAAATTGGCGTGCGATGGCGTGTAGGTGACGCCCATCTCATCGAGCGCCCGCGTCAATTGCGCGAGCCCGGCCTGGTTGAGGCGCGCGCTTTCCGCAACGTATTCCGTGTCGGCGAGCGCAGCGATCGCCGCCGCTTGCGCCACCGAATTCACGTTGAAGGGTTGCCGGACACGATTGAGCATATTTGCGACCGAAGCATCGGCCAATCCATAGCCGATACGCAGCCCAGCGAGGCCGTAGGCTTTCGAAAACGTTCTCGAGATGAGCAGGTTCGGATGTGCCACCAGCCACGAGGCGCTGTTCGCCTGCTGCGAAGACTCGAGATATTCGTTGTAGGCTTCGTCGAGCACGACCAGCACCTCCGGTGGCACGGAAGCGATGAACGATCGAACCGCCTCCGGCGCAAGCCATGTCCCCGTGGGATTGTTGGGATTGGCGACGAACACGATGCGCGTGCGCTCGGTCAGTGCGGCGCGCATGGCCGGGAGGTCATGGCCGAGATCGCGTGCCGGAACCGCGATGCCTTTCGCTCCGCGTGCTTGCGTGGCGAGCGGGTAGACGGCGAAGGCGTGCTGCGAAAACACCGCTTCGTCCCCCTGCCGCAGGAAAGCTTGCGTCGCCAGCTCGAGAATGTCGTTGGAACCGTTGCCGAGCACCACTTGCTCCAGGGTCACGCCAAAGCGCACCGCAAGCGCTTTCTTGAGCGCGAATCCATTGCCGTCCGGGTAGCGGGTCACACCCGCGGCCGCGTCGACGATCGCCTGCTTCGCCCTCGCGCTGGGCCCGCGCGGATTTTCGTTCGAGGCAAGTTTGACGATGCCGTCCTCGGCGAGCCCGTATTCGCGGGCGAGTTCCTCGATCGGCTTGCCCGGTACATAAGGCGACAGACGTTGGACGTGCTCGGGCGCTTGTTCCGCAATCCGGGGCGATGTCATCTCTTCACTCGTTCGCTATTTCAATACCGGCGCCGCCGGATACGACCCGAGGAGCTTGAGGAACGGCGCGCGCGCGCGCAATTCCGCGAGCGCGGCCGCGAGCGGTGGGTCGTCGCGATGTCCTTCGACATCGACGAAGAACAGGTACTCCCAAAGACCCGTTCGCGCGGGCCGCGATTCGAGCCGCGTCATGCTCACGCCATGCTTCGCAAGCGGCTCCAGCAGCGCGTGCACCGCCCCGGGCCGATTGTGCGCAGACATGACCAGCGAAGTCTCGTCACTGCCCGACCGCGCAACGGTCTGGCGACCGAGGACCCAGAACCGGGTGGTGTTGTTGGGCTCATCCTCGATATGCGGCGCGAGCACACCCAGACCATAGATGGCGGCAGCGGCCTCTCCGGCGATTGCCGCGGCGCCCGGCTCGGCAGCCGCCAGTCGCGCCGCTTCGGCGTTGCTCGCGACGGGAATGCGAGGAATCGCCGGCGCATGCCGCGCGAGCCATTGCAGGCATTGTGCGAGCGATTGCGCGTGCGAATAGATGCGGGTGACGGCGTCCAGCGATGCCGCTTTGGACAGCAGGTGTTGTGAAATGCGCAGCTTGATCTCGCCGACGATGTTGAGTTCGGTCTGGCACATGAGGTCCAGCGTGCGCCCGACTGCCCCCTCCGTCGAGTTTTCGACCGGCACGACCGCATGATCGGTTTGTCCGGATTCCGCGGCGCGAAATACTTCATCGATCGACGCGTAGGGTTCGGCGTCGACGAAATCGCCGAAGTGCCGGGCTACCGCGCCGTGACTGAAGGTGCCGGCCGGACCGAGATAGGCGATGCGCAGCTTCTGCTCCAGCGCCAGACACGCGGAGATGACCTGGCGGAATACGCCCGCCACCGACTCGTTCGGCAACGGGCCCGGGTTTTCCGACTGCAGCGCGCGCAACACCTGGGCCTCGCGTTCGGGCCGGTAGGCAACGCCGCCACCTTTGAGCGATCCGATCGTCTGCGCGAGCCTCGCACGCTCATTGAGGCGCTTGAGCAGGTCGCGATCGATCGCGTCGATGGCGTCACGGCAGCGTTTGAGCTCTTGCTGTGCGTTGCCATCGGGAGTGCTGGGTGAATCAGCCATGGCACGAGCCGCCAGCGGGGTAAGCGCCCTTGCGGCCTCCTATTGTCAACAGCGCACAACCCAGGCCTGTGCGTCGGCCCTTTCCGCGACTCACCTCGCGCTAATCGTCCACTTCGCCTTCGGTTTCGACGACGCGTTCCAGCCCGGCGAGCTTTTCGCCCTCGCCGAGGTTGATCAGCGTCACGCCTTGCGTCGAGCGGCTCATTTCGCGGATCGACGAGACCTTTGTGCGGATCAGCACGCCGCCCGTCGAGATCAGCATGACTTCGTCGTCCGGATGCACCAGCGCCGCGGCCACGACCTTGCCGTTGCGCGCGGTCTGCTGAATCGCAATCATCCCCTTGGTGCCGCGCCCGTGGCGGGTGTGTTCGACGATCGGCGTGCGCTTCCCATAGCCGTTTTCGGTCGCTGTCAGCACCGACTGTTCTTCGTCTTCGGCCACCAGCATCGAGATCACGCGTTGACCGCGGTCGAGCTGCATGCCGCGCACACCGTGGGCGTTGCGGCCCATCGGCCGAACGTCGGTCTCCTCGAAGCGCACGGCCTTTCCGCCCGACGAGAACAGCATCACATCATGCTTGCCGTCGGTAAGCGCCGCGCCGACGAGGAAATCGCCGTCGTCGAGGTCGACCGCTATGATTCCCGATGGCCGCGGCCGCGAGAAATCCGACAACGGCGTTTTTTTGACGGTGCCCTGCGCGGTTGCCATGAACACGAAGCGGTCCTCGGCAAATTCCTTGACCGGCAGGATCGCGGTGATCTTTTCGTGCTCCAGCAATGGCACGAGATTCACGATCGGCTTGCCGCGCGAAGCGCGTCCGCCTTGAGGGACGTTGTAGACCTTGAGCCAGTACACGCGACCACGATTCGAAAAGCAAAGGATGAAATCGTGCGTATTGGCAATGAAGAGGTTGTCGATGAAATCGTCTTCTTTCGTGCCGGTGGCCTGCTTGCCGCGACCGCCGCGCCCCTGTGCGCGATACTCGGCAACCGGCTGCGCCTTCATGTAACCCCCGTGCGACAACGTGACGACCATGTCTTCGGGAGCGATCAAATCCTCCATCGACAGATCGACGCCCTGCGCGACGATCTCGGACCGGCGCTTGTCGCCGAACTGGTCGCGGATCGACACGAGTTCGCCGGAAACGATCGTGGTCACGCGCGCGGGCTTGGCGAGAATATCGAGCAGGTCGACGATCTGCGCCATCACGTCGCGGTATTCCGACGTTATCTTTTCCTGCTCGAGTCCGGTGAGGCGCTGCAGCCGAAGTTCCAGGATCGCCTGCGCCTGTCCATCGGACAGCTTGTATCCCGGCGGCTTGGCGTTGGCTTGCCAGCCGAATTCGGCTGCCAGCCCCTCCGGACGTGCCGCGTCGGCCGCGGCGCGCTGGAGCATATCCTCGACCAACCCCGAGCGCCACACCTTCGCCATCAATCCGGATTTTGCCTCCGCCGGCGTCGCGGCCGCCTTGATCAACGCGATGATCTCGTCGACGTTCGACAGCGCTACCGCCAGCCCTTCGAGGATGTGCCCGCGATCGCGCGCCTTGCGGAGCTCGAACCGCGTGCGCCGCACGACGATCTCGCGCCGGTGCTGCAGGAAGTATTCGAGGAACTGCTTGAGATTGAGCAGGCGCGGCTGATTGTCGACCAGCGCCACCATGTTCATGCCGAAGCTGTCCTGCAATTGCGTCAGCTTGAACAGGTTGTTGATGATGACGTCCGCGACTTCACCGCGTTTGAGTTCGATGACGACGCGCATGCCCGACTTGTCCGACTCGTCGCGCAGGTCGGAAATGCCCTCGATCTTTTTCTCGCGGACCAGCTCGCCGATGCGGATCAGCAGGTTCGCCTTGTTGACCTGATAGGGGATCTCGTCGACGATGATCGCCTGGCGTTCGCCCTTGCCGATGTCCTCGACATGAGTGCGCGCACGAATGACGACGCGCCCGCGGCCGGTACGATAGCCCTCGCGCACGCCTTCAAGGCCGTAAATGATCCCGGCGGTGGGGAAATCCGGGGCCGGCATGATTTCCATCAGCTCGTCGATGCTGACATCCGGTTGCGCCAGCACCTTCAGGCAAGCAGTGATCGTTTCGGTGACGTTATGCGGCGGGATGTTCGTCGCCATGCCGACGGCGATACCCGATGATCCATTGACCAGCAAATTGGGCAGGCGCGAGGGCAGGACCGACGGTTCCTGCTCCTTGCCGTCATAGTTCGGGAGGAAATCGACGGTTTCCTTGTCGATGTCGGCCAGCAGCTCGTTGGCGATCTTTTGCAGCCGGCACTCGGTATAGCGCATTGCCGCCGGGTTATCGCCGTCAACCGAGCCGAAGTTCCCCTGGCCGTCGATCAACGGGTAACGCAGCGAAAAGTCCTGCGCCATCCGCACCAGCGCGTCATAAATCGACATGTCGCCGTGCGGGTGGTACTTGCCCATCACGTCGCCGACCACCCGTGCGCACTTCACGTACGGCCGGTTGAAGACGATATTGGCCTCGTGCATCGCGTACAGGACCCGGCGGTGTACCGGTTTCAGTCCGTCCCGGGCGTCCGGAAGTGCGCGTCCCACGATCACGCTCATCGCGTAATCAAGGTAGGAATGCCGCATTTCCGCTTCCAAGCTTACGGGAACGGTTTCTTTTGCGAACTGCTCCATCTTATAAGGGGCTCTTTAGGCGTTTAAAGGGTCGAAAGCGGAACGGGCCGCTAATGCGGGCCCAGGCAGCAGAATCGCTTGCCAGAGGCTGTATGCAGGGATGACGGCGGCCGTTGCGGAAAATGAAGAATCTTAACACGACCGTTGTATTGCTGCGACACCCTTCGACTTCCTGTTGCAAGAATCCAAATTGCGCTTTGCAGCCCCAAAATCCCTATGCTATAGTCGAACGCAAGTCGCTGTTTCCGGACGACCCACAAAAGTTGCCGTTACGCGTCGAAAAATTATACGGGTAAACCTCAACAACTCAGCCAAAGGGGTGAAAGTGAACAAACTTCGTCTGATTGCGACCATCATGACCGGCACAACTGCCGCCATGCTGGGTTCCGCAGCGTTCGGCCAGGCCAATCCGCAAAATAGCGGCTACGCACTGTTCGGTTACGGCAAGCCGGATGCCAATATCTGGAGAAGCGGGTCCTATGGCGGCAAGCCCGGCGTTAACGACACGTTGTGCTGGCGTACCGGGTACTGGACGCCGGCGATGGCCATCATCGAATGCGACCCCGATTTGGTGCCGAAGCCCGCACCACCTCCCCCGCCACCTGCTGTAACGCCGCCGCCACCTGCGCCGCCCGCACCGCCGCCCCCGCCACCTGCTCCGGGCGTGCAGAAGATCACGCTGGCGAGCAAGGCGCTGTTCGACTTCGACAAGGCCGTTCTGAAGCCTGAAGGCATGGCTGCGATCGACCGCGACGTCATCAGCAAGCTGAGCGGTGTGACGAAGCTCGAATTGGTCCTGGTCACTGGCCATACCGATCCGATCGGCACCCAAGCCTACAACCAGAAACTGTCGGAACGTCGTGCGAATGCTGTGCGCGACTACCTGGTTTCCAAGGGTGTGGCCAAGGACAAGATCGAGACCCTCGGCATGGGCAAGACGCAGCCGATTCCGGGCGTTGTCTGCAACCAGAAGAACTTCAAGGAACTGGTTGCCTGCTACGCACCGCTCCGTCGCGTCGAAGTTGAAGTCAAGGGCGAAATCGTCAAGCGTTAAGACGACGTCCGCAAGTCGAAAAAGCCCCGCCGTGTGCGGGGCTTTTTCATTGCGCGCATGTCAGTGCATCGGCGGTATGTGTACGCTAGCGAGCGTCGCGCGCAAGCTCCGGTTACGCGCGGAGCTTGACGCGTTCGTCTGAACGTCCGACTCTCACCAGATCATGCCCACGCCCGTAGACCTTCGCATCGATGCCCGCTGGGTCATTCCAATCGTGCCCGCAGGTGCCCTGACCGAGCATGCGATTCTGATCACCGCCGGGCGGATAGTCGCCGTTTGTCCGGTGGCCAGCGCGAATCGCGACTTCAGCGCGCGCGAAACCATCTCGTTGCCGGAGCACGCACTACTGCCGGGGTTGGTCAACGCGCATGCGCACAGCGCCATGGCGCTCCTGCGGGGAATCGCTGACGACGTTGCGCTCAAACCCTGGCTCGAACAGCACATCTGGCCGCGCGAAGGCCGCTTCGTCGCGCCGGATTTCGTTCATGACGGAACGCTGCTTGCCGCCGCCGAAATGCTGCGCGGCGGCATCACCTGCTGCAACGACATGTATTTCTTTCCCGATGCGGCGGCGCGCGCGTATCGCGCCAGCGGCATACGTGCGATGCTTGGACTGCCGATACTCGATTTTCCCACCCCCTATGCCGCGGACGCCGATGCCTGCCTGCAGGCCGGCCTGGCCGCGCGGGACGCATGGAAAAACGAGCCGCGGTTGGGATTTTCGCTGGCGCCGCACGCACCGTACACGGTCGGCGACACGAGCTGGGGCAAAATCGTGATGTACGCGCGGCAACTCGACCTGCAAATCCAGACGCACCTTCTCGAAGCACCGGAAGAGCGCGCCCAATCCGTCGCGCAATATGGCTTCGCGCCGCTGCAGCGGCTCGATCGTCTCGGAGTTACGGGGCCCGGCTTCATTGCGATCCACGGCGTCCAACTCGACGCGGAGGACATCGCGTTGCTCGCAGCGCAACATTGCCACGTTGTCCACTGTCCGACGTCGAACCTGAAGCTCGCCAACGGCTTCGCGCCGGTAGCTTCACTTTCCCGGGAAGGGGTGAATGTCGCGCTTGGAACCGACGGCGCCGCCAGCAATAACCGCATCGATGTTTTCGGCGAAGCGAGGCTCGCCACATTGCTCGCCAAGGCAGTTACCGGCGACGCCGCTATCCTGCCCGCTGCAATGGTGCTGCGCATGGCGACGCTCGACGGTGCCGCCGCCCTCGGTCTGGACAATGAAATCGGCTCGCTCGAAGTCGGCAAGCACGCCGACGTCATCGCCGTGGATCTTGGCGGACTCGACCATATCCCGTGCTACGACCCGGTGTCGCATCTCGTAAACGTCGCCGGACGTGATCAGGTTTCCGACGTCTGGGTTGGTGGCGAGCGGCTCGTCGAGCAACGAGTCCTCACCCGCATCGACGCGCAGGACCTCGCCGCGCGGACGCGTTTCTGGCACGATCGCCTGCAATGAAGAGCACCAACGCCGATCCCGCCGAACTTGCCAAGTTCAGTGCACTCGCACATCGCTGGTGGGATCCGACCAGCGAATTCAAACCGCTGCACGACATCAATCCACTGCGGCTGCACTACATCGACGAGCGCTGCTGCGGATTGCACGACAAGAAAGTACTCGATGTGGGCTGCGGCGGCGGCATTCTCGCCGAGGCGATGGCTGCGCAGGGCGCCCAGGTCACCGGCATCGACCTTTCGGAAAAAGCGCTGGGTGTGGCGAAACTGCACCAGCTCGAATCCGGCGCAGAGGTCGAATACCGGCTGATTTCAGCCGAAGCGCTCGCGGCGTCCGCGGCGGATACCTACGATGTCGTGACCTGCATGGAGCTGCTCGAGCATGTACCGGAGCCGGCATCGACGATCGCCGCATGCGCTCAATTGACGCGCCCCGGCGGCATGGTGGTATTTGCGACCATCAATCGCAACGCGAAGTCCTATCTGTTCGCCGTGATCGGGGCCGAATATGTCCTCAACCTGCTGCCGCGCGGCACGCACGACTACGCGCGTTTCCTGAAGCCGGCCGAAATCGCGGCAAGCGCGCGTCGCGCCGGACTCGCGCCGGACGCGATCATCGGCATGACCTACAACCCGCTAACCCGCGCCTACCGGCTCGAACCCGACACTACGGTCAACTATATCGCTACGTTCCGTCGTGATGCGTAGGCCGATTCCCTTGCCCGTTCGCGCCGTGCTGTTCGACCTCGACGGCACGCTTGCAGACACCGCCGGCGATCTCGCCGCTGCGCTCAATGCGGTGCGCGCGGATCGCGCACTGCCGCCGCTGCCCTTGGCGGCGTTGCGCGGGTACGCATCGCACGGTGCACGCGGGTTGCTTGGTGCGGGTATGGGCCTGACGAAAGCGGACGCCGACTACGAGCCGGTGCGCGAGGCATTTCTTGCCTACTACGAGCGCGGCATGCTCGGTGATTCGCGGCTATTCGACGGCGCCGACGCGGTATTCGACGAACTCGAACAGCGCGGGTTGCCGTGGGGAATCGTCACCAACAAGGCGAAGCGCTTTACATTGCCGCTGGTGGCACATCTCGCACTTGTCCCTCGTGCGCGTACCGTGATCTGTGGCGATACCACACCCCACGCAAAACCTCATCCTGCGCCACTCTTCGAGGCGGCGAAGGAACTCGGATTCGCGCCGGCCGAGTGCGTCTACGTTGGCGATGCCGAACGCGACATCGCCGCGGGCATCGCCGCCGGCATGAAGACCCTTATCGCGCGTTACGGCTATTTTTCACCGGAAGACGCGCCGGAGAGTTGGCCCGCCGATGGCAGCATCGACGCATTACCGATGCTGCTCGATTGGCTGCCGGCGGCCATGCGTTAGTACGTCGACGTCGCGCCCGGCACCACCACCGCACTCATCCCGGACAGGCTCCCGCGTTCAGATATAACCAATGCTGTGGCTTGCCGTCGCGGCTGCCCGCAAGCCATACGGCCTGGCTCCGGGTCAGCGGCTGTAACACCATGGTCGGGATGTCCGCGGGAATCGCCAATGCAACGCCGTTGGCGCTATCGACGCGGTCGCCGTTCTTGAGTCCAAGATTGGTGGCGAAGCCGCTCTGGTCGCGCACGATCAGCGCCCCCGCCCCGGGCTCGACCAGCGCCTTCCAGGCATCGGTCGTATTCATCATGCCGCTCAGTAGTTCGGCATTCAGGCGCACGATCGGCCCGGAGAATCCCGCCGGCGCGGAACACGCCGACGTCTTGGCGCTTGTCGCCGCCGCCGTTACACGAGGCTTGTCCGTCTTGTCGCTCTGGATCGGCGCCCGCAGCTGAATCTCGCGCCGAACCCCCCCGTCGATCAACGTCACGCCATCCGGCCGGATCGCTTCGAGCTTCACCCCACTGGCGACATCCTGCCCGACCGCGATCAGCAACGGCCCGCGCGCGGCTGCGCGGAACAACGCGTAGCCCCGCCCGTCGCGTTCGACGATGACCCCGAGGAGACGCGTATCGCCCAGACTCGAGGATGCGACGACGGCTCCAGGGGCAGCCGGTGCGGTGGGCGTGCCGAACAGGTGCGCCTCGGCAACGCGCCGGGAATAGTCGGTTTCCGCTGCTGGCGGCGGGACCACTGCCGGCGCTGGACCGAACCACTGCCAGCCCCAATGCGCGAGGGTCAGCGCGAGCAGTGCCAATGCAACGAGCAACGCAGCGCTCGCAACGAGCCTCCAGCGCATCGGCAACGCCGCCGACCCGCCCTCGCCCGTCCCGTATAATCGTGCGTCGCTCACCATGCCGTCTCGCCGTTGAATCCACGCCTGTCGCTGCTGCAGCCTTATCCGTTCGAGCGGCTGCGCGTCTTGTTTTCCGGTGTCACGCCCAATCCACACCGGACGCCCATCAGCCTTTCGATCGGCGAGCCCCGGCACCCGACGCCGCAGTTCATTCGCGACGCGCTGTGCGCGGGCAGCGGCGGGCTCGCGAATTATCCCACAACGGCAGGAACGCCCGCCCTGCGCGAAGCCATCGCCGCGTGGCTCATCCGACGACACGGACTCGCATCGCTCGATGCGGCAACGCAAGTGCTGCCGGTGCTCGGCAGCCGCGAGGCGCTCTTCGCGTTTGCGCAGACGGTCATCGATGCGACCCGCCGCGATGCCACGGTCATCGTTCCGAATCCGTTCTATCAGATCTACGAGGGTGCCGCGCTGCTCGCGGGCGCCACGCCCTACTGCATCAACAGTCTGGCCAGCCACGGGTACGCGCCGCAGTGGGATCCAGATTCCGGACGAGGTCTGGGCACGGGCACAGGTCCTGTTTGTCTGTTCGCCGGACAATCCGACGGGACGAGTGATGACGCTCGACGACTGGCAGCGGTTGTTCGCGCTGTCCGATCGGCACGGTTTCGTGATTGCCGCCGACGAATGCTATTCCGAAGTGTACTTCGACGAAAATCGGCCACCCCTCGGTGCGCTCGGCGCCGCACGCGCACTGGGACGCAGCGACTATTCGCGTCTCCTCTCGTTCGGCAGCCTGTCCAAGCGCTCGAACGTACCCGGCCTGCGCTCCGGGTACGTTGCGGGCGATGCCGCACTGGTCAAGGCCTTTCTTCTCTACCGCACTTACCACGGGTCGGCCATGTCGCCCGCGGTGGCCGCTGCAAGTCTGGCCGCCTGGAAAGACGAGGACCACGTCCGCGCCAATCGCGCCATGTATGCAACGAAATTCGCGCAGCTGCAGCCGAAGGTGAACGCCGTACTGCCGGCCGCGCGCCCGGACGCCGCGTTTTACCTGTGGGCCAAAGTACCGGGCGACGATGCCGAATTCGCTCGGCGCCTCTATCAAGAGGAAGCGGTAACCGTGCTTCCAGGGAGTTATCTTGGGCGCACCGCCGCCGGCGTGAACCCGGGCGCGGGGTACGTGCGCATCGCGCTGGTCGCGGAGTTCGCCGAGTGCGCGGAAGGTATCGGGCGGCTCGTCGCCTTTGCACAACGGGGCTAGGCCCTTCGCCATGACGGCCTGCGCCTGACGCTCGCCTCGGATCGATTGACGAAGCTTGGGAGCGGTACCTCGGGTACGGTAAAATAGCGGTTTTGCCCGATCGGCCTGTCCCTCATGCAAGACCTGCAGCACACGATCGACGCCGCCTGGGAGCGGCGCGGCGAACTGTCATCGACCTCGGCCGATCGTTCGGTCAGGGATGCGGTGGCCACCGTCATCAGCGAGCTCGACGCAGGCCGCCTGCGGGTGGCCGAGAAAAATGGCACTGGCTGGGTCACGCATCAGTGGCTGAAAAAGGCGGTATTGCTGTCGTTTCGTCTTGCCGACAACGCCCCGATCGGCCTGGCGTCACCCAGCGCACCGTTTCGGTTTTACGACAAGGTCGCCACCAAGTTTGCGCAATTCGACGACGCGGCGTTCGCCAAGGCCGGCGTCCGCGTCGTGCCGCCTGCCGTCGCACGGCGTGGCGCGTACATCGCACCGAATGTCGTGCTCATGCCCTCCTATGTGAATATCGGCGCCTATGTCGACTCGGGCACCATGGTCGACACGTGGGCGACGGTCGGTTCCTGCGCGCAGATCGGAAAGAACGTGCATCTCTCCGGCGGCGTCGGTATCGGCGGGGTCTTGGAACCGGTCCAGGCCAACCCCACCATAATCGAAGACAATTGCTTCATCGGCGCCCGATCCGAAGTCGTCGAGGGTGTGATCGTCGAAGAGAATTCGGTGCTCGGAATGGGTGTCTTCCTGGGCCAGAGCACGAAGATCTACAACCGCATGACCGACGAAATCACCTACGGCCGCGTACCATCGGGCTCGGTCGTCGTGGCGGGCAGTCTCCCTTCGGGGGAGGGCAAGTGCCATTTGTATTGCGCAGTCATCGTCAAGCGCGTCGACGCGGGCACGCGCGCGAAGACGAGCATCAACGAATTGCTGCGCAGCTGAGCATATATGCGAGGCATGGATACGATGTCGGTGTCGATCAAGACTGACGAGGAAATCGCCGGCATGCGCATTGCCGGCCGCGTCGCGTCGGAGTTGCTCGACTATCTCACGCCGTTCGTGCAGCCCGGCGTGTCGACGGGTGAGATCGACAAGCTCGCGCACGACTATCAGGTGAATGTGCAGAAAGTCATCCCCGCGACGCTGAACTACGCGCCGCCGGGGCATCGCCCGTACCCGGCGTCGCTGTGCGCATCGGTGAACCACGTCGTGTGTCACGGCATCCCCGGGGACAAGAAACTGAAGGGTGGCGACATCGTGAACATCGATGTCACCGTGATCAAGGACGGGTTTCACGGCGACACCAGCCGCATGTTCTACGTCGGCACGCCGACCATCCAGGCAAAGCGATTGGTCGAAGCGACGTACGAAGCCATGTGGCGCGGCATTCGCGCCATCAAGCCGGGAGCGCACCTGGGCGATATCGGCGCCACGATCCAGCGGTTCGCGGAAGCGCACGGCTTTTCGATCGTGCGCGAATTCTGCGGCCACGGCATCGGCCGCCAGTTCCACGAGGAGCCGCAGGTGCTGCACTACGGGCGCCCGGGAACGGGGCTCAAGCTGCAGCCGGGGATGATCTTTACCATCGAGCCCATGATCAACGCCGGTCGGCCCGGCATTCGCTGCCTCGCGGATGGCTGGACGATCGTCACCGCGGATCATAGTTTGTCCGCACAGTGGGAGCATACAGTGCTGGTCACCCCGGAGGGTTTCGAGGTACTCACCGTTTCTTCCGGCGCACCCCCTCCCCCGCCGCTCGCGCCGGCGGCGTAGCAGGCGTGGCCGCGACGCTCGCCACCGCTTCCATCGCTTCAGCGTCCGCGGAGACCTTGCGCTGGAAGCGGGAACTCGCGACGGGCCGCGGGACGCTCCGTGCAGCCTTTGCCGCGGGCCTCAAGCCGCAGCGCCTCCTGTTGCGTCAATCGCACCTTGCGGATCGCATCGTCAGGGGCATCTGGACCGAGATCGGCGCACCCGCCGACGCCGCACTCGTCGCGATCGGCGGATACGGTCGAGCGGCTCTGTTTCCGCACTCGGACGTCGATGTACTCGTCCTTCTGCCACGCCCCCTCGCCGACCGCGCAGCGGAAGGCGCGATAGAACGCTTCATCGGCCAGCTCTGGGACGCGGGGCTCGAAGTTGCGCACTCGGTGCGGACCATCGATGAGTGCGAAGCGGAAATGGCAGGCGACGTGACGATCCGTACCAGCCTGCTCGAACATCGGCTGCTCGACGGGTCGCGCCCGCTGTACGATCGCTTTCGGCGCCGCTTTGCGGCGACGCTGGATGTGCGCGGTTTTTACGAAGCGAAAGTTCTCGAGCAACAGCAGCGCCATCTGCGGCACCAGGACACCGCGTACAACCTCGAGCCCAACGTCAAGGACAGTCCTGGCGGGCTGCGCGATCTGCAGACCATCATCTGGATCGCGCGCGCCGCCGGTCTTGGTCGCACGTGGCGCGAGCTCGCCCGGCACGAACTGATGACTTCGATCGAAGCGCGCGAAGTTGCGCGCCACGAACGGCTGATCGATGAGCTGCGCATCCGCCTGCACTACCTCGCGGGACGCTGCGAGGACAGGCTCGTGTTCGACGTGCAGACGGCGCTGGCGCACGAAATGGGACTGTCGGACGCGCCGAACCGGCGCGCGTCCGAGCAACTCATGCAACGCTACTATCGCGCCGCAAAGTCCATTCGCCAGATCAACGTGATCCTGCTGCAGAACCTGCATGCGCGCCTGTTCCCCGCGGAAGTGAAAGTCCGGCCCATCGATGCCGACTTCCAGGCGGTCGATGAGTTGCTCGACCTGAAGGACGACGCGCTGTTTATCAAGCGACCGTCGGCGATATTCGACAGCTTTCTGACGCTGCAGCTGCATCCTGAGCTCAAGGGCATGTCCGCGCCGCTGCTGCGCGCCTTGTGGCGCAATCGCGATCGCGTCGATGCCGCGTTTCGCCGGGACCCGGTCAACCGCGCCCGCTTCCTCGACATCCTGCGCCAGCCGCGCGGCGTGACGCATGAGCTGAGACGCATGAACCAGTACGGAATCCTCGGCCGCTACCTGCCGGTTTTCGGGCGGATCGTCGGACAGATGCAGCACGACCTGTTCCACGTGTACACGGTCGACGAGCACATACTGATGGTGATCCGCAACCTGCGCCGCTTCATGGAGCCGCAGCACGCGCATGAATATCCGTTGTGTTCGCGCCTGATCGCCGACTTTGCGCGGCCGGAGATTCTGATTGTCACCGCGCTGTTCCACGACATCGCCAAGGGGCGCGGTGGTGACCACTCCCAGCTCGGCGCGCGCGATGCGCGGCGTTTCTGCCGTGAGCACGATCTTTCCGGCGAGGACACGGGGCTGGTCGTATGGCTGGTCGAGCAGCACCTGACCATGTCGATGACTGCGCAAAAACTGGATATCAGCGATCAGGCAGTTGTCGATGCGTTTGCGGCCAAGGTCAAGACGGAGCGCCGCCTGGCTGCGCTGTACCTGCTTACCGTCGCCGACATTCGCGGCACCAGCCCGAGAGTGTGGAATGCCTGGAAGGCGAAGCTGCTCGAAGACCTGTTCCACGCGGCCCAAGGACGTATCGTCGGTGGCCCCGGTGACCGCAGGCTGCACGACAGCATCGATGCGCGGCGTTCGGAGGCGATACGGCTGCTGCGCCTCTATGCTGTTCCCGACGGGGCAGAGAATGCGTTGTGGCAGCGACTCGACGCCGTGTACTTCCAGCGGCACTCCGCGGATGAAATCGCCTGGCACGCGCGCCACCTCTACTTCCGCGTGGATCACCCCGATCCGATCGTCAAGGCACGCTTCGCCCGCGATGGGGTCGGCCTGCAGGTGATGGTCTATCTTCCGGACCAGAAGGAATTGTTCGCGCGCATCTGCGGCTTTTTCGGACGTTCGCGCCTATCGATTCTCGAAGCCAAGATTCACACCACACGCCACGGTTACGCGCTCGACACGTTCGTCGTGCATGATCCGATGAACCCCAATGCGAGTTACCGTGAAGTGATCAGCTACGTGGAGTTCGAGCTCAGGCGCGCGTTGACCGAGCGCACGCCGCTCGAAGCACCCACTGTCGGTCGCGTGAGCCGGCACCTGAAGCATTTCCCGTTGTCACCCGAGGTGCGGCTGTTCCCGGACGACAAGGGCACGCACTACATTCTTGAGGTCGTCGCGGGTGATCGCCCGGGCCTGCTGGCAAGCGTCGCGTACTTGCTCGCCAAGGCCAACGTCAACGTCGCCACCGCCAAGATCAATACGCTCGGCGAACGCGTCGAGGACGTTTTTCTGCTCGAGGGCGCACGACTGCACGACGAGGCCGCGCTGCTCAAGCTCGAAACGGCGCTGTACGAGCAACTGCGGTTGACCTGACGTGGTACCCGCGGGAAACTTCCGCGATCGAAAGCGCGACGGAGGCCTGTGATGACGGAAGCCGCGGTATCCAACGACGAATTCACCGCATTCTGGAACAACGTACTCGCGGCGAAATTCGACCGTTTCCGCAACATTCTCCTCGATGGCCTCAGCTATCACAGCCGGGTTCCGCTGCAGAATCTTCAACTCGCACCCGGCAGCAAGGTGCTCGATGTCGGCTGCGGGTGGGGCGACACCGCGATCGAACTGGCACGCATGGTCGGGCCGACCGGTTCGGTCGTAGGGTTGGACTGCTGCGCATCATTCCTGGAGCAGGCCAGGACCGACGCCCGAGACGCCGGCGTCAGCAACGTCCGCTTCATCGACGCGGACGTGCAATCGTACAAATTCTTGCCGGAGTACGACTTTTGTTTCTCCCGCTTCGGAATGATGTTTTTCAGCAGCCCGGTGTTCGCGATGCGCAATATCAAGAGCGCTCTCAAGCCCGGCGGGCAGCTCATGTTCATCACTTGGCGGTCGATCGACCACAATCCGTGGGCAGCCATTCCAAAGAAGCTCGTTCTCGATTTTCTGCCGCCGCCGGGCGACAACGCGCAGACCTGTGGCCCCGGTCCATTCTCCATGGCGAGCCCCGAGGTCGTCACGGCCCAACTCAAGGCGGCGGGATTCGACGACATCCACTTCGAACAGGTCGAGGGACCCGTCATGGTCGGCTCCACCGTTGAACAGGCGATGCAGTTTCAGATGGCGATCGGGCCCGCCGGGGAGATCGTGCGCGAAGCCGGCGCCGAAGCCGAACGGCGCCGCCCGGAACTCGAGAGCGCGCTACGCGCCGAACTGGCGCGGCACCTGACCAGCAGTGGCGTGATCATGCAGTCGGCCTCCTGGACCGTCACTGCGCGCAAACCGCTTATGTAGCAACCGCCGCGGCCTCCTTTAGTTATCCAACGGACATTCGACAGAACTGCGTCGGCCGCCTGCGTCGACTCGCCTTGCCGTCGATCCCCGCGGTCTCCGCTGGGCCCCTCGCCGGGTAGCTCGCGCCGCTACTCGTCGACGACGTCCGCTTCGGGGAACAGGACGTCGGTATATCCGAGCTGACGCAGGTCGCGCATACGCATCGGATAGAGGATGCCGTCGAGATGGTCGCACTCGTGCTGCACGACGCGCGCGTGAAAGCCGGTGACTTCACGCTCGATCGGATGCCCCGTCGGGTCGAAACCGGTATAGCGTAGCGCCGTATAGCGCGGCACCCTGCCCCGCAAGCCTGGGACCGACAGGCAGCCTTCCCAATCCTCTTCCATTGCCGCACCCACCGGCGTGAGTACCGGATTCACGATTTCGGTGTACGGCACCGGATCGGCGTCGGGATACCGGTCGTTGTGTTCGAAGCCAAAGATCACGACGCGCAACAGCACCCCGACCTGTGGCGCGGCGAGGCCCGCGCCGTGCGCCGCAATCATGGTCTCGCGCATGTCAGCCAGCAATTCCTTGAGTTCGGGCGTCCCGCACCGAGCGACCGGCAGCGAGCGCTGCAGCAGCCTGGGGTCGCCCATGCGGAGTATCGGTCGGATCATGCGGCAATCTCCCGGCAACGGCATCGGCGTTCCGCTGCCGTCATGCTGATTCCTGCGGAACGACACGGTCGATCAGCCGCCGGACCTTTTCCATCGCCGTTTCCAGCACGCCGACGATCCGGTCCAGCGCAACGACCTGCGCACTGTCACCCCGCCCTGCGGCATGATTCACCACCACGGCAATCGATACGTAGGCCAAATCCAGTTCGCGGGCAAGCACTGCCTCGGGCATGCCGGTCATCCCGACGAGCGTCGCGCCATCGCGCTCCAGGCGATCGATTTCCGCAGCGGTCTCGAGCCGGGGTCCGGAGACCGCCGCGTAGACCCCGCCGTCGTACAAGTCGACCCCGGCGTCGCGCGCCGCGTCGAGACACCGCCCTCGCAACGCCGGGGTATAGGGATGTGTGAAATCGACGTGGACGACCTTGCGATCACCGCCGTCGAAAAATGATGCTTCGCGGCCACTGCTGTAGTCAACCAGCTGATGCGGCAAAACCAGGTCTCCCGGGGCGTGCTTCGACGCGATCGCCCCTACCGACGCGACGCCAAGGATCGCGTCGACGCCACGCTGCTTGAGCGCCCATATGTTCGCGCGGTAGTTGACGCGGTGCGGCGGGATGGTATGCCCATGCCCGTGGCGGGCCAGAAAGACGACGTCGCGCTCGGCGATCTGGCCGAAGATCAGTGCGGACGACGGCTCCCCGTAGGGCGTGCGAACGACCTCGCGGTGCGCAATGGCGAGCGTGGCGAGGCGGGTCAGCCCGCTGCCACCGATGATGGCCAGCATGGATTTCGACGGTTTTTGGCAATTACGCACCGCTTTCTGCCGGAAAAGCCGGCATGGCAAGCGGCCCAGTTGTTACTTTGCGCGACCTTGGTTATTCTTGTCAATTCATGACATTGTCAAGAGCGCCCGTCGCCCGGCAATACCGGCGACTCGCCTCATTAACAGCCTTCGGGACAACACCATGTATCTCGATCGATTGTTCAAGTTGATGGCAGAAAAACAGGCGTCGGACCTGTTCATTTCCTGCGGCGCTCCGATCAACATCAAGATCAACGGGGTCGTGTCGCCGATCTCCACCCAGCCGATGGATGTGGAGTCGGTGCGCCGCGTGGCCTACGAATTGATGACCAAGGACCAGGCGCGAGAATTCGAGAACGAGATGGAGATGAACCTCTCGTACCTCGATCGCGCCGTCGGCAATTTCCGGATCAACATATTCCGGCAGCGCGGCACGATCTCGCTGGTCATTCGTTACGTCCGCAGCCGCATCCCACCCTTCGACCAGCTGCGGCTGCCCCAGGTGCTGCTCAACCTCGTGATGGAGAAGCGCGGCCTGGTGCTGATCGCGGGTGCGACCGGCTCGGGCAAGTCGACGACGCTGGCCGCAATGATCGACTACCGCAATGCCAATCGCTCCGGGCACATTCTGACGCTGGAAGACCCGATCGAGTATCTGTTCGAACACAAGCAATCGATCGTCAACCAGCGTGAGATCGGTGTCGACACGCAGTCGTACGGCAAGGCGCTGCCGAACGCGCTGCGCGAGGCGCCGGACCTCATCATGATCGGCGAGATTCGCGACCGCGAAACGATGCAGCATGCGCTGCTGCATACCCTGACCGGCCACCTCTGCCTGTCGACGCTGCACGCCAACAACAGCTATCACGCGCTGTCGCGGATCATCAACATGTTCCCGTACGACGCCCGCTCCGGCCTGCTCTCGGACTTGTCGATCGGCCTGCGGGCAATCATTTCGCAGCGGCTGGTGCGCAACAAGGAAGGCCAGCTGGTCCCTGCGGTCGAGATTCTGCTCAACACGTCGCTGATCGCGGAGCTGATCAAGAACGGCGAAATCACGCAAATGAAGGAAGCCATGGAGCAAAGCCTGTATCCGGGTTCGCAGACCTTCGAACAGGCACTGTGTCGCCTCTATCTCGATGGCGTGGTCTCATATGACGAAGCGCTGATCGCCTCCGACTCGCCGACCAACCTGGCGTGGCTGGTCAATCAAAACACGCCGTCAACGAAGGGTGCTTCCGGGGAAAACAGCGACGAAGCGGCGCATCGATTGTCCGGCGATTTCGTCAAGCTCGAGATCGACCCCGACTTCCTGAATCGCCCGCAGTGAACTTGCGCAGCATCGCGCCGACGACGACCCATTCCGCGGCGCCGACGCTCGATCTCGCGTGCGAGCTGATCGCCCGCAAATCGGCGACACCCGACGATGCAGGTTGCCAGGACATTCTGCGCGCCCGTCTGGAACCGCTGGGGTTCCACTGCGAGACGATCGTTTCGAACGGTGTGACCAATCTTTGGGCCCGTCGCGGCGTGAACCATCCTGTGGCTTGCTTCGCCGGGCACACCGATGTCGTACCGACGGGACCGCTCGAGGCCTGGCGCTCCGATCCGTTCGTTCCAACGAGGCGCGATGGGTATCTGTATGGCCGCGGCGCGGCCGACATGAAATCCTCCATCGCGGCGTTCGTGGTCGCGGTGGAACGCCTGCTGGCCACTTCGCCCGCTGTTCCGGGATCGATTGCCCTGTTGATCACCTCCGACGAGGAAGGCCCGGCGACCGACGGCACAGTCAAGGTCGTCGACAAGCTCCGTGCTGCGGGCGAGACGCTCGACTATTGCATCATCGGCGAGCCCTCCTCCGTCGACCGCCTGGGCGACATGATCAAGAACGGGCGTCGCGGGACGCTCTCGGGTACGTTGACCGTGCGGGGGGTCCAGGGGCACATCGCCTATCCCCACCTGGCGAAAAATCCCATCCACATCGCGGCACCCGCGATCGCAGAACTCGCAGCGACGCGCTGGGATGAGGGCAACGAATACTTCCCGCCGACGACGTGGCAGGTATCGAACATCCATGCCGGAACAGGTGCGACGAACGTGATCCCGGGAACGCTCGAGCTGCAGTTCAATTTCCGCTATGCCACGGTGAGTGGCCGCGAGACGCTGGAGCAACGCTTCGAGGCGGTCCTGCGCAAGCAGCGCATCGACTACGACCTGCGCTGGACGGGCTGGGGCCGCCCCTTTCTCACCCCGAAGGGAAGGCTGGTGGAGGTCATCAGCGACGTCGTGCGCGAGACGTGCGGGATCACGCCGGAACTCTCCTGCACGGGTGGCACGTCCGACGGCCGTTTCATCGCCGACATATGCCGCGAAGTCGTGGAACTCGGCCCCGTCAACGCATCGATCCACAAGCTCAATGAACGCGTCGCGATCGCCGACCTCGAACCGCTCGCCGAGATCTACCGACGCACGCTCGAAAAGCTGCTGATCCCATGAGCGCCGCCGGACCGCTCCAAGGACGCCTGCACGAGCGGGGCGAAGCCAAGGCGCGAAGCGCGCGTCCGCGAGTGCTGGCGGCGGCCGACACGTGGTCGCTTCACTTCCTTCACCGGCGCAAGGAGGCCGCACGGAATTGCGCAGCGGTCGAATTGGCCATGAGCGCGCAGCGCGCCGTTTTCCCATGAGTGCCGCGACGCAGGAACTCGAGACCGTCCGCGATTGGGTGCGATATGCGGTCTCGCGATTTCACGCCGCGAATGTCTTCTTCGGCCACGGCACGGCAAGCGCCTACGATGAGGCGGTCTACCTGGTTTTGCACACGCTCCACCTTCCGCTCGATCGACTCGATCCTTTTCTGGACGCCCGACTTACCCACGCGGAACGCACCGAGCTCAACACGCTGATCGAGCGCCGGGTCGACGAACGCATTCCGGTGGCGTACCTGACGCACGAAGCATGGCTGGGCGAGTTCCGTTTCTTCGTCGATGAGCGCGTGCTCATCCCGCGGTCGCACATCGCCGGGCTACTCCCGGACGCACTCGCTCCGTGGCTGCCGGACCCGGCGAATGTGCAGAGCGCGCTCGATATGTGCACAGGCTCGGGGTGCCTGGCGATACTGCTGGCGCATCATTATCCCAACGCGGATGTGGACGCCGCCGACATCTCGTCCGACGCGCTGGTCGTCGCCCTGCGCAACGTCTCGGACTATGGACTGCAGGAGCGGGTCAACCTCATTCGTTCCGACCTGTGGTCGAACCTCACGGAAAAAACGTACGATCTCATCATCAGCAACCCGCCGTATGTGACCACTATGTCGATGGAGGAGCTGCCGGACGAGTACCGGCACGAGCCTGCGTTGGCACTCGCGGGCGGCGACGATGGTCTGGATGCGGTGCGCACGCTCATCGGCAAGGCGGCATCGTTTCTCAACCCGCATGGCGTCCTGCTGGTGGAGGTCGGTCACAACCGGGCCGTCACGGAAGCGGCGTACCCGCGACTCCCGTTTACCTGGCTCAGCACCGGGACGGAAGACGAAGACGTGTTCCTCCTGCAACACGACGACCTCGTCGGGGTGCGCTAGCGAAGCTAGAGTCCGAAGAAGTTGCGAATGCGTCGAACGAGGTCGCTTGCGCGCGTGCCTGCCGCCCGCGCACGGGCGTCCGCCGACAGCGATGCCAGCGTGGCGTCGTTGGCGGCCTGGCGAGCAACAACCGTCTGCGACATCGCATCGGCAATTTCGGGGCGCGCACGAATGATCGACTCGAAGCCGCTCTTGTCCAGGCGATAGCAAAGCACCTCCGACTCCGCCAGGATCGTCGCGGTCCGAGCCTGACCGGTAAGTAGTCCCATCTCGCCGAAATATTGCGGAGCGGGCAGCGTCGCCAGCCGCTGCCGCACGGGCGGGTTGACGTCGGCCGCCTCGCGAAATATCCCGACTTTCCCGCGCGCGAGAATATAGAGGGACTCGGAGGGCTCGCCCTGCTTGGTCGCCACGTCACCCAGCGCGAGCGGCGTGGGTATCAACAGTGCAGCGAGCGCCTGTGTTTCCTGTTCGGTGAGCGATGCGAACAGTTCAAGCGATTGCAGCAGCGCGACCCGATATGCCTGCTCTTCGGCCGATTGGCCTGCATGCCTGCCCCGCGCCGAATGGAGGTAGATATCCGTCCGCTGGATGGGGATGTCCATGCCGGCGCGACCGAGCGCGGCGTACACGTGCACGCGGACGCGCGAGTCCGTCACCATGTACTGCTTGATATCGGTCAGCCAGTAGTAGACCGTGTACCTGATGGCGTTGCCGTCGAAACCGGTGCAGACGCAGTTCGACCCCGGTTCGGCGGCGACGTACGGGATGTCGACGCGCTCGAGCGCGTCGACGACAATCGCGATGACTTGCCCGGGAGTCCATTCGTAACCGACCATGAAATCCACCGAACGGCGCCATGGTATGCGCTGGTCGCCACGGCGCCCGAGGAGCGTCACGCGGTTGTTCATGAGCGACGCATTCGGGATGATTATCGTAACGTTGTTGACCGTCGCGAGCGCGGTGTAGCGCCAACGTATGCTGACGACTTCGCCAGTTACGCCTTCGATCTCGATCCAGTCGCCGATCCGGCAGGTGTTGTCGAGCTGCAACGAAATGCCGCCCAGGAGGTTGCCGAGCGTGGACTGCATGGCGAACGCGATCGCGGCGCCGCCGACCGCCGTCGTCGCGATGAGGCTGGTCAGATTGACGCCCACCGCGTCGAGCCTGACCAGCGTAAACACGACCAGCGAAAGCGCGATGCTCACTTCGCCGACGATGCGCGGCACCGCGCGCCGCGACAGCAGCACGTTGATCATGAACGTGATGTAAATACGAATGTTGCCGAGCGCGACGATCGCCAGGCAGATCTCACGCGGGATCGCCGAGATCGCGAGGTGAGGCGGAATCAACTGATAGCGCGACAGGAGCTGGAGGCCGCCCAGGCCCAGCGCGATTAGCAGCAGCGTGACGAGGATCGAGCGCCGGAATTCCGGACGCAGGCGCATCGTGATCAGGCCGAAGAGCAACGCTCCGCTGCTGAACGCCAGCGATTCCTGCAGTGTGATCAACTCGACCATGTGCTGTCTTGGCTCCTCGTCCCAGGCGGCAGGCGGCAGTCCCGGGCGATTATACGGCCCACTGCGGAATCGGAGTGTCGCTCTCCCGCTGTTTTCCCGAGCGTCGTCCGCGCGCCGTGTAAAATGGCCCGCGCCACCCTAATCCTGTTGACTACCGATCATGCGTACTGGCGGCAAAATACTCGTCGACAACCTGTTGCTGCAGGGCGCAGACCTTGCGTTTTGCGTTCCCGGCGAAAGCTTCCTCGAGGTGCTCGACGCGATGTATGACGCACGCGACCCCATGCGGCTGATCGTCTGTCGCCAGGAAGGCGGTGCCGCATACATGGCCGAGGCCTACGGCAAGCTCACGGGCCGTCCCGGCCTCCTCTTCGTCACGCGTGGCCCCGGAGCCTCGAACGCAGCGATCGGCATTCACACCGCGCAGCAGGACTCGACGCCGCTGATCGCGTTCATCGGCCAGGTCGGCAGCGATTTCAAGGATCGGGAAGCGTTTCAGGAAGTCGACTACGCGCGCATGTACGGCGGCATCGCGAAGTGGGTGACACAGATCGAACGCGCGGACCGCATCCCGGAATACGTCGCGCAGGCCTATCGCGTCGCGATGTCGGGCAGACCCGGCCCTGTGGTTCTCGCGCTGCCGGAGGACATGTTGACCACGTCGGCCGAAGCGTTGGACTCGCCGCGCGTCGTGATCGGCAACGTGGCGCCCTCGGCGCAACAGATCGATCAATTGCGCGTGCTGCTCGCCGGCGCGAAGCGACCGCTGGTCATTGCCGGTGGGAGCGGTTGGAGCGCCGCAGCGTGCGCGGACCTCCGCCATTTTGTCGAAACCAATGCATTGCCCATCGCCAGCGCGTTCCGCAACCAGGACGTCTTCGACAACACGCACCCGAACTATGCGGGCGAAGTCGGCATCGCCATGAATCCGAAACTCGCGGCGCGCGTGCGCGAGGCTGACCTGCTGCTCGTCATCGGCGAGCGTTTGGGCGAAATGGTCACGAACGGATACACGCTGCTTCGTGCGCCCCTGCCTGCGCATCCTTTGATCCATGTGCATCCGGACGCGACCGAACTTGGGCGGCTATATCATCCCGCGCTCGGGATCCAGGCATCGATGCCGGCTATGGCCGCTGCCCTCGCCGCGATGCCAGCCCTGTCAACGCCTGTGTGGCGGAATACCGCTGTCGAAGCGCATGCGGACTACGACGCCTGGCAAATGCCGCGGCCGATGGTCGGAACGCTCGATCTGTGGCGAGTAGTCAGCGCGTTACGCGAGCAGCTGCCCGAGGATGCGATCGTCACCAACGGTGCCGGCAACTACACCGTATGGATGCATCGCCTTTTCCGCTACCGCGGCTACCGTACACAGCTCGCCCCGTACAACGGTGCCATGGGTTATGGCGTGCCCGCGGCTGTCGCGGCAAAACTCGTCCATCCCGAGCGCGTCGTCGTCTCATGGAATGGCGATGGCTGCTTCCAGATGAATGGACAGGAAATCGCCACCGCCGCGCAATACGGCGCCCATGTCATCTTCATCGTCGTCGACAATGGCATGTACGGGACGATACGCATGCACCAGGAGCGCGAGCACCCAGGCAGAGTGGTCGGTACCGATCTGGTCAATCCCGATTTCGCAGCCCTCGCCCGCGCGCACGGCGCCCTGGGCGAGACCGTGACGCAGACCAGCGAATTCGCGCCGGCGCTTGAGCGTGCGCTCGATGCCGGTCGACCCGCGCTCCTGCACCTGCGCATCGATCCGCAGGCGATCACCATGAGCGCGACCATCGACGAGATTCGCAGCCAGGCCCGCCGATGACCGCTAGTAGTTTCGGTGCGACGCCGCTATTGGCGGTGAGCGACCTTGCGGTGGAGTTCCGCAGCACCGAGCGGACCGTGCAAGCTGTTCGGGGCGTCTCGTTCGTTGTCGGACGTGGCGAGACGGTCGCCATCGTGGGCGAATCCGGGTCGGGCAAATCGGTAACTGCGTTGTCGTTGATGCGCCTGGTCGAGCACGGTGGCGGGCACATCACCTCGGGTACTCTCGCGTTCGAGCGGCCGACAGGTGGGCGCATCGATCTGGTCCACGCGTCCTCCGCCACGATGCAGGCGATCCGCGGCGCGGAGATCGCCATGATCTTCCAGGAGCCGATGACCTCGCTCAATCCGGTGTTCACCGTCGGCGAGCAGATCGCGGAGTCGATCCGATTGCATCAGGGCAAGGATTTTGCTGCGGCGAGTCGCGAGGCGTTGCGCATGCTCGAGCAGGTTCGCATCCCGGAAGCCGCGCAGGTCCTGTCGCGACATCCCCATCAGCTGTCCGGTGGCATGCGGCAGCGGGTGATGATCGCGATGGCGCTCTCATGCAGACCGCGACTGCTCATTGCCGACGAGCCCACGACCGCGCTCGATGTGACGATCCAGGCACAGATCCTGGAACTTATCCGCCTGCTGCAGGAGGAAATGCACATGTCGGTCGTGTTCATCACGCACGACATGGGCGTCGTCGCAGAAGTCGCCGATCGCGTGCTCGTCATGTATCGCGGAGAAATCGTCGAGGATGGCACGGCAATCCAGATTTTCGACGCGCCGCGACATCCGTATACCCGTGCCCTGCTCGCTGCCGTGCCGCGACTGGGTTCGATGCGCGGCAGCGACACGCCGGCGCGGTTCCCTCTGCCCGATGCTGCATCGGCCATCGGTGCGCCAGCGCCAGCCCTCCTCCCCTTGCGGGCGCCATCGTCCGGTGCGCCGCTGCTGAAGGTCCGTGGACTGACGACGCGCTTCGCGGTGCGTTCGGGGTTCTTCAGTCGAGTACGGCGTCGCGTCCACGCGGTCGAACAGATCAGCTTCGACCTGGCTGCGGGCGAGACGCTGGCCCTGGTCGGCGAATCGGGTTGCGGGAAGTCGACCACCGGCCGCTCGCTGCTGCGGCTGGTCGACATCGATCGCGGCAGCATCGAGTTCGGCGGTCGCGACATCGCCAAGATACCCGCCGACGCGATGCGGCCGCTCCGACGACAGATCCAGATGGTATTCCAGGATCCGTTTGCTTCGCTGGATCCGCGGCTGACCGTCGGCTTTTCGGTAGCGGAACCGCTGTACGTGCACGGAATCGCCAAGGGCAGCGCAGCGGCGGACCGGGTGGCGTGGTTGCTGCAGCATGTAGGGCTGTCGCCCGACGCCGCGCTTCGCTACCCGCATGAGTTTTCGGGTGGCCAGCGGCAGCGCATCGCCATCGCGCGCGCGCTCGCGCTGCAGCCAAAACTCATCGTCGCCGACGAAGCCGTCTCCGCGCTCGACGTGTCGATCCGCGCCCAGATCGTCAACCTGCTGCTCGACCTGCAGGCTGAATTCGGCCTCGCCTACCTGTTCATCTCGCACGACATGGCCGTCGTCGAGCGGGTGAGCCATCGCGTCGCGGTCATGTATCTGGGACAGATCGTGGAGATCGGCCCCCGTCGCGCGATCTTCGATGATCCGCAGCACCCGTATACCCGCAGACTCCTGGCCGCCGTTCCGGTCGCGGATCCCTCGCGACGCAAGCCCAAAACGGAGCTATCATCCGACGAGGTGCCGAGCCCGATTCGGGCGGTCGGCGACGAACCAGTCGTCGCCCCACTTCGGGAAGTCGGGCCAGGGCATTTCGTGGCGATGCATCGTATCGCCGGCGCGTTCTGACCCCTTCTTGAATCGTGATCGTATTGTCATTTGAATTATTCTGGAGAGCATTGATGAAGACCGTTGTTCCACGCACCCTGATCGCCGGTACGGCGCTGCTCGGCGCACTCCTTGCCGGGCCCGTATTGGCCGCCAAGGACGTCGTGTTCGCCGTCGCGTCCACGTTCACGACGACCGATCCGTACGATGCCAACGACACCTTGTCGCAGGCCATGGCGAAATCGTTCTACGAAGGCCTGTTCGGTTTCGACAAGGACATGAAGATGATCCCGGTCCTCGCGGAAAGCTACACGGTGAGCCCGGACGGTCTGGTTTACACGATCAAGCTCAAGCGCGGCGTCAAGTTCCACGACGGCACTGATTTCAAGGCCGACGCGGTCAAAGCCAACCTCGACCGCGTGACCAATCCCGACAACAAGCTCAAGCGTTACGGTCTTTACAACAACAATATCGCCAAGACCGAGGCTGTCGACGACTATACGGCGCGCATCACCCTCAAGACTCCATTCTCGCCGTTCATCGCCCAGCTCGCGCATCCGTCGACAGTGATGATCAGCCCGACAGCGCTCGCCAAGTACGGCAAGGACATTGCGTCCAACCCGGTCGGCACGGGTCCGTTCAAGTTTGTCGAGTGGCAACGCACCGACTACCTGAAGGTGGCCAAGTTCGACAACTATTGGCGCAAAGGCTATCCCAAGGTCGACACGATTACCTGGAAACCGGTGGTCGACAACAACGCGCGCGCTGCGCTGATGCAGACGGGCGAAGCGCACTTCACGTTTCCGCTTCCTTATGAGCAGGCCGATCTTCTGAAAGCCAAACCCGAGCTCGAGGTCGTGGCCGCGCCGTCCATCGTGCTGCGCTACCTGTCGATGAACACACAGCAGAAGCCTTTCGACAATCCGAAGGTACGCCAGGCGATCGCCTATGCCATCAACAAGGACGCGCTGGCCAAGGTGGCCTTCAACGGTTATGCCGCCGCCGCCGAAGGTGTCGCGCCGGAAGGCGTCGAATATGCAGTAAAGATGGGACCGTGGCCGTACGACGTTGCCAAGGCCAAACAGCTGATGACAGAAGCCGGCTACCCCAATGGCTTCGAAACGGAACTGTGGTCGGCATACAACCACACGACCGCGCAAAAAGTGACGCAATTTCTGCAGCAGCAGCTTGGACAGATCGGCATCAAGGCCAAGATCACGCTGCTTGAGGCAGGCCAGCGCGTCGAAAAGGTCGAGAGCTGGCAGGACCCTGCCAATGCGCCCGTTCGCCTCTACTACGTCGGCTGGTCCACCTCGACCGGCGAAGCCGATTGGGCGCTGCGCCCGCTCCTGTACGGCGACTCCTGGCCGCCGCGTCTGTTCAATACCGCGTACTACAAGAATCCGAAATTCGACGCGGATATCAAGGAGGCGCAGCTCACCACGGACTCGGCGAAGAAAGCCGCGCTTTACAAGGATGCACAGCAAACAGCCTGGAATGATGCGCCGTGGGCACCGCTCGTCACGGAAAAGCTGCTCTCGGCACACAACAAGAAGCTGTCCGGCGTATATGTCATTCCGGACGCGTCGTTCAACTTCAACGAAGTCGATCTCAAGTGACGCATTTGTCCAATCGCGCGCACGAACGTGCCCGCGATTGGATGCAAATGCGTCATCCCGGGCGCGCGCAGCGAGACCCGGGATCCAAGTTTCCCAATAGAAGCCGCAAGTCTGCATTGGGCCGCGGCCTGCGCCGGGGCGACGCTTCGTCATCCGGGACGAGGCCCGGGATCGCCTAGATGTTTCAATACATCATCAAGCGCCTGCTGGGCCTTATTCCCACACTCCTGATTGTCGGCGCGCTGGTGTTCATGTTCGTGCATCTGCTGCCGGGCGATCCCGCCCGACTCGCGGCCGGACCGGATGCAACGCCAGAGACCGTGGATCTGGTGCGCAAGGACCTCGGGCTCGATGCCTCCCTGCCGACGCAATTTCTCCGCTTTGCAGGGGGAACGCTCCGGGGCGACTTCGGGCGATCGGTGCGCACCAAGCGACCGGTCTCGACCGAAATCCGCGAGCGATTCTTTGCGACGTTCTGGCTGACTGTCTGGGCGATGGTGTGGTCCGTCGCGATCGGCATGACCATCGGCATAGTGTCCGCGGTCTGGCGCAACCGCTGGCCGGACCGACTCGGCATGACGCTCGCGGTCTCCGGCATCTCGTTTCCTGCGTTCGCGCTCGGCATGGTGCTGATGCAGATATTCTCCGTGCAGCTCAGGTGGCTCCCCACCGTCGGCGCCGACTCGTGGCGCCACTACATCCTTCCGTCGCTCACGCTGGGGGCCGCCGTCGCAGCCATCATGGCCCGCTTCACGCGCTCGTCGTTCGTCGACATCCTGCAGGATGACTTTATCCGCACTGCGCGGGCAAAAGGGTTGTCCGAAACCGTGGTCGTGCTCAAGCACGGGTTGCGCAATGCGCTGATTCCCGTGGTGACCATGATGGGTCTGCAATTCGGCTTCCTGCTCGGCGGATCCATCGTGGTGGAGGTCGTGTTCAACTGGCCGGGCATGGGGCGGCTGCTGGTCGACGCTGTGGATATGCGCGACTACCCGGTCATCCAGGGGCTGGTCCTGTTGTTCTCGCTGGAGTTCATCCTCATCAACCTGATCGTCGACGTCCTGTACGCCGTCATCAACCCGACCATTCGCTACCGATGACGACCGTAACGGCGCCGGTTGCCGAAGCCTCCGACGTACGCACACCATGGACCGAGTTCTGGCGCAAGTTCAAGCGGCAGCATGCGGCGGTTATCGCCGGGGTGTTCGTGGTGCTGCTCGTGTTGACTGCCATCGCAGCACCTTTCATCGTCCCCTACGACGCCGAAAATTTCTTCGACTACGATTCCCTCAACGCGAGGCCGTCGCTCAAGCACTTGTTCGGCGTCGATCCGCTCGGCCGCGACATCTTCAGCCGCATCCTCATGGGTGCACGCATCTCGCTGACCGCAGGCTTCGTGTCGGTGGCGATCGGTGCCCTGTTCGGCACGGCGCTGGGGCTGGTCGCCGGTTATCGCGAAGGCTGGTGGGACCGCATCATCATGCGTCTGTGCGATGTATTGTTTGCGTTCCCCGGCATCCTGCTCGCGATCGGCATCGTCGCAATCCTCGGGGGCGGCATGTCCAACGTGATCATCGCGGTGTCGATATTCAGCATCCCGACGTTCGCGCGACTGGTCCGGGGCAACACGCTTTCACTCAAGCATCTGACCTACGTCGAAGCTGCGCGCAGCGTCGGCGCGTCCGACTGGACGATCGTCCTGCGGCATATCTTCCCCGGCACCATCGCCGCTGTCGTCGTCTATTTTTCGCTGCGCATCGGCACGTCGATCATCACCGCGGCAAGCTTGTCCTTTATCGGCATGGGAGCGCAGCCGCCGACGCCGGAGTGGGGTGCCATGCTGAACGAGGCACGCTCCGACATGATGACCGCACCGCACGTCGCGATCTTCCCGAGCATGGCAATCTTTCTCACCGTGCTTGCGTTCAATCTGCTCGGCGACGGCCTGCGCGACGCACTTGATCCGAAGATCGACCAGAAGTAGCGGCCGACACATGCTGTCAAACTCAAGGGCTGAGCGTGGAGGCCGCGGCGACGCCGGTCGCCGCTGGCCGAAGGTCGCCTTGGCCGTAGTGTTCGTCGCCGCGCTTGCCGCATTCTTCGCGCTTGATGGGCCGAGCTACCTCTCGCTCGACGCGATCAAGCACCATCGCGACGCGCTGCTCGCGTTCACGCAGGCACACTACACGCAGGCGCTGCTGATCGCCTTCCTGGCGTACGTGACCGCGACGTCGCTCAGCATCCCTTCCGGGACACTGTTCGCGCTGTTGTTCGGGTTCCTGTTCGGGCGTTGGGTGGCCACCGCACTGATCGTGATCGGCGGCACGATCGGCACATCGATACTGTTTCTGACCGTGCGCTACCTGTTCGCAGACGCGCTGCGGCAGAGACTGGGTCCGCGAGCGAAGCAGGTCGAGGCAGGCTTCACACGCAACGCGTTCAGCTGGATGCTGTTCCTGCGGCTCACACCGATGGTCCCGTATTTCCTGGTCAGCCTCATTCCAACCGTCACCGGGATCCGCCTGCGGACCTACGCCATCGCTACGATGATCGGCATCATCCCCGTGACATTTGTCTTCACCAATCTCGGGCAGACGCTGGGACGCATCGATTCCACGCGCGACCTCCTGTCGCCGGAGGCGTTGACTGCACTCGCGCTGCTCGCCGTGCTGGCGCTCATCCCCGTCGCGCTTCGCTATTCGGCGATCAATCGTCGCTGACGCTGGTCTCGCAGGCCACCGAAGGACCGAGCCTTTCCTTGGCGACCGCCACCTGCGCCACGTCGGGTAACGCGACGCCGTTCTTCATCGCCGTGATCTCGGCCAGGATGGAAATCGCGATCTCGGGCGGCGTGCGGCTGCCGATATAGAGACCGATCGGACCATGCAGCCGCGCTATCTGCTCGGGCGTGAGGTCGAACTCTTCGAGGCGCTTGCGCCGCTTGACATTGTTGGCGCGTGAACCGAGCGCACCGACGTAGAACGCGCGCGACTTGAGCGCCTCGAGCAGCGCCATGTCATCGAGCTTCGGGTCGTGCGTAAGTGCGACGACCGCGCAACGCTCGTCCAGTTTCATGTCCACCACGGTATCGTCGGGCATCGTCTTCACCAGGCTCACGCCGGGCACGTCCCACGTTTCCGTATATTCCTCGCGGGGATCGCACACGGTGACCTGATAGTCGAGGCCTACCGCGATCTGGGCAAGATACTTCGATAGTTGCCCCGCGCCGATCACCAGCATCCGATAGCGCGGCCCGTGGATGGTCGTGAGTGTGCGCCCGTCGAACAGGAGGCCATCCGTGGCGTGCGCCGATGCGAGCGTGACTTTTGCGGTCTCGAGATCGAGTTTCCGCGCGACAAGCCGACCTTTTTCGATCATGCCGAGCAGTTCCAGGATCTTGCTGTCGGACGTCATAGGCTCGAGCACGAGCTGGATCGTGCCGCCACACGGGAGTCCAAATTTGCGCGCATCCTCCGCTGTGACGCCATACGTCGCCGCCTGGGGCCGGGTGATGTACGGGCCCTCGCGGCGCGAACGCTCGACGATATCGTCTTCGATGCACCCGCCCGATACCGAGCCGACGACCTGCCCATCCTCGCGCACCGCAAGCATGGCGCCAGGGGGGCGTGGCGAAGAACCCCACGTCCGAACGACAGTAACGAGCAGCACCCGCTTGCCCTCTTCCTGCCATTGCGCACTCTTGCGCAGCACTTCGAGATCGACACTGTCCATGAACTCAGTCCTCGATGACCCTTCAGGCGGGTCGCGTAAACCAATAGATCGCCATCACGACGATAATCAGTATGGCGGCGACAAGCCGCCACCTCATGGTCTTCAACGCCGACGCCGCGGCCTCGGGCGGAATTGTCGGCAGGGTCTCCGGCTCACCGGCTTCCTTGCCCCCACCGAGGTGTTCGACGAGCCGGCCGAAGAAGTCGTCCGCGACTTTCGCGGCCGCGCCATCGACCAGCCGCGATCCGATCTGTGCCAACTTGCCGCCCACCTGCGCCTTGGCCTTGTAGTCGATGCGCGTACCACTGCCCTGCGGAAACAACCCGACCTGCGCTTCGCCGCTGGCGAATCCTGCGGCGCCGCCTTGCCCTTCGAATTTGATCGTATAAGACTTCGGCGGGACGATATCGTTCAGCATGATGCGACCACTGAACTTTGCCGAGACCGGCCCGACCCGTGCTGTCATCGCAACCTTGTATTCGTTCTCGGACACCTTATCGATCGATTCGCACCCGGCGATGCATGCCTTCAGTACCTCGGGATCGTTGAGCGCGTTCCAGGTGGCGTCCACGCTCGCGGGTACGTCCCGGCTGCCGTTCATTTCCATGATGGGGCTTCCCGCCTATATCGTTGCGATGCTTACGCTGCCCGGGGCAGCGATGGCGTGCGACCGCGCGCGAATGAGCGTTGGGCGAACACGCCTGCCAGCTGCTTGAGGCTCTCGAGATTATGCACCGGCAGGAACTCGTCGACATACGGCAGCATGGCGCGGATGCCGGCTGGCCGGGCCTCGAAGCCCTCGTAACGCAGGAGCGGGTTGAGCCAGATGAGCCGGCGGCAGGACTTATGGAGTCGATCCATTTCCTGCGCGAGTCCGTCGCCGACGTCACTGTCGAGGCCATCGCTGATGAGCAGCACGATCGCGCCCTGTCCCAGGAGCCGACGGGACCAGCGGCGGTTGAATTCCGCGAGGCACGCGCCGATGCGCGTGCCGCCGGCCCAGTCCGTAACCGACGCGCTGACACGCGCAATGGCGACGTCGACGTCGCGTTGGCGCAGGTGCCGCGTGATGTTGGTCAATCTCGTCCCGAACAGCAGCACATGCACGCGATCGCGGTCATTCGTGATCGCGTGCAGAAAAAAGAGCAGCATGCGCGAGTAGCGATCCATCGAGCCGGAGATATCGCAAAGCACGACGAGCGGCGGCCGCCGCCGACGCCGCTTGCGCCACGCCAGCGGTACGACCGCGCCGCGGGCGGATGCCATGGCGCGCAGACTGGCGCGCAGGTCGACGGTCGTGCCCCGATCCGCGACCACAGTGCGTCGTGTTGATATCTCGGGCAAAGGCAGACGCAGGCGCGCGATCATCGCCTTGACCTGCGCGAGTTCATCGACGCTCATCGATTCGAAGTCGCGGCCCTGCAATACCTCGCGGGGCGAAAAGGTCAACGCGGCATCGAGTTCGACCTCTTGCTCCTCGGCTTCTTCCGTCGCCCTGCGTTCCGGCGGCGCCATGGCCTCGGCGAGCCGCGCCGGCAACGGTGCTTCGGCCTCATCGCGTGGAACGCGGCCATAGACACGCGGCAGCAGCAGTTGCAGCATGCGCTCGAGCATGCGCGGATTGCGCCAGAACAGCTCGAAAGCCTGATCGAACAGCGCCTGCTGCTCGTGCCGCTCGATCAGGACCGACTGCAACGCTGCGCGAAAATCTTCGCGATTCTCGATCCCGACGGCGTCGACCGCGTCGAGGGCCGCGATGACCTTCGCCGGTCCGACGGGCAGCCCGGCGGCGCGCAGCACGCGCGCGAAGTGCATGATGTTCTCCGCGAGCCGTGCCCGTCCGTACAGCCGCGTCGGTACCTCTGTCATTGGATTGCCTTCGCGCTCAACGGCGAACCTTCGCGCTGCGCGCTCCGGTATTCGCGCTCGGGGCGGCCCTTCGCGCTCATGCCCGCAGTGCCGTGGCTTCCTGCCTCGCTTCGTCGACCAGACGCATGGCGACATCCGGCGTGATCGCCCCGATGTCGTCCTGGTACTTGAGCAGCGCGCCCAGGGTGTTCGAGACGGTGTCCGGATCGAGCGACATACGATCGAGCGCGACGAGCGCTTCGGCCCAGTCGAGCGTTTCCGCGACACCGGGCGACTTGAACAAGTCCATCGCGCGCAGCCGTTGCGTGAAGGCGACGATCTCGTTCGCGAGACGCACGTCTGCCCCGGGGACCTTGCGCCGGACGATCGCCAGCTCGCGTTGGGCGTCCGGATAGTCGACCCAGTGGTAGAGGCAGCGTCGCTTGATGGCGTCGTGGATCTCGCGCGTGCGGTTGGAGGTGATGATGACGATCGGAGGCTCGGCACCCTTGACCGGGCCGAGTTCGGGAATGGTGATCTGATACTCGGCCAGCACTTCGAGCAGATAGGCCTCGAAAGGCTCGTCGGTGCGGTCGAGCTCGTCGATCAGGAGCACGGGCGCGATACCGTCATCGGGCTTGAGCGCCTGCAACAGCGGACGGCGGATCAGAAATCGCTCGGCGAAAATGTCGGCGGCGAGCGCGTCCTTGTCGACCTTGCCTTGCGCCTCGGCGAGCCGTATCTCGATCATCTGGCGCGGATAGTTCCACTCGTAGACCGCCGATGCGGTATCGAGGCCCTCGTAGCATTGGAGCCGCACGAGCGAGCGCCCGAGCGCGCGCGACAGTACCTTGGCGATCTCGGTCTTGCCGACACCCGCCTCGCCTTCCAGAAACAGCGGGCGGCGAAGCTTCAGTGCAAGAAAGACGCTGGTGGCGAGCCGGCGATCGCTGAAGTAGTCGTGCTGCTCGAGCAACGCGACAACGGCGTCGACATTGGCGGGAAGCGGTGGCGTTGACATGTTCGAGGTTCGATTATAACCCGTGACCGTTGCCACCGACGCCGTCTCCCGAGTCGCTATTGCGTGATCCTGAGTTGCTGGACGTCGGGAAAGCATCCGGTGTCGCGGGCCGCGATCTGGAATACGAGGAACTGCGTGAGCGTCTCGCGCACGGGAGGCTCTTCGGGCGCGACACCTTTGTCGGTGACGACCACGCGCTTGAAGCCCGCAAAGCGGCCGTTCTTGTCCTTCGCGTTGAATTCGGCACACATGCCGTTACGATTGGGACTGAGTTTCGCGTTGCGCGTCTCGACCGACTCCGGATCGCGCAGCGAGTAGCGCAGCTTGTCCGTGTAGATGCGTACCGCGCCTTCGTCCGCCGCCTTGCGCTGCTCGGCAAGCGCCTGGGCGCGCAGCGTCACTGCATCCTTGGCGGCCGCCTGGTCGAGTTCCTGGTTGCGCTGCTGGTCGCGGGCAATCCGTTCGCGCGCCTCTGCCGCCGCCGCATCGAGCATGCGCTGGTCCTTGGCATGCTCCTCGGCGACGGAAGCGGCGATGGCCTTTTGCAACGCGGCTTCGCGCGCGACCCGCTCCTTTTCCTGCTGCTCTGCCGATTTGCCGCAGCCCCACAGGCACACGATCAGGAGCAGGACGACGGAGTCGCGGATAGAGCGGGTTCTCTGGATCGCCTTCATGGTCGGCGACCACTCTATCCAAGCGGCGCAGTCTTGGCTAGCGCGCAAGTCCAAGCTAGTGGAAATCTCTCGAGCGAGCAACGAGATTGCCCAGCAACGCCGTCTGGTCGCGCAGGCGGCCGGCGATCAGATGCACCACTTCGCCTTCGCGCTCAAGCGTGCCGTAGACGCTCATCAGGCTCGAACGGAGCAACTCCTTGCGCTGCCGCTCGGCGAGATCGCGCCAGACGATGACATTGACCATGCCCGTTTCGTCCTCGAGCGTGACGAAAGTGACGCCGCTGGCGGTTCCTGGTCGCTGCCTGCCGGTGACCAGCCCCGTGACCCGGGCGAGACGTCCATGCGGCAGTGTCTTCAATTCAGCGGCGGTGTGCATGCGCTGGCGTTGCAGCCGTTCGCGCAACAGCGCCAGCGGATGGCGCCCGAGCGTCAGCCCCAGGCTCGCGTAATCGGCAACGAGATCCTCGCCTTCGCTGGGTGCGGCGAGCACCGGCTGTGCTTCGATGATGGGAGCCTCCGCGAGCAGCTGTGGTGAGCGTTCGATCCCGCTGACATCCCACAGCGCGTCGCGACGGTGGCCGCTCAGCCCGGCGAGCGCCCCGGCGGCGGCGAGCGCGTGCATGTCGTGCGCATTCAGGTTGGCGCGGCGCGCCAGATCGTCCACGCTCGCAAAGGCGCGCTGTGTGCGCGCTGCGACCAGCCGTTCCGCGGCCGCCTTCGCCAGGCCTTTGACGAGGCACAGCCCGAGGCGCAGCGCAGGGTGTGGATCCGGCGAATCAAAATGGGTCCCCGCTTCCGCGGGGATGACATATTCGAGGGTGCACTCGTAATCGCTGACGATGGCATCGGCCGGCAGAATGATGCCGCCATGCTTGCGCAGATCCTGCGTGAGTTGCGATGGAGAATAGAAACCCATGGGCTGCGAGTTCAGCAACGCGCACGTAAACGCCGCCGGGTGATAGTGCTTGAGCCACGCCGAGACGTACACCAGCAACGCGAAACTCGCCGAATGCGACTCCGGAAATCCGTATTCGCCGAAGCCGAGAATCTGTTGGTAGATCTGCCGAGCGAACTGATCGTCGTAGCCGTTCTTGCGCATGCCATCGAGCAGGCGCTTTTCGAAAGGTTCCAGACCACCCTTGCGCTTCCATGCCGCCATCGAGCGGCGCAGCTGGTCGGATTCGCCCGGCGTGAAATCGGCGGCGACCACCGCGAGCTGCATCACCTGCTCCTGGAAGATCGGCACGCCCTTCGTGCGCTCCAGCACCGCTCGCACCTTTTCGCTCGGATAGGTGACCGGGTCGATGCCTTGGCGCCGCCGCAGATACGGATGCACCATCCCGCCTTGGATCGGTCCGGGCCGCACGATCGCCACTTCGATCACCAGGTCGTAGTAATTCTTCGGCCGTAACCGCGGCAGCATCGACATTTGCGCGCGCGATTCGATCTGGAACACGCCCACGGTATCGCCATGGCAGATCATGTCGTAGACAGCGTCGTCTTCGGCGGGAATGTCGGTCATGGCAAGTGTTTGCCCCCGACGCGCCGAGAGCAGCGCCAGCGCACGGCGGATCGCGGAGAGCATGCCCAATGCCAGCACGTCGACCTTGAGCAATCCCAGCGCATCGAGGTCGTCCTTGTCCCACTCGATGACCGTGCGCTCGGGCATCGCCGCGTTTTCCACCGGCACCAGTTGCGACAGCGGCCCGCGCGAAATCACGAAGCCACCGGTGTGCTGCGACAGGTGACGCGGGAAACCCAGCAGCGCCGTCACCAGATCGAACAGATGCCGCATCACCGGGCTCGTGGCGTCGAAGCCGGCTTCGACCAGTCGCGTGAGCAGCTCCTCGCGATCATCCCACCACGCCATCGACTTCGCGAGCCGGTCGACCTGATTCAGGTCGAGGCCGAGCGCCTTGCCGACGTCGCGCAGCGCCGAGCGCGGCCGATAGCAGATCACCGTCGCGGTCAGCGCTGCGCGTTCGCGACCGTACTTTTCGTAGATGTACTGGATCACCTCCTCGCGCCGCTGATGCTCGAAATCGACGTCGATGTCCGGCGGCTCGTCGCGCTCGCGCGAGATGAAGCGCTCGAACAGCATTTCCATGCGCGACGGATCGACCGCGGTGATGCCCAGGCAATAGCACACCGCGGAATTGGCCGCCGACCCGCGACCCTGACAAAGAATCTCCCTTGTTCGCGCGAAGTTGACGACGTCGTACACCGTGAGGAAGAACGGCTCGTAGCGTTTTTCGGCGATCAGCGCGAGCTCGTGCTCGATCTGCCGGCGTACCTTGGCGCGTTTTTCATCGGAAGTATGGACGGACGAAAAATGCCGGTCGAAACCGTCCTCGGTGAGCCGGCGCAGATAGCTCGTCGGCGTTTCGCCCGCAGGAACGATCTCCTCGGGATATTCGTAGCGCAGGGTATCGAGCGAAAAAGCGCAACGCCCGACGACATTGATCGTCTCGGCCAGCCATGCTGCAGGATATAGACGCTCGAGCGTCGTCAGGGGACGCAGGTGCCGTTCACCGTTGGGAAACAGCGCATGGCCGGCTCGTGCCACTGTCGTCTTGAGCCGGATTGACGTCAGCGTATCCTGCAACGCGCGGCGCTCGCGGGCGTGCATGTGCACATCGCCGGCCGCGACGATTGGCAAGCCGACGGTGCCGGCGATGGCCATCAGCTGCTGGCAACGCGCGGCGTCGTCGGCATCGAGCAGGCGTTCGGCGGCAATCCACAGTGCGCCGGGAAAGCGGGTCGCGAGCCAGCGCGCCTGCTCGGGATCGGGCGCGCGCGCAGGCAGCCACAATGCCAGGCAACCTTTGATGCCGTCGGCGAGATCGGCGCGCGTCAAGCGATAGCTGCCTTTTGCAGCGTTGCGACGGCCGGTGGTGATCAACGCTGCAAGCCGGCCGTAACTCTCCCGCTCGGTGGCGAGCAATACGAAGCGCGTGCCATCCTCGAGCCGGAACTCGCTGCCGACGAGCAGCGGCAGCGCACGCTTTTTCGCTTCGACGTGCGCACGCACGATGCCGGCGAGCGAGCACTCGTCGGTGATCGCCAGTGCGGCGTAGCCCAGCTTGTGCGCCTGCGCCACGAGTTCCTCGGGATGCGAGGCGCCCCGCAGGAAAGTGAAATTCGAAACGCAGTGCAGCTCAGCGTAGGGCATGGGCATCGACGCTATCAGTGACGAACGCCCCTCACCCGCCTCAGTTGCCAAATGAGCGCGCACCCCTCTCGCACGGAGAGAGGGGCTGGGGGTGAGGGCAATGCTTCGGCAATCAAGCGAACACACCATGTACGTACCACTGTCCACCGCGATCGCGGTACAGCCAGAGCTCTTCTCCCCGCGTGCCGCGGCCGACGAAATAGTCGCGGCCGATGTCGCCGCCGTCCCACCAGCCGGTCTCGATGCGTTCGGGGCCGGAAAGCAACTGCAATTGCGTCGCCGCCGGATCGGTGCCGAGCGGGCGGGGCTCGGCAACGAGCCACAGCGGTCGCAGCGCAAACGGTGATCCCTCATGGGCTGCGGTGCTGCGCACCGACGCGGTCGCCGTCACAGACTGCGTGGCGAGTTCGGGCCGATGATCGGCGTGCAGCGCCAACGCATGCACCGCATCGTCACCGAGCCGGGCGCGCAAACGCTCGATCAGTTGCGTGCCGGCTTCGCCATTCTTGTTCGCTGTCGCGAAAAAATCGCCCTCTTCGGCGGCAAGCGGCGTGATCTCTTCCGCGATCAGACGGATCGCCTCGACCCGATCGGGCAATGGCTCGCGCGCAAGCCGCTCGCGCAGCACGTTCATGATGTGTTCGATGCGGCGGGTCGCAGCGAGGCCCTGCACGATCGAGGTCGGCGGCACGTCTTCATGCACGAGGTCGCAGCGCAGACGCGTGACGCCGGCGCCGCGTCCCTGCAGAAATCCGGCGAGTTCGGTGACCAGGCGTTTGGCGGCGAACAGCAGCGCTTCGGCCTCCTCCACGGGCGACGGCAATTCGATCTGGCCTTGATATCGCTCCGGTGCGACGAACAAAGGCCGCGCCTCGGGGAGCGTTCCGCGCGCGCGATCGATTTCGTCGAGCAGACCCTGACCGAAACGGCGGGCGACGCCATCGCGCGGGAGCGCCAGCACGTCGCCAAGCGTGTACGCGCCGATACCGGTGAGTGTATCGAGCGCTGCTTGTGCGTGGTCGAGCAGAGCGACCGGCAAGGTTGCAAGCCGGGGCGCCAGATCCGCGCTTTGCTCGATCGCAACTGCCTGTCCCGCGCATGCGAACAGGTGCGCCGCCCGCGCAGTCGGTGCGCTGGCGACCTGCGCGGAGAAACCAAGCTGGGCAAGACCGCTGTCGATCTGCTGGCGCAGCCGGTCGAAACCACCGAAATAATTCAGGCAGCCGGAGATTTCTGCCAGCACGCTGGCCGGTGGTTCGATGCTGATCGTCGGTGTCCACTGTCCGGCCCACATCGCGATGCTCTGGAGCGCAGCGGCCTCCGCCCGTTCGTCGCGCAAATGAATCGACAGTTCGGCGTCCAACGCCAGCGCCGCGGCAATGGAAAGGCCGGGAACGATGCCGCGCCGTTTGGCCGCGCCGTTGGCGGCGACAACGTCGGGACGATGACTGAGGCTGCTGACGACCGTCGCCCGTTCTCGCGCCGCACCGCGCGCGAAAACGCCGAGCGGGAGATCCGGAAAATGCATGCAGGTCCAGAGCATGGCGCGGTCGTCCCCGCGAGTGCGGGAATGCGGTCCCGGTCACGCCGTCCCGGCCGGCGGGCGAAGGACGATATCGAGACCGGCGCGTGGGGCTTGCTGTCGATCCCGCGGATCCGGCCGCGACACTCGCCTGACCTCGTCGGCACGAGCGAGCGCCCGATTCCAGATGCGTGCCTGCGGCGCCCCGACCGGGTAGTGGCGATGGAAACTCGGCGGGCGCTGTGCCGGCAGTCGTGCGATGCCGCTCGTTGACCTGCCCCCGCTCACTATCGCGGATACAACTTCGTTCGTATGCACGGCCGTCGCCCTGACATCGAGGAGCAACGGCCGGGACGTGACGCCGCCCCGGCGCTTGAACACGTCGACACGCAAGTGCGACGCTTCCGCCGAGAGCCGGATACGCAAGGGCGCCGGCGACGGGTGCGCGGCGCGCGCGGTACCGGCAAACACGAACGCCGGGGCGCAGCCGTCCTGCGCCGCGAGTTGCAGCCTGTGCAGGCGCTGATCGCGGACGACGTGCGGCCAGAACAACAGCGCGCTGGCGCTGTTGGCACGCAGCACCTGCTCGGCAGCCCACCAGCGATCCTTGTCCTGGTTCGGGGCGATGACGATCACCCGACCGGGGTCGATGCCACCCGCGGCGAACGCCGGCGCACAGGGAATGTAGGGAGGGGCCACCAGCGCGATCCATGCGCCGCCTTGCACGAGATGTACAAGCGCAGGCAGCACCAGGCCCAATTCGCCGATGCCTTCGTCGTCGGCGAGTAATTCGGTCAGGCTACCTTGAGGCCACCCTCCGCCCGGCAATTCCCGGTCGAGGTCGGAGAAGCCGCTGGGAACCACGCCAGCGGTGGGCGCCAGCTGATCGCCGCGCCAGACCAGCGGGTTGCGGAGCAGTTCGGCGAGCGCGGCATTCATGGGCAAGAAGACAGGCTCACCGGACTCGCCCGGGCAGCAACGCGCGGGCGAGATCCGATCAGACAGGAAGGGATACTCTATCGAACGATCGTTCGATAGTCAACCCTAGGGTCACCGAGCCATGCTATTGAATGGTGAAAGCGACCACAACCCCACCGGCCGGCGCCCGGAGCGACCCGGGAGTGTTGAGCCTTATTGGCAATACCCCCATGGTCGAGATTACGCGTCTGGACACCGGACCCTGCCGTCTGTACGTCAAGCTGGAAAGTCAGAATCCGGGCGGCTCGATCAAGGATCGCATTGCACTGTCGATGATCGCCGCCGCCGAGCAAGACGGTCGGCTCAAACCCGGCGGGACCGTGGTGGAGGCGACTGCGGGCAACACCGGCCTCGGACTCGCATTGGTTGCGCGAGCAAAGGGCTATCGCGTGCTGCTGGTCATCCCCGACAAGATGTCGGCAGAAAAAGTATTGCATCTCAAGGCGCTGGGGGCCGAGATCCGCATGACGCGCTCGGACGTCACCAAGGGCCATGCCGACTACTACCAGGACATGGCAGAGAGACTCGCTGCGGAGATCCCCGGCGCGTTCTACGTCAACCAGTTCGGCAATCCCGCGAATCCGCTCGCGCACGAGCGCACCACCGGCCCCGAGATCTGGGAGCAGATGCAACACGACGTCGACGCAGTCGTGTGCGGCGTAGGGTCGGGCGGAACGCTGACCGGCTTGAGCCGTTTTTTCGCTCGCGTCAGCCCGAAGACCGCGATGGTGCTCGCCGATCCGATCGGCTCGGTGCTCGCGCCCTACGTCGAGACGGGAAAGATCGGTGACGCGGGTTCATGGGTCGTGGAAGGCATCGGCGAGGATTTCATCCCGCCGATCGCGGACCTGTCGCACGTCAAAGCAGCGTACTCGATTGCCGACGCCGAGAGCCTTGCCACCGCGCGCGAGCTGCTCGAAGCCGAACTCATCCTCGGCGGCTCGTCGTCGGGAACGCTGGTGGCCGCGGCGCTGCGCTACTGCCGCGAGCAGGCGGCCCCGAAACGCGTTGCAACGCTCATTCCGGATACCGGCAGCAAGTATCTGTCGAAGATGTACAACGACGCGTGGATGGTCGATCAGGGCTTTCTTGAGTTGCCGCGCTACGGCGATCTACGCGACCTGGTGTTTCGCCGCTACGAGCAAGGTGCGGTGGTGTCGGTGGGTCCCGGGGACACGTTACTCACGGCATTTCAACGCATGCGCGTGGCCGACGTGTCGCAGGTTCCCGTGCTCGAGAACGATCGCGTGGTCGGCATCCTCGACGAATCCGATGTCCTGCTGCACGTCTACAAGCATGCGGAGCGCTTCCGTGACATCGTCTCGACGGCGATGACGCAACGGCTCGACACGCTGCCTCCCGGCGCCGGCTTCGGCGAGTTGCTTAACGTGTTGAACCGGGGTCACGTCGCCATCATCGTCGACGGACAACGGTTTTTCGGGCTCATTACGCGCTACGATTTGCTCACTTTCCTGCGGAGAAGCGTGCCGTGAACGATCGCGACCCGAACCGGACGGAGCAAGCAGGACACGGCTTTGCCACGCGCGCCATCCACGCCGGGCAGGCGCCGGATCCTGCCACCGGCGCCATCATGACGCCGATCTATGCGACCTCGACTTACGTCCAGACGAGCCCCGGCGTGCACAAGGGCTACGACTACGCGCGTACCGCCAACCCGACGCGCGCGGCCCTCGAGGCCTGCGTCGCCGATCTCGAAGGCGGCGCGCGCGGCTTCGCCTTCGCCTCGGGCCTGGCCGGCATGGCTACCGTGCTCGACGCGCTCGACACCGGCGCCCACATCGTCGCCAGCGACGATCTGTACGGCGGCACGTATCGGTTGTTCGAGAATGTGCGCAAGCGCTCGGCGGGACTCGCCGCCAGCTTCATCGACATGACCGACCCGGAGAGCGTGCGCGCCGCGATCCGTCCGCAAACGCGAATGCTCTGGGTCGAGACACCGAGCAACCCGCTGCTCAAGCTCATCGATCTCGCGGCGGTCGCCGAAATCGCGCGCGAACACGATCTGATCACCGTCGCCGACAACACCTTCGCCAGCCCCTGGATCCAGCAGCCGCTCGCGCTTGGTTTCGACATCGTCGTCCATTCGGCGACTAAGTATCTCAACGGTCATTCCGACATGGTCGGTGGCGTCGTCGTCATCGGCGGCGAGCCTCGCCACCAGGCGCTCGGCGAGCGGCTCGGCTATCTGCAGAACGCGGTTGGCGGTATCAGCGGCCCGTTCGACAGCTTCCTCGTGCTGCGCGGCCTGAAGACACTGGCGCTGCGCATGGAGCGGCATTGCAGCAACGCCGGGGAACTGGCGCACTGGCTCACCGGACAACGCGAGGTCGCAACGGTGTACTACCCGGGACTCGCGAGCCATCCGCAGCACGCCCTGGCGCGGCGGCAGATGCGCGCGTATGGGGGGATGGTGACGATCGCGTTGAAAGCCGACCTCGCAGGGACCAAGCGCTTTCTGGAGCGTTGCCGTTTGTTCGCACTGGCGGAGAGTCTCGGCGGCGTCGAGAGCCTGATCGAGCATCCCGCGCTGATGACGCACGGCTCGATCCCGGAGCCGCAGCGCGCGGCGTTGGGCATTGGAGACTCGCTCGTGCGCCTGTCGGTAGGCGTCGAGGATGTCGACGATTTGCGCCGTGACTTGCGTAACGCGCTGGACGCGATCTGAACCTAGAACCAAACGTCGCGTCGCTACCCGCCCATCAGCCCCAGATTGACCCCCACGAGCACGGCCGCCGATGCGATCAACGCCGCACCGAGTGGTGTGCGCAGGCGCTTGCCACGCGGAAGATTCTTCTCCGCCGCCATCACCGCGGCAAGCGCCAGCATCCAACCGATGCTACCCGTACCCACGACGAACATGATCAGCATCAGCGCCCAGCAGCAGCCGATGCAGAACAGCCCGTGGTCGATGCCGAGGCGGATCGCTTCGCGCGCCGGCGCCTTGCCGCGCCAGCGTTGAACGATGAAGCCAAACGGGGTATGACACTTGTCGAGACAGCGGTACTTGAGTGCGCTGAACTGGAAGATGCCGGCGATACCCAGCACGATTGCGCCGACAACCCACGCGTGGATGGCAAGCCAGGGAATGTTCTCCGCAGCCGCTTGCAGCAGTGCATCCAGCGCGTGTGCGATCAGTCCGAAGCCCAGCCATGTCGCCAGATATCCGACGATGAGGAGTGCCACGAGCCGGTTTCGATCCGTCCGTCCGGCAACGATGCGGCGAAACATCTCGACGATCGGCAACGTCGTCGGGAGCATCATGGCGGCGATCATGAGCACCCAACCCGCCGCGTACAGGATCGCGGGGACGACTACGTCGCCTTCGGGAATGGACCGGCAAAGCGACCCGAGGATGCCGGCCTCGCTCCAGCCACCATGCTCGAGCAGTCGGCCATAAGGGCTGGCGGACCATAGCCAGAGCGTGAGCCACGCCGATGCCGTCAGCCCCGCGAAGAGCCAGCGAAAGGCCGCGCGCCGTCGATCATCGACGGGATGGCTTTCCAAACGTGGTGGGGCGCCTGCGCGCGGCGTCATGGAACGGATGACAGGGATCGCGCGTCAGCGAGTGGCGACGCGCGAGCCCGTCGAGTGAGCGTCAGGCGTCGAAGACGAACGTGCTTTGCAATGCGTTGTGGTTCTGCATGTCGAGGTTGATTCCGAGCTTGTCGTTCTTGGCGCGATAGTGCGGCGCCTTGCCCACGAACACCGGCGCGCCCGGCACCGTTGAAAATACTGTTTCCGCCAGCGTCGTGGTCTTGCCGGCAGCACTTTTGTACGGCTCGAGCTCGGCGTAACCGGAGTCTCCGACCTTGATCGTGCCCTTGCCGCCCTGCACATCGAAAGTGATGGGAACGCTTTCGACCGAGACCACCTCGCCGACGAGCTTCACCAGTTCACCCACGGGGCCCCCAAGCTTGCCCGTGTACACGTTGAGAATCGCATCCTTCTGCTGAGCCGAAGCCTTGTCGTCGACGTAGACAGCGGCCTTCCAATTGCCTTGGAGGATATTGCCGGGAACGTGCGCGATCAGCGCGATGGTTCGGCCCGCCACGTCGACACCGTCGATCTTGCCTTTGTCGAAATGCCACGCGACGATCGTGTCACATGTGCCGAAATCCGGATCCTCGCCGATCCAGCATGGGCAAAGTACACGGCAGTTGCACACTTCCAGCAGGCGTCCTTCGAGGTGATAGGCCATGATGTGCTCCCGAAAGTTGAGCGTGGGGTCGCGTCGGACCACTGAGCGATCGGCGCGATGTGCGTAGTAGGCTACTCCTGTTTCGCGGACTGCACCATTGCGCAATCCGCCATCTATCGACGTCCGCCCGCAAGCTGAATCGATCGCGGATTCCGGCGCAGGAGCACCATGGCGAGGATGCCCCAGGCCGGTCCGATCACGAGGGGGACGAAGGCGTAGCGCCATGTGAGCTTTTCGACCAAATAGGGCATGAGCTGGATCGTGACGAGCGTCAACGTGAAGCCAAGGGCCGTCTGCAGGCTGAGCATCGTGCCGACCCACGCCGGCGGCGACAGCTCCGCGATCGACGCCGAAAATTGCGCGGAATCGGCCACGATGCTGATGCCCCAGACGATGCACAGCGCAGTGACGGCCCAGGTCGCACCACCGAAGAGCAGGCCAACCGTTGCCGCGCAGGTGCCGCTGATCGCCATCGCGACGATGGTGATCGTGGTTCGTCCGACGCGATCGGCGAGCAGGCCGGCGACGATGCAACCGACGGCGCCGGCGCCGATTGCCGCGAAGGCGACCAGCTTCGCCGCGACGAGGGCCTGGTCAGCGGGTTGCGTCAAGCCAAAACTGGCGGCGAGAAAGACGCCGATCCATGCCCACATCGCATAGAGTTCCCACATATGCCCTAGGTAGCCGAGGTTGGCCAGTCGCAAGGGCACGTCGCGCCAAGCCGCGAGCACAAGGCGCGGCTCGAAGCGTGGCGTCGGTTTGCGATTCGGACCAATGCGCACGGCCAGTATCAGCACGCCAGCGAACGCGGCGCTGACCGACGCCGCCATGAGCGTGGCGCGCCAATCGACGCCGCCGAGCGCGCTGAACAGGTGCGGTGCCGCCGATCCCAGCGTGAGCGCGCCGACGAGCAGGCCGACCATGAAACCCATGTCGTTGGTCGCCCAGGTCGTCGCCAGCTTCATCCCGACCGGATAGACACCGGCCATGCAGACGCCGGTCAGCAAGCGCAGCAGCGCGGTCGCGACCGAGCCGGGATGTACGACGAGAAGCAGTGCGTTGGCGGCGGCTCCGACCAGCGCCGCCACCGCAAAAAAACGACGAGGGTCGATGCGGTCAGCCAGCCCCAGCAAGGCGCTGGCGAGACAGCCGAGGACAAAGCCGGCCTGGACGCTGCTCGTGAGCATCGCTTGGGCAAAACTCGACAGCCCGAATTCAGCGACAAGCGCGGGCACGACGGCGGACGCAGAGAACCACAGCGCCATCGCCCCGAGTTGGCAGACGGCGATCAGGGCGACCGACGCCACCTTGGATTCAGTCAACAACAACGGCTCCGCGCCGGACCATCCTCGTCGTTGCTCGATGCATCCGCCACCGCTTTTTCACCGCGGTGTGAAAGCCGTTCTCCGGGTGGGTCGCGTGGACCCACCCCGGACCTCAGCCTGCCGCCGCCACCGCTCTCGCAGCCATCACCGAGACGAGGTGCGCTCGATACTCGGCCGAACCGTGCAGATCGCTGTTCAGGTGATCCGCCGGAATTTTCACCGCCTTTGCCGCGTCGGCGCTGAAACTCTTTGCCAGCGCCGCTTCGATCGCATTCGCGCGATGCACATGCGACGCGGCGCCCGTGACAGCGACGCGCACACCCGCACTGGACTGCGCGACGAACACGCCGACCAGCGCAAAGCGCGACGCGGGCTGCGGGAACTTCATGTACGCCGCCTTCTTCGGGATCGGGAAGCTGACCGCGGTGATGATCTCATCGGCGGCCAGCGCGGTTTCGTACATGCCCTTGAAGAAATCGTCGGCGGCGATCTTGCGCTTGTTGGTGTGCACCGTCGCGCCCAAACCAAGGACGGCGGCCGGGTAGTCGGCGGCCGGATCGTTGTTGGCCAATGCTCCGCCCAAAGTGCCGCGATTGCGCACCTGGCGGTCGCCGATGCCTTCCGCGAGCGCCGCGAGTGCCGGAAGCGCCTGCTTCACCATGGCCGACGCTGCGACTTCGGCGTGGGTGGTCATCGCGCCGATCACGATTGCATCACCATCTTTCTTGATGCCCTTCAGCTCCGCGATGCCGCCCAGGTCGACGACCGTTCCGGGATTTGCGAGGCGCAGTTTCATCGCCCCGACAAGACTTTGACCGCCCGCGAGGGCCTTGCCGCCGGACTTGGTCAATGCCGTGACGGCATCGGCGACTGTTTTTGCGCGTTGGTATTCGAATGCATACATGATTAGCGCCTCCACACGCATGTCCGTTCGTTTTGAGCGACTCGACGAGCGATTTAGGGAATCTCGTCGCGTCCCGTTCGTGCCCGACGTGCTCCACTGCGAACGAAGTCAATCGCTTGCGTCAGTGCCTTTCCCTGGGTCCGTAGCGCCTATTGTCTATCGCCTCATCGCCGCGGCACCCTGCTGCACCGCCTTGATGATGTTCTGGTAACCGGTGCAGCGACACAGGTTGCCTCCGAGTTCCTCGCGAATGGTTTCCTCGTTTGCATTCGGGTGCCGCTGGACCAGGTCGATCGCACTGAGCACCATGCCAGGGGTGCAGAATCCGCACTGCAGGCCGTGACAGTCCTTGAACGCCGCCTGCATCGGATGCAGGTCGCCGTTGGCTGTCGCGAGGCCCTCGATGGTCGTGATCTTCGACCCGTCCGCTTGTGCCGCGAGGAGAGTGCACGCCTTGACCGCGTCGCCGTCAACGAGAATTGTGCAGGCACCGCATTGGCCGGTATCACAGCCGACATGCGTGCCAGTGAGGGCCAAGTTGTTGCGAACGAACTCTACCAGGAGCGTGCGTGGATCAACGTCGGCGGCCACCGCTTTGCCGTTGACGGTGAATGACAGCGAAACGGACACGAGCAGCCTCCATCGATTGAATGCCGCCGCGGGCCTCGTATCGCTGGGAGCGAAGTGCGACGGCGAGGCCAACAGCTTCTAGCGATGCAACACTTAGTAACGATACTACGCACGGCCGGTGACGGCAACGTAACACGCATCGGCGACGCGGGCTTGCGCGGAAGGAACTCCGCCGCCAGCTTGCCAGATCGATGCCGACAGCCGGCCCTTGTGGTAGCGATCTCCAACGGCGAAATTGTGCGAAACGAGTGACAGGGGCCATCCTGCCTACATCACGCTACGTGACCAAAGCGTCAGCCGACGCCATCGGAATCGGCGAACACGCTCAGCATAGCATCTATGATCGGGAGCCCCCGGGTTCGTGCAACGACGATCGGCACATTGCCCACCGTCGCCAGAAATGATCGAGCATCAGGAACGGGTCGACGCGTGCCCAGGCCGACTGGCCGATACTTCGTCGAAGCTTGTGTCGCGATGCCTCGCAAAGTAGAGTGGCAGACTCAATGAAACTGCCACCTTTTCGATCAGCTGCAGCCGCTGCTGCAGCGGCGCTTCTGCTCACCCGGGCGCTCCCGGCGCAGGAGCAACCCGATTCGGCTCGCCATGCTTTACCCGCGGACGACGCGCCGGCGCAATCGGCCGCTGCAACCGATCCCAATACGCCGGCGTTGACTACCATGGTCAATCCCAAGGATGGCCTCACGTACGTCTGGCTTCCTGCGGGCAAATTCATGATGGGCTGCTCTCCGGGCGACACTCTTTGCGACAGCGATGAGGTTCCGCAGCGCGAGGTCACGATCGCGAAGGGCTTCTGGATCGGCCAGACCCTCGTTACGCAGGCCGCGTACAAGCGCGTCATAGGGACGAATCCGAGCTTCCACAAGGGCAGCGAGCAGTTGCCCGTCGATCGCGTGAATTGGGGCGACGCGCTGAAATACTGCACCGACATCGGAATGCGAATCCCCACCGAGCGCGAGTACGAGTACGCTGCCCGCGGCGGCAGCCCGGCGGCGCGTTACGGCGACCTCGATGTAATCGCCTGGTACAAGGACAACAGCGGCGGCCGAACGCACGAGGTGGCCACGAAGTTGCCCAATGCATTCCACATCTACGACATGCTCGGCAATGTCTGGCAGTTCACCAACGATCCGTACAAGCCCGAGGACCCGATCTTCGTGGCAATGCGCGGTGGCTCCTGGTTCACCTCGGCCAAGAGCATGCGCGTCTCGATTCGCGGCTTCGATTCCGCCGACAGGCAGCGCAGGTTCTCGGGCTTCCGCTGCGCCGGCGATTAGTAGACCCGCGCTTCGCTTGGCCCGACCTGCCGCCAAGCTTGGCGCCGTTGCTTTCCACGATGTCGGGCGCGCCATCTGTGCACGACCCCGCAGGCGCTGCGCGCCATCGCGCCCCGCGAGTAAACGGGTGGCGGTGCCGCGGCATCGGCCAACCCGCACGAAACGAACAGAGAGGCGGCAAGGCTTTCGCCTTCCCGCCTCTCCCTCGGTCGGTAAACGCCAGACTACTTCAGGGCGAAGACCATGACCACGCCGCCCTGCGGCGTGTTCTGGTGGTACTTGTCCTTGATCTCGCCGGTCCAGATCGGAATCGCACCGCCGAAGCCAACGACGTAGCAAACATACTGCTGGCCGTCGATCTCATAGGTGATCGGGGCGCCTACCAAGCCCGAGTTCGAGCGGTGCCTCCAGAGCACCGCGCCGGTATCCGCGTCCAGAGCAAACAGGTCGCGGGTGTCGGTACCGCCGCCGAAGACCAACCCCGCGGCAGTCGACAACAGGCCACCCCAGCTCGAGTCAGGCATCGAATGCGTCCACTTCGTCTTGCCGGTGTTCACATCGATCGCCTTCACGAAACCACCGGCACCATCGATCCCCGGCTGAACATGCATGTGGAAGTCGGCCTGCACGTACGCCGCATAGGGTTTCCAGGGCTCCGGCGGAAGGCTCTTGATCGTTTCGCACCAGTAGTTGCCCGAAATGAAGGCCGTCTTCCTGCCGGCGTCGTAGGCGGGAACCATGTAGTTCGCGCCACCCAGGAACGACGGGCATACATCGACCTCCTCGCCCTTGGTCGGGTCCTTCGCCGGGTCGAAGATCGGGTGCCCCGTCGCGTCCAGTCCCTTCCACACCGTGACCGGCATGAACGGTTCGCCGTAGACGAACCTGATGTTGTCGACGGTGCCGGGACCGAAGCTGCTGCGCTCGACCATGTACACGTAGCCGTTCTTGTTCGGCTCGAAGAGTCCTTCGACCTTCTTGCCGGCCTTCATGATGTCGATCAGCATCGGCTGCCCGATGTTGTCGTAATCCCACATGTCGTGGGGCACGAACTGGAACTGGGCTTTGATCGCGCCGGTGTCGCCATCGAAGGCGATGATCGACGCGGTACCGATGTTCTTGCCCGGGCGCACCGATCCGTTCCAGGGGCCGGGGTTGCCGGTCGGCCAGAAGATCAGGTTCTGCTTCTCGTCGTACGCGCCCGTGGTCCAGGTGGTCCCACCGCCGCGCTTCCAAGTGTCCGTGCCGCCCCAGGTGTCGTTGCCGGGCTCGCCGGGTCCGGGGATGGTGTAGGTGGTCCAGGCGATCTTTCCGGTCTCGGCATTCACGGCGATCAACCGTCCGCGGGCGCCGAATTCGCCGCCGGTCATCCCGGTGATGATGTTGCCCTTCACGACCAGCGGAGCGCCGGTGATCGTGATGCCATCGGAGTAGTCGGCAACCTTCGTATCCCAGACCATTTTGCCGGTCTTGGCGTTCAACGCGATGACGTGCGCGTCGATGGTGCCGAAGTAGACGTTGTCACCGTAGAAGACGCCGCCCTTGTTGACCACGTCGCAGCAGACCACGGCCAAGGCCTTGTCCGGAAGCTCGCGCTCGTACTTCCAGAGGAATTTACCGCTGCGCGCATCCAACCCGAAGAACGCGTTGTACGAGGCGGAGATCACGAGCACTCCGTCGTGTTCGATCGGAACGACCTCGTGGCCCTTCGTCAAACCGGTCGAAAACTCCCAGATCGGCACCAGTTTGCCGACATTCGCCTTCGTGATCTTTGCCAGCGGGCTGAAGCCGTGCCCGTCGAAGGTGCGACGGTATTGGAGCCAGTCCGAAGCAGGCGGATTGCTCATCATCGCCGCGGTGACCGGACGGAAAGGCCGGTCGGAGGCGTCCGCCTGGCCGAACGCAGGACCGGATGCAATCGCCAGCAGGAGTGGAGTCGATGCGACTATCGCCGACAAACCTCTCTTCATCTTGCTCATTTCGTCCTCCTAGCTAAAGTGTCTCTAGAGCTGCGCCGCTACAAGGGGCGCCTCAACCTTTCTTCACACCGATATAACCGGTGGGCTTGGCGGCTACCACCAGCTTTCCATCCACTGCCTTGATGGGAACAAGCGGAAGTACGCGCATGCGCGGCCCGCTGATGTTTTGTCCCTCTTTCACGGGATCGAAAGTCGCATCGTGGCAGGGACACTTGAACAGTTTGCCCGTCGCGTCCCAGTCGGAGAGCAAGGCAGCCGAGATGGGGGCACACGGCCGAGTAGCACGAGATGCCTTCCACCGTGTCGTCCTTCATGCCGGCCGGGTAGGCTATCCGGCGCCATCCTGTAGAGAAGGACGGTGGCGTGATCGTGCTCTCCAGCGTCGTCTTGTTCCAGCTTGCCCGTGCCCGGATTCTTCGCCACCGCCAATCTGCGGCCGCGCGCCGAGGACCACGTCGGCGACCATGACCTCCTTGCCCTTGTTCGGGCCATCCCGAGAAGACGAAGGTGTCGCCGACCTGCGGCACACCCGTGGACTGCGCAAGCGGCATCGCACCACCGGCCGCGAACGCCCTCACACCGGCGCCCGACGCCAGTGCCGTCACCGTGACGAGCCTGCAAGTGGACTTCAGCGCGTCCCGTCGTTCTTGGCTGAATTTCGACATCGTGCAGCTCCTTTCGACGCAGTGCTCGTTCGAGCTCACTGATTCGCGGTTCTAGTCTCTTACACCCATGCGCAATTCTTTTTATTGCGCTAGATCAAGTGCTGCCATCGAAGAATGTGTATGGTGGCTACTTTGCGTTGGAGTTGCGCAGCAATCTCAAAGCTTGTCGGCCGGCGCCGAACCAGCAGGGTCCTGCACGTAAGTCGGACTTTCAGCTCCAGAATCGCTTGCCTGCTGTGCTCTTCGACCACCACCAGCTGAGCTGTCGATAGCTAAGTGAAATACGTGCTGATCGGTGCCGGCCCGGCCGGCGTGCAGGCCGCCGAAGTCATTCGGCAGGAGGATCGAGCTGGCGAAATTACCCTGGTCAGCGGGGAGCCAGGCGAGCCCTATTCGCGCATGGCTATCCCTTACATCCTGACCGGCCGCATCGACGAACAGGGTGCCCGGCCGCGCAAAACCGCCGGCCACTTTGCCAGCCTCGGCATCCGCTACCGCAACAATAAGGCGGTCATGGTCCATGCCGGCGCCAGCGGCGGTACGGTGGATCTCGACGACGGCACCACGCTCGCGTACGACAGGCTGCTGGTGGCCACCGGCTCCTCGCCGACACTGCCTCCAGTACCCGGCACCGACCTCCCGGCGGTGGTCACCTGCTGGACCCTCGAGGACGCCCGTCTCATCGCGGCGAAGTTGCACCCCGGTGCGCGGGTGGTGATGGTCGGCGCCGGGTTCGTCGCCGGCGTCTGCATGAAGTCGCTGGTGGAAAGCGGCGCGCAGCTGACCGTCATCGCCGGCCGCGTCGGCCAGATCCTGCGCTCGATGATGACTCCGAACGGCAGCGCGCTGCTGCAGCGCTGGCTCGAGGGTCAGGGCGTGAACGTTGTGACCAAGGGGCGCATCGAGCGCATCGAGCCGGGTCCGCGCGTGGTCATGGACACCCGGAGCTTCGATGCCGACCTGGTGATCCTCGCGACCGGCGTGCGACCGAATGTCGCATTCCTCGAGGGCACCGGCGCCGAGATCGACCAGGGCATCGTCATCAACGACCGCATGGAGACCACGGTGCCCTGCATCTACGCCGCCGGCGACGTAGCCCAGGGCCGCGACTTCTCGACGGGCGAATGGATAGTTCACGCGCTGCAGCCGACCGCCACCGAACACGGTCGCGCAGCAGCCCTCAACATGACGGGCAAGAACGTGCCTTACCGCGGCAGCCTCTCAATGAACGTACTCGATACCGTCGGCCTGCTCTCGTACACCTTCGGTCTGTGGCAGGGCCGCGAAGGCGGCGATACGGCCGAGAGTGTCGACGCCGAACACTTCCAGTACAAGCGACTCTGCTTCGACGGCGATGTGCTTATCGGCGCCATCAGCATCGGCCGACTCGACCATGTCGGCGCCATTCGCGGCCTGATTCAGACCCGGTGCCACCTCGGCCCATGGAAGGAAAAGCTGATGAAGGACCCGAACCTGCTGATGGAGGCATTTGTCGAGCTGACCCGCAGGCCGAGCTGAGGCGCGAGCAAGACGGCCTTCGTCAGCCGCCGGTGGTTTCTTCTTTATGTCCTACCACCCTCAGGATAGTGAAACCGATCTGTGCCATCAGCCCCGCGCGCTCTATTGACGGAAGCTGCTCCCGGGGGTAACGTCGTCGCAGTCGTTCTTTCCGAGTCGACATCATACTGGTCTCATCCAGGCGACTTCTTGCATTGCGGCCGTGCGGAGAGTAAGGGGCCAGCCACTCCGCAAAGCGAAGTTAGACAGGCCGGGTCGATGTTGGATTCAGATTGTTGCTCTTGCAGGATTGAAACGCAGCCTCACTAGGAATTCCAGGAGGAGACGTGCAAAAGTCACTCTATATCAACGCCGACAAGTGCACTGGTTGCCTGCAGTGCGAGATGGCCTGCAGCTACGAGAACTACGGCGTCTTCAATCCGGCCAAGTCACGCATCAAGATCTTTGATTTCCACGACACCGGTAAGAAGGTTCCCTACACCTGCACGCAGTGCGACGAGGCCTGGTGCCTGCACGCGTGCCCCGTCGAAGCTATCGTGGTCGATGCCGCCACGGGCGCGAAGGTCGTGCTGGACGACGTCTGCGTGGGCTGCAAGGTGTGCACGATCGCCTGCCCGTTCGGCACGATCAATTATGTGCAAGATACTGGTAAGGTGCAGAAGTGTGACCTCTGCGGCGGAGAACCCGCCTGCGCCGAGGCCTGCCCAACCGGTGCAATCACGTTTATCGACGCCGATTGGACCGGGCTTGAGCGCATGCAGCAGTGGGCGGGCAAGGTTGGCAATCAGCCACGCGCGTAAGGAGGACGATCATGGCTTGGGCTGGAAAAATTCTGCGCGTCGATCTCGCCAAGGGGACCTGCACGTCGGAACCCCTCAATATGCAATGGGCACGCGATTACGTCGGGCAACGCGGACTCGCGACCAAGTATTTCACGGACGAGGTCGACGCCAAGGTCGATCCGCTTTCGCCTGCGAACAAGTTGATCTGGGCCACGGGCCCGCTCACTGGGACGATGGCCTCGACCGGCGGGCGCTATTCGGTCATCACCAAGGGTGCGCTGACCGGTGCGATTGCCTGTTCCAACTCGGGCGGATACTGGGGTGCGGAGCTCAAGATGGCCGGCTGGGACATGATCATCTTCGAGGGCAAGTCACCCAAGCCCGTGTATCTCCTGATTCAGGACGATACGGCGCAACTGCTAGATGCCGGTTGGCTCTGGGGCAAATCGGTGTGGGAGACCGAGCCGGCGATCAAGGCCAAGCATCAGGACCCACAGATCCGCGTCAGTTCGATCGGGCGCGCGGGCGAGACTGGCTGCATGTACGCGGGGGTGATCAACGACCTGCATCGCGCCGCTGGGCGCTCTGGAGTAGGCACAGTGATGGGCAGCAAGAATCTCAAGGCGATTGCCGTGCGCGGGACGAAGGGAGTGGGCAATATCCGCGATCCCAAGGCCTTCATGAAAGCAGCCACGGCCGCCAAGAAGGTTTTGGCCGCTAACGCGGTAACAGGTCAGGGCTTGCCCAAGTTCGGCACGCAAGTACTGATGAACGTGATCAACGAAATTGGCGCCTTGCCCACGCGCAATCATCGTGATGTCCAGTTCGAAGGGGCGAAGGACATTTCGGCTGAAGCGATGCACGCACCGCGCAAGACCGACGGCAAGCCGAACCTGGTCACCAATCAGGCGTGCTTCGGCTGCACGATCGCCTGCGGCCGCGTCTCGAAGATCGACGAGACCCACTACACGGTGGTCAACAAGCCGCAGTATTGGGGCGCGTCGGGCGGCCTCGAATACGAAGCGGCTTGGGCGTTGGGTTCCGCGAATGGCGTCAACGATCTCGAGGCGCTTACCTATGCCAACTTCATCTGCAATGAGGATGGGTTTGACCCCATCTCCTTCGGTGCCACTGTCGGCGCCGTGATGGAACTCTACGAGATGGGCGTGCTCACCAAGGAGCAGCTTGGGATCGAAGCGCCCTTCGGTTCGGCCAAAGCGCTCACCTACTTCGCGGAAATCACCGGCAAGGGCGAGGGCTTCGGCAAGGAGATTGCGCTGGGCTCGAAGCGGCTCACTGCCAAATACGGTTATCCGGACCTGTCGATGAGCGTTAAGGGCCAGGAGTTCCCCGCCTACGACTCGCGTGGGATCCAGGGAATGGGTCTTGCCTATGCTACGGCCAACCGCGGTGCCTGCCATTTGCGCGGCTACACGGTGGCTTCCGAGGTCCTCGGCATCCCGGTGAAGACCGACCCGCTGGTCACCGAGGGCAAGGCCGGCCTGGTCAAGGCCTTCCAGGACGCTACCGCTGTCTTCGATTCGGCGGGCATCTGTCTTTTCACCAGCTTTGCGTGGACGCTTGCCGATGTCCAGCCGCAACTGGCTGCGGCTTGCACCGACGAATTCACGCTGGATGAACTGGGCATGATCGGCGAGCGCATCTGGAACATGGAGCGCGACTTCAACAACCGCGCCGGTTTCACGCAAAAGGACGACACCCTGCCGAAGCGGTTGCTGACCGAGCCCGCCAAGACGGGCCCAGCCAAGGGACTGGTCAACGGCCTGGACAAGATGCTCCCCGAGTACTATCAACTGCGCGGCTGGGACGACAAGGGACAGCTGAAACCGGAGACCCGGGCACGCCTCGGATTGTGAGGCGGCGCCGGCGCGCCGCGTCACGCAGTTCGGATACGGGCGGTTCCTTGTGAACCGCCCTTTTTGCTGGTGGAGACCCTCGTGAAACACGTTATTCTCGGTAACGGACCCGCTGGTGTCATTGCGGCCGAAACGATTCGCAAACTGCGGGCCGAAGACGATATCCTGGTCGTTGGCGACGAGCCCGAACCGCCCTATTCGCGCATGGCGATTCCGTATCTGCTGATGGGAAACATCGGCGAGGAAGGGACTTATCTGCGCAAGGACAAAGACCACTTTGCGCGGCAACGCATCGAGTTGCGCACCGGGCGTGCCACATCGGTGGATGCTGTGGCGCGCAGCGTACGTCTCGATGACGGAACGGTGCTTCCGTTCGATCGGCTGTTGATCGCCACGGGTGCGACGCCAATTCGCCCGCCGATTCGCGGCATGGATCTACCCGGGGTGCATCCTTGCTGGACGCTCGCCGATGCGCGAAAGATCATGGCGCTTGCCAAACCGGAAGCACGCGTGCTGCAAATGGGAGCGGGCTTCATCGGCTGCATCATCATGGAAGCTCTCGCCGCACGACACGTGCAGCTGACTGTCGTGGAAATGGGCGATCGGATGGTGCCACGCATGATGGGCGAAGGCGCCGGCGGTATGATAAAACGCTGGGTCGAGAAGAAGGGAATAACCGTCTACACGTCGACGCGAGTGGAAGCCATCGAGCCCGGTCCGCCCCTTACCGTGCTCCTGTCCAACGGCAAACATTTGCCGGTGGATCTGGTCATATCCGCGACGGGCGTCCAGCCCAACATCGGATTTCTCGAGGACTCCGGCATCCTGTGCCTTCAGGGCGTTCTGACCGACGAGCGCTTGCAAACCAACATTGCCGGAGTCTACGCCGCGGGCGATTGCGCCGAAGCGTTTGATACGGTTACCGGCAAGACGATCGTCAGTGCCATTCAGCCGAATGCTGCCGATCAGGCGTACTGTGCCGGAACGAATATGGCCGGGAAACAAACGCAGTTGCCTGGCGTCACGCAGATCAACGTGCTCGATACGCTGGGGCTCATCTCGACTTCCTTCGGACGATGGGAAGGGGTGCCCGGTGGCGAACGCGCCGAGTTTACCGACGACGCCAACTTCCGCTACATTCGTCTGGAGTTCGAAGGCGATGTTCTAATCGGTTCAAATACGATTGGTCTAACCGAGCATGTCGGTATTCTGCGTGGGCTTACCCAATCGCGCACCAAGCTCGGCGGGTGGAAGGACCAACTGCTGCGCGACCCATTGCAGCTTCCACAGGCGTATCTTTCCCGCGCGCAAGCACAGCATGCACGGGGATTGAACGTCGCCTGAGGAACGACGGAGTAGAGCTCAGCTGTGGAGATCACCCTCAAGCTATTCGCCACCCTTGGCGACTACCTGCCACACGAACTCAACGGTAGGGCGCGCGTACATAACCAGCTTGCGGTTGACGTCGCCGAAGCGACGACCGTGCAAGCAGTGATCGAGCAATTCAATTTGCCCTCGGCGATGGCCCACCTCGTGTTGGTGAATGGCGTCTTCATCCCCCGGGACGCGCGCGCTACCCGGCTGTTGCACCTGGGAGACGAATTGGCCGTGTGGCCTCCGATCGCGGGGGGTTAGGAGCGGGTGTCCGATGTGGTCGAAGTACGGCGTGAGATGGGCTGCACGCGCGCCGAGTTTATCGGCTGGCTGCCTGGCGCGACCCGTCAGGCCCCATTTCAGATCGATCGGGACCTGGTAACGGTCATGACCCACGGCGGCCGCGTTCGGATCCTTCTGGAAGAGAAGCCGCCGCGACGCATAGGGCTGATTGCACTGCCCGTGCTTGGCGTCACCTTCAGTTTCCGTGGGCTAGACAAACTGACACGCGACGATTTTCTCGCCTATTTCGACTTGTACACCAGGCGCGGCGGCGGCTAGTCTCGCGTCCGCGTCCTCATCTGCCCCAACCGTAACATTCAAGCGCGATTATCCTCAACCATCGCAACACCGATGATCGTGCCGTTCTCCGTGCAGCATCCTATTCCATGAAGATCATTGGACTGATTGGGACCTCGGCGCTAGGCAAGAGCAGGTTCGTCGAGGATCTGATCCACGCGTTCCGTTTCGACGGGTGGTCGGTTTCGACGATCAAGCGCGTACCCGACGGATTCGACCTGGATCAGCCGGGAAAGACCTCCTACGCGCGGCGCGAGGCAGGCTGTCGCGAGGTTATGCTGGTCGGTGACAAGCGACTAGTGTTGATGCGAGAGTTCGGCGCCGACCAGGACCCATCGCTCGATTCGTTGCTCTTGCGCCTCGCACCTGCTGACGTGGTAATCGTGGAAGGATTCAAAACGGCGACGATCCCGACCATCGAGGTCTGCGTGCCATCGAGCGGGCGTCACTGCCAGTTTCCCAAGAACAAGCACATCGTTGCACTCGTGTCCGACGAGCCAATAGACGCTCCGTTGCCGCAATTCCGGATCGATGATGTCGCGGAGCTTGTGGAGCATCTTTCCAGGGCAATGAGGCTGACCCGTCACGCATGATGGCCGCTGCGGCCTACAGCGATAGGACTGCTGCCCAAGAGCTGCCTCACTATCCACGCGATAAATAGCGGGCACGCACACATACCGCTCCAATACTGTACGCAGGTTCGAATCGCAGTGATTGATCCACCAAAAAAATCGCAACGCGTTTTGACACGACCAAAGCGCTCCTGCTCGCGCTAGCTGAGCGGGTAGTGGCGCCAGGTCTAACGCAGCGGCCCCCCTTCACGGGCACTTGACAAGCACTTCTGCCTGAACCAGTAAGCGAGTTCGTCGATGATTCGGGAAAGTTCGAACTTTTCTTGCAGAGACAGCTCGCGCGCCTCGACCGCCTCAGCACCACGATTCGCATCAGAGAACCCTGCAGTGGCCATCAACTCTTCGAGTCTCTTGACCCGCCCTCTCGCGTTCTCGTCAAGTCCGTTTCTATCGAGATCGTGGAGGCCAAGCCTGCATTCATGAAAAGCCCTTGCGATCGAATCTTGTTCGCCACGTGGATGAGGCAGCATGAGAGAACGTCGCGCGGTAGAAAATGTTTCGGCCTGGTCCACGTACTTCATTTGCTAGATCAGTGAAGCGCGGTCCGCTTTGGGATGCAATAGGAAAGACGCTTCTGCAGTCTCGTAGTATGTTGCTCCAAAACCCGCTAGGATTTTCTTGGACTCGGCGTCGGGATCGCCCCAGCACTTGCACGTGATCTTGTCGCACGCGCCGACGAGTATTGCGAGCGGCTCCTTGCCCTTCTTGTTGTCGAGGTGTGCCTTGAAGACGCTGTTGTTGGCGTAGATCTCGACCCAATCGCTTAGGCCCGGGGCCGGGTAGTCGACGTGGTAGCAGATGACGCCCGGATGATCATTGCCCATTACCGCGCACAGCTTCTTCTGGTTCTCCCGAAAGTCGTTTTCTCGCCCTTTCTTTATCTCCCAGCGGATCTTCAGCATGATGGCCATCGTGCCTCCCGGATCATGGATGACGGAACGGATTGAAAATCCGACCCTACCACCTGGCGCGCGAAGGCTCAAGGCTCACTGGGCGCCAAAAATTGTGGGCGGGGTCCATCTGGCGAAGGGTACCGCCGTAGACTCGACGCGACATCGGGGCGATCGCATTGCCCGTGCTAGGCGGCGGCTAGCTCCGAGGTGAAACACACACCTCCCTCACGAAGCCGCTCGCGGCGATCTGGTCGGGCGCGTCAGTACAGATTGGCGATGTAGTGCGAGAGATTCTCGATGTCGGCTTCGGACAGCGTGTGGGCGACGCTGGTCATGTTGCCGGCGTCGTTGGTCCGGCGCTTGGCCTTGAAGTCCTCGAGCTGCTTCTTGATGTACTGCGGATACTGTCCGGCGACGCGCGGAATTTCGTTCTGCCCGACGAACCCGCCGAGGTGACACATCGGGCACAGCACCGCGTCCGACGTCTTCCTTCCGGCGTCTACCTTGGCCGGATCGGCGGTGAACTTGATAGGCGCCTGCTTCTGGGCCGCGAAAAAATTGCCCAGCTCGATCATGTCCTCGCGCGAGAGGTTGGCGACCATCGGCGCCACATGCGGATCGGTGCGGCGCCCCTCCTTGAAGTCCTTGAGCTCGGTGTAGATGTAGCGCCAGTTCTGGCCCGCGAGTATCGGATAGTCGGGGTTCTGCGAGTTGCCGTCCGGCCCGTGGCAGGCGAAGCAGACTTGCGCCTTTTCGCGGGCGGCGGCCGTGGTCGCGGCAGCCGGCTGGGCCTGCGCGGAGCTGGCCGCGATCAGCGCGACCAGCGATAGCAGCGGAATCTTGATCATGGTGGAGCAAATGAACGCGGCCACCCCGCAAACGGGATGGCCGCGTTGGGTTCTGAGAACTGGCTATGGCATCGCAAAGACGAAGACGCTGTTGCCTCGCTTCGCATCGATCTGATTGTTGCCACCGGCAGCGACGGCGACGTACTGCTTGCCACCGACCATGTACGACACTGCGGGGGCATTGACCCCAGCACCGCAGTTGTACTTCCACAGTTCCTTGCCGTTGGCCGCGTCGAAGGCCTTGAACCAGCCGTTGGCTTCGCCGTTGAACACGAGGTTCCCGGCCGTGGCCAACGTGCCGCCGATCAGCGGCTGAGGCGTCTTGACGCTCCAGCCGATCTTGCCGGTATCGAGATTGACCGCGACCAATCTGCCCGACTGCTCTTCACCCGGTATGGTCTTGAAGGCACCCCCGAGCCACAGCTTGCCGCCGGGATACGGCACTTCTTCGACGTGATAGGTCATCGGCTGATGCAGGTTTGCCGCATAGGCGAGCCGCAGCTTGGGATTGACCGACATCGGCGACCATTCGACGCCCCCGTTGGCGCCCGGCAGCATCCGCGCGCCGTCTTTCGTCGGCAGTACCCACATGTTCTCCTGCGGCACCATCGCGTCGGAAAAGCGGATCAGCCTGCCGGTGCTGCGCTCGTGGACATAGACGTGCCCCGTCTTGCCGCCGTGAATGACGACATCGACCATTTTTCCCTTTTCCATCGCCTGGGTGAGAATCGGCGGACTCACCGCGTCGAGATCCCATACGTCATGTGCAATGTACTGGGAGTGCCACTTGTAGGTACCCTTGTCGAGGTCGACAGCGACGATCGAGTCGGTGTACAGATTGTCACCGGGACGGATCGCGCCATACAGGTCCGGCGACGGATTGCCGACGACGAAAAACACGGTGCGCGTCTTCTTGTCGACCGCCGGCGTCATCCATACGCCGCCGCCCAGCTGCTGAAAGAAGCCGCCACCCTTGGCCAGCGCGGCTTTTTCCGCCGCGATGTCGCGATGCATGTCGCGACCGGTTGCATCCTTCGTCGCCCAAACACCTTCCTGGCCGGTCTCGGGGATGGTGTAGAAGGTCCACAGCAGTTTGCCGTCGTTGGCATCGTAAGCCTTCACGAAGCCGCGAATGCCGTACTCGCCGCCGTTCGTGCCGATGAGCACTTTGCCGTCGACGACCGCGGGTGCCATCGTCTCCGAATAACCCTTCTCCGGATCAGCGATCTGCGTTTCCCACAGGACCTTGCCGGTCTTTGCATCGAGCGCGACCAGCTTCGCGTCGATCGTGCCCATGAATAGCTTGCCTTCCGACGCCGCAACACCGCGGTTGTTGTTGCCGCAGCAGACGGTGACGATCGGTCCCAGCTTGTGCTTGTAGTGCCAGTATTCCTCGCCCGTTGTCGCGTTGATCGCATAGACGTGATTGAACGAAGTCGTCAGGAACATGACGCCGTTGACCACGATCGGGGCCGTTTCCATCGACTCCAGCACCGCGGTCTGGAATACAAAGGCCGGCTTGAGTTTGCCGACGTTCGTCGTGTTGATCTGGCTACCCGCGTAGAAGCGGGCATTGTCGTAGCTGCCGTTCGCGTGGATCCAGTTCTTCGTGTCGGTTCCGGCACTGTCGAGCATCGACTGCGTGACCGGTACGAGATTCGCCGACATCGGGCTGCCGGTCGTAGTTGCGCTTCCCGAGATTTCCTGCGCCGCGGTCGCAGCAACGTATCCAAGGGCGAGTGCGATCGAAGCGGCTGTGGCAGCAAGCCGTAGGGCGGGGGTCGACATGGTGGCTCCTCCTGCAAACATATTGTTGTTGGGCTTGGGCCGATCCATCAGAGCGATCGGTATCCTGCGCAGAGGTTATATTCCAAATTGAAAGTGAATGCAATCTTGCGGGACACCGCGACGGCGCCTGCGCGACTGCGGCTAGAATGTGCCTCCACCTGTCGGAAGGATCGCCGATGCGACGCTACCCCCTATTCGCAAAGTACGTGCTGATGCTTACGCTGACCTTGCAGGGCGCAAGCTTGCACGCGCAATCGCAGGACCTGAGCGTCAACGCCCGCCTTCTGGCGTCTGCACGCAGCGGCGACCAGGCGGGCATCGACCGCGCGCTGGCCGAAGGCGCTTCCCCGAACGCACGCAACCGTCTCGGGGAGACGGTGCTGGTGATCGCCCTGAAAGACAACCGCCCCGCGCTTGCACGCCAGATGATCGCGGCCGGCACCGACGTGAACCAGGCGGCGGTCAACGGTGTCACCCCGCTGATGGCCGCGGCGCACGCGGGGCAGACCGAAATCTTCAAGTCACTGCTGACGAAGGGTGCCGACGTCAATGCCGTCGATCGCCTGCAGAAGAACGCAATGACCTACGCCGCGGGTCAGGGGCAAACCGACATTGTGGTGCTTCTGCTTCAAGGCGGGGGTCGATGCCAACGCGGTCTACGCCCACGATCTGACCGCGCTCATGTGGGCGGCGGGTTACGGCAAGACGGACACCGTGAAGGCGCTGCTCGCGGCAGGGGCGAAGCCCACGCTGAAGGACGACCGCGGCAAGACTGCGCTCGATATCGCGCGCGAGGGCAAGTTCGACGAGACGGTGAAACTGCTCGAGAACACCCGCGGCGGTTGATGCGCGTCGGCGTACCCTGCACGATCGGCTACGGCCACATGCGCTGCAACAATCGGTCTCGGTCCACGAACTGGTGTTTCAGTGCCGCGGCGACGTGCAGCGTGATCGCGGCGACCAGTATCCAGCTGCTGGTCAGATGCACGACGCTTAGGAGGTCCTTGAGCGGGACATTCTTCGACGCCCAAGTCGGGCAGCAACATGCCGAAGTAGCGAACCGGATAGCCACTGACGGCGGACCCGAGGTAACCTGAGAGCGGCTGCACAAGCAGGCACGCATAGAGCAGCCCGTGGTTGGTACGGGCCGCGAACGCCTGCCATGCGGGCATCGGCGGCAAGTCGGGCGGGCGGTGAGTTACACGCCACGCAAGTCGAATCACCACGAGCAGAAGCAGGGTCAAGCCGATCGACTTGTGCAGGTTGAACGCGTTGACCCGCGGTCCGACGGGATCCTTGGGCACCTGCAGCATCCACCAGCCGAAGACGATTTGGGCAGCGACCGCCACCGCAATGAGCCAATGCAACGCGATTGCCGTTGTCGAATAGCGCTCTGGGTGATCAGAACCTGACATTAGCGGTGAATCCCACGAGAAAATTGCGCTCCGCCGACGGCTCGAAGAAGCGCCCATTGGTGTCGCCCACGATGACGGTGCCCGAGTAGTTGCGTCCGGTCACGTTATTGATGCGGGCGAATTCGGTGAAGGTCCACTGCCCCGCAACCTGCTGGAAGCCGGCGCGAATGTTGGCGACCGCATAGGCAGGTGCGTAGGCGACATTGCGGTCGTTGACATACACCTTGTTGGCGTACTGTCCCTCTATCGCAGCCGAGAAACCGTACCAGTCCGGACGCGCCCACGTCAGTTCGGCGTAGGCGCTGGATGCGGGGATTCCCGGTAGACGCGCGCCCGCCGGAATGAGTTGCGGCGGACTCCCTGTCGTCGCTGCGGCAGCGAATTCCGCCAACAGGTAGGTGTAGGACGCGTAAGCCGTGAAGCCATTGCCAAGGATGGCGTCCCACTCCGCCTCGAAGCCGCGGCGGCGCGTCTTGGCCGCATTGGTGTACGTCGTTCGTCCGCCCGTCGCGGTGTCGATGACGAGTTCATCGGTCGTGTCGATCCAGAACATCGCCGCATTCAGTCGCTGCTGGTTTGGCAACAAGGCCTTGATCCCGACTTCGGCCGATTTGCTGATGGCCGGCTGCAGCGCGAAATTGAGACCCGACCCTACGTTGCGGTAGGCGAGTTCGATGAAGCTCGGCGTCTCGAATCCGACACCGTAGTTGGCGTACACGTTGAAGTTGTCCGTGACGTGCCAGACCGCGCCGACGACAGGGTTTGGATGGCTATAGCTGACGCTCCCGCTGTCGTCGGGGTTCAGCGGATTGATGTAGTGATCGTTCGACTTGAACTGGACGTCGCTGTAGCGCAGGCCGGCAAGCAGTGAAAACGAGTCCAGCGCCCATTCGGCCTGCACGTAACCGTCAGTGTCGCTGACGTAGTCGTCCTCGTCGCGGCGCAGGTCACCAAGTGCACCGTTGTTGTTGACGAATCCTTTGCGACGCTGATGCTGGTTATCGTATGCGACGCCGGCAGTCAACAGCAGCGGGCCGCCGGGAATCGCAAAGCGGGTCGTCACTCTCGCATCGACGCCATAGAAGTCCCCGCTGAGGTCGGTAACGCCTCCCGATGATGTCGGCCCGATACCGGACAGCGCGAGATACTGCCGCACGAGGCGCGAACCACCATAACCGGTGACGCGCATCACGGAGTCGTCAGACAGGCGCTGCTCGATGGTTGCCCCGCCCTGCTGCTGATTGACGGTCTTGCGCGTGTTGAACAGGGTGGCCGCCGGATCTGCCTGGCGCGGGTTCGCGTCCCATTGCGCCTGGGTGAGGCCGAGCGGGTCCTGGGCATCAGGCTGGTAGAACGAGTTGCCGATCAACGTGATCTTGGTGCTCTCGCCAATGTCGAAGCGGAGCTTGACGTTGCCGAGATCGCGAGTAGCGACGCTGTGTTCGCGGTAGCCGTCAGTCTGAAACGCATTGCCGGCGACGAGGTAGCTCGCCGTCGGCGTTGCGCCCCCGAACTTGAGGATCGAGTTCCATGTTCCATAGCTGCCGCCGACGACTTGCGCCTGCGCCATCGGCGGATCGGGACCGTCCTCGGTGAACACCGCGATCACGCCGCCGGACGCGTTGCCGTACAGCGTCGAGAATGGGCCGCGCATGACCTCGATGCGTTTGGCCGAAACGAGGCTGAAAGCGCTGGTCTGGCCCTGGCCGTCGGGCATCGTCGCGGGGATGCCATCCTGGTAGAGGCGGATGCCGCGCACGCCGAAATTGGCGCGTGCGCCAAAGCCTCGGATCGAGAGCATCAGGTCCTGCGCATAGTTCCAACGGCTCTGTGCGACGATGCCAGGCACACGCGCCAGCGACTCCGACAGGCTCATCTGCAGCTGGTTCTGCTGGATCTGCGCGGCGTCGATACTGTCAATCGCCACCGGAAGGTTGAACGCGCGCTCCTCGGTCCGCGTTGCAGTGACGACGACCGGGTCCAGGCGCTCCTGAGCCTCCACAGCCGCGGAGACCGATATCAGCCCCGCGGCGCATGCAGCACAAGGGCGTTTCCAGTGGCGCCGCGATTTACGGGTCATGCGCAGAGGCAGATCGAGGTGTCGAACGGATTCATGGGTGCTCAGAGATACCGCGCATGGTATCGGAGGTGGTCTTCGACGAAAGTGGCGATGAAGAAATAACTGTGGTCGTAGCCCTCCTGCATCCGCAGTTCGAGCGGGACATCGCGACGGACGCAGGCTTCCGTAAGCAGGCCGGGCTTGAGTTGGGTATCCAGGAAAGGATCCTTGCTCCCTTGGTCGACGAGAAGAGGCGGTCCACGCCATCCGCGCTCTTCGAGCAGCGCTGTCGTATCGTATTCGCGCCATCGCGCACGGTCGAGACCGAGATAGCCCGCGAGTGCCTTTTCGCCCCAGGGACAGCGCATCGGTGAGCATATCGGCGCGAACGCCGAGACAGACCGGTACGAATCGGGGTTCTTGAGGGCGATGGTCAATGCTCCGTGGCCGCCCATCGAATGCCCGAAAATTCCCGCACGCGACGCGTCGACTGGAAAGGTCGCGGCGATGACTTCAGGCAGCTCCGTAGCAACATACGAATACATGCGATATCCGCCGGACCACGGTGCCTCGGTGGCATCGACATAGAATCCGGCGCCGACCCCAAAGTCGTAGTTCTCGGCGTCGCCGGGGATGTTGAGGCCGCGGGGGCTGGTATCCGGTACCACGATCGCCAGGCCAAGCTCGGCCGCGACGCGTTGGGCGCCGGCCTTGACGATGAAGTTTTCCTCCGTGCACGTCAGGCCCGAGAGCCAATAGAGCAGCGGCACCCGATTCATCGATGCCTGTGGTGGCAGGAATACCCCGAACCGCATGCTGCATCGCGTTTCGGCCGAATCGTGCGTGTAGATTCCCTGCGCACCGCCGAAGCACTTGTTCTCGGAGAGTGTTTTGACGGTCATGTCGAGGACTAGCCAGCGCCACCAACGTGGCGGTCATCGAAACAATTGCGGAGGGTCGGGCGCCATTAGCGCGCTGGCCCTCCGCGTGACGATCGAACGTGCGATTTCCGCCTATTCGCCCGCGAGCCATCCCGGAAAAACTCTAGGCATGATAGAGCGTGCCCTTGGCTTTCGCGGCATGCGTGGCGATCATGTCCATCAGGGGTGGCGAGAGGCAGTCGTAGGGCTCCAGTCGGAGTTCCTTCAACCTGGACCTGACGGCGCCCATCTTCGCAGGGTCAGCCCCCGACTCGATGATCGACGAGACGAACGCGGCAAACTCGGGCGGCGCCCACCCTGGCTCCGACGACAACTCGGTATGGAAGAAATCGACGCCGTAGAGCGGATGCGCCGTGTTGTCGATGCGCCCGTACATGTGCACGCCGCAGCCCGTACACGCATAGCGCTTGATGGTTGCAGTCGGATCGACAACCTTCAGCTTGTCCTCGTTGGCGGTGACCTTGAGGTTTTCGCGCGGGGTGACCGCGATCTGCGAAAACAGCGCGCCGCTCGGCTTCCAGCATTTCGTACAACCGCACACGTGATTGTGGGCGGCCTGGCCCTTGATCGACACGGTAACTTTCTTGTCGGAGCACTTGCAGGACAGCGTACCGCCCGCGAAGTTTGCGGCGCCAGCCTTGAGCCCTTGGTCAACGCCTGGATGAATGGAAGTTGCCATTGTTAGTTTCCTCCTTTGTCTAGATGACAGCTATCACGTGCCTTACTGCCCGGCGCGCGGACTGAACAACGATATGACCCATCGTCTTGCTTCGACATTTCACTGCGAACAACTCGGTGTCAGTAGGTGACCACCGCCCGGATCGATTTGCCCTCGTGCATGAGATCGAACCCTTCGTTGATACGGTTGAGCGGCAGGACATGAGTAATCAAATCGTCGATGTTTATCTTGCCATCCATATACCAATCGACGATCTTCGGCACATCGGTTCGGCCGCGCGCGCCACCGAACGCCGTACCCTTCCATACTCGCCCTGTCACGAGTTGGAACGGCCGCGTCTTTATCTCCTGTCCTGACCCCGCCACGCCGATGATCACGGAAACGCCCCAGCCACGATGGCAACATTCCAAAGCCTGTCGCATGACCTCGACGTTACCGATGCATTCAAAGCTGTAATCCGCCCCCCCGCCGGTCAGGTCGACCAGATACGGCACCAAATCACCCTTGATCTGTTTCGGATTGACAAAGTGCGTCAGGCCGAACTTGCGCGCGAGCGCCTCGCGTGCGGGATTGAGGTCGACGCCGATGATCATGTTGGCACCAGCCATGCGCGCACCTTGCACGACGTTCAGCCCGATGCCACCCAGCCCGAACACGACGACATTCGCACCGGGCTCGACCTTGGCGGTGTTGATCACTGCCCCGATGCCCGTTGTCACGCCACACCCGATATAGCAAACCTTGTCGAACGGCGCGTCCTCACGGATCTTCGCGACGGCGATCTCGGGCAGAACGGTGAAGTTGGCAAAGGTCGAGCATCCCATGTAGTGATGCACGGGTTTGCCGTTCAACGAAAAGCGGCTGGTGCCGTCGGGCATTAGGCCCTTCCCTTGGGTCGCGCGAATAGCCGTACACAGATTGGTCTTGCGCGACAGGCAGGATTTGCACTGCCGGCATTCGGGCGTATAGAGCGGGATGACGTGATCGCCTTTCTTGACGCTCGTGACGCCCGGACCGACGTCGACGACGATGCCGGCGCCCTCGTGACCCAGGATCGCGGGAAACAGGCCCTCCGGATCCGCGCCCGAACGTGTGAATTCGTCGGTATGGCAGATGCCGGTTGCTTTGATCTCGACCAATACCTCGCCCGCCCGAGGCCCCTCCAGCTGCACGGTCTCCACGACCAACGGGGCCCCTGCGCTATGAGCTACAGCAGCACGAACGTCCACGGCCTCCTCCTTTGAATGACAGCGATGACAGCGTGCACTGCAAACAAACGTCTCTCGAATCCCGGCATCTTGTCGATGCCGTCTTCTCCTATGAGTACGGGCGACCTGGTCTGGCGCACCTCAGCGCGACGCCGAACTCGCCTCCACACGTGCCAGGCCAAGCCTTAAGCTCTGGGTAAATTGGAGGTCCTGATTGTCGACGACCTTTACATCGAGCTCATCACCGCTGCCTGGCACGAAGTAGAAGCGAAAGTTCGGGTTCTCACTGATCGAAAAGTCCACATCGGCGCCAAGCACGAGCTTGCCCCCATAGCGGACCTCGATATTGCGCACGAAATGTGGTGACGCGTAGGTGCGCGTCAGCTGATCCATCGCCAGGCCTGAATCGTTGGGATGGCTGATCATCAGCTGAGCAAGCGCAGGGCGGCCCGCTGCGAGTGCATCATCGACGCGTAGTCGCATCTTGCCGAGTGTCGCTTTCGCTGCCAACGCATCCTTGCTGCCAGGTGCGGAGCATCCGCCCGATGCCTTGATGTAATTGGTTGCCATCTGCAGCTTGCCGTCATTCGTGAGTGCGATCGCGCGAATGTGGCTGTACTGCTCGACTCGAATTCGCGTTTCTATATCGGCGCGTCCGCTCTCCGGCGTGAATTGGAAGACCGCTGCGATCGGAGACGGATTGTTATCGATGATCAGCCAGACTTTCTCGATGTACCGATTCTTCGTTTGCGGAAATTGAGCACGTATCGCGATGGGCACGACCGCCGCGTCTTCCGCCCTCTTTGGAGTGTCCAGCACGACGACTCCATCGCCGGTGCCGATCGCCATCCCGGAGAAAAGGTCGGCACGCACCTTGTTCCAGATCGCGCTGGTTTCAGGATCGACATCCTGAGCCGAGGCCACGCACGACAATGCGAGCCAGATCGCAGCGCTTGCAGCCAGGGTTCGGGCAGTCATGTCAGATGGTTCTGTCGGTAGCAGCCATTGCTTCGGAACATTGTATGCCTGAGCGATGCGCCTCGCCAGCCATATCGCTATTGGTCCCACTCGAGCTCCGCGTAGGCGGCGCTGACATTGCGCTTGTGGAATTGATCGACGAGCAGCCAATGATCCGCGTCATCGCAGCCAACGGTTTCAACGGCCTCGGCGATCGGTGTCTTCGCCGCAAGCGCGGCGCGTACGTCCTGGAAAAGTATCTTGAGATAGCGCTCCTCGCGTAACAGCGCGGCAGGCCATGCGTCGGCGCGTCCATGCCCGGGAATGACCCGCTGGGCCGGGACGCCCTTGAGTTCGTCGATAACCTTCATGAAGCCTCGAAGACTGCCATCGACGACGGGAAGATGCCCGACAAACAGGAGATCACCGAGCCAAAGGGTTCCGCTCGTCTCGTCGAAGACCGTAAGATCCGTGTCCGTATGGGCAGTCGGCCATGCGCGCAATCTCAAGCTTCGACCGCCCAATTCCAACGTTTCGACGCTTGCCACTGTCAGCGTCGGCAGGACGACCGTACTGCCTTGGGCCGCAGTGCCGAGATCCCTCAGCAGCGCGCGCAGATAATTGGGTCCGCGACGCCGCATGCCTTCCGCGAGTCGCGCGTGCCCGACGAATTCCGGCCGATCTTCGACAAATGCCTGATTGCCGAACACGTGATCGGGATGGACGTGAGTGTTGATGACGTAACACACGGGTAGCGTGGTCACGCGACGGATCGCCAGCCGCAACGCGCGCCCGACGGAGTACGTCCCGCCCGTATCGATGACTGCAACGCAGGTTGCACCGACGACGAAGCCGAGATTGGCAACGTCCCCCGCGTTCGATACGGACATCTCGGCTTGGGCGCCATAGTGAACATAGACTCCGGGCGCAGGATTCTGGACCTCGAAATTGCTCAGGTCGGACCGCTCTGCCCATACGCTCAACGACCAAGCGAGCGCCATCCAGGCGGTCAGACTCGCGCAACCGCAAGCACGAGATGCTAGAAGGCGAGCCACCGCCGCACCTCCGTCGCCCTGCGGTGTTCACTCAGTGAGGAAGCAGCGCTTCTTGGCATCAGCCTGAAGCTCACGAAACGACGTGATTGTCTTGCGCCCATCCTTCAGGTCGCGCATCACACCTCCGCGCTCTCCGGCGATCGTCGTCGCATTGGCGACGGTCGACAGGTCAACCCAGGTTGCATAGTCGACCTTGCTTGCGATGTCGTCGATCGCACACGAGCACTTGTACATCGACTCCTGCGGCGCGGCCTTGCTGGAGCGCATGCAGTCGAGGACAAACTCGACTCGTGCTCGAGTCGGGAAATCGTTGGCGTGTGCGAACTGCGCCATCGCCAGCACGAGTAGTACTCCGCAACAGGATCTAATCACGATTCACTCCCATCGATCGCGGCTGGCAACTGAGGGCGTTGGCGACCACACACCAGCCGCGAATTACTCGGTGTCTTGCGATCGTCCAAGCCGGGCTTTGACGTCTGCGGCCAGGCCCCCGTCCAGCACCTCGAGCTTCGCCTGGGCGCCCCGCGACGCGGCCTCGTCGCCCAGGGCCGCATACGCAAACGCCAGGCCATACCATGCCGACGGCTCGTCGGGTGTCAGTCGAAGCGCAGCGTTGAACGCGGCGACGGCCGCGCCTGGCCGATTCAGTTTTTGCAGTGTCTTGCCGCGGACGAGGAGCGGTTCCGCGTCGCGTGGAGATACCGTGGACCAGAAGTCGGCGAGATCGAGCACCGCGCCCCATCGTCCTTCAGCATCGAGCGCAGCGACGCGCAGGAAATACGGAAGGGACTCGGCGTCGCTTTGCCAGAACGGGCGTGGCCCGCGGAGCGGCCCCAGGTCAGCCCACTGATCTTCGGTGGGCAAATGCCCGCCAATCCATTCCGCTGGCAATGAGTAGTAGTTGCCGCCCGACCCCGCCAAACGGAAAGTCAGCAGCCCGACCAGCGCGCCGGTGTCGTCGAAGAGCCCGCCACCGCTGGCTCCAGACGTGAACGCCGTATCGGTTTCAATCACATGACCGGTACCGAGCGAGTGGAGCGCAAGCACATGGCCGAACCTGAGTGAGATGCCCAACCCACCGGTAAAGCCCAACGCTGCTACCGGCTGACCCGAACGCAAACCATCACTGCTACCCAGGACAATGGGTTTGCCGCGCCAAGCCGGGACCCGCAGGAAACAAAGATCGTGCAGTACATCGGCGTACTGGGCGGTGACGTCCCAGAGTCGCCCTGCGCCGGCAATGCGGGCGAACGTCCCATCGCGTGTCACGTGGCAATTGGTAACGACGACTGACGGCGCGACGGTAACGCCGCTACCCAGCGATAACCCGCCTCCCGGTCGATCGACTTCGACCCTGACGATGCTGCTCGATAACGCGAGGAACGCAGCCGGCCTCGGCGACTGACTCGACGCAACGGCGGTATGCAGCAACACCGCCAGTCCGCCCATGACGACCGTCGCGCGCGCACACGTGTGCCACCGTCCTACCATTCCGACAGACCGTGAGCGCAAAGCTGATCGAGGCGCATGGAAGCGAATCGGATGGTTAGGCTGCCTTGCCTGAAGCTGGGCCTATTGCAGCAGGTCGCCGCGTTCGTTGACCATCGGAACGTTGTACTCGCGCAGGATTCGCGTGATCGCCGGTCGATTGTCAGCGATCAGCTTCTCCACCGTGTCTTTCCACTCGCGCTCGCCGTAACGGACCCCCATTGCGATCTCGTAGTCGAACTTGATCCCGGGCTCGGACTTGAGCGGTACGAGTACCAGCTCGACGTCGCGAACGCGTTTGGCGTAGTAGCCGGCAATCGGTCCCCAGACGATCGCTGCATCGATCTTCCCCTGCGCGAGGTCTTTCTCGATGATCTCGCCCGGATACTGCTCGGGATCGGGAGACATGATGGGATAAAGTTTGACCTGGTCCTCCAGGCCGTGCTTGGCGAGCCAAGTCGATCCCGGCGAGCGGTCGTAAGCGCCGATCCGAAGCTTACGCAACGCTTCCGGCGGCAATGCGAACAAGTCGGCTCCGGCCCTGACCTGATCGAGCCCCTTCCCTTTGGGGTACACGAGCATGTAGGTCGATCGGTAGTACGGGGCGGTCGCCGACGCCTGATCGTAGCCCGCGGGAACGCTCATCACGATGTCGCAACGGAAATCCTGTTCGGGCAGCTTGTAGCGGAGCGTATTGCGGATGAAATTCATCCGCTGTGGAAACGCGTAGTTCTGGACGGGGAGGCCGAGCTTTTGCGCGAACAGCTCGGCAATGTGATTTTCGAAGCCTTCGCCCTGCGTGTTCGCGAACGGGAGGTTGCTCGGGTCGATGCACGGGCGGAATGCCTTGGGCAGGTCCTCCGCGCGCGCCACGGAGCCGGCGGCGATCACGGCAACGACGAGCGCACTGAGGAGCGCGCACCGCAGCGATTCCATCGATCGGATCACCGCAAGCACGCGCGAAATATCTGTCGATGGACCTGCGCCCGACTGTCGCAAGTCACTGCGTCAGCTCCTGCACGCGCGCCTGTGTGATGTCCCCGTTCGATCGTCCCTTGAGATAGGCATAAAGGCCGTTGATGTTGTCCATGACCGTCTGGCTTGTCTTGAAACTCGGCATGCCTTTTTCGAGGCGCCCCTCGGTGACGGTCTTGGCGAACTCCTCCTTGCTGAGCGTCTTGAAGGTCTCCAGCAGCGAAGGGCCGACCAAGCCTTGCTGGTTGGCGCCGTGACATCGATCACACGCCGCCGCCCGCCAGGCCCGGAATCCATTCATGGTGTTCGGATCGACCTTGAAGCCATCGACCACTTTGTACGGTGCGGCACCCGGTTCTGCCTTGGCCTGCGCGCAGAGGTGCGGCGCAACACCGAGGCTGCAGAACGCGAACAGCAGCGCTAGCGCCCGTGGCAATTGGAAAGTGTCCTTCATTCTGGTTCGGCGGAAATGCAACTGCACATCGGACCTTCGCTGAGGGCGTCAGTTCCCGCGCGCGACTTCGAAGCAGGCAAAAAGGTGCCGGCGCGGATCGCGCGCCGGCACCGGGAGATTGGGATGACTAGTTGGGAATCGCGAAAACCGTAAGCGTGCCACCCAACTCGGTAAAGTCCCGTAGTTCCTTGTAGCCGCCGACCGCACCCAAGCCGTCCTGGTCCTTTTCCAGACCTGCGGCCATGCCGATGCCGGCCCACCCGCCGATCCCCGAGAAGACGCCAAGATATTGCTTGCCCTTGTACATGTACGTGAACACGTTGCCGATGATGCCGGACGGCGTCTTGAACTTGAATAGATCCTTGTTGATATCGTTGGCATCGACACACTTGAGGTAACCCTCGAGCGTCCCGTAGCACGCGATACCCCCGGCCGTCACCAGCGCGCCGCTCCACACCGAAAACTTTTCGGCCTTGCTCTGGGCGATCTTACCCGTGCTTGCATCCCACACGATGAAGTTGCCCATGTTGGTACCGCCCGGGGCGGGGTACATCGAGAGTGTCGCTCCCACATAGGGCTGCCCCGCAACGTAATCGACCTTGAACGGCTCATAGTCCATGCAGACGTGATTGGTCGGCACATAGAACATGCTGTTACCGGGATTGAACGCAGCAGGCTGCTGGTCCTTCGATCCCAGTGCGGCCGGACAGACGCCCTTGGTATTCACATCCGGTCCACCCTGCGCCGTGGAATATTTCTTCACGACTTGCGGGCGGCCGGTCTTCATGTCGACGTTCGTCGCCCAGTTCACGGCCGGATCGAATTTCTCGGCAACGAGCAGCGCACCGGTCGTTCGGTCGAGCGTGTAGCCGAAGCCGTTGCGATCGAAGTGCACGAGCGCCTTGGTCGGCTTGCCCTTGACGTTGATGTCGGCGAGGATCATCTCGTTGATGCCGTCGAAATCCCACTCATCGAACGGCGTCATCTGGAAGACCCATTTGGCCATGCCGGTGTCGACGTCGCGAGCCATGATGGTCATCGACCACCGGTTGTCGCCCGGACGCTGCGATGGATTCCATGTCGACGGATTGCCCGTGCCGTAGTACAGCAGGTTCAGGGCCTTGTCGTAGCTGTACCAGCCCCAGGTAGTGCCGCCGCCGTTCTTCCACTGATCGCCTTTCCAGGTCTTGAGCGACGAATCCGTGCCGACCGGCTTGAGCGCACCGTCGGTCCACGTCATCGTCTTCGCCGGGTCGATCAGCATCTCGGCATCCGGCCCCACGCTGTATGCCTTCCAGACCTGCTTGCCGGTATTGATGTCATAGGCGGCGAGAAATCCCCTGACGCCCCACTCGCCGCCAGAAATGCCCGTGATCACCTTGTCCTTGAAGACGTGCGGGGCGTTGGTATTCACCGCGCCAAGCTTGGGATCGCCGTTCTTCACGGACCAAAGGACTTTTCCGGTCTTTGCGTCCAAGGCGAGCAGCGTGCTGTCGGCTTGCTGCAGGAAGATCTTGTTTTCGGCATAGGCAAGGCCGCGATATACGGTGTCGCAGCACATCTGCGGGATGACCGCTGCATCCTGCTTCGGTTCGTAGCGCCACTTGATCTTCTGGGTCTCGAGATCGAGGGCGAATACCTTGTTGGGAAATGGGGTATGGATGTACATCGTGTCACCCACCACCAACGGCGACCCCTCGTGTCCGCGCAGTACACCGGTCGAAAACAGCCACGCGACCTGCATCTTGCCGACGTTCTGTGCGTTGATCTGTGACAGCTTGCTGTACCGCTGGTTGTACATGTCGCCAGCTTGCATCGCCCAGTTGTTCGGATCGGCGATCAGTTTCTCGAGATCTGGATTCGCCGCCACGACGCCAGGGAGTACCAGCGTACATGTCAGACTTGCGAGAACCAGCCGCTTAAGAGCGCTGTGCATACTGTGCATATATTCCTCCAATGGTTACATGAACCAGCTCGGAAGGCGGCCGCAGCATTAGATTTACTTGGTCTTGCGACTCGGCCGCCGACGCGGAACAGTTTCCCGCTATCGCAAACCGAAGTCAATTTTGCACACGACAACCTTTCCCAATCCGTCGTGCTGCAAGCGCACACGGAATTGGTGCGGCGCAGCGACAGCGAACGGAGAGAAATGCCCCGTGCGTCGCCGTCCATGGGCGACGGACTTCCGCGATGGTCATCCCGCAGCGCAGCAAACGGCTCATGACGCAGCTCAGCCGGGGGACCTTTTTGCCAGGATACGAACGCGCGAACTGGCGCCCTTCCGGCCCTTTCCGTGTTGCTGGATCCCTCCCTCCGGCGGCATACAATCCACGCGATGCTCAGGACTGTGCGGGCACATCGCCGTTACTCGTAGTCAACCATCTTTTTCGGGAAAGTTCGCAGAGGCTTTCTTTGTGCTCGCTAAGTTCGAAACCATGACGAGCGCCCGTCTCCTGTACGGGACGGTCGCCGCCGTGTTAGCAGCGGCGTGTGCCGCTCACGGTGTGCGCGCTGCTCCACCGGCGGCCGTGATGGTCGCCGCCGGTGTGTACGCTCTGTTGGGAAGTGGCGGCGAGATCACACCGGACAATGGCGGACGCATTGCGAACGTCGCGTTCGTTGTCGGATCACGCGGCGTGGTCGTCGTGAATACCGGCGCTTCGTATCGCGAAGGCGAGGACATTATCGAAGCCGTCAAGAGCGTCTCGGATCGTCCCATCCTACTTGCAATCCTCACCCATCCCGGCCAGGAAGCGATCTTCGGTGCAGCCGCGTTCCAAGCCCGCGGCATACCGGTCCTTGCGCATCGCAGCAGCGCGGAGTTGATCGCAGCCAGGTGCGATGCATGTCTCCGCAATCTTCGGTCGACGCTCGGTGAAGATCGGATGGCAGGAACCCGGGTGATCGAGCCGGATCGATTGATCGGCGGCGACGTAACGCTCGAACTGATCGGGCGCCCGTTGCGGTTGATCGCGCCGCCGTGGTCGAGTGCCCCCGGCGCGATCGCGGTCTTCGACGAAACGACTTCAACGCTGATCGCCGGAAGTCTGGTTTCGATCAATCGTATTCCCGATCTGCGCGATGCAGATCCGAAAGCCTGGGGTGACGCGCTGGTAGCGATCGAGGCGACGCGATGCCGCCATCTTGTTCCAGGCTACGGGCCTGTCGGCACGTGCGCCGACGTCGCCACTTTCGGTCAATACTTCGCGGCGCTCGAAAGTCGCGTTGAAATGCTGATGAAAGACGGTGTAAGCCTCGCGGAGTTACGAAATCGCTGCGACCTGCCGCAATATGCGCGGTGGGACCAATACGAAACGCTGCATCCCCAAAACGCAAACCGCACCTACCTTCGGCTCGAGCGGTCGCAGTTCAAGTGATCGATGACGACCGTTGGCGCCGCGAGGGCGCGCGACGTCAATAAACGGCCCTGTCGCGATTCACCGCCGTGTCCATGCCGGTGGCCGCGGCCATGCCGCCAACGTTCTTCAGTATCGTGCCATCAAGATCCGCTTCGCTGAAATTCGCGCCGGTCACGTCCGCACCGGTCAGATCCGCGCCGGCAAGGTTTGCCCCGTAGAAGTTCGCACCTGCCAGATTCGCTCCTTTGAGATCGGCAAACGTCAGGAGTGAACGACTCAAGTTCGCATCACCTAGGTTGGCGCGCGCGAGATTCGCACCGCTGAGGTCCATGCGCATCTGACCCATGCCCTGGTTCTTTATATCCACGCCAAGATTGGCGCGGCCCAGGTCTGCGCCGTGCAGGTCCGCACCTGGAAGGTCTGCGATCATGCGTACGCCCGAGAGGTTGGCGCCCGCAAGGTTCGGCTTCTCCTTTACGGTCCCGCCCAGAATGACCAGGCCCAGCATGGAACTTCCAGAAAGATCGGCGCCGGATAGGTTGGTCCCCATGAGCCAGGCACCGTTGAGATTGGCCTGCCTCAGCTTCGCACCCGAAAGATTCGACGATACGAGTCGAGAAGCAAACAGATTTGCGCGCGACAGGTCTGCGCGCTTGAAATCGATGTTGCTGAGATCGAGGTCGGAAAGATCCTTTCCCGACAGATCGACGGCGCTAAGGCTGTCTGCCTTGGCCAGCATGGATCGGACCTGATCAGCCGTGAAATCGGCAGCGCGGCACGGAAGTGAGGCACTCAGTCCGAGGACGACGAACGCAAGCCACTGCAACGATCGCTGGCTCATCACTTTCTCGCCGTTACAGAGATGGGTTCGTCGGGAGGGCCGGTCGGACGGAACAAGTATCATGATTTTACGCCTTCGGCCGAGCGGCAGCTTTGCACGCGGGGATAGCGCGAGGTTTGGTCAGCGGAAGGATGTGATCTAATGTCGTTATCTGGCGGCTGCCTTCGCAGCCACGTGCACCCAGCAGAACGAGTCAAAGGAGAAGGCATGGCCACGCGCGGGTATTTCTGGATAGCGCCGATTCCCGCGGCATGCATATGTGCAGCCGCGATCGCGGCGCCTTTCGCGTATGTGTCGAACGAAGGATCCGCCTCGGTATCGGTCGTCGACGTCGCAACGGACAAGGTCACCGCGACTTACAAGGTGGGCGCGAAACCCCGTGGCATCGCCCTCGCCGCGGACGGCAAGCTGCTCTATATCAGCGACCAGACGAGCAACACGCTGCTGACCATCGATACTGCGACCGGCGCGGTAACCCGTCGCACGCCTCTGGGCGATTCGCCGGAGGCGATTTATTTGTCGGCGGATGGCAAGTGGCTATCGGCGGCGATCGAGGAAAACGACATGGTGCTCATCGTCGACACCACGACCGGCAAGGTCGAGCGCCGCCTCAAGATGCGTGGCAAGAATCCCGAGCATGCGGTGTTCAGCCCCGACGGCAGATTGCTGTACGTCAGCAGCGAGGAAGCCGACAGCATCGATATCGTCGATCTCGCCAAGGGTGAAGTGGTGAAATCGGTCAAGGTCGGGGACAGGCCACGCGGCATCGGCTTCCTGCCCGATGGCAGCCGCGCGTACGTGGCAGCGGAAAATGCCGACACCGTGAATGTGTTCGACGTCGCGAAAGGCGAGGTGATCGCGCGCATCAAGGCCGGCAGCCGGTCCAACGGCGTCACGGTGCATCCAAACGGGAAGCGCGTCTACGTAACTTCCGGTGGCGAGGGCTCGGTGCAGGTGATCGACACGGCAACCGATACGATCGTTGCCAAGATACCGGTTGGCAAGCGCCCATGGAATATGGCGATCACGCCGGATGGCAAGAAGCTCTACATCGCGTGCGGGCGCTCCAATGCCGTCGCGGTGATCGATACCGAGACCAATACGAAGATCGCGGAGATCCCCGTCGGCGAACTGCCCTGGGGCGTAGCTACTCGCTAGCGCGGCCGTTCGTGGCCAGCAAGCCGTGTTCCGTCGCAATGCGGATCAATTGCACCGAAGTGTCGGCACCGAGCTTCTGCCTGATGCTGGACTGGTAGTTGGCGATGGTCTTGTATGTGAGGCAGAGCTTGTCCGCGATGTCGCGAATCGAATGACCCAGCGCTAGCAAGCGCAGGATCTCGAATTCGCGATCCGAGAGCAAAGCGAGCGTGTCTTCGCGCTTCATGACATTGCGCAACGCAAGCGTCTGCGCCACGTCGGGGCTGAGGAAGATGTTACCTGCCGCGACGGCGCGGACCGCGCCGACCAGCACTTCCGGCGCGCTGGCCTTGGTGATGTAGCCCCGCGCACCTGCCTGAAACGCACGCGTCGGGAATATGGCTTCCTCGTGAATGCTGAACACCAGGACTCGTGTCCGCGGCTCGCGCAGCAGCAGCCGGCGCATCGCTTCGATGCCGCTGACGTCGGGCAACGAGATATCCATGACGATGACGTCCGGCTGACTCTGGCAGAAGACCTGATAGGCCTCACCGGCCGAGGCCGCTTCTCCAACGACCACGATGCCGGTCGATCGCTCCAGGAGCCGTCGGTAGCCCTCCCTGACTACCGCATGATCGTCGACGAGCAGCACCGAGATCGGATCGTTCCTTGGCGTCAAGCGAGTGCCTCCTGAAGGGGCAGGCGTGCCGCGATCCTGAATCCGCGTTCCGCCGCGTTTGACGCCTCGAAGACGCCGCCGAGCGCTTCCACCCGCTCGCGCATCCCGACCAGTCCCAGCCCGGAGCCTAACGCCGCTGTCGACGGCCCGACGCCGACGCCGTCATCGCTGATCCGCAGCGTTACGAAGCCGGCGCGATCCGGCGCGGCTGGGTGCTCCTCGATAGTCACCACGACATGGTTTGCTCGCGCGTGCCGGGCGACGTTGGTCAATCCCTCCTGCACCAATCGATAGAGCGTCATGTTGACCGCTTCGCCCAGGTTCGTCAGTTCGGCGGCAATGTGGCAATCGAAACTCACCGACGGGAGGCGGCGGCGCCATCCATCCATGCAATCTTCGATCGCCGCCGCGAGGCCGAGCTCGTCGAGCCCGGTCGGGCGCAGGCGCCGGACAACATCGTGCACCCTGCCCTGAAGACGATCGACGATGCCAATGATCAACGACGCGCAGCGTTTGGCATCGGCGGGGTCGATTGGACACGCGTCACGCAGACACACAGCGTCGACCTTGATCGCGTTCAGGTACTGGCCCAGTTCATCGTGCAGCTCCCGAGCCAGACTCTTGCGTTCATCTTCCTGGATCCTCACATTGGCGCGCTCGAGGCGGCGATTCTCCTCGAGCGCGATAGTCAGTTCCGCTTCGATGGCGACTTGGCGTCGCAACGCCGTGCGCGCTTCGCGCATGCGTCGCCACGCAAACCAGGCGAGGCCAAGTGCCATGAACAGCAATGTCCCTGGCAATTCGTCAAGCTGATAGCGCTCGCGCGGGCGCGTCATTGCGGCGATCGTCTCGCCCAACTCGAAGTGCACGCTCACGAAGGCAAACAACAGCACTGCGGCCGCGATCGCCATGCCATCGCGCCAGGCCGCCGCGGTGTTGCCCTGTCGATGCGTTGCCATACGCTGGTCACCTCCACAATCCGACTGTCGCTGCAAGTTACCTGCTACCCGCGCCGGAAGCGGCGGGAAGTTTTCCCGGGCGATATCGGGAAGAGACGGCGCATACCTGGGCGGCAATGGTGACATGATCATCGTGGCCGACGGCTGCGCGGCGTTGAGCAATGCGGCCAGGACGCCGCTTCGAATCATAAGACATTCTTGGGAGGAACATTGGTTGCATCCAGAACGCTCCACTGTGCATGGCGACGCTGCCTCGTCGCCATCACCACCTGCTGGATCGCGGCCGCCGAAGCGGCGGACAACCCCGCCGAAGTGTTCGAGCTGCCATCCGTCTCCGTGATCGGCACGACGCCGCTGCCCGGTCTCGGTACACCATTGAAGGACGTCCCCGCCAACGTGCAGACCTTCAGCCGGCGCGACTTCGACCAGCAGCGCCCGCTGGAACTCACCGATTTCCTCGGCGCGAACGCGAATAGCGTCGGTATCGGCGCGGCTCAAGGGAACGCCTTTCAGCAGGACATCATCTTTCGCGGACTGACGGCCTCGCCGCTGCTTGGCGCCCCGCAGGGCTTGTCGGTATTCCAGGATGGCGTCCGCATCAACGAGGCCTTCGGCGACGTCGTCAACTGGGACCTGCTGCCCCAATCGGCGATCTCGAGCGTCCAGCTGATTCCAGGCTCGAACCCGGTGTTCGGACTCAACACGTTGGCCGGCGCGCTGGCGATCTATACCAAGAGCGGCGCGCAATATCCGGGCGGCGCGATCCAACTCACCGGCGGCTCGTTCGGCCGCAAGGCGGTCGAGGTGGAATACGGCGGCACGCATGATCGGGTCGACTACTTTGCGACCGCGAACTTCTCGGACGAGCACGGCTGGGCTGAGCACAATCCGAGCCGCATCAAGCAATTCTTCGGCAAGGTCGGCTACCAGGACGACGTCACGGACATCGACCTCAGCCTGACCCTGGCCGACAACACGCTGCAGGGCACGCAGACGCTGCCGCAACCATGGCTCGACACGCCACGACAGGCCTACACGTTTCCCGACACCAACGAGAACAAGCTCGCGTTCATTACGGCAAAGGGCAGCCGGTTCCTGAGCGATTCGGTGCTGCTCGGTGGCAACCTGTACTACCGCCATTATCGCAACAACAACGTCAGCAGCAACGTCAACGACAACTATGGTGAAACCGACCCGATTTCGGGGATGGTGCAGACCAATGAGGCGACGAACGACAAGTCGGTCATCGATCAGCAGGGCTGGGGCCTCGGACTGCAATTGACGCTGACAGGCGACCTCGCCGGACGCAGGAATCAGTTCGTCGCCGGCGCGAGCGGCGACTTCGGCGATACCGGCTTCACGCAGCAGTCGCAGACCGCGAATTTTACGGTCGGACGCGACACGATCGGGACCGGACCGTATCTGCCCGAGACGGATGTCGGAAGCACGAATCGCTACGTCGGCGTTTTCTTCGCGGATACCCTTGCCGTCGCCGACGCATGGACGCTGACGCTCTCGGGTCGCTACAACTACGCGCGCATCGCCATCTCCGACCGTAGTGGCGAGGATCCGGCACTCGACGGGACCTACACGTTTACCCGCTTCAACCCCGCCGTCGGCATCAACTTCAATCCCTCACCCGCGCTGACTGCCTACGCCGCCTACAACGAGGGCATGCGCGCGCCCACGCCCATCGAGCTCACCTGCTCCAATGCCGCGGCGCCCTGCAAGCTGCCCAACGTGTTCCTCGCCGACCCACCGCTGCAGGCGGTGGTCGCCAAGACCGTCGAGGTGGGCGCGCGCGGCAGCATCGGCGCCAACATGCAATGGGCCGGCGCGCTGTATCGGACGGATCTGGACAACGACATCCAGTTCGTCGCGAGTGGCGGCGGCGCGGCCAACGTCGGCTATTTTCAAAACGTGGGCCAAACCCGACGGCAGGGCCTCGAGTTGATGGGTTCCGCGCGGTGGGGCGACCTGACATTGACGCTGCGCTACAACCACATCGACGCGACATTCCAGTCGAATTTCGTGGCCGCGAGCCCCAACAATTCGACCGCGGACGCCAACGGCGCGATCACCGTCAGCCCTGGCGACCGTATTCCCGGTATCCCCGCCGACTCGGCGAAACTGCGCGCCGAATTCAATGTCAGCGAGCGCTGGGCGATCGGAGCGACCGTCGTCTATGCGTCCAGCCAGTACGCGCACGGCGACGAGAACAACCAGGACGTCCATGGCCAGGTGCCGGGCTATACCGTGACCAACCTCGATACGCAGTTCCAGTTGGCCCCTAACCTTCAGCTTTTCGCCAATGTCACCAATCTGTTCGATCGCCAGTACCAGAATTTCGCACTGCTGGGCGCCAATGCGTTCACGGGGCCAGACCGCACGTTCGGACCCGCGCTAGGGATCGACCCTGTGTCCGAGCAATTCCGCGGGATCGGGGCGCCCCGCGGATTCTGGATCGGTCTGCGCTATACGTTTGGTGGCACGCGCAAGGCTACCTGAACGATAATCCACGCAGCCGGTCGAATGGCCGGTCCGTCCGTTTCTTGCGTGAACCGCTTGCCGACTCGACGCCGCAATTTCCTCAAAGCCCTGAGTGCGCTCGGTATCTATGCGCTGCCGCGAGCAGCGCTGTCCGATGGCCGTGCGTCGACCCGCTCAGCCGCGCTGCGTGACTTTTGCGGCACCGGCACGAAGGCGCAGCCGCTGTTCATTCCCGGGGCAAGTGGCCTGCTCGGACGGCTCTCGCCGGACGGCGCACCTTTGCGCATGCGCGCCACCGCCGTCGCAGCAAGGCCGGGCGCCCTCGCGTACCTGGTCGAACATCGTGGGCGCCGGTTCGTCAATCCGACCTTGGTACTTCGGCAAGGCGAGCACGTACGGATCGACTTCGATAACGCGCTTCGCGAGTCGACGATCGTGCACTGGCACGGACTGGCCGTCGACACGCGCAACGACGGTGCCGGCATGACGCTCGCAGCACCGGGTGAACGCTACGCGTACGACTTCGAAGTTCGCAACCGCGGCGCGCTGTACTGGTATCACCCGCATCCACACGGCATGACCGGGGCGCAGGCATATCGCGGCCTCTTCGGCATGATCGAAGTCGAGGACGAAGACGAACGGCGACTGCGCAGCGCGCTCGACCTGATTCCCGGCAGGACCGAGGTGCCGCTGATGCTGCAAGACCGGCGCGGGAACGACTACGCTGCCACCGACGGCGATCGCATGCATGGCTTTCTCGGCGACGCGGTGTACATCAATGGCACCGCGTGTCCCTACCTCGATGTCGCGTCGCGCATCTACCGATTTCGCGTGCTCAATGCGTCGAATGCGCGGACCTATCGTCTCGGACTGCGCACTGCGGAGGGCAAGCGCGTCCCGTTCACACTCATCGGTGGCGACGGTGGTCTGCTGCCTTCACCCATCGAGTGCAGCGAGGCTTTCGTCGCGTCCGCAGAACGAATCGACATTCTCGTCGATCTGTCGGATGCGAGCGTCGGCGACACACTTACGCTCGAAACAGGCGCGTTCGACCCGATGCACATGGAGATGGCGGGAGCGCGCGATACGGCGCCCGTCGCCGTCGATCACGCGGCGATGGGACACGCGATGCCGCCTACCGATGCCAAGAAGCAGGGTGCCATCGTCGACCACGCCGCCATGGGCCATGGCGGCAGCTTTCCCGAAGGTGCGCCGCGCGCCCTCCTTCAACTGCGAGTGCGCAAGCGGATCGCATACGCCGCGCAGGTCCCGCCGCAGCTCTCGACGATCTCGCCGATCAACGTCGCAGACGCGACCGACCGTCCGCTCCGATTGGGTTTCGCCAAGGGTCGCTGGCGCATCAACGACCGCGTATTCGTGATGGGCGAGACGCCCATCGAAGTCAAGCGCGACACGGTCGAGACGTGGCTGATCCGCAACTACTTCAACAGCATGCCGCATGCGATGCACCTGCACGGCTTTCATTTCCAGGTGCTCGAACGCCAGACCAGCCCCGAACAGATCGCCGCACTGAAGGTCGACAGCGAGGGCCGGCTGGCAACGGACCTCGGCTGGAAAGACACGGTGCTCGTCTGGCCGGGGGAGAGCGTCAAGGTCGCCATCGACTTCAGCATGCCGTTCGCCGGCGCGCAGACTTACATGGTCCACTGCCACAATCTCGAGCACGAGGATGGCGGCATGATGCTCGGCGTCAGGGTCGCATGAGATCCTCGCCACTCGCATCGAACATTCGGCACGTTGCGCTGCTGTTCGTCGCGGCGGGGAACATCGTACTGGCGCAGGAGATCGTTCTCGAACCGCAACGACTGTCCGAGCACTGCTGGTTCTTCCAGGGTGATGCAGGCATGCCGTCGCAGGCGAACAAGGGATTCATGTCCAATGCCGGTTTTGTCGTCACCAGCGATGGCGTCGTGGTGTTCGATGCGCTCGGTACGCCGGCGCTTGGCCGCGCGATGATCACCGCGATCCGCAAGGTCACACCGCAACCGATCAAGCGCATCGTCGTGAGCCACTATCACGCGGACCACATCTACGGATTGCAGGAGCTGAAGGCGCAAGGCGCGGAGATCTGGGCGCACGCCAAGGCGCGGGAATATCTGACATCGGCCCAGGCCGTCGAGCGGCTGGCGCAGCGCCGTGCCGATCTTGGCCCCTGGGTCGACGAAAAAACGCGGGTCGTGGCACCGGACGTCTGGCTGGACGGTGACACCGATTTCCGCGTGGGCGGCGTGACTTTCCGCCTGCTTTATTCCGGCGGCGCGCACTCGCCCGAGGATATGCTGATGTACGTGGTCGACGATCGCGTGCTCTATGCCGGCGATCTCATCTTCGCAGGCCGTCTCCCGTTCGTTGGCAATGCCGACAGCCGGGGCTGGTTGACCGCGATGGGCAAGATGCTGGCGTTGTCGCCACCGCCGCTGCTCGTGATACCCGGACACGGCGCGGCGTCCCGCGATCCGGCGCGCGATCTGGCACTGACACGCGACTACCTCATCTTCCTGCGCGAATCGATGGGGCGCGCGGTGCGTGAGCTCGAGCCGTTCGACGTGGCGTACGCAAAGACCGACTGGAGCCGATTCGAATCGCTGCCCGCGTTCGATCAGGCCAACCGCACCAACGCTTATGGGACGTACCTGCTGCTCGAGGACGAAGAACTCAAGGGAGCAAAACGCTGAGACTGCCGCCGGTCCTACGATGTCAACAGCTTAATCTTCGCCATGCGTCGGTTGCGGCACGGTGCCCGCGACCGCCTTTGCCATCGCCGGCCTTCCACGTGCAACGGGCGGAAGCCAGGCGATCGCCAGCAAGGTCACGATCGCGATACCGGCCATCAGCAGCAGCAAGGTGCCGAAACCCGAGGCCTTGACCAGCGGTCCGAGTAGCCATACCGCCGCGGAGCTGACGCTGAACGATACTGCCAGCCTCATGCCGCTGACGCGCGAGCGCATACGGTCGTCGACATAGCGCACGATCATGGCGTCGGTGAACGGGATCGAACCGAACACGACGACCATGAAAGCGATCTGGAGTGCGAACAGGGTCCATCCGGTTGCGTTCGCGGCCAGCACAAACAGCGGCGCCTGCAGCGCGACGATCGCGAGGTAAAGGTATTTGAGCGGAAAGCGGTCGATCAGCAATCCCACAGCCACCTGGGCGAACGACGCGATGACGTAGACGATCGCCAGCAACAGCCCGAGCAGCGCCGGGTCCTCGACGATCCCCGTCAACCGTTCACGCAACAACTGTCCGTTGCCGTTGGTGGTGAAGTTGAACAACAGGCTCGACGAGACGGCGGCAATCGTCATCACGGCAAAAACGCGGGCCAGGGTGGCCGCCGTGTGCACTGACGCCGTCTTGGGCGCGCGCGCGGGCGCGGCAACCTCACGCGGTGCGACACGCGCAAACGCGATGCCACAGCCGAATGCCAGCAGCGCAGGAACGATAAAAGCCGCCCGCCACCCGGCATATTTGACGAGCAGCCCCGTGGTCACGGCCGCCAGTGCGACGCCGAGGTTCCCGGCGAGCCCATTGATCCCGATCGTGAGTCCCGGCCGCTGCGTACCGCGCACCAGCATCGGAATGCCGACTGGATGATAGATCGAGGAAAATGCGCCGAGCAGCGTCAAGGCAGCCGCGAGCTGCCATGCGTTCTGAGTGAGCGCCACCAGCAGCGACGATGCACCCATGCCGAAAAAGAAAATCAGCATCATGCGGCGCCGGCCCCACAGATCGCCTAGCCGACCCGCCGGCAACGAACCAAGGCCGAAGAGAAAGAATGCACCGACGCCGTACGGCATCAGTGATTCCCAGTCCGCGAAACCGAAATCTGCCGCGATCGCGGCTACCGCAGTCGCAAAGATCAGCAGGAACATGTGATCGAGCGCGTGCGCGAAATTGAGGAGCAACGCGGTCGCGCGTGTTGGCGTCGTGTTCATCGGCATGTCCCGGTCATGAGTGGGCGAACTAGGGCCTGTTGCGTTGCGAACGCTCGCCGGGTACCCAACCCGCCTTCGCCTCCGCGCCTTGCGCTGAGCGTTTTCGGCCCTGCAACGCGATTGTGTCCATAGCGTTAACAGGCCCTAGCCCGCCGCGAGCCGTTGTAGCTGTTCGAACAACGCCGACGGCAACTCGACGCCTTCGGCCACCGCCTTGGTGGCAAGCGCGCGCCTCCGCGCACCGGGAAGACGAACGCCGGCGTCCTTTGCCATCTCCGCGACGAGCGTCTCGACGCGGTCGAGGTATACGGAGCGCCCCGCGAGCGCCTCCGGATCGATCACCAGAAACGCCTGACCGATGCGCGGTCGATTGCCCTCATCGACAAAGAAACTGTCGGCTTCGAAGCCCATCGCTGCGCCGGTCAGCGCGCAGGCGAGGAGCTCGACGATCAACGCGAGCATCGCACCCTTGGTCCCACCCATCGCCAGCATCGATCCGGCCAGCGCGGCTTTGGCATCGGTGGTCGGCTGACCATCGCTATCGAGCGCCCAGCCGGGCGGTATCGGACGGCCTTCCTTGGCCGCGATCATGACCTTGCCGCGTGCGGCCTCGGACAGCGACAGATCGATAAGGAGCGGCTCGCCGGTCTTGCGCGGAAACGCCGCCGCGATCGGGTTCGTGCCGAAGATCGGATGCCTGCCGCCGGCCGCCGGCATCGCCGACGGCGAATTGCCGAATGCCATGCCGACCATGCCCGCTGCAGCAATCGGGACGAGGTGATCCGCGGCGACGCCGAAATGGTGGCTGTTGGTCACGCCCACGAAGCTCACGCCGAATTCACGCGCCCGCGTGATCGCCTCGTCGACCGCAAACGAGCACGCGAGGAACGCGAGTCCGGACTTGGCGTCGACCAATGCGGCCCCGCCACGGCAGCGGGTCACGACCGGCGCGGCGTTGCCATCGGCGCGGCCGTTGCGCAGATGCGCGGCGTACTGGGGGATGCGCGACATGCCGTGCGATGCCAGCCCCTGGGCTTCCGCACCCGCCAATGCGCGCGCCGTGATCGCCGCCATCCGCGGGCTCGCCCCTGCACGAGTCAGCGCGCGCGTCGCGAGGTCGGTCATTTGCGCGATGGTGAGTCGGGGCATGGCTAGCGATCCAAGGCCGCCGCGACCTTGTCCGCGATCATGGTCGACACACGTACGTTGGATTCTCGCGTTACACCGGCGACGTGAGGCGTGAGGATCAGGTTGGGACAACCCGTCAGCGGCGAGCCCGCCGCGAGCGGTTCGTGGTCAAAGACGTCGAGCGCGGCACCGCCGAGTTTGCCTGTCTTGAGCGCCGCCGCAAGCGCGGCTTCGTCGACCACGCCACCGCGTGCCGTGTTGATCACGATGGCATCGGGTTTCATCAGTGCAAGTCGCGTGGAATCGAGCAGGCCGCGCGTGGCAGGAGTCAGCGGCACGTGCAGCGTTACGACATCCGCCGTGCGCAGCAATTCGTCGAATGCCAACGGCTTCGCCTGTTCCGCGCGCCACACAGGGGAATCGGCCGGGATCTGCGCGTCGAAGCCGACCACGTCCATCCCGAGCGCTCGTGCGAGCTTCCCCGCAAGCCTGCCGATGCCGCCGAAACCGACCACGCCCAAGGTCTTGCCCGCTATTTCCCGGCCGTTCGACAGCGCCGCGCGCGGCCACTTGCCTTCGCTGACGGCGGCAGTGGACGCGTATGCACCGCGCAGAAGCACCATCGCGGTTCCGATCACGTACTCGGCGACCGCCAAAGCATTGGCCCCGGACGCAGGGATCACCTCGATCCCGCGGGCCTTGCAGCCCGGAAGGTCGATGTTGTCGAGACCCACCCCCAGCCGGCCCACAACCTTGAGCCGCGGACCCGCGGTGAGCAGGGCCGCGTTGACCTGGGTCTTGTTGCGGACCACCACGGCGTCGGCGTCGGCGAGCGACGCCATGAGCGCTTGGTGCCGATCGACGAGCGTCGCGTCATAGGTGACATCGAAGCGCGCTGCAAGCGACGCGACGGCGTCTTCGTCCATGAACTCGGTGATGACGACGCGCATGCGCGAACCGCTCACTGTTTCGCGAAGAGCTGTTCGATGTGTTCGAAGGCCTTGAACTCGAGCGCGTTCCCGAAGGGATCGAGAAAGAACATCGTCGCCTGCTCGCCCGCCAGGCCTTTGAACCGGATATGGGGTTCGATCACGAATTTGGTACCGGCCGACTGGAGTTTGGCCGCAAGGTCATGCCACCGGGCCATGGGCAGGATCACGCCGAAATGCCGCACAGGAACATGGTCGCCATCGACGAGACTCGTAGCGTCACTCATCGCACCCTGTGCCACCTTGTGCGCCACGATCTGGTGCCCGTGAAAATCGAAATCGACCCATTCCGGCGAACTGCGTCCTTCCGGGCAGCCCAGGAATTCGCCGTAAAAGCGCCTTGCGGCGTCGAGGTCGGTGACCGGAAACGCGAGATGAAAACGCGGAAGGTGAGCGGATGTCACGGATTGCGGTGTAGTCATGGCGCGCGTGGACTCCTGTTCAGTTCTGCATGCCCCACTTGCGCACCGTCCTGCTTTCGATGGTGCGGAAGATCACGTTCTCGACGAGCAAGCCGATGACGATCACCGTAAACAGGCCCGCGAACACGTTGGGAATCTCGAGTTGATTCTTGTTCTCGTAGATGAACCACCCCAGTCCGCCGGAGCCCGACGACACACCGAATACGAGTTCGGCGGCGATCAAGGTCCGCCAGGCGAATGCCCAGCCGATTTTCAGGCCCGTCAGGATGCTGGGGAAGGCAGCGGGGATGAGGATCCGTGCGACGTACGACAGTCCGCGCAGGCCGTAGTTGCGGCCGACCATGCGCATCGTGTTGGAAACGGACAGGAATCCCGAATGCGTATTCAAGGCGACCGCCCACAGCACGGAGTGGATCAGCACGAAGACCAGACTGCCGTTGCCGAGGCCGAACCAGATCAGCGCAAGCGGCAACAGCGCGATGGCAGGCAACGGGTTGAACATCGAGGTGAGCGTTTCGAGAAAGTCGGTGCCGATGCGCGACGTGATGGCGAATACAGTCAAAAGTGCGGCAAGCGCGATCCCTGCGCTATAGCCGATCAACAGCACCTTGATGGACGTCCATGCCTTGCCGAGCAGGCCACCGCCAAAAATCCCCTGATAGAACGCTTCCAGAGTCGAGGTGAAGGTTGGAAAGAGCAACGGGTTGTTGAGCCAGCGGGCGTAGATTTCCCAGACGATCGCAAGAAAGACAAGGATCGCCAGCTTGCGCACCGCGGTGATGTTGTAGATTCGCTCCCACGTCGAAAGCGGCTTCTGGATCACGCCGAATTTCGACGCGTCCACGGTCTCGCGAAAGACATCGGTGCGTACGACGGCGGACTCAGCCATGGGCGACCTCCGGACCAAGGTGCTCTTCCGTCTCGACTTCGTCGGCGAACAGCATGTTGTGGATTTTCCCTTCCAGCGCCTTGGCCGCATCGCTTTCGGCCGCCTCACGGGGAAGGCTGTTGATCTCGGCCTTGACCTGTCCCGGATGCGGCGACAACAGCAGGATCCGGTTGCCGATCTTGATCGCCTCGGGAATCGAATGCGTCACGAACAGCACCGTGAAATGGGTATCGTCCCAAAGCTGCAGCAACTCGTCCTGCATCTTGCGCCGCGTCAGCGCATCGAGTGCTGCGAACGGCTCGTCCATCAACAGCACGTCGGGCTCCATCGCCATGCCGCGTGCGATCGCAACGCGCTGCTTCATTCCGCCCGAAAGGGTATGCGGATAGCTGTCGGCGAACTTGGCCAGGTTGACCTTGGCGATGTATTCGAGCGCCTTGTCCTCCGCCGCTTTGCCGGCGAGCTTGCCGCTGGCGGTCAGCGCGAACATGACATTCTGCTTGACAGTCTTCCACGGCAGCAGTTGATCGAATTCCTGAAACACCATCATGCGATCCGGCCCCGGCTTGCTGACTTCGTGTCCTTTGAGTCGGATCACTCCTTCGACGGGGCGCATGTACCCGCCCACAGCCTTGAGCAACGTCGATTTGCCGCAACCAGACGGGCCGAGGAGGACAAAACGGTCCGATTGGAACACCTCGAAATCGACGCGATACGTCGCCGTGACCAGGTGATCCTTGGTCTTGTATTGCAGCGTGACGCCCTTGACGTCCAGCAGCGGTGCCGATGCGCTCATGTTTCCCCCGTCAACCGTGCTACGTTTGCCAGGGCAGTCGATCGAGGTCGACGTTGCCCCCGCTTAGAATGACACCGACGCGCAGCCCGGCAACGGGCAGCGTACGCTCGAGGAGCGCGCCCAGCGGCACCGCCGCCGATGGTTCGATCACGAGCTTGAGTTTTTCCCAGGTCAGCCGCATGGCCCGGATGATCGCGTCCTCCGAGGTCGTGCCGATGTGGTCGACCTTCGCGACGATCACGGCGAAGGTCTTTTCGCCCAGCGAGGAACGCAAGCCATCGGCAATCGTACGCGGATCGGTTTGCGGCACGATACGACCAAGGCGCACCGACCGCGCGGCATCGTCCGCGCCTGCCGGCTCCGCGCCGTAGACCTTGATCGACGCCTTCATTCCTTTGGCTGCAATCGCCGTTCCCGAGATGAGGCCACCGCCACCGACAGGCGCGATGATGACATCGAGATCCGGAACGTCTTCGAGCAACTCGAGCGCGGCCGTCCCCTGCCCTGCGATCACACGCCAATCGTTATAGGGATGTACGAGCGTCGCGCCGGTTTCAGCGAGCACGCTTGCGCACGTGGCTTCACGCGCGGGCAGCGTCGGTTCCGTTAGCCGCACCGTACCGCCGAAGCCGCGCACGGCATTCTGCTTTACGGTTGCGGCATTCGCCGGCATCACGATCCACGAAGGAATGCCCCGCTGCGTCGCCGCCCACGCCAGCGCCGCGCCATGATTGCCGGAGGAATGCGTGACGACGCCGCGGGCAGCCTCCGCGTCGGACAGCGACAGTACCGCGTTGCATGCCCCACGCGCCTTGAACGCCGCGACCTTTTGCAGGTTTTCGCACTTGAAGAACAGATTTGCGTCGACCGCGTCATCAAGGGACCGGCTGGTCAGAACAGGCGTGCGCTGAATCCGCGATCGGATCCGTGCATGTGCACTCCGAATGGCGGCGAGATCGACCTCGATCGCACTCATAGCGGCAGCGGCGGGCGCGTCCATCGGGGTCAGCTGCCCGAGAGATCGTAAACATTCGGGAAGAAAAGATCCTTCCACGACTCGGGTTTGGCCTTGATCGCACCCGTCTTCGCCATGAAGTCGACGTACTTCATGACGTTTTCGGGTGTGGTTGTGAAAACGATCAGCGGGTCGTTCAGCATGCCAAGGATTTCCTGCACCGAATCCTTGTCCTTCGAGATCCGCAGGTACGCTTCCGCTGCCGATTTCTTGTCCTTGTTGATGAACGCCGTAGCCTCGTCCAGCGCCTTGACGAACGCCTCGTAGAGCCTCGGATTCTCGGCGCGGAACTTCGAGGTGGTCCATACCAGGTTGAATGTTGACCGTCCGCCAAGCACGTCGTAGGAATTGACCACCGTGTGGATCGCTGGGTTACGCAGCTGCTGGTACTGGAATGGTGGCGAGCTGAAATGCGCGTTGATTTCCGACTGTCCCGACAACAGGGCAATCTGGGCATCGGGGTGCGCCATCGAAACGGTCAGCGGATCCAGGCGCCCGTATTGGCCCTCGCCGAACGCCTTATCCGCCGCCATCTGCAGCGTCAGCGCCTGAACCGAGACCTTCACCGCAGGCAGGGCTATCTTGTCCTTCTCGGTGAAATCCTTGATCGATTTCACTGCAGGATTGCGCGAGTTCAGGTAGATCGGCATCGAGTTGATCGCCGCGACCGCCTTGACGTCGAGGTTGCCGCGCGTGCGCGACCAGAGGGTGATCATCGGCGCGACCCCGCCCGACGCAAACTGTAGGCTGTTGGACAGCAGCGCGTCGTTCATCACGTTGCCGCCGGCGAACTTCGCCCAGCCCACAGAAACATCGACGCCGAGCGCCTTGGCCTGCTTCTCGATCAGTTTCTGCTCTTCCATGATCATCAGCGGCAAGTAGCTGATGCCGTATTGCTGCGCGACCTTGATTTCGGACATCTCGGCAAACGGCGGACGATGCCGCGATGCCAAGCGATGCGATCAGCAGCGTGCAGGCGCGATGCGCCAGCCCGTCGATACGCATGGGTCTACTCCTGTCGGTTCAACGATGCCGCGATTATAGAGGGCATCGTCCGGGGCCGCACTCGCGGCCGCATCGGCGACCTGTTCTAGGCGCTCTCGTAGAGTCGGGTCAGGACGAACTCGCGATGCCCGAGCGCCTCGGCCGCGGTCAACCTGCCGTTGGCCGTGCGGAACATCATGTCGATGAGCTTGTCGCCGGCCTGGTCCATCGTGATCTCACGCTGCAAAAGACCACTGGTATCGACGTCGACGTGCTCACTCATGGTTCGCACGGTGCGCGGATTGGCGCAGATCTTGATACATGGCAGGATCGGATTGCCGATGACATTTCCCTGACCGGTCGGGAAAAAATGCACGACGTACCCTGACGCGGCGCAAAGCGTGACCATTTCCGCGGCCGCCGACGAACTGTCCATGAACCACAACCCCGGGCCAGTCGGCATCTCCGCCTTGTCGAGCACGCCGTCGACCACGCACTTTTTGCCGATTTTCTGGATGTTGCCGAGGGCCTTTTCCTCGATCGTGGTCAGGCCGCCCGCGATGTTGCCCTTGGTCGGTTGCGAGTCGGAGAGGTCGGTCGTCTTGTGTCGGTTGATTACTTCCTGGTAGCGGTCGAACACGCGCATGAAATCCGCCCGCACCTTGTCGTCGCGGCAACGCGCGGCGACGATTTGCTCGCCCCCGGTCAGTTCTGTCGTTTCGCCGAACACCAGTGTGCAGCCGGCGGCGTAGAGTTTGTCGAATGCATCGCCGACCGTAGGATTGGCGCCGCAGCCGGAAGTGGTATCCGACTCGCCGCACTTGGTCGATACCCAAAGATCCTTCAAGTCGCATTCGACCCGATGCAGTTCGCTGGCGTCCTGCAGAAAGGCGCGGGCCGCTTTCGATGCCCGCATGATCGTGTCGTGATCGCCATGCAATTCGATGCCGAAACCGACGACCGGCTTACCTGTCGCGGCGATGCCATCGACGACTTTCTTGGTCCAGCCGTCTTCGATGCCGATGACAACGACCGCAGCCACGTTGGGGTTGCTGCCTGCACCGATCAGCGTCCGGAAATGCAGGTCGAGGTCGGCGCCGAACTGCAGCCGCCCGTAAGGGTGCGGAATCGCCAGCGTGCCCTTGATGTTGTTGGCAACGGCTTCGCTCGCCGCGTTGGACAAATCGTCGACCGGCAGGATGATGACGTGATTGCGCACGCCGACACGCCCATTCTTGCGGCGATAACCCCAGAATTTGGTTTGCACGTTTACCACCGCTTCGTCTTGATGTTGTGGACGTGGGCATGCTGCCCGGTAGCGATCGGCGCGACGACCTTGCCGATATCGATCCCGTATTTGATGACCGTATCGCCGACCTTCATGTCCTTGAGCGCCACCTTGTGCCCGAGCGGAATGTCCTGCGCGCAAGGCAGCGTGATGGTGCGGTTTTCATCGAGGATCAGCCCGGTCAGCGTCTGGCCGGCCTTGACACCTTCGACCACGACGACGGCGACCGAATCATTGGGATCGTGCAGCACACAGTGGATCATTGCGGAATCTCCCGGGACGAACGCCCCAACGCGAAATCTTACCGGCGAAAAGGTGGCGAATCAACTATATCATATAGATGAGTTGAATCACCTAGAGGATTTGCTAGACTGCCGCCATCATGGCCAAGGTTGCAAAGGCAACGACGGACGCACCCTTTCCGGGCGTGCCGCTCACCGCCCCGCTGTACCGCGAGGTCAAGCGGCAACTCATGGAAGCGCTTTCCCGCGGGGAATGGAAGCCAGGCGACGCGATCCCCGCCGAGCGCCGTCTCGCCGAACGCTATGGCATCAGCATCGGCACGGTCCGCCGGGCCATCGACGACCTGGTGGCCGAGAACATGCTCATCCGCCAACAGGGTCGCGGCACGTTCGTCGCCAGCCACAACCGCGACCGCTTGTTGTTCTATTTCTTCCACGTCGTGTCCGAGGATGGCACCAAGGAATATCCGGTCGTCCGCCTCCTCGGATTCGCGAAGGCAAAGGCGGACAAGCTGGTCAGCGAAACGCTCTCGGTCGCTGTCGGCGACCCGGTTTTTCGCTTTCGTAATCTGCTGTCGCTTTCCGGCCAGCCCGTGATCGTCGACGACATCGCCGTTTCCGCGGCGCGCTTTCCGGGCATCACCGAGCGAGCCATCCGCGATCGTCCGAGCACGGTGTACAACCTCTATCAGGACGCCTTCGGTATTTCCGTCGTGCGCACTGTCGAACGCTTGCGCGCGACCGGCGTGGACGAGGAGATTGCGTCGTTGCTGCGCGTTGCGCCCGGCGCGCCGCTGCTGCAGATCCGGCGCGTTGCGCTCACGTACAGCGACGTGCCGGTAGAGTTACGCATCTCGCACGTGAACACCGCGCACCATGAATACTGGAGCGAACTGAAGCAACACTGAATCCGGTGCTACGCGCCCAGCTGCCGCGCCAGGTCGATGAAGTCGTCGCAGTTGAACGTGCAGCGTCGATCGGCCGTGATATCGGGGGCTGACCCCGGTCCATGTTCGAGAGGCCTGCGTACATACGCCGTACTGAACCCGCATTTGCGGGCGGCCGCGAGATCGTTCTTGTGAGCGGCCACCAGCATCACCTCACGCGGCGCGAGGCCGAGCAACGCCGCTGCGCCGAGATAGGCTTCCGGGTCGGGCTTGTAATGCCGGAACAACTCGGCTGACAGGACGCAATCCCACGGCAGACCGCCATGCTTGGCCATGTCGACGAGCAGCGCGACGTTGCCGTTCGACAGCGTACCGATCACAAATCGCCGCTTGAGGCGTCCGAGTCCCTTAACGCTGTCCGGCCACGGCCGGAGGCGATGCCACGCATTGTTGAGGTCGCGCTTCTCGCGCTCGTTGAGCCGCAAGCCGAACTTCGGCAACAAGTCGTCGAGAATCATGCGGTGCAGCACGTCGATCGACTGCCACGGCAGCTCGCCGCGCCGGACGCGATCCATCGCAGGATGGTAGCCGCGACGCCACGCATCGGCGAATGCTCCCCAGTCCGCGCCGACGCCCTTGCGACGTCCCACGCTTCGCAGCTCGCGGATGATGCTGCCGCGCCAGTCGACGACGGTGCCGAATACATCGAACAACAGTGCTTTGGGCGGAGGCTTCATGATCACTCGAAGGTGATGGACATCTGTGTAACCGGGCCAAAGCTGCGGCGATGAGCAGGACATGGCCCGTGCGCTGCGAGCGCCGCCAGATGCTCAGGTGTCGAATAACCCTTGTGTCGGCAGAACCCGTACAAAGGATACGTCCGATCGAGTTCGACGAGCATCGCGTCACGGTCGGTCTTGGCCAGGATCGATGCCGCCGCAATCGCGGAGATGTCGCGGTCGCCACCGATGATCGCGCGCGCCGGGCAATCGAGCGGCGGGCAGTGCTGGCCGTCGATCCACACGACGTCGGGTTGCTGCGCGAGTTGCATCACGGCGCGGCGCATCGCCAACAACGTCGCCTGGAGGATATTGATGGTATCGATTTCGCCAACGTCGCTCTGCGCGACCGCCCATGCAACCGCATATCTGCGGATTTCGATCGCCAGCCGCTCGCGGTCCGTTGCCGTAAGCAGTTTCGAATCGCGCAGCCCCCGAATGCGCCGCTCCGGATGCAGGATCACAGCCGCGGCGACTACGGGCCCGGCCAGCGGACCCCGCCCTGCCTCGTCGACGCCGGCGATCAGCATGCGATCCCCGCCGCACGCAGTTCCGTCGCGACGACATCTGCCGTGAGTTTCGGGGTATCGGCGGTCAGCGCTTTTGCCATGCCGGCAAACATCGCCTCCAGCCGGCGGCGCGTGACGGTGTCATCGTAGAGGTTGAGCGCCGCTCGAACAAGGTTTTGCACGGTGGCTTCTTCCTGGAGGAATTCGGGCACGACGAACCGACCTGCAAGGACGTTGGGGAGCCCGACGTACGGCAGCAGCAGCTTACGCCTGACAATCCTAGCCGTGACCGGATTCACGCGATAAAAGATCAGGTGGGGACAGCGGGACAGCGCCGCTTCGAGCGTCGCCGTGCCGGAGGCGACGATGCCGACGTCGGCGGCCTTCAGCGCATGGTCTGCGTGCCCGTACAGGAGCGTCATGGGGAGCCGTTCGAACTGCAGCCGATACTGAACTCCCTCGAAATACTCGCGCGCCTCGCGGCTCACCAGCGGTACGACGAAGCGCGCCTCGGGTAGCACATCGAAGATCTCCGCGGCCGTCCGGAGTAACAGTTCACTGTGCATTTCCAGTTCGCCCATCCGGCTCCCCGGCAACAGGGCGAAGACTGGGCGACCGTATTCGAGCTTCAGCACCTCACGCGTCTCGCGCCGGCTCGACCCAGTGGCGGCCGCCGCGGCGAGGGGATGACCGACGAACGTCACCGCGAGCTTTGCGTCCTTGTAAAGCGCGGGCTCGAAGGGAAACAGCGCAAGCAAATGATCCGCGGAGCGGGCCATGGCATCGATCCGCTCGCGGCGCCACGCCCACACCGAAGGACTGACGTAGTGAATCGTCCGCACGCCCTGGCGCTTGAGCCGACGCTCGAGCCCCAGGTTGAAATCCGGCGCATCGATGCCGATGAACAGCGGCGCGCGGGATTGCCGCAAACGTCGGAATACGTCGCGGCGGATGCGGACAAGCTCGGGGATGCGCGGAAGGACCTCGACGAACCCACGCAAGGCGAGCTTTTCCAGCGGATACCACAAATCGCATCCCGCGCTCGCCATGCGAGGGCCGCCGATCCCCGCAAAACGAGCATGCGGGATCTTGGTGCGGACGGCGCGGATAAGCTGTGCGCCGAGTGCGTCACCCGAGGGCTCGCCGGCGATGATGCCGATCGTGATGGGCGCCACGGCCGGAACAACCGCCACGGTCTCGCTGTCCCCAAGGGGGCGCGATTCGCGGCTTGGGACTGCCCTGCGCCGCTCATTGAACCCCCACGCTTGCGGCTGGCGCCGCTGCGCTGCCCCCAAGGGGGGCGCGATTCGCGGCTTGGGACTGCCCTGCGCCGCTCATGCCGTCAGCGGACGATTCCGCGGCCGGCCGTCTCCAGAAACGCGGCGAGTGGCACCAGCACGGCTGCGGTTTTGGCATCCGCCGCGATCTGCACTCGCGCTTCGTCGAGCGAAAGCGACGAGCGGTACAGTGTCTTGTAGGCGCGCTTGATTGCGACGAGGTCATCCGGCGTGAAGCCCCTGCGCCGCAGCCCTTCGCTGTTGGTCCCGTGCGGCTTGGCCGGATACCCGGCGGCCGTGACGTAGGGTGGTACATCCTGCAGCACGATCGAGCCGGCGGCTATGAAAGCGTGCGCGCCGACACGGCAGAATTGATGGACGCCCACGAATCCGCCTAGCACCGCTTGATCGTCGATGACCACGTGGCCGGCGAGCTGCGCGTTGTTCGAGAACGTGGTGCCGTTCCCGACCACGCAGTCATGCGCGATGTGCGTGTAAGCGAGCAGCCAGTTGCCGTTGCCGATAGTCGTCACGCCGCGATCCTGCGCCGTGCCGGCGTGAACCGTGACGTATTCGCGGATGACGTTGTCGTCGCCGATGACGGTGCGGGTGGGCGTCCCGTCATACTTGCGGTCCTGCGGAATCTCGCCGAGCGATGCAAACTGGAACACGCGATTCCTGCACCCGAGCGTGGTGCGGGCGGCGATCACGACGTGCGCGCCGATCACGGTAGCGTCACCGATCACCACGTCGGCGCCGATCACCGTATAGGGCCCGATCTCGACCCCCGAACCGAGCTGCACGTCTTCGGCGACGATCGCCGTGGAATGAACGCCGGGCATCTGCTCAGGCGTCGCGCAATGCCGCCAGGAGTTCAGCCTCGGCGACCAGCGCGCCGTCCACGCTCGCGCGCACATCGAACTTGCCGACGCCTCGAACCAGCCGCTTTTCCGTCGATTCGAGCGTGAGTTGATCGCCGGGCAGCACCTGCCGCCGGAAGCGCGCCCCGTCGATGCCGGCAAAGAAAATGTGCGTCTTGCCGTCCGGGACGCGATTGAGCGTCTTGTAGACCAGGATCACCGAAACCTGCGCCAACGCTTCGATGATCAGCACGCCGGGCATGACCGGGTATTGCGGAAAATGTCCCGTAAAGAACGGCTCGTTGACCGTCACGTTCTTGATTGCCTTGATGCGCTCGCCCGGGATGCATTCGAGCACGCGATCGACCAGCAGGAACGGATAACGATGCGGCAGGTGCCGCATGACCTCGCAGATGTCCATTTCACCCACGATCATTCCCCCCGTTTGTCGTGTTCGCGCTCCAGCGCGCGTAGTCGGTCGGTCCATTGGCGGAGGCGCCGCACGATGGCCGCAACGTGTCGCCACTCCAGGTGCGTCAGCGCAGGAAACGCGGCCGTGTAGACGCCGGGCTGCCGTATCGAGTCGAACACGCCCGTCGCCCCGGAAATGGTTGTCCCGTCCGCGATGTCTATGTGGCCCGTGAGCATGGCAGCGCCGCCAATCTTGCAATTCTTGCCGACGCGGGTGCTGCCGGCGATGCCGGCGCAGCCTGCGATCGCCGTATGCCTGCCGATGTGGCAATTGTGGCCGATCTGGATCTGATTATCGAGCTTGACGTCGTCCTCGATGACCGTGTTGCCGATCGCACCGCGATCGATCGTCGTGTTGGCGCCGATCTCGACATCGGCGCCGATCTGCAGGCCGCCCACCTGCGGTACCTTGAGCCAGTGGGCATCCTGCTCTGCCATCCCGAAACCATCCGCGCCAAGCACCACGCCCGAGTGGACGATCGTTCGCGGCCCAATCGAGGTATTGGCATAGGCGACCACGCGCGGATAGAGCGTCACGTCGTCGGCAATCATGCAATCGTCACCAACGACGCACCCGGCGTGGATGCGAGCCCGTTCCCCGACCGTCGAGCGCTCTCCGATCGTCACATAGGGTGCGATGAATGCCGATGGCGCGATCGCGGCGCTCGGCGCGATGATCGCTGTGGCATGGACACCCGGCGTGACGGCAGGCACCGGATGGAACAACGTGGCGACGCGCGCGTAGGTCGCGTAGGGATTCTCGGAGACCAGCTTCGGTAGGGCGGTCGCTTCTGCGTCGCGAGGTGAAACGATGACCGCGCTGGCACGTGTCGTGGCCAAGTGACTGCGGTATTTCGGGTTGGCCAGGAACGCGATGGTGCCGTTGTCGGCGCTCTCGAGCGGCGCGACGGCGCGGATCAGGGTCTCTCCATCACCATTCACGGCCGCACCGGAGAGCCCGGCGAGGATCCGCAGGGGAATCCCGGCACCTGAATAACGTGGATTCATGGCGCTGGGCACGCGACGCCGCTCGCCCTATTTGTCGGCGAGCGCCTTGATCACGCGGTCGGTGATATCGATACGCGGACTGGCGTAGATGACCGGATCCTGGATGATCAGATCGAACTTCTCGTCGATTGCGATCTGGTTGATCACCTTATTCGCACGCTCCTGCACCGCCGAGAGTTCTTCGTTGCGACGCAGATTGAGATCCTCGCGGAACTCGCGCTGCCCCCGCTGCAGGTCGCGGCTCATGTTCGCCAGATCACGTTCCTTGTTGCGGCGTTCGGTCTCCGCCATCGTGACGCCGTCCTTTTCCAGCGCGGCCTGCAGGTCCCGCACCTGCTTGGCAAGCTTCTGGATCTCCGCGTCGCGACCGGCGAACTCCTTCTCCAGTTTCTGCTGCGCCCGCTTTGCCGGCGCGGCGTCCCGAAACAGCCGCTCGCTGTTGACGAAGCCGATCTTGTAGTCGGCACCCTGCGCCATGCCCGAGCTCGCCAGCAGCGCAACGCACAGCGCGCCGGCGGTCTGGATCATCAGTTGCTGCATTCGGTGCTTCAAAATGCTCTCCTGCAAATATTGAGTCAGCCACGTCTAGAAAACCGTGCCGACCTGGAACTGGAAGTGCTGAATCCGGTCGCGCGGCCCGGCGTTCAGTGGATAGCCGTAGCTGAACTTGAGCGGACCAACCGGGGAATTCCATGCCAGCCCCACACCGGTCGAGTAGCGGAACGATTCGAGGTTCGGCTCGAAGCCGCTATCGTAAATCTGACCGGCGTCCGCGAACACGGACATGCGCACCGACTGATCCCCCGGCTTGGTGCCCGGTACCGGAAAGAAGAGCTCGACGTTGCCAACGATTTTCTGCCGCCCACCGATCGTGTTGCCCGAAATGTCCTGCGGTCCAAGGGACGCGGTCTCGTAGCCGCGAACCGATCCCACTCCGCCCGCATAATACGCCTTGAAGAACGGTAGCGGCTTGTCGCCCAGGCCGCCGCCGTAGCCCAGGTCCGACCGGAGCATCAGCACGCTGCCCAGCGGCATGGGGGTGAACCACTGGATCAGGTAATTCGTCTTGTAATACAAAAGGTCCCCGACGCCGAGCTCGGCATAGGCGCTCTGCAACATACCACGGGTGGGGAAGAGGATGCTGTCGCGGGTGTCGCGAGCCCAGCCCGCGCTGAAGATGAAGCTGTTCGTGATACTGCCGAATTCCCGCACGAACTCGCGGTAGAGCAACGGGCTATCGCTGTACAGCGTCAACTGCGTGTGCTCGAAACGACCGCCCAGGTTGATCGAATCGGTCTCCGTCAGCGGAATGCCGAAGCCGATCGCGGCGCCGGCCGTCTGCGACTGGTAGGCCGCGACCGGCAACGACGACGGGTTGACGTTCCGGAAGTACAGTTCAAGCGAACGCGAAACGCCGTCGGCCGTCCAGTACGGCTCGACGTACGTGAGGGCGACCTGCTTGTTGACCTTGCTGGTGTTGACGTTTGCCGTGAGCGAGTTGCCGGTTCCGAACACGTTGTTCTGCGATACCGAGCCGGAAAGCACGATGCCATCCGCACTCGAATAACCGACGCCGACCAGGAGGTTGCCCGTCGCCTTCTCGGTGACGGTGATGTTCATGTCCACCTGATCCGGGCTGCCCGGCACGGACGGCGTTTCCAGGTTGACGTCCTCGAAGTACTGCAAGCGCGTGATGCGCACCTTGGAGCGGTCGATGCGGGTCGCGTCGTACCAGCCGTCTTCGAGCTGGCGGATCTCGCGCCGGATCACCTCGTCGCGCGTGCGCGCGTTGCCGCTGATATTGACCTTGCGCACGTAGACCCGGCGACCCGGATCGATGTAGAACGTGAATGCGGCGGTTTTGTTTTCGCGGTCGACCTCGGGCACGGCGTTGACGTTGGCGAACGCGTAGCCGTCGCTGCCCATGCGATCGGAGATCGCTTTCGCCGACTGGGTGAGCTTTTCGCGCGAATACACGTCGCCGGGGCGGATCTGCACGAGCCGCATCAGCTCCGCCTCGGGCAGCAGCAGATCGCCGCCAAGCCGCACATCCGAGACGGTGAATTTGGGCCCTTCGGTGATGTTGATCGTGATATAGATGTCGTCCTTGTCGGGCGTGATCGAAACCTGCGTCGAGTCGACCGCGAACTCGAGGTATCCGCGATTCGTATAGTAGCTACGCAGCGTCTCCAGATCGGCCTGCAGCTTCTGCTTGGAATACTGATCGTTCTTCGTGTACCAGGTCAGCCAGCCGGGCGTCGACAACTGCATTTCCTTGATCAGCGTCGCTTCGCTGAACGCCTGCGTGCCGACGATGTTGATACCGGCGATCTTGGCAATGCTGCCTTCTTCGACATTGAAGTTGATCGCGACGCGGTTGCGCTCTTGCGGTGTTACCGTCGTGGTGACCTTCACGCCGTAAAAGCCGCGATTGATATATTGCCGCTTGAGCTCCTGTTCGGCGCGATCGAGTGCGGACCGGTCGAAAATGCGGGACTCGGCGACACCGATGTCCTTGAGTGCCTTCTTCAGCTGGTCCTTCTCGAATTCCTTGGTACCAACGATATCGATCTGGCTGATCGTCGGCCGCTCCTGGACGATCACGACGAGCACGTCCCCTTCAGCCTCGAGGCGAACGTCGCGGAAGAAACCCGTCGCGTACAACGCCTTCACCGCGGCCGACGCCTTTTCGTCGTCGATGCTGTCACCGACCTTGATCGGCAGATAGTTGAACACCGTACCGGCGTCCGTCCGCTGGACACCCTCGACACGAATATCCTTGACGACAAACGGTTCGAAGGCGAGTACTGCGTGCGCCGACAACAGTGCTGCCAGGAGCAGCAGCGGCCTGAGCCACATTGCGGCGCGCAAACGCGCGCGCCGCGCGATGCGCGGCTCAGAATAGTCGGGAAAGGTCATTGAAAAGCGCCAAAGCCATCAGCATGGCCAGCACGGTCATGCCGATTCGCTGGCCGACCTCGAGAACGCGGTCGGATACGGGACTGCCCTTGATAATCTCGGCGAGATAATACATCAAGTGTCCCCCATCGAGTAAGGGAACGGGCAACAGATTGAGCACGCCGAGGCTGATGCTGATGAGCGCGAGATAACCGACGAACGTCAGCATGCCCGCCTGCGCCGACTGTCCCGCATAATCGGCCATCGTCAGCGGACCACTGATGTTTTTCAGTGACGCGTCGCCGGTGAAGATGCGGCCAAGCATCTTCAGCGTGAAGATGGACAGTTCCCACGTCTTGCGCGTGCCCTGCGCGAGCGCCTCGAAGACGCCGTAACGCACGATGACCGTCGAGCGCTCGCTTTGCACCGGATCGACCCCGAGTCGCATGCCCGCCATGCCAACCCGCTTGCCGTTCTGGTCGCTTGCCTCAGGCACGAGGTCGGTGCGGAAATCGGCGCCGTCGCGACGCACCGTGAAGAGCGAGCGTGGCACCCGGGCTCGCGTTGGTGATCGCGGCGACATCCGAAGGCGAGCGCATCGTCGCAGTGCCTATGGCCACGATCGCATCGCCGGCGCGGATACCGGCGCGCGCTGCCGGTTTGTCGGCGATCGCCTCGCGCACGACCGGCGCGCCGAGATCGGTCTTGAGTCCGAGATTGGCGACGAAGTTGCCCTCCCAGTCGCTGCTGCTCAGCGTGGACAACGACAGGACGCGCTCGGCGATGGCACCGTCGGGACGCTCGACCGTTACCTTTACCTCCGGATCGCCCGACGCCTTCAGCAGGCGCCAACGCAGATCCTGCCACGATCGCACGGGTTCGCCGTCGATTGCCTTGACCAGATCGCCGTCCATGAATCCTGCCGTTGCTGCCGGCGTTCCGGGGGGCGCTGGCGCAAGCAGCGCACGCTGTCCGGGAATGCCGACCATGTAAGTGGCTGCGAAAAGCACGACAGCCAGCAACAGGTTGGCGATCGGCCCCGCTGCCACGATGGCGATGCGCCGCCAAACGCTTTGCCGGTTGAATGCACGCGCGAGGTCCGCTGGGGGCACGTCTCCCTCGCGCTCGTCGACCATCTTGACGTACCCACCGAGCGGAATCGCCGACAGCGCCCATTCGGTGCGGTCGGGACCGATACGCCGAGACCAGACGATGCGCCCGAAACCCACCGAGAAACGCAATACCTTGACGCCTGCGAGCCGTGCGACAAGGTAGTGGCCGAGTTCGTGAAACACCACGAGCACGCCGAGCGTCACCGCGAAGGCGAGCACCTTTTGCATCACGTCGATCATGCGAAATGCCTTTGTGCTTGAGCGGGTGCGATGTGGGTCAGCGCGCTGCGGCGCGCATCGCTGTCGGCCGCCATCGCATCGCCGAGGGATCGTACCGGCATCGTTGCGACGCTCTCCCGCGTTCGCTCGCATACCGTCGCGATATCGAGGAAGCCGATCCGACCCTCGAGAAACGCTGCCACCGCAACTTCGTTCGCCGCATTGAGCACGGCCGTCGCGGTGCCGCCGTCACGCAGAGCGGCGTACGCGAGTCCGAGGCAGGGAAAACGCTCCGCATCCGGGTGCGCGAAGTCGAGTGCGCCGATACGCGCGAGGTCGAGCGAAGCGACGCCCGCGTCGATGCGCTCCGGCCAAGCCAACGCCTGGGCAATCGGGGTGCGCATGTCGGGATTGCCCAATTGCGCTAGCACCGAGCCATCGACATACTCGACGAGCGAATGGATGACGCTCTGCGGGTGAATGACGACATCGATGGCCTCGATCGGGGCGCCAAACAGCCAGTGCGCCTCGATCACCTCGAGACCTTTGTTCATCATCGTCGCCGAATCCACCGAAATCTTGCGACCCATCCGCCAGTTCGGATGTGCGCACGCGGCGTCGGGCGTGACGTGCGCGAGCTCGTCACGCGGTGTGGTGCGAAAGGGACCGCCCGAGGCCGTCAATAGAATGCGTCGAACGCCGACCGCGCCCACATCGTGCGCTTTGGCGTGCGGCAGACATTGGAATATGGCGTTGTGCTCGCTATCGATCGGCAGCAGCGTCGCTCCGCCTTCGCGCACGGCGTCGATGAACAGCGCACCCGCGAGCACGAGTGTCTCCTTGTTCGCGAGCAGGATCCGCTTGCCCGCGCGTGCCGCGGCAAGGGTCGGCGCCAGCCCCGCTGCGCCGACGATCGCGGCGATGACCGTGTCCGCTTCGGGCAGCGCGGCGATCTCGCAAAGACCGGGCTCGCCTTGCAGCACCCGGGTCGCGAGACCGTCGCGCCGCAGCGCTGCCGTCAGATTTTGCGCAGCCACGGGATCGAGCAACGCCGCATACGGCGGCCGAAAGCGATGGATCAGTTCGAGCAGCGGTTCCCACTGACGGTTGGCGCACAGCGCAGTAACCGCGAAGCGGTCCGGATGGCGGGCAATGACGTCCAGCGCCGACGCACCGATCGAGCCGGTGGCGCCGAGAATCGCGATGCTGCGATGCCCCTCGCCGCTCATCAGCGGATCACGTAATACGCGACGAGTGCGGCCGCGGGCATGGCGGCAGTCAGTGCGTCGATGCGATCCAGCACGCCGCCATGGCCGGGCAGGACATTGCCGCTGTCCTTGACCCCGCGCTGTCGTTTGAGCAGCGATTCGAACAGATCGCCCGTGACCGACAGCGCGGCAAGCAGGAGCACCAGCACAACCCACGCCACGACAGCGCCGGCCGTCAACGCCTGCGCATAACCGTTGCGCGCGGCGAGCGGGAGCAGCGCGAGCGCGTAGGCCCCGACCGCGAACAGGGCGCCGTAGACACCTTCCCACGTCTTTCCCGGACTGATCGACGGCGCGAGCTTGTGCCGTCCGAAGCGTCTTCCCGCGAAATAAGCGGCGGTATCGGCAATCCAGACGATGGCCATCAGTGCCAGCAGCATCCCAGGGGAACGTGCCTGGATCTGCACGATCGCCAGCCACGTGGCAATGAGTACCAGCCAGCCGATTGCCGCCAGGACGACACCGGAACTCACGCGCCAGCCGCGGTAGAGCCACGGCGGGATGATCAACAGCCAGAACAGCGTTGCGGCGCCACAGACCGACAGCACCACGGGCTCGGGCCATCCGGACCCGGTCGCAAACCCGAACCCGGGCAAAAATAGTAGCAAGAGCCCGATCGCCAACGTGGCGAGCACGAACATCGTGGACCCTGGCGCAGGAAAGGCAGCGAGCCTTGCCCACTCACTGGCGGCAATGCCGACGATCGCAAGTGTCAGTACACCCCACGCGCGCGTATCCAGGCCGAACAGTGCGGCGAGGACCAGCGGCACGAGGATGACCGCGGTTAGTACGCGCGTCTTGAGCATCAGCTGCTCGCCGCTTCCCGCAATTGTTCACTCGTCCGTCCGAAGCGGCGCTCGCGTTGCTGATAGGACGCGACGGCCGTTCCGAGCGCCTGCGCATCGAAATCGGGCCAGAGTACGTCGGTAAAATGGAGTTCCGTGTAGGCCAGCTGCCACAGGAGGAAGTTCGATATGCGCTGCTCGCCGCCGGTGCGGATGAACAAGTCCGGTTCGGGCGCGTAGGCCATGGCCAGATACGGGTCCAGCGCCTCGGGCGCGAAACCGCGGGCGGCGGTCGGGTCGGCCGCGATCAATTTTTGCACGGCCTGCGCGATGTCCCAGCGCCCGCCGTAGTTGGCCGCCACCGTAAGGGTCAGCCGGTCGTTGCCCGCAGTACGGTCCTCCCCCGCGGCGATGAGGTCGCGAATGCGTTTTTCGAAGCGCGAAATGTCGCCGACGACCCGAAAGCGTATGCCGTTGGTGTCGAGCTTGGCCACTTCCTGTTCCAGCGCACGGACGAACAGTTGCATCAGGATCGATACCTCGTCCGCAGGCCGTCGCCAGTTCTCGCTCGAAAAAGCGAACAGGGTAAGGTACTCCACGCCGAGTTCGACGCACCTGCGCACCGTCGCCCGCACCGCCTCGACGCCTTTGCGATGGCCGGCGACGCGCGGCAGCATGCGCTGCTTGGCCCAGCGCCCATTGCCATCCATGATGATCGCGATGTGCCGAGGGATCGCTCGCACCTCCGGGATGTCGCGGGTGGAACTGGTAAACAAGGCTGGGGTGGCCAACGTCGGCCCTACCAGGCAGCGCCGACCGGCGAACGCGTTTCGGAATGCAACGACGCGCTGCAGCGCAGGGGGATGGGCAGCAAGCCGCGCTGTCCCGGAGGCAGTCGGTGGGTCATGCCAGACTCGGCAGGTTCAGGAATGGCAACTCAAACCGCCATCAGATCGGCTTCCTTCACATGCAGGACCTTGTCGACCTCGCCGATGTAGCGGTCGGTAAGTTTTTGCACATCCTCCTGCGCACGCCGCTCCTCGTCCTCGGAAATCGATTTCGACTTGAGCAGGTCCTTGAGATGCGTGATCGCATCGCGGCGAATGTTGCGCACGGCGATCCGGGTGTTCTCGGCTTCCTTGTGCACGACCTTCACCAACTCCTTGCGCCGCTCCTCGGTCAATGCGGGCATCGGCACCCTGATCATGTCGCCGGACGTCGCCGGATTCACGCCCAGATCGGAATCGCGAATTGCCTTCTCCACGACCTGAACCATTTTCTTTTCCCACGGCTGCACGGAAATCGTGTGCGCATCGGCCAGCGTCACATTGGCGACCTGGTTGATGGGCATCATCGAGCCGTAGTAGTCGACGCGAACATGGTCCAGCAGGCCCGTGTGCGCGCGACCGGTACGCACCTTGCCCAGGTCGTTCTTGAGCGTTTCGACCGACTTCTGCATCTTCTGCTCGGCAGCTTTCTTGACGTCCGCAATCATTGTTGTCTCCCGTGCATCGTCTCAGCAGTGGACCAGTGTCCCTTCGTCCTCGCCCAGGACAACCCGTTTGAGCGCGCCCGGCGCAAAAATACTGAACACCTTGAGCAGCATGTTCTGGTCGCGGCAAAGCGCCAGTGCGGTGGCATCCATCACCTTGAGATTCCGGACGATCGCTTCGTCGAAAGTCAGCGTCGCATAGCGCTTCGCGGCGGGGTCCTTGTTCGGATCGGAGGTGTATACACCATCGACCTTGGTGGCCTTGAGCACGATGTCCACACCCATTTCGCGGCCACGGAGCGCAGCCGCGGTGTCAGTCGTGAAAAAGGGATTGCCTGTACCCGCGGCGAAAATGACGACCTTGTTCTCTTCGAGGTAGCGCAGCGCCTTGCCACGGATGTACGGCTCGGCGACCTGCTCGATCGACAGCGCCGACTGCACACGCGAGACCATGCCCGCACGGCGGAACGCATCCTGCAGCGCGAGCGCGTTCATCAGCGTCGCCAGCATGCCCATGTAGTCCGCGGTGGCGCGATCCATGCCCGCGGCACCGGGCGCGACGCCCCGAAAGATGTTGCCGCCGCCGATGACCACGGCAATCTGGACGCCGAGGCGTGCCACGTCGCCGATCTCAGCGACGATGCGGTCGATCACCTCCCGATTGATGCCGTACGCGTCATCGCCCATCAGCGCTTCGCCCGAAAGCTTGAGCAGAATGCGCCGATACGCGGGTTCCTTGTTCACTACCGGGGCCACGCTGGCTAGCGGCGCGATCGTCGGAATGGTCATCGGGAACCTCGCTCCAATCGGGTAGGGTTGCTTAGGCCTTCGCCATTGCGGCAACCTCTGCCGCGAAGTCGTCCTTCTTTTTTTCGATACCTTCGCCGACGACGTACAGGGTAAAGCCGTTGATCGTGGCGCCTTGCGCCTTGACCAGCTGCTCGACACTTTGCTTGCCGTCGCCCTTGACGAATGGCTGGGCCAGCAACGTCACCTCGGCAAGAAACTTCGCGACTGCCCCATCGACCATCTTTTCCACGATGTTCGCCGGCTTGCCCGACTCGGCCGCACGCGCGGCCGCGATCGTCCGTTCACGCTCGACGATGTCCGCGGCGACCTGGCCCTTGTCGAGCGCGAGCGGCTTGCTCGCCGCGACGTGCATCGCCAGGTCCTTGCCCAGCGTCGGCTCGCCTCCGGTCACGTCGACGAGCACGCCGATGCGCACGCCGTGGATATAGGCGTGCAGCTTGCCCGTCGCCACGCGACGCGCAAACCGCCGGATCGACAGGTTCTCGCCGATTTTCTGCACGAGCGCGACACGGCGGGCCTCGACCGTCTGACCCGACGCCAGCATCAACGCACCAACTGCTGCGACATCCGCAGGGTTGTCACGGGCGACCAGCTGCGCGACCTCCGCCGCGAACGCCCGGAACTCTTCGTTCTTGGCGACGAAATCCGTTTCACAGTTGACCTCGATGATCGCCCCGACCTTGCCGTCGGCCGACACGTTGAGACCGATCACGCCTTCTGCGGCAACCCGATCGGCGGCCTTCGACGCCTTGGCGCCGCTCTTGATGCGCAGGAGCTCTTCCGCTTTCGCAATGTCCCCGGCCGTCTCGGCGAGCGCCTTCTTGCACTCCATCATGCCCAGGCCCGTCCGGCCACGCAGTTCCATCACCATGCTTGCGGCAATTTCCGCCATGCTTGCTCCGTCTTGTCGCACCGCTGTCTCGCCGCGATCCTGCCCGCCGCGCCAGCGCTCATTCAAAAAAAGGGGGCCGCGGCCCCCTGGGTCTGTTGGGTCAGGCCGTGGCCTCGTCCGCCGATACCTCGACGAACTCCTCGGTCTGAACGATTTCCTGGATCACCTGGCTTCTGCCTTCGAGGATGGCGTCGGCGATGCCGCGTGCGTACAGCCTGATCGCGCGGCTCGAATCGTCGTTGCCCGGGATCACGTAGGCGATGCCATCCGGCGAGTGGTTGGTGTCGACCACCCCGACAATCGGAATCGCGAGCTTGCTGGCCTCCGTGACGGCGATCTTCTGGTAGCCGACATCGATGACGAACAGCGCATCGGGCAGCGCATTCATTTCCTTGATGCCGCCAAGACTGCGGTTGAGCTTCTCCATCTCGCGCTGCAGCGTCAGCGCTTCACGCTTGCTCATCTTCTCGAACGTGCCGTCCTGCGACATCGTCTCGAGGTCCTTGAGGCGCTTGATCGAGACCTTCACCGTCTTGAAGTTGGTCAGCATGCCGCCGAGCCAGCGATGATCGACGTAGGGCATGCCCGCGCGCTGTGCCTCTTCCGCGATGATCTCGCGCGCCTGGCGCTTGGTACCGACGAAGAGGATGGTGCCGCGGTTGGACGCCAGTTGGCGGATATACTTCAGCGCCTCCTGATACATCTCCATCGTCTTTTCGAGATTGACGATGTGAATCTTGTTGCGGGAACCGAAGATGAAGTCCGCCATCTTTGGATTCCAGTACCGCGTCTGGTGGCCGAAATGCACTCCGGCTTCCAGCATTTGACGCATCGTGACCGACATAACTACACTCCTTTTCAGGGTTGAGCCTCGATCCGCAACTGGGCCTGACCGCTCGGTCAGGCACCCTGAATGGGCGGATCTGCGAATTGCCTGGATTTAATGCGATCATGGGACGGAATTCCCCGCCCTCATGCCAATCCAAGCTAACGTTCGATTTTAGCACAGTTTTCACCTTGGCAGCCAGGGCGGCGCCCTCCTCCCGCGTGCCGTCCTACAACTGAGCCGACACCCCATGACCCATTGGAGCGAATTCCTGGCCGCGCAAGGCGCCGTGCTCGACGGGGAAACCCTCGTTTCGTTCGGCGACGCCGCTGCGGAACTCCAGGCCGCACAGGACCATGCGGTAGTCTGCGACCTCGCGGAGCTGGGCATGTTGCGCGTCGCCGGTCCGGATGCAGCGACCTTCCTTCAAGGTCAATTGACCAACGACGTCGCCATGCTGGCGCCCGCGGCATCGCAATACGCGGCGTGGTGCTCCGCCAAAGGCCGCGTGCTCGCGAATTTCGTCGTGTCGCGCAGCGACGACACCACGTTCGAACTCATGCTGCCTGTGACATTGATCGCCACCGTCCGCAAGCGCCTGGGCATGTTCGTGCTGCGATCCAAGGTCTCGATCGAGGACGTCAGCAGCACGAGGGTCCGCCTCGGCATCGGCGGTCCGGTCGCCGGTCAGCGTCGTGGGCGCGGCATTCGGCACCATCCCGGCGCTCCATCACCTCGCGCCCATTACGGCGGGGACCGTGATGGCGTTACCCGGAGGACGTTTCGTTGCGACTGTCGAACTGCAAGCAGGCGCTTCACTTTGGGCAAACCTCAAGGCCGCGTGCACGTCCGGCAGGCTTTCCCGCTTGGCAATGGCTGACCATTCGCGCCGGCGTGCCGGTGATCACCCCGCCCACTTCCGACCAATTCGTGCCACAGGCCGTCAATCTCGATGCACTCGACGGCATCAGTTTCCAAAAGGGCTGCTACACCGGCCAGGAAATCGTCGCCCGCACCCAGTATCTCGGACGGCTGAAGGAGCGGCTGATCATCGCCCACGTCGACGGGGCCGCCGCCGCTTGCCGGCGCGCGCCTGTACAGTCCGGTGTTCGATACCCAGGCCTGCGGCAGCGTGGTCAACGCTGCTCCCGCCCCGGGTGGAGGGAGCGACCTGGTGGCGGTCCTGCAGCTCGCAGCCCGGGACAGCGGCGATGTCCGTGTGGATGCGCCGGATGGACGCCGCCTCGCGCTGCTGCCATTGCCCTACGCCCTGCCGGAGACCGCGCCGCGGCGCGGCCGCATCGCATGATGTGTGACGGGACCCTGCCGCGGCCAAGCAAGAGAGCAGAAGCGCGCAGCGCAAAGCAACCCGTGAACACGGGCCCTGTTTCCTACTACGTCTACTATCGCGTTGCCGGCGTGCGCGTGAGCGTCGCACGCCGCGCGGTCGCTGCGATGCTCACGGCGCTGGAGCAACGCACGTCGGTCAGTGGCCGTCTGCAGCAACGCCAGGATGAGCCGTTGCTGTGGATGGAGGTATACGAAAGCGTGCGCGATCCCGACGCCTTCGAAGCGGTCCTCGCCGACCTGCTGCTCGCCAACGACTTCGAGTCGTTCCTCGCGCCGGGAGCCTCGCGCAAGACCGAGCGCTTTGTCTCGGCGCAGCCCTAATCGAATGGGGACACTGCTCGTCCGCGACATCCATACGCTCGCGACGATGGACGCCATCCGGCGCGAGATGCGCGACGCGGCGATCTACGTCCGCGGCAACGCCATTGTCGCCGTTGGCAAACTCGGCGACATGCCTTCGGCAACGGCCGACAGGGTGATCGATGCTAGCCGACACGTGGTGTTGCCGGGGCTCGTCAATACGCATCACCACCTGTTTCAGACGCTGACGCGGGCGCTTGCGCAGGATGCTGGCCTGTTCCAGTGGCTGGCGACGCTCTATCCCGTCTGGGCGCGGCTGACGGCGGACGCCGCGTACGTATCGGCCAAACTCGGAATGGCGGAACTGATGCTGTCGGGCTGCACGACCACCAGCGATCATCTCTATCTGTTCCCCAACGACGTGCGCCTCGACGACACGATCCGCGCGGGACGAGAGATGGGCATCCGTTTTCATGCGACGCGCGGGTCGATGAGTGTCGGTGTCAGTGCAGGGGGGCTGCCGCCCGACGCGCTCGTTGAAGCAGAACCGGCGATCCTGACTGATACGCGCCGCGTGATAGAGACGTTTCACGATCCCGCTCGCTTCGCGATGACGCGCATCGCGGTCGCGCCCTGCTCCCCGTTCTCGGTGTCGCGCGAGCTGATGCGCGACTCCGCGGCACTGGCGCGCAGTTACGGCGTCGGCCTGCACACGCATCTGGCCGAGAACGATCACGACGTCGCGTACAGCCTCGAGCGTTTCGGCTGCCGGCCCGGAGAGTACGCCGAGAGCGTGGGCTGGACCGGGCCCGACGTCTGGCATGCGCACTGCGTCAAGCTGGACGATGCCGAAATCCTGCGCTTCGCGGCGTCGAGGACCGGTGTCTGCCATTGCCCGGCGTCGAACCTCCGGCTCGCATCGGGGCGGGCGCCTTTTGCGCGCATGCGTGCCGCCGGTCTGAGGGTGGGCATCGGCGTCGACGGTTCGGCGTCCAACGATGGTAGCAATCTGCTCACTGAAGCGCGTCTCGCGTTGCTGCTTTCGCGTATGGCCGGCGATGCGGCCGCGCTTACGGCACGCGACGCGCTCGACGTGGCCACGCGCGGCGGTGCGGCCGTGCTCAACCGTGACGACATCGGGGCGATCGCGCCCGGCATGGCGGCGGATTTCGTCGGCTTCTCGATCGATACGCCGGCCTTCGCCGGCGCGCAGCACGACCCCATTGCCGCCTTGATGCTGTGCGCGCCGCGCGGCGTCGATTTCTCGGTCATCGACGGCAAACTGCGGATCAGCGAGGGTCAACTCACGGACGTCGATCTGCCCGTGCTGCTCGCGCAGCACAATGCCCTTTCACGACACCTCCTCGCCGGCTGAGCGCATGTGCCTCGCATTGGTCGCACTGCACGCCCACCCACGGTATCCCCTGGTGATCGCCGCCAATCGCGACGAGTTTCACGCGCGCGCCGCAGAACCTGCGCACTGGTGGACGCACGACGTGCTTGCCGGGCGGGATTGCGTCGGTGGTGGTACCTGGTTCGGCACCACGCGCGCGGGGCGCTGGGCGTTGATCACCAACTTTCGCGAAGGCGTTGTTCGCGATCCGGCGGCGCCTTCGCGGGGTGGACTGGTCACGCAGGCTTTGGGTGCGGCAGAATCAGCGCCGGCGGTGGCCGCGCGTGTGTCGATCGACGGACAGCCCTTCCACGGCTTCAACCTGCTCGTCGGCGACGGCGCGAGCGGGGCCTATGCGTCGAACCGCGCGAGCGGCGCGCTCATGCTCGGTCGGGGCATTTCCGGCTTGTCGAATCATTTGCTCGACACGCCATGGCCCAAGGTCCTGCGTAGCAAGGCAGGGATGGCGTCGGTGCTGGCGCGTGGCGATGACCCGCTCGCATCGGCATTCGACCTCCTGGCGGACCGAGAGCATGCGAGCGACACGGTGCTGCCGGTAACCGGCGTCTCGCCGCAATGGGAGCGCGTGCTGTCGCCGATTTTCATCGTCACGCCGGAGTACGGAACGCGTTGCTCGACCGTCATGACCATCGACGACGAGGGCAACGCGCGCTTCGTCGAGCGCAGTTTCGACGTGAACGGCCAGGCGACGGGCGAGGTAGCGCACGTGTTCCACGTCGAGGCGGCGAGATAGCCGCTACAGCGCGCGCTCCATCGCGCGATGGGGGATGCCGGCGTCGTCGAACTCCGGACCGAAGGCGACAAAGCCATGACGCGCGTAGAAAGCAAGGGCATGCGTTTGGGCGTTGACGATGACGCGGGGATATCCAAGCTCCAGGGCGAGTGAAATCATGCGCTCGAGCAGCGCGTCCCCGACACCCTGGCCCCGCGCCGATGCCAACACCGCGACGCGGCCGATATGCCCGTCCGGCAGCAGGCGCGCGCACCCGATCGGTTGCCCTGCAGCGTCCTCCGCGATGACGTGGCGGCAGTCGCCGTCGATGCCGTCCCATTCCAGAGCCTCGGGTACCTTTTGCTCGTCGACGAACACGACACGACGGATCTGTTGCAGCGCGGCCTGATCGCGGACCCAGTCGGCCAGACGAACGCGGCAGTCGCCTTTCACGACAGGGCGTAGCCCGACAGCGCAAGCCGCGCCGAGCCGTCGCGCACCGTCAGCTTGCAGTGTCCCCCGACTGGCAGCGTCAGCTTGTCCCGGCAGTGGCCGAACGGCAGTCCGGTGAACACGGGAATGCCGAACGTCGCGCGCGCGTGCTCGACCATCGCCGCAAGGTCGTAGCCGTTGTCATGGGCGCCGGGTTCGAAGCCGTTGAATTCCCCAAGCAGAAGGGCGCGCTGCCGCCCGAGAATGCCGGCGTGGTGCAACTGATAGAGCATGCGCTCGACGCGATACGGTTGCTCGGCAATGTCCTCGACGAACAGGATGCCGCCATCCATCCGCGGCAGGTAGGGCGTTCCGACGAGATGTGCGAGCAGCGCCAGATTGCCGCCCCAGAGCGTGCCCTCGACAGCAACGTCCATCGGACCCGCAAGAGCGCATTCAACCACGTACTGCCCGGAGCCCAGCAGTCCCCAGCAATGATCGAGTGTGAAAGACGACGGCGTCTCGGCACCGAAATCGTACGCCGCCATCGGCCCGGCGAAGGTGGTCATGTTCGTCGCGGCAAGTGCGGCGAGCTGGAAGGCGGTGAAGTCGCTGTGGCCGAGCCACAGCTTCCTCGCCGCGGCAATGGCACCGAAATCGAGACGCTCGAGCAGGCGTGACCAACCGTAGCCGCCACGCATCGCGATTGCGAGTTCGACGCGCGGATCGTGCGCCATGCGCATCACGGCCGCCAATCGCTCGTCGTCCGGCGCCGAGAATCGTTGCCACCGTGTCGCCACGGTAGGGTCGACGACCACATGGTGTCCTGCCGCCACGAACCGTGATACCGCCCGCTCGATGTTGACGGGATCGGTAGCGAATCCCGCAGGCGCGTAAATACCGATGCCGTACGTGCGTTCCGACATGCGAGGTTGCTCAGCGACGCGCCGCGAAAAACGCCGACAACAGCGCGGCGCATTCCTGCGCCATCACGCCACCGATGACCACCGCGTGGTGATTCAGACGCCGGTTGCCGAAAAGGTCCACCACGCTTCCGCAGGCCCCGGTTTTTGGATCGCTGGCGCCATACACCACGCGCCGCACGCGGGCGTGCATGATTGCGCCCGCGCACATCGCGCACGGCTCCAGCGTCACGTACAAGTCGCAGTCCGGCAATCGGTAGTTGCCCAGCACGCGTGCGCCTTCGCGCAACGCCGCGATCTCCGCATGCGCGGTCGGGTCGTTCGCAGCGACGGGCGCGTTGCCCCCGCGGCCGACGATGACGCCATTCTGCACCAGCACCGCGCCGACCGGCACTTCGCCGCGTTCCTGAGCTTGTCGAGCCAGCACCAGCGCCTCGTTCATCCAGCGCTCGGCGTCTGGGGGCACGGGAGGCGTCGCGTCCTTCGACCCCAGGATCTCAGCGATCATCGCCACTGCCAAGTATCGCTTCGACCTCGATCTCGACCAGCAGGTCCGGATCGATCAACCGTCGCACTTCGACCATCGTGGCGGCCGGGCGGATGTCGCCGAAAGCCTCGCCGTGCGCCCGCCCGATCGCCTCCCATTGGGTCATGTCGGTGACGAAGATCCGCGTGCGAACAACATCGGAGAGCCGCGCGCCGGCCGCGGCCAATGCGCTCGTGATGTTGGCGACAATCTGGCGAGTCTGCGCCGCCGCATCGCCCTTCCCGACGATATTCCCGTTGCTGTCGGTCGCTGTCGTGCCGGACACCCAGATCTGGTTGCCGAACTTGACTGCCCGCGAATAGCCGACGATCGGCTCCCAAATGGCACCGGACGAATACAGCTCGCGCTTCATGGCTTTGACCCGTTCATTGATAGACGCATCGTACTCGTGATCGCCTGCGGCGGAGCGCGCGAGGGTTCAAGCAGGCTCACTCCCACTCGATCGTCGCCGGTGGCTTGCCGGAGATGTCGTAGACCACGCGATTGATTCCCTTGATCTCGTTCGTGATGCGATTCGATACGGTCGCCAGCAATTCATGCGGCAGCGGCGCCCAGTGCGCGGTCATGAAGTCGGTCGTCTGCACGGCGCGCAACGCAATCGCGTGCTCGTAGGTCCGCCCGTCTCCCATCACGCCGACCGAACGGATCGGCAGAAAGACCGCGAAGGCCTGTGCGACGCGATCGTACCAGCCAGCGGCACGCATCTCGTCGATAAAAATCGCATCGGCACGGCGCAACAGGTCGGCATATTCGCGCCTGACTTCGCCAAGTATGCGAACACCGAGGCCGGGCCCGGGAAACGGATGTCGAAACACCATTTCGCGGGGCAAGCCGAGGGCAAGCCCCAGTTCGCGGACCTCGTCCTTGAACAGGTCGCGCAACGGTTCCAGCAACTTCAGATGCAGCGTGTCGGGCAGTCCACCCACATTGTGGTGCGACTTGATCGTGTGCGCCTTCTTGGTCTTGGCTGCCGCGGATTCGATCACGTCCGGATAGATCGTCCCCTGCGCGAGCCATTGGGCATTCGTCCGCCGCGCGGCTTGGGCCTGGAACACGTGGACGAACTCGCGGCCGATGATCTTGCGTTTGGCTTCCGGATCGGTAACGCCTGTCAATTCGCGGAGGAATGTCTCGGCGGCATCGACCAGCTCCACCCGCACCCCCAGGTGCTTGCCGAAGGTGTCCATCACCTGCGCCGACTCGTCGAGGCGCAGCAGCCCCGTGTCGACGAAGATGCACGTCAACTGATCGCCGATCGCGCGATGAATGAGCGCGGCGGCCACCGACGAGTCGACGCCGCCTGAAAGGCCAAGAATGACCTCGTCGGCACCGACCTGCGTACGGATCTTCGCTACCGCCTCGTCGACGTACCCGGGCATCGCCCAGTCGCCGCTGCACCCGCAGATGTCGCGCACGAAGCGCGCCAGGATCGCCTTGCCTTGCGTGGTGTGCGTGACTTCCGGGTGGAATTGCACCGCGTACATCCGGCGCGACTCGTCCATCATGCCGGCGATCGGTGTCGCTTCGTTGCTTGCCATCAGCGAGAACCCCGAAGGCAATGCGGTGACCTTGTCGCCGTGGCTCATCCAGACGTCGAGCAGTCCGTGACCGTCCGGCGACGTGCGATCCTGCACCCCGGACAACAACCTGCCGTGCCCGCGCGCGCGCACTTCGGCATACCCGAATTCGCGCACCTTCCCGGCTTCGACGACGCCCCCGAGCTGCGCCGCCATCGTCTGCATCCCGTAGCAGATGCCCAACACCGGGACGCCGGCGGTCCACACCGCATCGGGTGCACGCGGCGTGTCGCCCTCCGTCACGCTGTTCGGACCACCGGACAGGATGATTCCCGCCGGCCCGAACTCGCGGATGAAGGCATCGGGCACGTCGAATGGGTGGATCTCGCAATAGACGTTGAGCTCGCGTACGCGCCGCGCAATGAGTTGCGTGTACTGCGCGCCGAAGTCGAGTATCAGGATTTTCGAGTGCATGGAATCTTGCTAGGCATCGCTCGCGGCCGTGCGCGCTGCCGCTCTCGCGGACGCAGCGTCGCCATGGATCGGCGGAGACGCGGCACGGTCGTACTATTCGACGCGATAATTCGGTGCTTCCTTGGTGATCTGCACGTCGTGCACGTGCGATTCGCGAATGCCGGCGGTCGTGATCTCGACGAACTCCGCGTCCTTGCGCATCGCGTCGATCGTCGAGCAGCCGCAGTAGCCCATGGCCGCCCGCATGCCGCCCGTCAATTGATGGATGACCGCAGCCAGGGTTCCCTTGTACGGCACGCGGCCCTCGATCCCCTCGGGCACCAGCTTTTCGGCCTCGCCCTCGCCCTCGGTGTCCTGAAAATAACGGTCGGCGGAGCCTTGCTGCATTGCCCCAAGCGAGCCCATTCCACGGTAGCTCTTGTACGAGCGGCCCTGATAGAGCTCGGTGTCCCCGGGTGACTCCTCGGTACCTGCAAACAAGCTGCCAAGCATCACCGACGATGCGCCCGCGGCGATCGCCTTCGCGATGTCCCCGGAATAGCGAATGCCGCCGTCGGCAATCAGCGGTATGTCCAAGCCGGCGACGCCCTCGAGCGCGCCGAGAATCGCGGTGATCTGCGGTACGCCGACGCCGGCGACGATGCGCGTGGTGCAGATCGATCCGGGTCCGATGCCGACCTTGATGCCGTCGGCCCCGTGATCGGCGAGCGCTTTCGCGCCGGCGGCCGTGGCAATGTTGCCACCGATCACCTGCACCTTGGGAAACGTCCGCTTGATCCACCGCACGCGTTCCAGCACGCCTTGGGAATGGCCGTGCGACGTGTCGACGACGATGACGTCCACGCCCGCCGCGACCAGTCCTTCGACGCGCTCGACGGTATCGCCACCGGTTCCGACGGCGGCACCGACACGAAGTTGGCCCAGCTCATCCTTGCAAGCAAAAGGATGTTCGGTCGACTTGAGAATATCCTTGACGGTAATCAGCCCCTTCAACTCGAAGGCATCATTGACCACCAGCACTCGTTCGAGGCGATGCCGGTGCATCAGCTCTTTCGCACTCTCGAGTTCGGTACCTTCGGGCACCGTCACGAGCTTGTCGCGTTTTGTCATGATGTTCGCAACGGGCTGGTCGAGGTTGGTCTCGAACCGGGTATCGCGATTGGTGACGATGCCGACGATCTTCTTGCCCTCGACCACCGGCAGGCCCGAAATGCGATGCTGCCGCGTCAATGCCAGGACTTCCCGCACGGACATCGTCGGCGGGACGGTGATGGGGTCCTTGACCACGCCGCTCTCGAAGCGCTTGACCTTGGCAACTTCGGCAGCCTGCGCCTTGGGCGTCATATTCTTGTGTACCACACCCATGCCACCCTCTTGCGCGATTGCGATTGCCAGCCGCGCTTCGGTAACCGTATCCATCGCCGCCGAAAGGAGCGGGATGTTCAGGGTAATGCTCGAGGTGAGGCGCGTCTGAAGGCTGACGTCGCGAGGTACAACGATGGAGTGGGCGGGGAGCAGAAGGACGTCGTCAAAGGTAAGTGCCTTTTGGACGACACGCATGGTGCCATTTCTCCTATGCGCAAAAGCGGATTATACGCGCGTGCCCCCCTCGGGTAAACGTCACGAGCGCTGTAGGGCCGCCCCAAGGACGCCTGCACGAGCGGGGCGAAGCCGAGGCGCGCAGCGCGCGTCCGCGAGTGCTGGCGGCGGACGACAGGGGACTGCTTCGGTGGTCCACGATCGTAAGGAGGCCGCTCGCCCCCTTCGGGGGAAGCGGCGCATAGCGCCGCACGGGGGACACTAAGACTCCGACAGGCGGTTCCGGGTTGACGATCGGGTCGCGTTAGCATTACCTTGTCATAATTCGTCTCTTCCAGGGACCAAAGATGAAGTTGCGCAACTCTGCGATCGCTGCCGCTGTATTTGGCGTCATCGCCGCCATTGCAGGATCGGCCGCGAGCGCGGCGATGTACAAGTGGGTCGACGAAAACGGCCGCACCGCCTACGGCGACACGCCGCCCGCCGGTGTCAAGGCGGAACGCATCAATTCAGGCCCGGCTCCAGCCGATCCTGCAGCGGTTCGCGACATGGCGACCAAGGACGCGGAGGTCCGCAAGCGCATGCAGCAACGCAGCGACGACGAAGCGAAGACGCAGAAGGATCGCGTCGACGAGAATCTGCGGCGCACCCAGTGCCAGCAGGCGGCGGGGCGCGTGAAGTCCCTGCGCCAGGACGCCAACGTCTATCGGTACAACGAAAAGGGCGAGAAGGTATTCCTGGACACGGCTGCGCGCGAAAACGCTATCGCCGAGAACAACAAGCTGATGCGCGAGATCGGCTGCACCCCCGCCATCCAGCCCTGACCAGGGCGCGCAGCCGCTACCGGAGCGTAGCGAGCAGCCCCGAATACGCGAAGGCCCGCAGCGAGCCCCGAAACAGTACGAATAATGTACGGCGAGGGGTGAGCGAGGACACGACAAAGTAGTCGGGGCGCGCAGCCGCTCCGGAGGCTTATTTCTTTTCCAGGTTGGTCTGGTTGATCTTGACGTCGGCCTTCGCCTTCAGACTGGCGATGTAGGCATTGAACATCTCCCGACCCAACTGCTCGCCGATGCGGCCGTTGAAGGCAGCAACCCGAGCCGCGTCGGGCGCGGGCGGGTTCGTGACCTGCGTCACCTTGTAGATCGAGTATCCGCCGCCCTCGGTCGGCGTGCCGGTATACGCAGGCAGCTTCGCGGGATCGGCATGGAAGATGCTCAGTAAGGCATCCGGCGGGAAACCCGGCTGCACCTGGTTGCGCGTGAGCGAGAGAGGCTTCCCAAAGACGAGGCCTGCGTCCTTGCCCTGTTGCAGCAGCGCGAGTTTCTCCTTGCCGACAGCCTGGGCGCGATCGCTCGCCGCCTTGAGCTCGAGCTGCTTTCGAATTTGCACCTTGACGTCATCGAAGGGCCGCGGCGTCGCGGGCTTGTATTCGACCACCCTCGCGGCGACGAGCATGTTGGAACCCACGTCGATGGCTTCGGTATTGCGCTTTGATTGCAGCGATTCCGGACTGAATACTGCCTGCGCGAACTTCGCGCTGCCCTGCCCCAACGCCTGAATTTGCGGACGCGTGAGCGCGGGTGTGGTCTGAACCTGCAGATTGAGCGCCTTCGCCACCGGCTGCAGCGAATCGGCCTGCTCGTAGACGAGGTTCTGAAATTGGTCCGCAGCTTCCGCAAACTTGCGCACGGCCTTCTGCTGCTTGAGATCCTTCTCGATCGATGCCTTGGCTTCGTCGAACGGCTGCGACTTGGCCGCCTTGATCCCGGTCACCTTGATGACGTGCCAGCCGAAATCGGTTTGCACTGGCCCCACGATGTCGCCCTGCTTTGCACTGAACACTGCATCCTCGAACGGTTTCACCATCGAGCCGTCGCGCGCAAACGATCCGAGGTCGCCCCCTTGCGCGGCGGAGCCAGGGTCCTGTGAATTCTTCTTCGCCAGCTCGGCGAATTGCGCGGGTGTCTTTCTCGCCTGTGCAGCGAGCGCCTCCGCCTTGCTCTTGGCTGCGGCTTTGTCCGCATCGCTGGCGTCGGGCTTGACCGCGATCAGGATGTGGCTTGCCTGGCGCTCCTCGGCTTTGGCGTACTGCTTGATGTTGTCGTCGTACTGTTTCTTGACCTCAGCGGCGTCAACGGTGACCTGGTTCGCCAGCACGTCGGGGGTGAGGATCACATATTCGATCTTCGCCTGCTCCGGCACCTGGAACGCGGCCTTGTTGGTCTCATAGAAGGCCAGCACCGCTGCGTCATCGACCTTGGAGTCCTTCATGTAGGCGTCGGGGGATATCACCGCGGCTGCCACCTCGCGCTGCTGGTCGAGCAGGTTCAGGTAGCGTTCGACGTTGCTCTTCGCAACGATATTGCCTGCCGAGATCGGTTCCTGCAGCGGCGCCAGCGTGAGCGCCTGGCGCACATCGCTCACGAACGCGGGTGAGGTCTTGGGTGGGTTTTGCGTCGCGAGCAACTGTTCATACCGCTCCTGGGAGAACTTGCCGTCGACCTGGAACGCGGGAATCTCGGTGATGTACTGGCGCAGCTGGTCGTCCGATACACGAAAGCGGTTCTTGCGCGCCTGCTGATCCAGCAATCGCTGGCCGATGAGCTGGTCGAGCAGCGAATACCGCACTTCGGGATTTTCGAAAACCACGGGATCGTAGTTTTTTCCGAGCTGCTGGCGCATGCGGTCCTGCTGGTCGCGAAGCGCGTTGTCGAACTCGATCTGGGAAACCTGGTCGCTCCCGACGCGAGCAACCTCGCTCAGGCTGTTGCCGCTGCGAAAGTAGTAGTCGACACCGAAAAACGCAAATGGCAACGTGATCAGCGCCAGGATGAACTGGACGAGCCGCTTTTTGCGATAGATAAAGTCGTACATGACTGCGCGGATACCTTGTTCGTCCGGATGTTTCCGGCATTGCCTTTCAGGCTGCAGCGACGTGCTGTCGGAACCTGCAAAAAGGGCGAACTCACGTTCGCCCTCGCTTTCCCCTACTGGTCAACTTTGGCGGAGTGGACGGGACTCGAACCCGCGACCCCCGGCGTGACAGGCCGGTATTCTAACCAACTGAACTACCACTCCGGGAATTCGACTACAGCGACGCTTCGTTGGTGGGTGCTGAGAGGCTCGAACTCCCGACATTCGCCTTGTAAGGGCGACGCTCTACCAACTGAGCTAAGCACCCGTGTTGCAGCCCTCTCGGGTCCCCGGACACAGCGTGGGGATCAAAACTACAAGGCGAGCGGAACAACGACCTGATACCAACAACTGCGCAACCGATTAGTTTACCGAATCCTTCAACTCTTTGCCAGCACGGAATTTCGGCACCTTGGCCGCCTTGATCTTGATCGTCGCGCCCGTGCGCGGGTTACGACCCTGGCGCGCGGTTCTCTTGCCGACATAGAACGAGCCGAAGCCGACGAGCGTGACGACGTCGCCCTTTTTCAGGGACCCCTTGATTGAATTGACTGTCGCATCCAGGGCCCGGCCAGCCGCGGCCTTGGAGATGTCCGCATGTTTGGCGATCGCGTCGATCAACTCCGACTTGTTCACGAATATCCCCTTTCGAAGCTCGATGGTATTTTTGGGAGGCGCAGCCGGCGATGAATCCCGGATGACCTTTATAGCAATCGCGAAATCGACGTGTCAAGCACCACGCTCAAGTCGCAACACCGCAGGATCGCAATCACCGCGGCGATCCTGCGCTGTCGCGTGCCTCTCGCTCAGTGCTTGATGACTGCGGCAGGCTCGTCGGCGGGCGCAGTCGGAACCGCGGGCGCTTCCGCAAGAGGAGCATCGACGATCGGCGTCGGTTGACGTTCGAGCGCGAACGCAAGCACTTCCTCGATCCAGCGCACGGGGTGAATCTCGAGGCGGTTCTTGATCTCGTCGGGAATCTCCACGAGATCCTTCACGTTCTCTTCCGGTATCAGCACCTGGCGAATGCCCCCGCGTCCCGCCGCCAGCAATTTTTCCTTCAAGCCACCGATCGGCAGCACCTCGCCCCGCAGCGTGATTTCACCGGTCATCGCGACATCTGCCCGCACCGGAATATCGGTCAGGATCGAGACCATCGCCGTAGCGATGGCCGTGCCCGCGCTCGGTCCGTCCTTCGGCGTCGCACCTTCCGGCAGGTGAATGTGCAGGTCGGTCTTCTGGTAGAAGTCTGGCAAGATACCAAGTTGCTTCGAGCGATGCCGCACAACAGACAGCGCGGCCGCGATCGACTCGTTCATCACGTCGCCGAGCTTCCCGGTCGTTGTCGTCTTGCCTTTGCCGGGCAGTGCCACCGCCTCGATCGTCAGCAGGTCGCCACCGACCTCGGTCCAAGCCAGGCCGGTAACCTGCCCCACCTGGTTCTTCTTTTCCGCGATGCCGTAGGTGTAGCGCCGGACGCCTAGGTACTTGTCGAGATTCTTGGCATTGACCTCCACCGGCTTCTTCGCCGCGCGGGGCTTGCCCTCGCTCGCCTTGAGCAACAGGCCCTTGACCACCTTGCGGCAGATCTTCGAGATGTCGCGCTCCAGCGCCCGCACGCCAGCCTCACGGGTGTAGTAACGCATGATGTCGCGGAGTCCCGAATCGGCGATGTGCAGCTCGTTTTGCTTGAGCCCGTTGTTCTTCATCTGTTTCGGGACGAGATACTGCTTGGCAATCGCGATCTTCTCGTCCTCGGTATAGCCGGACAGGCGTATGACTTCCATCCGGTCGAGCAGCGGGGCCGGGATGTTCAGCGTGTTGGCCGTGGCCACGAACATCACGTCCGACAGGTCGTATTCCACCTCGACGTAGTGATCGACGAACGTATTGTTCTGCTCGGGATCGAGCACCTCGAGCAATGCCGACGAAGGATCGCCGCGAAAATCCATGCCCATCTTGTCGACTTCATCGAGCAGGAACAGCGGATTCTTGACGCCGACCTTCGTCATGTTCTGCAGGATCTTGCCGGGCATCGAGCCGATGTAGGTGCGGCGGTGGCCACGAATTTCAGCCTCGTCGCGTACGCCGCCCAACGACATGCGCACGAACTTGCGGTTGGTCGCGCGGGCGATCGATTGGCCGAGCGACGTCTTGCCGACGCCGGGTGCGCCGACGAGACAGAGTATGGGTGCCTTCAGCTTGTCGACACGCTGCTGCACCGCGAGATATTCGACGATCCGTTCCTTGACCTTCTCGAGACCATAGTGATCGGCATCGAGCACCTTGACCGCGTTGGCGAGGTCCTTGTTGATCTTGCTCTTCTTCTTCCACGGCAAGCCAAGCAGCGTGTCGATGTAGTTGCGCACCACGGTCGCTTCGGCGGACATGGGCGACATCATCTTGAGCTTCTTGAGCTCCGCCATCGCCTTGCCTTCGGCCTCCTTCGACATCTTGGCCGACTTGACCTTCTTTTCCATATCGTCGAGGTCGGCGTTTTCATCGCCCTCGCCGAGCTCCTTCTGTATCGCCTTGACCTGCTCGTTCAGGTAGTACTCGCGCTGGCTCTTCTCCATCTGCCGCTTGACGCGACCGCGGATGCGCTTTTCCACCTGCAGGATGTCGACCTCGCCTTCGAGCAGGCCGAGCAGATGCTCCAGCCGCTTGCCGACCAACTGCATCTCGAGGATTTCCTGTTTCTGCTCGAGCTTCAGCGGCAGGTGCGCGGCGATGGCGTCGGCAAGCCGACCGCCATCATCGATGCCTGACATCGAGGTGAGAATTTCCGGCGGGATCTTCTTGTTGAGCTTGACGTACTGGTCGAACTGCCCCAGCAGCGCGCGACGCATGGCTTCGATCTCGTGGGTCCCGCCGTCCGCGCCATCGAGCGTTGCGGCCTCGGCCGACAGGTACTCGCCGGCGTCCTCGATGCGCACGATCTGCGCCCGTTGGGTGCCCTCGACCAGGACTTTGACCGTGCCGTCCGGCAACTTGAGCATTTGCAGGATCGTCGCGACGCTGCCGATGTCGTAGAGGTCTTCCGCACCCGGTTCGTCCTTGGCTGCCGATTTCTGGGCGACCAGGAGAATGTGCTTGCCTGCCTCCATCGCCACATCGAGCGCCTTGATCGACTTCGGTCGACCGACGAAGAGCGGGATCACCATGTGCGGAAACACGACGACATCCCGCAGCGGGAGCAGTGGGAACGTAGTCAATTCAGCGGGTTGCTTCGTAAGGTCGGTGGCCATAACGGCAGAATATCCTGAAAGTTGGACTGATCAACGTTTAGATGGGGCTGGCGGGGACTGGTTCAAGGCGCCGGCCAAGGCGCACCATCGAGGTGCACCCAAGAATGCTTTAACGTCGCGACGCAATCCGCCGCCGACAAGACGGCGGCACATTCGCGCAGCGCCGCTAGGAATGTGCCGCCGCCACCTTCGGCGATTCGGCGAACATCAGGAGAGGTTTACCGTCGTTGGCGATCGTTGCCTCGTCCACGACGACGCGCGAAAGATTGGTCTGCGAAGGCAAGTCGTACATGACGTCGAGCAGCACCTGCTCGAGAATAGATCGCAGTCCGCGCGCGCCCGTCTTGCGTGCGAGCGCGCGGCTGGCGATCGCCCTGAGCGCCGGCTCGCGCACCTCGAGTTCGACGCCTTCCATGCGAAACATCTTCTGATACTGCTTGATCAGCGCGTTCTTTGGTTCGACCAGGATCTGGATCAGCGCGACCTCGTCGAGCTCCTCGAGCGTGGCCGCCACCGGCAGCCGCCCGACGAATTCCGGGATCAGGCCGAACTTGATGAGGTCTTCGGGCTCCGTCTCGCGCAGCAGCAGGCTGATGTCCTTGCGGTCATCGGGACTCGCAACGTCTGCTCCAAAACCGATCCCCGTCGTGGCCGTGCGCTGGCGAATGATCTTTTCCAGACCGTCGAAGGCGCCGCCGCAAACGAACAGGATGTTGGTGGTGTCGACCTGCACGAACTCCTGATTGGGATGCTTGCGGCCGCCTTGTGGCGGCACGGAAGCGATCGTTCCCTCGATCAGCTTGAGCAGTGCCTGCTGCACGCCTTCACCCGAGACGTCGCGCGTGATCGACGGGTTGTCGCTCTTGCGCGAGATCTTGTCGATCTCGTCGATGTAGACGATACCGCGTTGCGCCTTCTCTATGTCGTAATCGCACTTTTGCAGCAGTTTCTGGATGATGTTCTCGACATCCTCACCGACGTAGCCCGCTTCGGTGAGCGTCGTGGCATCGGCGATCACGAAGGGAACGTCGAGCAGTCGCGCCAGCGTTTGCGCCAGCAACGTCTTGCCCGATCCGGTCGGACCGATCAGCAAAATATTGCTCTTGGCGAGCTCGACGTCGTCTTCTTTGACCGCGGTGTCGAGACGTTTATAGTGGTTGTAGACGGCAACCGACAGGATCTTCTTGGCCAGGTCCTGACCGATCACGTACTGGTCGAGGATCTGCCGGATCTCGTGAGGCGTGGGAAGCTTGTTCTTGTCCGCCCGGCTAGCGTCGGCCGTGGCGCCCTCTTCGCGAATGATATCGTTGCACAGCTCGATGCATTCGTCGCAGATGAACACCGATGGACCGGCGATGAGCTTCCTCACCTCATGCTGGCTCTTGCCGCAGAAGGAACAGTAGAGAAGCTTGTCGCCGGAGGCCTTATCCGCCATGGAGCCCTATTTTCCCCGCATTTCGCGTTGTTTGCTGGCACTTTCCACTGTGTCCGACGCAGGCGCCTGTCCAGCACAGACCCTGCCCACTCGATCACACTCTACAGGCCTTAAGCCCGGCTCTGCAAGACTTTATCCACAATTCCGTACGCCACGGCCTGCTCGGACGTCAGAAACCGGTCGCGGTCGTGATCTTGCTCGACTTGTTCGGTCGACCGGCCCGTCAGCTGCACCATCAGCGCGATAAAGCGGCGCTTGAGTTCGATCGCATACTGGGCGTGGCGCTCGATATCCGAGACCTGGCCCTGGAAGCCCCCGGACGGCTGATGGATCATCACCGTCGAATTGGGCAGCGCGAAGCGCTTGCCCTTGGTGCCCGCCGCCAGCAGAAAGGCTCCCATGCTGGCCGCCATGCCCACGCACAACGTCGAGACATCGGGCTTGATGAATTGCATGGTGTCGAAGATCGCCATTCCCGCCGACACCGAGCCGCCGGGGGAATTGATGTAGAAATTGATGTCCTTGTCGGGGTTTTCCGACTCCAGGAAGAGCATCTGCGCCACGACCAGGTTTGCCGTCGCGTCGTCCACCGGCCCCACGAGGAAGATGACGCGCTCCTTGAGCAGCCTCGAGTAGATGTCGTATGCGCGCTCGCCCCGCCCGCTTTGCTCGATCACCATCGGGATCAGGCCGAGACCCGTCGGTTCTTGCATTCTGCTGTTGCTCATGTGGTGCCGTCTCCAGTACGCAATGGTTTCGCCATGCTATATGGGGTCAACTTGCGGAAGGTTCCATAAGCGCGGCGAAACTTGTCGGGCGATCCTCCACCCGGGCGCGCTGCAACGCCCAAGCGACGACATTGTGTTCGACTGCGGCGAGCTCGAAGTCGTTCAGGCGCTCCGGCTGCTCATAGTGCCAGCGGATCACCGCGTCCGGTTGTTCGTAGCTCTGTGCAGCCTCCGCCACCAGCGCCCGGACCTGCTCCGGCCGTGCCTGGAGCTGGTGCGCCCGTACCAGCTCGTTCAGGATCAAACCCAGGGTCACCCGTTCTTCGGCCTGTGGACGCAACGCGTCCGGCGAAAGATCCATGCCCTCCGGATTGACACCGCGGCTCTTCATCTCCGCCGCCGCTCGCGCGGCAAGGCTCTGCGCTTCGGCCTCCACCAACGTCTTCGGAATGGCCACCTCCACATTCGCGCGCAGCGCGCTCATGACCTGGTCCCTCATCACCGTCGCTATCTTGCGATTGAGCTCCGCGGTCAGATTGGCGGTGACCTCCGCGCGCAGCTCATCCAGGCTGCCGCTGGCGATGCCGAAAGCCTTGGCAAACTCGGCGTCGATCGGCGGCAGCACCGGCTCGCTGACCGCACGCACGGTAAGGTCGAAATCCGCAGCCTTGCCCGCGACTTCCTTGCCGTGATAGTCGGCAGGAAATGTGAGTGAAAAGTGCTTGTGGTCGCCCGCCGCCATGCCTGGCAATGCAGCGTCGAATTCGGGAAGCATCCGGCCTTCGCCGAGCACGATCGCGAAATCCTTCGCCTGACCGCCGGGAAATTCGACGCCGGCGATGCGTCCGCTGAAGTCGACGATCACGCGATCGCCGGTCTGCGCCCCGCGCTCGACCGTTTCGTAGCGGACGCGCTGCTTGCGCAGGATGTCGAGCGTGTGGTCGACGTCGCTCGGCAGGACCGACGCGACCGGTCGTTGGATCAGCGCTCCGGACAGGTCCCCGACCTTTACGTCCGGATAGACCTCGAATACGGCCGAATACTCGAACTGGTCCGCGGTCGTCGCTTCCTTCGGCTCGATCTTCGGGTATCCGGCAACGCGCAGATTCTGCGCGCGGATCGCATCGTGGAAGCTCGTGTTCACCGTGTCCGTAATGACGTCGGAACGAACCTGTGGACCGTATTGCTGCGCGATCATCTTCAACGGCACTTTGCCCGGACGAAAGCCGGCCACCTTCGCCGTCTTGGCAAGGCGCGCCAGGCGCTTCTGCACTTCGTCTTCGATCTGTACGATCGGCACCGCGACATGCAGCCGACGTTCAAGCTGCCCGAGTGTCTCCAGTGTCATTTGCATACCCGCTGATTCCTTGCTAGATTCCTTGCCAATACCTTCGTGGTGCGAAAGGAGAGACTCGAACTCTCACGCCTTTCGGCTCCGGCTCCTAAGGCCGGTGCGTCTACCAATTCCGCCACTTTCGCAGTCGTGTCGCGAAACACGCAATTATAGCGGAAAGGCGGCTTCGGCGCCACGAAGAGGCGGCACGCCCCGCTCTGTCAGGCGCAAATTCGGTGTCCGTCGATCACTACGAAAATTTCCCGGTTGCATCCTGGCTCGTTCCACCTCGGCTGCGTGGGGCGGTTGTCGCGATCTACGCGTTTGCCCGCGGCGCTGACGACATCGCCGACGAGGGTGACGCCACGCCGGCCCAGCGCCTTGCGGCGCTCGATCACTACCTGGCCATGCTCGGACGTATCGAACGTGGCGAAGAGCCGGTCGAACCTCCCTTCGGCTCGCTCGCCCGTGCGATCCGCACACATGCGTTGCCGCTCGCCCCACTGCGGGCATTGCTTTCCGCTTTCCGGCAGGATGTCGTCAAAACCCGGTACGCAGATTTCGCCGAGGTCGCCGACTATTGCGCGCGTTCGGCAAATCCCGTCGGGCGTCTGCTGCTTCACCTCTACGGGATCGAAGACGACACGGCGCACGCGCAATCCGATGCGATCTGCACGGGGCTGCAACTCGCCAATTTCTGGCAGGACGTCGCCATCGACTGGAGCAAGGGGCGGGTTTATGTCCCGCAGGACGATCTACAGCGCTTCGACGTCGCTGAAGATCAGATCTGCGCCGGGCGTTGCGATGCGCGCTGGACGCAGTTGATGGACTTCGAAGTAAGGCGGACCCGCGCCCTGCTCGAATCAGGGCAACCCCTGACGCGCAAGCTGCCGCTGCGCCTGAAACTCGAGCTGAACATGGTCGTCGCGGGGGGGCTGCGAATTCTGCGGCGCATCGACGCCGTCCACGGCGATGTGTTCCGGCACCGGCCTGTGCTCACGCGCGGCGATTGGGCCGCGATGTCGATCGCCTCGCTGCGTTGCTGACATGGATCCGCAGACCTACTGCGAGCAGAAACTGGCCGAGAGTGGGTCAAGCTTCGCCTACAGCTTTCGTTTCCTCCCCGCACCGCGGCGCCATGCCATCACGGCGCTGTACGCCTTTTGTCGCGAGGTCGACGACGTCGTCGACGAGGCCGCGGATCCGGCCGTCGCGCGCATGAAACTCGCCTGGTGGCGCAAGGAAATTGCCGCGGTCTTCAGCGGCAAGCCGCAGCACCCGGTGGCGTTGGCACTCGTCGACGTCGTCGGAAAGTATGCGCTGCCGCGGGAGCATTTCGACGCCATCATCGACGGCATGGCGATGGACCTCGAGCAAAATCGCTATCAGGACTTCGCGACGCTCGAGCGCTATTGCCACCGGGTTGCCGGCGTCGTCGGCCTCCTTTCCGCGGAAATATTCGGCTACGAAGATGCGTCGACCCGTACTTATGCCCGCGAGCTCGGCATCGCGTTCCAGCTCACCAATATCATTCGCGATGTCGGCGAAGATGCACAACGCGGGCGAATCTATTTGCCACAGGACGAAATGCGGCAGTACGGCGTGAGCGACACGGACATTTTCGGCCGCAAGGGTACGCCGGCGCTGGCATCCCTGATGGCGTTCCAGGTCGAGCGCGCACGCGCTTACTATGCCGAAGCGTTCGCGGCGCTGCCTGCACGCGATCGCCGCGCGCAGCGGCCGGGTCTGATGATGGCTGCGGTGTATCGCGCGTTGCTCGCGGAGATCGCACGCGACGGCTATCGCGTACTGGATCATCGCGTTTCGCTCGCGCCTTTGTACAAGGCGTGGATTGCCTGGAAAGCGTCGTGGCAGTATTGAAATCGCGTGTCGCGGTCGTCGGCGGCGGGTACGCGGGATTTGCTGCGGCGGTCACCCTTGCCGCTGCCGGACACGAAGTCACCGTATTCGAAGCGGCGCGCACGCTGGGAGGAAGGTCGCGACGGGTCGATGCGTATGGCACCTCGGTCGACAACGGTGCGCATATCCTGCTCGGCGCGTACCGCCAAACGCTGGCGCTACTGCGCCAAGTCCATGGGGCCGGCGCGGAGACCGCACCTTTTGGATCGGCGGCGTCTCATGCTCGAACAGCCCGGCGTGTTTCGCCTGCGCGCGCCCAGTTTGCCCGCGCCCTGGCATCTGGCGGCGGCACTGCTGACCATGCGCGGCGTTTCGTGGCGCGATCGTTTACGCACGGCTGGGTTTGCCCGAAGCCTCGCACGCAATCGGTTCGAGTGTTCGCCACAGCTCACGGTCAAGGGGTTGCTCGCCGATCAGCCGGAAGCGGCCATCGCCTTGCTCTGGGAACCGCTGTGCATCGCTGCACTGAACACGCCGATCGATAGTGCCTCTGCGCAGGTTTTCCTCAACGTCATGCGACTCGCGTTTGCGACCCGTGCGCGGGACTCGGACCTGATGTTGCCGCGTGTCGACCTATCAACGCTGTTTCCCGATGCCGCAGCAGCATTCGTCACGGACCGTGGAGGCGCAATTCGCGTCGGCACGACTGTGGGCAGCATTGTCACGACGAGCGGCGATGTCGTCGTGACCGCGGGCTACACCGCTTTGCACTTCTCGGCGGCCGTCGTCGCCGTGGGTCCGCACCAGCTTGAGCGCTTGCTGGCGGCCTATTCCCAACAGGGAACGGTAGCGCTGGCGCTGGCACAGGCCGCGACGTTCACCTATGAGCCCATCACCACCGCCTATCTGAAGTATCCTGCGGCGCTGCCGGTCACGTCGCCCATGCTCAAGCTGGATGGCTGTCCGGGACAATGGCTGTTCAACCGCGAACTGCTGGACGGACCGTCGGGGCTTGCCGCAGTCGTCATCAGCACGGAATCGTCGGGTGCAAAGATCGCGCACGAGACGCTTGCTGCATCGATCGACGCCCAATTGCGCAGGTTCATGCCCCGGCTTCCTCCGGCGACGTGGACCCAGGTGATCGCGGAGCGCCGTGCGACGTATGCATGCACCCCGGGCTTGCGACGTCCCTTGGCCGGCTTGCTCGCGCCACGCCTCTACCTGGCGGGCGATTACACCAACGCGGAACTGCCCGGAACGCTGGAAGCCGCGACCCGCAGCGGTGTCACGGCAGCGCGAGCCTTGCTCGCAGCGAATCCCTAATCGAGGGGAGCGTTGCCGCGTCCGAGTGCCCGTTGCATCAGGACGACATCGAGCCACCGGCCGAATTTCCAGCCGACGCTCTGCAGCAATCCCGTTCGCGAGAATCCCGTTGTCTCGTGCAGGCGGATCGAGCCGACATTCGCCGCGTCGCCGATGACCGCGATCATCTGCCGCGCACCGGAACGTTCACAGGCAACGATCAGCGCATCCAGCAGTGCCCGGCCAATTCCCCGGCCTGCGCAATCGGCGCGAACATAGACGGAATCTTCGACGGTGAAGCGATAGGCCGGTCGCGGACGATACGCCCCCGCATACGCATAGCCGACGATCTCGTCTTCGCGCACCGCCACGAGATAAGGCAGGCCGCGCGCGACGACATCGTCCCGGCGCCGGAGCATCTCCGCCTCGTCCGGCGGGTCGAGTTCGAACGAGCCGGTCCCGGTACGAACGTGTTCGGCATAGATGGCGGTGATCGCGGGAATGTCGCCGGCATGCGCGGCGCGCAGCAACGACGGCAGGCCGCGATTCATCGCGAGCGCCCCCCGCGGGCGCTCCCGGTTCGATCGCGCAACAGCCGCTGTTTCTCGCGGTTCCAGTCGCGCAGCTTCTCCGTTTCGCGCTTGTCGTATTGCTTCTTTCCCTTCGCCAAGCCGATTTCGAGCTTGATGCGGCCGCGGTTGTAGTGCAGATCGAGCGGCGTCAAGGTATAGCCAGCGCGCTCGACCTTGCCGACGAGCCGGCTGATTTCCGCACGGTGCAGCAGGAGCTTGCGCGTTCGCGTGGGATCGGGCCGAATGTGGGTCGAGGCCGTGGGGAGTGGCATGACGTGCGCACCGATCAGGAAGATCTCGCCGTTCTTGACCATGACGTAAGCTTCCTTCAACTGTGCGCGTCCTGCGCGAACAGCCTTGACTTCCCAGCCTTCGAGCGCAAGCCCCGCCTCGAATTTCTCCTCGACGAAATAGTCGTGATACGCTTTTCTGTTGGCAACGATGCTCATCGTAAACCTGCTTCCTCACTATGCCCATTGTAGCAATGGCCAGCGTCAACCAGTCCGTTCTCGTGCCGCTCAGCGCGCCCCAATCGTTCGCGTTCGTCATCGATTCATTCGTGCGGCGTGCTGACGCCGTCCACACCACGTGACGCTGATCTCGGTCACCGTGATCTACGCCCTGCCGGCGGGCGCAACCGAGATCGAGGTCAGGCTACCTATAGGCGCGACGATCGCGGACGCAGTCGAACAGTCCGGTATGGCCTCGCGCCATCCCGAGGTTGATGTCCTGCATGGTGCAATGGGTGTCTTCGGCAAACGCGCCGATCGAGACTTCGTCCTTGCCGATGGCGATCGCGTCGAGATCTATCGCCCGCTGATCGCGGAGCCCAAGGAATCCCGCCGCAAGCGCGCCAAGCACGCGCTGCGTCGATGACTAGCAGCCTGATGCTAGGGCTTGGCGCCTCGCTTGACGAGCGATTTCTCGATCGCATCGAACCCACCGCGTGTCGCCCAAGCCAGCGCAGTCGCGCCATTCTGATTGCGCAGGTTGACCTCGGCACCCTTGGCCAGCAGCAGGTCCACCGTTTCGGCATGCCCGCCGCGCACAGCCATCATCAGCGCGGTTGTTCCGTTCGGTGACAAGGCGTTGGGATTGGCGCCGATGTCGAGGAGATAGCGAGCGACTTCCGTTTTCCCGTTGGTGGCAGCATAGGCGAGCGGCGTCCAGCCCGCAGGGTTGATGTCGGCCCCGCGCTCATGCAATTTCTTGACGAGCACCAGGTGGCCCCCAAGCGCTGCGACCATGACCGCAGAATCGCCAAACGTGTTCTTGGCGTCCACCTTTGCCCCGGCCCGCAGGAGCGCATCGACCGTTTGGACCCATCCCGCACGCGAGGCGACGACCAGCATGGGCTCGCCGTTGGGATCGACGGTATTCGGATCCATGCCGCGCGCCAGCAATGCGACGACGTCGTCGGTGCGGTCGATGGCGACCGATTCCACGAACCGATCGTACAGCGATTGCTTCTGCGCCTGAGCAAACGCTGCGACCGGTGCGAGGCCGATCATCGCGCAAAAGACTGTTCCTACCGCGCGCCGCGCAGCATCATTGAACATCTTGAGGTACTCCAAAAAGTTTGAAGAAATTGGCCGACGTCGCCGTCGCGATGTCGTCGACACCGACACCGCGCAGTCGCGCGATCTCCTCGGCGACATGGCGAACGTAAGCCGGCTGATTGAGTTTGCCGCGGAAAGGCACGGGTGCGAGATAAGGCGAATCGGTCTCGATGAGCATCCGCTCGAGGGGTACGCGCTGGGCAACCTCCTTGAGTTCCCTGGCGTTTTTGAAGGTGACGATACCCGAGAACGAAATGTGAAAGCCGAGTCCCAGCGCCGCCTCCGCGACGTCCCAACTCTCGGTGAAGCAATGCATCACGCCGCCGGCCTCGCCTGCGCGCTCCTCGCGCATGATCGCCAGCGTGTCGACAGCGGCGGAACGGGTGTGAATAACGAGTGGCTTGCCGCACGCACGCGCCGCGCGAATGTGGGTACGAAACCGCGCCCGCTGCCATGACAGGTCTCCGGACAAGCGGTAGTAGTCGAGGCCGGTCTCGCCGATGGCCACGACCTTGGGTTCCCGGGCGAGCTCGCAGAGCCCGTCGACCGACGGTTCCGGCGTGTCTTCGTAGTCGGGATGCACCCCGACGCTCGCGTAGATATTGGCATGCTCCGCGGCGATCCTCAGCACCCCTGGCAAATCCGGCAAATTGACCCCGATGCACAACGCGTGCGTGACTTGTTCTCTTGCCATCGCACCGAGCACGGACGGAAGCTGGCTGGCGAGTTCCGGGAAATCGATATGACAGTGGGAGTCGACGAACATGGGGCTTACGCGGCCGGGCTGGCGGCATGGACAGGGGCCACGCCGGATTGTTGCGCGACAAAGGCGCGCAACATCAACGACTACATGGTATGGGTCGGGCGATTCGAAGCGAGTGTTTCGCCGAGTATCTTTTCGATGGTGGCGCGTGCGGCGGCGCCGGTGTCGTCCCGGGTGAACTGGACGCCGATACCCTGGGTGCGATTGCCTTGAACGCCGTCGGGCGTGACCCAGACAACCTTGCCCTGCACGGCGATGCGCTGGGGGTCGTCCATAAGCGATAGCAACATGAAGACTTCTTCACCGAGGTTGTACTGTCGGTTGGTGGGAATGAAAATACCCCCGCCCGCCAAGAACGGCATGTAGGCGGCGTACAACGCCGCCTTTTCGCGAATATTGAGCGACAGCACCCCCGGCCGCGCGACGGCGGCGGGGCCGTTACTGCCATTGGAGCGGTCTGTCGCCATCGTCGCTCTGGGTTCTGCTCGCTCAATTGCTGTCCGACGCCGCTCTTTCCCTCAGCTTATTTAGGGTCGAGCAAACAACATCCGATAGTCGAACAGCAGGTTTTCGGCAACCAGGCGCGGCTGCAACGGATGGGAAAGCAGCGCGCGCTGCCGCAACAGCGTCCGATAATAGCGGAACAGGGGCACCCGCGCCACTCGGAGCGCCAGCCCCGCCAGCACGTCCCCGCGATCGGGATGGAAACGCGGCGCCCCCCCGCTCGCAACGGCGGCGAGATCGGCGGTCCAGGTCAACAGCCAGTACGTAGCGTCAGCAAGAGCCCGCTTGCGCGCATCCTTCGGCATGGCATCCAGACGGGCGCCCACCGCCACCGGCGACAATCGCTCCGGCCGGGCGAGTTCGCCAAGCAGCCAATCGCGACCCTCCTGGATATCGGCGTCGGCCAATGCCTGTGCGAGCATCGGTGCGCCACCCGCTTGTGCCAGCAACCGTTCTGGCTTCGCAACACCGAGGCGCGATAACCACGACGAGGCGAGGGCAAGGTCCGGCATGCCGACCGGTAAACGCCGGCAACGACTGACGATGGTCGCCGGCAACCGTCCTGGCCGATGACTCAGCAGCAACAGATACGTTCGCGGTGGCGGCTCCTCGAGTGTTTTCAGCAGGGCGTTTGACGCGGCCGCGTTGAGCGCGTCGGCCGGCGCGACGATCGCGACTTTGGCGCCCCCGCGATGACTCGACAGGAACGCAAAATCGATCAAGTCGCGGATGGGCTCGACGGTAATGCTATCGACCGGTGTCGCATTGCCCTCCTCGTCATACGTAATGGGTTCGATCAGCCGAAGGTCGGGGTGACTGCGCCGCTCGACCAACCCGCACCCGGTGCAAGTTCCGCACGCGCCGCCGTCCGCGCGAGGCGCCTCGCAGAGCAGCGCGCGCGCGAGGTGCAATGCCAGCAGACGCTTACCGAGACCCTGAGGCCCGGCGATGAGCACCGCATGCGGCCAACGCGTTCGCTCCAGCAGCATGCTCGCAGCGGCCGCATCGAGCCAAGGTGGGAGCGACTCCCACGTTGCGGGTTGGGGATTGGCGGCGTCGGTCATAGGGCGGCGACGACCGTCGCAAGCTGATCGCGCACGGCAGATGGTGGTTGCGTGCTGTCGATAACGCGACAGCGCTGCGGCTCGACCGCGGCGCGAGCGAGGTAGACCGAGCGCACGCGCTCGAAGAACTCGACCTGCTGGCGCTCGAACTTGTCGGGTGTCCGCGCGGCGACCAGGCGCTCGCGGCCGACGGCAACGGGCACATCGAAGATCAGTGTCAGATCCGGTTGGAATTCCCCCAGTGCAAAGCGCTCGAGCTCGGCGATCTCGCCCATCGCCAACCCGTGACCACCCCCCTGATAGGCGTACGTCGCATCCGTAAAGCGATCGCACACGATCCATTCCCCGGCTTGCATGCGCGGCCAGATCTCGCGTTCACAATGCTCGCGCCGCGCGGCGAACATCAGCAGCAGCTCCGTGCGCGGCGCCATCGGTTCGTGCAGCAGAAGTTCGCGCAGTCGCTCGCCGAGCGACGTGCCGCCCGGCTCGCGCGTGAGCCATACGCGGTGCCCCTTGCGCTCCAGCCGTTCTTTCAGCCAAGGCAGGTGCGTGCTCTTGCCCGCGCCGTCGATACCTTCGACAGTGATCAGGCGGCCCTTGCGTGTGGTTTCGGTCATGGAGAATAGGCGCGGGGCAGCGACCTAGCGCGCACGCTTCTGGTATTTTGCCACGGCACGGTTGTGATCCGAGATATTCGACGAGAACTCGCTCGTGCCGTCGCCGCGCGCGACGAAGTAAAGATAAGGCGTGGATGGCGGATGCAGTACCGCGTCGATCGATGCCTGGCTCGGCAACGCAATCGGCGTCGGCGGCAGGCCGTCGCGCGTATAGGTGTTGAAGGGCTGGTCGGTGTCGAGGTCGCGCCGATGCAAATTGCCATCGAAGCGCTCGCCCAGGCCGTAGATGACGGTCGGGTCGGTCTGCAGCCGCATTCCCTGCCGCAACCGATTGACGAATACTGCAGCGATCAACGGACGATCGGCTGCGCGTCCCGTTTCCTTTTCCACGATCGATGCCAGGATGAGCGCTTCGTACGGCGTTGCCAGCGGCAGACCCGGCGCGCGAGCCGTCCAGGCGGTAGCCAGGCGCTCCTGCATCAACTTATTCGCTCGTGTGAGCAGCGACACGTCGGTCGTACCATTCACGAAGAAATAGGTTTCGGGAAAGAACCAGCCTTCGGGTTGCCCTTCGGGGGCACCGACTTTCTGCATCAACTCGCTATCCGCCACATCGGCCAGCGTCGTCCTGATCGCGGGATTGTTCTTCAGCGCCGCACGCAGGTCGCGCATGTTCCAGCCTTCGACGATCGTGAAGCCGGTTTGCGTCACGTCGCCTTGGGTCAATTTGGCGAGCAGCGTCCGCAACGTCGTTCCGGTCGCGATTTCGTAGTTTCCGGCCTTGATCGCGCGATCGACGCCGGTGCCGCGGGCGAGGCCCACCAGCACCCAGTCCGCAGGAATAATGCCAGCCGCGGTCAGGTCGCGCGCGACCGAGCGCAGCGTTGCTCCCTGCTTGACGCTGAACGCGTACGTCGCTTGCGGCAAAGGCAACGGGTGCCAGGTCGCCCAACCATACGCCGCGGCGCCGAGCAGCAGGACGAGCACAAGCAACCAGAACAGCCGACGAAGCAACGTGGCACCGAAAACGTAACCGATTGCGCGCGATTATAATGGGTGCATGCATCCCTCCGACCGCTGCAGGTCCCGAGCGCCCGGCTTCACGCTGGTCGAGGTTCTCGTCGTCATCGTGATCCTCGGCATTCTCGCAGCGCTGGTGGTGCCGCGCGTGCTGGAGCGGCCCGACGAGGCACGGGTGATCGCCGCCAAGAACGACATCGCGGCGATCGTTCAGGCGCTCAAGCTGTATCGACTGGATAACGGGCGATATCCAACGACGGATCAGGGCATCGCCGCATTGGTTACGCGGCCAACGCAACCGCCCGCTCCCCCGAACTGGAAGCCGAACGGATACCTCGAGCGACTGCCCAAGGATCCATGGGGCAATCCCTATCAATACCTGAACCCCGGGTTGCGCGGCGAGATCGACGTGTTTACTTACGGTGCGGACGGGCAGCCCGGCGGCACAGGGTTCGATGCCGATATCGGTTCATGGGACCTTTGAGCGTTCGATTCCGGCTGAACCTGCCGCAGAACGCCTGCACTTGCCCGCGTGCGCAATGCGCCGGATTTACTCTGGTCGAAATTCTCGTCGTGCTGCTTGTTCTGGCGCTCGCTGCCGGCCTCGCGTACGCACGATTCGAGAGCGATCCGCGCCACGACGTCGAGCGTGAAGGGCGTCGTCTCGCGGCCGCGGTCGAACACGCGGCGTCGCTCGCGCAATGGCGCAACCAGACCCTCGGTGTTTCGGTCGGCGGCGCGACCTATCGCTTCTGGCGCCGTGATCACGTCGCGAGCGGTGACCGCTGGGTGCCATTGACCGACGACGACGTACTCGCCCCTCGTTCTTTGCCCGATGGCGTCACCGCCGCCGCATTGCAATACGCCGGACAGGAAGTGCCGGCGGACTCGATCCTGCCGCTGGCCGCAAGCGGCCGCAATGAACCCTACACCATGGAAATTTCCACCCAAGAATGGCGTGCCCTGATCGTCGCCGATCCGTTGAATCGCGTCGCGCTGTCCGCCATTTCGCCGCGCTAGCGCGCCCTGCCCGAGGGTTCACGCTGGTCGAAGTGCTGGTCGCGTTGGCCATCCTTGCCGTCGCGCTCGGCGCCGGCTTTCGCAGCATCGCCCAGAGTGCGGACGCTGCCACGGCGCTGAAAGCGCGGACTCTGGCACTGTGGGTCGCCCAGAATCAGCTTGCGCTTGCGCAACTCGAGGTTCCGACGCCATCCCCAGGCCAGCGCTCCGGGAGCGCGACGGAGGCCGGCGCCACATTCTCCTGGCGGGAATCCATCGGCGGTACCCCTAACCCGGCGTTCCGCAAGATCGAGATCACGGTCGCCGATGCGTCGGCACCCGACTACGTGCTCGCCCGGCTGGTCGGCTATCTGGGCCAACGTTGATGCGCACCAGAGGGAGCGGCTTCACACTGCTGGAGATACTGATCGCGATCGCGATCATGGCCACCATGGCGGTGCTCGGGTATCGCGCGCTCGAGGCGATGACGCAAAGCGAGGCCCGCCTGTCCGCGGAGGCGACCCGGTGGCGCACGCTCGATCTGTTCTTCGCGCGACTCGAAGGTGATCTGCGCGAGGCCGTTCCGCGCAATGCACGCCTCGGCGAATCGCGCGAGCCTGCGTGGTTCGCGACGGTCGACGCCAATGGCAACGCCTTGCTCGCGTTCTCTCGCGCGGGCCCCGAGTTCAATCTCGAACCGGGCAGTGGCGGCCAGCGCCTGGGCTATCGTTTTCGCGACGGCGTCATCGAGGTGCTTTATTGGGCGACCTATGACCGTGTGCGAGGGGTCGAGCCGACCGTATATCCGCTCCTCTCGGATGTCGCGAGCTTCCGGCTCGCGTATCTGGGCAGGGATGGCGTGTGGCTCGCCAACTGGCCGCCTGCCGGGGATGCCGATCTGCCCCGCGGAGCGCGCGTCGAACTCGTGCTCGCCAATGGCGAGTCGATCGAGCGCTGGCTGGCATTGCGATGAACAGACGCGCCCAGGGTGCGGCCATCGTGCTGGCGATGCTTCTTGCCGCACTGGCGGCTACCATCGCCGCGACCCTGCTCTGGCAGCAACAGCGCTGGATCAGCGACCACGAACATCGGCGCGACCAGGTGCAGGCGCGGGCTCTGGCGATGGCGGGCGTGCAATGGGCGCGACAGATCGTCTATGACAACGCGCCGGCGAGCGCACCCGTGCATCTCGGTCAGCCGTGGGCGCTTCGCTTGCCCGCGATACCGCTGGAAAATGGCTCGATCTCCGGGTACATCGTCGACGCGCAAAGTCGTCTCAACGTCAACAATCTCGGGAACCCGACGAGCCAGGCAAGTACCGCCGCGGCGATGACGCGGCTATTCGCGACGTTGTCGCTGCCGCTCGCGTTGCTCAACGCCGTTACCGACTGGGTGGACACCGACAATCAGATCACCGAACCGGGTGGCGCCGAAGATGCGTGGTACATGGCGCAGGGCAAGCCCGGCCTGAGCGCAAACGGCCCCGTCAGACGCACAGGCGAGTTGCTGGCCGTGCGCGGGGACAACAGCGTATTGCTCGCTCGACTGCAACCTTTCGTGACCGCCCTCGACGCGCCGACGGCAGTCAATGTGAATACCGCCCCACCGGAAGTCCTGGCGTCGATCGCGAGTGGCCTCGACCGTGCGGGGGTACAAGCTCTCATCGCACGGCGCGAGCAAGCGCCCTTTACCAGCATCGCCGATTTCCGCGCGCGACTGGCGCGCCCCGATATCGTCATCGACGAGACGCTGATCGACGTGAGGAGCAGTTGGTTCGAAGTGTCGATCGAAGCGAGCCAGGCCGACACGATCGCCCGCGCGCGGGCGGTGCTCAAGCGGTCGACGACACCGGGCGAGTGGCCCGTCGTGGTATGGCAGACCGTCGAATGATGCTTGGCGTCGAGTAGAATCCGCCCACGATGTCCACCCTGCGCGTGTATCTCGACGCCCCCCCCGACACCAGCAACGATGTGGAATGGGCGCTGTTCGACGCCGGCGATCGGGTCGTCCGCTCCGGACGCAGCCGGCGCGCGGACTGGCCCGCAGCAGATTCCCTCGAGGCGGTCATCGCCGCGGGGCTCGGCAGGCTTGTCACGCTCACGTTGCCGCCCCTGCCGGCATCGCGCGCCGTGTCGGCCGTAGGTTTTGCGCTCGAAGATCAGCTTGCCGGCGCGCTCGAAGAGAACCATATCGCACCCGGGCCACAAGGTTCTGACGGCCGCTTGCAGGTGGCCATCGTCGCCCAAGCGTGGATGCGCGAATTTGTCGCCGGATCGGTGCGCGCGGGGATCGCTTGGCGCCGGATCCTGCTGGAGAGCGATTTGGCGCAGCCGCCTGGCGGCGGGTGGTGCTGGTGCGCACCGTCTCTCGATCGCGCCGGTTTCACCCGCACCGGCGAAGGCACGACGCTCGCCGTCGGACCGGCAAAAGGTGACTCGCCCCCGGAAGAACTCGTGCTCGCTGTCGCGGGGGCTCGCAAGCACCGCCCGGCACAAGTGCGTGCCGATGTTGCCGGCGCGACGCCAGCGCTGCTTGCGGCGGCGACCCAGGCGACCGGTGTCCCATTCGTCGCCGGCGCTCCATGGCGATGGTCGGCGGCGACGCCCGCCGCCTTCAAGGCTGCGATCAATTTGCAGACGAGTTCCGGTGCCGGAGCCACGCCCGCAACGAAGGTCGACTTTTCGCGGTTGTTCCGCCCAGCGCTGTGGGTCGCGGGATGCGCGCTCGGCATTCATGTCCTTGCCAGTGCCGGTCAATGGATTTCGCTGCAGTGGCAGACAACGCGGGCGCAACGCGAACTCGCCGCGCTGGCGCAAAGTGCAGCGCCCGAAGAAGCCGCGAACGCCGCACCCGCGACGGCGATCGCCCGGCGCGATGCCGCACTGCGCCACCGTGCAGGCCTCGTCGCGGACGATGACGCCCTGCCGGTGCTTGCGCGTGCCGCACCGGCGTTAGCGACGCTACCCGCCGGCGCGATCCGCTCGCTGCGCTTCGCCGATGGTCACGTCGTTTTCGAATTGCAGAAACTGGACGCATCGCAGCCGATGCGCATGCAGCGCGACCTTCAGAGGGCAGGACTGGTCTCGATCGCCGCGCCAACAGCCACTGGCGTCCGCTTGCGGGTGGGACTGGATTGATGTCGACAGCGCTACAGCCGTCGTCGCGCGAGCGCTTTGGCCAGTGGTGGCAGCTGCGCTCCCGCACCGAACGGGTACTGCTCGCGGTCATTTGCGCGGCGTTGCTCGCGGGTATTGCATGGATCGCGGTCTGGCAGCCAATGCAACGCGACATCGAGCGCATGACGCGCGATCTCGGCGCGCAGCGCGCCGCGCTCGTCGACGCACGACGACGGGCGGAGGATATCGCGACGCTTTCCCGTAGCACCGCCACGCCCGTCCCACGCGATGCGCGCGCGGACCTCGATGCGGCGCTGGGGCGCCAGGGCGTGAAGCCAACGGCGATCGAGCGCATCGACAACGACCGACTGCGGGTCACCTTCGACGCCGTAAGTTTCGATGCTCTCGCCCCGCTGCTCGAGACGCTGCAGCGCGACGCCAAATTGCGGGCCGTCGACCTGGTCGCCACGGCGCGCGTCGAGCCCGGTCAAGTCCGCGTCGAACTCACGCTTGCGCCGTAGCGCGATGCGCCGCGCGATCGTGTTCCTGGTCGGCGCGGCGCTCCTGTTGGTCGCGCTGCTGATCAAGGCACCCGCCTCACTCGTCGACGGTCGCATCGACGCCATATCGGCGGGCAAAGTCCGGCTCGTCAGCGCGACCGGCACGCTCTGGAGCGGGGCCGGAGAACTGCGACTGGTTGATGGCAATGCGAGCCTCCCCGTCTCCTGGCATATCGACCCATGGCCGCTGGTGCGCGGTGAACTCCGCGGAACGATCGCGGTTGAAGACGGTGCAACGGCACCCGCATCGTTCAGCGTCGGCCTGGCCGAGAGCACTGTGCGCAATGTCTCGGTCAGCTTGCCGGCGAATACGCTGCTTCGCGTCGCGGGCGTGCCGGCCCTTCTCGCGAACGCAGGCGGCAACGTGGGGTTGAACATCGGCGAGCTCACGAAGCGCGGCGACCGCATCGAGGGACGACTCGCGCTGCGGTGGGATCAGGCGACGCTGCAGACGCTGCAAATCATTCCTCGCCCCTCCCTGACCATTGCGTTGGGCGACATCCGTGTCGACGCAACCGGTCAGGGCAGCGATCTTGCCGGACCGGTGACCAACACCGGCGGTGATGTCGAGATTGGCGGTACCGTCTCGGCATCGCTCAAAGGCAACGCGCGCCTCGACGCGCGCATCCAGCCGCGTGCCGGGATCGATGTCGAGCGGGCCAATTCGCTCGGCAATATCCTCGCCTTATTGGGCCACCCGGACGCCGGCGGCGGTTACCGGATCAAGTTCGCCCAATGACACGCGCCAAGCCTGGCCGCGTCCGCAACCGCGCCACAGCGGACGCCTCGCCGCCTCGCGTGACGGCGATCGACGCGCTGCGCGGTGCCGCTGTCTGCGCCATGATCGCGTATCACTTTGCATTCGATCTGAATTGGTTCGGCGTGTTCCGTGCCGATTTCAACCACGACCTGCTGTGGCTGTCATTGCGGGCGATGATCGTCAGCTCGTTCATGCTGCTCGTCGGGGTCAGCCTGGTGCTCGCGCAGCACGCAGGCATGAGCAACGCACGCCGCTGGCGGCGCATCGCTGTGATCGCGCTATGCGCACTCCTCGTAACCGTCGGCAGCTACACAGCATTTCCCAGGACCTTCATCACCTTTGGCATTCTGCACTCCATCGCGGTCGCCTCGATACTGGCGTGGCCACTGGTTCGCTACCCGTTCGCGGCGCTCGTCGTCGGCGTGACCATCGTTGCCATCGGGTTGCAGGTGCGTCTCCCGCTATTCGACCAGCGGTGGCTCAACTGGATCGGACTCATGACTCACAAACCCGCGACCGAGGACTATGTCCCGTTGTTTCCGTGGTTCGGCGTCGTGCTCATCGGCATCGCGGTCGGTGCATGGCTTGCAACGAAAGGGTTCCAGCCGTTGCGATCTGTCGCCCGCGTCGCGCCGGCATGGCTGACCTGGCTCGGACGCCACAGTCTCATTGTCTACATGGTGCATCAACCGGTGCTGCTGGGGATCATGCGGGTCGTCATCCCGCAGTGAACAGGTGGCGTACATGGTTACCATCAGTCGCCGAATTTCACGTCGAGACCGAGCGAACGCGCAATGAGCAGGAGCTGGATCTGGCTGCTGCCGTCGCCGATCGTGCAGATCCGGTTGTCGCGGTAATAGCGAGACACGGGGCAGTCGTCCATGAAACCCCAGCCGCCGTGCACCTGAATCGCCATATTGGCAACCTCGGTGCCGATTTCAGTCGCGTAGTACTTGGCCATCGCCAGTTCCTTCAACGACGACTCACCGCGGTCGGCGAGCCATGCCGCGCGGTACGTAAGGAGCCGGGCGCAATCCACCTTGATGGCCATCTGCGCGATCATTTCCTGGATCAGTTGCAAGCGGCCGATGGATGCGCCGAACGCCTGGCGTTCCCGCGCATACGCAACGGAGTGCTCCAGCGCGGCATCGGCAAGCCCGAGTGAACAAGCGGCAAGAAAAACCCGGGCCTGCTGATAGCCCTTGTGCAGCAGGTACCTTCCCTGGCCCTGCGCTCCCATCAACGCGTCCGGACCCACCGTGCAGCGATCGAAGAACAGCGGACGCGTATCGCTCGAATGCCACCCGAGCTTGCGATACGGTTCACCCTGCGAGTAGCCGGGCGTGCCGCGCGGTACGAGGAACAGCGAATACTCCTTGCGTTCTGCCGTCGGGGAACTGGTGACGGCCAGCGTGAGCGCGCAGGTCGATATATCGGTACCCGCGTTGGTGATGAACGCCTTTTGCCCGTCGAGCACCCAGTTTCCATCCTGCTGGACCGCGCGCGTCTTGAATCCTGCCGTATCCGAGCCGGCATCCGGTTCCGTGCCGGCGAGCGCGCCCAGGCCTTTACCGCTGATGATGTCCGGCAAGTAGCGGAGCTTCTGCTCGGCCGTCCCGAAGCGCTCGAGGATGAGCCCGGCGGATACGCTCACCATGGTGCTCACCGCCAACGACTGATCGGCGCGCGCGAGTTGCTCGATGACCAAGGTCATGTCCAGCGTACCGAGGCCCAGTCCGCCGAATTCCTTGGCGAACGGAATCGCGGTGACGCCCAGGTCACCCACCTTCCGGTAAAGCGCGGTGGGAAACGTCGCCTCGGCATCGAGGCGCTCGGCGATCGGCGCGACCTCGGCGCGCGCGAACTCGGCGACATGATCCCGCAAATTGCGTTGCTCTTCATTCAGTTCGAAATCCATCCGCTCCCCGTCTCGTTATGCATTCGAAGCATCACACGCGGCTTCCCGCAGACATCGTTAGCATGGTCGCTCGCCGCCCTGTCTGTCAACGTGGTCGGCTTACTGACCGCTTGGTTAGTTTCTTGACCACACAGGCAGACTCGGTCACAATGCAAGGGAGCGGAATCAGCACGATGTCATCGATCGTCGACGAATGGAATGCATACCCGTGGATGCAATGGGCGGGCGCGCGACTGCTCTCCGCAGCCGACGGCAGGAGCCGCCTCGTGCTCGCGTGAACGTCTGCGTGCGGCACACTTCCCGGCTGTCACTTTCCCGATGTGAGCTGCGAGGATGAGCGTCCTGACCTCCTCGCTCCACACAGGTTCCGCGCCTTTCCGCGCGAACGCTGCGCATTACCAGTCGTTGCTCGACATTCTGCGCGAACGGCACGCGAAGGTGCTCGCCGGCGGGGGCGCGGCGCTGGTGGAACGGCACCGCACGCGCGACAAGATCCCCGTGCGAGATCGGATCGACCTCCTCCTCGATCCGTTGTCACCGTTCCTTGAACTCTCGCCACTCGCGGCCTGGGGACTCTACGGCAACGAGGTACCCTCCGCCGGCATCGTTACCGGCATCGGCCGTATCGCCGGCGCGCCATGCATGATCATTGCCAACGACGCGACGGTCAAAGGCGGCTCCTTCTTTCACGAAACGGTGAAGAAGCACGTGCGGGCACAGGAGATCGCCGAAGAGCACCGGCTGCCGGTGATCTATCTCGTCGACTGCGGTGGCGCCTACCTGCCCGAACAGGATCGCGTCTTTCCCGACAAGGATCATTTCGGCAACACGTTCTACCGGCAATGCCGGATGTCCGCTGCCGGCATTCCACAGATCGCCGCCGTGTTCGGCGGTTGCACCGCGGGCGGAGCCTATATCCCAGCGCTCGCCGATGAAAACATCATGGTTCGCGGCAATGCGCGCATCCATCTGGGCGGCCCGCAGATCGTCAAGGCAGCGATCAACGAAATCGTGGATGGCGAAACGCTCGGGGGCGCCGAAATGCACGCCCGCGTATCGGGCGTCGCCGACTACCTCGCGGACAACGAGGCGCAGGCGCTTCTGCGTGTGCGCGAAATCGCCGCCAAGTTCAATCGGACGACGACGGAACACGGCGCAATTCGTGCGGCGATCCCGCCGCGCTACGATCCCGCCGAAATCCCCGGTGTGCTGCCGCCGGACCTGCGTCAGCCGTATGACGTGCGGGAAATCCTCGCGCGCCTTGTCGACGATTCCGATTTTCAGGAGTTCAAACCGGAATTCGGTGCGACGCTGGTGTGCGGCACCGCCTACTGGTGCGGGTTTCCGGTTGGAATCCTGGCGAACAATGGCGTCCTGTTCAGCGAGTCCTCGGTGAAGGGCGCGCATTTCATCGAACTGTGCAACCAGCGCCAGATTCCGCTGCTCTTCCTGCAGAACATCACGGGCTTCATGGTGGGCACCGACGCGGAACGCGGCGGCATCGCGCGCCACAGCGCCAAGCTCGTCTACGCGATGGCGACCGCACGCGTACCCCGACTGACGGTGATCATCGGGGGGTCCTACGGCGCAGGCAACTACGGGATGTGCGGCCGCGGATTCGCGCCGCGGTTCCTCTTTGCGTGGCCCAACTCGCGCATCGCGACGATGAGTCCGGACATCGCATCGACGGTGCTGACCGATCTGCGCCGCAGCAGCCTCAAAGGCTCGGGTTCCGACGCAGGAGATCGCCGAAATAGACCGGGTGACGCGCGCGCAGTTCACCGAGCAGAGCGACCCCTACTACGCCACTGCGCGCCTCTGGGACGATGGCTTGATCGAACCGGCCGAGACGCGCGATGTCATCGGTCTCTGTCTCGCGCTCGCCGCGACGACCGCGCCGACGCTGGGAACATCGCCGGTCTTCCGGATGTAGCGGCATGTTCAATACCATTCTGATCGCCAACCGGGGCGAAATCGCCTGCCGCATCGCGCGCACCTGCGCGCGCCTCGGCATTCGCAGCATCGCCGTCTACTCCGACGCCGACGCCGATGCCCGCCACACTCATGAAGCCGATGAGGCGATACGCATCGGACCGGCAGACGCAGCGGCAAGCTATCTCGACGCCGATGCGATCATCGCCGCAGCCAAAGCCATAGGCGCCGACGCGATACATCCGGGCTACGGCTTCCTGTCCGAGCGACCCGTACTCGCCGAACTGTGCGCGCATACAGGCATCGCCTGGATCGGTCCACGCCCCGAAGCCATCAAGGCGATGGGATCGAAGATCGCCGCGAAACGAATCGCCCAGGCCGCCGCCGTGCCGTCGGTGCCCGGCTATCACGGTGACGATCAATCCATCGAGCGACTGCAGCAGGAAGCTGAACGAATCGGCTTTCCGTTGCTGATCAAGGCCAGCGCCGGGGGCGGTGGCAAGGGCATGCGCCGTGTCGACACGCATGTTGATTTCTCCACGCGCCTCGCAGAGGCGAAGCACGAGGCGCAGCGCGCCTTCGGCGACGCGGATGTGCTGTTGGAGCGCCTGATACTGCGTCCGCGGCACCTCGAAGTGCAACTCGCAGGCGATCACCATGGCAGGCTCGTGCACCTGTTCGAGCGCGAGTGCTCGGTGCAGCGCAACTACCAGAAACTGATCGAGGAGGCTCCCGCCGCGCGGCTTACCGGGGGCATCCGCGAGAAACTCTACACGCGGGCCCTGGCGATCGGTCGGGCAATCGGCTATGACTCGCTCGGCACGATTGAATTCGTGCTCGAGGAAGGCACCGACGAGCCGTATTTCCTGGAGATGAACACGCGTCTCCAGGTCGAGCACACGGTGACCGAGGCGATCACGGGTCTCGATCTGGTGGAGTGGCAAATCCGCGTTGCGGCCGGCGAGGCGCTGCCGATTGCGCAGGAAGCGATCACGCAGCGCGGGTGGGCGATCGAGGCCCGGGTAAACTGTGAGAATCCGGCTGCAGGTTACCGGCCGGAGCTCGGCACGATCACACGTTACGTCGAGCCGGTCGCCCCTGGCCTTCGGGTCGATAGCGGCGTACAGAGCGGAATGACGATTCCGCCCAACTACGACTCGCTGATCGCGAAGGTGATCGCCTGGGGCGGCACACGCGGGCTTGCCATCGACCGTCTTGCCGCAGGCCTCGCCGACTACGAGATCGACGGCGTCGGGACCAACCAGCTGTTTCTGCGCGACATCCTGCTGCACGACAATTTTCGCAACGGGTCGCTGACGACGCGCTTCATCGACGAGGCCTTTCCCGACGGTTGGCGACCGCGTCCGGCGATTGCCGAAGATGTCCGGATCGCCGCCGCCTTTGCATTGCTCGCGCAGGAACGCGCGGCGCAATCCAGCGCTGCGTCGGCCTTCTCGCCGTGGTCGGCGGACAGCGCGTTTCGCACGATGCGTGCCGCCGGTCGACATGGCGGCGCACAATTCGTCCTGGAGTCCGACAACGCCGAAGCATGCGACGTGGAGTTGCAGCCTGAATCCACCTACTGGCGCGTGCAGCTTGGCGACGCGGCAATCGACGTTTCGGCGCGCTGGGATGAACCCGATTCGCTGGCGATTGCGCGCCTCGGCGATGCGCCACGAACCTACCGGATCACCCGCGGACCGGAGGGCACCACCGTTGCGCATCGCGGCGTCGTAGAGCGCTTCCGCGCCTTGAGCCGGCTGGAGGCGATGGCGCGCATGGCCGTCGAGGGTGTTGCGATCGCATCGGACATCAAAGCATCGATGCCGGGCCTTGTCACCGCCATCGAGGTCGAAGCGGGCGCAACCGTCGCTGCCGGCGACGCCATCGTCGTCCTGGAGGCGATGAAGCTCGTGTTCACGCTGCAGGCCAAGGGTCCGGGCCGTGTGCGGACCGTCCGCTGCAAGGTGGGCGCCACGGTCGCGACAGGCGACCTGCTGGTGGAAATGGAGCCCGTCGAGACGGCAGCGCAACCGGGAGGGTGATGAAATGGCTGGTCTCTACTTCGAGGAATTCACGCCGGGACAGGTGTTCGAGCACGCCTGGACGCGGACGGTTACCGAGATGGACAACATGCTGTTCTCGATGCTGACGATGAATCCGCAGCCGTTGCACATCGACGCTCATTTCGCCGCGGGCACCGAATTCGGCCGTCCGCTGGTCAACAGCCTGTTCACATTGGGACTGATGATCGGGATGAGCGTCAACGACACGACGCTCGGGACGACGATCGCCAACCTCGGCATGTCGGACGTCGAATTTCCCAAGCCCGTATTCCAGGGCGATACCATCCGCGTAGAGACCGAAGTCGTCAGCAAGCGGGAGAGCAAATCGCGTCCGAACGCGGGTATCGTCGAATTCCGCCACCGGGCCATCAATCAGGATGGCGTGGAGGTCGCGTCGTGCTTGCGCACGGCATTCATGCGCAGGCGACCGGGTTGAGCGGCTAGCGTCGAACGACGATTCCTCGTAGGCGTCGTCCTCGGCGATCACGTGGAGTTTGCGGCCGGTGATGCCGCACTGGTCGCGGGAGCGACCGCAAGGAGTGGCGGAGATGAGTGTGTGGAACAACGCGGTCCCTGGTGCGAGCGAGCAGTTCGCGAAAAAGCGTGACGCATTGCTGCGCGAGGCCGCGCAGTCGTTCAATCGCCGCGGTTACCACGGGACATCATTGACCGAGATCGCCAAGAAGCTCGGTGTGACCAAGGCTGCGCTGTACACGTATGTACCGAGCAAGGAGGAGTTGCTCTTCTACTGCCACGATTCGGCGATGGATGCCGCGCTGGAGGCGCTCGAGCGCGGATCCGCCCGTGGCAGCAACGGACTCGAAAAGTTGACCCTGACCCTGATCGGTTACCTCGAATTGATGCTGGGACAGGATGGCGGCTTCGTGCTCCTGCTCGAAGAGCACGCGATGCGGCCGACGCACGTCAAGGCGATCATCAAGCGCCGCGATGAGTTCGAGCGTGGCCTGCGCCAGCTCGTTGCCGACGGCATCGCGGATGGCAGCATCGCCCCGTGCAACCCCAAGCTCGCGGTCTTCGTCACGCTCGGTGCGCTCAACTGGGTGCGCAAATGGTACGCACAAAACGGTCCCTGGACCGGGCATCAGGTGTCGCTCGCACTCACTGAAATGATCGAGCGCTCCCTCGCCAGCCGCCCGGCGAAAGCGCTGACCGAAGACCCGAGCACGCTGCCACCGGTGGCGCCGCCGGACGTCGTGCCACCGTTAGCCAAGGCCCGACGGCGGCCGGCGTGAGCACGCTCGCCGATTCGTAGGGCGGGATATACGCGTTGCGGTAGTACACAACTGTCGGATGCGTATCAAGCCACTCAGGTCACGCGGAAGAAGGCGTGGAGCCGATGGAAGACTGACTTGGCCCCGACCTCCGACGGGGCGACGACCGTCTTTTCATCGAATCAGTAGATCTTGTAGTGCCGACAATGTCGTCTCCATATCTCGAACCTCCGCTCGAGCCGAATCGGCTGGTCGGATGCGGCCTTTCCTCAACCCGAAACAAGCGGTAGTCTGTCACCATACGGTTGCCGCGCGATACCCGCTAGACATGCCACTACTGCCACGACGATCCATTCTTGCCTGCCTTGTCGCGGCCACGTTGCTGCTGGTCTCGGCGCTCGTCCTCGCGCAGAACCAACCCGACGGGAAACCCGCGGCCGTGTCATCGCGAGTCGAGGGCGTCGATCCGTCCAGCTATCGCGTGGGCCCCGAGGACGTGCTGGAGATCTCGGTGTGGCACGAGGACGCCCTGAAGAAAGAGGTACTGGTTCGTCCGGATGGCGGTGTCTCGTATCCGCTGATCGGCGACGTGCAGGCCGCCGGCAAAACTGTGCTTGAAATTCGCGACGAAATCACGACAGCGCCTTGAGAAATTCATCCCGGAGGCGTCGGTTTCGGTGACGATCATCAAGGTCGGAAGCCAGCGCATATACGTCATCGGCAAGGTCAATAAACCCGGGGAATTTCCCCTAGGGCGATATGTCGACGTGCTCCAGGCGCTCAGCATGGCGGGCGGCTTGACACCGTTCGCGGACAGTAACGACATTCGCGTGATGCGTCGCGACGGCGCGCGCCAAGTCGTGCTGCCGTTCGAGTACAGCCGCGTCGTCCGCGGGGACAAGCTCGATCAGAACATCCAGCTCCGTGCGGGCGACGTCGTCGTTGTGCCCTAAGCACCCACCCTTGCGATCAGGACGCTGGTGAATGCGCTTTGGCGCCACGTTCGTTGCGATCGCCGCGACGGCAGCGGCGTCGTTTGCCGCTGCACAGGAGTGGTCGGTGCAAAGCGGCGCCGCCGCGCGCGTCGAGTACAACGACAACTACTTCTTCACGTCGAACGCTACGCAGTCGGTGATCGCCGGGGTACCGACGCCAGTCGCTACGCAGTCGGCGTTCACCGGATCTATAACACCATTCATCACTGCGGCTCGCCGAACGGAGACGAGCGATGTGACCGCGCTCCTCGCGATCGGCGCCAACAAGGTTTGGGGTCTTTCGCAAAACGTGGATTACGTGAGTGGAAACTTTGCACTGGACGGCTCACTGCGCGAGGCGCGTTCGACCTGGACGGGGAGCGCGTCGTTCGTGCGCTCGGCCAGCCTGCAAAATGAACCCGGCCTGGCCGGAACCGCGCTCGTACTGGCGTTCACCAACGCCGCCTCCGTGAACGGCGCCTACACCTATGCGCTTACCGAGCGCTGGTCGGTCGGGGCAACGTTGGGGGCGTACAACAATACCTACGACGGCGTCGAGACCGGCACGACGTTATCCAACAACCACGGCTACAGCGCCGGCGGCAACGTCGGCTACGCCTATTCGGACCGCACCCAGCTGACCTTCACGGCCGGGTATTCCAGATATATTAGCGATATCACGCACAGCAGCGACGTAATAACCACGATCGGCGTCGTCCACCAGTTTTCTCCCCAGTTGACGATTTCCGCGTCGGCAGGTGGCTTCTGGAGCGACACCAAGGTGGTTCAGAACGATGTGCCCGCCACGGGCAGCCGGGTGCGCGATACCGGTGGACTGTACGGAGGGAACATCAGCTATGCCTTCTCCGAGCGCACGCAGTTTACCGCCAACCTCTCGGAAAACCTGGTGCCGAGCGGCTCCGGCACCCTCAACAAGACCGATAACGCCGGCGCTTCGTTGACGCACCAGTTTTCCGACCGTCTCACCGGCAGGTTGGGGGCGGGCTTCACGCGCACCACCGTTCCGGTAACGATATCGAACTCGTCCACGAGCAACTACTACTCCGGCGAGGTCGGCGTCTCCTACCTGCTCGCGGAGCGCTGGAAGCTCGACGCCGGCTACCGGTATTCGACCGCACGCTACGGACAGGTTGCCGGTCAGCCGGACTCGGGTGATCCCAGGTCGAACGTCGTGTTCGTCAGCGTCGCCTACAACTGGCCGGGCGCCTCGTTCACGAGTTGGGTGGGTCAAAGTCCCAGTGTGCAGGGATTGCCCGGGGCCGGCGCGGTGTCGCTTCCGAGTACGTCGCCAACGGCTCCATCGCCGGGGACTTCACCGTTCGATCCCTTCACGATTCCCTGAGATGGCTCGGCGACGCCATACGCGTGTGACATACTTGGGTTTTCGTCCGCAATACGCGAGTTCGTTGCCGAGAAAGGGCTGCACGTCCGATCGCCCCGTTAGGATGCCTCCGACCATGGAAGAAATCGAGAGCGAAAAGACCTTAGGAGAATACGTTGGCCGTCTTGCGGCGGCACAAAGTTCAGATTCTCGCTGTGACCGCAGTGATCGCTGCGATCGCCGGTGCGGTGGCAATCGGCCTGCCGCCAGTCTATCGTTCCACGGCGACCATTCTGGTGCAGGAGCAAGAGATACCGCCCGATTTGGTACGGTCCACCATCACGAGCTTCGCCGACGAACGCATCCAGGTGATCAGCCAGCAGGTGATGACGCGCGCTGTGCTGCTGGAGCTCGTCGACAAATACGGCCTCTATGAGAAGTATCGTCAACGTTCAACCCGCGACGAAATCCTCGAGCGGATGCGCAAGGATATCAAGTTGACGACGGTGAACGCCGACATCTCGGACCGGAGCAGCGGCCGGCGCGTCAATGCCACCATCGCCTTCACGATCTCGTACGACTCGCCGCAGCCGGATCGAGCATTGAAGGTCGCGAGCGACCTTGCATCGCTGTACCTCGATGAGAACGTGAAGGCGCGCCAGCAGAGCGTCGCCGAAACCACCGCTTTCCTCGCCCAAGAGGCGGACCGGCTTGGTGCACAGATCCAGGACATCGAGGGAAAGCTGGCGCAGTTCAAACGCCGTTATGCCGGCCGCCTGCCTGATTCGTCGGTGGTCAATATGCAGCTCGCCGAACGCACCGGATCGGAGTTGATGCGCATCGATCGGGAGATAAGCACGCTTCAGGAGCGCAGGATCGCCTTGGAGGCGCAATTACCGGTCGTGGCACCGAACATGCCACCGGCCACCAATGCCGGAGGGGAACGTAGTCTGTCGCCGGCGGAACGGATGCGTTCGCTCGAGGCAGATCTTGCCAAGCTCAAAGAGCGCTACTCCGACGATCATCCCGACGTCCAGCGGACCAAGCGTTCCATTGCGGCGCTAAAGGCCTCAGGCGTCAAGCAGGTGGCGGCGGCCGAAGGCGCCGACAAGCAGACAGCGCCGGATACGCTCCGGAAACCTGACAATCCCGCCTACATCGCGCTCACCACGCAGATCGAAGGCGTCAAACGTGAGCTCAACCAACTTTCCGTGCTCAGGGACGATCTCCGCGCCCAGCAACGCACGTACGACGCGCGGTTGTCGCAGATCCCCGAGATCGAACGGGAATACCACGACCTGACCCGCGACTACGATAACGCCAAGACTCGCTACAGTGAAGTCAAGGCAAAACAGATGCAGGCCCAGGTGTCACAGGAACTCGAGGAGGGCCGCAAGGCGGAGCGATTCAGCCTGGGTGAACCCGCGCACTTGCCCGAGAGGCCAGTGAGCCCTAACCGGCCTGCAGTGGCGCTCATCGGTGCGATAGCAGCGCTGGGCGGCGGACTCGGCCTCGCTTGGTTGCGCGATGCTTTGGATCCGTCGGTAAAGGGACCGCTCGAGCTCGCCCGCATTGCGACCGTTCCCATCCTGACTGCGATCCCCTACATCGAGACGCAGTGGGAGCGAGCAGGCAAGCGGCGCCGGACCTGGGTAGTGTTCGGTCTCGTGTCATTGCTGGTAGTCGCCTTTCTGCTCGGCATCAACTTTTACGTGAAACCACTGTCGGCTCTCCTGGAATCGCTAACGCGCAGACTTCCCATCTGGTAGCCAGGCTTGGAAAAAATCTCCGTAGCACTTCAGCGGATGGCGAGCACGCAAACGCCAGAGCAGAACCTTTTCGGGGCGGCGAAAGAACTGCCTCCCTCAGGCCTCGTACCTGGGC
>CAVSEH010000025.1:0-90346 GCA_963726935.1 uncultured beta proteobacterium
GCTGGTGTTCAATTCAGATAGCATCGACACGACCATGTTCACAAAATGTCCAACGTGCGGTAGCGCCGATGTGCGTCGTTCGTCGCTCCGCGCATCCGAGGCTTCTGCTGCGAAGCCCAGAGTCCACTCGCCGTATCGCTGTCGCGAGTGCGGCGAGCGTTTCTACGTCATGAGCAAACGTGTCTATGGCTTTGTGGGCCTGCTCGGGTTCGCCGCCGTGGCTGGAGCTGTCGCCTGGAATATGGTTGGCTCGCCGGCGGATAGTCGTCCGCGACCGAAAACCAGCGAAGTGGCCGAGACCAGCCTCTACGACGCCAAACTGGCGGAAAGCAATGACCCTGACGCGGAATACAGAATCGCGCGTATGTACATGAGCGCCAGCGGCCCAAGTGCGGACAAGAAGCGCGCATTGGCGTGGCTGGAGCGCGCTGCATCACACGGTAATATCGACGCGCAATTTGAGTACGGCAACGCGCTGCGCGAGGGCTCCGGTGTCCTCCAGGATTACGAGCGAGCGGCAAAGTGGCTGCAGTTGGCGGCGGAACAGGGCAATGCGGATGCCCAATATGCACTGGGCCAGATGTACCGCGCGGGGATTGGTGGTCCTGCCGACAATGAGAAGGCTTATATGTGGTTCAATCTCGCGGCCGCGCAGGAATTGAGTGGCGCGTCGGTACAACGCGACGCGGTACTGCGCTTGCTTACACCGGCGCAAGTTCTCGAGGCGCAGGCGGAGGCTCGTCGACTGAGCGATGCCACTGGCAAACAGACCGCTGTCGCTCAGTAGGTCACGCTTTGCAGCGCCCCGGATACGCGCCGGGTTATTCAGACGCGGTGTAACAGCGTTGGATCAAATCGCCGAGCGCCGCTCCCGCCGACGTTTGTCCCGGATGTGAACATAGACCTGTACCAGCGCGACGAGCGACAGGAAAGCCAGCACCGGGTAGGCAAAATAAAGTGGCGATCGCTTCATGCAATCGTCGACGCTGCAGAACACGCCGCCGTGCATGCCGAGTTCGTAAATGAGATAAATGACCCATGCGCCCGTTGCGACCCACGCGGTGCGCGAACGGCTCCACAGCGCGAGCGCTGCAAAAAAAATGATTGGGACCACGATCAGCGCGGGGTAGTTGATCAACAAGTAGAAGAACTGGGGCATTAGGGTCTACTGGAACGGTTGTCGCTGGCGTGATCGTTTGCTAAGCCCGCAATGCTAAGTCCTGCCGAGGGTACGTGCAACAGTGATCGCGGGACTGCCGATTAGGCGCTGCATGATTCGTGTGAATGACGCCGACATCAAAGTAGTCGCGGACGCTTGCCTGCGTCACGCAGTTCGTTTGTAGGCGATCTTCTTACAGCTGAATCAGACAGCGACCTATAGGCACGGCTATCGACGGGTAACACTATCCACTTCGTGTAGCTACGTGCTTGAACAGACCGGCGGCCGCCGCACAGGGAGGGCTCAATGCAAACGTCGAGCGGCTTCAAACCATATTTCGTCGCGTTCGTTTTGATTTCAGTCCTCGGGATCGCAGCAGGTATACCCGCGCCCGCGCGCGCCAACGGGCTTCAACTGGTGCCAGTGTTGCAAGGACTCTCCAGCCCCGACTACATCACCAGCGCACACGATGGCAGCCAGCGCATGTTCGTCGTCGAACAGCCCGGGCGCATCCAGGTTCTTGCTCACGGCGCAAGCGCGCCCAGCTTGTTCGTCGACATCAGTTCCAAAGTACTTTTCGGCGGCGAGCAGGGCCTGTTGGGGCTTGCTTTTCATCCGCAATTCGCAGCCAACTCCCGATTCTTCGTCAATTACACGCGCCGGCCTGACGGTGCCACCGTCATTGCCGAGTATCGCGCATCGGCGGACCCAACCGTCACTGCGGCGAGCGAAATACCGCTGTTAGTGATTGCGCAGCCGTATACCAACCACAACGGTGGAATGATTGAATTTGGCGCCGACGGTTATCTGTATGTCGGCATGGGCGATGGCGGTTCCGCCAACGACCCGGAGAATCGTGCACAGAACGTCAACGAATTGCTGGGCAAGATACTTCGCATCGACGTCGACCACCCGGCGGGCAATCAGGCGTACTCCTCGCCGGCGGACAATCCGTTCGCGGGTGCGATTCCGGGTCGGGATGAAATTTACGCGCTGGGCTTGCGGAATCCGTTTCGGTTTTCGTTCGATCGCCCGACGGGACAGCTGTATGTCGGCGACGTCGGCCAAAACCAATTGGAAGAGGTGGACATCGTAACGTTAGGCAAGAATTATGGGTGGCGTGTGTACGAGGGGACGCAATGCACCAATCTCGATCCTGCCCTCTGCACACCAACGAACTTCGTTCCACCGATCGCGCAATACGATCATTCGGCTGGGCGGTGTTCCATCATCGGTGGCTACGTTTATCGCGGCTCGGCCGGGACATTGCCGGTCGGCACTTATGTGTTCGGCGATTTCTGCACGGGCGAAATTTTCTCGCTCACGGGTGGCGTGATCAACCTATTGCTCGACACCACGCTGAGCATTGCCTCATTCGGCGAAGATGAGGGGGGTGAAATCTACGTGGTGGGGCTCGGAGGAACCGTTCATCGGCTAGCCCCTTTGTCCTCGACAGCGACGACGACGACACTCGCGAGTTCGGGCAGCCCGTCGCTGGTTGGCGCGAGCGTGACATTTACTGCGACCGTCACCGGCAGCGCACCGAGCGGAACGGTCGCTTTCACCGCCGACGGCTCGACGCTGAGCGGCTGTGGCGCGGTATCGCTGCCCGCGGGTAGCGCGCCCAGCAAGAGCGTGACCTGCGCTACGGCGAGCCTCGGCGCAGGGGTGCATAGCATTGTCGCGACCTACGCGGGGGACTTCGCCAACGATGCGTCCACCAGCTCCGCGCTGTCGCAGGTCGTCAGCGCCGTGTCGCCACCTGGAACGTGGTGAATCCGAGCTTCGAAATTCCAGCGCTCGGCACGAGCTATCAATACAGCCCAGCTGCAGCCGGTATCGGCTGGTCCTTCGCCGGTGGCAGCGGCATCCAGGGTAACAACAGCGCGTGGGGCGCCGCGCCGGCACCTGGCGGCACGCAGACGGCATTCATTCAGGGCACTGGCAGCATCGCCCAGACGGTCACGCTGAGTGCCGGCAGCTATACGCTGTCGTTCCAGGTCGCGCGGCGGACGTGCTGCGTCGCGCCGAACGTGCAACCCGTGAAGATCACCGTCGATGGCACGCAGGTAGGTGGCCTCGTGTCACCGGCGAGCACCAGCTTCAGCCTCGTCAGCATCACGTTCTCGGTGGCGAGCACCGGTACGCACACGATCGCCTTCGCGGGGACCGACCCGAGCGACAAGACCACCTTCATCGATGAGGTCGCGCTGAGCGCCAATCCGGTGACGGGGCTGGTCAACGCGGGCTTTGAAGTTCCGGCGCTGGGCAGCAGTTATCAGTACGGTCCAAGCGGCAGCGGGGTGGGTTGGACCTTCGGCAGTGGCAGCGGGATCCAGGGTAACAATAGCGCCTGGGGCGCCGCGCCGGCACCCGGCGGCACGCAGACGGCGTTCATTCAGAGTACTGGCAGCATTGCCCAGACGGTCACGCTGAGTGCCGGCAGCTATACGCTGTCGTTCCAGGTGGCGAGGCGCTTATATTCGAGCGTCGCGCCAAACCTCAACCCAGTGAGGGTAACTATCGATGGGGTGCAGGCCGGCAGCCTGGTATCTCCGGCGAGCACCAGCTTCAGCAGCGTAAGCATCCCATTCACAGTCGCGAATACGGGCGCGCACACCATCAGCTTTACCGGCACTGACCCGAACGACAAGACCACCTTCATCGATGAGGTCTCGCTGACGCGCCACCCCGGTTACAGGGCTGGTCAACGCAGGCTTCGAACTTCCGGCGCTGGGCAGCGAGCTATCAGTACAGTCCAAGCGGCAGCCGGCAGTCGGCTGGACCTTCGCCGGCGGCAGCGGCATCCAGGGTAACAACAGCGCCTGGGGCGCCGCGTCCGGCACCGGGCGGCACGCAGACGGCATTCATTCAGGGCACCGGCAGCATCGCCCAGACGGTCACGCTGAGTGCCGGCAGCTATACTCTGTCGTTCCAGGCGGCGCAGCGGGCCTGCTGCGTCGCGCCAAACGTGCAACCGGTGAAGATCACTGTCGATGGCACGCAGGTCGGCAACCTGGTGTCGCCGGCGAGCACCAGCTTCAGCATCGTCAGCATCCCGTTCTCGGTGGCGAGCACCGGCGCGCACACGATCACCTTCGCCGGGACCGACCCAAGCGACAAGACCACGTTCATCGATGATGTCGCGCTAAGCGCAGCCGCTGGCGCCGTGTCGACGCTGGCGCGCGCTAACGGTCCGGGTGCCTTGCGGCAAGATAGAGAGCGCCGTCCAGTGGGGTCGAGGCGGTGTTTCGTTACGGCGACAAGAGCCCCTTAAGGAATTTCGCTGGAGCAGTGATCGTTCGCCCGATCCTGAAGGCCCATGATCGTTTCATGTCTTCTAACTGCTGCCTCGTTGAAGCTAATTGCTGCCTCGTTGACGCCAATTCTGCCAACGCCGCCGTTGCACCGAACAAGGCCGGCGGCTGCGGCCACTGGGGCGCACCTTCCGAGGACTTAGACTGAACTTTTCCCTTCTGAATAGCATCCGCCGACAGAGTCGATTTAGCGATTGGCCTCAAGGTCGCTCCACAAAGCCATCCAGCCTCCTGCTCTCCCAGGGGGAACTGATCCACCATATCGACGCTCCGCCGTGTAAGGCAGACCACCCATTGATGCCCAGGAATAAGCGGAGGTGTTGTGCTCCTAACACCCAAACCAAGATCCCGCACAGTCTCGATGAACCATCGTCGGTCATAAATGACCGCTTGGGTCGGGATGGTTTCGCTCGAGAACAAACAGAAAGGGCCCTCAAGAAGGAAAGGAAAGCTGTCTCGGTCAAAGAAGAACCAAGTGGTTAAGGCTACGCCATCGGGCTTGAGGATTCGAGCCACCTCGCGGAGGTAATACTCGGTTTGCTTTCGGAACAAATGAGTGAATACGGAAAGCGCAATCACGAGCGAGAATTCATGATCGGGAACCGGAAACGGCTGAGCCAACTGCAGACTATTTCCCGGCGCGTAATCGGGGGCATACACGTCGTGATGAAAGAACTGGAAATTGGGATCGCGTGGTGTCAAGTTGGCTTGACACCATTCAATCATCTTCCCGTGAACGTCAATCCCAACGTATCGGCCAGGTTTTGGATCCTGCTGCAATAGCTGCCGCGCGATCCGCCCGCAGCCGCAGCCGAAATCGAACACAGATTCATATGCGTCAGTATCGAGTCCAAACTTTGCATAGATCGGTTCCCCATTCGGATTGTCGAAGGCTTCCGGATCGGTCGGGCCGACCATCTGCCTCAGTTCCAGTGGTGGCATCGGGATGTTGGCTAGGCAGCATCGTCATTTCGTCGTGGCTAGGTGCAGTGAACGTCTTATTCAGTGATGACATGTTCATCCTCGATCTACCGATGCACAAGAAAAATGGTTCAACGACTGATCAGGAGACGCAGATCGGACAGTGCTACTCTATCGCGATGTCGACAGCAGCATTTCCTCGCAGCTTGAGAATCAGGCGTCTGCCCTTCGCATCGAACTTGTAGGCGGGGGCCGCGGCCGCGTCGATCCCTTCGGCCGCGGCCGCGGCCTTGCCATCGACGATGACGGCATTGACCGCCGGGGCTCGCGCCAGGATCACGTAATAGGGATCCTTCCACGGCACGTCGGTCGTCTTGAAGCTGACTTTGGCCTTGTCTCCCGCGATCTCCGCGATTCTCGCCGGCGCATTGATAAAGATGCCGGACTTCGGCTCGCGCGCGAACGAGTACAGTGGCGGCTTCCCCGTCAGCCGGATGTAGTTCGGGATGATGGCGCCGGGATTGAGCTTCGGCCCGCCGCCCTGCTGTGCCATTAAATCGAAGAAGTCAGGGAACAGGCCTACAGCGCCTTTGTCGCCTTCTGGCCACTGCATCTGCATGGCGGAAATGGTGATTCCGTCGGCGATGGCCCGCCACGGCCCCGAGGGGTCCAATTCCGCGAGATGGTACAACGGGTACGCGTAGGTCAACCCAGTCCACTGGACGGGCAGGCCGATCCAGACCGGGTCGCCCCAGTTCGAGCCGCCGTAAACGGCGATGGTCGCATATAGCCCCACGGGCCTGCCGGGAACGGACGACTGCAGATAGACGAAGGGGACGCCGGTCCACCCCCAGTAGATGGCGCGGTCGAGGTACTCCTTTCGACCGGTCAGGTCATAACCGAGTAAGAAGGCTTCCACGGCGCGCGCGGCGCCCATGATGTCCGGAGTGTGCAGCGGGATCTCCCAGGTCTGAGCGCCCCGGGGTACGTGCCCATCGAATCGCGCCATGGCGTCGAGGCCTTTTAGGCCCGCCGCCAAGATGTCCTCGTCGCCCAGCAGCCTCGCCGCGCCGAGGATGCTCACGATCTTGTCTGCGGAATAACCGTCTGCCTGGTTCTCGAAGTGGGTTCGCGCGAGCGGACCGTTGAAGCTGAAGGTACCGTCGGCAGCCATGGTCTTGATGATGTCCAGAGCCCGATAGCGAAGCGTCGGGAGCGAGGCGTCGATGCGTCCGAAGATCAGCGGTGCCACCGGTGGAACCACGTGAGAAATGTTGTGGCCCAGATAATCGCCATCCGGAATCTTGGCGAGTCCGGCCGCAGCCGCTTCCTCTGCGCGCCGCGCTATGGTCGGATCATTCGTTTGGGTCGCGAGCCACATGAGGAACGCGGCGACGTCTCCCGCAGGTTGCGGCTCATAGGAGCCGCTCGAAACGGCGTGGCGCCACAGACCGCCGTTGGCGCCCTGACTTAACGTGTATGCATCGACGAAGATGGCCAGTTGCGCCGCGTCCTGGCGCGGAAGGGACGGCGGCTTGGGTGCCGGTCGAAGCGCCAGGTACTGCTTGACCGCAGCCGTCACGTCGGTCGCCGGGCCGCCGAGAATCACTGCCCTCGCTGTTATTGGGATCCCGGCGTTCACGGCCATCGGCGTGGCGGCGAAAAGTGAATTCTCTCGAAGGCCCTCTCCGACGCCGGGCTTGGAGAGCATCATGGTGTGGCCGTTGCCCTGGAGCAGGCGAGAGGGGGAATCGAACAGTGCCGCAGGCGCTCGTCGGGCCACATCAGGCCCAGATAGACCCCTTCGCTCTGGATGGACATCAGCGGGAAGGTGATCTTCACTGGGTCTGGAACGAAACGGCGGAACTTGGAATTTTCGATGTCTAATCGGCTCGAGGAAGGCTCGTCGGCTAGGTATTCCAGACCCGCGAAGAGGCCCTGGTGCTTCTTCCGCCCGAAGGAGCCGTTGCCGGCCAGCAGACCGAGCACCGGCAGGCGGGTGACCTGGCGTTCCTTGTCCGTGACAGCGGTGAAGGTCACGTCGACTCCGCCCTGCTTCTCCGCGGGCAAGAAGGCTAAAGTGAAGATCCAGTTGGCGCCGCGCTTGTCCGCGAACTTAGCGGTGATGGCGGACTTGTCCTGGTCCCAAGAGCAGTCGGCTCCTGTTAGGTCGATTTGCTCGTCGCCGGCCAGCGCCAGGACGTCGTTGGGAATGGATGTCCCCGCCAGGCGTTCCTTGCCATCGGCGGCCGTCACGTACGCGTCGAAGGTTCCCCACCGCGCCGTATCGATGGACAGCCTCAGCGGGCCGCTCCTGACCTCCGCGGGTGCGCCGGCCGTTACCAACGGCCCCGCCGGGACATGAGCGAAAGCGAGCTGTTCGGAACCAGGATGGATTCGATCCGGATGTTGGCCGGCCGCGTCCGTCGGATCGAGGCGGAGCTTCTCGACCGTCAGCTCCCTCGGGACCTTGAACTCCACCACATGAACCGCGCCGTCGGCGGTGATGGGCGTGCGAATCGAGTCGTTTTCATTGAAGGCTCCGCCCCAGAAGATTTGGGCGGTCGTCCCTGCCGTGGCGGACATCCTGACGACGATAATGCTGCCGGCGCGCAAGGTCGGTAGCTCAAGCTCCTGCGTGAAGTCGACCGTCAGCGCCGGGTCGTCGTTGCTGGCTTTGAGTTCCAGCCCCGGCGCCTTGCGTTCGGCTACCGTAGCATTGGTCAGAGTCCAGGCACCAGGTTGGCCGTCAGGAAACGTCCACTTCTGCACGGCCCCGGCAACGGAGCCAGCTACAAAATCGAGCGCGAGCACAACGACGTACAAGGCGCTCCGCACTGATCCACGGTAGTTCATTCTGCGTTTGTCACTTCGCAATTTCTGAACGGACTATAACAAGTGCCCCCGCTCACAAAGTGTTTTCACAGTCTGTGGCGGTTGCCCAGCAGGGCGTTCGAGTGTTGTCCAGTGCGATCGGCTGCGATAGATGAATTTCTTCTCATCGACATCGGCGACCACCACCCGCTCGGAGGTCGGGCCACCTGCATCCTGCCTCCGGAGTCCGAAGTCGCGGGGCACTCTTAGATTGCTTTTCTTCGATTGGGGATCGCGGCAGATGTCCCCACACGGGAATCTCACTGGGAATCGCTATTGCCAATGAGTGCGCGGTGAAACGTCGTCTGGAGGCGGAGGTCGGAATCGAACCGGCGTAGACGGCTTTGCAGGCCGCTGCATGACCACTCTGCCACCCCGCCGGGTGGTCGGACGCGTGCGTTGTGAGCGGCGACCGTAGTCAAGGCTAAGTAGAGATGTCCGGTTTCCGGCAAAGTAGAGATGTCCGGTTTTGGGGGTCGGAGTTCATCGTCTTTCAACGAACTCCGGGCTTAGTTTTCCGATGCGGGTGGTTTTCCAAGGGTGATTGGGTTGCGGCTTGATCGGCGCTGGTGTGCGCCGGCTGGCCATGATTTCTTTGCGGCCCTGTTCGAGCGGCGCGCCGCGTGGTTTTTGCAGCGTTGAGTACGGCAAGGAGGTGGCTCGCCAAAGCACTTCGCAGGATTGATCGAAGTGCTCGAGCACGGTGACCGCGGCGCCGCGCAAGCCATGCCCACCCGAACTCGGATGCACTTGCAGCAGGGTGGAGTGGAATTGACAGGTCAGGGTCTTCGACAGCTTGCGTGGATAGTGCTTGGACAGAATCTGTCGTAGCCGGGCGTCGTCGGTCGTCTGGTAGGGAACATGGGCGTCCTGGGCCGCGAACGGAGCAACGGCAAAGCGTGCGTTGTGGCGGTCGATGAAGCTCGGCAGCCAGGCATTGGCCGCAGCGATGGAATGGATGCCCTCGATGCGCATGGCCTTGAGCAGCCGGTCCTGCAACACGCCGTTGGCGCGTTCCACCCGGCCCTTGGCCTGGGGCGAGTTGGCGCAGATGCTGTCGATGCCCAAGGTTTGCAGCGCGCGTCCGAACTGCGACATCGCGTCATCACGGGCGTCGCCGTTATTGACGCGGAAGATGCCGTGCCGATCGCTGTACAGAGTCATCGGTAGTCCATGCTGCTGAATATGGCCATACAGGGCCTGCATGTAGCCCAAGGTGCATTCCTGCGGCACAAAGCGCAGTTGGGTCAGGCGACTGGTGGCATCGTCAATGAACACCAGCAGACAGCAGCGCGGCCCACGGTCTTCGAACCAGGCATGGGCGGAGCCGTCGATCTGAATCAGTTCGCCAAAGCGCGGCCGCCGTTCGCGCAAGGCATGCAGGCGCGCCTTGGCCCCGCGCTGCGGCCGCCACAGCTTGGCGGCGGTCATGATCTGGCGCACCGTTTCCTTCGACAGCGTGATGGCATGGCGCTCAGCCAGATACTCAGTGGCCAGCGTCGGCCCGAAATCCCGATAGTGGCGGCGGATCAAGGTGCTCACCTTCACCACCGTCGCCGCGGGTACACGGCGGTGGCTGGGGTGGCCGCGGCGGGCAGAGCGCAGGCCCTTCGCGCCGCGCGCAGCCACCTTGGCTTCCAGTCGGCGCACTTGCCGTACCGTCAGCCCCAACCGCCGGGCGGCTTCGGCTTGATTGATCTGCCCAGATCGGCGCAACGCAATGACCTCTACCCGCTTCAATTCCTGCTGACTCATTCCGGTCTCCATCGCGTCCCCATCCATCTGGAGACTTGAACGTACCGGACATCTCTACTTTGCTAAGACCGGACATTACTGCGTTGCTGTGACCGGAATCGAACCGGCGTAGACGGCTTTGCAGGCCGCTGCATGACCACTCTGCCACCCCGCCGGGTGGTCGGCCGCGTGCGTTATGGGCGGCGACCGTAAGAACAAACACAAAGGGAGAGCAGGTGCTCTCCCTGGCAGAAACTGGAGCGGGAAAGGAGTCTCGAACTCCCGACCTCAACCTTGGCAAGGTTGCGCTCTACCAACTGAGCTATTCCCGCGTGGAACAGCCGATAATTATAGCGCAAGAAGGGCCGGTGTCAAAACGGGCGGGCTGCGCGCGTCTCAGGCAACCACCTTGGCGATCGAGTCCGCGACATACTCGATATTGCGGGAGTTGAGCGCGGCCACGCAGATCCTGCCGGTGCTGATTGCGTACACGGAATACTCGTTGCGCAGTCGCGCCACCTGATCCGCACTCAGCCCGGAGTACGAAAACATCCCGCGTTGCTTGAGTACGAAATTGAAGTCGCGCTTCGGCACCCGTTTGCTCAGCGCGTCGACCAGCGCGCGTCGGTTCGCCAGGATGCGCACGCGCATACCCTCGAGTTCGCGCTCCCACTTCGATCGCAATTCCGGCGTGGTCAACACGGTCGCGACCATTTGTGCGCCATTTGTCGGCGGATTCGAATAGTTGGCGCGGACCACACGTTTGATTTGCGACAGTAACCGAGCGGCTTCGTCGCGGCTGGCGGCGACGACAGACAACGCCCCGATCCGTTCGCCATAAAGCGAGAAGGACTTCGAAAACGAACTGGCCACGAACAACGGTCCCGGTGTCGACGCGAAGCGCCCGACGATCGCGCCGTCCGGCGCGATGCCATCGGCAAAGCCCTGATAGGCGAGGTCGAGAAACGGGATCTGCCCACGTGCACGAACGATCTCGATGACGCGTGACCACTGGTTATCGGTCAGATCGGCGCCGGTGGGGTTGTGGCAGCACGCATGCAGGACGATCACGGAGCCTTCGGGAGCGGCTGCAAGCGCCGCCGTCATCCCTTCGAAATCGACGCCGTGCGTGGCTTCATCGTAGTACGGGTACGTGTTGACCTTGAAGCCGGCGCCCTCGAACAGCGCGCGATGGTTTTCCCACGAGGGATCGCTGATCCAGACCTGAGCGCTCGGGAGAAAGCGACGCAGGAAATCGGCGCCGATCTTGAGGGATCCGGTGCCCCCCAGGCCTTGCACGGTCACCGCGCGGCCTTCTTGAATAACATCGCTGTCGGCGCCAAATACCAGCTGCTGTACAGCCTTGTCGTAAGCCGCAATGCCGTCGATCGGGAGATAGGGGAGTGGCGAACCCTTCGCGACGAGCAGTCGCTGGGCGTCCTTGACGCATTCCAGCAGTGGCACCTTGCCTTCGTCGTCGCAGTAGATGCCTACACCGAGGTTGATTTTGCGTGGATTGGTGTCGGCGTTGAAGGCTTCGGTAACCCCAAGGATCGGATCCTTCGGGGCCATTTCGACGGCGGCGAGCAGCGACGAGGGAACGGAAGCATTCATGGCGTGGTCTGGAGACGGTGAGGCCGCATTTTATCATGCTCACGGGGCCTGAATTCAGGCCGACGCGAGTGTCGCGACAAGCCACCTTCCTCCGCTACAATGTTCGATTGCCCGGGTTACGCACATGATCGCCAATTTCCCCAACAGCACCTACGAGCTGCACCAACCCTTTCAGCCGGCCGGCGACCAACCGGAGGCGATCGAAAAGCTTCTCGAGGGTATCGGCGACGGCCTGGCTTACCAGACGCTGCTCGGTGTCACGGGATCCGGCAAGACCTACACGATGGCCAACGTCATCGCGCGTACGGGGCGGCCGGCGCTGGTACTGGCGCCAAACAAGACGCTCGCCGCCCAGTTGTACTCGGAGTTCCGCGAATTCTTCCCCAACAACTCGGTCGAGTACTTCGTCTCTTACTACGACTACTATCAGCCCGAGGCATACGTCCCGTCGCGCGATCTGTACATCGAGAAGGATTCCTCGATCAACGAGCACATCGAGCAGATGCGCCTGTCGGCGACGAAATCGATCCTGCAGCGCCCGGACTGCGTGGTCGTGGCGACGGTCTCGGCCATCTACGGCATCGGCGATCCGTCCGAGTATCACAGCATGATTCTGCATCTGCGCCAGGGCGACAAGGTCTCGCAGCGCGACGCGATCAAGCGCCTGACCGAAATGCAATACCAGCGCAACGACACCGATTTTCGGCGAGGGTCGTTTCGTGTCCACGGTGACGTACTCGATATTTTTCCGGCCGAGCACGCCGACAACGCGGTGCGGCTCTCGCTGTTCGACGACGAGGTCGAATCGATCCAGTTATTCGATCCGCTGACCGGCCACATCCGTCAGAAATTGCCGCGTTTCACGGTATTTCCGTCCAGTCACTACGTGACCGGGCGCCAGAAGGTCCTCGACGCGGTCGAGAAGGTGAAGGTTGAGCTCGCTCTCCAAAAGGAATTCTTCGCGTCTCAGATGAAGCTGGTCGAGGCGCAGCGCATCGAGCAGCGGACGCGCTTCGATATCGAAATGATGATCGAGATCGGCTTCTGCAAGGGCATCGAAAACTACTCGCGTCACCTTTCGGGGCGTGCGCCCGGTGAGCCGCCGCCGACGCTGGTCGACTACCTGCCATCGAATGCGCTGCTGTTCATCGACGAATCGCACGTGACCGTCCCGCAGGTCGGCGGGATGTACAAGGGTGATCGCGCCCGCAAGGAGAACCTGGTCAATTACGGCTTTCGCCTTCCGTCGGCGCTCGACAATCGACCGCTGCGCTTCGACGAGTTCGAAGCGCTTCTGCCGCAAACGATCTTTGTCTCGGCGACACCGGCGGAGTACGAGAAAAAACATGCGGGGCAGGTCGTCGAACAGGTTGTGCGGCCGACGGGGCTGGTCGATCCGGTGCTGGAAGTGCGTCCGGCACAGACCCAGGTGGATGACCTGTTGTCGGAGATCGGCATCCGCGTTACGCGCGGCGAGCGGGTCTTGGTCACTGTGCTGACCAAGCGCATGGCCGAGGACCTTACCGACTACCTGAATGAACATGGCGTCAAGGTCCGGTATCTGCATTCGGATATCGACACGGTGGAGCGCGTCGAGATCATTCGCGATCTGCGTTTGGGCGAGTTCGACGTCGTGGTCGGGATCAACCTGCTGCGCGAGGGTCTCGACATCCCGGAGGTGTCTCTGGTCGCGGTGCTCGATGCAGACAAGGAGGGCTTCCTGCGTGCAGAACGTTCGCTCATCCAGACCATCGGCCGCGCGGCCCGCCACATCAACGGCACGGCGATTCTCTACGCCGACAAGATGACCGATTCGATGAAGGCGGCGATCGGCGAGACGGAACGGCGCCGCGGCAAGCAGATGGCGTACAACGAGCGCATGGGCATCACGCCGGTCGGCGTGACGAAGCGCATCAAGGACATCATCGACGGTGTCTACGACGTGGACGAAGAACGCAAGCAGCTCAAGGCGGCGCAGGCCCATTCCAGGTACGAAGCGTTGCCGGAGAAAGATTTGGAGCGCGAGTTGAAGCGGCTCGAGCGCGAGATGCTGGACGCCGCGAAGAACCTCGAGTTCGAGAAGGCGGCGGAGCTCCGCGACCATCTGTACCGCTTGAAGGAGAAACTGTTCGGTGTCGCGCTGACACAGTAGCGGTGCCTGCTCCGGTAGCATGTTAATATTGCAGCGCACCAATCCCCGCAGGATCGACGATGGCATCCAAGCGCAAGCCCGTGCGACAAGCCTGTGCCATTCCCAAGCACGATCACAGTGTCCTCGTTCTGCAGGGCGGTGGTGCGCTCGGGGCGTACCAGGCCGGCGTGTACGAAGGCATGGCCGAGAAGGGTTTCGCGCCTGATTGGGTGACGGGAGTGTCGATTGGCGCGATCAACGCCGCCCTGATCGCAGGTAACCCACCGGCGCGACGGATCGAGCGCTTGCGCGAATTCTGGGATCAGGTTTCGTCGGGATTGCCCCTCATCGCCCCGAACTTCCTCGACCCGTTGCGACTAACGTTCAATCGCGTCAGCGCGACGGCAACGATGGCCTTCGGCGTACCAGGCTTTTTCACCCCACGCGTGCCGCCACCTTATTTGCAGCCGGACGGAGCGCCGGAAGCGCTCAGCGTGTACGACACCACACCGTTGCGCGACACACTGCTGCGGCTCATCGACTTCGATCTGATCAATCACAATCGCAAGAATGTACGGCTGTCCGTCGGCTCGGCGAACGTGCATACCGGCAACTCGAAATATTTCGACAACCGCGACGACATCATCACGCCGGAGCACATCATGGCGAGCGGAGCGCTCCCACCGGGGTTTCCGCCGATAGTCATCGATGGCGACCACTATTGGGATGGCGGCATGGTTTCCAATTCGCCGCTTTGGTACGTCCTCGATGATTCACCGCAGATCAGCGCCATGATCGTGCAAGTGGACCTGTTCAGCGCCGTCGGTGAACTGCCGCACAATCTCGATCAGGTCATGGAACGCGCCAAGGACATCCAGTACTCGAGCAAGACGCGCTTCAACACCAACCGCGTCAAGGAGCTCGAAGGCATGCGCGTCGCGCTCGGCCGCTTGCTGGAGAAGATGCCACCAAAATTCCGCGACGATCCGGACTACAAGCTGCTCGCGCCGATCGCACAGCACAAGCGCAAGATTACGATCATGCACCTGATCAACCGGCGGCTGGACTCCGCGTCGAGCGCCAAGGACTACGAATTCTCGCGTGCGACCATCCGGCAGCACTGGGAAGGAGGGCTCGACGACGTTCGACGCACATGCTCCCATCCCGATTGGGCCAACGCGATGGAAATATTCGACGGCGTCCGCGCCTTCGACCTCGCCGTTTGAGTGGCGACACCTGTCAGGAGCTCGCATCGTGACTGAAGCCGAAGTGAAAGCCCGCGCCTATGCAATGCCGCTGACGAGCCCGGCGTTTCCGCCGGGACCCTATCGGTTCGTCAACCGCGAGTTCTTCATCGTCACGTACCGCACCGATCCGGATGCACTGCGCGCGGTGATTCCCGCGCCGCTCGAATTCACGCAACCCGTGGTCAAGTTCGAATTCATCCGCATGCCGGACTCGACCGGATTTGGCGATTACACCGAGTCGGGCCAGGTCATACCGGTCAGCTTCCAGGGGAAGGTCGGCGGCTACGTGCACGCGATGTTTCTGGATGACGAGTCGCCCATTGCCGGCGGACGCGAGCTCTGGGGCTTTCCCAAGAAGCTCGCGGCGCCGAAATTGAGTGTCGAAAAGGATACGCTTGCTGGGCGTCTTGCGCTACGGGCCCGTCCCCATTGCCGTCGCGACCATGGGCTACAAGCATCATGCGCTCGCTACCGACAAGATATTGACGTCGCTGTCGGCACCGAACTACCTGATCAAGATCATTCCGCACGTCGACGGCAAACCTCGTATTTGCGAACTCGTGCGCTACTTCTGCGAGGACATCACCGTCAAGGGTGCGTGGGAAGGGCCGGCGGCGCTCGAGCTGTTCCATCATGCGCTCGCACCGGTCGCGCAGCTGCCCGTGCTCGAGGTGATCTCGGGCGTGCACATCCAGACCGACCTGACGCTTGGCCTCGGCACCGTCATCCACGATTACCTCGCCTGACTGGAGAAGAAGATGAAACTCAAAGACAAATCCGCGATCATCACCGGCGCCGCCAGCGGCATCGGCAAGGAAATCGCATCTGATATTTGCTCGCGAAGGCGCAAAGATCGCGATTGCCGATATGAACAAGACCGCTGCGGACGCCACGGCTGCCGAGATCAAGGCCAGCGGCGGCACGGCGATCGGCGTGATGATGGACGTGACCGACGAAAAGGCGGTCAACGACGGCGTCGCGGCGGTCGTGACCGCCTTCGGCGGCGTCGACATACTGGTGAGCAACGCCGGCATCCAGATCGTCCACCCGCTCGAGGAGTTCACCTATGCGGACTGGAAAAAGATGCTGGCGATCCATGTCGACGGCGCGTTCCTGACCACCCGCGCCTGCCTGCCGCACATGTACAAATCCGGACGCGGTGGCAGCGTGATCTACATGGGCTCGGTGCATTCCAAGGAGGCGTCGATGCTCAAGGCGCCTTACGTCACCGCCAAGCACGGCTTGATCGGACTCGCCAAGGTCGTGGCCAAGGAAGGTGCGGCCCACGGCGTGCGTGCCAACGTAATCTGTCCCGGGTTCGTGCGCACTCCGCTGGTGGAAAAACAGATACCGGAACAGGCCAAGGAGCTTGGCATCTCGGAAGAAGATGTCGTCAAGAAGGTCATGCTCAAGGAGACCGTCGATGGCGAGTTCACGACGGTGGAGGACGTCGCGGAGGTCGCGTTGCTGTTCGCGTCATTCCCGTCCAATGCGTTGACCGGGCAATCGCTGGTCGTCAGCCACGGCTGGTTCATGCAATAAGCGCCGGAAGCCGCGGGTCGACACCCTTGGGTATGGGCGTGCCAGCAGCAGCTCCGTCCGGAGTGCTGTTCGTATGCACGGGGAACATCTGCCGCTCGCCGACGGCGGAAGGCGTGTTCCGCACGCTGGCTGAGCGGGAGTGGCCAGGGGCAGGGCTAGTCGTGGATTCTGCGGGAACCCACGACTATCAGATCGGCCAATTGCCGAATGCCGATGCGGTCGCTGCAGCGAAGCGGCGCGGGTATGTCCTTCCCCCGCATCGTGCGCGCCAGGTAGGCTCCAAGGACTTCGAGCGCTTTGACTGGATTCTCGCGATGGATCGGCGAAATCTGGATGTCCTGACGAGGCTTTGTCCGGCGAACTTCGTTGGACACTTGGGGCTGTTGCTGGACTTCGCGCCAGAATTTGGCACGCTCGATGTGCCGGACCCATACTACGGCACAGCACACGACTTCGATGAGGCATTGCGCCTGATCGAGGGTGGCACCGTGCAACTACTCAGTGCGATCCGCCAGCGCCACGTTGGCGTAGGCTGAAGGGCCACCAGGCAAACCGGCCAATCGCTGGCCAACGTCCGTACACGATCACGCCCGCGAAAGCTGGCGCGAATCCGGATTCGTCGCGTCACGTCAGTCTCATCGCGTACACCGGGGTATCGACGTGGCGGATGAGCAGAGCGAGATCGATCTCGCCGTAAGAGGCGATTCGGAACCGCCCGAACGATCTGCGACAGATTCACCGGGTAGGATGAGCGGCTCGCCGCGTCGTGGATCGGGTCAAGCGTGTTCGAAGCGGGTCTGAGGGCATGCCAGGTCCACGGGTCGACGAAGTGATCGCGCGACGCAGCAATTGTGTAAACGATACCCCCATCCAGCGGTGAGAAATAGACAATCCGATCGAGGTTGGGCGCATATTGCATCGATGCATAAGGATGCAACGTCGGTTTCGCTCCCGCAGCGTTGAGCTGCACGATCTCACGCGCTGGATCGGTTGGATCGATCGCATACAACTCGTTGCGCGCGTGTACCGATACGACGATCACGTCTCGATGCGGATCGATCTGCATCGCGTTGTGATTGGCGAGTCCGGGCAGCTTGTTCGGAAAGTGTTCGGACCAGCGTCCGTAGGTCCCGTCTCCGTTGTCACGATCCGGGCTGAAGCCGATGAATGCATTCCCGCCACCGTCGTTGCCGGAATGACCCCAGATCACGCGACGCGACGCGTCCCAGGTGGTCCACCCCCCGGAGTTCAGGATCGCCGTAGGATGCCGGGGGCCGTGCCGCCAAACCAGCGTGTCGAGATTGAAGAGATGCGGAACCGCGGCGGCCTTGACCTGTGGGCCCAACTCCGTCTGGCCTTTGAACAGGATGTAATCGTTGCCAACCGGGTCATATTGGACGTAGTCGTACGTATGCGGCGGAAGCGGGGAGCCATCGGGATACACCGTGTCCGGATAGCGCGCGCCCGCGCCGTAGTCGTTTGCGGCGCCGGCGACGTATCCATCCGTGATTCTTCGCCACTCACGCGTCGCTACATCGAACGCGTGAACGTCGGAGCCGAAATAGTCGTTGTGGCCACCGCCGAACACGATCATCGATCCGCTGCCACCGTATCGCGACGCGAAGACCGCGCTGTTCCAACCCTCGGTAATGGCGCTGAATCCCGCAACCCCATGCCAAGGAGACTTGGGTTCGCGGCCGATCCAGCGACGCAATCGCTCCTTGGCTGTGCGGGCGGGGTTCAGGCTGGGATCGCGTGCAGGATCCGTGTCGATCAGGTACCGCGTTCCCGATGCTGTGGGCAATAGTCCAAGGTCGGGATGATCGCCGGAGAGCGCGTACCAACGGCACAAGCCCATGCGCTCTACCCATGACGGCGTCGCTGGTGTCACGGAAATAGTCGATGCCGTTGCGGCAAGTCTAGGCGTCGTCCCATATCTTGTGTGTGCAATGTGTGTAGGATGTGGCGGTTACTCGCATAAGCCTATATCGTTTAGCCACGAACATGTCGGAGACACCAATGGGATCGTCGTACCTTGCCATCGTCCTCGTCGTCCTGTTGAGCGCCTGCGCGTCGCAGCAGGTCGAAATCTCCTCCACGACTGTCACACGCTGGGAAAACCGCGATGTGTCCGAGCTGATCACCGCCATCGGACCCTACGACACGACCACCATCCAGGGCGACTCGAGGTCGTATTTCTGGAGTCGGTTTAGCATCTGCAAGGTAACAGCGCGCACTACGCGTGAAGAGAAAATCGTGAATATCGACGTGCAGGGAACGCCACTGATCTGCAAGCCCTATCTTCAGAAGCTGGGCGAGGCTGACGCGTCGATGCCGAAACCCTAGGCGGGCTACTTAGACATCGGCAAAAAAAAGGCCGCTGAGCTAACTGGCGGCCTTCCACGTTCAATCTTCAATTGCGGATGTCAGGCATCCGCACCAGCAGCTTCACTCGTTCACGGCTGGCTCAGAGCATGCCTTGCACCGACGACCCGCGGCGACGCGTGACGGCGAACATCGTTGCCAATCCCAGGCCAAGCAACAGCAGCGCCGACGGTTCGGGAAGTTCTTGCTTCGGCGGTTTCGGCACGCCCATCACGAAGTCCTGGGCCGAATCGCTATGCAGTAGCGTGATCGTGTAACCCTGTATGGAGCCCAGGTTGTTCAGCCATGTCTTTGCTTGGGCGGTGGTGGCGTTCGCTCCGCTCGTCACCTGGAAATTGCCATTGAAAAGATCGAATGGTCCACCCGAGTCGTACTTTATTTCCCAAACAGCAAGCTGGAATGCCACCGAAAGGAGATCCGATGCGATGACGTTGGCAGGCCCTCCGACTTCGGTAAACAGTTCGGAGAGCGCGGCATTTGCGGGATCGCTGATCGTCGTGGCTGTGTAGTCGTTATACGTGACGTTGAAGCCAAAGCTTTGGTCCAGCTGGTAACACCAGAACAGGATGGGATTCCCGTTGAAAAATCCCGTGAACCCTCCGGCCGCTCCGTTGTAGGCAATCGAGGGGCTGTTCACCGTGACCCCGACGTTTTCGTAGCCGGGCGGCGGCGCGGACCAGCCCGTCCCAACGAGGGGATCCGCATGTGTACCTGCGGCCAGGCAAACTGCGGCGGCGGCCGTGCAGATCAGGACTGCACGACGAAAGAGTGATTGTGGTTGTTTTTGCACCTTGACTCCGTTTACGCTTGTTTTGGATGGAAGGAACTGCAACGCTACAGTCCAATAAGCAAGCGTCGTGCCGCAATCACAGATGACATAAACAATAATTATATCAATTAGTTATGACTGTTTGTTGTCACGCACTCTCTGTGTGGAACAAGTTATGTAAAAATCCCCGACAAACCGAGTTTGCCGGGGCATTGAGTTCACCGCGCGGGACGAATCGGCAACGCAGGCCTCACGCAGCAGGGGGCGACTGCTCCTTCTGCGTTTCGACCAGTTGCAGAGGCTCGTCAGGAATCTGGACCCGCGTCGGACGGACGCGTCGCGGACGCGGTGTCTCGGCCTCGGGGACTGCAGTCGTCTCCGCATTCTGGTCATGACGTGTTTCGACCAGGACCAAGCCGGAGTCGGCAGGGAGGTCCATCGAAACGCGTGGCATCTCCGGAGGAGGCGCAACGCGAGCGGTGACGGGGGGCGTTGGCTCCGGGGCTGCAGCGTATTTGGGCGCGTTTTCGAATTGACTCGGACCGCTCGTTTCAGGTGGCGCAGATGGAGCCACGTTCACGCGAGGTTCGGGCGGGGCGGAGGCGCCGACGTCCACGGCCGTCTCTCGGGTCGACACGACCGGAGCGACCGGCACCCACGCATTCGGAATGGTGTCGTCGACCGTGATTGCAGCGATCGACGTCACGGGCTCGATGGGCGTCGCTGGGACTTCCGCACGCTCCGGGCGAACTGACTCGCCGCGGTCGGTCCGGGGTTCGCGCGGTGGACGCGCTTCGTTGCGTTCGCCCTGCTCGCCACGTTCACCGCGATTGCGACCACCTCTACGCCGTTCGCGGCGACGGCCGCCTTCGCCGTTCTCTCCGTTGCGTGGGGCGATGGGCTGCCCCTGATTGATCGCTGGGATGGTCTGGTCGGCGGCCACGGTTTGCTCTTGCGCCACCTTCGGCTCGCGGGGCGGACGCTGCTTCTGTCCTTCCCGGCGACCATCACGCGACTCGGGGCGCTGACCGTCACGCGCGGGCTGGTCGCGACGCTGCTGCTGCGGTTGTCCCCGCTGTCCCTGACGAGCCTGCTGGCCGTCGCGCTGACCTTCGCGCGCGCCTTCACGGGCACCCTCACGGGCACCCTCCCGCGGCTGGCCGCGATGCTCGTCGCGCTGTCCTCGGCGATCGCGCTCGTTGCGGCCACGCCCGCCACGTGCCTCGCCGCGTGGTACTTCCGCTTTTACCGGTGCCGCCACCGGTGCGGCGGGCTTCGAGCGGAACCATCCAAGCACCTTGTCGAGCCAGTTGTCCGGTTTGGGTGGCTCGGCGGTCACACGTTCGACCGGCATCGGCGCCGGCTGCGCCGGCGTAATGCCCTTCACCACCGCTTCCTGGCGCGGCTCGCGCGCCTCTTCCTTCATCTGGTGCACGGGATCCTCTTCCACCGGACGCTCGACCATCTCGAAGCTCGCGGGCTGCGGCTCGGCCTGGTTGAGATCGTCGTGGCGCAAGCGCTGCACCTTGTAGTTCGGCGTTTCGAGATGCGTGTTCGGAACGAGCAGCAGATTGACCTTGAAGCGCGCTTCGATGGTATGAACCTCTGCGCGCTTTTCGTTGAGCAGGAACGTCGCGACGTCGACCGGGACCTGCGCTACGACCTGCGCGGTGTTCTCCTTCATCGCCTCTTCCTGCAGAATGCGCAGGATATGCAGTGCGGTCGACTCGGCGCCGCGGATGTGGCCGATGCCGTGGCAACGGGGGCACGGGATGTGCGCCGATTCGGCCAGCGCAGGACGCAGCCGCTGTCGCGACAGTTCCATCAAGCCGAAACGCGAGATCTTGCCCAGTTGCACGCGGGCACGGTCGTAGCGCAGCGCATCCTTCAGCCGGTTCTCGACCTCCCGCTGATTCTTCGCGCTTTCCATGTCGATGAAGTCGATGACGATGAGGCCGCCCAGATCACGCAGCCGCAGTTGGCGGGCGATTTCATCGGCAGCTTCGAGATTGGTGTTGAACGCCGTTGTCTCAATGTCGCCGGCCTTCGTCGCCCGTGCCGAGTTGACGTCGACCGAGACGAGCGCCTCGGTGTGGTCGATGACGATGGCGCCGCCTGCCGGCAGTGCCACTTGGCGGGCATAGGCGGTTTCGATCTGGTGCTCGATCTGGAACCGCGAGAACAGCGGCACGTCGTCCTTGTACAGCTTCACGCGGTTCACCGTCGCCGGCATCACATGGCTCATGAACTGCTGCGCCTGCTCGAAGATCGATTCGGTATCGATCAGCAGTTCGCCGATGTCGGGATGAAAGTAGTCGCGGATCGCGCGAATGACGAGACTCGACTCCTGATAGATCAGAAACGCGCCGGACTGGCTTTTCGCGGCGCCATCGATCGCCTGCCAGAGTTGCAGGAGGTAGTTAAGGTCCCATTGCAATTCTTCGAGCGAGCGTCCTATGCCGGCGGTACGGGCGATGACGCTCATCCCGTTCGGCACTTCCAGTTGCCCGATCGTGTCGCGCAATTCGTTGCGATCTTCACCTTCGATACGACGCGAGACGCCACCTCCGCGCGGATTGTTGGGCATCAGCACCAGGTAGCGCCCGGCGAGCGAGATGTACGTGGTGAGGGCGGCGCCCTTGTTGCCGCGTTCGTCCTTGTCGACCTGGACGATGAGTTCCTGCCCGTCCTTGAGTTGATCCTGGATGCGGCCGCGACCGCCGTCACCTTCGCGCAGATTCTCGCGGGAGATTTCCTTGAACGGCAGGAACCCGTGACGGTCGGCGCCGTAATCGACGAAACAGGCTTCGAGGCTGGGTTCGACGCGGGTGATGACTGCCTTGTAGATGTTGCTCTTGCGTTGTTCCTTACTGGCCGATTCGATATCGAGATCGATCAGCTTCTGGCCGTCGACGATGGCTACCCGAAGCTCTTCGGCCTGGGTGGCGTTGAACAGCATGCGTTTCATTGAAATTTCCCCCGTGCCAGTCCGGGCAGGGGCGTGCTGCGGGTGAAGCAACGGCCACCCTCACGGGTGCCAGGCTAGCGGGCGGCAGGCGAGGGCGACGAAAGCAAACGGGGCCACGCGGACAGCAGATGCTGCCGGACTGCGAGAGATAGGATGCGGTGTTGGGGCATCATTCGAAGGCCGGACGCCGTGTCCGGCCTGTCTCGGGAGCGTGGTTGATATTCTTTGCGTTGTCGCTCAAACGGTCTGGTGACTGCCTTGCACGGTCGCTCTCGCGAACCGGATCGGTGCAGTCAAGTGCAGAATTCGTTGCGTTGTAAGCTGCTCTGTGCCGCGCGTCACTGCCGCTTCATCCCGGCTGCAAGCCGGTGCGGAGACTGCGCTCTTCCATTAACATCGTTACTTTTCCGGGCCGCAGCGTCCGGACGGTGAGCCGATTTAACCGATTCGCCCCGAATGCGGGGCCAGCGGGTGGATGCGGCGCCGCCATTTCGGGGGCGCTGCAGGGCGGGTAAGCCGGGGACCAAACGTCCTCCGCTCCGGGCCTGCCACTCGATGCTGCCGTGGACAATTATAAGGAAATGAACGATTTAAGCAAGGATGCTGTTAACCGCCTTGCAGTCGGGGAGGCGGGGGTGGGGCAGCGCGTCGACAATTTTCTCCTGCGCATGCTCAAGGGCGTCCCCAAAAGCCACATTTACCGCATATTGCGCAGCGGCGAGGTCCGGCTGAACCGCAAGCGCGTCAAGCCCGATGTTCGCCTGGCCCTGGGTGACGAGCTGCGCATTCCACCGATCCGCACCGGCGAGCACGCCATCGCGACGCTGCCGACTGCGCGTCCGATCGAGCTTTCCATCCTGTACGAAGACGACGCCCTGATCGCGATCGACAAGCCATCCGGGCTGGCGGTCCACGGCGGCAGCGGGATTTCGTTCGGACTCATCGAGCAGTTGCGGGCCACGCGCCCGGAGGCAAAGTTCCTGGAGCTCGTCCATCGGCTGGACCGCGACACATCCGGGGTGCTGCTGGTCGCGAAGAAGCGCGCGGCGCTGGTGGGGCTGCATGCGGCGCTACGCGACGGCGGCGTGGACAAGCGCTATGCGGTGCTGGTCAAGGGCAAATGGCGTGACGCGAAGCGCACGGTCGAGTTGCCGCTGACCAAGTTCCTGACCGGAGAGGGCGAACGCCGGGTGCGCGTCGAGCAGGGTTCCGGCAAGCACGCGCGCACGGTGTTCCTGCGCCAGAAAGTTTGGGCGGACATCGCGGAACCGGTGAGCATGCTGGAAGCTGAACTCCACACCGGACGCACGCATCAGATACGTGTTCACCTCACTCACCTCGGGTATCCGCTTGCCGGCGACGACAAGTACGGCGACTTCGCGTGGAACAAAGTGCTCGCAAAACAGGGATTGAAACGGATGTTCCTGCATGCGTCGCGGCTCGAGGTGCAACATCCCATCGAGGCGCGTCCGCTGGCATTCGAAGCACCGTTGCCGCCGGATCTCGCTGCGTTCGTGCGGCGGCTCGATGCGGTCAAGGTCGATGATGCCTGATTCACCGCGCCGCTATCGCCTGCTGGCGTTCGACTGGGACGGCACCCTCGCGGACTCGACTGCGTTGATCGCGGGCGCGTTGCAGCAGACCTGTCGCGAGATGGGATTAACGGTCCCCGATGATACGACGGCAAAACACGTCATCGGACTCGGCTATCAGGATTCGATCCGCTATCTGGCACCGACATTGGAGGCAAAGCACCACGCGCACTTTACCGAGCGCTTCGGAGCGCATTACCTCAGCGGCGATGCTTCGATTCCGCTGTTCGACGGTGTGCGCGAAATGCTCGTCGAACTCGACGCACGCGGCTTCCTGCTGGGCATCGCGACCGGCAAGTCGCGACGTGGACTGACGCGCGTGCTGGCACAGCACGGCATCGCGCATCATTTTGGTGTTTCACGCTGCGCCGACGAAGGCTTTCCCAAGCCGCATCCCGACATGCTTCTCGCACTGATGGATCAGGCTGCCGTCGAGCCCGAAGCAACGTTGATGATCGGCGACACGACGCACGACCTTCAGCTTGCGCGCAACGCCGGCGTGGCGTCCCTCGCCGTGGCCTACGGCGCCCACCCGCCGCAAGGATTGGCGGAGATGCGGCCACTGGCCACGGTGCATTCGATCACCGAGTTGCGCGCATGGCTGTCGACGAACGCGTAGTCGGGCCGATTTGCGCCAGCGCTGCGCTCGTCGATGGTGGTCTGGGCGTTCGTTTCGACGTGCATCGCCATGGTGCGCGACAGCACGCTTTCGCGATCCGCTTTCGTGGACAAGTCCACGCGTACGTGAACGAGTGTCGGCACGAGCGCAGTGAGCTGGATTGGCGGCCCGGCGAATTTTTCGACGAGGCCAAGCTATACTTGGTTTGCGCCACGCACGGCGCACTTTATGCTCCGGATACCGGCGCGTGCGTGGCGGGCCCATGCCGAGGTGCGCGACTGCTTGCGCTGAGGGTGCAGGAGCGCGACGGCGAGATTTATTGCAACGAGGAATAGATGGCGGACGAGAATTGGGAACGCACGATGATCGAGCGGCTGGCGACCGAAGGCTTGCTGGAGCAGCAGCGCGCGCGTCGTTGGGGGATATTCTTCAAGCTGCTGGGCTTCGCCTGCGTTTTTCTTGTCCTCTTCCTGATCCTCGCATCGATCGGCGCCGGCGAGCGCAGCTGCCTCGACAAGTGCACTGCCCTTGTCGAGCTTCGAGGACAGCTTGACAGCGATGGGCGCGCGAGTGCCGACAATGTCATCGCCGGGCTGCAGGCCGCTTTCAAGGACAAGGGAACGCAGGGTGTCGTGCTGAAGATAGACAGCCCGGGCGGAAGCCCCGTTCAGGCGGGAGCCATCAACGACGAGATTCGCCGATTGCGCAAGAAATATCCGGACACACCCATTTACGCGGTGGTCGAGGAGATCTGCGCGTCGGGGGCGTATTACGTGGCCGTGGCGACGGACAAGATCTTCGTCGACAAGGCGAGCCTCGTCGGATCGATCGGCGTGATCATGGAAGGGTTCGGCTTTGTCGGCGCGATGGACAAGCTCGGCATCGAGCGGCGGGCACTGATCGCCGGCGAGAACAAGGACTTCCTCGATCCGTTCGCGCCGGTCGTACCCAGGGAGAAGGAATACGCACAGAAGATGCTCGACGAGATCCATCAGCAATTCATCGACGCCGTGAAGCAGGGTCGTGGCGCGCGGCTCAAGGAAACACCCGACATATTTTCCGGGCTCGTGTGGAGCGGGCAACGCAGCATCGAGCTCGGATTGACCGACGCGCTGGGCACGGTCAGTTCGGTCGCGCGCGACGTGATCAAGGCCGAGGACGTCGTCGACTTCACGCAGCAGGAGAATCTCGCCGATCGCGTGGCGCGTAAGTTCGGCGCCACGATGGGGCGCACGCTCGCCTCGAGCCTCGGCAAAACGATGAACTGGCGCTGAAGCTAGGAGCCTGTCGGACTTATTCTTTGGCCCTGGGCGCCTTGTCGAGACCTTCGACTCGGTCGCCGGCGCGGATGTTGCGATCGGCGAACCAGCCTTTCTTCATTTCCAGCGCGTACAGTGCAACGCCTCTGGACGGATGCGCGTCGTCCGTTCTCGGCGCCATGTCATCGATGTTGAGGATCCGCCCATTGGTGTCGATGTACGCGATCGACAGCGGTACATACGTGTTGCGCATCCAGAAGGCGAGCGGCTGCGGTGCATCGAAAACGAACAGCATGCCGTGATCGGGCTGGAGACTGAAGCGATACATGAGACCGGTCGTGCGCGTCTCGGTCGTCGCGGCGACTTCGGCGACCAGTCGATGGCCGCCGATCTTGAGTTCTACAGTGGGCAACTCTGCGGCCCGAGGTGTCGCGAATGCGAGCAGCGTGCAAAGGACCAGCAGGGCGCGAAGGCGATTCATCGGCGACTCATGACGTGACGTGCGCGTGGACGCGGCGTTGGTAGATGAGCCATAGGCACAGGCTCGCGAATGTAAAGCCGGCCATGCCCAAGGCGAGCGCCTTCAGCGAATGCGCCAGCAACGGCGCGATGGTGCCGGCGCTGAGCGCAGCGAGGGCGAAGTGGAAGAACCCCTGCAGCGACGATGCGAGGCCGCGCATCGTTGGGAACAGGTCGAGTATCAGCAGCATGACGCTCGGGGCGGCGACCGCGCTTCCGATCGTGAAGAGCATGATTGGCAGCACGTGCCAGGGGACGCCTGGGGTGACGAACCAAGCAACCAACAGGTCGAACGCGACCCCGGAAAACATCAACAGGTAGCCCAAGCGCACGGTGTGCGCCGGTGAGAGCCGCCCGGCCACGCGACCCGAGATAGCGGCACCCAGCATGATGCCCAGAATCATCGGCAGGAACAGCCACGCGAAGCCGTAGGTCGACACCCCGAGCATTTCGATCAGAAATACGGGTGCGCACGCGATATAGAGGAAGAACGCCGCGAAATTCAAGGCGGGAATCAGGGCGAGCAGCAGAAAGTCCGGGTGACGGAGAACCGTCGAGTAGTTGCGCCATAGCTTCGAGGGGGCCAGCGACTGCCGGGCGTGTACAGGCAACGTCTCCGGAAAACTGCGCAGCGACCAGATGAGCAGCGCAACCACGAGCACCAGCAGCGTCCAGAAAATCGAACGCCAACCCAGGGTGTTGAGCAGGACGCCCCCAAGTACCGGCGCAATGGCGGGCGCAATACCGAACACCAGCGTGATCCTGGCCATCAGGCGCTGTGCCTCCGCACCATGGAAGCGATCGCGAATGACGGCGCGGCCCACGACCAGGCCGGCCCCCGCACACACGCCCTGGAGCGCGCGGAACAGCCAGAGCGTCTCGATGTTGCCTGCAATCGCACAGCCCAGCGTCGTGATCGCATAGAGCGCAAGCGAGGCAATGACGACCGGACGACGGCCAAGGGCGTCTGCGACGGCGCCATGCCACAGCATCATGAACGCATAGGTGAACAGGTACACCGACAGCGTCTGTTGCACGGCAAGCTGCGGGGTGTCCAGGTCTTGCCCGATGGCATGGAAAGCGGGCAAATAAGCGTCGACCGACATCGGACCGAGCATGGCGAGGCCGGCGAGAAGCATCGCCAGCCGCCATGTTCGCGCAGGCGCTTCCGCCATCACGCACGTCGATCGCCGCCCGCGAGACTGTGTTCAGAGCTCATAGTCGTCGGTCTCACCGCGCAGTGCGGCTTCGACGGCCGCTCGATCGAACTGCGGTGCGAACTGGGTGATGAAGTCGTAGACATAGCCACGCAGGTACACGCCGCGCCGCAATGCGAGCCGCGTCGTGCTCGCAGCGAACAGATGTGCGGCCTCGATTTTCTCGAATTGCGCGTCGCGGTCAGGATCCCACGCCATCTGCGCCACGATCCCGACACCGAATCCCGCTGCGACGTAGGTCTTGATCACGTCCGCATCCAGGGCGGTCAGCACGACGTTCGGGGTGATGCCTTTCGCTGCGAAAGCCGCGTTGATGGCGGAGCGCCCGGTGAAGCTGAAGTCGTAGGTTACGATCGGGTAGCGTGCCAGAGCCTCCAGGGTCAAGGTGCCGGTCTTTACCAATGGGTGCCCCTTCGGCACGAGTACGCAGCGATTCCACGTGTAGCAGGGGAGCGTCACCAGGTCGTGGAAGTCGGCCAGCGCTTCCGTCGCGATCCCAACGTCGACTTCGGCCCGCGATGTCTGCTGTGCCACCTGCAGCGGATTGCCCTGGTGCAGCAGCAGCCGCACCTTCGGGTAGCGTTCCGAAAAGCGGGTGAGCACGGCCGGCAGGACGTAGCGCGCCTGGGTGTGTGTGGTGGCAATCGCCAGGGTGCCGGTGTCCTCGGCCTTGAACTCCGCACCGACCCGCTTGAGGTTGTTGAGTTCCTGCAACGCTCGCCGCGCCGTGGCGACGATGACTTCACCGCCAGCGGTCAGCGCGGCGAGCCGCTTGCCCTGGCGTACGAATATGGGGACACCCAACTCGTCCTCGAGCTGACGAATCTGCTTGCTGATACCTGGCTGCGACGTGAACAGCGCCTCCGCGGCGAGGGAGACATTCATGCCGTGGTCCACGACCGCGCATAGATAGCGTAGCTGCTGCAGGTTCACGCGAGTTCTCCGGAGCCCTTTTTTGTCAGCGCGTGCGTTGGGTCACCGGACATTGGCTGAGTCAAGCTGATTTTTCCCGGCGCGAAGCCACCCCTTTTCCGATTGGCAGAGGCACGCCGCAAAGGTAGAGTATACGTTGAGCATCAGTCAGCCGCGGAGCGATTCCGGCGTGCAAGTGTCGTCATCCAGCGCGACTACGCTTCTTTTTACGGACATCGAGGGAAGCACCCGCCTCTGGGAACAGGACGGGGAGGGGATGTCGCGCGCTCTTGCGGCTCACGATGCCGCGTCCCGGGCAGCCGTCGAAGACAACCGCGGTGAAATCGTCAAGATGACAGGTGACGGCATGTATGCCGCCTTTGAAAACCCTGTCGACGCGCTCAATGCCACGGTGATTCTGCAGCAGGCGCTGGAGCAGCTGGCCGCGGCCAACGCGATTGCGCTGAGGGTGCGTGCCGGGCTGCATCTCGGCATCGTCGAGCGCCGCGACGACGATCTCTTCGGCAGTCCGGTCAACCGGGCGGCGCGCATCATGAAAGCGGCCCATGGGGGGCAGATCCTAATCTCCCAGGCCGTAGTCGACCGCGTCGGCGACCGGCTGCCGGCAAAGGTCGCCCTGCGTGATCTTGGCGCGGTCCGGCTGCGTGATCTGGCGACATCCGAAAGGGTGTACCAGTTGCTGCATCCGCAATTGCGGCAGGATTTTCCAGCGCTGCGCTCGCTCGAGGCGACACCCAACAACCTGCCGCAGCAGGTCACCTCGTTCATCGGTCGCGAACGCGAACTCTCGGAGGCGAAAGCCCTGCTGGAGACGACGCGCTTGCTCACGCTCTTCGGCATGGGCGGATTGGGCAAGACCCGCCTTTCATTGCAGATCGGTGCCGAGGTACTGGAGAAGTATCCGGACGGCGTCTGGTTCGTCGACCTCGCACCGATCAAGGACGCTTCGCTGGTAGTGAATGTTGCGGCGCAGGTCCTGGGCGTGCGGGAAGAGTCCGGCAAACCGATGCTGCTCACGCTTTGCACTTATGTCAGGGAACACAAGCTGCTGTTGATCCTCGACAACTGCGAGCATCTGATCGGCGCCTGTGCAAGTCTCGCTGACGCGTTGCTGCAGGCCGCGCCGGGCGTACGGATCATCGCGACGAGTCGGGAAGCGTTACATATCCGGGGCGAACAAACCTATCCCGTGCTCCCTCTGCGGGTTCCCGACCGCAAGGGGCACGCCAGCGAGCTGATGCGATCGGAAGCCGTGCAATTGTTCATGGAACGCGCACGGCTGCAAAAACCGGACTTCTCGCTGTCAGAGCACGAGGCACCGGCCGTGGCGGAGCTGTGTGCCCGCCTCGACGGCATTCCGCTGGCGTTGGAACTGGCGGCAGCGCGAATGCGATCGATGTCGGTCGAACAGATCAACGAGCGCTTGCACGATCGGTTCAAGCTGCTCACCGGCGGCAGCCGCGTTGCGCTGGAACGACAGCAGACGCTGCGAGCGCTGGTCAATTGGTCGTACGACCTGCTGCAGGAAAACGAGCAGATCGTTCTCGATCGGCTGAGTGTCTTTGTGGGTGGCTTCGACCTGGCGGCGGCGGAGGCAGTCTGTGGCGCGGAGCCGCTGGAGCCCCACGACATCCTCGATCTGGTTACCTCACTCGTCGAGAAATCGCTGGTCATGTTCGAGCATAAGGGCAGCGGTGCGCGTTATGGCCTGCTGGAGACGATCCGCGAGTTTGCGCAAGAGCACCTGAGCAGGCAACGCTACCGCATGCTCGAGACGATTCGGGAATTCGCACAGGAGCAACTGGAACGGCGCGACGACTTCGCAGCGACGGCGGCGCGGCACTGCGAATACTACTGGGGCCTTGCCAAAACCGCACGCGGCAAGTTGCGAGGGCCCGAGGCGGGCGAATGGACGCGGCGCCTGGAAGTCGAACTCGACAACTTGCGGGCAGCCATCGCGTTGGCGCTGGCCGGCGGAGTGGACCCCGTGATCGCGGTAAAGATGGAAGTGGCGTTGATGAATTTTCGGATTCTTCGTGGCTATTCCACTGAGGCGAGCGACAACATCCGTGCGGCGCTTGCGCTCCCGGCGCTTCCGGACATCGCCCGCTGCCACGCCTTGTATGTGGGCGGAGCACTCGCGACGAGGCAGGGTGACCATGAGAGTGCAATGACGATGCTGACAGAATGTCTCGCGCTGCGGCGAAGCCTGGGCAACCCGCGTGAGACTGCCGGGACGTTGTCCACGCTGGCGCTGGCGCACTTGCAACAGGGCGACGCGGTAAGGGCGCGCGAATGCGCCGAGGAGTCGCTCCGCACATTTCGTCAACTCGGCGATCAGCTCGGCGAGGCTACCGGTCTGATCCATCTAGGCGAGATTTGCATGCAACTGGGGGATGATGCCGAAGCTCGGGCGCATTTCGAGCAGGCCCTGGTGCTCTCGCGAAGCATCAAGCACCTGGAAATGGAAAGCGAATGCGAGCGCTATCTCGGGGAGTTGGCGCTTGCCGCAGCGGATCTCCCCGCGGCCCACGCGCGCTTTACGCGGTCCCTGCAGATCTGCCGGGACGCGGAAGACAAGCGAGACGAAGCGATCGCTCTCTGGTGTCTCGGCAAGACCGAGACAGCCAGCGGCGATCACGTTACTGCGCGCAGCAGGCTCGTCGAGGCGCTGCGGGCGTTCAAAGAACTGGAAATGCGCGCGGAGGCGCTCGATTGCCTCGAAGACTGCGCCGTCCTCTCGCTGGCGGCCGGCGAGCCCGACCGCGCGGTGCAGCTTCTGGCGGCGGCGGTCGCGGTGCGCGGGGCGACCGCGCTTCCGCGGTCGCCCCGCAGTCAGGCAAAGTGGGAAAAGAACATCGACATGGCACGCGCGTCTCTTCGCGGACCGGAGTTCGACACCGCGTGGGCAGATGGCAGCGCTTGGACGCTGGACAGAGCGATCAGCGAGGTGCTCGCATCGACTGCGACGCCAGCCGTTGCTGCGTAACTGGCACCGCCTCGGTAACGTCAGCCGATCAATGCGCCTTTCGACGGCGCACCAGCCACCCCGCCCCGAGCGCACCGACTATCAGGCCGAGCGGGCCGGGCTCGGGCGACACGCGAAGCGTCACGGTGATCGCCTGATTGACCGGACCCGGGCGAGCAGCCGTGCAAAGGTCGAACGTTGTCGTAAAGGTTGACGAAATTGATCGACGCTCGGCGGGATTTCGATGTCTCCGGGGAAGAAGATCGAGAGGAACTCGAACCAGTAATTGGTGCTGCCCACAGACGACCGAACCAAGGACGCCGGTATTGATCCCCGACCAGCTTTGCCACCGATGACCTCGTACTCGCAGAAAGGGCAAAGGGGAACATTGAGGATTGGATTGAAGTTGATCGCTGGCGTGGTCGAGACGTTGGTCAACCACCTGGATAGGCACCGCCAAAGTCTGCTTGGACGTGCGGGCCATCAAGTGGACAAGCAGATGTCCGGCAACTTCGAACGACGCAGAATACCGATAAATGCGGGGGGATCGTAGTCCGAGCCCCAAATCACCGCGATGGCATGGCTACTGAAGGCGGCAAGCGCTACTGCGGCGAGTGTACCGAGGGCAGCTCGCAGTGTTCTGATTGACATGGCCAATAACCCCATCGATGGTTGCAAGGATTGTTACTTCGGCGAACCTGCGTAACCCCCATACTCGGTTCGATCTATACCGCACAGCAACAAACGCGCCAGTTCGCCGATGTACCGTACAACCGATTGAATTTGCGCATTTTTCTCCTACAGTTCAAACGATTGCGCATAAGCGCAACCCGGAACTGTAAAATTTTTCGACGGTTGCGCTGCGTGTATCTATACTCGCGCAACCCTCGTGCAACCACATCGTCGTGCCGTCGTCGGTTCCGCAACGACTTGGTGCGCGTCGACTTTCTCGCCGATCCGTGGCGCAATTCTTTTCCATTCATCCCGTCAACCCGCAGCATCGCCTGATTCGACAGGCGGCGGCGATCGTGCGCGCGGGCGGTGTGATCGCCTATCCCACCGACTCCAGCTACGCGTTGGGCTGCCATGTCGGCGACACCGCGGCAGTGCAGCGTATTCGCGAGTTGCGCGGCGTCGATGCGAGCCATCATCTGACGCTGATGTGCCGCGATCTCGCCGAAATAGGCCGCTACGCGCAGCTCGACAATTGGCACTTCCGCATCGTCAAGCAAGGAATACCCGGGAGCTACACGTTCCTGCTGCCGGCGACTCGCGAAGTTCCGCGCCGCCTCAAGCATCCGAAGCGAAGTACGATCGGCGTGCGGGTGGCGGACCACGCGGTCGTGCAGGCGTTGCTCGCCGAGCTGGGCGAGCCGCTGCTGTCCTCGACGCTCATTCCTCTCGGCGCAAGTGAGCCGCTCAACGATCCCGAGGATATTCGCCTGCGCTACAACAACAAGCTGGACTTGATCATCGACAGCGGGGCCTGTCATCTGGAGCCCACCACCGTCGTGGATCTTGCGGTTGCGCCTCCGGTGATCACCCGCCTTGGACGTGGCGATCCCTCGCGACTGGGCTTGTCCGCGGCGGTCGGCTAGGCGGTCTCTTCAGCTGCCTCGAGCGCGAAAGCCCTGCAACTGGTACAATGAAGAGTTAATGGATTTAGTTCAGACCATCGTGCTCTGGGCGGTGCCGGTGGTCTTTGCGATCACCCTGCATGAGGCGGCGCACGGCTATGTCGCCAGGATGTTTGGCGATCAGACCGCGTGGATGCTCGGCCGTGTGACACTCAACCCGATCAAGCATATCGATCCGATCGGCACGATTGCGGTCCCCGGGTTTTTGATTGCGCTATCGGTCCTGACGAAGGCCCCGCTGTTTCTTTTCGGCTGGGCCAAACCGGTCCCGGTGAACTTCGGGAACCTGAGAAATCCGAAGCGCGACATGTTCTGGGTGGCCGGCGCCGGGCCGTTGGTCAACTTTGTCATGGCGGTGGGTTGGGCATTTTTGCTGCGTGCGTCGATGCCCGGCGGAGTCATGGCCAGCGACGGCCTTTTCGCAATGGCCGACGCAGGAGTACAGATCAATTTGATGTTGATGGCGCTTAACCTTTTGCCGATTCTTCCGCTCGATGGGGGCCGCATCGCGGTGAGCTTGCTGCCGCAGTCCATGGCCGCGAGCTATGCGCGCACGGAACGCTACGGGTTCATGCTGGTGATCCTGCTGCTCGCCACGGGCTTTCTGGGCACATTGATGCGGCCGCTGTTGCGCCTCGGCGAATTCGCCATCCGTGCAATCGTCGGCCTTTGAAACAGAGTTGCGTTCCATCCACCCATAAGCATGTTTGCTGATCGCGTGTTGTCGGGCATGCGCCCGACCGGCCGGATGCATATCGGCCATTATCATGGCGCGCTGAAGAACTGGGTTCGCCTGCAGGAGGAATACGAATGTCTGTATTTCGCCGCGGACTGGCACGCGCTGACCACCCACTACGAGACGCCCGAGCGGATCGAGGATAGCGTTTGGGAGATGTTCGTCGACTGGCTGGCCGTCGGCATCAATCCTTCGCGGGCGACCATCTTCATCCAGTCGCGCGTCATCGAGCATGCCGAGCTCGCACTGCTGTTGGGCATGATCGCGCCGGTGGGCTGGCTCGAACGCGTGCCCACGTACAAGGACCAGCAGGAAAAGCTGTCCGATCGGGATCTCACCACGTTTGGATTCCTCGGCTATCCCGTGATGCAGGCTGCCGACATTCTCATCTATCGCGCCAACATGGTGCCGGTGGGGGAGGATCAAGTGTCGCACCTGGAGCTCGTACGCGAGCTGGCGCGTCGCTTCAATCATATCTATGGACGTGAGCCCGGCTTCGAAGACAAGGCAAAGGCCGCGATCAAAAAACTGGGTACGCGACGCGCAAAGCGCTACGAGCAGTTGCGAACCGCATTCCAGGAGCAGGGTGACGACGCCGCATTGCAAGCTGCCCGCGACATGCTCGACGAGGCGCAGAATCTCGCGCTCGGCGATCGCGAGAGGCTGTTCGGTTACCTCGAAGGTTCGCGTCGCGTCATCCTGCCCGAGCCCCAGCCGTTGCTGACCGAGACGCCCAAGGTGCCGGGGCTCGACGGCCAGAAGATGTCCAAGTCCTACGACAACGCGATCCTGCTGCGCGATGACCCGGCCGAGGTGACGAAAAAAATCCGGACGATGCAGACCGATCCGGCGCGCGTGCGACGCACCGATCCGGGCAACCCCGCGAATTGTCCGGTGTGGCCGCTGCACCAGATCTATTCGGATCAGACGACCCGCGATTGGGTGCAGAAGGGCTGCACGACCGCGGGAATCGGCTGCCTCGAATGCAAGCAGCCGGTGATCGATGCCATCATCGCCGAGCAGCAGCCGATTCACGAACGCGCGCAGAAGTATCTCGATGACCCGTCGCTGGTACGAGCGATCGTCGCCGACGGCTGTGAGCGTGCACGCAAACTCGCGGATGAAACGATGCGCGATGTGCGCGAAGCCATGGGACTGGCTTACTCGTGACGGCAGAAGCCAAGGTAGTCGACCTGATGCAGGCCGCGGGTGCGCCGGTCGCCAAAGTCTACGGCGAGCCGATGCTGGAGATGCCCCTCGATCTCTACATCCCGCCGGAGGCGCTCGAGATTTTCCTGGAGACCTTCGAAGGTCCGCTCGATCTGCTGCTTTATCTGATCCGCAAACAGAATGTCAACGTACTCGATATTCCGATGGCGGAACTCACGCGCCAGTACCTCGGCTACGTCGAGATGATGCGACGCACCCAGCTCGAGCTCGCTGCAGAGTACCTGCTGATGGCCGCGGTGCTGATCGAGATCAAGTCGCGGCTTCTGCTGCCCAAGCCGCCCGCATTGCTGGGCGCGGAGCCCGAGGATCCCCGTGCCGAGTTGGTGCGCCGGCTGCTGGAATACGAGCGCATGAAGGCGGCGGCGCGGGAGATCGAAACCTTGCCGCTGGCCGAGCGCGATTTCTCCCTGGTACGGGTCTGGATCGACCGGCTGGCGACAGCCCGGCTCCCGGAAGTGCGGCCGGACGACCTCAAGACCGCCTGGGCGGGACTGGTTGCGCGAGCGCGCGCGAACCGCCATCATCTCGTTACGCGCGAGCAGTTGTCGGTCCGGAGCCAGATGATCCGGCTCCTGAAGCTGCTCGAGCCAGGACGCTTCGTCGAGTTCACCGCGCTGTTCGAAGCGGAAATCGACGTGCCACGGCTGGTCGTGACGTTCCTGGCGATACTCGAATTGGCGCGTGAACAATTACTCGACGTGGCGCAGGCGGAACCCTATGCGCCCATCTACGTGCAGCGGAAGGGCGATCCGGCATTCGTGCTGGAAGCCGACGCATGAGATTTGAGCTATGGACGATCTGAGCCGGATCACGAATATTCTCGAAGCTGCGCTCCTGACCGCGGGCGAACCGGTATCGTTGACACAACTCGCGAAACTGTTCGACCCGCCGCTGGAACCCGATGTCGTACGCAAGCTGCTGGACGATCTGCGCACGGCGTGGAGCGGCCGCAGCGTGGAACTTGCGCAGGTTGCGAGCGGCTGGCGCTTCCAGGCAAGGCCGGAAGTCCAGTCATTCATCGATCGCCTGTCCCCGGAAAAGCCGCCGCGTTACTCGCGTGCGGTCATGGAAACATTGGCGATCGTCGCGTATCAACAACCGGTTACGCGCGGCGACATCGAGTCGATCCGCGGCGTCGCGGTCTCGACCAACATCGTCAAGACGCTCGAAGACCGGCAATGGATCGAAATCGTCGGGCATCGCGAGACGCCCGGTCACCCTGCGTTGTATGCCACCACCAAGCAGTTTCTCGATGACCTGGGCCTGCGTTCGCTGGCCGAACTTCCGCCGCTTGCGGAACTAGATACTTCCCACCTCCTGGAGTTACCCGATGCCCCTGCAAAGGCCGCCGAGGTCGAACTCGCGCTCGCGAGCCCACTCGTCGACACACCGGCACGCGAATCCGACGACGGCGTCACAGCCGAGACGGACGGAAGAGCGCAGCCGCCAGAATCCCTCCCGACGCTCCACTGAGCCCGTCTTCACGGAGCCGCAGCGTCTGCACAAAGTGCTGGCGCAGTGCGGCTATGGGTCGCTGCGCGGCCTGGAGGAGATGATCATCGCCGGTCGCATCACGATCAACCGGCAACCGGCCGAGGTCGGTCAGAAGGTCGGCCCCGACGATCAGGTCCGGATCAACGGGGAACTCGTTCGGCTCCGGTTTGCGCCGGTTCGCGTACGCGTCCTGCTGTACCACAAGCCCGCGGGCGAGATCGTGAGCCGTAGCGATCCCGAAGGCCGGCCGACCGTTTTCGACAAGCTGCCGAAGCTTGGCCACGCAAAATGGATCGCGGTCGGGAGACTCGATTTCAATACCGAGGGACTATTGCTGTTCACCACGTCGGGTGAGCTCGCCAATCGGCTGATGCATCCGCGCTATGAAGTCGAGCGCGAGTACGCGATCCGAACGGTGGGCACGCTGACACCGGAACAGGAGCGAGCGTTGCTCGAGGGCGTACCGCTGGAAGACGGCCCCGCCAAAGTTCTCACCCTGGCCGATGGCGGCGGTGAAGGCACGAACCACTGGTACAAGCTCACGCTACCGGAAGGTCGCAACCGCGAGGTCCGTCGTTTGTTTGAAGCGCTCGGGGTCATGGTCAGCCGCCTGACACGCACGCGATACGGGGTCATTTCGCTTCCACCTCAACTCAAGCGCGGACAGACGGTCGAGCTCGAGCGGAGCGAACTCGATGCATTGCTCAAAGCCACCGGCCTGACTGCCGATGGTCGTAGCATCGATCGTCCACCACAAGGACTTTCCGATGGTGACGATGGCCCACCGCGTCACGCCGACGTCGATGACGACGCGCATGACCACGCGCAGGACGAGGTCGACGGCAATCGCGGCACGTACGGCATTCAGGAGCCTGCGGAAATTCTCGACGAGATCGACGGCAATCGCGCGCCGCCGCCTCAAGTGGCGCGCGAGGCTCGTCCGCCCGGCGGCGGAGGGGGGCGGCACAAGGGCCCGAAGAACCACAAGCACCGTCAACCCGGTGCGCCGCAGGCTCGCGCCCAGCAACCGGGCCCACCGCAGGCCCGAGGCCAGCAACCGGGCGGCCAGCAGCCGGCGCATCCGAATCAGCCGCGCGGTCGTCGGGGGCGCCGTGGTGGCCGTGGTGGTCGCGGCGGGCAGAACGGACCGGGCCCCGGGGCAGGGCAACAGGCTTAGTCGAGGAACAGATCAGGGATCAGCGGTGCGCCCGGCTTCGTCGCGTAACGTGACAAGTCGGTGATGGCTACGCTCGCCAGGACTTCGTCGTCGATGTAGAAATTGCCGGTCGCCTCGTGCGCGTTGCGCGTGAGGATCACATGTGCGGCATCGGCGACGATTTCCGGTACGCGACTGCCACCCGGTTGTTCCGTCATGCCCGGGATCATCGCCAGCGCAGCGGTGGCGATCAGCGTGCGCGGCCACAACGCGTTGACGGCGATGCCGTCGCCCCGAAACTCTTCCGCCATGCCCAGGACGCACATGCTCATGCCGTACTTGGCCATCGTGTAGGCGACGTGGTCCTTGAACCAGCGTGGGCGCATGCTCAGCGGCGGCGACAGGGTCAGTATGTGCGGATTGCGCCCGGCGCTCGCTGCAGTTCGCAGGTGCGGCAGGCATGCTTGCGAGCAAAGGAAGGTGCCGCGGACGTTGACGCCGAACATCAGGTCGAAGCGCTTCATCGGCGTCTCCGGCGTGCGGGTGAGGCTGATCGCGCTGGCATTGTTGACCAGGATGTCGATGCCGCCGAAGCTCGCTACCGCCTGCGCCACGGCAGCGTGGACCGCCGCCTCGTCGCGAATGTCGACCGCAACCGCCAGCGCCTTGCCGCCGGCTTTTTCGATGGCTTCCGCGGCTGTGTGGATCGTGCCCGGAAGCTTGGGATGCGCTGTCGTCGTTTTGGCGGCGATGACGACATTGGCGCCGTCGCGCGCTGCGCGAAGCGCGATCGCGAGCCCGATGCCGCGCGACGCGCCGGTGATGAACAGTGTCTTTCCCTGCAGAGAATGCATCGGCGCTCCTTGCAGATGCGTCACAACGTGCGGTGCATGATCAGCACGTCGGTCGGGCCGAGTTCGCGATGGCGGAAGGCGTTCGGAATACGCCCCAGAACTTCAAAGCCATGCCTTTGCCAGAGACGGATCGCGCCCGCGTTGCTGGCGACGACGAAATTGAACTGCATCGCGGTGTAGCCCCGGTCGCGCGCGGTCACCAGGGAGTGCGCGCAGAGCGCGTCGCCGACCCCTCGCCCGCGTGCTTCGGGATGCGTCATGTATCCGCAATTCGCGATGTGATTGCCGAGGCCGGGTTGCACCGGCTTGAGTGTGTACGTGCCGACGATGTGCCCTGCTTCCTCGGCGACGAACGCCTCGGCGGGAGCTTCGGTCCAGAGACGCCGCGCCTCGCGGCGCGTCGTGTTGGCAGCGTAGGCGTAGGTATCGCCGGCGGCGATCACTTGCTGAAAAATCGCCCAGATGCCGGGAAAATCGGCATCGATCGCCGGCCGTATGTCGAAGCCCGGTGATGTTCGCTCAGGATTGTCCAAAGCGTGGCGCGCGCTTGTCGAGAAACGCTCGGATACCTTCCGCGAAGTCATCACGCGCCGCGCAGGCAGCGAAGCTCGCCGCCTCGGCAGCGAGCTGGCCGGAAAGCGATTGGGAAAACGATTGATTGATCAGTCGTTTGCCGTTGGCCATCGCGAGCGCGGGCCCATTCGCCAAGTTGTTGGCGAGCAAGCGGGTTGCCTCGGCAAGTGTCGCCTCGGGGACCACGCGATTGACCAGTCCCAGCCGCAGTGCCTCCGGGGCGTCGAAGCGATCGCCGAGCAGGACGATCTCCATCGCTTTCTTGAGTCCGACGAGGCGCGGCAATGTCCAGGTCGAACCGCCGTCGGGCGTCACGCCGATGTGCCGATAGGCTGACGTAAAGTAAGCAGTGTCGGCGGCAAGCGCGAGATCGCATGCACCCATCAGCGACAGGCCGAATCCGGCGACCGCACCGTGGACACTCGCAATGATCGGTTGGGGCATGCGCTGCATTCGCTCGATCGCGGCATGCACTCGCACGATGATATCGCCGATTTCGCGCTGGCGTTCCGCACCCGGAAGCGGAAGGCGTTCGGCGAACATGCGGATGTCGCCGCCCGCCATGAAGTGCTTGCCGGCACCGCGGAGCACGACGCACCGGACGCTGTCGTCGGCGGCGAGCGCAGCCGTGTGCTCGACGAGCGCGTCGATCATGTCGAGACCGAGGACGTTGAGCGACTCCGGCCGGTTCAACGTGAGTGTCGCGACCGCTCCCTCACGCGTGAGAAGCAGGGTCTCGTTCATGGGTGCTCCGAGGTTCCAGCCGAGTCTAGCGCATTCTGCCGGAACGGGCTCGCACGCTCCAGCTCATCGACGGTCTGCGCCACATCGTCGCGCTCGTGTTCGGCGAAATTCGCGATGGCCGCAGCGAACTCCGGGTCGGCGATGGCGTGCGCGGACTGTGTCTTGACCGGCATGAGACCGCGGGCGAGCTTGTGCATGCCCTGCGCGCCACCTTCGAACAAGGTGATGCGTCGTTCGATGCAGAACTCGATCGCCTGGTAGTAGCAGGCCTCGAAATGCAGTCCCGGCAAATACTGGGTCGATCCCCAGTAGCGGCCCCACAGCGCGTGCTCCGAATAGACATCCATGGCGGCACAGACGGGCTTGCCGTCCTTGAATCCCAGTACCAGCAAGACATTGTCGGGCATCTCGCGGCCGATGCGTTCGAAGAACTCAAGCGACAAGTACGGGGTGGAATGATGTTGCCGATACGTGTCCGTGTAGCAGCGGAAGAAAAAACGCCAGTGCTCACGGGTAATGTCGGTACCGGTGAGGCGAAGGAACGAAACGCCGGCGGTGTCGACCTTGCGTCGCTCCTGACGGATATTCGCACGCTTGCTGTGATTGAGCGTGGATAGAAAATCGGCGAAGTCGCGATAGCCGGGATTGGTCCAATGGAACTGCACGCTATTGCGCAGCATCAGTCCGGCTGACGCGCACTCCTCGGCTTCGCCTGCTTCCGGAAACAGAATGTGCAGCGACGACAATCGTTCGTTCGCGACGAATTGGAGCGCCCCCTGGAGCAGACGGGCGCGCGTTGCCGCGTCTGCGGCGATGAGGCGCGGCCCTGTCGCAGGTGTGAACGGTATGGCGGCGACCAGCTTCGGGTAGTACCGGCGACCGTGCCGGCGATAGGCATCGGCCCACGCCCAGTCGAACACGTATTCCCCATACGAATGGGACTTGAGATACATCGGCATGGCGCCGATCAGCACGCCGTCGGCCGATGCAGTCAGGTACCGTGGCGCCCAGCCATGCTGAGGCGAGGCACAACCGGTTTCGTGCAGAGCATGCAGGAAAGCGTGCGAGAGCAACGGACGTGGTCCGACCAGCCGGTCCCAGGTCGTAGGCGGGATCGAGCGCAGGGAATCGGTGATCGAAAGCGAAACGGAAGACATGCGGCAGTTTGACTTCGATTGTCGCGTGGCGGTTCACGGACCGCAAGCGCTTTGATACGCGCAGCGCATGATAAAATTCGCTCATGCGCATCGCCATCGCTCAACTCAATCAGGTGGTCGGTGATCTCGAGGGCAACGCGGCGCGCATCATCGATGCCGTCAGTGCTGCGAAACGTTCGGGCGCGGACCTGGTCGTCACGCCGGAACTCTCGCTCTGCGGCTATCCCCCGGAAGACTTGCTGCTGCGACCGGCTTTCCTGGAAGCCTGCGCGCATCAGCTCGATGCGTTGGCGACGGCAACCCGCGACGGCCCGATGGTTCTCGTCGGCTTTCCAGAAGTGGCGGGGGGCAAACGCCACAACGCCGTCGGCGTTCTGGTCGGTGGCCGCGTGGTGACGGTCTACCGCAAGCACATGCTACCCAACTACACGGTCTTCGACGAGCAGCGCTATTTCACGCCGGGCACCGAACCGTGCGTGATCGATGTCGCCGGCGTGCGGGTGGGAATCATCATTTGCGAGGATGTCTGGTTTGCGGGTCCGGCGCGTGCTGCGCGCGAGGCGGGCGCTCAAGTTCTGGTCGTTCCGAACGGGTCGCCTTATCACACCCGGCAACAAGCGTTGCGGCGCGAGGTCGTGACTGCCCGCGCCCGGGAAAATGAAATGCCTATCGTCTACGTAAATCGTGTGGGCGGACAGGACGAACTGGTGTTCGACGGCGCGTCGTTCGTGGTCGATCGCAGCGGTGCGCATGCGCAGCAGCTCCCCGCGTGGCGCGAGACGATCGCTCTGGCGGAATTCGATGGCGCAACACCCAGAATGGTGCGCGGGGAACTTGGCGTTGCCCTCGAGCCTCACGTCTATGAGGCGCTGACCATGGGTGTGCGCGACTATGTGGAGAAGAATCGATTTCCCGGGGTACTCCTGGGCCTGTCAGGCGGCGTCGATTCGGCGCTCACGCTGGCGGTCGCGGTCGATGCGCTGGGGCGCGATCGCGTCCGCGCGTTGATGTTGCCGTCGGTCTATAACGCGGCGATCAGTCTCGAAGATGCGCGGGCGATGGCAGGCATTCTTGGCGTGCGCTACGACGAGATCCCGATCGACGACGTCTTCAAGGCGTTCAAACACGCGCTTGCCGACGAGTTTCGCGGCCGCGCTGAAGATTCGACCGAGGAGAACATTCAGGCGCGGACTCGAGGAACGCTGTTGATGGCGATGTCGAACAAGTTCGGGTCGATCGTCCTCACGACCGGCAACAAGTCGGAAATGGCGGTCGGATACGCCACGCTTTACGGCGACATGGCGGGCGGTTTCGCGGTGCTCAGGGATATCAGCAAGACGCTGGTCTATCGCCTTTGTCACTACCGCAACAGTCTCGGTCGCGTCATTCCCGAACGCATTATTACCCGGGCGCCCTCTGCGGAACTGCGGCCCGACCAGACCGATCAGGACAGCCTGCCGCCGTACGACGTGCTCGATGCGATCCTCGAAGCGTACGTCGAGGAAGATCGGAGTCCGGTGGACATCGTCGCCCTCGGCTATGCGCCGGAGCACGTCGCCAAGGTGGTTCGGTTGATCAAGATCAACGAGTACAAGCGTCGACAGGCCGCCGTGGGGATACGCATCACGCCGCGCGGGTTCGGCAAGGACTGGCGCTACCCGATCACATCGGCGTGGGCCGAGTGGAAGAGCGTGGGCGGCTAGTGTAATCTGCGACTAACCTTCTCTCCGGTGGAGCGGAGCACGGATGAGGGTTGAGCTGTGCTGATTCCGTGATGTTCTTGCAGAGCTCGTAGGCGGGACCAGGAGACCAGAAATGAAGAAAGTCGAAGCAATCGTCAAGCCGTTCAAGCTCGACGAGGTTCGTGAAGCGTTGTCGGAACTGGGTGTCACCGGCCTGACCGTCACCGAAGTGAAGGGATTCGGCCGCCAGAAGGGCCATACCGAGTTGTACCGGGGTGCGGAATATGTCGTGGACTTCCTGCCGAAGGTCAAGGTCGAGGTCATTGTTCCTGACGCACTCGTGGAGCGAGCGATCGAGGCGGTGGTGAAAGCGGCGAGGACGGGCAAGATCGGCGACGGCAAGATCTTTGTCACCAACGTCGAGCAGGCGGTACGGATCCGCACGGGCGAGTCGGGCGACGCCGCGGTCTGATCCCGGTCCACGCATCGAGGAGAATACCAATGTCCTTCATGAGCGAATTCCGCGAGTTTGCCGTCAAGGGAAGCGTCGTCGACCTTGCAGTCGGTGTCATCATCGGCGGGGCGTTCGGCAAGATCGTGGATTCGCTGGTCAAGGACATCATCATGCCGGTCGTCGGCCGTGTCTTTGGTGGCCTCGATTTCTCGAACTGGTATTTCATGCTGGGTTCGCCTCCGCCTGGCTATGGCGGACCGATGACCTACGAAGCGCTTACCAAAGCCGGTGTGCCACTGCTTGCATACGGCAACTTTTTCACCGTTGCGCTCAATTTCCTCATCCTGGCATTCATCATCTTTCTGATGGTCAAGCAGATCAACCGGGTGCGCAACGCCGCACCGCCGCCACCACCAGCGCCACCGGAAGACGTGGTGCTGTTGCGCGAGATCCGCGACGCGCTGAAGCGCAAGTCCTGACTCGATTGACCGTCTCGGCCGCGGGTGCCAGAATCCGGGGCCATCCGCCGCGGCGCCGCAGAGCGCCCGACGCATCCAGGCGGCCGTTCCGAGCCGCCTTTCTCATTCGCATTGGAGGAAATGCATGAAGTTTTCCCGAATTTTGTTCGTGGCGGCCGCGCTGTCGTACGGTGCCGTCGCGAGCGCGGACATCAATGTGGGCGTCACGTTGTCGGCGACCGGCCCGGCCGCCTCGCTCGGCATCCCGGAAAAAAACACGATTGAAATGCTCGGATCGCCGACCATTGCCGGGCAGAAAGTCAATTTCATCGTTCTCGACGACAAGTCCGATACGACCGAAGCCGTCAAGAACACGCGCAAGCTCATCGCCGAGGACAAGGTCGACGTCATCATCGGATCCACCATAACGCCCAACTCGTTGGCCATGCGCGACGTCGCCGTCGAGGCGGAAGTGCCGATGATCTCGCTGGCGGCCTCGGCATCGATCATCAATCCGGTCGATCCCAAGACCCGTTGGATATTCAAGACACCGCAGAACGATTCGCTGATGGCCGACGCGGTTGCCGTGAGCATGAAAGCCAATGGCGTCAATACACTCGGGTTCATCGGTTTTGCGGACGCTTACGGCGACAGCTGGCTGACTGAAATCAAGCGCTCGGCCCAAACCGCCGGCATCAAGATCGTTGCCGAGGAGAAATACAATCGCAACGACCCGAGCGTCACCGGGCAGGTGTTGAAGCTGCTCGCGGCAAAACCGGACGCGATTCTCATTGCCGGTGCGGGTACGCCCGCAGCGACGCCGCACAAGGAGCTGGTTGCACGCGGCTACAAGGGCAAGATCTACCAGACGCATGGCGTCGCCAATGCGGATTTCCTGCGCGTTGTGGGCACCGACGGCAATGGCGCGTTCCTCCCGGCCGGGCCGATGCTTGTCTACGAACAACTCGCCGAGGGCAATCCGGTCAAGAAGTCGGCGGCGGACTACGTGACCAAGTACGAGGGGAAGTATGGCCCGGGTAGTCGCACGACGTTCGGCGGCCATGCATGGGACGCCTACCTGTTGCTGCAGCGCGCGATCCCGGAGGCGCTGAAAAAAGGGCAGCCCGGTACCAAGGCGTTCCGTGCCGCATTGCGCGACGCCCTGGAAAACGTGAAGGAAGCCCCCGGCGCCAACGGCGTGTTCAATGTCAACGCCGGCGACCACAACGGTTTCGACAACCGCGCCCGGGTCATGGTCAAGATCGACAACGGCAAATGGGTTCTCGTCAGGTAATGTCAAGATAGGTGAGCCGGCTGCGGGTTGCCGCAGCCGGCTTTTTCTTGCCGGATAGCGCCGCCAAACGCACCGCCATTCATCGTGGATTCGTCGATCGCGCTGTTGCTTGCGCAGGATGGCATCACCAATGGCGCGATCTATGCGCTTCTTGCGCTGGCGTTGGTGCTGGTGTTTACCGTCACCCGCATCATCTTCATTCCGTCGGGAGAGTTCGTCACTTACGGAACCCTTACTCTCGCTGCATTGCAGCTGGGGAAGCCGCCGGGGACGGTCGGCCTTCTGCTCGGGCTCGCCGTCATTGCGGGACTCATGGAGCTTCTTGCGGCTGCGCGGGAGCGCACATGGCACCGGCTCCCAAAGCGGCTCGTAATGTATGTCGCTCTGCCCGGTGCCATAGCCGGCCTCGTCTATGCTGTTGCGCCGTTGACGCTGGCATTTCCGGTCCAGATCCTGTTGACCGTCGCCATCGTCACGGCGCTCGGGCCCGTGCTGTATCGCGTAGCGTATCAGCCGCTCGCGGAGGCGTCCGTCCTGGTCCTGCTGATCGTGTCGGTCGCGGCGCATTTGACCATGGTCGGGCTGGGCCTCTGGTTTTTCGGCGCCGAGGGGTCACGCACCCCACCGTTCACGAACGCGTCGTTCCAGTTTGGCGATGCGACGTTCAGCGGCCAGAGCCTCCTGGTGCTTTTGTTCTCGGTCACGCTGATCGGCGCGCTCTACCTCTTTTTCAATCGCACGCTCTATGGCAAGGCGTTGCGCGCGACGGCGCTGAACCGCGTCGGCGCGAGGCTGGTAGGTGTCAGTCCCAATCTCGCGGGGAGCCTCACCTTCATGCTGGCGGCAATGCTGTGCGCGTTCTCGGGCATCCTGATCGGACCGATCACCACCATCTACTACGACTCGGGCTTCCTCATCAGCCTCAAGGGATTCGTGGGTGCCATCATCGGCGGACTCTCGAGCTATCTTCTCGCGGCGGCCGGATCGGTGCTGGTCGGACTGCTCGAGTCGTTTTCGTCGTTCTGGGCCAGCGCATTCAAGGAAGTGATCGTGTTCACGCTGATCATCCCGGTGCTGCTGTGGCGGTCCTTGACCACGCGCCACCATGAGGAGGACGAATGAGACGCCTGCGAGCGGGGCGAAGCCCAGGCGCGCAGCGCGCGTCCGCGAGGCTGGCGGCGGCCGACAGGGAATGCTTCGTGGTCCCGTGGCCGCCCGGAGGCGCGCGGCGGCCATCGGGAACTGCCCAGTGCCGCCAGCCGCGGCGTGAGGCGCACCAATGAGCGTGCGATGGCTGCTCGTTGTCGCCGCTGTCGGCCTGCTGACGGCACCGATGGTGGCGCCACCCTTCTGGATCACGCTGCTGAACTACATCGGTTTGTACAGTATCGTCGCGCTCGGTCTGGTGCTTCTGACCGGGGTCGCGGGGCAGACGTCGTTTGGTCAGGCCGCGTTCGTCGGCATCGGCGCCTATGTCACGGCCTACCTGTCGCTCAATGTTCCCGCCTTGTCGCCATGGCTGAACCTCCTCGCCGGGGTGGCGCTGACGATGCTGGTCGCACTGTTCCTCGGTTTCATCACGCTGCGCATGAAAGGCCATTACTTGCCGCTGGCGACGATCGCATGGGGCATCAGTCTGTTCTACATGTTCGGCAATCTGGAGTTCCTCGGCGGACACACGGGACTCACCGGGATACCTGCGCTGAATTTCTTCGGACTCGAATTGCGCAACGAGCGCTACTTCTACTACCTCATCTGGGCGATCACGCTGGCATCCCTTTGGATGACCCGCAATCTGCTCGATTCGCGTCCCGGCAGGGCGGTGCGCGCGCTCAAGGGCGGGCTCGAAATGGCGGAAGCATTCGGCGTGAACGCGGTGCGGCTCAAGATCGTCATATTCGTCTATGCGGCCGCCCTTGCGTGCATTTCCGGCTGGCTCTACGCGCATCTGCAGCGATTCATCAACCCGACGCCTTTCGGCATCAACCAGGGCATCGAATATCTGTTCATGGCCGTAGTCGGAGGCGCTGGAAGTGTGTGGGGCGCCGTCGTTGGCGCAACTTTGATCACGTTGCTGAAGCAGGTGCTGCAGGATTGGTTGCCGCACATCCTGGGTCGGGAGGGGAATTTCGAGGTGGCGGTGTTCGGCATTCTCATGATCCTGCTGCTGCAGCGTACACGCGACGGCGTCTGGCCATGGTTCTCCCGATTGCTGCCACAACCCAAACCGCCCCCCATTGCCGGGGCGACCGCGCTGCCCAAACGCGAGAGGATCCACACAGCGGTACCGCTGCTCACCGTCGACGGCGCGCGCAAGGAATTCGGGGGCCTGGTCGCAGTCAACGATCTGTCGTTCGAATTGCGCACGGGTGAAATCCTCGGGCTGATCGGGCCCAATGGTGCAGGCAAGAGCACGATGTTCAACCTGATCAGCGGCGCCTTGCCCCTGACACGAGGGACGATCCGCCTCAGCGGTACGTCGATCGGCAGCCGGCAGCCGTTCGAGATCGCGCGCCGTGGGGTCGGTCGCACCTTTCAGCATGTCCGGCTGATACCGACGATGTCGGTACTCGACAACGTAGCACTCGGTGCGTACCTGCGGGGTAGCGCGGGCGTGCTGCGCGCCGCACTCCGGCTGGATCGCAAGGAAGAGGATCGCACTCGCGCCGAGGCCGCGACGCAGGTCGGACGGGTCGGGCTGACCGAGCATCTGCACGCGCCCGTCGGCTCGCTTGCGCTGGGCAAGCAGCGCATCGTGGAGATCGCCCGCGCACTCGCGGCTGATCCCCTGTTGTTGCTGCTCGACGAGCCCGCCGCCGGGCTGCGATATCTCGAAAAGCAGGAACTCGCAACGCTATTGCGCGGACTGAAGCAGGAGGGCATGACGATTCTGCTGGTGGAGCACGATATGGATTTCGTAATGGGACTCACCGATCGCTTGGTGGTCATGGATTTCGGCGAGAAACTGGCGGAGGGACTGCCCGCCGATATCCAGAAGAATCCGATCGTCCTCGAGGCCTACCTCGGTGGCGTATGAGCGCGAAGTCTCCTATGAACGCGATGGCTCGATGACCGCACTGCTCGAGGTGCGTGACCTGCATGTCGCCTACGGCAAGGTCGAGGCGCTGCACGGGGTCACGCTTACGGTTGGCGAGGGCCGTATCGTGACGGTGATCGGTCCGAACGGCGCCGGCAAGACAACGCTGCTGGGCGCAATCATGGGGCTGCTTCCGTCGCGCGGTGCCGTCACCCTGTTCGGCGCGAGCGCAACGCGTAGCGCCGTCGAACAGCGGGTTGCCGAGGGATTGTGTCTCGTTCCGGAGCGCCGCGAGCTGTTCGCCGCGATGACGGTGGCCGATAATCTGGAACTGGGCGCGTTCCAGCGGTTTCGCGCCGGTGACAAGTCGATCGGCGCCACGCTGGAGGAGATTTACCACCGCTTTCCACGCCTCAAGGAGCGACGCCAGCAGCTCGCGGGCACGCTGTCCGGCGGCGAACGCCAGATGCTGGCGTTGGGCCGGGCGTTGATGGCCAGACCCAAGCTACTGATGCTCGACGAACCCAGCCTGGGTCTGGCACCGCTGATCGTGAAAGAGATCTTCAGCATTATCAGCGCGCTGAAGGCGGCCGGCGTGTCGATCCTGCTGGTAGAGCAGAACGCGCGGGCCGCGCTTCAGGTCGCGGACTACGGCTACGTGCTGGAAACCGGCGAAGTGGTGATCGAGGGCGCAAGCGATGGCCTGGCGTGCGATCCGCGAGTTGCCGCCACCTACCTGGGCCAAAAGGTGGCGTGACTTGTGCCGGCGGCCTCCCGGCCCGACAATGATGATGTAACCAGCCCGCTACCAGGAAAACCGTGACCGATCTCTCGCTACCCACCGTCAATCCGCAATTGCTCGACCAGGCGACGAAACTGTTGCTCGCGCCTGCGGCCCTGGAGTTCAGGCAGCTATCGAAGGTATTGGCCGATATCCATATTCGCCATGTCGACTACGCGGATCTCTACTTCCAGTACTCGCGGGTCGAGAGCTGGAGCCTCGAAGAAGGCATCGTCAAGTCCGGCGCGTATTCGATCGATCGCGGCGTCGGCGTGCGGGCCGTGTCCGGGGAAAAGACGGCTTTTGCCTATTCGGATGACATCAGCCTCGATGCCCTGACGGCGGCAGCAACCGCGACGCGGGCTATCGGGCGGCAGGGACAATCGGCGGTTGCCACGCTGGACAAGGTCGGTGGCGCGCGGTCGCTGTACGTGCCGGCAGATCCGGTCGCGGCGATCTCCGACGCCGAGAAGGTCGCACTGCTGGAGCGCCTCGAGCGGCTTGCCCGCGCGCGCGATTCGCGCGTCACGCAGGTCATGGCATCGCTGGCCGGTGAATACGAGGCGATTCTCATCGCCCGAAGCGACGGTCTCATCGCCGCCGACGTGCGCCCGCTCGTGCGCTTGTCGATCTCGGTGATCGTCGAGGAAAATGGGCGCCGCGAACAGGGCATGGGCGGCGGAGGCGGGCGCGTCGATTACCGCTTTTTCACCGATGCGATCCTGCAAGAGTACGCGGACCGCGCCGTGGACCAGGCGCTGCTGAACCTCGGCGCGAGCGATGCGCCGGCGGGAACCATGACAGTGGTCCTGGGACCGGGCTGGCCGGGTATTCTTCTGCACGAAGCCATCGGCCACGGGCTCGAAGGCGACTTCAACCGCAAGGGCACCTCCGCGTTCGCCGGCAGGGTCGGCGAGCGCGTTGCCGCGAAGGGCGTGACGGTCGTCGATGACGGCACGATCGCGAACCGCCGGGGTTCGCTCAACATCGACGACGAAGGCAACCCGACGCAGCGTACCGTACTGATCGAGGACGGCATCCTGAAAGGCTACATGCAGGACGCGCTGAACGCGCGGCTCATGGGCGTTGCACCCACCGGCAACGGGCGGCGCGAATCGTTCGCGCATATCCCGATGCCGCGCATGACCAATACCATCATGCTGAACGGCGATCGCGATCCGGCAGAGATCATCGCCTCGGTGAAGGATGGCCTGTACGCGGTGAATTTTGGCGGGGGACAGGTGGATATCACCAACGGCAAGTTCGTCTTCTCGGCTGCGGAAGCATGGAGGATAGAGAACGGAAAGCTGGGGCAGGCAGTCAAAGGAGCGACGCTGATCGGCAACGGGCCCGACGCGCTCACCCGCGTGTCGATGATCGGCAATGACATGGCGCTCGACTCGGGTGTGGGAAACTGCGGCAAGGACGGCCAGACCGTTCCGGTCGGCGTGGGGCAACCGACGCTCCGGATCGACGGCTTGACCGTCGGCGGCACCGCATAGCGAGTCCACGCAGGAACCGCAGATCGAATACCGTCGATGAAAAAGGTCGCGCTCTACAGCAGTTCTCCATGGTCGCGCAAGCCGGAACAGGCGCGACGCCGCGGGTTCGCGCCGAACGAAGGGACCGACACCGCGCCGGAAAATGCGCCCGCGGCGACGGCGACACCACGCAAAGCGTGGTTCAGGCGGCTCGGCGAGCGCCACGAGCGCGCCCTGTTTCTGATCGCCGGCGCATTGATCGCGTTGACTATCGCCAGCGTCTATCTCGCCACACGGCCGCAGCCGCGCGTGTTGACGCAGAAGGACATCGACGCTGCCGTGCTGCACACGCTCGAGACCGCGCAGATGCCGTCGGTGGCGAGCAAGGCCTTCGAGGCGGTGCGACCGTCGGTCGTGCGCGTGATCGGGCTGGGGCTCGAGCCCGATCCGGGCGAAGGCAACAGCCCGAGCTCGCGCGGTGGCTACGGCATCGGTACCGGTGTCGTGATCGTCGACAAGGGGATCATCCTGACCAACCTGCACGTGGTCGCCAATGCCGAACGGGTGAAGGTGGAGTTCTTCGATGGACTCGTTTCCGATGCCACGGTCATCGGCACGCGGCCCGAGCACGACCTGGCCGTACTGCAAGCCAAGACCATTCCGGATGATCTTCAGGCCGCAACCCTGCGTTCGACAGCCGATCTCGCAGTCGGCGACGAAGTCGTGGCAGTCGGCTATCCGTTCGGCATCGGGCCGTCGGCATCGTCGGGCATCGTGTCGGGTCTGCGCCGCGAATATCAGTCGCCCGAAGGCAAGCGGCTGTTGACCAACCTGATCCAGTTCGACGCCGCGGCCAACCCGGGCAATTCCGGAGGACCGCTCGTCACTGCCGGAGGCGAGGTCGTAGGCATCGTCACGGCGATCCTCAATCCCTCCGAGCAGCGCGTGTTCATCGGCATCGGGTTCGCAGTCCCGATCGAGAACGCCGCGGCTGCCGTCGGCATCTCTCCCTTCTGATCTGCAATCTCTCGACAGGAACGCATGAACGATACCGAAGTCAGCCGTACCGACGTTGCCTCGCTGATGGAGCGCATTCTCTACGAGGTGAAGAAGGTCGTCGTGGGCCAGGATCACTTCCTCGAGCGCGTGCTCGTTGCGATGCTTGCGCAGGGCCACCTTCTGGTCGAAGGTGTTCCGGGATTGGCGAAGACACTGACAGTCAAGACCATCGCCAAGACCATTCGCGGGACGTTCAAGCGCATCCAGTTCACGCCTGACCTCGTGCCGGCAGACCTGGTCGGCACGCGCATCTACAACCAGAAGACCGGCGACTTCGCGACCTCGCTGGGTCCGGTATTCACGCATCTGCTGCTGGCCGACGAAATCAACCGCGCTCCCGCCAAGGTACAGAGCGCGTTACTCGAAGTGATGCAGGAATACCAGGTGACGATCGCCGGCCACACGCACAAGGTGCCCGAGCCGTTCCTGGTCATGGCCACCCAGAATCCAATCGAAACCGAAGGTACGTATCCACTGCCCGAGGCGCAGGTGGACCGCTTCATGATGAAGGTGCTGGTCGGCTATCCGAACGAGGAAGAAGAGTTCGTCATCGTGCAGCGCGTGACGGGCGCCGCGCACGACGTGAGTGCCCGTGGCAACGACGGAACAACTCGCCGCGCTGCAGCGCGAGTGTCGCGCAGGCTACGTCGATCCCAACCTGGTGCAGTACGCCGTGCGGCTCGTGTCGGCGACGCGGCAGCCCGCGCGCTATGCGCTGGCCGACCTGCAGAAATACCTGTCCTACGGTGCCAGTCCGCGCGCGACGATTCACCTGATCGAAGGTGCGCGTGCGCTCGCGTATCTGCGCGGGCGCGCTTACGTGCTGCCCGAAGACGTCAGCGACCTCGTGCCGGATGTTCTGCGCCACCGGCTCGTGCTGACCTACGAGGCGCTCGCGGAGGGGCTGACCGCGGACCAGTTGATCCTGCGCATCATGCAGCGCATTCCCGCCCCCGAGAAACCCCTGGAAACTCATGTCCGAATCCGCGCGGACGCCTGAAAACGTCCTGCGGCGACTCGAATGGACGGTGATTCGCCGCCTTGATGGACTGTTGCACGGCGACTATCGCACTTTGTTTCGCGGTTCCGGGCTCGACCTCGCCGACCTGCGCGAATACCAGTACCACGACGATGTCCGGCACATCGATTGGAACGTCACCGCGCGCTTGCAGATCCCTTACGTCCGCGAATACAACGAAGAGCGCGAAGTCGCGGCGTGGTTCCTGCTGGATCTCAGCCCATCGGTGGATTTTGGCTCGACCCGGGTGCGCAAGAAGGCCGTCGCCATCGATTTCGTCGCGGTGCTCGCGCGGTTGCTGACGCGCCACGGCAACCGCGTCGGTGCGATGTTCTACGGCGGCAAGGTCGACACGGTGATTCCTGTCGGCAGCGGGCGGCGTCACGTGCTGCACATCATGCACGGCATGTCTACGCGGCCTGAACTGCCCGGTGCATCGGCCACCGATCTCGGCGACCTGTTCCGGACTGCGTTTCAGATGATGCACCGGAGGTCGGTGGTCTTCGTCATTTCCGATTTCATCAGCGTACCGGGGTGGGCAGAATCGCTCGCGCATCTCGCGCAGCGCCATGAAGTGGTGGCCGTGCGGCTGTACGATCCGCTGGAAATGGAGCTTCCCGATCTCGGCCTCCTGGTCATCCAGGACGCCGAGACGGGCGAACAGATCTTCGTCGACACGCACGACCGCGGCTTTCGGAAGCGCTTCGCCGCCGCGGCCGAGCGCAGGGAGGCCGAGTTGCGGACGTCGTTGCGCAACGGCGGTGTCGACGCGCTCGAATTGTCGACCGAGGACGATCTGGTCGATGCGATTCTTCGATTTTCGGATCTGCGCAAGCGGCGCAGTCAACTGGCGGCGGGTGGGGGCATGCCGCAGCACCTGGTGGCCGGTGCATGACCTTGCTCTGGCCCGAGATGCTATGGGCGCTGCTGATGCTGCCGGTGCTTGTCGCGATCTATCTGTTGCTGTTGCGGCGGAAGAAGCGTGCCGCCGTGCGCTACGCCAGCCTGAGTGCGATCAGGGACGCGGTCGGGGCAGGGCAGCGCATCCGCCGCCATATACCGCCGGCCCTATTTCTGGTGGCGCTGACGCTCATGATCGTCGCGATCGCGCGGCCCGCGGCGGTGATCATGCTGCCGTCGGCGCATCAGACCGTGATCCTGGCGATGGACGTGTCGGGCAGCATGCGCGCAACCGATGTGGATCCCAGCCGCATCGGTGCGGCGCAAGTTGCAGCGCGGGCGTTCGTCGAGGATCTTCCCTCGCGCACGCGAATCGGCATCGTCTCCTTTGCCGCGACGGCATCCGTGGTGCAACCTCCGACGAACAACCGCGAGGACATTCTCGCCGCGATCGATCGTTTCCAGCTACAGCGGGGGACGGCAGTCGGCAGTGGCATTCTGGTCTCGTTGAAGATACTTTTTCCGGATGCCGAATTCGATCTGCGATCGTCGAACCCGCGCGGCGACGCGGCGCGCGGTGCGTCGCTGGACCAGTCGCAGAAGCAGGACAAACCTGAATTCAAGCCCGTACCCGCGGGCTCGTACGGCGCCGCGGTCATTATCCTGCTGACCGACGGGCAAACGACGACGGGACCTGACCCGATCGAGTCCGCGCGGATGGCGGCCGATCGCGGAGTCAAGGTGTACACGGTGGGCATCGGCACGACGAGTGGCGAACTCATCGGCGCAGAAGGCTGGTCGATGCGCGTGCGCCTCGACGAAGCCTCGCTGAAGACGATCGCCAATTTGACCCAGGGTGAATACTTCTACGCGGGTACCGCGAACGATCTGAAAAAGGTGTACGAGTCGCTCAACTCCAAGCTCGTCATGGAAAAGCGGGAGACCGAGATCACCGCGCTGTTCGCCGCGGTGGCCGCAGTCATCGCGATCATTGCGGCGTTTCTTTCCCTGCTGTGGTTCAACCGGATACTGTGAGCGGCGCGGCCGGTCGGGCGTTGTCATCAGCATTTTTTCTGCGCTGCGACCGGTCCCGTGGAAACCGCGACGTCGAGCGCCAGCGCCGCACCGGCGGCACTCAGCTTCGGTTGACCTGGGTGGTCAGGCCACCTGACAACCCTCCAGCAACGCGACGGTAACGCCCGCCTGCGTCGACTCGCCTTGCCGTCGACCTCCCGTTTGCGCCGCTAGTGCAACGGCCCCGACGGCGCGGCCGTGACGATGGCCGGCGCAGGGGAAGCGTGATGGACGGCCAGGCGCCATCCGGACGGCGTGCGCAGGAAGACGTTGGTCGCGATCGCGGCGCCACGCGGCTTGGGGTCGTCGCCCACCGTGACGTGCTCGACCGCGCTTTGCAGCGCCATGCCCACGGTCTCGAGGACGACGATTTCGTCGAGGCGGAACGACAGCTTGGTGTCCCCGGAGAACAGCTGTTCCCACCCCGCGCGTACCGCGTCGTACCCGACGAGGCGCGGGCCGCCAGGGTGGACGCAGACGATGTCCTCGTCCTCCGCCCAGGTCGCCATCATCGCGTCCACGTCCTTCGCCTCGAACGCCTGATAGAACGCGATCGCAGCGTCCTGCGGAGAGGTGAAAATGGTAGGAGTTCGGGGCTTGGCCATTGCTACACAGTTGACGAGACTCGCCGTCGCAAGTGATGACGGCTGATCGTAATTGTTACTTGGTGGTGCGCGCCAGATCATACACAACATTGGGCGGCAGATCGCGCATGCACTTGAAGTGCCCCAATGGGCACTCCCGCTTGAAGCACGGACTGCAGACAATATCGATGCGGGCGATGCTTGCCAACGGTGACAGAGGTGGTGTGTAGTCAGGACTGGACGAACCAAACAGTGCAACCAGCGGCCGACCCACGGCGGCAGCGGCGTGCATGAGGCCCGAATCGTTGCTGACGACGACGCTCGCTTGCGCAAGCAGGTCGACTGCGGTCCCGAGGTCGGTGCGGCCGCAGACGTTGCTAACTTCCGCGACTGCGGCCGCGATGGGGTCTGCCGCCTGACGGTCGTTGGGCGAACCGATCAACCAGACTGCATAACCGGACTCAAGGAATCTTCGCGCCAGCTTGACGAAGTGCTCGACGGGCCAGCGTTTGGCGGGGCCGAACTCGGCCCCCGGACACAACGCGGCGACCGGACGCCTGGTATCGAGGCCGAGTACCCGCATCGCGTCGGCGGCGTTGTCGGCGTGGGGAATCAGCACAGGTGATGGCGCGACCGCCGGGATCGCTCCCCGCGAGGCAGCCAGGGCGACAAAACGATCCACCAATCGTGGCGTGGTCCGCCGGTTGAGGCGGCGCGCATCGGTCAGGAGAAGCTGTCTCGCTTCGCCCACATAGCCGATGCGCCGTGGAATCCTGGCGAACCAGGGGATGAGCGCCGATTTGAACGAATTCGGCAGGACGAATGCGCGTGTATAACCGCCCTGTCGCAACGTAAGGGCAAGATCTCGGCGCACGCCGAGTTTCAGCTCGCTGTGGCCAACCGGGCTTTCGATGATGCTGCGCACGCCACGCATCCGCGCGTATACCGGCGCACACCATGGCGGTGCGAGCACATCGACGATCGCCGCGTCGAGCGGCTCGCGGACCAGCGCGATCAGGGGTTCCGACAGGATCGCATCGCCGACCCACGACGGGGCAACGATCAGGGTGCGCTCAGCCATCGCTCAGCGGAGAATTCGGTGCGGCGCGGTGGCCGCGGCGGCAAGATCAGTGCGCGCCGCGGGGAGCCTCGCCCGTCAGACGATAGCGCGTGCCGCAATAGGGACACATCGCCTCGCCGGTGGCGGCGACGTCGAGAAAGACGCGCGGATGGCTCGACCACAAGGGCATTGCCGGGTTTGGACAATGCAGCGGAAGATCGTTCGCGTGTACGTCAACGACGGGCAGGGTTTGACGTCTGCTGGGGACATGATCGATTGAACCCATGGTTGACGCGACCGCCGTCAGCCAGGCCATGTACTTAGGGTTGCGGCCGTTGACGACGTCGAAGAAATTGCCTGCAGCTTCTTGGTGATCGGGCCACATTGCCGGAACCGATCGGCCGGTTGTCGAGCTCGCGGATCGGCGTGACTTCGGCGGCGGTCCCGGTAAAGAAGGCCTCGTCGGCGATGTAGACACTCGTCGCGCGTAATTCGTCGCTCGATGACTGGGATGCCCAGTTCCTCGGCGAAAGTGATGATCGAGCCCCGTGTGATGCCGATTCAAGGCGCCCCCGGAAAGGTCGGGCGTGTGCAGCTTGCCGTCTCGCACGAGAACACGTTCTCGCCGGATCCCTGACAGATGAAGCCCTCGACGTCGAGCAGCATGGCCTCGTCGTAGCCGTCATGCGTCGCCTCCTGGTTGGCGAGAATCGACACCGCGTAGTTGCATACCGCTTTCGCGTTGCACATCGTGATGTTCGGATGATGGTGGGTGAATGACGACGTCTTCACACGGATGCCCTGCTCGAGGCCGTCGGCGCCGAGGTACGCACCCCAGGGCCACGCGGCGATCGAGACGCGAACCGTGTTCGATTTGGCGGACACGCCCATTGTCTCCGAGCCGTAGAAGACCAGCGGACGGAGGTAACACGAATCCAGCCCGTTCTTGCGCACGACCTCGCTTTGCGCAGTATCGAGTTCGTCTCGGTTGAACGGAATCTTCATCCCGAATATGCGGGCCGAGCGGAACAGCCGGTCGGTGTGATCGCGAAGACGGAAAATCGCCGGACCCGCGGCCGTCTTGTAGCAGCGTACACCCTCGAATACGCGCCAGACCATAGTGCAAGGTGTGCGTCAGCACGTGCGTGGTCGCATCGCGCCATGGCACGAACCTGCCGTCGAGCCAAATGAAACCGTCGCGGTCTGCCATCGACATCGCGTATCTCCCTGCGTCACCAAACCGCTATTTTAGCTGATTTCGGGTATCAGCCCTGCCACGCGCCGCCGAGGACCGTTCGCCATAGCGCGCCGACACTGGCGCGCCGTGCCACTTGCTCATCGGGCGGCACACGCGCCTCCCGCGCCCCCTGCAGCCTGATCTGATGCTGCAGGCGGCGATATTCGCGGTACGCCTCGGCCGCCGCGACAGCGATGCTGCCCGCGACCAACCCGAGCTCCGCGGCAAGCCCGAGCAGCGCGATGTTGCCCGCATTGCGCGTGAGTTGCGGATGCACGTGCGCGTTGGCGAGCACCAGGTACTGCACGCTGAACTCGACATCGACCATCCCGCCCGGGTCGTGCTTGAGGTCGAACAATGCGCTGCGGTTGGGGTGTGCCGCATGCATCTTGCGTCGCATCTCGACCACGTCGACATTGAGCTTCGCCGTGTCCCGCGGCATGCGCAGGATGGCGTTGCGTTCGGCTTCGAACGCTGCCCCGACGGTCGCGTCGCCGGCGACGAAGCGCGCGCGCGTCAATGCCTGATGCTCCCACGGCCACGCCTGGTTACGCTGGTAGTGCCGAAACGCGTCGAAGCTCGACACCAGTAATCCACTCACGCCATCGGGACGCAGGCGCAGATCGGTTTCGTACAGCCTGCCCGCGGCTGTGGCGCTGGTCAGCCAGGCATTGATCCGCTGCGCCAGGCGTGCGTAACTTTCCGCCGCGACGTCGTCGTCGTCGTCATACAGGAAGACGATGTCGAGGTCGGACGCGTAGCCGAGCTCCTTGCCGCCCAGCTTGCCGTAGCCGATGATCGCGAACCTCGGTGGCGAGGCGTCCGGGCCCCGCATCTGCGTCCAGCAGCAGGCAAGCGTTGCTTCGAGAACGATATCGGCAAGGGCAGACAGATGGTCGGCGAGGCGCTCGATCGACAGCAATCCGTTGAGATCCTTGACGAGCAGGCGAAATGCCTGCGCGTGCTGAAAGTGCCTGAGCGCGTCGATCTGTCGCTCGGTGTCGCCAGCATGCGCGGCCAAGGCCGCCGCGAGTTCTTGGCGCCAGATGGCCCAATCGGGTTCGGCGAACAGCGTCTGGCTGTCGAGCAACTCATCCAGGAGGAGTGGATGGCGAGTCAGGTACTCGGCCGCCCATGCGCTGGCATCCATCAGTTGCGCGATGCGTGGGAGGACGGGAGGGTGTTCGACGAGCAGCGCGAGGTAGGCGCTGCGACCGCTGATGGTTTCGAGCAGGGACAGCAGGCGCTCGAATACCGCAGGCGCGTGCGTTGTCGCCGCCGCGGCCCGAAGCAGCTGGGGCACGAGCGCATCGAAGCGCTCGCGCGAAAGGGCGGGCAGCTGCAGGTAGCGCGCGCTGGTCTTGATACGGCTAAGCGCTGCGACGATCGCCTCGGGCTCGCTGAAGCCCATGACCTCGAGTGCCGCGCTGTGCTCTGCAGCCGGCGTCACAGCCAGCCAGACGCTTGTCAGCGGATCGACAGGATCGCCGGCCGAACTGCCGAACATCGCGTCGAAGTGGCGCATGACCGCGAACCGCTGTTGCTGCAGCTCCCGCTCGAACGCGGGGGCGCCGTCGAAGCCCGCCACGCGTGCGAGCGCATCGCGCTCATGCGGGTCGGTGGGAAGGTCCTGCGTCTGCGCGTCGTTCCGATATTGCAGCCGATGCTCGACGTTGCGCAGGAAAGTGTACGCTGCGTGCAGCTCGTCGACTGCCGCTGCCGGAAGCAGGCCGCGCACTCCGAGCGCCGAGAGTGCGGGCAACGTGCCGCGCTCGCGCAACTCACGCTCGCGGCCACCGCGCACGAGCTGCAGCGCCTGTACGATGAACTCGATTTCGCGGATCCCGCCCGGCCCCAGCTTGACGTTGCCTGCATAGTCCTTGCGCAGGCCCTGCTCGCGAATCTGCCGGTGTACCTCGCGCAAGCCTGCGTATGCGTCATAGTCCAGATACTTGCGGTAGACGAACGGGGTGACCAGCTGCATCAGTTCCGCGTCCTTTGCGCCCGTCAATGCGCGGGCCTTCTGCCACGCGTAGCGTTCCCAAGTGCGGCCCTGCGTGATCAGGTACTGTTCCAGCATCGCGAAGGAGCACGACAGCGCGCCGGCCTCGCCGTAGGGTCGCAGTCGCATGTCGACGCGGAATACGAAACCATCGGCGGTGATTTCGTCCAGCGCTGCAATGACGCGCCGGCCAAGGCGGTCGAAGAAATCCTGGTTGGCGAGCGGCTTCGCGCCCGTGGTCGTGCCGTCTTCGGGATAGACAAACACAAGGTCGACGTCGGACGAGACGTTGAGTTCGCGGCCGCCGAGCTTGCCCATCGCGACGACGATGAGTTGCTGCGCGGTGCCGCTTTCGGCGCCGATCGCCTGGCCGTGCACTTCGGCGAGCCAGCGCGAATGCGCGGTGACCGCGGTGGTGATCGCGACCTCGGCGAGGCGCGTCGTCGACGTACATACCTCGGCGAGATCGGCACGTCCCATGAGATCGCGCAGCAGCGTGATCAGATAACACTGTTGGCGCAATCGCCGCAGCGCAACGGCAAGGGATGCCGGATCGGGCGCACCACGCAGGGCCGCGACCTCGTTCTCGTCGCAGTGCCAGGGTGCATCGAGCTTGGTACGGATGGCCTCGAACCGCTGGGGATGTGCCACGCGAAACCGTTCCGCATAACGGCTGAACTCCAGCGCCGCTGCGGCCTCGATCGAGCTTTCCGTCCCATCCACCGCGGCGATCATCCCGTTCCGAGTTAACATCGCCATTATGCCTGCCGCCCATCCCGGTTTGAGTCCGCGCGTGGCGCGCCGCCCGTGGTGGCGATCGGCCTTGCGCGCGATATGGGTCCTGGTCCAGGTCGGCATCGTGGTGTTCGCACTCCTGCTGCTCGGCCTGCGTTACGTCGCGCTGCCGCGACTCGAACGCAATATCGATATCGTGACCCGGGTGCTGTCGCAGGAAATCGGGCAGCCGGTTGAAATTTCATCACTCGATACGGGCTGGGATGGGTGGAATCCGCGCGTCGATATACATGGCTTGCGCGTTCTGGATCGGGAAAACGGCAGCGCCTCCGTGACGCTGCCGCATGTTCACCTCGTCGCCGCGTGGACCTCACTCGTTGCTTTGGATCTGCGACTCAAGGAATTGGTCATCGATGGGCCGGAACTCGCCATCAAGAGAGATCCCAACGGCATACTGCACGTCGCAGGCTTCACGATCGACCCGCTGGCTACTGGCGACGATCGTCGACTCGTCAGCTGGGTGATGCGCCAGCCGACCGTCGTCATTCACGATGCCGAATTTTCGTGGCGCGATGAGCATGCCGGCGGCTCTGAGCTCACGCTGAGCCAGGTCGCCCTGCGCCTGGAAAATCGCTTCGGCCACCACCGCTTCGGACTTACGGGGAAACCGCCGGCCGAGCTTGCCGCGCCGGTCGATTTGCGGGGCGATTTCACCGGATCGACCTTCGCCGATGCGCGCGCACTTACCGGCCGCTTCTATGCGCGACTGGATTTCGCGGATATTGCGGCGTGGCGCGAGTGGTTGCCCATGTCGACCCCGATACAGAGCGGCAAGGGCGCAATTCGATTATGGCTCGAAGTCGAACAGGGTGAGTTGAGGGATATCGTCGCCGACGTCGTGCTCGCCGGTGTCGATGCACGCCTTGCGCCGGACTTGCCGGAACTTGAACTGACCGGCCTCGAAGGACGACTCGGATGGAGCAACGACGGGAAGCAACGGGTGTTCTACACGAAGCAATTGACTTTTGTGGAGCGCAACGGCGTGCGCTTCGAACCAACCGATTTCAAGATGACGATGGAGACGGGTGCCGACGGACTCGGCAATGGCCAGATTGAATTTGCGCGCCTGGAGTTGACGCCGTTGCGGCAGATCGCCGCGTCGCTGCCGCTACCCTTGAAGTGGCGGGAAGATCTGGCGCGTATCGCGCCGAGCGGTACGTTAGAGAACACTGCGTTGCAGTGGCGTGGTGATCCCGACACAGTGCAGGCATTCAGCGGATCAGGTCGCTTCGTCGACCTCGGCCTTGCGGGCCAGGAATCGCTGCCCACCGTGACGGGGATGACCGGGACATTCGACGTCAGCCCGCAGGGAGGGACGCTCAAATTTGACAGCCACGCCCTCACGCTCGAGATGCCGCGAGCGCTGGGCGAAAGCATGACCTTCGACACGGTGCAGGCGCAGGTGCGATGGCGACAGGACAAGTCGGCCTTGAGCATGGACATCGATCAGGTGGCGTTTGCCAACCGCGACCTCGCCGGCACCGCCAAGGGTAGCTACTCGACCGCAACAGACGGGCGGCCCCGCGTCGACTTGACGGCGCAGGTCAGTCGAGTAGATGCCACCCAACTCTATCGATACTTGCCGTTCGCCATCGACGAGGAAGTGCGGGGATGGATGCATCGCGCGTTACTTGGGGGTGCGGCGACCAACATTCGTCTTCGCCTTGTTGGCGCCCCCGCCGATTTCCCGTTCCACGACGGCAAGGGCGGGCAATTTCAAGTGCAGGCCAAGGCGCAGGCGGTGACGCTCGACTATGCGGCGGGCTGGCCCGTGGCACGCGATGTCGACGCCGACGTCCGCGTGGATGGCGCGCGCTTGACTGTCGACGTCGGCAAAGGGCGCATATTCGGCGCCGAGCTCGGCCGTACTCGCGTCGACATCGCGGATCTGCGCGCGGCCAACCCGCTGCTGCGCATCGACGGTTCTGCCACCGGCCAAACCACCGACTTCGCTCGCTACATCGTCGAGAGTCCACTCGACGTGACCCTGGGTCATCCGGTGGCAGGTATCGAGGTGAGCGGTGACGGCAAATTGGCGCTCAAGCTGGAGTTGCCCATAGGCAAGCCCGACGCGGTCAACGTTGCCGGCGATTACACCATCGACAACGGACGCATCCAATTTGCGGACGGCACGCCGCCGCTCGAGCGCTTGTCCGGAAAAATACTGTTCACCGGCCACGATGTCAGCGCGCCCGGCATGATTGGGGAGCTGCTGGGCGGACCGGCGCGCTTTTCAGTGGGTACCACGGAAGGGCGGCTGCGCCTGGATGGGCAAGGGAGCCTGAACCTCGCGCTCCTGCGCGCGGCCTATCCCAAGCTGTCGTTGTTGACCCGATTTTCCGGCACCACGGATTGGAAGGTGGCTGTTAACGGCCAGCCAGGCGGACTGGCGTGGGTGCTGGACTCCACCCTCAAGGGCGCGGTGGTCGATTTGCCTGCGCCGGCTGGAAAATCGGCGGCGGACAGCATCGCCCTGAGAGTCGAACGCCGTATCAGCGAACCCGGACACGACACATTGATGGCGAGCTACGGCAAGCTCGCGAACATGACCGTCGAGCGCCGGCTGGCGCCCACCGGCTCGACGGCCGAACGGGCATTGTTGGTCCTCGGCGGGGGTCCTGCCCAGCCGGACCGGCGCGGTTTCTGGATTCGCGGCAGTGTCGACGCGATCGACGCCGATGCATGGCTGCTGGCCAGGGAAAAGCTGGATTCCGGAACATCGGGTGATGATCTGCCGCTTTCCGGGTTCGATGTGACTGTCGGCGCACTGAGCGTCTTCGGCCGCGCGTTCAAGGATCTGCGCCTGGACGCAACCCGCGCGGGTGCCGACTGGCAGTTCGATTTTCATGGCCCTGAATTGAATGGCAATGCCCGCTGGCAGGTGGCTGCAACCGGCCGCCCGAACGGGCGCCTCCTGGCGCGCTTGCAAAAGGTGGTGGCGCCCGGTCCTGCGCCGACCACGGGCGCCGGTTCTCCGTCCCGGGTGGACGCGCCTCCCGCGGCCAATCCCTGGCCGGAACTGGATATCGTTGCCGATTCGTTCACGGTCAAAAACCACGATTTGGGCAAACTCGAATTGACCGCACAGCCGCACGAGACGGACTGGCAGATCGAAAATCTCAAAGTGTCCAACGACGATGGCGTGCTGACAGCCTCTGGATGGTGGCGCAACTCGCGCACCACGCAGCAGACGGAACTCAACTTCGATCTGGGCGTCCATGACGCGGAGCGCTTCCTGGCGCGCCTGGGTGTCGCGGGCGGACCGCGACGCTCGGCCACCCAGCTTCGCGGACAGCTTGCCTGGGCAGGGAGCCCGGTGGATTTCAACTATCCGACGCTCAACGGTTCCTTCGACCTGGAAACCGGCCCCGGCCAATTCACTCAGGTCGACCCCGGGATCGGTAAGCTGCTGGGTGTGTTGTCGCTCCAGGCGCTACGACGCCGCCTCGCAGGCGATTACCACGATCTTTTCGGCGAGGGGTTTGTCTTTGACGAAATTACCGGGCAAATGCGGATCAAGGACGGCGTATTACGCACGGACGATCTGCAAATCGTCGGCCCGGCCGCAAAAGTCGCGATAACAGGTGAGGCCGATATCGCGCGCGAGACGCAGAACCTCAGCGTGCGGGTACAACCGACGCTATCGGGCAGCGTGTCGCTCGGGGCGGCGGCCCTGTTGCTCGCCAATCCGCTGATCGGTGCTGCGATCGGTGCCGGGACGTATCTTGCGCAGGCGATCATGCAGGATCCCATCGAAAAAATCTTCTCGCAACGCTTCGTCGTGACCGGAAGCTGGTCGGATCCACAGGTCGAACGCGGCTCGGTGGCTGCGGCAGCGCCGAGCATCATGGGAGGAGGGAAGTAGTGAGTGTGGAGCCGTTTCGCGTCGCCGCCATCCAGACCGTTTCCGGTTCCGACGTGGCTGCGAATCTCGCGGCGATCGAACCGCTTGTCGGCGACGCCGTGAGCCAAGGTGCGCAGCTCGTACTCCTGCCGGAATACTTCGGGATCTTCGGTGCACGTGCGACCGACAAGGTCGCGGTCCGGGAAGCAGACGGCACCGGCATCCAGCAGGCGTGGCTGGCGCGACTCGCGCGCGACCACGGCGTCTTCATTGTCGGCGGCAGCGTCCCGATCGCGATCGCCGATCCCGAGCGCGTGCGGAGCGCATGCCTCGTGTTTGCGCCCGACGGTCGGCGCGTCGCGCGCTACGACAAGATCCATCTGTTCGCCTTCAGCCGGGGGGAGGAGCGCTACGACGAAGCGCGCACCATCGAACCGGGCGCAGAACCCGCAACCTTCGATGCGCCCTGCGGCAAGGTCGGCCTGTCGATCTGCTACGACGTGCGCTTCCCCGAGTTGTACCGCCAGCATGGCGATGTCGCGCTGCTGCTGGTGCCGTCTGCGTTCACGGCGCTCACCGGCGCCGCTCACTGGCATTTGCTGTTGCGCGCCCGTGCCGTCGAGAACCAGTGTTATGTGCTTGCGGCTGCCCAAGGCGGGTTGCATGCCAACGGGCGGCGCACCTACGGGCACAGCATCCTGATCGATCCCTGGGGAGACGTCATTGCGGAGCTGCCCGAAGGCCCGGGCGTGGTCATCGGCGACGTGGTTGCCGAGCGCATCGCACACGTGCGCCGTGAACTCCCCGCGTTTGCGCATCGTCGACTGTGATCAGATCCACGGCGCGCTGAAGCGGCTCGCTCGGCTAGCCCGCGGGCGACTTGAGCAGAACCAGCACGGCGCCGCTGCCTCCGGCGTGGCGCTGCGCTTCGCAATAGGCAAGCACATCATCCCAGTGGGCCAGCCAGCGACGGACCTTGCCTTTCAGCACGGGCTCGCGGTTCGGCGACGACAGTCCCTTGCCGTGGATGACGCGGACGCAGCGCCACCCGCGGCCGCGCGCATGATCCAGAAAATCGGCGAGCGCATCGTGTGCTTCTGTCGCGGTCATGCCGTGGAGGTCGATCTCGCCCTGCACAACCCACTGGCCACGGCGAAGCTTGGCGAGCACGTCGGTGCCGAGTCCGTTCCGCACGAATGTCTGGTTACTTTCTTGCTCCTGCCCGATATCCCAATGGGTCGGCGAAGGCTCGTTGCCGAACTTGCTCGAAGTCAGCGCCGCGGCTTCGTCAGCCAGCCGCTGTGCGGGTCGCGGCAACGGCTTCGCCTTGGCGAGGCGCGCGCGATTGGAAGGCGCTAGCGGGGTGACGTCGGCGAATGCCTGCTCGAGCCCGACCCCAGGTGCCGCGTCGACACCTTGGCCTTCAGAGCGCGCGGGGCGCGATGGCACGACCTTGCGCCGTGGTGCCTGTCCGAGCAGCGTCTTCAGGTCCGACAGTTTGGCCAACGAGTTCTCCGGGGTCCGGGTCCGGCGATGCGCACTACCGGAGCAAACGACGAATGAAGCTAGGCGGTCGCTTCCAGGTACGCTTCCGCGTCAAGCGCGGCCATGCAGCCGGTGCCGGCGCTCGTCACGGCCTGACGATACACGTGGTCCGCTACGTCGCCCGCGGCAAACACGCCGGGGATGCTCGTCGCGGTGGCGTTACCTTCGCTGCCCCCTTTAACCTTGATGTACCCGTTGTTCATCGCGAGCTGACCGTCGAAGAGCTGCGTGTTGGGTGTATGCCCGATCGCGACGAATACGCCCTGTACCGCGAGGTCACGATGCGCGCCCGTCTTGACGTTTTTCACCCGAGCGCCGGTCACACCCGATGCATCACCAAGCACCTCGTCGAGCGTGTTATCCCACTCGATGTGTACATTCCCGCCCTCACGGGTCTTGGCCTTGAGGCGGTCGATCAAGATGGCCTCGGCGCGGAACTTGTCGCGCCGGTGCACGACGGTGACCTTCCTGGCGATGTTGGAAAGGTACAACGCCTCTTCCACGGCGGTGTTGCCACCACCGATGACGGCGACGTCCTGGCCTTTGTAGAAGAATCCGTCGCACGTCGCGCATGCCGACACGCCCTTGCCCATGAACGCTTCTTCCGACGGCAGTCCCAGGTAGCGCGCCGATGCACCGGTGGCGATGACGAGCGCATCACAGGTGTATTCCCCGGAGTCGCCGACCAGGCGCAGCGGCTTTTCGTTGAGGCGAACGGAGTTGATGTGATCGAAGACGATCTCCGTCTCGAATCGTTCGGCATGCTTCTGAAAGCGGGCCATCAGGTCGGGCCCCTGGACCCCGGCGTCGTCGGCCGGCCAGTTGTCGACGTCCGTCGTGGTCATCAGCTGCCCGCCCTGCGCGAGCCCGGTGATAAGCACCGGCTTCAGGTTCGCGCGCGCGGCGTATACTGCGGCGGTGAATCCGGCGGGGCCGGATCCCAGAATGAGCAGGCGGGCGTGCTTTGCTGGCATGGTCTCGTCGAAGGCGATGGTTGTTGCGGACGTAACGCGTCCAATACGCGTCCGATTCTAACCGATGTGGGGCCCCTTCCCGGGAGGGCAAGGCGGGACACATCGGGCATCTGATCGGTGTATAATGTGCAGCGTGAGCTTCGCTACACAAAGCAATGATTTTAAATAGTAAAAAACAGGCTAGAAATCGCCCCGTCGCGGCTGAAGCGTCCGGGTTGCCGCCGCGGCTGGCAGCGCTGGTCCGCGAATCGTGGTGGCTGTTGGTCGTCGCCGGATTTGCCTACCTTGCGTTGATTCTCGCTACCTACCAGAAAACCGATCCGGGATGGTCGTTTTCGGGGGGCGGTGATCCGGTTCGCAACCGCGGTGGCGTCGTTGGCGCGTGGGTCGCCGATTTGCTGCTTTACGTGTTCGGAGCTTCCGCGTGGTGGTGGGTCTTTGCCGGCGTCGTCCTCGTGGTCGCAGGCTACCGGCACTTGAGCGGTCGCGAGGTGGAGGGTTATCACCCGTGGCTGGCCGTGCCCGGATTTTTCCTGCTCTTGGTCTCCAGCTCTGCGCTCGAAGCGCTCCGCCTGTACCGGCTGCCCATTTCGTTGCCGACGGGCGCAGGAGGTGCGCTTGGGGAGTTGATCGGGCGATCGTTTGCGACGGCGCTGGGATTCAATGGCGCGACGTTGGTGCTGATCGCGCTGTTTGCCATCGGCTGGTCGCTGTTTACCGGGATGTCGTGGCTGCGCCTGATGGAGCGCGTCGGCGCCGGCATCGAAACGGCGATCGCGTGGGCTCGGCGCCGACGGGAAGAACGCCGCGACCGCCAACTCGGGGCAGAAGCAACCGAAGCGCGCGAACAATACGTCGAGGCAGCGCGCGAAACGATCGAGGAGCGCGAGCCCGTTCTCGTCGTGCCGCCGCCGGTCGAGGCGCCTCGCTCGGAACGCGTGGTCAAGGAAAAACAGAAGCCACTGTTCCAGGACATGCCCGATTCGCCTTTGCCGCCGCTGGCGTTGCTCGAAGACGCGCCCTCGGCGCAGGAGCAGGTCAGTGCGGAAACGCTCGAATTCACGTCGCGCCTGATCGAGCGCAAGCTCGCGGATTTCGGCGTCTCGGTGAAGGTCCTCGCGGCATACCCGGGCCCGGTCATCACGCGCTTCGAGATCGAGCCTGCGATCGGCGTGAAGGGGGCGCAGATCGTCAACCTGATGAAGGATCTTGCGCGCGCCTTGTCCGTCGTCAGCATCCGCGTGGTCGAGACCATTCCCGGCAAGTCGTGCATGGGACTCGAGTTGCCGAATCCGCGCCGCCAGGTCGTGCGCCTGGTCGAACTCCTGTCGTCGGCGACGTACAACGACACGGCAAGTCCGCTCTCGCTGGCCCTGGGCAAGGACATCGCCGGAAAGCCCGTGATTGTCGACCTCGGTCGCATGCCGCACTTGCTGGTGGCGGGTACGACGGGCTCGGGCAAGTCGGTCGCGGTCAACGCGATGATCCTGTCGCTGCTCTACAAGGCTGAGCCGAGGCAAGTCCGCCTGATCCTGATCGATCCGAAAATGCTCGAGTTGTCGGTGTACGAAGGCATTCCGCATCTGCTCGCGCCGGTCGTTACCGACATGAAGCTCGCCGCCAACGCGCTTAACTGGGGCGTTGGGGAGATGGAGCGCCGCTACCGGCTGATGTCGACGCTCGGCGTGCGCAACCTCGCGGGTTACAACGCGCGCGTCGTCGAGGCCAAGCGTGCCGGCAAACCCCTCACCAATCCGTTTTCGCTTACGCCCGAAGCGCCGGAGCCGATCGAGGAAATGCCGCTGATCGTCATCGTCATCGACGAACTGGCAGACCTGATGATGGTCACGGGGAAGAAGATCGAGGAACTGATCGCCCGCATCGCGCAGAAGGCGCGTGCTTCGGGCATTCACCTGATTCTCGCGACACAGCGGCCGTCGGTCGATGTGATCACGGGACTGATCAAGGCAAACATACCGTCGCGCATCGCTTTCCAGGTGGCCAGCAAGATCGATTCGCGTACGATCCTCGACCAGATGGGTGCCGAAGCGCTGCTGGGGCAGGGCGACATGCTCTACCTGCCACCGGGATCGGGCTTGCCGCAACGCGTGCACGGCGCCTTCGTGTCCGACGCCGAAGTGCATCGGGTGGTCGAGCACCTGAAGGCGCAGGGCGGCCCGCAATATCTCGAGGGGATTTTGGAAGGTGCGGGCAACGGCAACGGCGACGAGAGCCTCAACCTGGATGGCAACGACGCCGAAGCCGATCCGATGTACGACCAGGCTGTCGCAGTCGTGCTGAAGACGCGCCGGCCGTCGATCTCGCTGGTGCAACGGCACCTGCGTATCGGCTACAACCGCGCGGCGCGCCTGATCGAGCAGATGGAGCGAGCAGGACTCGTGTCGCCGATGCAGACCAATGGCAACCGGGAAGTCCTCGTTCCGGCAGGCAAGGAATGAAAGCCATCACCATGGCTGCTGCGCGTCCCGACTGCATAGGGCACTCGGGCCTGCTCGCGACGCTCTGGAGATGGCTTGCCGCGTGGGTTCTGGGCACCTTGATCCTCGGCGCGACAGTTGTGGACGCCGCCACGCTGGCCCGCCTGCGCACGTTCGTGCGTGAAACGCAGACGATGCATGCGAACTTCACCCAGGTAGTCACGGACGCGGCGGGGCGCCAGGTTGCGCAGGCCAGCGGAGAATTCTCCATCGCTCGCCCCGGACGCTTTCGGTGGATGGTGGAGAAACCGTACAAGCAACTTCTGGTCGGAGACGGCGACCGCGTGTGGATCTACGACCAGGACCTGAATCAGGTCGTCAGCCGCAAGAGCGATCGCGCGCTCGGCAACACGCCGGCCGCGCTGCTCTCCGGCCGTGAAGAAGTCGAGGCGGCGTTCGAATGGAAAGATCTCCCGACAGCGGACGGTCTCGATTGGCTAGGCGCCACACCGAAGGACAAGGAGTCCGCGTTCAAGGAGCTGCGGCTCGGGTTCGACGCGACCGGGCTCGTCGCGCTGGACGTGTTCGACAACTTCGGACAGCGGACCGTAATCCGGATGTCCGGCTTCGAACGCAATCCCAAGCTCAATCCCGAACTGTTCCGCTTCACGCCGCCCGCCGGCGCCGATGTCGTCAGCGACTGACCTGTTCGCCAGTCGCCAATCCGGCGACGCCGCTCGCCGAGCGCCTGCGGCCGAAGACCATCGACGAAGTCATCGGGCAACGGCACCTGCTCGACGCCGGCAAACCGCTGGCGATTGCCTTCGCGTCGAAAAAGCCGCATTCGATGATCCTGTGGGGTCCGCCCGGCGTCGGCAAAACGACGCTGGCGAGACTGATGGCAGATGCATTCAACGCCGATTTCATCGCGATCTCCGCGGTGCTGGCCGGGGTAAAGGACATACGCGACGCCGTGGCGCACGCCGAGGTCGCACTGGCGCAATCCGGCCGTCACACGATCCTCTTCGTCGATGAAGTGCATCGCTTCAACAAGGCGCAGCAGGACGCATTTCTGCCGTTCGTGGAGCGCGGACTGATCACGTTCATCGGCGCAACCACGGAGAACCCGTCGTTCGAGGTCAACAACGCGCTGTTGTCGCGTGCGGCCGTCTACGTGCTCGAAGCGCTGAAGCCGGAGGAACTCGCGCAATTGCTGGATCGCGCATTGAACGCCGCGATGCCTGACGTGGCATTGGCGGTCCCCGCACGCGAAGCACTCATCGGCTACGCCGATGGCGATGGGCGACGGTTGATCAATCTGGCGGAACAATTGGCGATTGCGGCGAGCGAAGCCGGCAAGCACGAACTCGACCTCGCCTTCGTCGAGACGACGATCGCGCGCTCGCTGCGCCTGTTCGACAAGGGTGGCGAAGCGTTCTACGACCAGATCTCGGCGCTGCACAAATCCGTGCGGGGCAGCGATCCCGACGCCGCGTTGTACTGGATGTGCCGCATGCTCGACGGCGGCGCGGATCCCCTCTATGTCGGGCGTCGCATGATCCGCATGGCGACGGAGGACATCGGCCTCGCGGATCCGCGCGCCTTGCAGCTGGTCCTCGACGCGGTCGCAACCTATGAGCGACTCGGTTCGCCCGAAGGCGAACTCGCGTTGGCCGAGGCTGTCATCTACCTCGCCTGTGCGGCGAAGAGCAACGCGGTCTATATGGCTTACAACGCGGCGCGCGCGCACATTGCGGAAGACGGGTCGCGCCCGGTGCCGATGCGCCTGCGCAATGCACCGACCAAGCTCATGAAAGGGCTGGGCTACGGCAAGGGCTACCGCTACGCACACGATGAGCCCGATGCCTACGCTGCCGGCGAGCACTACCTGCCCGACGGCATGCCCGCGATCCGCTTCTACGAACCCACCGAGCGCGGATTGGAAGCCCGGATTCGTGAGAAGCTGGGTGCACTGCGCGCGCGTGATCAAAGCGTCGAGGATTCCTGACGCGCTGTACCGCGCGGCACCATTCCCGCGCAATCGGCTCTGGTAAGATTCGCGCCATGCTCGACATTCAACTCTTGCGCAACGATCTCGCGGGCGTGGCCGCACGCCTGAAGACGCGTGGCTATACGCTGGACACGCAAACATTCGAGCGGCTCGAAGCCGAACGCAAGGTCATCCAGTCGCGGACACAGGAACTGCAGGCGAAGCGCAACGCGGCCTCCAAGCAGATCGGGGCCGCGAAGGCACGTGGCGAAGATACGTCGGGATTGATGGCGGAGGTTACGGGCCTTGGGAGCGAGCTTGCCGGTTTGGAGGACGAGCTCGCTGTCAGGCAGTTGCAGCAGCGCGACCTCATGCTCGAGATGCCGAACCTCCCGCATCCGAGTGTTCCGGTCGGACGCTCGGAGGCCGATAACGTCGAACTCCGACGTTGGGGTACGCCGCGCACGTTCGGATTTGCGCCGCGGGACCATGTCGACATAGGCGCTGCCTTGGCGGGCATCGACTTCGAAACCGCCGTCAAACTCTCCGGCGCGCGTTTCTATGTGCTACGCGGCGCGGTCGCGCGCCTGCATCGGGCACTGGCGCAATTGATGCTCGATACGCACACCGCGGAACATGGCTACACGGAGTGCTATGTGCCGTATATCGTCAACAGCGAGACCATGAAGGGAACCGGACAGCTGCCGAAATTCGAAGACGACTTGTTCTGGGTGACGCGCGGTGGCGCGCCGGACGATGCCCGGATGTATTTGATACCCACGGCGGAGGTCCCGCTGACCAACACCGTGCGCGACGAGATTCTCGATTCGGGTGCATTGCCGTTGAAAATGACGGCACACACGCCGTGCTTCCGATCGGAAGCGGGCAGCTACGGCAAGGACACGCGAGGGATGATCCGTGTGCATCAGTTCGACAAGGTCGAGCTCGTACAGATCGTGCACCCGGCGAAATCCTATGACGCGCTCGAAGAGTTGACGGGACACGCCGAGGCGATTCTCAAGAAACTCGACCTGCCGTATCGCGTCCTGCAACTCTGCACCGGCGACATTGGCCCTGCATCCGCCAAGACGTACGACCTCGAGGTGTGGCTGCCCGGGCAGCAGAACTACCGCGAGATCTCGTCGTGCTCGAATTGCGAAGCGTTCCAGGCGCGGCGCATGCAGGCGCGCTTTCGCAATCCGCAAGGAAAACCCGAGCTGGTGCACACCCTCAACGGCTCCGGGCTCGCGGTCGGTCGCACCCTTGTCGCCGTCCTCGAAAACTATCAGCGCGCCGACGGCGGCGTCGATGTCCCAACCGCGTTGCAGCCCTATATGGGCGGGATCAAGGTCATCGCGCCGGTGAAGTAGGCGGCCCCTGCATTGGCGTCATCCCGGCGAAGGCCGGGATCCAAGTTGCCCACTTGCACGCGCTGATTAGGCCCCGGCCTGCGCCGGGGCGACGAACATTGGTTAGCGCATGTTCCCTGTGTGCCCGAGCGAATAGCGACCGGGCTGTGGCCATACCGTCAGACCGTGCGGCTCCTTGCCGACGGGAATGCTCTTCACTTCGCCGCTAACTGTGTCGATCGCGTAGACAACGTTGTCGTAGCGCCCCGAGAGCCACAGGTACTTTCCGTCGGCGCTGACGTTACCCATGTCGGGGCTGCCACCGCCAGGGATGGGCCAGGTCACGTCGATCTTGCGCGTTGCGAAATCGAGCACCGAAACGCTGCCCTTGCCCTTGGGGCGGCCATGGATCTTGTTGGATCCGCGATTGGCGATGTACAGCTTCTTCCCGTCGCGACTCGGGTAGAGACCGTGCGTGCCGATGCCGGTGGGGATGAACTCGATTTGCCGGAAGGTCGCGCCATCGACGACATACACACCGTCGGACATCATGTCCGCCACGAAAAATAGCGAGCCGTCCGGCGAGGCGCGTATGTCCTGAGGCATGCCCTTCCACGTCGTGCAGATCACTTCGTCCCGGCCGTCGAAACCCTTGACCGTCTTGGTCGGCAGCCCGGGCTTGATCAACTGCATGTACTGCAGGACCTTGCGCTCGACGAGATCGATCTTGACGACCCCGCCGCTGAATTCGCAGGTGAATATGGCGTAGCGACCGTCGATCGAAAAATCGGCATGATTGATTCCTGCGCACCGCGGCGTGGCAATCGAATACTGCAATTTCATGGTGTGCGGGTCACGAAAATCGAGCCGCTTCAACGCCTCGGCGACGATGATCGCCGACTTGCCATCGGGTGAGAAATACATGTTGTAGGGATCGTCGACCGGCAGCGGCGCGCCCGGCTTGCCGGTCTTCGGATCCACGGGTGTCAGACTGCCGTCGGTGCGGCCTTCGGCGTTGTTGGCGACGAAGAGAGTCTTCAGATCCCATGACGGCACGACATGCTGCGGGTTGACACCGACCTTGAACTTGTCGACCACCTTGAACGTCGCCGGGTCGATGACGTAGACCTCGTTCGATTGCAGGTTCGGCACGTAGACGCGCACCAGATCGCCGCTGACGGTCGGGCTGAAACGGCCGGCGACCGATTCACTGTAGAGGTTCCTGGCGTCCGTGACCGGTGGCATGTCGGGCACGGTGACGATCGCTGGCGCGGGAGGTGCGGCCGCTGGTGCGTTTTGCGCCCAGCAAGGCGCGACGATCATTGCACCGGCGAGAAGAAGGAGAGTGTTGAGTTGCGGATTCACGATGGTCCTGAAATGGCGTCGGAGGACGCGGTTGATTGACTTGTTGCGTTGTAGCCGCGCGTTCAGGGGCGAGCCGTGGCCGAATGGATGGCGGCGACAGTCTGCGCGACGATCGCATCGATCCCGAGTTGTCCCAGGTCCGCGGTCGCGCGGCGGGGATCGCCGTAAACACCCGCAGCGGCGTCGGGCTTGGCCGAGAGCTGCTCAGCACGAACGAGGCCGGGATCGATGGCCAAGGCGAGTGACGTATCCGCAAGTCCTGCGTGCGTGCCGATCTCGGCATCCGAATACCCGCGGCTGCGAAGTTGCTGTGGGAAGCTCGTGAGCGTCGCCTGGTAGTACTCCGTGATCGCGTGCGCACGAACCGGCGTATTGCGCCACTCCCGGTCGAGTCGGTCGGCGACCGTCTTTTCGATGCCCTGGTAAGTGCCGTGGTCCCCGAGAAACACGATGTCGCGGAAGCCGTGGCTCTTGAAACTGCGCGCCGCCGATTCGAGCACCTGCTCGAACGTCGCGTTGGACACCGTGATCGTTCCGGGAAAACGCATATGCCCGGTAGCGGGACTGACGTTTCCCTCCGGGACGTACGCGATAACGGGCGCAACCAGCGCGTTGCCAAGCGCGCGCGCGATCTTCGCGGAGAGCGCCTTGACACGCACATTGTGCTTGCCCAACACCATATGGGGTCCGCTCTGCTCGGTGCCCCCGATGGGAACGATGATCGTGGTCTTTCCCATGCCGATATCGTGGCGCACTTCCGTCCACGTGAGCTCGTCGAGAAATACCGAGCTTGATCCCTGGCCCCATGCGCTGAACGCCACCACCATCGACAGGGCGACGGTCCACGAAAGATGCTTCGAAGTCATGTTGCAATTCTAGCAGGCTGATGCCGACGGCCACACGCGGATGCCCTCTGGCTTGCATGTGCGGACGCGGTTGCCTCATCTCTTGCCGAGCGTAGGCACGTCGACGCGCGCTGGCGGTATCGCGCCCGACGTCGAGAACATGCGCAGGCGCGGCCGCAGGGAGGGTTCGTGTGCGAGCAGGATGTCGTAGTAGGCGCGCACGCGCTCGACGAAGGCGACGGGCATGCCACCGCGCGCGTATCCATATTTTGCGTCTTCGTAGAATTCCGGAAGCGCCAGCAGCGGGAGTGCCTTGCTCACCGCTGGCCAGGAGTCCGGGTTTGACTTCTGCCTCTGCGCCAGTATCCGCGCATCTTCGAGGTGGGCTGTGCCGATGTTGTAGGCGGCCAGCGCGAGCCAGGTGCGGTCGGGCTCGGGAATGCGCTGGGGCAGCTTGTCCTTGAGGTCGCGGAGGTATTTCGCCGCTGCAAGCACACCCGCTTGCGGATCGAGCCGATCGATCACGCCCAGCCGTCGTGCGGTGTCTTCGGTCAGCTGCATCAGGCCTCGGACACCCGTCTCGCTTGTCGCTTGCGTTTCCCATTGCGACTCCTGATACGCGATCGCCGCCAGAAGCCGCCATTCGATTCCCGTGGCTTCCTGCGCGCTCTGGAACAGCGTGCGGAATTGGGGAAGGACCGATTTCATGCGTTCTTGAAAAACTCCTGCGTCGAGCCGCGGCATCTGCGGGTACACGTAGTAGTGTTCGATCAGCCGCTGCAGCGTGCCGTCGCGACGCACATCGGCAAAGAAGGCGCTGACCTGCTCGCGCAGTGCACCTTGTCCGGGCGCGAACGCCCAGACCAGCTCCTGTTTCCCGGCGACGGCAAAAGCGCGTTCGAAATTCAGATAGACATTGCGCAACGCTTCCGCTTCGTTGGACGCGACGATCGCATACTCGACCGTGCCGTCAGAGACCTGACGGATCAAGGCCTGTGGCGATGCCAGCGCAAGTGATTCCCAGGACACTTGAGGGTGATCGGCGCGTACCTTGGCCAAAGTACTATTGAGCGGGGTGCCGTCGAGCAGGGCGACGCTCGCTCCTTCAAGATCCGCCCACGACGACGGCTTGAAGCTATCGGTGTTGTAGATCAGGACCGGTTCCACCGCGTAGTAGCCCGACGAGTAGAGCAGGGTGGATTCGGGTGCCGTGACGGTCCCTGCGTCAGGCCGATACACAGCGCCTGCACCAAGGCTCGCCCCGCTATCGCCCGCGGCGAGCTTCGCCGCGGGATTGCTCGCGGCGACAACTTTCAGCACCAGGTTCCGTCGCTTCGCAAAAACCTGGATGAGGTCGTAGTCGAATCCGGCGCTTTTCCCGTCCGGGCCAACGAACCAGGTCGCCTGGCCCGGTCGCAAGAGGACAATGAGCTCGTTCGCCGGTTGTTGAGGTGGTGTCGGCGATGGGCCGCACGCTGCTACCACGGCAACCACACCGGCGATGCAACATTGCAGGACGCGTCTCACCAACACTCCGGCACTCCGCTCGGCATCGTGCGGATTATAGCCGGCATGCGCAGCGCAGACTTCGCGGCGGCGACTTTGCTTGCTGCGTGCACGCGCTTCACCGATAATGAGAATGTACGCGTGTGTATCGCGGCCATGTTCAACGGCGGGCCGCCCCGCATTGCTTGGTGGCAAACCTGGTCAGGTCCGGAAGGAAGCAGCCATAGTCATTCTCCGCAAGTGCCGGGATCACGGCTCGCCTCCCTCTTCTTTGCTCGTCATATCGACCGGATACTTTGTTGCTCACTGGCTCGATCGCTCACGTACAAATCGGTACGCTCCGCGCTCTCGCCAGCTCGCGCCTCGTCTCGGCCGATCTGACGGCAAATAACGCGAAGCTCGAGAAAAAGCCTGCGGTACGACGCTTCGGCACAACACGACGTCATCCACATGAGCTATCAGGTTCTTGCCCGCAAGTGGCGACCGAAGACGTTTGCCGAGCTGTATGGGCAGGAACACGTCGTCAAGGCGTTGGGAAGCGCGCTCAGTACGGGGCGATTGCATCATGCCTACCTCCTCACGGGAACGCGCGGCGTTGGCAAGACGACGATTGCACGGATCCTCGCCAAGAGCCTCAACTGCGTGTTGGGTGTCACCGCGACGCCATGCGGTGTGTGCCCAGCTTGCACCGATATCGACGCCGGTCGCTTCGTCGATCTGCTCGAACTCGATGCCGCGTCGAACACCGGCATCGACAACATGCGCGACATTCTCGACAACGCACGCTATGCGCCAACGGTCGGCCGCTACAAGGTCTACCTCATCGACGAAGTGCACATGCTGTCGAAGGCGGCGTTCAACTCGATGCTGAAGACGCTCGAGGAACCACCCGAGCACGTCAAATTCGTCCTGGCGACAACCGATCCGCAGAAGATCCCGGTCACCGTGCTGTCGCGCTGCCTGCAGTTCAATCTCAAGGCCCTGACACCGACGCTCATCGTTGCGCGGCTCACCGAAATCCTCACGGCTGAAGGTATAGGCTTCGACGGCGCGGCCCTGACGCAGATCGCGCGCGCAGCGCACGGCTCCATGCGCGACGCCTTGTCGGTGCTGGATCAGGCCATCGCGCACGGCGCTGGCGAGGTTCGCTCCGACGCTGTACGCGCCATGCTTGGTTCGGTGGAGACGGAGCACATCTATCGCATTGCCGATGCGCTGCTCGCCGCCGATGGTCCCGCATTGCTTGCTGAGGCCAAGGCGTTGGCGGAACGCAGCCTCTCGCTGTCGTCCGCGCTGGACGAGCTCGCCTCGCTGTTCCATCGGATTGCTGTCGCCCAGACTGTCCCGGAAACGGCCGAGGCGTTGATCGACGCCGAGAACGTAGTGCGCTACGCGGCGGCTTTTTCGCCCGAAGCGGTTCAGCTTGCCTACCAGATTTGCGTGCAAGGGCGCGCGGACCTGGCGCTGGCGCCGGACGAGTCAACGGGCTTCGTGATGACTTTGCTGCGGTTGCTTGCATTCGAGCCCGCGACGGACGCATCCAACAGGACGACGAGCAATCCAAGGTCGCCGGGCGTGGGCGTGGCGCGCGCTGCCAACGATCGCGCCGCCCCGCGACCTGATGCCACAGCGCAATCGGTGGCGGCCCCGACGCCGACTGTGGAGACTCCGGTACCGGCGACGGAGATCAACGACTGGCCCGCGTTCGTTGCGGGAATGAAACTTTCCGGCATCGCCCTGCAACTGGCGGCGCAAACCGAACTCAAAGAAGTGACCGGCAATGAAATCGTGCTGGCGGTGCCCGAGGCATCTCGCCATTTGACCGACAAGGCTTACGCCGACAAACTCAAGGCTGCAGTTGAAGGGGCGCTCGGCAAGCGCGTGCGCATGCGCTTCGAGTTTGGCGGTGCGGCCACCGCGACGCTCGCCGCACAGGAAAAGCGCAAACGCTCCGAGGCACAGGCAAGTACGGAGGCCGCGTTTCGCGATGATCCGTTCGTGCAGGATGTCCTGGAGCGGTTCAACGCCAAGGTCAGGCCCGATTCGATCAAACCCAACGAGTAACATGAACAGGCTCCAGGAAGGGACGACCGCATGATGAAGAATCAACTCGCCGGTCTCATGAAGCAGGCGCAGGCGATGCAGGACAACATGAAAAAGGCGCAGGAGGAAATCGCCGCGATGGAGGTGGAGGGCGCCGCGGGGGGTGGTCTGGTCAAGGTGGTCATGACTGGCCGGCACGACGTCAAGCGGGTGCACATCGACTCGACGCTGGTCACCGAGGACAAGGAAGTGCTGGAGGATCTCGTGGCAGCGGCCGTCAACGACGCCGTGCGCAAGGTCGAGGCAGCCTCGCAGGCGAAGATGGCCGGCATGACCGCCGGTCTGCCATTGCCGCCGGGTTTCAAGCTGCCCTTCTAGGGGCTGTTAACAGGATCTAGTCGCGCCATTGGAAACGCTGTCGAGCCTCGATGAACTGACACAGGCGCTGCGATGCCTCCCCGGTGTCGGGCCCAAGGCGGCGCAGCGTATGGCGCTGCATCTGCTGCAACACGATCGTGACGGTGCCGAGCGCCTCAGTCGCGCCCTCGAAGGGGCAACCCGGATGATCCGCCACTGCGAGCGCTGCAATACGTTCACCGAAGGTGAGCTCTGCGCGCTGTGTCGTTCCGGCAAGCGCGACGCGGCGCTCCTTTGCGTGGTCGAAACGCCGGCTGACATGCTGATGATCGAGCACACGCAAGCTTATGCCGGGCTTTATTTCGTGCTCATGGGACGGCTATCGCCGCTCGACGGCATCGGTCCCAGGGAAATCCGGCTCGATCGCCTGATCAAGCGCGCGCTCGATGGCGCGGTCCGTGAAGTCGTGCTGGCCACCAACTTCACCAACGAGGGCGAGGCGACCGCACATTACATAGGGGAATTGCTTGCCACACGCGGGCTCAAGGTCACGCGGTTGGCGCGCGGGGTGCCGGTCGGTGGCGAACTCGAGTACGTGGACAGCGGGACATTGGCGCAGGCGCTGCGAGAGCGACGCGTACTGACAGCCTAGGTGGTTGCGCGGCCGGCAACTACGGGAGTAACCTGTGGTGGACAGGCTACGCCGGCAACGCCGACGCGCGACACCCAAGGAGGGGACATGCTGGTCAGCGAAATCCTGCGGATCAAGGGCAGCGCCCTGTTCACCGCAGCACCCAACAGCTCCGTACTCGAAGCCGTGAGAGTCATGGCCGAGCGTGACATCGGATCCCTCGTCGTCATGGATCACGGCAAGATGGTCGGATTGCTCACGTTCGCCGAAGTTCTGGAAGCGCTTGCGGCGCGACAGGGTACGCTCGGCGATCTCAAGGTCGGCGACATCCACGTCAACGATCCGCTCACCGCGACAACAGGACTCGACGTCATGGAGTTGCGGCGACTGATGCTGGAGCGGCACGCTCGCTACGTACCCGTCGTCGATGGACCGATGTTGCTCGGCGTCATCTCATTTCACGATGTCGCCAAAGCCGTGTACGACGAGCAGAGCTTCGAGAATCGGATGCTGAAGAGCTACATCAAGAGCGGCGTCGAGGAGTAGCGGCAGTTCGCGCTTAGGCTCGTCGTCCCCGCGAAAGCGGGGACCCATGTTGACCTTGGCGATATCCCAATGGATTCCCGCTTGCGCGGGAATGACGTGTGTTGGGCGGCGCGGCCACCACGAATCTGCGCGCTTAGGCCCGAACCGTGATCCTTTTCAACTCTGCCCGAGCAGAAAGACGGCGGGCCGCTTCGCCAGTACGGGACGCGACGACTTCCGCCAAGTCGCGATTGCCCTGCTGATCACTTGCTCTCCGGACAAAGTGAGATCGATGGCCACGCAGAGCATCGTCGCCGGCCTGCAAACCCCGAGGAGCGCATCGAACAGACTGTCGTTGCGGTAAGGTGTCTCGATGAACACCTGCGTCGCGCCGCTGTGCGTGGCACTGTCGTCGAGCCTGCGGATCGCGGTGGTGCGCGCCTCGCTTTTCACCGGCAGGTATCCATGGAATGCAAATGCCTGGCCATTGAAGCCCGAAGCCATGAGCGCGAGCAGGATCGCGGACGGACCGGCCAGGGGAATGACCTGGACGCCTATGCGATGTGCGGCAGCGACCAGCCATGCGCCGGGGTCGGCAATACCGGGACAGCCGGCATCCGAAACGATGCCCACGTCGTGGCCCGCGAGAGCCGGTTCGAGCAGCGCCGCGACTTGATTTGGCGGGGTGTGTTCGGACAGCTCGGCGATCGCAATCGATTGCAGCGGGAGAGACGGCCCGATGGACTTCAGAAACTGGCGCGCCGATTTCGGTGTCTCGGCGACGAAATGCCCCAGCCTGCGCGCGACGGCCAGCGTCTCGGCCGGCAGCACCGACACCGGCGGCACCAAGCCGAGGGTGTTGGGAATCACATAGAGGCGACCCAGAGGCAATTTCGTCATCGCTCGCCGCTCAGAGGATCGTCACACCTTCGGCGAGCAGCATGTCGGTCAGCTTGATGAGCGGCAGTCCGATAAGCGCGCTCGGATCGTCGCTCGCTACCCGCGTAAAAAGGGCAATACCCAGCGTTTCGATGCGAACCGCACCGGCGCAATCCATCGGATCGTCGCGGTCGAGATAGGATTCCAGCGCAGCATCATCGAGCGCGCGAAACGTGCTGGCGACATCCACCAACGCGGTTTGCATGCGGCTGCTGGCCGCGTTGAATAGCGCCAGTGCGGTATGAAACACGATCGTGCGGCCGCGCATCGCGCGGAGCAACTCCATCGCATGCGATCGATCACGCGGCTTGCCGATGGCGTTGCCCGCAAACTCCGCCACCTGATCCGAGCCGATGATCAGCCCGTCCGGATGTGCCGTAGCGACCGCACGGGCCTTCGCTTCGGCGAGCCGCAGGGCGAGCGCCGCGGGTGCTTCACCGGGGCGCGGCGATTCGTCGATCCCGGGGATCGCGACCAGGAACGGCAGTCCCAGGCGCTGCAAAAGCTCCTTGCGATATCGTGAGGAGGATGCGAGGACCAGCGTCGAAGTCGTTGTTTTCACAGTTTTCTTTGACAGTGCGTGTACAAGGCGCTATTATGCTACGTTTATTTCGCCGCGGCGGTTGCAGGCAGCGGCGAAGCGTCGCGACATTGCTGCTCGCCCCTCGACCTCGAGTTCGGTTTCCAGCAAGAAGGTCGGCCGCTGACGGGGGTTAACGTTGAAGCGTGACGTAGGCAAGCGGGCACCGACGCGCTTCGACGCGTTGAAACTGGCCGAACGTCGTGATCGCGTCGACGGTGAAGTCGATGCGACGTCGCTGCGCCGCCTCGCGGATCGTGTGGTCCCGGGCGAGGGGCGCATCCGCTGGAGTATCACCGGCGGACGTGACGAGCAGGGCCGTCCCATGCTGACCTTGAAGCTCGAAGGCAGCTTGTCGGTGATCTGCCAGCGTTGTTTGCGTCCTCTCGCAGTGCCGGTCGTGCAGGAGACCGAGTTGCTGTTGGCGCGCAACGATGCGGAGCTCGCGCGACTGGACGCGGACGAGCAGGAAGTGGTCTTGGCCGCGGCGCCGCTCGATGCGCTGACGCTGGTCGAGGACGAATTGTTGCTGTCGTTGCCGTTTGCGCCGTGCCACGAAAAGGGCGAGTGCACAGCGGCGGCGTCGCCAATGGCGAAGGTCCAGGCTGCGTCTTCGCCATTTGCACCGCTAGCCGGCCTGAAGACAGGTTCGCGCTCGCGCAATGAGCGTAATTGAACGGAATTGTTGGATCAAACTGAGGAGCAACTGAACATGGCCGTCCAGCAGAACAAGAAATCGGCATCCAAGCGCGGCATGCATCGCGCCCACAATTTTCTGACCAATCCACCGCTCGGTGTGGAGCCGGTCAGCGGCGAAGCGCACTTGCGCCATCACGTCAGTCCGAGCGGCTATTACCGCGGCAAGAAGGTCGTCAAAACCAAGTCGGACGAATAAGCACGGTGCGCGCCGGGCGAACGCGATGCCGCTTCCGCCAGTCGACGCGCCGGTTCAATTAGCGGCCGCGGGCGTCACTTCTCCGACGACTTGGCAGCGTTGGCTGACGCTCGCCCAGATATCGCGATGTCGGTAACGATCGCCGTCGACGCGATGGGTGGTGATCACGGGCCCCGGGTCACGGTCGCGGCGTCGCTGCGCTTTCTGGAGGAGACTCCCGACGCGGCGATCATCCTTGTCGGCCTGGAGCCTGATGTACGCGCCGTGCTGGCGTCCACGCGCTCGACCGCGAAGGACCGCATCACGGTGAGGCCCGCGAGCGAGGTCGTCGACATGAACGAGCCGCCCGCGGACGCGCTTCGCCACAAGAAGAATTCGTCGATGCGCGTGGCGATCAACCTGGTCAAGGATGGCAGCGCGCAGGCCTGCATCTCGGCCGGGAATACCGGCGCCTTGATGGCGATTTCGCGCTTCGTACTCAAGACCCTGCCCGGCATCGACCGGCCGGCGATTGCGTCGCAATTGCCCACACGTACAGGCTCGACGACCGCGCTCGATCTCGGGGCGAACGTCAACTGCACGCCGGAGCAACTCGTCCAATTTGCGGTGATGGGTAGCGCCTTGGTCTCGGCGATCGATGGGGTCGATCGCCCGACTGTCGGGCTGCTCAACATAGGCGAGGAGGACATCAAGGGAAACGACGTCGTCAAGCAGGCCGGCGAGTTGCTGAAGACGTCGGGCCTGAATTTCTACGGCAACGTCGAGGGCGACGACCTGTACAAAGGCACCACGCAAGTCGTCGTATGCGACGGCTTCGTGGGCAATGTCGCGCTGAAGACCTCGGAAGGCCTGGCCAAGATGCTGGCCGACTTCCTGCGCGAGGAATTCACCCGAAATGCGTTTCGCAAGACGCTCGCCGTCTTTGCGTTGCCAATCCTCAATTCGTTTCGGCGGCGCGTCGATCCGCGTCGCTACAACGGTGCGACGCTGATCGGCCTCAAAGGGATCGTGGTCAAGAGCCATGGCGGCGCCGACGCGCTGGCGTTCCGTTACGCGCTGAAGAAGGCCTACGCCGAAGCCGCGCAAGGCGTCCTCGATCGCATCAGCCGGCGCCTCGCCGATATGCCGGTGCCCGTGCCGGTGCAGTGCCGGTACCCGTGCCCGCGACGGGCAACGGAGAGGGCGTGGTCGATGTATAGCCGCATCGCGGGTACCGGGGGCTACCTCCCGGCCAAAATCCTGACCAATGTCGAACTGGCGACGCGCATCGATACCAGCGATGAGTGGGTCCGCGCGCGTACCGGCATCCGGGAGCGGCGCATCGCCGCTGACGGCGAGCAGACGAGCGATCTCGCGTTGGCGGCGGCACGCGCGGCTTTGACGGCTGCCGGTATCCCGCCGGCCGATGTCGACCTCATCGTCGTGGCGACCACCACCCCCGACATGATCTTCCCGTCCACCGCGTGCATCCTGCAGGCGAAGCTGGGCGCACGCAACGGTCCGGCGTTCGACGTGCAAGCCGTGTGCAGTGGTTTCGTCTATGCACTCAACGTCGCCGACGCGATGGTAAAAAGCGGGGCGGTACGCAACGCGCTCGTCGTCGGTGCCGAAATCTATTCGCGCATTCTCGACTGGAACGATCGCGGCACATGCGTACTGTTCGGTGACGGCGCCGGCGCTGTCGTGCTGGTGCCGAGCACGACACCCGGCATCCTTTCGGCGCATCTGCATGCCGACGGACACTACCGCGACATCCTCTGCGTGCCTGGAACAGTCGCGAATGGCGTGGTGAGCGGGCGGCCGTTCCTGCACATGGATGGCACAGCCGTGTTCAAGTTTGCGGTGAAGGTGCTGGCCGAGGTCGCGCACGAGGCGCTGGATGCCAACAAGATGCCGGCGAGCGCGATCGACTGGCTGGTGCCGCATCAGGCCAACGTCCGCATCATGGATGCGACCATGAAAAAGCTCGGGCTGCCACCGGAGCGCATGGTGTCGACGGTAGCCCAGCACGCCAACACATCGGCGGCGTCGATCCCACTGGCGCTCGACGTTGCGGTGCGCGATGGACGCATTCGGTCGGGACATCATGTCATGCTCGTCGGGGTCGGCGGTGGCTTCACCTGGGGCTCGGTGCTTTTGAAATGGACGTAGCCACCGTGCGACAATAATCCACGCTCGATGCCGAGCCCTCAGCGCAAAGTCAAATCATGAAACTCGCCATGGTATTTCCGGGTCAGGGATCGCAGTCTGTCGGCATGCTCGGCGCCTACGAAGCGTATCCCGTGGTGCGAGAAACATTGGCCGAGGCCGGTGCGGACCTGGGGCAGGACCTGTGGACGCTCGCCGCCGAAGGTCCGGGTGAGCAACTGAACCAGACCGTCAACACCCAGCCGCTCATGCTGGCTGCGGATGTCGCGGTCTACCGAGCCTGGCTCGGTGCGGGAGGCGTCGCACCGGCGATGGTCGCCGGGCACAGCCTCGGTGAATATGCGGCCCTGGTCGCCGCGGGGGCATTGCAGCTCGCCGACGCTCTCCCTCTGGTCAGATATCGCGCACAGGCGATGCAGGACGCCGTTCCGGCAGGCGTCGGTGCGATGGCGGCGATCATGGGCATCGACGACGCGGGCATTGCCGCGGCCTGCGCGGAGGCCGCGCAGGGGCAGGTGGTCGAACCGGTCAATTTCAATGCACCCGGACAGATCGTGATTGCCGGTCATCGCGAGGCAGTGGAACGCGCGATCGTCGCGGCCAAGGCGAAGGGCGCGAAGCGTGGCGTTCTCCTACCTGTCAGTGCACCATTCCACAGTTCGCTCCTGAGACCTGCGGCCGAGCAGTTGGGCGCTTATCTCGCCGACGTGATCGTAGCGACGCCGATCATTCCCGTCATTCACAATGTGGATGCGGGCATGGCGCGAGACGCAGCGTCGATACGAGCGGCGCTGGCCAAGCAAGCGGCGAGTCCGGTACGCTGGGTGGAAACAGTGCAGGCTTTCGTCGCGGCCGGCGTCACGCACGTCTTCGAATGCGGACCGGGCCAAGTCCTGACCGGATTGTGCAAGCGGATAGCGCCGGACTTGAACGCCATGCCGATGAACGACGGCGCGGCGATCGAGGCCGCGCTTGCGGCAAGCCGCGTGTAGAGGATCGTCATGGCGAACGCAAGAGTGGCACTGGTCACCGGCGCGACACGCGGCATCGGCAAGGCGATCGCGGGTGCGCTGGCGCGCCAAGGCATGACGGTCGTCGGTACGGCGACGACCGACGCCGGCGCAGCGACGATCGACGCGCATTTGAAAGTACTTGGCAATGCGGGCGCCGGCATCCGCCTCGACGTCACCGATGGTGCGGCGATCGACGCGGCCATCGCCGATATCCAGACGCGATTTGGTGATGTCGGCGTCCTGGTCAACAACGCAGGCATCACCCGCGACAATCTGTTGGTTCGGATGAAAGAAGAGGAGTGGGATTCCATCATGGACACCAACCTCAAGTCCGCCTATCGGCTATCAAAGGCGGTCCTGCGGGCGATGATGAAGGCACGGCATGGCCGGATCATCAACGTCGGCTCGGTCGTCGGCGCGAGCGGCAATGCAGGGCAGGCCAATTATTCGGCGGCGAAGGCCGCACTCGTCGGATTCACCAAGTCGCTGGCGCAGGAAGTCGGCAGCCGCGACATCACGGTGAATTGCGTGGCGCCGGGGTTCATCGATACCGAGATGACCCGTGCACTCCCGGATGCGCAGCGCGACAAGCTGCTTGAACGCATCCCCTTGGGACGGCTCGGCGCGCCGGACGACATCGCCCATGCCGTCGCCTATCTGGCATCGGATGCGGCCAGCTACGTCACGGGCGCCACGCTGCACGTGAATGGCGGCATGTACATGGCGTAGCCGGATAGGCGATCGGTGGTTGTCAGCATTGGGCAATTCCCGCGTATCTGGTAAAATCCGCCGGTTCTAGACAAAGGGAATTCCCGCGGGAGGATGGTTATGGAAAATGTAGAGCAGCGAGTCAAGAAAATCGTCGCCGAACAGCTCGGCGTGAACGAAGCCGAGATCAAGAACGAGTCGTCGTTCGTCGACGACCTGGGCGCGGATTCGCTGGACACCGTCGAACTCGTGATGGCGCTCGAAGAGGAGTTCGAAACCGAGATTCCCGACGAGGACGCCGAAAAGATCACGACCGTTCAGCAGGCGGTCGACTACGTCGGCTCGCATCTGAAGAAGTAGCGCTGCGCGCCGGCGCGGTCCGGAGCGCTTCCCCACGCGAGCGGCGATGTGCCGTTCGCCATCGATAACCTCGACTCCATGTCAAAACGCCGCGTCGTCGTTACCGGGATGGGCATCGTCTCGCCGGTCGGCATCGGGCTCGATGCCGCCTGGGCCGACATCCTGGCAGCACGCTCAGGCATCACCGCTATCACGCGCTTCGATGCGAGCGCGTTTCCATCGCGCATCGCGGGCGAGGTCAAGGCGTTCGACGTCACGCAGTATCTGTCCGGCAAGGAGGCGCGCCGCTACGACACGTTCATCCACTATGGCCTGGTTGCGACCATGGAAGCCGTAAAGGACGCCGGGCTCGATGGCTATGGGGGCGACCTCGAGCGGGTCGGGGTCTGCATCGGCTCGGGCATCGGCGGTCTGCCCATGATCGAAGACACGAGCAACGCCTATCGCGACGGCGGACCCCGCAAGATCTCGCCGTTCTTCGTGCCGGGTTCGATCATCAACATGATCTCCGGACTGGTGTCGATCCACTATGGATACAAGGGACCGAACCTCGCGCTCGTCACCGCGTGCTCGACGGCGAATCACAGTCTCGGTGAAGCGTCGCGGCTGATCGAATACGGCGACGCGGACATCATGCTTGCCGGCGGCGCGGAGTCGACGGTGAGTCCACTCGGCGTTGGCGGTTTCTGCGCCGCGCGGGCGCTCTCGCATCGCAACGACGATCCGGCCACGGCAAGCAGGCCTTGGGATATCGACCGCGATGGATTCGTGCTGGGTGAAGGTGCCGGCGTCCTGGTGCTGGAGGAGTACGAGCACGCCAAGGCACGGGGAGCACGGATCTACTGCGAATTGGCGGGGTACGGCATGTCGGCCGATGCGCATCACATCACCGCCCCGCCTGACGATGGGGCGGGCGCCGCGCGCAGCATGGCCAACGCGATGAAGAACGGCGGTCTGGCGCTTACCGACATCGACTACATCAACGCCCACGGCACGTCGACCCCGGTGGGTGACGTCGCCGAATGCATCGCGGTGAAGCGCTGCTTCGGGGACCATGCGACCAAGCTCGCGGTATCGTCGACGAAGTCGATGACCGGGCATTTGCTGGGTGCTGCGGGGGCATCGAGGCGGTGTTCACGGTGCTGGCGTTGCGCGACCAGGTCGCGCCGCCGACCGCAAACCTGATCAACCAGGATCCAAAGTGCGATCTCGATTTCGTGCCGAACACCGCGCGGAAGATGAAGATCCGTGCGGCGCTGTCCAACTCCTTCGGTTTTGGCGGAACCAACGCGACGCTGGCCTTCCGCACCATTTGATGCAGGTGCGTGCATGGCATTGATCGTCCAGAAGTACGGCGGAACGTCGGTGGGCAGTACCGAACGTATTCGCAACGTCGCCAGGCGCGTTGCGCGATTTCATCGCGAGGGCCATCAGCTCGTCGTGGTTCCGTCGGCGATCAGCGGCGAGACCAATCGGCTCCTCGGCCTTGCCCGGGAACTCTCGCCCAATCCGGACCCGCGCGAGCTCGACGTCGTCGCGTCCACGGGCGAACAGGTGACGATCGGCCTGCTGGCTATCGCGCTGCACGAACTCGGCGTCAAGGCGAGAAGCTACACCGGAGCCCAGGTGCAGGTCCTGACCGACAGTGCCTTCACGAAGGCGCGCATACTCAAGATCGACGAGGAACGCATCCGCAAGGATCTCGCCGCCGGCATTGTCGTCATCGTTGCCGGTTTCCAGGGTGTCGACGCGGACGGGAACATAACGACCTTGGGCCGGGGCGGCTCGGATACGTCGGGTGTGGCCCTCGCCGCAGCGCTCGTGGCCGACGAATGCCAGATTTACACCGACGTCGACGGTGTGTATACGACCGACCCACGCATCGTTCCCGAAGCGAGGCGACTCGATCGCATCACGTTCGAAGAAATGCTCGAGATGGCGAGCCTCGGGTCGAAAGTGCTGCAGATCCGTTCGGTGGAATTTGCGGGGAAGTACAAGGTCAAACTCCGCGTGCTGTCTTCGTTCGAGGATCCCGAGCATTCATCGAACGGCACGCTGATCACATTCGAGGAAGACGAAGCCATGGAACAGGCGATCATTTCCGGCATCGCGTTCAACCGTGATGAGGCCAAGATTTCGTTGATGGGTGTCGAAGACCGCCCCGGCATTGCCTACGCGATTCTCGGTCCGGTTGCCGCGGCGAACGTCGACGTCGACATGATCGTGCAGAACATCGGCGCGTCCGGTCACACCGATTTCTCGTTTACCGTCAATCGTGGCGAATACCAGAAGGCGCTGGACGTTCTTAGCGGTGAGAAGGGCAAGGGCTTTTCCGCGCGCGAGATCATCGGCGACAACCGGATTTGCAAGGTATCCCTGGTCGGCATCGGCATGCGCTCGCACGTCGGCATCGCCGCGAAGATGTTCAAGACGCTTGCCGACGAGCAGATCAACATCCAGATGATCTCCACATCGGAGATCAAGACGTCCGTCGTGATCGATGAAAAGTACCTGGAGCTGGCGGTCCGCGTCCTGCACCGCGCGTTCGAACTGGACCAGCCGCCGCAGGCGGCGTGACGTTCGGCCCCCGCTGGCCGGGCGGAACGGGTAAAATTGCGTTCGGAAACGGAGAGATGGCCGAGTGGTAGCAGGCACTCCTGTACGGCGAGCCCTACGCCCAAAAGTGTATCGAGGGTTCGACCAGCGGCGCGAGCAGTGTGAGCGCCGCGCAGGACGCCGTGGCGGAGCACACGGCGGTCCCGAGTCCGCCAACGAGCGGGCGAGGGATGCCGGGATCACCGCAAGGTGAAACCGGCACAATCCCTGCGGGAGTTTCGCTGGATGAAGTAGTGGTTGTTGCGGTAGATCGGAGAGATGGCCGAGTGGTCGAAGGCACTCCCCTGCTAAGGGAGCATACGCCCAAAAGTGTATCGAGGGTTCGAATCCCTCTCTCTCCGCCAAGAAGCGGAGAATCAAGCTCGTTCAAATGCGCTCGCTCAGTTTACTGACCGGGCGCTTTTTCATAGTGCGATAGGCTCCAATCGACGCTCACGCCCGTTCAATTGCAGTCAACCCCGCTCGGGAGTATTCTTCCGGCGAAGTGCTCCCTCGTTGGGAGCATGCAAGACGTTTCCGATGCACCCATGGGGAACGACCTTTTTGGCGGGAGCACCTCCCTATGACGAAAATAGTTGACCGGCTGACCGACAAGGCGGTTTTGGCGCTGAAACCCCACAAAAAGGCCTACCGGATCGCCGACGGGCTCGCCATGTACCTACTGGTCACCCCGACCGGTGGGAAGCTCTGGCGGCTCAAATTCAGGCTCGCAGGCAAAGAACGGACGCTCGCCCTCGGCGTCTATCCCGACGTCAGCTCGCCGAGGCCCGGAGCAGACGCGACGCGGCCCGCAAGCTGATCGCGAACGGTGTCGATCCCAGTCGCGGCGAAGCGCGGCACACCCGTCGGACGGACGAGGCGCAAGGTCGCGCGAGCACGTTCGCCGTGGCCGTGGAAGCCGATTTCGACTACAACGCGGCCGCCTGGTCGGAGCTCGCACCGCACGCGACGTGCGCCGGATCTCGACGAGTCAAGCGCGACCTTGGCGAAAAGGCCGATGACGCCGATGCGAGCGCGAGGACGTCGAGCACGTGCTCGGCAAGGTCGAGGATCGCGACGCGCTGGTGGTCGCCAGGTACGTGCGCCTGTATTTCCGTCGCGTGGTGAAGCACTGGACAACGTGAAGCACGGAAGGCACGCATCGCGGTATCCGAGCGCTGACGTCGTCGTCAGGAAGCGCCGAAGGTGCGCCATCACTCGCGCTCGATCCGTTCCGAGGTCGGCGCATTCCTGCGACAGGTTGCAGGAGCAGCCCGCCGACGCCCTGGTTCGTATGGCGACGCGGACTGCTGCCGTCGACGGTAGTGCGCACGATCGAACCGCGCGAGGCGAATGGCGCGAGATCGAGACGAAGGCGAAGCTGTGGCGCATCCCGGCGCAGCGCACGAAGTCCGGCGTCGAGCACGTCGT
>CAVSEH010000026.1:0-42247 GCA_963726935.1 uncultured beta proteobacterium
CAAGTTCCGGTGGCGGAACCAACGCGATCGCCGCGGCCCGCTATGGAATGGCTCCTCTTCATCGCCGTTATCTCGCTTGGCGTGCCCGCACTGGCGTGGCTCGCGCAGGAACGTCTGATCTTTTTTCCGCAGCCTGTCGCCTCGACTGCGCACCTGCCGGCACGGGCATCACCGCTGGAAGTCGTGACCGCCGACGGCACACATCTTCGTGGTTGGGTCGTGAAAGGCGCAACCACGCCGGCGCCTGCGGTGATCTACTTCGGGGGCAACGCCGAAGAAGTATCGTGGACGCTCGCCGACGCGCGCTGGCCGCGGCAATGGTCGATCGTGAGCCTGAACTACCGAGGTTATGGCACGAGCGAGGGCACGCCCGGTGAACCTGCGCTCACCGCCGACGCATTGGCGATCTACGATGCGGTGACGCAGCGTCAGGACATCGACCCGCGTCGCATCGTCGTGTTCGGACGGAGCCTCGGTACCGCGATCGCGGTTCATCTCGCTGCGGAGCGGTCCATCGCCGGGGCCGTGCTTGTGTCGCCCTACGACAGCTTGACGGAGATCGGCAAGAGACACTATCCGTGGTTGCCCGTCTCCTTGTTGTTGCGCCACCGCTTCGATGCCCTCGCGGATGCGACGCGGAATCGGACACCTTTGCTTGCGATCGTGGGCGGAGCCGATTCGATCATTCCACCCGCACGTTCGCGCGCGCTCTTCGACGCGTGGGGCGGACCGAAGACATGGCAGGTCGTACCCGGTGCGGACCATAACGATCTTGGCAATGATGATGTGTTCTGGCCGAGCGTGGCGAAGTTTCTGGCGGAGCGGTAGCGCAACCATAGCCGTCGCTCCGGACTCCAGATTCGGCATGCAGAGGCTGCCTTGACGCCCCGGCCGTCCTGCGGCATCTTGACCTCCTCCCCGCAACCCATACGGATCCATGCGTACCCAACTCCCCATCGTGGGAATATCCCGCGACGAGATCTTCTCGCGCATGAAGGCGTTTTCCGCCGGTGACATCGACTGGCGTCGCGGACGCGTACCGCTCTACGTGTTCAAGGCCAGCGATGAGATCGCGACGCTCGGGCGCGACGCATTCCTGGAGTTCTTCACGGAGAATGCGCTGGGCGGCAAGCGCGCGTTTCACAGCCTGAAAAAGATGGAAGACGATATCGTCTCGATCGGCCTGTCGCTGTTCCATGCGCCGGACGATGCGGCCGGTTTTTTCACTACAGGCGGCTCGGAGAGCATCATCGCCGCGGTCCTGGCGTGTCGCGACTTCGGTCGCCGCCAGTCCGGCAGAGCCGACAAGCGCGGCAACATCGTGCTGCCGTATTCCGCGCACCCGGCGTTCACCAAGGCGGCGCGGCTGATGGACATCGAGTTGCGACGCATCCCGGTAGCGGCCAACTACCGTGCCGACGTCGTCGCGATGTCGCGCGCAATCGATGCGGACACGATGATGCTGGTCGGCTCGGCGCCGTGTTTTTCGTACGGCACCATCGATCCCATCGTCGATCTCGGCCGACTCGCGCAGGAACGTGGCGTGTGGCTGCACGTCGACGCGTGCGTCGGTGGATACATCGCGCCGTTCGCCGCCAAGGCGGGGTATCCCATCCCGACGTTTGATTTCGCGGTGCCGGGCGTGACATCGATCTCGGCGGACCTGCACAAGTTCGGATTTTGTCCCAAGCCCGCCTCGACAGTGTTCTATCGCTCGGCGGATCGCGCCGCGTGCCAGCCATTCGAGATGGACGATTGGCCTGGTGGAAAATTCGCGACTTCGACGCTCGTCGGCACGCGGCCGGGCGGGGCCGTCGCCGGCGCGTGGGCGACGCTGCAAGGAATGGGTGAACAGGGCTATGTGTCGACCGCCCGGCAGATCATGGAGCTTGCCGGCGAATATCGGCGCGGTATCGAGGCGATCGGCCTTGCGGTCGTTGGCGACCCGGACTTGTCCATCTTGTGCTTCACGTCGAACGATTTCGACATGCTGCGCGTGAGCGAAGTGATGGCTGCGCGCGGATGGCTGCCGGGGCTGGTGCGAGAGCCGCGCGCCATGCACTTGATGTTATCGATGTTGCATGCGCCGGCGCGCGAGGACTACCTGCGCGATTTGCGCGACGCGGTCGCGCAGGTGCGCCAGGAAAGCGGCAAGGCGGCGAAGGTGGATGTTACGTATTGAGCAATAAGCCTTCCGCCGCCGATACAACGCATCTCCGGTTCCTTCGCGCGAATACGCAAAAAGTGGTAAAACGGCGCCAATGGAACGCGCCTTTCGCGCCTTAGCGACAGGCGGCAAATCGAACCGATTGATGGGAGGACGAAATGAATGCCAAGCTGTCTCGTCGGGACACACTCAAGCTCATGGCCAACATGGGTGTCGCCACGTTTGCAGGTGGTGCGATGCTCGCGTCACGCAGCGTGTTCGCGCAGCAGGCCACCGCCGTCCTGGGCCACTTCGGCTCGGCCAATCCGCAGACGATCGGCAAGGCGTCCGGCTCGTTCGCCAAGGCGTTCGGTCCCAACGTCAAGACCGAGTTCGCGACGGTCGGCGGTGGCCCGCAGGTGATCGCCGCCATCGCCGGCAACAGCATGGATATCTGCAATGTCGGCTCGTCGCCCATGGTGGTGGGCTTCGCGCAAGGCATCAAGATGTCGATGGTCTATGTCGAGAAGTACATCACCGACAGCGAGTGCCTGGCGGTGCGCAAGGACGCCGGCATCAACACGCTCAAGGAACTCAAAGGCAAGAAGATCGGCCTGCCGTTCAACACCTCGGTGCATTTCGCGATGCTTGCCGCGCTGAAGACGGCAGGACTCGGGCCGTCGGACCTCACCCTGATCAACGTCAAGGCCGACTCCATTCTCGCGACATGGCAGCGCAAGGACATCGACGGCGCCTACATCTGGCATCCGGTGCTGGGCGACCTGCTCGCCGACAACGGCAAGCTGCTGCTCAAGACCGGCGACCTCGCGGCGAGCGGCACGCTGGTGTTCGACGGTATCGTCGTGCGCGACGAGTTCAAGCAGAAGCAGCCGGAGCTGGTGCTGGCCTATCTCAAGGAATACGACCGCCTCTGCACCATGTACGAAAAGCAGCCGCAGGAAGTGGTGAAGGTGCTCTCGCCATACCTGCAGATGACGCCGGAAAAGACGATGGATTACATCAATACTTTCCACTCGATCCCGCCGAAGGAGCTCGCGAGCGAAAAGTGGATGGGGATGCCCGGCGCGAAAGACACCGGCGTGCTGCGGACGCTCCAATCACAGGCGGAGTTTCTCAAGGCGGCCGAGCAGATGACGACGATTCCGCCGAGCTGGGTGCCGTACGTGGACTCGACGTTCCTGGCGAAGATGGTGTAGAGGTGCTCGCCTGGTGACACCATGCTACCCCGTCATTCCCGCGTAAGCGGGAATCCATTGCCTATTGACGGAAGAAAAATGGGTGCCCGCGTTCGCGGGGACGACGATCGCCGTGGTGGTTTCTGACGACGCTGCGTAGCGCGCAAGCGATGATCATCGAACCTGTCGCGCTCGACGACGCACCGCGGCGCGCCGTCGCCAAGCTGCTGATCGACGGTGTGTCCAAGCGCTTCGGCACGAGTCGCGACGCCGTGCAGGCGCTCAAGCCCATCGACATAGCGGTCGGCGCCGGCGAGTTTCTGACGATCGTCGGACCGTCCGGGTGCGGCAAGAGCACGCTGCTCAATATCGTCGCCGGATTCGAAACACCAACCACGGGTCGTGCGACGCTGGACGGCAAAGTGATCGCGGGCCCGGGTCGCGAGCGCGGCGTCGTGTTCCAGCAGGGCGCACTATTCACGTGGATGTCGGTGCTGGACAACATCGCATTCGGGCCGCGCGCGCTTGGCAAGAGCGTCGCCGAGTCGCGGGAGATTGCCGAGCGTTACATCGGGTTGGTCGGTCTGACGGGCTTCGGCAAGCGCTATCCCTACGAGCTTTCCGGCGGCATGCAGCAGCGCGTCGGGATCGCGCGTGCGCTCGCCAACGAGCCCGAAGTGCTGTTGATGGACGAGCCCTTCGCCGCGCTCGACCAGCAGACGCGCGAGCTTCTGCAGGAAGAGATCCGTGCGATCTGGCGACGCACCGGCAAGACCATTCTCTGGATCACGCACAGCATCGAGGAAGCGCTCTTTCTTGCGACCCATGTCGTGGTGATGACCGCGCGCCCGGGACGCGTCAAGGCGGCGTTCGCATGCGGGTTCTCGCGCGAAGCCGATCCTTTGATCGCCACCACCCCGGAGTTTGCAGAAGCCAAGCGCACGATCGTCGGCCTGCTGCGCCAGGAGTCGCTCGAAGCACAGCGGCAGGAGACGGCTGCGTGACGATGTTCACGGCGAAGCTGTAGCAACATGGCGCAGGTCGATGCCGCCGAAAGCCTGACGGAGGACCTTGCTCCCGCGCGCGGCACGGCCCGCCGCGATCGCTGGCTGGGACTCGCGTCGTTCGCGGCGATGCTCGCCGTGTGGTTCGCGATAACGGGCAGCGGCTTGTGGCCGCCGTTGGTGCAACCCGCGTTCCTGCCATCGCCGGTGACCGTCGCCAAGACCTTCATGCGACTCGCCGCGACCGGCTATCAGGGGCACACGCTGCTGCATCACTTCCTGATCAGCCTGATGCGCTTCGGACTCGCCTTCGTGATCTGCGTCGCTATCGGCGTCCCGGTCGGCCTGCTCATGGGCATGCATAGCGGGGTGCGCGCGGTGCTCGATCCTCCGATCGAGACGACGCGACCCATCCCGAAGCTCGCGCTGCTGCCGTTGTTCATCATCTGGTTCGGCATCGGCGAGCTGTCGAAGACGATCGTCATCATCGCTGCGCTCTTCCCGCTGATCTCCATTTCGGCGATGCAGGCGGTACGCGCGGTCAGCGTGCGCAAGATTCAGGCGGCGCAGTCCCTCGGCGCGAGCCGAAGCATGATCTTCCGGCGCGTGCTGCTGCCGGCAAGTCTGCCCGGCATCTTCACCGGACTCCGCGTGTCGGTCGGGATCGGCGTCACCATGCTCGTGGGCGCCGAGATGGTCGCCACCAGCGACGGTATCGCCTGGATGGCGCTCACCGCCGCCGACTTCGTGCAGACCGACATCGTTCTGGTTGCCGTGCTGATCATGGCCGCGCTCGGCTACGGCCTGGACCAGATCTTTCGCCTGCTGGAACGGCGCATCGTGCACTGGGCGGGACGGGACTGACGCACGATCCTCAGTCCGGAATTGACTCTCCACCGTCTGCGGCGCAGAGTAAGCATCGCGTAGGAGATTCCCTCTTACCTCATCGAAGGAGAGGACCATGAAACTCCGCCTGTTGCATCTTTCATTCCTTGTTTCTCTAGCCGTCTGCGTTCCGGCCATGGCGCACGACACGGATGCCCAATCGGGTCCGCTGGGCAAGGTGTCCTTCCCGACCAGCTGCGATCCGAAAGTGCAGCCGGCCTTCGAGCGTGCCGTGGCTATGCTTCATTCCTTCTGGTATTCGGCCGGGGAGCAGGCTTTCCGCGACGTGCTCAAGGCCGATCCGCAATGCGCAATCGCCACCTGGGGCATTGCGTCGATCCTCATGTCGAATCCGCTGGCGGGACAGGGCGCATCACCCAAGGGCGCCGAGCAGGCGCAGGCGGCGATCGACGAGGGGCGGCGCATCGGCGCCAAAACCGAGCGCGAGCGCGATTACATCGAAGCTGTCGCGGCCTATTACAAGGACTTCGCGACGCGCTCGGAGAGGGAACGCCAGGCCTCGCGCGCCAAGGCCTACGAGGCGCTGGCGCAACGCTATCCGGTTGACGACGAGGCGCAGATCTTCTACGCCCTCTACCTTGCCGGGACGCAGACGCAGGCCGACCAGACCTACGCGGCTTATCTCAAGGCGGCGGGCATCCTCGAAGGGGAATTCAAGAAGTATCCCGACCACCCCGGCGTGGCGCACTACCTGATCCACTGCTATGACGCGCCGCCGATCGCCGACAAAGGGCTCACCGCTGCGCGGCTGTATGCAACGATCGCGCCTGCGGCACCGCACGCCTTGCACATGCCTTCGCATATCTTCACTCGCGTCGGCTCATGGCAGGAGTCCGCGAGCACCAACACGCGCTCCAAGGACACGGCCAAGGCGGGCAACGAGCCGGACGAGGCCTATCACGCGTCCGACTACATGGTCTACGCGTACCTGCAGCTCGCTCGCGACGCCGATGCGCGTCGCAGCATCGACGATGCGATGAAGATCAGCGGCGCAAGTGCGCGCTTCGTTGCGCCCTATGCCATTGCGGCAATGCCTGCGCGCTATGCGTTCGAACGCGGTGCGTGGCAGGAGGCGGCGGTGTTGCAGCCGCCCGGTTCGACCTATCCCTTCGTCGAGTCGATCACGTATTTCGCCCGGAGCGTGGGCGCTGCGCGCAGCGGCGATCTCGCCGCGGCGCGCAAGGATGCTGCGCAGCTCGAAACCTTCCATAAGGCGCTGCTCGACGCGAAGAACACCTACTGGGCTACCGAGGTCGAGATCCAGCGCCTGGCCGCAGCCGCGTGGATCGCGCTCGGTGAAGGCAAGTCCGACGAGGCACTCAAGTTCATGCGCGCCGCCGCCGATCTCGAGGACCGCAACGAGAAGCACATCGTCACGCCGGGTCGGCTCGTTCCTGCACGCGAGATGCTGGGCGAAATGCTGCTCGAGGTGAAGCAACCCCAGGCCGCGTTGAAGGAATTCGAAGCATCGCAGCAGCGCGAGCCCAACCGCTTCCGCAACTACCTTGGTGCCGCTCGCGCCGCGGAAATGGCGGGCGATCGCGCGAAAGCCGCCGCTTACTACCAAAAGCTGCTGGCGCTCGCCAAGGATACCGATTCGGCGCGGCCGGAGCTGGTGAGCGCGAAGAAATTCACAGCAGGGTGAGCCTCGCCGGTCTCGTTCGGGCAACCGTCCTGCTGGCGGCGATCGGAGCGTTCGTACCGATCGCCGTCGCCGATCCGTCCGAGGCGGATCCCGATCTCGCCACCCGCGACGAGGACTACGCCGCGGGCAAGCGCGCGGTCGAGAAGAAGGACTGGGCGGAAGCGGCGCGCCTGTTCGAGCAGGCGGAGAGACGCCATCCCGACAACGCGGACCTGCAGAACAGCCTGGGTTTTTCCTATCGCAACCTGAAGCAGTTCGACCTCGCGTTCAAGCACTATGAGCGCGCGATCGCGCTCGATCCGCGGCATCGCGGCGCGCACGAGTACATCGGTGAGGCTTACCTCATGACGGGAGACCTGGCGGGTGCGGAGAAGCACCTCGCGGCGCTCAAACAGATATGCCTGCTGCCTTGCGAGGAACTCACGGACCTCGAACGTGCGATTGCGGCGTACCGGGGCAGGAAATGATCGCCGCCGAGAATCAGATGACGGGCTGGCCGCGGCGCCGGAGGCTTGCGTGACGACACGGCGGGAAATCATCATCGTGCTGGGTGCAGGCGCCATTGCGTCGCCGCTTTCTGCATTTGCACAGCAGCAACCGCTCAGGACTGCGCGCGTCGGCTGGCTGTCTTATCTCGCGGCCCCGGATCCGGGGCTTGCACTGCTGCGCGAGGGCATGAGCGAATTGGGTTACGTCGAGGGGAAGTCCTATGTGATCGTGGCGCGCTTCGCCAATGGCGACTTCACCCGCCTGCCCGCACTCGTCGAAGAACTTGCGGCGGAGCGTGTCGACGTCATCGTTTCGCGGGGCCCCTCGTTCGGACTTCACGAAATCAGTCCGGTCGCGAATACCGATCGTATTCGCCTACAGCGGCGATCCGATCGCGGCAGGGTTCGCCGACAGCCTGCGCACACCAGGCCGCAATATGACCGGCATCACATTCATGGCGATGGATCTTTCGGCCAAGCGCGTCGAAGTGCTCAAGGAAATGATACCGAAAGCCTCGCGCATTGCGCTTCTGTCCAATCCCGAGCACGCAGGAGAGTTGAGCGAGTACCGTGTCACCGAGGATACGGCGCGCCGTGTCGGCGCCGCGGTGACGCGCTATCTCGTGCGCAATCCCCAGGAGTTGACGACCGCGTTCGCCGCAATCCGTGCGGACAAAGCGGATGCAATGATCGTGTTTCCGGACGCATTGACTCTCGCGCGCCGCAAGGACATCGCGGTATTCGCCGCGGAGGCAAGAATTCCGTGCATTTACGGTTGGACCGAATTTGCCGAGTCCGGTGGACTGTTAAGCTACGGGCCGACGCTCACGGAGAATTTCAAGGCGCTTGCCGTGTTCGTCGACAAGGTGCTCAAGGGCACGGCCGCGAGCAATATTCCGATCGAGCAGGTCAAGAGAATCACGCTGACGCTAAACCTTGCAGCAGCAAGAGCGCTCGGGCTCAACGTGCCGCAGTCGATCGTCGTGCGCGCCGACAAGGTTATTGAATGACCGAACCCGTGTCGGATTGACCGGAGGCGTCTGGACCTGAAGCGGCACCATCGATCGACCTGTTGCAACGTAGGCCGTCCGTCATCGGCTGATCGGATCGGAGCCTGTCGGGCGGTCGTGACCGGTGCTTGTGACTTCCAGGCGACGAGTCGACGACTCGCGGTCGACATTTTCCGCGAGCTCGTCTTCACTCCCGGGCTGCTCGACTTCGATGCCGTCGTCCTCCGCGCCGTCGCCCAGGAATCCTCCGCTTTGATGTGCCCAAAGGCGTGCGTACAGGCCGTTGCGCGCAAGGAGGCTGCGGTGATCGCCCTCTTCGACGAGCTTGCCGCGGTCGAGCACCAGCAGGCGATCCATGGCGGCGATCGTCGACAACCGGTGGGCGATTGCGACCACGGTCTTGCCTTCCATCAATCGGTTCAGGCTGGTCTGGATAGCGGCCTCGACCTCCGAGTCGAGGGCGCTGGTCGCCTCGTCGAGAAGCAGAATCGGCGCGTCCTTGAGCATCACGCGCGCGATCGCGATCCGTTGTCGCTGGCCCCCCGAGAGCTTCACGCCCCGCTCACCGACGTGCGCGTCGTAGCCGGTCCGGCCCTTCGGGTCGGTGAGCACCGTCACGAACTCGTGCGCCTCCGCTCGCTGGGTCGCAGCGAGCACCTCGACGTCCGTTGCGTCCGGCCGCCCGTAGACGATGTTGTCGCGCACCGAGCGATGCAGGAGCGACGTGTCCTGCGTCACCATGCCGATCTGCGCGCGCAGGCTTTCCTGCGTCGCGTGCGCGATATCCTGACCGTCGATGAGAATCCGGCCGGCCTCGACGTCGTAGAACCGGAGGAGCAGGTTGACGATGGTCGACTTGCCTGCACCTGAACGGCCGACGAGCCCTATCTTTTCGCCCGGTCGGATGTGCAGGGTCAGGTCGTCGATTACCTGGTTCTTGCCGCCGTACGCGAAGCTGACGCGCTCGAAGCGAATGTCGCCTCGGGTTACGACCAGCGGCTTCGCATCGGGCGCGTCCACCACCGCGTGCGGTCGGGCGAGGGTGTTGATGCCGTCCTGCACGGTGCCGATGTGCTCGAAGAGGGCCGCCATCTCCCACATGACCCAGTGCGAGATTCCGTTCAGCCGCAGCGCCATCGCCGTTGCCGCAGCCACCGCGCCGACACCGACCTGGCCCTGGGTCCAGAGCCACAGCGTCGCACCCGCCGAGGACGCGATCAGTCCCATGCTCAGTACGTGATTGACGATCTCGAAGCCGGTGACGAGCCGCATCTGCGCATGCACTGTCGCGAGGAACTCCTGCATCGCGGAGCGAGCGTATCCCGCCTCGCGCCTCGCATGCGAAAAGAGCTTTACGGTCGCGATGTTGGTATACGCGTCCGTAATGCGTCCGGTCATCAGCGAGCGCGCGTCGGCCTGCGCCTTGGCCACGCTGCCGAGGCGGGGGACGAAATAGCGCAGCGAGAGCAGATACACGACCAGCCACCCGAGGAACGGGACAAGGAGGCGCGAGTCGAAGCCGCCCAACACCGCCAGCAGCGTCACGAAGTAGATGACGATGAAGACGATGAGCTCGCAAACAATGAGCCAGGTGTCGCGCACCGCGAGCGCGGTCTGCATGACCTTGGTCGCGATGCGTCCCGCGAACTCGTCCTGATAGAAGTTCATGCTCTGGCCGAGCATCAACCGGTGGAAGTTCCAGCGCAGGAGCATCGGGAAATTGCCGAAGAGCGCCTGCTGCTTGATCGCCGACTGGAGGGCGACGAGCAGCACGCTGGCGGCGAGTACGCCGCCGAGCAGGAGCAGCCTTGGTCGTTCCTGCGTCCAAAGCTGCGATGGTTCGACCTTGGCGATCCAGTCGACGATACTGCCCAGGAAGCTGAAGAGCAGCGCTTCGAAGGCACCGATGATGCCGGTCAGGACGACGGTCGCGGCGAGATACGTGCGCAGCCCACGCGAGCACGCCCACAGAAAGGGAAAAAAGCCGCGTGGGGGCGCCGCGGGTGGTGCCGAGGGATACGGCTCGACAAGGCGCTCGAAAAACGCAAGCACGCGGGATCTCCGTCGTTGGATACGCGCGCAGCGCACGTCCGAACGGATGGTCCGGACGGTCGCGACGCGCGGGGGCGTAGGTTACCGCAGACGAAGAGCGATGGCGAGCAGCCAAACCGGCGCTGGCGAGGCGTCGACGGGAACGTTTGCGCCGTTACCTGCATCCAATGGTTGGAATCCGGAAGCAATCGATGCCCATCCCCGCCTCTCAACTTGCCGCTCTCGGGGATGTCGAACTCGCGCGTCGCGTCGCGCACAAGGATACTGCCGCGTTCGAGACGCTCATGCGTCGCTACAACGCGCGCCTGTTTCGCGCGGCGCGGGCAATTCTGAAGGACGATGCCGAAGCCGAGGATGCGCTTCAGGAAGCGTATCTTGCCGCATACAGCCATATTGGCAGCTTTCGTGCCGACGCCACGTTGGCAACGTGGCTGACCCGCATCGTGATCAACGAAGCTTTGGGCCGACTGCGCCGCCGCAAGCGCGACGGGGTCGTCGTACCCTTTGCCGCGGGCACGCGGGATGATCAAGGCGAGGAGGTGACGATCTTGCCCGACGACATTTTGGAATCCCCGGAAACCTCCGCCATGCGCGCGGAGCTGCGCTGCCTGCTGGAACATCGGATCGACGAACTGCCGGTGGCATTTCGCACCGTGTTCATCCTCCGCGAAGTCGAGGAGTTGACGGTAGGCGAGACGGCGCAATGCCTGTCGATTCCGGAGGCGACCGTGCGCACGCGCTTGTTTCGCGCTCGCACGTTGTTACGCGATTCGCTATCGCGCGACCTCGAGTTGACGACGCTCGATGTGTTCGCCTTCGCCGGAGAGCGTTGCGATCGCATCGTTGCCGGTGTGTTGGCACGGCTGAGCGGCCATTCCAGCTAGCAACAAAATCGACTCCGCCTCGGCGGGAACCGCAGTTTGGATCGAATGTACGCGAGGCAGGAACGCCGCGGCACGTCGGTGCATCCAATGGGCGGGGGACGTAGAACAGAGGAGATCAATCATGAAGCACGCAGGATTCGTCATTGCAGCATCGCTGTTGATTGCCGCGACAAGTGTCGCTGCGCAAGCGCCGAATGACGCGCAGATTGCGTCCATCGTCGTCACAGCCAACCAGGTCGACATCGACGCGGGCAAGCTCGCAGAAACCACATCCGCCAACAAGGACGTCAAAGCGTTCGCCAACCGCATGGTTGTCGACCACACCGGCGTCAACAAGCAGGCAGTCGAGCTGGCCACCAAGCTCAAGGTCGCGCCGCAAGACAATCCGACAAGCCAAAGCCTGAAATCCGGGGGCGAGCAGAACGTCGCCAATCTCAAGGGCCTGAAAGGCCCTGCGTTCGACAAGGCCTATATCGATCACGAGGTGATCTACCACGAGCAGGTGCTCGATGCGATCGACAAGACCCTGATCCCGAACGCCAAGAACGAGGAGCTGAAGGCGCTGCTGATCAAGGTTCGCCCGGCCTTCGTGGCCCACCTCGAGCATGCCAAGCACATCCAGGCTACGTTCAGCGGCAAGAGTTGACTGCGGTCTGAAATACGTGCCGGTGTGACATGAAACACAAGCGCGCGCTGGTTAGCCTGACGTGCACGGCCGTGCTGGTCCTGCTGTTCGCGGACAGCGGATTAGCGATGGCGGCCGACGCTGGCGCGCACAAACCGACAACGCCGGCAACCCATGCGGTAGCGATTGAGGCGATGCAGTTTTCACCTGACTCGCTTGCGGTCAGCGTCGGCGACATGGTGGTGTGGGTCAACAACGATCCGTTCCCGCACACCGTGACCTCGAAGGACGGTGGGTTCGACTCTCACGAAATCGCTCCGGGCAAGTCATGGCGATACAAGATCCGCAAAGCGGGCGTGTTTCCCTATCTTTGCACGCTGCATACGACCATGAAGGGTACGTTGCGGGCCCGCTGACCCCAGGTCGTGCTTTCACACGCCCTCGAGTCTTCCGGATCTGCACGCTGCGAATTTGCCGGTACGACGCTTCGAATCCTCGCTGGCGACAGCCTTGCTCGCCGGCGGATGCCCGCCTCGGCGTGACAGTGCCCGGTTTCCTGTCACCGCAGCGGCGCGTGTGACGCGATTGTCAGAGGCCGCCTCCGAGTGTCCTACAGACAAATCAGGTGCTGGCTGATTTCAACTTTCCGCGGCTTCACCCACCATCGAGTCGTCCCGAGGCGCTTTGTGCCCGGGCCAATGCGCCACCTACAGGAGTAGCCATGAACTTAATCTGGTGGTCCCTTGCGGCGTTTTTCGGAGGTGCGGTTGCGGCCATCCTGGCCTTCGCGTCGATCATCCTTCTGTTCGCGTTGACGAAGGTGGCACTGGGCAAGCTGAAGCGCACTTTGCGCGCGGCGTCGACAACCGGCGTCGGTCACAGCGACACTGTTCACACCTACCGACATCCTTACCTGTCCCCGATTGCGAGCCAGTAGCGAGGCCCGCTAACGCGCGGGTCGGTTCTCAGTGCCGTGCGCCGCCTCTCCCGGGCCCCTTTGCCTTTGCCAACATCGCCTCGACGGACATCGTGAAGGTCCGCTCCTCGTTCGGGTTCATGGCACCCACGCCGATGAGCTTATGGGCGATTTCCTGGCCGCGATCGTTGCGTATGGACACGACCACGGTGTACTCCCAAGGTTCGCCATCGGGCGGATGCCGGATGCTGCCCTCGATGCGCAAAGGGGTAAGTGCCGGCACCTGGGAAGCATCGGCATCTGCGTCGGCCCTGATGTCGAAGCGCAGGTAGTGTCGGCACGCCGGACACACGGCGGCGCTTTCGAGGATCGTCTCCCGGCAATGGGGACAGGCACGGGTGGCCCCGGGGCTGCCCGGTCGCGGGCTGCTCACGAGTTGCTGGCGCTCTCCGCGCTATACCCGTTGCCGTACTTGCCTTTGGCGGCCTTGTCGTCGTCCCAGCCGAACTGGGCCTGACCGCGCATGCGGGCGCCGGCCTCGACGGTCAGCGAACCCGCCTTGAGTTCGCCGATCACCGCGCCGGTGTGCAACAAATCGACGTGCGAGGCTTGCTCAACGTTGCCTTCAAGCTCGCCGGCGATCGTGACCTTGTCGGCGCGTACACTGCCGGTCAGTTTGGCGCCCACCTCGATCGTGAGATCGCCCTGGACCGTCACATCGCCCTTGAATTTGCCGGCGATGCGGACGCTGCCGCCGCCCTCGATCTTGCCTTCGATCGTGATGTCGGAGGTAATCAGCGATTCCTTGCGGACGGCCGCGGGTGCGTCGGCACGCGCCACCGGAGTCACTGCAGGGCTGGTCGTGCGCTCGGACGTCGCCAGGGCGGCGTACCGAACCGGCTCGGTCACTTCAGTGGCAGGCGTGGGCGTGGGGGTCTGCCGTGGAGCAGTATTGTCTTTCCAGATGGACATAGGGTACTCGCACCAGGAGGAGGGAGCTTCGAGGCTAGCGCTAAAACGGGGCGAAGGCAATTACATCCGTCGGAGACGGGTGGGCGATAGGCCCCTTTGCGAAAAGACGGGGTCGCATGCACGATAGCAGGCCGGCCCGGCGCAAAACCGGGCGTAGTGGATGTCCAATCCCAGGGGTGGCCTGCGATGACGTGGAATCCCCAGCAGTACCTCAAGTTCGGCGGAGAACGATTGCGGCCGGCGCACGACCTGCTCGCCCGCATTGCTATCGAGGGGCCGCGACATATCGTCGATCTGGGTTGCGGTACCGGAACGGTGACCGCGCTACTGCGCGCGCGCTGGCCCGAAGCGTCAAATTGTCGGCGTCGACAATTCCGAGTCGATGCTGGAGCGCGCCCGTTCCGTGCTGCCGGACGTCGGGTGGGAATTCGCGGACCTGGCGAGGTGGGCGCCCGCGACGCCGCCGGATCTGCTTGTGTCGAACGCGGCATTGCATTGGCTGGACGATCACGCGACCCTGTTTCCCCGCCTGCTGTCGCATCTGCGTCCCGATGGTGTGCTGGCGGTACAGATGCCCGCGCAGCACGCCGCGCCCTCCCATCAACTTGGCTACGCCCTCGCGGAAAGCGCACGGTGGCGCGACAGGCTGCGGGATCTCGTGCGTCGCCGGCCGATTCTCGATCCGCACGAATACTATTCGCTGCTGCGACCGCGAGTATCGTCCTTGGACATGTGGTTTATCGAATATGTCCAGGTGTTGACCGGCGATAACCCGGTGGCCGAATTCACCAAAGGTTCGTTCGTCGGCGCCTGGCTGTCGGCCCTGCCTGACGAGGAGGCACGCGAATTCGAGAGCGACTATCGCCAACAGATCGCGTCGGCATACCCGGCGCGCGACGATGGCGTGACGTTGTTCCCATTTCGTCGCTTCTTTCTGATCGCGAAGCGCTGAAGGGCCTCCGGACAAAGCGTTCGCCAGCACTTCAGCGGTTCTTCCTTGCCGCTTTTGCACCCTCTTTCGCGCAGGCACCGGGAGCTTCCTGCCCATGGCCGCAACGGAATATGCTGGTTGACCGCCGGCGCGATATCGGGTCAATCTATGGTCTCGTTTCGATTTTGGCTGGCACGCTGCGGGGAGAGTCATGTCCGCCTCCAAGACCATCCAGATCATTTTGGCTCGACAGCTGGCCAGTTGCGTGGCCATGCCCATCCTTCTTGTCGACGCCGAAGGAACGCTCATTTTCTACAATGAACCGGCCGAGGCGCTCCTGAATCAGCGGTTCGAGGAAACCGGCGAGATCCCCGCGCACGAGTGGAATAGATTGGTGAGCGTTGCCGACGAGCAACGCAATCCGGTCCCGCCGGAAGATCGGCCGATGATGACGGCGCTTCTCCAGCGCCGTCCCGTTTCCCGAACGATATGGACGCGCAGTGGCGACAACCAATGGCGCCATCTGCAGGTCACTGCGTTTCCGCTCGTCGGCGAGGGCGGTCACTTGCTGGGCGTGATGAACATCTTCTGGGAGATATGAATGCAGGTGACGTTGTGGGGAACGCGCGGGTCACTCGCCACGCCCGGACCGGAAACAGCCCGCTACGGTGGTAACACGTCGTGCGTGGCCGTTCGCGGACGCGAGGGCACGATCATCGTGCTCGACGCGGGGACCGGCGTCCGCCCAATGGCCGCGACAATCGACGATTCCGTGCAGCGCGTCGATGTGCTGCTTACGCACCTGCACATGGACCACATCCAGGGATTGGGTTTCTTCGCCCCGCTGTATCGCCCCGGTGTCGAGGTGAACATCTGGGGCCCGGCCAGCATTCAGATGACGCTGCAGGCGCGGCTCATGCGGTACCTGTCACCACCACTATTCCCGGTCCACCTGCGGGAATTGCCGTGCAACCTGAAACTGCACGAGGTTCCTTGCGGAGAGGTGGATATCGGGGAATTCCGTGTTGTGTCTGCGCTGGTGTGCCACCCCGGACCCACGGTGGGCTATAGAATTTCGGATGGGGCGGGGAAGGCGTTGACCTACTTGCCTGACCACGAGCCCGCACTCGGCGTCGCGGGCCTTTCCATCTCTGCCGCGCGAGTGGACGTCCGGAGCAGCGTTGGCCGCAGCATCGGACCTGCTGATTCACGACAGCCAATACACGACGCACGAATATCTTGACCGCGTCGGTTGGGGACACAGTTCGCTCAAGCACGTGCTGGCGTTCGGAACGCTGGCGGAAGTGAGGCATCTCGTTCCGTTTCACCACGACCCCGGCCACTCCGATGCCGATCTCGATCGCCTCATGGCCGAAGCGATCTACGATGCGAAGCCCGCCTATCGAGTCTCGCCCGGACGGGAAGGCATGACGTTCAGCATCTGAGTGAGTCGCGTGGCGCGTGGGCGCAAACTTGCAAAGCAGCAGCGCAAATGTTCGCGTTGGTGGCAATCCAAATGCACGTTGTAGCGCTACCTGCGCGAATGACAAATTGTTTGCAACAATCGTGATGACGATGCATGGCGCCAAAGTGTCGGAGTTTTTTACGTTGTGGCAACGTCGATGACCGGGGGGTTCCGGTAAGTGTCTGAACAATGGCAATTTCGTCCGCGATGGAACGCGTCTTGCGTTCGCTCCGGACGAGTCGCGTGAATAGTCGCGCGAGTCATGGCAGAAGCGTGGAGGCCAGATGAAATCGATCCTCGATCCTTCGTTCCGCTACACGAAAAGTGTGGAAACCGACCTGCGAAAAACTTTTGCTCGTGTCCGCCGAGAGTTGCGCAAACAACAGCTGGGGCAGCCAAAGGCAGACGTCGAAGAGATGCGAAAAGTGCTTCCGTTCTATGGACGGAGGGCTGCGTCATAGAGTGTTGAATCCATGGCGACCACGTGTCGCCGTGAGGTCCGCACTGCACGACTGCGTGCCGCTCACGAGTGCGTGAGCGCAGCGGACCGTGTGCTGCGAGGACACGGCCACTGCATCAGCGCCCGCGCATTCCGCGGGTCGCTATCCGACGCGACTACGCCGGAATCTAGCGCAAGCCGCCGGACGCGGTAATCCGTTCACCCGTCAACCATCGCGCATTGTCGGAGGCCAGGAAAACGGCGACGTCCGCTATGTCGTCCGGCTGGCCCAGACGCCCCAACGGCGTATCCGCCACCATCTGCTTTTCGAAGTCGCTGCCGATGATCCCTGCGCTATGGACGCCTTCAGTTTCTACGCCGCCCGGTGCGATGGTGTTGACACGGATCTTGCGGGCCCCCAGCTCCTTGCCCAGCACCCGTGCGATCGAGTCGACGGCGCCCTTGGTCGCGGAATAGACCACCGAGTTTGGTGGCGCGCTCTCGCTGGCGACCGAGCTGATGTTGATCACGCTGCCACCATCCGGGCCGAAGTGCTTCAGCGCTTCCCGGATCGTCAGAATCGGTCCGAGGACGTTGGTGTTGAACTCACGGTGGAATTCGTCCTCCGTGACCGCCTCGAGCGGCTCGAACGCGTAGATGCCCGCGTTGTTCACCAGCACGTTCGGCGCACCAAAGACACGCTTGGTCTCCGCGAACAGTCGCTGCACGTCGGTTGCTTTTGAGACATCGCCTTGTACAGCGATCGCCTTGCCGCCATTACCCGTGATCTCCTTCACCACGCGGTCTGCGCCTTCCTTGCTGGAAGCGTAATTTACTACCACGGCGGCACCGGCGGCGCCCAAGCCTTTCGCGATGCCTGCACCGATGCCTTTGGATGCACCCGTAACAATGGCCACCTTGCCCTTGAGTTCGCTCATTTCACTACTCCTGTCGGTTGCGTCATCAATTTGACGGTTAGATAAGTATCGAACCGATGGGCGACAAATTCAAGTGACTTCGCGGAATATTCTTAGATCTTGGCGAGCCGCTCCAAATAGGTGCGCAGCACATCGCGATTCAGGACCAGGTTCATGAACTTGCCCTCGCGGCTGATCTCCACGAGACCGGCCGTCTCGAGTTCCTTGATGTGATGCGAAAGCGTCGCAGCGCTGACGTCGTGGGCCTCGTGCAGCGCACTGCAGGGTAGCGGCGTGCGGCTGGCGCCGATCTGTCTGAGAATCTGATAGCGGCGGGGCTCGGCGAGCGCCCGGGCGATGCGCGCAAACTGTCGATCGGTGAGGCGATTGTTCGTGGAAGTGGCCATCGTTCAGCGCAAACCCGATCGAATTCGTTCATTCGGCGCGATTCAGGTTCGATCACATCTTAACATCGAGTCTGCATCGTACGAATCAGCGCAGGCCACCTACAGTTGATCTACGATCCGCGTTGGCGACCAGTCTCGCACCTCGCGCCACTGTCGGCCCGTGCCCGTGAGAAAACGCACCGCCCAAAACGAGGAGTCAAACGAGCATGGCTGTCATCCAACGCATAATCCTTTGGTCAATTGCATGTGCATTGAGTGGAATGACCTTCGCGCAAGACGCGTGGCCAAATCGGCCGATCCAGCTCATCGTCCCTTTCCCGGCGGGTGGTGGCGTCGACGTCATTGCGCGGCCTTTCGCCGAGATGTTCGGTGAACTGCTGCACCAATCCGTAGTGGTCGTTCCGCGCGACGGCGCCGCCGGGACGATCGGCACGGGCGTCGTTGCCGCGGCCAAGCCGGACGGCTACACGCTGGCGTTTACACCGAATGGTCCGATTACGGTGCAGCCGCACGTCATCTCGACGCTCGCTTACAAGCCGGAGAACCTGATGCCGTTGTGCCAGATCTTCGCCGTGCAGTACGTCTTGGCCGTACGCCCCGACAGCCCGTACAAGACGCTGAGCGATCTGATCGCGGCCGCGAAAGCGCAGCCGGGTCGAGTCTCGTACGGCTTTGGTGGCGTCGCCACGGCGCCCCATCTGGCAATCAGCCAACTCACGATCGCCGCGCATATCGACATGCTCAGCGTGCCGTTCCGCGGCGACCCGCAGGCCATCGTCGCGCTCAAGTCGGGCGAGATCGACAGTGCGATGCTCAACGTCGGCGGTGCCCGTGCCCAGGGATTCCGGACGCTGGCGACGTTTGCGGACGTGCGCCAGGCGGAAATCCCCGACACGCCGACCGTGAAGGAGCTGGGCTATCCGGTCGTCAGTTCTGCATTCGGCGGCCTGTTCGCGCCAAAGGGACTGCCTGCCGAAATCGCGAAGAGGATCGAAGCGACGTGCGAGAAAGTAGTCGCCGACGAGCGCTACCGCCGCGCTGTGCGCCAGGCAAGCCAGGAACCGGTCTATCGCAACAGCGTCGAATTTGCGCGTGTCCTTGCTGATGACTACGCGATCAAGGGGGAGGTAGTGAAGCGTGCGGGCATCAGGGCGCCCTGAGCGAGGGATCGCCCGCAGTATCGAGCGACCGCGGCGATGGTGCAAAGAAAGCCCCCGACACGAGGGGTGCGTGCCGGGGGAGGGGCACTTTGAATCCGGTGGGGAGGAGTACCCACCAGCGACAACAGCGCCAGTAGCCAGGGGTAAGCAACTCGTATGCCACACATGGCAAGGGGTCTCGCTGCGTGGGTACCAGCATGTCCTGGTCCTGATTTCGGGGTGCCGCGGATGCCGGGCGCGGTCACAAAATGTCTTGCACCGTCACTGACCGCGGGCCGCTGTCCTACAGCGCTTTCAGACGATAGCGGCTCCCCGGATCGACTGCCGCACGCGAACATGCATGTGCACGGGTCGCCGGCCAGCGTCTTTCGAAACCTCCCTCAGGTAAGTCGCTCGGTTGACTATTCCTGCATCTTCCAAACGAGCTGCCGCATGGTCGAACACAAACTTAAGCAAGCGATGGGTCTGTTTCTGATGTCGTGCCGAGTCGAGATCAACATCCGGGCGGAGGCGGAGATTGTTTGGCGTTTGTTGACCAACGCGGAAGACGTTTCGCGCTGGAACTCGACGGTCACCCAAATCGAAGGTCAAATTCGTGAGGGCGAGCGACTCCGGATCCGTGTTCCGGGCACGGATCGCACCTTCACTCCAAGGGTTTCCGACGTCGTGCCCAACAAGCGCATGACTTGGACCGGCGGCTTTGCTCCAATGCTCAAAGGCATCCGAACGTTTGAATTGAAGCGGCGCATCGATAGCTCGATCCATTTCACGATGGAAGAGCGTTGGTCGGGGCTGATGTTGCCGTTGGCAAAGGGTTCAATGCCCGATTTTGGTCCCGTGTTTGAGCGGTATGCCGATGATCTGAAACGTGAGGCGGAACGGTTGGCACTCGTCGTTCGAATCAACTTGAGAGGCGAGCGGGTCGATGCACGCGCGATTAGTCGCGGTCAAGCTTAGACCTACTCAACGCGGAGCGAACCGGCGGTCGACGGGAGCTGGCTCAGAACCCTCAAACGGTTCGCTTTAGATCCGGCCGTTTCGGCAGTTCCCGGTCAGGTTGGCAGTTCCCCTGCGTGACATATACTTCGAATGACGTGTGTCCAACGGCGACGGGCGCGAGGAAAAGAGCATTCAAACTGCCGACGCATAGTACGATCGTGCCCGGATCAGGGGCCGCCGTCGTGCTCACCGACTCGCGATTGGCGGCGTTGCCGATTCGGTTCCAGCGCGATGCGATCGCTGCACTGCCCCTCGGCGGACGGTAGACTTTCGCCGCATTGCCGGAATGGGCCGACAAGCGCCCGTGACGAGGGACCAAGGGACGCGATGGGACAAAGGGCGTAGGTCGATGAATTCGAAGAGCACTCGGTTGGTTGCCCGGATGCCGCGGCGACTCCTGCGGGCAAGACCGGCCTCCTTTCCCAAAGTCTAATATCGTGGTGAACGAGCCGCCGTCGGCCAATCCCCCGGACACATCGAGCGCCGATACGCATTTCCGTCGCGGCAATGCATTGTTTGCGCAGGGGCGGCCCGCGGAGGCCCTCGCGAGCTACGAGCGGACACTCGCGCTCGATCCCGCACACGTGGCGGCGCTTGCCAATCGTGGCGAAGCGCTGCTCGCGCTCGACCGGGGCGACGAAGCGGTCGCGTCTTACCATCGCGCGCTGGCCCTGCGGCGAGACCGTGCAGACCTGCACTACAACTGCGGCACGGTACTGGCCGCGTTGCGCCGGTACGACGCTGCGCTCGTGAGCTTCGATCAGGCGCTTGCCCTCGACCCCCGAAGCGCCGCTGCGCTGTACAACCGCGGCAATGCGCTCGCCGAGCTGAAGCGACCGGCCGACGCGCTCGCGAGCTACGACCGGGCACTCGCGGTGCAGCCGGACGACGCCGCGACGCTTTTCAATCGCGGCAACGCACTGGTGGCGCTGCAACGGCCGGCGGACGCCGTCGCGAGCTACGACCGGGCACTCGCGGTGCAGCCGGACGACATCCAGATCTTGTACAACCGCGCCAACGCGCTCGCAGAGATCTGGCGCCTCGATCGCGCGCTAGAGGACTACGATCGCGTACTGGCACAAGCACCCGGCCGCGCCGACGCGCTCAACAATCGTGGCAACGTCCTCGTCAGACTGAAGCGGCCCGCCGAAGCGCTGGCCGCATTCGACCGAGCGCTTACCCTGCGTCCGGACTATCTCGACGCGCTTTTCAACCGCGGCCTGGCGCTCCATGAAGTCGGACGCTTCGCCGAAGCCGCCCGCGCCTTCGCGGAACTCGTCGCACGGGCGCCGGAATTCGACTATGCCGTCGGGAAACTGCTGCGCTGCCGACTTCGCTGTTGCGACTGGATGGACCTGACGCAGAACGTGACAAGCATCACCACTGCGGTCGCGCGCGGCGCGCGGGTGGCGGACCCGTTCGACTTTATCGCCATCTCGGATTCGGAGGCGGCGCAGCTCCAGTGCGCCCGCATCTACGCCTCAAATGTGTGCCCGCCGCCGCCACGGACCGCCGTGAGCAACGGCCACGCGCGGCACGAGCGCATTCGCATCGCCTATCTGTCCGCGGATTTTCACGTGCACGCGACGGCCCATCTGGCGGCGCGACTCTTCGAGCAGCACGATCGCAGTCGCTTCGAGGTGCACGCCATGTCCTTCGGTCCCGATGCGAGCGACCCAATGCGCGCGCGACTGCAGCGGGCATTCGACCAATTCGTTGACGTCCGCTCGATGGCAGATCGCGAGGTGAGCGAAATGCTTCGCAACCGCGAAATCGATATCGCCGTCGATCTCAAGGGGTTCACCACGGATTGCCGCACGGGTATCTTCGCGCGCCACGCCGCACCGATCCAAGTGAGCTTCCTCGGTTATCCGGGAACGATGGGTACCGATTACATCGACTACATCATCGCCGACGAGCGGGTGATTCCCGCGGGGCACGATGCGTTCTACACCGAAAAGGTGGTGCGGCTGCCGGACACCTATCAGGTCAACGACCCGACGCGCCCAATCGCGGAACGCGTGCCGACGCGCACCGAGGTCGGCCTTCCGCCCGCGGGATTCGTGTTCGCTTGTTTCAATAACAGCTGGAAGATCACGCCGCGATTCTTCGCGATCTGGATGCGGTTGCTGGACGGCGTCGCCGGCAGCGTGTTATGGCTACTGGCCGACAACGCGGACGCGGTGACGAACCTGCGGCGCGCGGCGCAGCAGCGCGGGATCGCGCCCGAGCGTCTGGTATTTGCTTCAAGGATTGGGCTTGCCGACCATCTGGCGCGACACCGGCAGGCCGACCTTTTCCTCGACACGCTGCCGTACAATGCGCACACGACGGCCAGTGACGCGCTGTGGGCTGGGGTGCCCGTGCTGACGTGCACGGGGGACACCTTTGCCGGGCGGGTGGCGGGAAGCCTGCTCCACGCCGCTGGCCTGCCCGAGCTCGTCACCGACAACGAGCACGATTACGAAGCGCTCGCGCAGAGGCTCGCGATCGAGTCCGAGTTTCTGTCGTCACTGCGCGCGCGGCTCGAGCGCGAGCGCGCGTCGTGCGCACTGTTCGACATTGATCGCTTTCGCCGCCATCTCGAAGCCGCGTACGAGGTTATGGTGGACCGCCACCAGCGAGGCGAGCCCCCAGCGCCGTTTTCGGTCGCGCCGTTGGCGTGAGGTCACTTGTGCTCGCGGCGCAATCCATGCTTGTGGATGGGCACGAACGCCGGCGTTGTGAGACTTGTTGCCGTGACCTCAACGGCAGCTTCAATCGGTTTCAATGTCAGCCTCCGGCTCCGCCCAGTGTCGGGATCGGGTCGTACCGCGATCTTCGACGACCAGGCAGTTCAAAGCCAGAAACGGTCCATCAAGCGGGGGAGCGATGCTCGTGGTGGCCAGCGAAATCGCCTCGTCCTTGATGCGGACGACCTGAGCCTTCCGCGGTTTCTCGAGCATCGGGTCGAGAGCATCAGACTCGGTCCAGCGATTTATCGCGCGTAGATTCAGTGCGCAATGGCTCGCGCCGTCGACGGTTCGTTCGGAGATGTGAGAATTGACCCGTCTGACGGTTGTGCTATGACAATGGACCGGATGCGGTTCACGAATGTCTCCGAGGTGCTTTGGCAAGGTCTTGACCGGTTGGCCTGTCAGGTCGACAGGGGCACGGCACATGGTGCCATTCTGCCCCGCACCAGCAGTGCCGGAGCAGCGACGGCGGAACACGCTTGAGCCTCCAGCGACGCGCCGAAAGCCAACGCATGAGCCCTGAGCGCAGGCGACTGACGCTGGCGCTGCTGCTCTCGCTGCTGATCCACGCGTTGCTGTTGAGCCTGACCTTCGGTGGCCAGGGACTTTGGCTTTCGGGCTCCGGCTCGTCCTGGCAGATTTGGCTCCCGAGCTTCGCCTTCCCCTGGCAGGATCGACGGAGCGAGGTACCCGATCTGCGCGTCGTAGTCGTTCCGGCGCAGGTCACAGCAGGGGAGCCGCCGGTCACGCCGGCCGCGGAGCCGATGCCGCAGGCACGGGTCGAGCAGCCTGTTGCCAGTGCGCCGGCGTTGACGTCCTCCGCGTCCCGCGCGTCGACCCCGCGGCGGACTGCAGCAGGGATGATGCAGAAGGCCAATCCGGCGGCAGTGGCCAAACCAGAGCACAGACGCCGCGGCCGTTGTGGCCCCCGCACAAACGCCCTTGCGCGGCGATCGACCCGGTGACACGGCGCCCCCGCCGATCCCCGCGCCGCCCGTGATCGCCCTGGAGCGGAGCGAGGAGGCTACGTGGTCAGTGCCTGCCCCAACGATGCCAACGCCCCCGATCGCGACAGCGCCAAGTGTGTCGATCCCGGAGACCGCGATCCCGCCGCTTCGAGATGCTGGCGATGCAGCGCGGGCGCGAATCGACCAAGGGGCGGAGGAGCGAGCCGTTGAACTGGCCAAGCTCGACTCTTCCAAGCGGGAGACGCAGCGGCAAGCGGAGCAGCTGGAAGCGGCGCGGGCCGAAAACGCGCGGCTGGAAGCCGCAAAGACCGAAGCCGCAAAGGTCGAGGCCGCGAAGGTCGAGGCCGCAAAGGTCGAGCGCACGAAGGTCGAGGCGGCGAAGGTCGAGGCCGCGAAGGTCGAGGCGGCAAAGGTCGAGGCCGCGAAGGTCGAAGCCGCGAAGGTCGAGGCCGCGAAGGTCGAAGCCGCGAAGGTCGAAGCCGCGAAGGTCGAAGCCGCAAAGGTCGAGGCCGCGAAGGTCGAGGCCGCAAAGGTCGAAGCCGCGAAGGTCGAGGCGGCAAAGGTCGAAGCCGCAAAGGTCGAAGCCGCAAAGGTCGAAGCCGCAAAGGTCGAAGCCGCAAAGGTCGAAGCCGCGAAGGTCGAGGCGGCGAAGGTCGAGGCGGCAAAGGTCGAGGCGGCAAAGGTCGAAGCCGCAAAGGTCGAAGCCGCGAAGGTCGAAGCCGCAAAGGTCGAGGCGGCAAAGGTCGAGGCGGCAAAGGTCGAGGCGGCAAAGGTCGAAGCCGCGAAGGTCGAGGCAGCAAAGGTCGAGGCGGCAAAGGTCGAAGCCGCAAAGGTCGAAGCCGCAAAGGTCGAGGCCGCAAAGGTCGAAGCCGCAAAGGTCGAAGCCGCAAAGGTCGAGGCCGCAAAGATCGAGGCGGCAAAGGTCGAAGCCGCAAAGATCGAGGCCGCAAAGATCGAGGCCGCAAAGATCGAAGCCGCACGGGTCGAGGCAGCACGGCAAGAGGCAGCACGGGTAGAGGCGGCCAAGGTCGAGGCCGCACGGGAGGAGAGGCTTCGGGCGATTGGACGACAGCTGGACGAGGAGGCCACCCGGCGTGACGCTGCAGCGGCTGCAGCGCGATTGTTACCCTCGTCGAGCAGCGCACGCCGATACTGGCTGTTCGGTCGCACTGACCCCAACGCGGAACTCATCAAGTACGTGGAAGCCTGGAGCCGGAAGATCGAGCTCAACATGACGTTCGACATGGTCCGCGAAGCGGCGAAGCAGCCTCACACCGATCCGCTCGTCACGGTGGGCATTCGTAGCGACGGCTCGGTGGAGTCGCTGACCTTCGTTCAATCCAGCGGCGTGGCGGCCCTCGACGAAGCGATACGACGAGTCGTGGACAGCCAGAGGCCCTACCAGGCGTTCCCGTCGGGCTTGGCCCGCGAGTGGGACGTGATCATGATCCGGCGAACCTGGCACTTCGACACGGCGATCCGGCTGTACTGATGGGACAGTGTCAGACGCCACCTCGCCTAGCGCGCGGCTCCGAGTTAGTATTCCCGCGGAGGCGCGCGAAAGCGGCGCTGGTCACTTGAACTGCGTACGGTCGGCCTGGGGAGAGCATCATGGACAGCGCATCGAAATCCCGCTCACGCATCCTCGTCGTTCCGGGATGGGTAGCCCTCGCCGCCGGGCTCCTGCTGATCCCTGCGACGGGCATTCCCGCCGACGAGGCGAAGAAGGGCGACCCGCCAACGATCACCGACAGCACCGACGATCCGGCCGTCTGGGGGAAAACGTTCCCCTTGCACTACGAGCTCTACCTGAAGTCCGCCGACATGACGCGCACGAAGCATGGCGGCAGCGAGGCGATGCCGCGCAAGCCAACCGCCGCCGATCCGCGCGCGAAGGTCGCGCAATCCAAGGTCGAGGAGGATGCGGGCCTGAGGGCGATCTGGCAAGGCTACGCGTTCGCGACGGATTTTCGCGAGGAGCGCGGCCACGCCTACATGCTCGAAGACCAAAAGTACACGCAGCGCCAGGTGGTCACGAAGCAGCCCGGGACATGCCTGAACTGCCACGCCTCGCTCTACGTTGCGTATAAGAAGGCCGGCGACGGCGACATCGTAAAGGGCTTCGAGAAGGTGAACTCCCTGCCCTACGCGGAAGCGGTGAAGCTGGTGAAGCATCCGGTCGCCTGTATCGACTGCCACGACAGCGCGACGTTCGCGCTGCGAGTCACCCGTCCCGCGTTCATGGAGGGCATGCGCGCGCTCAAGGCTTCGCAGGGCGTCCCGAACTACGACGTGAACACACAGGCTACGCCCAACGAGATGCGTGCCTACGTGTGCGGCCAGTGTCACGTCGAGTACTACTTCAAGGGCCCCGAGAAACGGCTCGTGTATCCCTGGGCGAAAGGCCTCAAGGTCGATCAGATTCTCGCCTACTACGACGAGATCGGCTTTCGCGACTGGACTCACAAGGACACCGGCGCCCCGACGCTGAAAGCGCAACACCCGGAGTTCGAGACGTGGAACCAGGGCGTGCACGGCACCTCCGGCGTCACGTGCCCTGACTGCCACATGCCGATGACGACCTACAAGGGCCAGCGCCTCACCGACCATTGGGTGCGCAGCCCCGTCCTCAACCTCAATGACGCGTGCGTCAGCTGCCACAAGAAACATGACGACAAGATCACCGAGGCGCAACTCAAGGCGCGCGTGGAGGATATCCAGGATCGGCACTGGGCGTTGCGCGAGAAAGCGATGGCCGCCGTGGTCGGACTGATCGACGACCTCAAGGCGGCGAAGGCCGCCGGACGTGGCGATGCAGACCTGCGCACGGCCCTCTACATGCAGCGTCGCGCGCAGTTCTACCTCGACTTCGTGGAAGCGGAAAACTCCACCGGCTTCCATGCCCCTCAGGAAGGCGCGCGCATCCTCGGCGAATCGATCGACTTCGCGCGCCAGGGCCAGGTCGCCCTGCGCGACAAGGCGTTCAAGCCGACGATTCCCGTGGTCGACATTCCTCCGCCCCCGGCGGCGCCGGCGCCGGCGAAGAAATAGTAGTCAAGGCGGCGCCGCGCGGCTGGGGCAGTACGTGAAGTACGCGCTTGTAACGCTAAATCGGGGGAGCCACGATGCCTGCTGAACCACAACCGAACGCACCGTCCCGACATCCAGGCCTGTTTGCGCGTACCTGGCGGCGCCTAACAAGCCCCAGCGCACGCTGGTCGATCCTTGCGCTGTTGGGTCTGGGGTTCGCGACGGGAGCTATCGCGATCATCGGCACGCAAGTGATGGTCGACGTCACGGGCACGAACGAGTTCTGCGGCGGGGCTTGCCATTCGATGCAGTGGGTGGCCAACGAGCACCGGCAAAGCGTCCACGGGACGAACAGCAAGGGCGTAAGCGCCACCTGCCACGACTGCCACATCCCCAAACACTATCCCGAGCTACTCTGGTACAAGGCGAAAGCCGGCACCAAGGACATGATCGGGGAGATGCGCGGCGTGATCTCCACCGAGGAGAAATTCAGGGCCGCTCGCCAGCAAATGGCGCAGAACGTCTGGGACGAGTACAAGGAGAACGACTCGCGCGCGTGCCGCAACTGCCACCAGTTCACGAAGGAAGTGCTCGCCAAGCAGAACGAATGGCACGCGGCCCAGATGCGCGAAGGTAAGGCGACCTGCATCGACTGCCACAAGGGCGTCGCCCATACCGCGCCGGGCGGATGAGGCCGGCAATTCGATTGCCATGACCGGTTCAGCGGACCGAGGCCGACGGCTTCGGGTCATATGGCCCACGAGTTGCGCAATCACGTGGTCACGGGCGCGCGGACGAGGTGATTCGATGATTTGGCCATTTGCACTCTCCGCCAGGATCACTTCGTGCTGAAGCCGAAAACGCCATCCCAGTCCGCACCAGGTGGGCTCGCGCGGAAGTCGGCGATGCGCTCGCGGTAGAGCCGGTACAGCTTCACTGACGGCGCGACGGCAGCGAGCTCCTGCAGCAGCGCTTCGGCCTCGTCCCAGCGCTGTGCGCGGAAGTGCGCCAGGGCCTGATGGAAGCGGGCGATCTCTGCGAGCATGTCGCCGTCGACCTCACCTTGTGCGCCGATCGGCTCGAAAATCGCGACGCCCTTCTGCTTGCCCTTCACGCGCACCTTGTCCACTTCTCGGTAGACAAACCCCTGGACCGCTCGCACGACGTACTCGTGTGACGAGGATGCCCACCCCATATTCCTTGGTGAGACCCTCGAGGCGCGAGGCGAGGTTCACCGCGTCGCCCATCACCGTGTACGAGCGGCGGAACTCGGAGCCCATGTCGCCGACGCTCATCGTGCCGCAATTGATGCCCACGCCAATGCGCAGCGCGGGCCAGCGCTTCTTCGCAAACACCGGGTCCAGCTCACGCAGCGCCTTCTGCATGGCGAGGCCGCATTCAAGCGCGCGTTGTGCGTGGTTTGCATCGCGCACCGGCGCTCCCCAGAAGGCCATGATCGCGTCGCCGATGTACTTGTCGACGGTGCCGCGCTTGTCCTGGATGCAGACTGTCATCTTCGTGAAGTAGGTGTTGATCAGGTCCTTCAGGTCTCGTGGCTTGCGGTTCTCCGAGATCGACGTGAAGTCGCGGATGTCGGCGAAGAGCACGGTCATTTCGAGGCTCTCGCCGTGCATTGAATAGCTCTCGGGTTCCTTCGCCATTTCGGCGACGATCTCCTTCGGGACGTAGGTGCCGAACAGGTTCGTCATCAGCTTCCGGTGGCGGGTTTCGGCGAAGAAGCCCCATGCCACGTCGAGGAAGTAGAGCCCAGCCAGCATGACCAGCGGGCCGGCCAGCGGGAGCACCAGGTTGCGCGCCTGCCACGCCCACACGTTTACGCCGATGATGAGTACGGACACCACGGCGACAACGAGCGTTGCCGCCAGGGCGGAGAGCCGTGGCAGGAGCACCGCGAGCGGAATGCCGACGAGGAGGATCGTGAGCACTGCGATGGCGAGCGTCTCCGCCGGCCGCGACTTCATGGCGTTGTCCAGCGCGCCGGAGATGATGCTGGCGTGGATCTCCACACCCGGGAGGTCCTCCCGCGTAGGCGTGGCGCGGACGTCGACGAGTCCCCGGGCCGAGGTGCCGACGATGACGATCCGATCCTTCAGCTCGTCGGCGCCGAGCGTGCCGCGCATCACGTCGGTGGCCGAGACGTAGCGAAAGCCTCCCTGGCCGCGGTAGGGAACGAGCGCGGCCATCCTCTCGTCGAGCGGGATGCGCACCGCGTCGCCGACGCGCACGAAGGGGATCCATCCCTGCGGTCGCCCGCCGGAGTCGACGATGGTCGTCTCGAGGTTGATCGGCGCGTTGCCGAGGTAGATGCGAAGGACGGCCAGCGACATCGCCTCGAAGAAGCCGTCCCCAACCTGGATGAACATGGGCACGCTGCGCGTCACACCGTCCGGGTCGAGCGCCGGCTGCAGATGTCCCGTGGCGATGGCGGCCGCCTGCAGCGGCGCGATGTTGCCGCTGTAACCCGAGGCGCTGAAATGGCGGTACTCCGCGTTCGCGAGAGCGCTCGCCGCGAACGTCGGGCGCGGCAAGACACCTGATCGATCCCCCTGGGGGCTTACCAGGAACCCGAGGACCACCGGGCCCTTCCTGATCTCTTCGGCAAAGCGGCGGTCGTAGTCGAGCGAGGCGCGCGCCCGCTGAAGGAAGGCCTGGAACGGCGCGTCGTCACGCAATTCAGTCCTGGCGATCCCTTCGAGAACCGAAATGCCGGAACTCGGGTCCGCCTCGGGAAAGGCAACGTCGAAGCCCACCACGCGGACCTGGTATCGAGCAAAGAGCTGATGCAGCATCAGCGCCAGCTTGTCGCGACCCCAGGGCCAGTGTCCCTCGGCGTTGAGACTTCGCTCGTCGATGTCGACGATCACGACGCGTGGGTCGCGCGTTCCGGGCAGGAACAGGCGCACTCTCTCGTCGTAGGCCCAGCGTTCGAGCTGTGTCAGCGCACGGATCTCCTTCCAGCCGGCGGCGTCGGCGAGCAGGCAGGCAACCAGCGCCAGTCCGATTCCGACGCGAACGAGGGCACTCAGCGAGAACTTCGGGATCAAGCGGGCGATCGACACCACGGGGCGCGCGCTATGCTGTCGGAGGGCCAAGCATAAAAGATGCCGCGCCGCTTGGGGAATATTCATCGGAACCGGGGCGCCGGCAGGAGCGCCTAACGCCGAATACGCAGGCAAGGCAGAGCAATTTTTGCGGTGGGGTAGTGCCCGGGGCAGACAACGCCACAGCACTTTGACCCGCACCGGCCAACCGGCCAGAATGCCACCTGACTTTGACGAGAGTGCACCAATGCGTTGGAACAAGAGTGATGATGATCCGCGGCGCCGCCTGCTTATCAAGGGCCTTGCCGCCGGGTTGTTCTCGAGCGTGATCTGGAGCCGCGAAGCGGGCGCGCAGGTGCTGGGCGCCCGGCCGGCCCGGCTGCCGCCGGGGAAGTCGATCTACCGGATCGAAGGTGAGGTGCTGGTCAACGGCCAGCCGGCCACGGTCGACACGCAGATCGCTGCCAGCGCGACTGTCCAGACCGGGCAGAACAGCGAGGTCGTCTACGTTGTCGGCGAGACCGCCTTCCTCCAGCGCAGCGAGAGCCAAGTAGCACTGGAGGCAACGCAGGCCGATTCGATGATCGTGTCGGGCATGCAGATGTTGACGGGAAAGATCCTCTCCGTGTTCCCGAGTGGCAGGCCCGTACGCATGACGACGAAGAACGCGTCCATCGGCATTCGCGGAACAGGTGTCTACATGGAGTCGGATCCGGAGCAGACGTACTTCTGCACGTGTTACGGGACCGCCGACATCGCCGCGGTGAGCGATCCTGCAAGCCGCGAGACCGTGGTCTCGCGCCAACACGACCGGCCGCTCTACATTTTGGAAGGGCAGCTGTCCGGGCAGAACATCCGCGCAGCGCCGTTCATCAATCACACCGACCAGGAGCTGATGCTGATCGAGGCGCTGGTGGGCCGCACGCCGCCGTTCGTGTTCCCGAGGAACGACTACATGCGACCGCGCCGCCCGTATTGATCCTGCGCGTAGGTGCTACTGCGGTGCGCCGTTGAGCGCCCAGTTGAGGAAGACATCGTATTTCGTGCGCCCCGGTTGCCCGGGCGCGAGGCTCGTGTCGAAGGTGTCGCCTCGGCCCCCGCGATGATGGAGGCCTGCGGGCTTCCGCAGGAGCTCGCTGGTGGCGATCTCCGCGAAATTGATGCGGCTCCTCACCTCGGCGTAGTACCAGGCGTCGTCCGTTGCACTGCCGACGATGCCATCGCCATCGCGGTCCTCGTTGGTGAAATGTATCGGCGCGGGCAGCGGGCTGGCGGGACTGTGACAGCCCTGGCATTTTTGCCCGTCCTGCAGGATTGCCTTGATGTCGGAGAAACGAATGGCGTTCGGCGCGGGGGTCAACGCGTTGTTCACCACCAGCGTCAGCAATTTCGGCGCGCTCTGGGCCGAGTCGTTACCGACGACGAGACTGAGCACATACGTCCCGTCGCTCGCGGCATTGAACAAGGGTTGTGCGGTGTTGGCGTCCGTCAGCGTGGCAGGGAGTGCCCCGTTCGGAGCCGACACGATCGACCAGACGTAGGTGTTCGCGAACAGGCTGCCGGTGCCGGATAGGCGGGTGGCGCCCTGCCGGAGCACGCGATCGGGCCCGGGATCAGCGATCGGACGGCCTGGCCGCAGCGGGTTTCCGCCTGCGTCGAGCGCCGCAAAGCCTTGGCTGCCGAGGAAAGCCGCCAGCGTCCCTTCTCCTGGCGACGCGTGGAACAAGTCGTACACGAGCTTCGCCAATGGCATATTGCCGCGATTGACGACGGTCGCAAAAGTTCGATCCGCATACGGCTGGAATTTCTCGTATGTCGTGAAATCGATGTCCGACTGCATCCCCGTTCCGCGCATGATGTGACACTGGCGGCATGCGGGCGCAATCACCGTCGTGTAAAGCGCGGTCTGTCCCGCCGCCGTCCACGAAGCCGGCACGCTGACGTCCGCGTAAACCGGGTTGGGCAGACCGTTGCCTCCGTAGGACGCCTTGACGAGAACCGCGACGGTTCCCTGCCACTCGCCGGCGCTGGCCGGACGTCGGCAGGCGTCTTCCGGAAATGTCGACGGTGCGGCGAGCGGGTACGAACACAGGATCATCCTGTTCATCGTCTTGAGGGCGGCCTCTTGCTCTGCCCGCGTGTAACCAGGCGTCGTGGAGAACTGGAAGCCGTCGACCTCGAACGGCGGCAGCTGCCCCTGCGTGTCGCCGCGGGTCCGCGATACCGCGTTCTGCAGCAGGTTGAAGCGCGGCTTGCCCGAGGCGTCGGGCGGCGTCAGTGCGTCGAGCCTGCCGCCATGGCAAGTGAGGCAAGGTCCGGGCATCGCCTTGTCGCCACGGCCATCGATGTCCACCATGATTTCTCGCGCGCCGGTCACGACGTTGAAGTTGAAGAATTTCGCGAAGCTGCTGCCGCCCGCCGGACCGGGGCTGAACTCGATCCCGGCGAGGTACACCAGCGACTTCGGGTCGCGCACGATCGCGGCCTCGAGGTTGATCGGGGAAAAGCCGTAAGCCGCGCCCGTCTTGACCAGGTAGTTTTCGACGAAGAAGGCAAGCGTGCCGTCGGGGTTCTGCCGCGCTGTCATCCGCCGTCCGAAGCCCAGGTCGCGCGAATCGCCGAAGACGGCGGTGACCTGGGTGCCAGTCCCCGTGTCGAAGCCGTTGGCCGCCTTCCACTTGGCAAGCGTGTCCTTCGTGTTGTTTGGATCGATCGCGGCGTAGTAGGCCTGCGCGTAGGCAGGCGTGTCGGTTTGCAGGGAGCCGTCCGGCTGCACCTGCGGGTTGGGAAACAACAGGAAGGCATTCGGCTCGCCCGCCACCAGGACGGGGTCGGTTCCGGGGTGAATATCGCCCGGGCTGCCGCCGCCGCCGCACGAGGCCAGGAACAGCGCCGCGGCGGCCGCGGCGAGGCAGGCAGTAAAGCGGGTGAGTGTCATCGTTGCAACCGTCTAGAAGACTTTGAGCAAGAACACGGAGTACTGATTGTCGACGTAGCGCAACGAGCCCTGCACGTCGAAGTCCGGCCGGTCGGTCGGCGTGCCCTGCGCGCGTCGCCACGAGATGTCGATCGAGGCACGTTGGCCCAGCGGCAGGTTGTAGCCGACGGTGCCGACCCACGTACGGGCGTCGTAGCGGTAGGCGTAGAGTTGTTTGCCGGGAAACGCGTCGTCCAGCACGAAGACCTGCGCGAGGCTCACGTTCACGAGCGAGGGGCGCCCGTCGGACACGGTATTCCCCCACCGGTATTCGCCGTTGAGATACACCGTGCCGTTGCGGCCCAGCGAATAGTCGAGGTTCAGGCGCGCGGAATAGTAGTTCAGGTCCCACACCTCGCTCTGGGCGCGGCGCTGGTTCCACGAGAATTCTCCGTAAACGCCGATGCGATCGGTCAGGGCACCCTGCGCACTGACCCCGAGAGCGACGCGGCTGCCGTCGCGCAGGTGGGAGTCGTAGTTGTCCAGCCAGCCGCGTGCGAAGGCACTGAACGTCACCGCGTCGAAAGCCGCGGATGGGCGGTACTGGAGATCCGCCTGCAGGCCGCCGGCCAGGTTTGACAAGCCGTTGTAGGTCTTGAATATCTCGCCGTTGAGCATGCCGGTCACGACGACCCGGGTGTTGTCGTTGATGCGCAAGGTACCGCCGGCGCTTGCGTTGAGCGCGAGGAACTGGTCCGCCAGGATCACATCGGCGGTGCGGGCCCGGGTGACGTTATCGTCGTAGGTGTAGCCGAGATCGATCTGTATGCGATCCAGGATCGACCGCGGGGAGTCGGGCACTGCGGCCGGGCCCGTGCCAGTAGCGTCGGGCGCCGGCATGACCACGGTTCCGGGTGCGGTGTATTGCGCCATCGATGCGGTGGGTGCCACCAGATTGAGCAGCACGGCCACGATTACTCGAACGCGGCGCGAGCGGGCCGGCCGTCGTTGTACTAGGCGAGGGCACAGGCGGTCGCTCGCATGACGTCTGGAGGCTCCCGACGCGAGCGCTGCCGGGAATGCGGTCGGGACGTTCGAGGAATGTTCGACGTTCATGTCGCGCATCCTATCAGGACGCGGGTCTGCCCCGATTCCGGATGTTTGGGAATGGCCACCACTCCATCGCGCAACGCTGGAAGGCAGGAGACTTGCTTTTACATCAATCGCGAGCGGCCAACAAGCGCCTTCGGTGCGAGCCCGCGGCCGCACCTCAATTTCGCTCACCTTGTCCGCGATCTGAAGCAGTCGGCCGCTACAGTGACGGCTCGTTGCGCGACAAAGGTGGGTTGCGAACCGTCGCTGAACCAGCCAAAGTGCGGTGCAGCGGGGCTGTCCCCGTCACGAGGAGGCGAAATGCATAGCGCAACCGTTCAAGTATTGATGATCGGCGTGCTGGTCGCGATCGCATCGGGCGCGTCGGCGCAGAACAAGTGCACCGCCAAGGGCACGATGGGCGGCCAGAAGTTCGAGCTGACGAATTGCGAGGTCGCCTATTACGCCGGCAGCAACGGCGTGACGATCTGGTTCAGCAGCACGCCCATCACGGCCGAGGAGCGCGACTTTCTCCAGCTGTCGAGCACCGCCGACCAGTTCAAGAAGGGACGCACCATGGTGATGATTGGTTTCTGCCCTGGCGGCGGCAGCGCGACGCCGTCGCCGACGACCGCGAAATCGGTCGAGATCGCCTTCAAGCACGCGACCGTGCTCGACCTGGGCACGCAGGACCAGTGGGTGCTTGAGCCCGCGAAGGACAAGCAGATCAAGGTCGAAAAGCTTTCGGGTGATCTCAAGAAGGGCGGCAAGCTGGCAGGCAAGATCACCGGCGCGATCGCCGGCCACAAGCCGCCGTTCAACTGGGACATCGAGTTCGACCTGACGCTGCCACAAAAAGCGGCGGGCGCCGGGCCGGGCTGCTGATACGGTGGCCGTCTCCTCCCCAGGGCAAGCAATGCCCGCACACTGCGGTACGTCTATTGCCCGTCTAACGCCCCTAATGGTCCGCGTTCTTTCTCAGAAATGCGAGCGTGCTCTCGTTGAACGCGGGCACGTTTTGGTACTAGCGGCGCGTGCGAGCAATCTTCGAAGATGTGTAGCTCGGAATTCTTGATGCCGTTCGTTAACCGGGTGGCGAAGCGGGTGGAGGTAACCATGTCGTGGCGCCCGAAGGTGACTTGTGTCGGAGCGCGGATCTTGCCGAGCTGCGCCTCCGCGTCGTGGGACATCACTGCGTCGGACTCCTGGATGAACGCGTCGACCGGCTGCGTGGGGCGGCCGCGCACGAAGTCGGACAGAGTCTGGATGTAATCCGGTTTCTGCGCGTACAGCTCCGGAGTGAAGCACCATGGGAAGATCAACTGAAGCAGATCTACTGCCGTCCCTGGACGCTGAGCGGCCTCTCGCTGAAGCTCATCGAGAGCCATTATGAGAACAACTATGGTGGGGCGCTGCGGCGCCTGAACGCCATCAGCTGAGCAGCTTGCAACGCTCGATTTCGCCACGACGCCGGGCTACGTAATCAACGGTCTGAAGCGCGAGGAGTTGGTCGCGCTCAATTCCACGCTGTTGCACGAGCTCTATTTTGCGAGCATGGGCGGCGATGGCAGGGTGACAAACACCATGTCCACGGCCCTCGCGCGCGACTTCGGATCGGTGCAACGCTGGCGCACCGAGTTTTCGGCCATGGGCTACGCGCTCGGCGGTGGCTCCGGCTGGGTGCTACTGACATGGATGCCGCGGGACGGTCGCCTGATCAATCACTACGCCAGCGAGCACAGCCAGTCGATCGCCGGCGGCGTCCCGGTGCTCGCGCTCGACATGTACGAGCACGCCTATCACATCGATTTCGGCGCGAACGCGACGGCCTATGTCGACACGTTTTTGCGGAATGTCGACTGGCGCGCAGTCGAGGGACGCTTCGAGGACGCCAGCCAAGTGGCGCCGCCGCGGCCGCTGGTGCAGGAGGAGTTCGGCGACCTCCCGGGGGTCGGCGTCGAGGAAGTGAGGGCGATGCTGGCGGATGGCAAACCGCTCCAGCTCATCGACACGCGGCCGAAGCACTTTGTCTCGCGCCAGCAGGACATCGCTGAAGGTGTCATCTGGCGCGACCCTGAGCGCGTGGGCGAGTGGATGGGTGAGCTCTCCAAGGAGAAGCCGGTGGTCGTGTACTGCGCCTACGGCTTTCACGTCGGCTGCCGCACCGCGATTGCGTTGCGCGATGCGGGCTTTGACGCCCGCTACATGACTGTCGGCCACTCGGGGTGGAAGGCCATCGGTGCGCCGGTAAAGATGAACGCATGAGGCGCGGGCGGCGCGATGGTGAGGTGTGGCCGCCTGACGATGGCATCCGGCATCTCAGGACACCGCTCTCGTCGTCGATTCGCGCCGCGCGCTCGCCACCAGGGCCGCGACCGCGCATGAGGCGAGCCGCGTCATCACCGAATCGGCGCGGCTCGTCAGGATGATCGGCACGCGCGCGCCGAGCACGATGCCGGCGGCATCGGCGCCGGCCAGGAACGACAAGCTCTTGGCGAGCATGTTGCCGGCCTCGAGGTCGGGAACCACCAGCACGTTGGCGCGGCCGGCCACGGGTGAATCGATCTTCTTGATCGCGACCGACTCCAGGCTGATCGCGTTGTCGAGCGCCAGCGGCCCATCGATGATGGCGCCGGTGATCTGGCCGCGATCGGCCATCTTGCACAACGCCGCGGCCTCGACAGTGGAAGGCACCTTCGGATTGACGGTCTCCATTGCCGACAGGATCGCCACACGCACTTCCGGAAAGCGCATCGCGTGCGCGAGGTCGATGGCGTTCTGGACGATGTGGACCTTGTCCTCTAACGTCGGCGCAATGTTCACTGCGGCATCCGTGATGATCAGCGTATCCGGGTGACGCGGCACATCCATGACGAAGCAATGGCTGACCCGGCGCGCCGTCCGCAGTCCGGTCTCGCGCTTGACCACCGCGGCCATCAACTCGTCCGTGTGCAGGCTGCCCTTCATCAGCGCCTCGGCCTTGCCCTGGCGGACCAGTTCAACCGCCTTTTCGGCGGAAGCCTCGCTGTGTGGGGTGTCGACGATCGGCAGTCCCGCGATATCGATGCCGTGCTCCTTCGCAATCGCCTCGATCCGCGCGCGCGGCCCGACCAGGATTGGCGCGATCAGGCCGAGCTTCGCGGCATCGACGGCGCCGCGCAGCGAGCTCTCGTCGCAAGGATGCGCAACGGCCGTCGGTGTGGGCGGAAGCGTCTTGCAGACATCGATGAGATACTGGTACTTCGTGTGCTCACGTCCCATTCACGGGCTCCTTGAAGGTGGGTGGCGCTGTCCCCGCCGCTGCGGTCCAAACGTTCGATCGTCGTCGATGCGTCGCCGGTCCAGTCATTTGAAGAATGCCGGGACGATGTCCACGAACAGGATCTTGAGGATCGTCATGCCCGGAAAGATCATGGCGTAGCCGATATCCGGCCGGTCGGTCGGCGCAAGCTTGTTCGAGTAGGCAAGAATCGCCGGGTTGCCGCAAGCGCCCGCGACGATGCCTGCCACCTCGTCATACGGCATGCGAAAGACGAGGAGGCCGAGGATCAGGATCGGCACGACGAGTGCGACCAGCACGAGGGCACCCAATCCGAGCATCAGGAATCCGGTGTTCGTGACCGTTGCGGCGAACTTCGGTCCGGAGGACATCCCGACCTGCGCGAGAAACAGCGTGAGCCCCAGGTTGCGGATCACGAGATTGGCGGAAAGCGGAATGGTCCAGTTCAGCCCTCCGGTGCGGCGCAGGTTGCCGAGGATGAGGGCCATGATCAGCACGCCCGACAGTCCCACCGAGATCTTGCCGATCATTGGGATCGGAATCTGGATCGCGCCGATCAGGAACCCAAGTGCCATGCCGATGCCGATGGAGATGTAGCTGAACTCGGCCGTGCCCTTGATCGAGTCGCCGAAGAATTTCCGCATCGCCGGAAAATCTTCGCGATTGACGAGCAGACCGACGCGATCACCGAACTCCAGCAGCAGATCCGGGCGCGGCAGGATATCGGTGTCGCCACGGCGGACCTGGACCACAGCAGACGCGTGGACACCTGGCAGGTCGAGATCGCCCAGCATTCTTCCGACCACACCCGGGCGCGAGGCAAACACGCGCAGGTAGTCCAGGTCCCGACGGTCCTTCATGATGCGGCCGGGCGCGGCCTCCCCAAGCATCTTGCTCGCCTGCGCGAGCGCGTCCTTGCTGGGACCGACGGTAAGCACGACGTCATTTTCGGCGATGACGAAGTTGGGTGAGGCCGGCTCGTTCTGGCTCTCCCTGCGCAGCGCGGCGATTTGCACGCCGGCGGGCAGCGCCGCCATCACTTCGCCGAGCGTCTTGCCCGCCAGGGACGGGTTGCGCATCACAATTTCGAGCATTTCGAGACCGGTGGACGTCGGCACGTCGATCTTCGGCTTCAGGAGCATGAACGCGATGTAAAGGAACAGGATCGGCCCGGCCACGCCGAACGGATAGGAAACCGAATAGCCCACGGCCGGGTCGTCATTGCCGAGCGTCGCGATGGCCGCCTGCAATGTCGGCGTGCTGGTTCCCGAACCCGCGAACAGCCCGAGCGCGTGCCCGAGCTCGAGGTTCATCGCTTTAACGAACAAGAGACTCACCGCGCCGGCCGCCAGCACGCCCACCAACGCGATCAGGTTCGCCCTGATGCCGGCGGCGCTGGTCAGTCCGATGAAGAACTGCTTGCCGTACTGGACGCCCACGCCATAGAGGAAGAGCGCGAGGCCGAGCGTTCCCACCATGGGCGCCGGCACCGACTTCGGGGCGAACCAACCCATCGCCAGCGCGACGAAAAGCACCGCGCCGACGCCCAGGGAAAAGCCCTTGATGTTGATCTCCCCGACCAGATAGCCGATGGCGATCGTCAAGAACAGGGCCATCATCGGCTGCTGCGCGAGCAAGTTCTGGATCACTTCCATCCTGTTGTCTCTCCCGTGCGTACTGCTATTCTTAGCGTGCGTTGCAACCGGCGTCGCGGAACTGCCCGAGCACCCGGGCCAGGAGTTCGGGTCCCGCCGGCGGCGTATCGGCGAGCTCATACTTCTGCCCGAGTTCCTTCCACTTGAACGCGCCGAGCTGGTGGAACGGCAGCACTTCCACCCACTCGACGTTCTTCATCGGCGCGACGAATTTCGCGACACCCGCGACGTTGGCCGGATCGTCCGTCAGCCCCGGCACGAGCACGAAGCGCACCCATACCGGCTTGCCCATCGCCGCCAGGCGTTCAGCGAATCGCAGCGTCGGCGCGACCTCCTGCCGGGTCACGCGGCGGTAGGTCTCCGGGTCCCACGACTTGATGTCGAGGAGGACCAGGTCGACGCTCTTCAGGTACTCGTCGGTTGCGCGGACGCCCAGGAAACCGGACGTGTCGAGCGCCGTGTGCAGGCCGTATCCCTTGGCCGCGGCGAAGATGCGCCCCGAGAAAGCCGGCTGCACCAGCGGCTCGCCGCCGGAGATCGTCAGCCCACCCTGCAGCGCGCGCAGCGCCGGGGCGAAGTGCCCGAGCCGGGTGACGACGCGCTCGAGCGGAATGCGCAGGCCGTGCTTCAGCTTCCACGTGTCGGGATTGTGGCAGTACTGGCAGCGCAGCGGACAGCCGGAGAGGAAGAGCGTGACGCGAATGCCGGGGCCGTCCAGGCGCGAACCGGTCTCGTACGAGTGCGCGTAGCCGAACGCGCCGTCGCCGTCGTTGTAGTCCTCGAGCTCCGGCGCATCCGGCGAGAGATCGTGGCGGTAATCGTGGCGGCCGCCTTCCGGAACGTCCGCCTCCGCCACGGCGATGGGGATCGGTGTCGCCACTTCAGAGTTTCCCGTGGAAGAAGGAGCGACTGACCACGTCCATCTGCTGCTCGCGCGTGAGGCGGATGAAGTTCACCGCATATCCCGACACCCGGATGGTGAGTTGCGGGTATTTGTCCGGATTTTCCATCGCATCGAGCAGCGTCTCCTTGCTGAGGACGTTGAGGTTCATGTGGAACCCGCCCGCCCCGTAGAACATGTCCATCGCATCGACGGCGCGCTTGACCGCCTCGCTGTTGCCCTGGCGGCTCTCCGACGGCACGACCGAAAGCGTGTAGCTGATGCCGTCCTGCGCGTGCTCGTAGGGCAGGCGCGCGACCGACAGGCACGACGCCAGCCAGCCGTGCGAATCGCGGCCGTGCATCGGATTGGCGCCCGGGGCGAACGGCTCGCCCTTGCGGCGGCCGTCCGGCGTGTTGCCCGTGCCCTTGCCGTAGACGACATTGGAGGTGATGGTCAGCACCGACTGCGTGTGGATCGCGCTGCGGTAGGTCTGGTGCTGGCGCAGCTTGTCCATGAAGCGCTTCACCAGATCGATCGCGATGTCGTCGACGCGCGGGTCGTTGTTGCCGAACACCGGGAACTCGCCTGTCGTCTCGTAGTCGACGACGAGGCCCTTCTCGTCGCGGATCGGCTTGACCTTTGCGTACTTGATGGCCGAGAGACTGTCGGCAGCGACCGACAGGCCGGCGATGCCGAAGGCCATCGTGCGCACGATGTCGCGGTCGTGCAGCGCCATCATCAGCCGCTCGTAGTTGTATTTGTCGTGCGAATAGTGGATGCAGTTCATCGCGTGCACGTAGGTGCGCGCAAGCCAGTCCATCATGTCGTCGAATTTCGCCGCCACGTCGTCATAGTCGAGGACGTCGCCGGCCACCGCGCGAAAGGCCGGTCCAACTTGCACGCCACTGAGCTCGTCGCGTCCGCCGTTGATCGCGTAGAGCAGGCACTTGGCGAGGTTGACCCGCGCGCCGAAGTACTGCATCTGCTTGCCGAGGCGCATCGCCGATACGCAGCAGGCGATGCCATAGTCGTCGCCGAACTTCTCCAGCATCAGGTCGTCGTTCTCGTATTGCAGCGACGACGTCGCGGCGCTGGTGGCGATGCAGTGGCGCTTGAATGGCTCCGGCAGGTGCTTGGACCACAGCACCGTGAGGTTGGGCTCGGGCGCCGGCCCGAGGTTCTCGAGCGTCTGCAGCGTGCGGAAGCTCGTGCGCGTGACGAGCGTGCGCCCGTCCAGCGCCATGCCGCCGATGCACTCGGTCGCCCAGTACGGGTCCCCCGAGAACAGCGCATCGTATTCGGGCGTGCGCATGAAACGGACGATGCGCAGCTTGATCACGAGCTGGTCGATGAGTTCCTGCGCCTCGGCCTCGGTCAGCGTCTTCTCGGCGAGGTCGCGCTCGATGTAGATGTCGAGGAAGGTCGAGATGCGGCCTACCGACATGGCGGCACCGTTCATCTCCTTGATGGCGCCGAGATAGCCTAAGTACGTCCACTGCACGGCTTCCTGCGCATTCGTCGCCGGCCTGCCGAGGTCGCAGTCGTAGGTCGCCCCCATCGTCTTGAGGTCGTCAAGCGCGCGCAGCTGGTCGGCCATCTCCTCGCGCAGCCGCATCACATCTTCCGTCGGCCAGCGCGCGTCGAGTTGGGCGCGTTCGGCCTTCTTCTCCTCGATCAGGCGGTCCACGCCGTACAACGCAACACGCCGGTAGTCGCCGATGATGCGGCCACGGCCATAGGCGTCGGGCAGTCCGGTGATGATGTGGGAACGCCGGCACGCGCGGATCTCCGGCGTGTACAGGTCGAAGACCGCCGCGTTGTGCGTCTTGCGGTACTTGGTGAAGGTTTCGCGCACCGCGGCGTCGGCTTCGCGGCCGATCGCCTTGAGACCGTTCTCGATCATGCCCCAGCCGCCGGTGGGCATGATCGCGCGGCGGAAGGGCTTATCGGTCTGCAGGCCGACGACCACCTCGTTGTCGCGGTCGATGTAGCCCGCAGCGTGCGACGTCAGCGACGACGGCGTGGTTACGTCGACGTCGAGCACTCCCTTCTTGGCCTCTTCGCGAAAGTACGGCTGCAGTTTTTCCCAGACCGCAAGCGTGCGCTTGGTCGGCTTGGCAAGGAATTCAGGTCCGTCAACATACGGCGTCACATTGGACACGATGAAATCGCGAACGTTGATCTCGCGCTGCCAATCGGTGCCCGAAAAATTGCGCCATGCCTGTGGTTGCTTTGTCCGTTGCAGCATCGTCATTCCTCCGTTTGGTAGGTGACGGCACGTCAGCCGCGCTTCTCAGCAAGTAGGGGCCGTCGAAGATGTCGTCGCTCATATGGAATCGGCGCGCACCGTATGGAGATAGTCTACTCGCACATGGTTACGATCTGGAGTCAGGGCAAGAATGGACGCAAGAACTTCGCGCCAAGCCTTTGAAAAATTGAGTGGGCCCGGCTGGACTCGAACCA